>JAXLWT010000057.1:0-23237 GCA_046328375.1 Thermomicrobiales bacterium
TACCCCTGGAGCTACTCCAGGAGTTCGCCAGTGCCGAAACGTGCCCGCAGGGATGAGGACATGGAGCGACGATCACGCCACTCCCGCCTGAGCACCGAGGGCCGCCGTCGGCTGCTGGTCATACAGCCAGCCGGTCTATGGATCAACGACGGCACGAACGTATCATGTTCCTATAGCGAACGCAATAGGTATTGACGTTCACGATTGGAACAGAACGGGAGAGTTTGCAGGACCGCGTTTGCGCGGCAGGTACAACGCATCGCGCTGTGCGTTAGCGGTTTGTCCGATCTGCCACTTCTATCCGGGTGACCCATTCCCACCTGCGAGCTCCGAGATGACTCTTCGCTGCCATACCTGCTCCGCACGTTGCTTCGATCCTGAGGTGATGGGCGGCCGTTGTGGGTTGGACCTGCAGTTCCAGATGAACCATGGAAGAGTTTGACCATAAAGCTATAGTGGTCTTTGCTACATTCATTTCTGACGTGGTCAATTCTGGAGGGTTGGGTGGATCAGGAGCAGTTCGACTCACTCGCTCGCAGCATTGCTGCAGGGGTTAGTCGCCGTAGAGCATTGGGACTGGCAACCGGCGCCATTGGCCTCGCGTTTGGTGTCACGGAAACCGAGGCGGCCAAGCGGCACGGGCGAAGGAGGAAGAAGCGCCGGCGGAAGAACCGCCACGGTTCCGGCGGCAATAACGGGCAATGCACGTCAGCTGGCAGCCGGACATGTGACGTTTCCGAGGCGAAACCTGGCGCCGCCTTGAGCCAATGCAATTTCGCGCAAGCCGGATTGGTGGGAGTTTCGCTGCAGAGCGCAAAGCTGGAAAAGGCAAACCTGAGCGGCGCCCATCTGCTGGCCTCCGATCTCGCGGGCGCAAACCTGAAGCAGGCCTGCCTGGCAGGGGCTAGCTTACGCAACGCCGATCTACGCGGGGCGAATGTCTCGAAAGCCAGCTTTGTCGATGCGGATCTCTGCGGCGCGGATTTCCGGAGTTCCAACGTGACGCCAGCCCAGATCGCGGCGGCGGAAACGTGCTGTGGCACGTTGCTCTCTGATGGTGCGTCTGCCGCACCGTGCCGCTCCGGAACCACGTGCTGCGGCACGGGTTGTGTGCCGTTGGACACCGATCCCTACAACTGTGGCGCGTGTGGGTATTCCTGCGCGAGCGGCGAGATCTGCTGCAACGGGCAATGCGGTGCGCCGAGTAGCAGCGGTGATTGCTCTGTTGCTGATGTGCAGTGCCTGAAGCCCGAGGACGACCTGCAGGCAGCGATTCGTTCGGCGCGGCCCGGCGATGTCATTACGCTCTGTCAGGGAACGTGGAAGATACAAGACACCTTGCTCATTGACGTCGATCTCCAGATCACAGGCGGGTTCGATGGGGGCACCAGTGAGATCGATGCGGGTCTCAACTGCCAGGTGGTTGGCATCCGCAAGAATGTGCGGGTGACCATGTCCAACATCACCATCCAGGGGGGCCGGAACGGCAACGGCGCGGGAATCTTCAACCAGGGCTACCTGACCCTTGGTGATTGCAATGTCAATGGAAACGACGCGATCCAGTACGGAGGCGGGATCTACAACGAGGGATCTCTGCGTATTGTGCGCGGGTTCGTCCAGAAAAACACCGCCTACAATGAGGACTTCGGGTATGGCGGCCTGGGCCTGTTCAACGATGAAGGCGTCATAACCATTGAAGGCGCAAGCATCTCCAACAACAAGACCTTCCGCACGTTTAACGCGGGGCGCGGGGGCGGAATCTACAATTACTACGGAGCAGTGCTACTGGGACCGAACTCGTTGGTGACTGGCAACGAGCTACATGGGAGTGGCGGCGGCCTGTACAACGAGGGCGGCAACAACGAGATCGCTGCCAGCAACATCATTGTCGACAATCACCCGGACAACTGTGCCGGGAACAGCACATTCGACAACTGCAACGGGTAGCGATTCGGTGGGCTTCTGACGTCGTAGGTGTTGCCCGTCAGGCCTGAGCGCTACGGTGAGGTGGCGGTGTCCAGATCCTGGACTCCGCCAGCCGTTTGTCGTGCAGTGCGCTAGAGTGCAGAGATGGAGCGCGCCAGGCTGATGAAGCCATCCGCTGCTGGGCGCGTATTGACCCGGATGGCCGGGCAAGCCTTGGGAAGACATCCATGCGAGTGCTTATCTCCGCCGATGCCGAGGGGGTGACCGGCGTCACGAACACGAATGAACTCTTGTTCGGCCGGCCTCATTACGAGTTCATGCGCACCATGATGACGGACGATGTGAATGCCGCGATCGCGGGGGCGTTCGCCGGTGGCGCCACTCAGGTGGTGGTGAATGACGCTCACTGGACGATGACCAATGTCCAGATCGAACGCCTGGACGCGCGAGCTGACCTGATCAAGGGCTTTCACAAGCACCTGTGCATGGTGGAAGGCGTGCAGGATGCGGATGCCGTCTTCTTTCTCGGTTATCACGCACGCACCGGCGACTCCGACGGGGTCGGCAATGAGACGATTCTCGGCCGGGAGATCGTCGAAATTCGCATGAACGGCCAGCCGGTTGGAGAATCGGAGATCAATGCCGCTGTCTGCGCCGAATTTGGTGTTCCGGTGATCTTTGCCTCCGGCGACGACCTCTACGAGAAGGAACTGCGGGAGACGTTGCCGAACGTGGAGTACGGCCTGACCAAGTACGCGATCGATCGCTGGACAGCGCGCTGCTTTCCACCGGCTCGCAGCCACGCAAACATCCGGGAAGCGGCCCAGCGAGCGGTCGAACGCTTTGCGGCCGATGGAGCATCGCGCTTTCGGTTGCACAAGCTCGACGGTGAGGTCGAACTGTCGGTGACCTTCTCCTCAACCGCAGAGGCCCTGATGGCGGCGCTCGTCCCGGGGAGTGTGCGTGAAACGCCGCGCACGGTCACCTATCGCGCAGGTAACGCTGTTGATGCCTGGAAGGGCTTCTTTGCGCTGCTCCTGCTCGGCTGGTCGGCGACCGACGAGATCTATGGCTAACCCGAGGTCTACCCCGCCGGATGTACCTGCATCTGGCGGGGTAGTGGCGTCTGTCCCAGGCAAACGGCGGGTTACCAGAGATCGCTGACGGCCCGGGCGACGATGAGTGCGCCCGAGGCCGTTACCGCCAGGGCTGCCGCGACCGGGGCAAACCGCACCAGGCCTGCGGTGGCGCCCGGAAGTCGATGCTTTTCCAGGAACCGGCCGGCGTAGAGAAAGAGCAGACCAACTCCGGTCAGTGTGCCTGCCAGGCCGAGGCTGAAGGCCACGACTACCGCCAGGCCAAACCCCGCGCGGCCGAGCGCGACTGCGCCGAGCAGCGCCAGCAAGGCGGATGGGCAGGGGAGCAGCCCGCCGGAAACACCCAGAGCCAGCAGATTGCGCCAGGTCACCCGGTCACCCGCACCGCCGGGTGGGAGGTGGCTATGGGTGTGGCCGTCATGGGTGTGCACGAAGCCCGCGCCTGGCCCATGATGGTGGTGCGCGGGTTCCCCGTCAGCGTGAGCGTGGGTGTGAGTATGAGCCGGGCGGAGACCGAGCACACGTTGTCGCAGGATGGTGATGCCCACCACAACCACCATCAGGCCGGAGATGAGGCTGAGCCAGGGATAGAAAAGTTCCGGCATGATCGTGCGCGAGGCGAGAAGGATCACCATACCCAGGGCGACGACTCCGGCAGTGTGCGTGATGGTGACCGTGAGCCCCAGGAAGAGCGCGTGGAGCGGCGTCCCGCGGCTGCCGACGAGGTACGCGCCCACGACGGTCTTGCCGTGTCCCGGTGAAAGCGCGTGCATGGCGCCCCAGAGCATGGCGGCCAGGAGCGCAATCACCAGCCCGACGGGTGACGTCACGCTGCCGTTCACGATGCCAGCGAGGCGCGCTCCGAAATCAAGCGGGTTGCCGGTCGTATCGGCGCGGGTGGCGCTGAGAGCGGGCGTTCCCGGGACGACCTGGTAACTGAGAGAGATGGATCGCTCATCGAGCGGGCTGGTGAGCAGGTCAGACGGGTACGAGGTCAGGGCTTGAGATTGATCCTCGGCCAGGGCGGCGGCGTCGGGAATGGCAATGTCCTGGCTGTTCACCACGACGATCTCCCGCCATCCGACGCGATCCGCGGCGAATGCATTGGCATACGAAATCGTCTCGTTCGGTGTACCCGGAGGCAGTGCCCCCTGAAAGTGGGCGGTGAGACGCGTGGTCTTCAGGTTCGCCTGTCCGCTCTGGAAGGTGAGTTCGGCGTCCTGCAGTCGAAGGGAGACATTGGTTTCGCCACTACGCAGGTGAAGTTGCGGGGTTACTTCGGCCAGGAGTGCCTCCTGTAGGCTTCCCCTCTCAGCTTCCGAGAGCGCACCGTCACCATTGCTGTCGAACGCCCGGATGTTGGCAACGGTCGGGATCTCGGCCAGGTCGAGCACGTACGTCAGGTGGATCGCTGTCTGATCGATCTCCAGCTTGCTGTACTGGTTGACGCTGAAGTTGCCGAGTGGGTGTGCCGCCGCCGGTCTGGCCGGCAGGAGGGCGCAGGCCAGCAATGTCAGGAGCACCAGGGCGACCCGGGATGGCGCCGAGCGAAGGAACGCGGTCTGTGACCCGGTCATGACGCGGCCTCATTCTGCAGGCGAGCAAGCTCGGCCTGGGCGACAGGTGCGTAGCGCAGGGAAAAGTGTGGGTTGAGTGTGAGCGCGGTTTGCAGGTGGGAGATTGCCTGCGCCCTCTCGCCGCGGGCTGAGGCGATCATGCCGGCGTGAAAGTGCATCAACGCGCTCTGGGTTCCCAGGCGGAGCGCCTGTTGACTGGCGGCCGCAGCCTCGTCGAGGCTGCCCGCGCGGTAGAGCGTCCAGGCCAATGTGTCGTAGGCCGTCACGCTCGGCCGGCCGGCCACGCCCGCCCTGGCCTGGGAAACTGCGTTGTTGACCGCTGCGGTGTCACCATGATCTGCCGCGAAAAGTGCGAGCTCAAGGTCGGTATTGACGCCATTCGCAGCCTGGAGTTGTTGAATCGCGGCGACAGTGGCGAATTGGGCGCTGGCAGCGCTCTGGTTGCCCTGCGCGCTCAGCACGTCGCCGTAGGCCGCGAGGTACTCGGGGAGTGGCAGAAGCGTGACGACCCTCGCGTAGAGGTCAGCGGCAGCCGCGAGTTTGCCACGAGCCGCCAGCACTTTCGCCTGTCCCGCCATGGCTGGCGCGTAGCCTGGAACAGCGGCAGATGCGGTCTCGTACGCCTTGGCCGCCGCGGTCAGGTCTCCGCCGTCGAAGTACAGATTGCCGAGTTGCACCTGCGCCCATGCCACGTTTTCCGGGTAGCCAGAGCCGGCGGTGACCGCTCGTTGCATGGCCGATATGGCCCCCGCGCGGTCTCCCATCAGTTCACGCACGTAGGAGATGCGCGAGAAAGATCCAAGGTCAGGGCGCAGATCGACCATCTGTTGCAGGGTGTCCACAGCTGCCTCGTAATCACCGAGTTCCACTTCGGCATCAACGAGAACCCCGTATGCCGGTGCGTGCTGGGGAGCGGCTGTGACCGCACGCTCGCCCCATTGCCGCGCTTCGCGGAACTCGTGGCGAGCGAGCGCGAGTGTGCCCTTGCCCACAAGGGCATCAACATTTCCGGCGTCGCCTTCGAGGGACTGCGTGAACAGGCCGTCTGCCTTCGGATAGTAGGAAGAGTCGCCGGTTTCGCGCGCCTTCTGCAGGTAGGCGTGGCCCAACTGGGCGGCGTTCTGGCTCTCGGCGCGCGAATCACCGTTGCGCAGCGCGTCCTGCAATGCAGCAATGGTGCGGTCCAGAGGGGTCGCCCCAGTCTCCGGGTTTGTGATGGCGGGAGCAGCCTGCTCGCCAGCAAGAAGCGTGCTGGCGAGTGGCCGCATGTTGAGAGCGCCAGAGAGCAGGAGGAGCGCGGCCGCACCGGCCAGGGCCAGGCGTGACGTCCGAGCATATTGCGAGAGTGATGAGAGAACGGGAAAGTGGGCCATGGTGCATCGCTCCGGCGCTGGGGCGAGAGGGCTGGTGGCCGATCGGCCACCAGCCCAGGACGACCGGTTGGTTATCCGGCGATATCGCCACAGGCGACGTAATTGGCAATGTTGTCGACAGATTCGTGCGCGTTGATGGCGAACGCGTCACTGGTCAGTTCATCGATCGTCAGCGGGATAACTGTCTCGCTCCGGCCGTCGGTGTCGATGTTGTTCAGGGCTGCGGCCACCTCGCCCAGGTTGTCACACGTGCCGTAGTGAACGTGGACCGGGTTGTCGCCCGCGGGTCCGTCCACCATGAGCGAAACCATGGTGCCGTCCGGGGTTTCGGTCAGCATGGCTTCACCACTCAGGCCGGACGCGCTGAGTTCATTCAGGGGCACGGTCAGCGATCGCGCTTCCGGCGTCGCCATGTCCTGGCTCATGTCCATGCCACCCGCCGCCATGCCGTCGGGCGTGTGGTGCACATGCTCGAAGCCCTGGTGTGGCGCGGCCACGTATGGGAACGCCGACATGAACGGGACATCGTTCGTGGGAACGCCGTCGCCCAGTTGTCCGTTGACGCCCTGCTGAAACTCCTCGCCAAGCAGGAAACCGGCGGCAACGCGCAGTTCCACATCCACCACGTCGTCACCAAGGCGACGGCCGTTCGGGAAGCCTGCGTTGTCTCCACCAATCACGCCCAGGGGGTTCTCCTCGGCGGATGGAGCAACGGCGACGTTCAGGCGCAGCATTTCGCTCGGCTTGACGTTGGCGGGTTGATTGAGCCCCGGCACCCCTGTCAGGAAGACGGTGACCAGGTCATCGCGGCCTGACTCAGGGACGGGCACCAGGGCCGTGCCATAGAGCAGGTTGAGCAGTTTGGCAATTTCCGGATCCGTGACCGCCCCCAGGAATTGGGCGTCGTCACCAGGGTGGGAGCCATTGAACAGGTCCTTGGCCCCGAGCGGTGCCACGACTTCGTTCACCAGGGGCATGCCAAGGCGAGAGACCTGCACCAGCGGGCCAGAATCCTCGTAGGTGCCTGGCCAGAGGACCTTGGTTGATCCGCGCAGAGCAGTGGTCCAGACCCCGATGACGGCATCGTCAGCATCTGCCCCCGCGGGAACGGCGTTGTCCTTCGTCAGTTGGTCAATCGGGACCTGGATGGCCAGCGTCTGCACGTTGAGACCGGCCAGGTCGTCCACCCCGCCACCAGCGTTGCCGGGGATCTGGCGGATGGTAAGGAGGTCACCCACGCCGCCGAGATCGACCCAGAAAGGATCATCGCGCTGACCGGCGAAAACCTTGATCCCATCTCCGACCTCGGATATGGCGGCACTGGCGAGGGCGTCATAGTCTGGCGTCGACTTGGGGCCGATGTTGGATGGCGGTGTCATCAGGCCGCTGGCAATCTCCGTCAGGACACCGCCCCGCCCTTCAGAGAGGGTGTAGGTCTGGCGCACATTCAGGTTAGCGCTATCCAGCGAATCAATCGGCCCGGATTGGTAGAGGAACGAATTGGGATTCGCGATCTCGGTATCGAAGGTCCACTGGTAGAAGATGTCTTCAACGGCGTCACCGTTGTTGTCGATGTTGATGCGGTAGGTGACGTCATCTCCGAAGCGGTAGAAGTTGGGGAAGCCGGCCGGATCCTCCATCGGGTAGTAGTTGGCGATGAAGCTGACCGTATCCGGGGCATCCGGGCTGACAAAGGCATAGAGGTCAGTGGCGTCCGCGGCCGGGTCCTGGCTAATCAGTGGCGCCTCGCGGTGGCTGGAGGCGAGCGTTGGGACGGCTCCGAGATTCAGTGCGGATGACAACCCAACCATGGCCACGAGCGCCAGGCTGAGATGCGTGATGGTTTTGTGTCGCATGGTGCTCACTCCGAATGTCGCACGTCTGGCCCATACGGCATGGGCGTTCATCCTTGAACTGGAATCCGGCGGCGAGCGCCCGCCCAAACCGGAGGCGTGAGAGTGGTGCCGGGGTGAGTGCAACGGAAACATGACACAGTGACTCCTCGGCCGGGCAGGCCGCCGTGAGCAAAGATCCCGCGTGCGCTGTTGGTTTTTCGCTCGGTGTCCTGATCCCTACTACGGGCTACTGGAGAGCCTGGATCACTGACCTGCAGAAACCTCTCCAGGGCTGTCAAGCAAGGCGCGCAGTCGATTCAGTCCCAGGCGGACGCGTCCCTTGACCGTACCGAGCCGCAAACCCTCACGTTCAGCGATCTCCCGGTGGGAGAGCCCGGCAAAGAACGATTGCTGCACCGCCCGACGCTGCTCGGGAGCAAGCTGAGCCAGCGCCTGGTGCAGCCGCTCGGCTTCAAGCGAAAGGAGCACCTGGGTTGTGACATCGAGTTCTGCAGGGCCATGCAGCGTTTCCTGCGCCGCAGCGACGGCGGGCCGGCGTTGCATCGCCTGCTGCCGGAGTTGATCAATTGCGCCGTTGCGAACGATGGTCAGGAGCCAGGAACGGAACGTTCCTCGCTGCGACTGGAACGAACTGGCTCGACGCCAGGCACGCAGAAACGCCTCATGGACCAGATCCTCGGCAGCGCTGCGGTCACGTAGAAGGGCCAGGGCAACGGCGAGTGCCGGCTCATAGTGACGCTGATAGAGCGTCTCAAGTGCTGAGACGTCGCCAGACGCCAGACGAACGGCAAGTGCGCCATCGCTGTCAGGCAATTCGCTAGGTGCTCCTGAGCCAGGAATATCCGGTTCTGTCGAGATTGAATGGTGAAAGGGTGAGACTGCCAACGCGTCCATTGACGCATGCATGGTTTGGCTCCAGACCTGAGTTCCGTAAGGAGATTGGCGTGGAACCAGAGTAGGGCTCGCTACAGAAACTTTCGTCCGGAAAGTCCCTGGCGCCGAACCTGGGAATTTCCCTGGGTTTTCGGTGGTCAGAGGTTCAGGATTCCGCGCGCGTACGCAATGCGAACAGCGTCGGTTCGATTCTGGGCACCGAGTTTGCCGAGAATGTTGGCAACATGAAACTGCACGGTCTTGGCAGTCGCTCCAATGTCGGCCGCAATTTCCTTATCGGCCAGTCCCTGCCCAATCAGGTTCAGGACCTGGAGCTCGCGGCGGGTCAGCCGTTCCTGGCGGATCAGGCTGCCAGTGAGTTTGCCGGCAACGGCCGGTGTCAGGAACGTGCCGCCAGCGGCGACCGTGCGCACGGCGGTGGCGAGTTCGCTGCCGGTGGCGTCCTTCAGCAAATAGCCTTGCGCGCCAGCCCGCAACGCCTGCAGGACCATCTCATCCTGCTGAAAACTCGTGACGACGATGGAGCGAGTGGAGACGTGAAGCTGAGAGATGCGGGCAATCGTGTCCACGCCCGAGATTCCCGGCAGCCGCAAGTCAATGAGCGCCACGTCAGGGTGGAGGCTTTCGATCATCCGGAGGGCGTCTTCCCCGCTGGCGGCCTGGGCGACAACCGCGATGTCCGACGCCGCGTCCAGGAGCGCCGCAAGACCTGCCCGGATCGGCGGATGGTCATCGACAACAATGACTCGTACCTGGACGGTTGTGGCAGGCGTCGTGCGCTCGGTTTGCGCATGCGGTCGAGCATAGGGAATGCTGACCTGCAGCCTGGTTCCTGCGACATCTGGCGCCTGGCTGAGGATCATCAGCGTGCCGCCCACGCGAGTTACGCGTTCGGTCATGCCGCGGAGGCCATGCCCTCCTGATGCTCCGGGAGGTCCCACCGATGCGGGGTCGAAGCCAACACCGTCATCCTGAACCTCGAGCCTCACGGCATCGGCGGCGAATTCCAGATGCACGGCGATCGAAGAGCAACCCCCGTGACGACGCGCGTTGGTGACTGCCTCCTGCATCACGCGCAGCAGCGCAAGTTGCGTCTCGGCGTCGAGCGGGCGCGGCGTCCCGGTGGTCGAGAAGGAGCAAGTTGCATCGTGCGTGCGAGCGGCGGCTTCGGCCTGCATTGCCTGTAGAAGCGAGCCACTTTCAAGCGCTGCGGGACCCAGATTCCAGACGGATCGACGTGCCTCTTCCAGCGCTGCCCGGGCTTGCGCTTCGGCAGCATGGAGCTCGCTGTCAGCCTGCTGCGGAGCGCTGGCAACAAGGCCACGGGCGGCGCGAATCTGGAACGTGAGCGTCAGGAGAGATTGCGCAAGCGTGTCATGAATCTCACGGGCAAGGCGGTTGCGCTCTTCAGCGATCCCCAGGTCGTGATTGGCAGCGAAGAGTCTCGCGTTCTCTATGCCAATGGCGGCGTGCTTGGCCAGCAGCCCAAGGATGGTGATTTCTCGCTCGCCGAACACACGCAGGCGATCGTTGGCGGCAACACCGAACGTGCCAACGATGCTGTCCTGCCACCAGATTGGCACGCCGATCCACGGTCCAAGCCGGTGAAACACCCCATCCGGGAGCGGATCGCTCAAATCCTCATAGGCTGGAATGATGACCGGCCCGCGGCGGGCGATGATCTCTCCCATGAGGCCCGACGAGGCAGGTACAGGCCTGGTCGCGACATCCGACTCACCCAGGTTGTAGGTGGCGACCATTCTGCGCGGCGCAGAGACGCTTTCGCCAATCAGGCTGATTGCACCGCCATGCGCGCCGAGAAGATCGACTGCGCTCTGCACGACCTGTTGCAGGAGGCTCGGCAAATCCAGGTGGCGGGAGATCGATTCCACCACTCCGCGCAGGGCATCGAGTTGCTGGAGGGCGTCGTGAAGTTCCTGGTTTTGCCGTGCCAGTTGCGCAGCTACCTCAGACTCCCGATGCAATCCCTCGTCACGTTCGATCTCGAATGCGATGAGCCGTGCCAGGATGCGCATGGCGTCCAGTTCGGCCTTGCCCAGATCCAGGACGCGGCGGTCGTGAGCGCAAAGCGTGCCAAAAACGCGGCCATTGGCCAGCACGATCGGCACTGACGCGTAGGAACGGGTGCCGATCGCGACCTTGCCGGGCAAATTGCGCCACTGCTCGTTGAGATCTGCATCCCCGACAACCAGCGGCGTGAGGGAGGCGAGGACGGAATCACAAAACGTGTAAGCGCGCGGGATCGTGACTGGAAGTGTGAGCCCAAGCCCAATGCGATCGCAGGCGTGCGATACCACCAGGTTGTCGCCCTCAAGCCGGTGAATCATGGTCAGGCTGATGCCAACCAGATCAGCCAGTAATTCCAGCATGACGTTGATCGCGTCATCCAGGCTGGAATAGGGGACAGCCGCAAAGGAAGCCAGAGCGGCAAGACGCTGCCTGGATTCCTGTTCGTCCAGCGGAACGATGGCGGACATGCTGCCTCGGGGCACTCCAGTTGGTCAGGTGGGTCAGCAGCTACGAGCGAAGTGTAGACGTCCTCTACGGTGGATGCAGCGTCACAGGATCGTGTCGAGATAGGTGCGGAGTGGCGTGAGTGGCTCGCCGATCAGATGACCGGTCTCATCGGCCACCCGCCTGGCAGCGTCCACCATGGAGAGTTGTGCAACCGACAGGGACGTGAACCGGTCCAGGCGGACGAGTTCACGCAGACGCTCGGCAACGGCTCGGTTATACGCCTCGGTCTGGCCGGTGAGGAAGAGATCGAAGGTGTTGGGAATGACCTCGACCTCGATCTCTGGTTCCGTCCCAACAGCAGCCGCAAAGGCGTGCAAGCGTTGCACCGTCCCTTCAACCGTGTCCGGGTTCGAGAAGAGGAGCAGGTGACGCGGAGGTTGCTTGAGCAGGTAGGCGAAAAACGGTTCGTCGATCTTGACGATCGGGATTCCGGCCTGAGCAGGCTCATCCGGCATGGCCGCGATGTAGTTCGTACACGTGATGAGCAGGGCCTCCACGCCGCAAGCGGTCATCCAGTCCAACTGCTTACGCACCTGGTCTGAGGCATCCGCGATGCCGAATTCTGGATCACTTCCGATACGCCGCAGTAAGCCTGGCTCAACAAAATGAATCGCCTCGACCTGATCGTGCGGAAGGATGCGCTCGATGTACGGAATGTTCGAATGGTGCGCGTGCAGGCATCCAAGACGGGGTTTCTCAGACATCCGGGAACTCCAGGTGCAAGGACCGCGGGACGCCCGCCACGGGTTGACGGAAGGGGAGTAACCGTGCGCTACCGCGGAGTGAATACCTCAGATAGCGCAGTATCCGTGAAGATGAGACATAAAATCACACGTCTTGAGGTGACAGGAGTCCTGAAGACTCGTTAGAGCGACGCGGTTGCGTACACGTCGTCGGTCGTGGGCGCTTCGGTCCCCATCGGGCCAGGTTCCATGGTGATGGCGAGCGTCGTGAATTGCGAGCGGTCAGCCACCATGGCGTGCTGCGCCGTGGAGTGCGCGAAGACGCCGGCTGGCACGGGTGCCCCTTCGCCGATGAGCCACACCTCGTAGACGTAGCCTTCTGGCAGTGGCGGTAGATCCCGCACGTCCAGCATGAGCACGCCCTGCTCCGGCATGTACTTCACGTCGCCCGATGCCTGCGGAGCCATCGGGGTCGTCGCCAGCGCCAGCGTCTCGATCTGTGGGGCGGTGCTGATCTCGCTTCGCAACTGCATGTTCCAGTAGAGCAGGCCAAGCGACACGATCAGGAGCATCGCGGCGGCCGTCGCCCAGACCGAGGCACGCTGCCAGAATTCAGGCCTCGGCCGCACGACGTTCGGCGGATCATTGGGTTGTCCAGCGACTGGCGGCGGTGCTGGCGCGGGCCCAGGTATCGGTGGGACGGGGGCACCACGCGCGGGCAAATCTGCCAGCGCAGCAGCCGCAATCCGATCGCGCAGACCTGCTGGCGGCGCCAGGGGCTCGGCGAGTTCAGGGAGTGTACTGACCGCGGCCAGCAACGCCGCAAGTTCTGCCCGGGCATGAGCGTCATGCTCCAGGAGTGCCTGCACCTCGGCGGCTTCCCGCGCATCGACTGCGCCAAGCGCGTACGCGCCAAGCAGATCCCGCGGGTCATCCTGAGGTGGCCGGTTCACCTTAGGCTCCATGGCGCGACCCCTGCACGATGCCAGGAGCGGGTTCGGCTAACGTGGAATAGAGGCGTTGCAGTCCCAACCGCAACCGGCCCTTGACGGTGCCGAGTGGCAGGCCATCCCTTTCGGCGATTTCGCGATGGGTCAACCCGTCGAAGTAGGCGAGTTCGATGGCCCGGCGCTGCTCCTGTGGCAACTGGGCAACTGCCGCGCGGACGCGCTCCTGATCCAGCCTGCCGGAGACCTCGCTCCAGGCATCTGGAGCCGGTGTCTGCTCCGCGATTTCGTCCAGGCCGGCCACCACGTTCGGCCCGCCCGCGCGCTTGCGGTGCAGGTCGATTGCACAGTGGTGGACGATGGTCATGAGCCACGAACGAACGCTCCCACGTGATGGGTCATAGGTCGCGGCGCGGCGCCAGACGCGCAGGTAGGCATCCTGCACGGCTTCTTCCGCGGCACCCGACTCTCCGAGCATGCGATAGGCCAGACCATAGCCCAGCCGGCCATGCCGGTCATAGAGGGCTAGCAGGGCGGGGTGATCGCCCTGGGCTATGGCGGCGATGAGTTCGTCGTCTGGGGGCGCCAGTTCGGCCATCGCGCCTATCTGCTCAGTCATACGGAAGAAGGCTGCTCCCCGGATCATACTCGCAGCGAGCGAATCGCTCTCACTGCTGATAGGAGTACGCCGGATCGCGGGATCAAGACCATGGTGGACTATGCGACGACGGCGATCAACTCCTCCCGCAGCCGGCTGGCGATGCTCTCGGCTTCTTCCGCCGTGACGCCCTGCGGGACAACTGCCAGTTGCCCGAATTCTGCGTGCGATTGGTCAATCGCAATCGATGGCTCACCGTCGAGCAGGCGGTTGACCACAGCGTAGGCGCGCTCGGCGACATCATTGCCCGAGATCCTGACCCGTAGGCTCGGAACCGGTTTGCTGGCGGGAACGTGTCTCGCCACCTCGATCCCGGAGAGGTCACCCAGCGCTGCCTCGATGGGATCCAGCAGGCGCTGCATCCGCTCGAGATCTGCCTCGTCGCTTCCTGCCACAAAGCGCTGCAAGGCGACGAGCAGGCCCACGATCTCTTCCCGGCCAACCTTCATCGAACGTCCGAAGCCCTGGTGCGGTATCCCGCGGAGCACGCCGCCAGCGAGCAGTCCTCGTTTCGACCACGTGGCATCACGCACGTCCATATCCTGGTGCTGCAACGCCACCGATGCGATGAGATCGGCTCGCCCAGCCAGGATACCGCTTGCCTGTGGTCCGCCAATGGCTTTGCCGCCCGAAAAGACGACAAGATCCGCACCCTCGGCAATGAACCGGCGCAGGTTGCTGCGCGGGGGAAGTTCAGCAGCGGCATCGACGATCACCGGCACCCCGCGTTCGTGCGCGATAGCGCACACCTCACGCAGCGGCACCGTGCCAGGCGTATCGAGAATCGGGCAAGCGACGGCGGCAGTGCGTTCCGTGATTGCTTCGGCGATCTGCCAGGGATAGGTGCCACCAGCGCCGGGATAACCCAGGTAGCCGACCTCGACCATGCGCACGCCGACCGCCCGGATGGCGTGGTCGTAGGCATTGCGGTGCCCGCGCTGCACGACCACTTCATTCCTGAGCCCAGTGGTGTCAGGCAGGCGGTCCATGGCGGCAACATCGAACCCGGCGACGCACGCCGCTACGCCCAGGGAGAGCCCAGCTGCCGCGCCGGTTACGACGTACCCGGACTCCGCCCCTGTCGCCTCGCCGATGATTTCTCCGGCGCGAGCCTGCAGCTCGTCAATGGGCACGAATGACGCGGCGGCTTCGGCCATGGCAGCAAGGACCTCAGGGGCCATCCGGCTGCCACCAAGCCGGGTCAACGTGCCACTCGCATTGATGACGGTGCGTAGTCCGAGATCGTTGTAGATTCCCATGAGTCAGGCTCTCACCGCGTAGCGCTGCACCACATCTTCGTCAATTTCGACCCCGAGACCCGGTTTTGTGGGGAGCGCGACCTTGCCGTCGCACACCGGGAATCTCTCCACCGTCAGCAGTTGGTTCAGTTCTGTCTCCTGCACGCAGTATTCGAGGAACGTGGCGTTCGGCATGGCGCCAATCACATGCAATGAGGCGGCCTTGATGATGCCCGTGCTCCAGGAATGGGGCACCATGGTCACGCCACGCAGGTCGGCATGCTGGGCAATCTTGACCAGCTCCGAGATGCCGCCAGCCCGGGTCACATCCGGCTGCACCACGTCCACGCGCGTTTCCTCCATCATGCGCGCAAACCCCCAGTGGGTCGTGTCCTCCTCCCCGCAGGCAATTCGCGTCTCAACCGTGTCCGCAAGCTTGCGGTACGCGGCGGTTTCGTCCGGCCAGAACGGCTCTTCCACCCAGTACGGGTTGTACGGCTCGAAGCGGCGCACCTGGCGGATGGCATGGTCGGCGCTGGACCAGCCCATTCCGATGTCGAACATCAGGTCGACATGGTCTCCGGCTGCCTCGCGCGCAGCGCGCACCAGCGCCACGTCCAGGTCGGCATCCTTGCCGAATGGCCCCCAGCCGAGCTTGATCGCGGTGAAACCTCGCTCGACCAGCCCGGAGACGACAGTGCCGGTTTCCTGCGGGGTGTCCGGCATAAGCGTGCTGGCGTACGCCCGGATTTCCTGCCGGTGCGGCCCGCCCAGCAGGGTGTGAATCGGCAGCCCCAGGGCCTTGCCCTTGATATCCCAGAGCGCGATGTCGATCCCGCTCATGGCGTGAATGGCCGCGCTCTGGCGACCATAGTAGATGGACCCCCGATACATTTTGTGCCAGAGCCGGTCGATCTCCAGTGGATTCTCACCGATGAGGATGCTGCGCAGGCCCATGGCGTTGCTGTGCGAGGGCGGTGCGTCCACGATCGCCTTGATGATGGACGGGAGCGAATCAACTTCACCGACGCCGGTGATCCCCTCGTCTGTTTCGATGCGGATCAGGAGTGCGTCCTGGCTTCCGTCAGCCCGGGTGGCGTCGACGGTGGGCTGACGCAGAATAATGGCCTGGACATCGGTGATACGCACGCATCGCTCCTTGAGCTTGAGCTATCAGAACGTCTAGTTAGCTTGACTGGTGCTGGTCGATCCTGGTCAGCGCGGGGTCAGGGCGAGCACGAAGCTCACGAACGAGCGTCACGAGATTGTCGGCTGCTCGTTCGATGAGAAGTCTGCCCTTTTCAGGTGTCGCCTTGCTCGCTTCGCCTGCGACGCCGCTGGGCGAGAAGCTGCTCCACCAGTGCTCACCGAGGTGCACACCGGTGGCAGAACCCAGGTCCATCTGCAAAAAGGTTCCCTGCACGAACCCCATGTCATCAATCACGTGGTCCCCACGGACGCGCTCGGCATCCAGGTACTGCACGACCGACGTTTCCAGTTCGCAGGCGTGGGCCATGCCGCCGGGCATTACGGAGTCACGAATCTCGTTCACGTTGTCTGCGAGCGCTCCCCAGAAGAGCGAGGCGCAGAGCGCCCCGGTGCGGACGTTGACTTCGTTTGCCACCACTGCCAGGTACGGTGGGTTTACGCCGTGGCCGCTGATCAGGATGATCCGGTCAAAGCCGTGAGCCGTCACGCTGCAGACGACATCGATCAGGTACTGGATAACGTGGTCCCAGGCGGCATGAATGACGCCGGGGAAGTCCATGTGGTGAGCGTTGAAGGCGTAAGGAATGCAGGGCAGGATCAACAGTTCGTCCGGGGCTCGCTGGCCAGCCGCGTCGCAGATGCCAGTGACGACGAAGTTATCCGTGTTCAGCGGCAGGTGGTACCCGTGTTGCTCCATCGCCCCGATCGGCTGAATGACGACTGGCTTTCGCGTGGCAGCGGCCCGGAGTTCGTCCCAGGTCAGATTGCCCCAGTAGTACGAGGCGCGGCTGAGGTACTCCATTGCAGGCTAAACCTCGCTGGTCGTGACTTCGGCGGCACCCTGAGCTCTGGTGCCGTACTTGGGGAGCCAGTAATCCCGGTAAATCGCCTCGCACGCTTCATTGCAGAAAGGAAGTTCCCGGCCGTTGAACTCCACCATCCAGATGTGACGCGGTACGAGCCTGCCGCACAGGGCACAGTTCGTGACGGCAGTGTCATGCCAAGAGCGCTGAATCTCCACCCATCGGCCCATCGCCGTGTTCCTCTCCGTACCGCGCTGTTCGATCAGGCCGCCTGGGACCTGGATTGACGAAGTTCCATCGTTGCGTTGACGTCCAGGACCGGTTCGTACCCGCCGTCATGGATGACCACGCCGTAGTCACGACGGGCGGATTCCCGCGTGACCCAGCCGTTGCGCACGTCACTGAGGACGGCCTCCGGGTCGCGTTCGAATGGGTCGCCGTAGCCTCCACCGCCAGGCGTGACGTAGCGCACGATGTCACCTCGCTTGAGCAGGACATTCGTGAACTTGGACGGAGAGACCGTGTGGTAGGCATCGACGAATGAGCGGAACTCATCGTCGCCGAGGCGCTTCACCCGGAGTTCACTCAGGCCTCCGTCGTGCCCACCGAAGAGGCCCCACCCCGGAATTTTGGAGCGGTCGAAGAGACAGCTCAGGGTGATTTCGTCGGCCGTCACTTCAAGCGTTCGCGTCGTGGAGAGCCCGCCCCGGTGCTCGCCGGGGCCGCCGGAGTCGGGTTGCAGGCGGTATTCCAGCGTGCGGAACGGGTAGCGCCCCTCGAAAACCTCGATCGGCGTGTTGCGGCAGTTTGAGTGGCGAGTGATCTCGCCATCGTTGCCATCCTTGAGGGCGGTGCCCCCTGTTCCATGGCCGTCAAAGTGGTAGTTCGTGTAGTAGGCCCCGGTCTCGGGATGCACGCCGCCAAACAGGAAGTTGCTGGAGGATCCGCCGCTGGCAGCGGCGGCCTTTTCCGGCACTGCCTTGCTGAACGCACGCAGCAGCAAATCGATCAACTTCGGTTGCAGGTCCGTGTTGCCTCCAACGCATGGCCCGGGGTGCACCACGTTCACGACCGAGCCCGCGGGAGCGATGAACGTGATCGGCCGGTAGCAGCCGGAGTTGCGCGGGATGGTGGAGTGTGGGTCAGTGATCGAGAAGACGGCGTTGTAGATCGCCGATGCGACGACAACCACTGTGCAGTTCATTGGCCCGCGTACCTGGGGGCTGGTCCCGGTGAAATCGGCGATGATCTCATCGCCCTTGATGACGATTGTCACCTTGATCTCGAACGGATCGGCGGTGACACCGTCATCCTCGACGAGCATGCTCGCGCTGTATTCGCCGTCTGGCAGTTCGGCAATCTCGGCCCGCAGCCGGCGTTCGGAGTAATCCATGAGCAGCGCGGTTGCCTGAGAAATCAGCTCCGGGTCATAGCGCTGGGCGAGTTCGCCCATACGGCGCTCGGCGATCTCCAGAGACCCGATCATCGCGTGAAAGTCGCCCCACGTGTTGCGGGGGGTGCGGTGATTCGCGAGAACGATGCGCCAGACATCTTCCACGTACTCGCCCCGGTTGATGAGCTTGACCGGAGGGAGGCGCAGACCTTCCTGGTAGATGTCTGTCGCGTCTGCCGCGAAGGACCCCGGCGCTTTACCGCCGATCTCGGCAACGTGGCCGATGTTTCCGGCGAAGCCCATCAGTTGTTCGCCGACGTAGATGGGCCGCATCATCATGTGTTCGGGGAGGTGGCACCCGCCGCGGTAGCAATCGTTGTGGACCAGGACATCGCCGGGATGGAAATGCTCGATGCCCTTCTCCTCGACGGCCCACTTCACCGTGTGTGGGATGGCTCCCATCATGGAGGGGGTGTAATTCTTCTCGGCGATCAGATCCCCGTTTCGATCGAGCAGGACCGTAGTGAAATCCAGTCCTTCATTGAAGATCGTTGAGTAGGACGTCTTCAGCATGACCAGCGCCATCTCGGAGGCAATGTTGGTCAGCGCGTTATGGATGATGTTCAGGGTAACGGTGTCAACGGTCACGCTTGGTCGCTCCATCAGACGTTGGCAACGCGCAGTTCCAGCAGGCCATCTCCACGTACGAGCACCTCGTCTCCTGGATGGACGACGGTCGTGGAGTCTGTCTCCTCGATGATGGCAGGCCCGTTCAAGCGCGTGCCTGCCGGCAGCGTCTCGCGGCGAAACACGGGTGTCTCCAGATACCCCCAGCCGCGGAAGGCCGCAAGGCGGGCGGCGACTGGCTCGGGCGCTTCACCCTCTGGAGGAGCCTGCATGATGGCGTGGAGCTCCGAGGGCCCGATGGCGCTCACCCGAAGGTTGACGAATTCCACGGGCTCGCCTTCCAGAGAAAAACCGTAGAACTCGTCGTGGGCGCGGCTGAAGCGCGAGACCATTTCCGCCGCAGCGTCAGCGGTAAACGGGCCGGGTGGTAACGTGATCTCCCGCTCGTAGTTCTGTCCCGCGTACCGCATATCCATGCTGCGGACCACGAGCGGGGTCCCGTTGAACCCGTCTTCCACCAGTTCGCGCACCGCCGAAGCGGTCAGTTGCTCGAGGCGCTCCGCAATGCCTTGCACGTCGAGGCTGTTGGAGCGGCCAAAGATGGTCCAGGCGCGGTCAACTCGCCAGTTGGCCGCCAGAGCCCCAAACGCTGAGGTAAGACCTGGGTGTGGTGGAATCAGGACGCGGGAGATGCCAAGCAAACGGGCACAGGCGCTGGCGTGGACCGGTCCTGCGCCCCCGAATGCGATCAGCACGAATTCGCGCGGGTCGAGCCCGCGGTCAACGGAAATCAGCTTGATCTGGTTGGCCATGTTTTCATTGGCCGTTTCGACGATGGCGTGCGCCGCCGACTCCATCTCGGCCCCGGGACGCGCACCCAGTTTCCGCCCGATTTCCTCCAGCGCTGACACCGGCGCTATGGCGTCGAGCGCGATCTGCCCGCCGAGGAAGTAATCAGGATTGAGCCGGCCAAGCACGAGATTCGCGTCGGTCGTCGTCGGCTCTGCGCCGCCCTTGCCGTAGCACATTGGACCCGGATCAGCGCCGGCACTTCGTGGCCCGACCTGGAGCAAACCGCCCTTGTCGATCCAGGCGATGCTGCCTCCCCCGGCACCCAGCGTGGCGACATCGACACAGGTCACGGAAATGGGGATGCCGAACCCGACCTGGAACTCCGTCTGGTAGCGCTCCTGCCCACCCTGGATGGCGCCAATGTCGGCACTGGTACCGCCCATATCAAGGGAAAAGGCGTGCTCCACGCCCGCCAACCCGGCAAAATGACGTGCCGCCACGATGCCGCCAGCCAGGCCGGAGATGAGGAACTGCGAGGGTTGCTCGTCCGCCGAGGAGATGCGCATGTGCCCGCCGTTGGACTTCAACATGCTGGTTGGCGCGGCGATCCCGAGATCCGCAAGCGTTGCCTCCACGCCCGCGACGTAGTCACGCAGGACCGGCTTGATAAAGGCGTCGCCGATGCTGGTACTGGCCCGTTCGTACTCCCGCCAGGTGGGTGAGACCCGGTGAGAGACCGAGATCGACAGGCCGGGAAACTCCCTTTCCAGGCGGGATGCGATGCGCTCCTCATGCTCTGGGGCCAGGTAGGAGAAGAGCAGGCAGATCGCGACAGCCAGGTTTTCTTCGCGAGCACAGCAGGCGTGGACAAAGCTCACCAGGTCATCGAGCGCGTTCTCCGTCAGCGGTTCGAGGATTTCCCCGGTGTGACTGACACGTTCCGGCACGCCGTAGCAGTCCCGGCGCTGCACCAGAGGAGCGGGCTTCTGCCAGTGCAGGTTGTAGAGCTCTTCCTTGTCCAGGCGCCCGATGAAAGGCACATCCTCGAATCCGGCCGTGGTGATGAAAAGGACGCGAGCTCCCTTGCGTTGCAGCACCGCGTTGGTGGCCACCGTCGTGCCTACAACCAGGCTGCGGACGCTCGTTCGCCCAGCATCAACCTCCTCCAGGACGGCCGCTACTGCCGCAGCCGGCGCTCCCGGCGTTGATGACTGCTTCCCGTACACGAAGGCGCCGGCGGCGTCATCGAAGCCGACCAGATCGGTGAAGGTTCCCCCGGTGTCGATGCCGATACGCAGCGCCACGCAATATCCTCCGGGCCGCAGCCACGTCTTGTCGTGCTAGGCCGCACTCTCGGACGCGGCCTGCGCCAGCGCCGGGTGAGGCGAACCACCGAAACGCACGGATAGGTCACCCACGGTTCGTAACAGGGTGGGGGCAAGTTCCAGGCAGACCTCGCGCGTGAATCGCGGCGAAGGTCCGGTCAGGCTGATGGCAAAGAGTGGATGTCCGCCCGCGCCGCAGACAGCGGCGCCCAGGCAGCGTACGCCGATCGAGTCATCTTCGTCGTCAAGGCTGAAGCCACGCTCGCGGCTAAGCGCGACGTCGGCCCAGATCGCCTCGGCGTCCTGGTTGCGAACGGCATAGCTCGCTGATCGAGTAGCTCCCTGTTTGATGTACTCCTCGACAAAGCCGTCTGGGCTCGCCGCCAGTAACGCCTTGCCGAGGCTTGTACGGTGGGCGACGCCGCGGGCGCCAATACGAGACGAAACCCCGACGTGTTCCAGGCTCTCGATCTTGTCGACATGGACGACATCAAAACCGTCCATCACGCCGACGTGCACGGTCTCCCGAGACAACTCCGAGAGCGGCACCAGCGCTGGACGTATCTCGTCGAAGAGTCCTCGCACCTGGGAAGAGACATGCGCCAGGGCCAGGAAGCGCACGGAGAGGCGGTACCCGCCCTCTTCGTGGCGTTCCACCCAGCCGTGCAACATGAGCGTATTGAGCAGGCGGTGCGCGGTGGTCCGGTTGACACTGCTGCGCTCACCGATCTCCCGTGCCGACAGCGGACCCGATGCCTGCAGCAAGACCTCCACAATGGCGAGCGCCTTGCCAGCGGAAAGGACCGCGGTGACCTCCTGTGGATCACGGTCAGCCGTCATTGAGTGTTCGTCCTACGCACGGAGAAAAGAGAATTGTTGTGATGATGGACACCGTAGGGATGGCATGATCGCTTGTCAAGAGGCGGACCTCCTCGCGCTTCGCCGCTGCCTGTTGCAGAATGCATGCGGCATGTCACATTTGCAATGGCGGTCGCATCGCTAGACTTGCGCCCGATAGCGGCCGGCTCGTCAGGTGGAAAGGGCTCGGTTCACATGCAGGAAGCCTTCCATGTCTGAGCAGGAACTCACCGCACTCACCGGTGCTGCCATCCTGGATGGTACTGGTGGTCCGGTGCAGGTTGGGCAGGCCATTCTGGTCAAGCAGGCGCAGATCGAAGCGTTGGTGCCCGAAGGGCAGATTCCCGACACGGTTCAGCGTCTCGACCTGCGTGGGACGACCCTGTTGCCTGGCCTGATTGACACCCACGTCCACCTGTTGGGCCAGCGCAGTATGGACAACGCGAGCATGACCTTCGTCAACGAAGGGTTGCGTGCAGCGCGGGCAACCGCTGACCTGAACCGCCTGCTGCAGGCCGGGATCACCACGGTTCGGGACTGCGGCAGTCACACCGCGCTCGCCCTGAAGGCCGCGGTGGAGGAGGGCAGCGTGCCCGGGCCGCGTGTGGTGCCGTGCGGGCGCTTCATCGAACGCACCGGCGGTGCCGACGATGCACCGTACATGCCACTTGCCTGGGCTCAGGAGGCGGGGCCCTGGGGCCCTCGTCTTGCCGACGGGCCGGATGATGTGCGCAAGGCGGTGCGAGAGCAACTGCGCAACGGCGCGGAATGGATCAAGACCTGCACAACCGGCGCGATAACCACGCAGGTGTTGAGCAATCCGGACATCCTGGAATGGTCTGATCCCGAAATTCGGGCCCTCATCGAGGAAGCTCACCGGCTGGGTGTGCGGGTGGCGGTCCACGCCCACGCCAGGGCAGGCATTGTCCAGGCGCTGAACGCGGGCGCCGATTCGATCGAACACGGGACATACCTCGATGACGAGACCGCGAAGCAGATGGCGGACGCCGGTGCCTGGCTGGTGCCAACGCTCTTCGTCCTCACCCAACTAATCGAGCACGGATCCGAATTCGGTACGCCTGACTGGGTGTTGGTGAAGGCACGAGAGGCCAGGGACGCGCGTCAGCGCTCCATGGAAGCTGCCCAGCGTCATGACGTGTCCATCGCCATGGGCACCGATATCGGCGGGCAAGACCTGTTGCCGCATGGGCGCAATGCCGCGGAGCTGGCGCTCCTGGTCCGCTTCGGCATGTCCGCATCGGAAGCAGTGGTGGCTGGGACCCTTGGAGCAGCGCGCTGCCTCGGTCTGGAATCGGAGCGTGGGTCACTTACGCCCGGGAAGGTCGCGGACATCATCGCGGTGCCCGGCGATCCATTGCAGGACATCGGAGTCACTGAACGGGTTGCTTTCGTGATGCAGAACGGACGTGTGGTGAAGAACGC
>JAXLWT010000058.1:0-22198 GCA_046328375.1 Thermomicrobiales bacterium
ACTTACGCCCGGGAAGGTCGCGGACATCATCGCGGTGCCCGGCGATCCATTGCAGGACATCGGTGTCACTGAACGGGTTGCTTTCGTGATGCAGAACGGACGTGTGGTGAAGAACGCCCCGCACATCGCAGCGTAGCGAGGCACGAGCACAAGGAAAGGCAGGACATCCCCATTCATGGATGAGCGAGCTACGCGGATCCTGGAAGAGATTACCCCTGAGCGCGTCGTCGAAATTGCGTCGGACCTGATCCGCATCCCCAGCTTCAAGACCGAAGAGACACCTCTGGCGCGCTGGCTGGACGGGTATCTCACCGAACGTGGCTACGAGGTGGAGTTACAGGAAGTTGAACCAGGGCGCTTCCAGGTGCTGGCGCGCCTGCGCGGGACAGGTGGCGGTCAGACCTTGATGTTGAACGGCCACCTCGACATTGACCCGCTCTCCCTGGGGTGGAAACACGATCCCTGGGTCCCCACCGTGGAGGGGGACCGCCTCTACGGCGCAGGCGTGATGAACATGAAGGGCGCAGACGCGGCCATGATCGCCGCCGCGGAGGCGGTACGGCTTTCTGGCGACCGGCTTCCAGGCGACGTGTTGCTGGCGTTGGTCGTTGGTGAACTGCAGGGTGGCGTCGGCACCGTTCACCTCCTGCAGCAAGGTGTGACCGCGGACGCCGCGATTGTGCCCGAGCCGTACGGCGCTGATGCCGTGGTGACAACCCACGCGGGCGTGACCGAACTGGCCATTTCCACCATTGGCTACTCAAGGCACATCTCTGACCGCAACGGGGCCGTTGACGCAATTGCCCAGATGATGAAAGCGATCCCGACTATCCAGAACACGCGGTTCCGTGCCAACACCGATGAGCGCCTGCCGGCGCTGCCCCTGATCAACGTGGGAGGCATCATCGGGGGACGCGGCCGGGATCATGATCTGAAGGGGCCGAATTTCACCGCTGACTATTGCACGGTGATCGTTGACGTGCGTTACCCGCCAGGGCAGACGGCGAAGACCGTCGAGGAAGATATTCGCGCCGGACTTGATGCCCTCGCGGCCGAAGATCCTACCTTCCGCTACGAAATAACCCACCCGTTGCCCGACAGCTTCGGTGCATTGACCGTCGTAATGGAACCGACCGACATTCCCCTCGACCACCCCTTTGTGGAGACCGTCCTGACGCATTACCGCGAAGTGGTGGGGCGCGACCCGCTGGAGGTCGGCGTGTCTCTGCCGATGTCCTACGCCGGGAATGACACGGCTCACCTCTGGCGTGCTGGTATCCCGTGTCTCCTCTTTGGCCCGAGTGGTGGCTGGGATGAATCTCCCGACGAGCCGGATCAGTACATCCTGATTTCCGAGATGGTGACGTGCGCCAGGGTGATGGCATTAACCGCGCTGGATATTTGCCAGCAACCGGCGCGGGTATGACAATCTACGTGGTCCGCTGGCAACGAAGTGAGAGCAGGCTGGGGCGTCTGGTCCCTGTCTCGGCACTAGCCGCATGGTGCGGCTGAAAGGATGAGCAGCGTGAACGAGGAATCTGCGGGATCGCGATCAAGGAGCGTTGGTCGGCGTGACCTGCTCAAGGGCCTGGCTGCCCTGGGTGTGGCTGCTCCGCTGGCTGGGACCGGCATCGCCCAGCGCGGAATGCGAGTGGCCGCACAGGACAGCACACCAACTGCTGCACGTGGCAACCCTGGCGGAGCCGTCGTGGTCGGTGTTTACCAGGAGCCGAACAGCCTCAACTTCCTGCTGACAGGAGGTCCCATCTCCTTCGCCAGCATGCAGCTGAGCCCGCTCTTCGAGCCCATGATTCGTTACGACCAGAACGCCGAGATGCAGCCCCGGCTCCTGACCGAGATCCCGACCGCGGAGAACGGCGGCATCTCGGAGGACGGGATCACGTACACCCTGCACTTCCAGCCGGGCGTAACCTGGCACGACGGCACACCGTTCACCGCCAATGACTTCAAGTTCACCTGGGAATGGATCATGGATCCCAAGAACCAGGCGCAGGCAACCGCGGGCTGGGCCGAGATCGAGTCGGTCGAGATCCCGGATGACCTGACGGCGGTGGTGACCCTGAAGGAACTCTACCTTCCCTGGGTGGCGGAAACCCTTGGCTGGAATCCGCTGCTTCCTCAGCACATCCAGAGCACAATGACGACCGAGGAGTTTGGCCGCAATCCGGTTGGTAACGGTCCCTTCAAGTTCGTCGAGTGGGTCCCTGGCGACCACATTACGTACGAGCGGAACGAGAACTACTTCCGCGACGAGAAGGCACTGCTGGACCGCCTGATCTGGAAGGTGGTCCCGGATCGCAACACCGTCATCGCCCAGGCCAAGACTGGCGATATTCAGATCGGCGTGGACTACACCGAGGCGCAAATCCCGGAAATGTCCAACGTTCCTGGCCTTTCGCTGACGATCACGCCGTCATCGAACTACGAGCGCTACCACTTCACCATGGTGACGCACGACGATGCCTCCGTTCCGCACCCGATCTTCGGTGACAAGGCAGTGCGCATGGCACTGACGCATGCGATCGACCGCCAGACGATCATCGACCAGGTGCTCTTCGGCGAGACGAAGATCGCGAAGAACGAGCTGGACAACTCGCCGTACGAGAACACCGACATCCAGCCGTTCCCCTACGATCCCGAACTGGCGAAGAAGATGCTGGACGAAGCCGGCTGGGCCGTGGGCGCAGACGGCATCCGTGAAAAGGACGGCGTGCGTCTCAGCTTCACGCACGGCACCACGTCCGGTAACCAGACCCGCGAGACCATCCAGGCCCTGGCCCAGGCCAACTGGAAGGATGTCGGCGCGGAAATGACCATCACCAACCAGCCGGCCTCCAAGTTCTTCGGCGGCTTCAATGACGGTGGCGGCTGGCTGGACCGCACCATCGATATGGTGGGCTTCACGAACGGACTGGCCAGCAGCGACCCGAACCTGCGCCCGTTCTGGCACACCGAGTCGATCCCGACCAAGGACAAGCCGGGTGGATTCAATCACAGCGGGCTTTCCAACCCGGACCTGGACGAACTGCTCGACGAGCAGATCTCCGAGCTCGATCCTGCGAAGCGCCTGGAGTTGCTGAAGCAGGCGCAGCAGATCATCCACGACGAAGTGCCGATGATCCCGATGTATGACCGTGTGGTCATCAACTCGGTCGCGGACAGTGTCAAGGGTGTTCAGGTCAGCCCGTTCGGGAGCATTTCCGGACTGGTCTGGAACGTCGAAGACTGGTCCATCGCGTAGTTGGAACCAGGGGAGCGAGCCAGACCGGCTCGCTCCCGCCAGAAAGTGTGAGTCAGCGTGGGTCAATATGTGGTGCGGCGCATCTTGCAGGCGGTGCCGCTCCTCTTTCTCATTTCGGTCATGTCCTTCATGCTCATTCGCATGAGTGGCGACCCCATGTCCATGTATGCGCAGTCCTCCTCGCTGACGCAGGCTGACCGGGAGCGCATCATCAAGGAGCATGGCTGGGATCAGCCGAAGATCGTGCAGTACGGATATTGGCTACGCGATGTGGCGCGCGGTGACCTGGGAAGCTCGCTCTACACCTACCAGCCCGTCACGCAGATGATCCTGGAAAGACTGCCAAATACGATGATCCTGATGGGGACGGTGTTTATTCTGACGCTGATTGTGTCGATTCCCCTGGCCATCATTTCCGCGCTGAAACAGTATTCAAAGCTGGACTATGTGATCACCGGAGCTTCGTTCCTGGCCTTCGCGTTGCCGACGTTCTGGCTCGGCCTGATGTTCATCATGGTCTTTGCCGTGAAGTTCAAGGAGTGGGGACTCCCGTATATGCCTGCCGGGGGCATGTATGACCTGGTTGAGGGCCCCTCGCTGGCCGGGCTGATCAAGCACCTCGCCATGCCCGCCATCGTGCTCTCCATCGTCTCGATGGCCGCATACATTCGTTATCTGCGCGCGAGCATGATCGAGGTGCTGCACGACGATTACATCCGGACGGCGCGGGCCAAAGGGTTGCCAGAAGGCGCGGTCACCTGGCGCCACGCGTTCCGCAACGCGCTGATCCCGCTGGTCACCCTGATTACCATGAATATCCCACTGATCTTTTCCGGCGCCCTGATCACCGAGCAAGTCTTTGCCTGGCCGGGCATGGGCCGGCTCTTCGTGGACCACGCGAACCGGGGCGACTATCCCGTGCTCATGGGGCTGGTGATGACCGTCTCGGTCCTGGTCATCATCTTCAACCTCGTGGCGGATATCGCCTATGCGGCCATCGATCCGCGCATCCGGTTTGGCTCATGAGCGATGCCGCTTCCGCCCTGCCAGTTGGGGCGCCATCTCCGGCACCGCCGCCAGCATCAGGGCTCTCCAGCCGCAAGGCCGCCGAGACGCCGGGCATCTGGCGGCTGGCCTGGCGCCGCTTCTGCCGGCACAAGGCCGGCCTGGTCGCGCTGGTGGTTCTCGTCCTGGAAGTGCTGCTGGCGATCCTGGCTCCCGTCCTCATCCCGCGTGAGCTGGCGATCGATCCCAGTCCGCTCAACATTCTGCAGCGCCCTTCGCGCGAGCACTGGCTGGGTACAGACGAAGTGGGCCGGGACATCTTCGCCCGCCTCATCTACGCCAGCCGCATCTCCCTCTCGATCGGTTTCCTGGCCGTGGCCGTCGCCATTGTCGTCGGGACGTCGCTCGGCGCACTCGCGGGCTATTTCGGCGGCTGGGTCGATTCCGTCATCATGCGGGTGACGGACGCCATTCTCAGCATCCCGGCGCTCTTTTTCCTGATCGTGCTCAGCGTGACGCTGGGTCCCAGTGTCCGCACCATGATCATCGTCATCGGCCTGCTGAGCTGGATGGAGCTGGCCCGCATCATACGCGCCAATGTGCTCTCCCTGAAACGGCGCGAGTTCGTGGAGGCGGCACAGACGATAGGAGCGCGGAGCCCGCAGGTCATCGCGCGGCACATTCTGCCAAACACCCTGGCACCCATCGTGGTTGCCGCAACCCTGGGTGTGGGTAACGCGCTCCTGACGGAGGCGTCGGTGAGTTACCTCGGTCTTGGTGTGCAGCCGCCCGATCCCAGTTGGGGCAACATGCTCTACAACGCCCAGAGCTACTTCTTCAACGCGCCCTGGATCACGCTCTACCCGGGCGTCATGATCCTGATTACGGTGCTCTGCATCAACTTCATCGGTGACGGCTTGCGCGACGCGCTCGATCCACGCATGAAGCGCTAGGAAGGCGTCGTCCCGTCAATCTCCCGGTGCGGGAGAGGGAGCGCAGAGATAGAGCGCTGCTGCGGGCGCTGGGAGGAACACGTCATGGTGGTGGAAACGTCTCCGCGAACCGAGTTCGAAATGGACAAGGCCGTCGCGTCGTTGAACGCCTTGCTGGGGATCTTCGGCCGCCTGTACATGCACTTTGCCAATTCCGTGATTGAAACCTCGGGGCAGTACGGCGAGATGACCGTCCGCCATCACCTGCGGCAGTTCGGCCATTTCCGGGGAACGGAAATGCGGGAAGCTCACCACGCCATGGGCAAGCCGATCGACATGCAGTCGCTGACCTGCTTCTGGGACAACGCCAGCACCTACGTCATTCATGACGACATGGACGCCGGGAGGTACTCACCCTCTGACTCTGCTTTCGATGTCCATTTCTGTCCGGCAGCCATTGCCTGGAAGAGTGCTGGTTTCCACCGCTGGGGCCACGCCTACTGTGATGAGTTTCACCAGGCGTGCGCCTCGACCTACCACCCTGACGGCAACGTCGTGATCCCCATCAACATGATGAAGGGTGACGACCACTGTGCGTTCCGCTGGATCATGCCAGCCGATGCCCGGCAGCTCGATCTTGGCGAGCCGACGGCCCTGGGACGCAAGCTTGCCGCGACGTACGAGCAGGAAACCACTGAGCAGGGCGCCCTCAACGCCATGCGCCGCACTAGCCGGCTGGTTGGAGGCTGCTACCTCACTATGGTCAACCCGCTGCGGCAGCGGCACAGCCCGGACGAGACCGAACAGATCCTGCGCGATTTCCTGACAGTCTGGGCCCGCGAACGCGGCGAGCTCATGCGCGCTGACCACCAGGAGCGCGGGATCGACATCTCGCCTGCCAATCTGGTGCGGGAAATGGACTTCTGTGCCGGTTACATCTGGGAGATGGCCGACGACGTTGCCGGCGACGGCGTGTACACCGCCGTGATCCGCGACACCCCGTTCGACCAGGTCTGGTTCGACTACAACCTCGGCGCTGAGGCCGCGCTTTTCTGGGAGATCACCCTACCCGCCCTTGCCGAGGGCTATGACGCCGGGTTGCGCGTCGAGATCCCTCGCCTGCGCCAGCGTGGCGATGACGCAATGGAGCTTCGGGTGTCGCGCGCCTGAGTTTTCTCGCAGGCGTGCTTTTGCGGCAACCCTGACCCTGGGTGTGGCACCTCGGCCCCGCCGTCCTGCAACACGCTCGGGGTGCGGCGGTCAGGATCGTGCGGTGGGACCGATTACCGGCACAGTAAAAGCCAACCCCGCTCCCTGCGCCGAGGGAGAGGGGTTGGAGTGAGGGCTTGCCTACTTCGCTGTCCCGATTTGCCCCTGGTGCGCCATCTCGCCGAGGAGGTTCAGCGTCAGGCGGGCGCAGACCTGGCTCGTGAGGTTCTGCACGTCAACCGACGGCACGATCTCGACAATATCGTAGCCAACGATCTTCCCCTTGCGGGCCAGGCCGCGCAGGATGTTCGAGGCTTCGTAGTAGGTGAGCCCGCCGAAGCCGGGCGCCAGGACACCCGGAGCAATGCCGGAGAAGAGCCCGTCGGCATCGAAGGTGATGTAGTAGCGGGATGATTCCGGAATCTGGTCCAGGACCCAGTCCACACCCTTCTCGTGGATGTCCTCGGCCCGTACGTGCACGCTGCCCCAGGCAACGGCATCATCGACCTCGCCCTGGCGCGCGCTACCCATCATGTGCAGGCCAACCTGCGCCATGCCCTTCACCCAGGGCATCTCGGAGGCGCGGCGCATGGTGCTGCTGAGGCCGCGGCTGACTCCGTTACGCTCCTGGCGCCAGTCAATGTGCTGGTCCAGTTGCACCACCACCATCGGCTCCTGCCCCTCGTAGGCCTGGAACACGGGAATGGGAATCGCGTGATCGCCGCCGAGGATGATCGGCACGGCGCCGCGATCGAGGATCGCCTTGACTGCCGTTGTCGTGGCGTCGAAGTTCCCGGCGAAGTCGCCTGGCTTCATGGCCACGTCGCCGCAGTCGACGATACGCACTGTCCGGCCATTGAAGATATCTGCGCCGAAATCGTAGTCGTAGTGCGTGATGAAGGGCGCCATGCGGACCGAGGCCTCGCGCAGGGCGGCAGGTGCGGACGCGGAGGGTGAAGTCAGGCCGGAGAGATCATAGGGATACCCGAACGGGACCCCGAGGATGGCGACGTCCGCGTCGAGGGTGCTGAGATCCTCGCAGCGGGGCGAATCAAGGAAGGTGGCCTTGCCCAACGGTACCGGCGTGATACGGGAATCAGGAGACACGAACGCAAACCTCCCTGAATGCAAACGCAGCCAGCCGGCGACGCCGCCAGCGCACGAAACGCAATCGTCAATGCAGCGGGGGAGTTCGTCAAGCGTGGTTGCATGAAGATGTCTGACCTAAACGCGATCCGGAGCAAACTGCTCCGAGGTGGGCTCTGCTCAGCAGTACCAGGGTTCACTGAGATGTGGGACTGGTTCACGGCTCAGGACGCCGGTCGCAATGAGCGAGAAGGGGTCAGTTGCATCGTCATGGGAAGCATCCCCGGTGAGTTGCCAGATGTGCCTGAACGTGGTGAACCGGTCATCGGGTATCTCTCCCTGAGTGGCCACAAGCGTCATGATCTTCGCCTGGAGCGCGTCCATGCGCGGGTCGGGATGACGCCACGGATATGCGAGCGCCGCGGCATCGAACGGGAGCACGAGCTCCTGCACCGCCGGGAGCTCCAGGAGCCGTGAGCCAGCCGGAATCAGCAGGCGAATGGCGTACTGGATTGGGGAGACATTCCGCACGAGATCGTTGTCCAGGATGACCTGGAGCAAATCCTGGTAGCCCGCCAGTGTGAGCCACGGGTTGAACGTAACGAAGGTCGGGTTCAGCGTCAGGCCGAGTTCCCGGAAGCGGTACACAACGCGCAGGAAATCGGCACGGGTGTGATGCTTGGCAAAGATTTCCAGGATGTGGTCGTCAACGGCTTCGACGGCGCTTGTCACAAAGAGGCAGCCAGTGTCGCGCAGACGCTCCAGGTGATGGTCATGCTTGAGCAGGTGCTCGATCTTGATCGTGACATCGTAGGTCACGTCTGGGAAGCGCTCGTGTAACGCCTCCAGGATCCGCATGGCGTGGGTCGGGCCGTTGAAGAAGTCCGGGTCACCGAACGTGATGTGCTGGGCACCGGCGGCCACCTGCTGCTCGATGTCCGCCAGGACGACGCCCTGCGGCACGATGAAGAAGCGGCCGTTGTAAACGGGCACGACGGGACAGTGCCGGCACAGGTTCTTGCAGCCGCGTGAGGCTTCGGTGTACCCGACAACCCGGGTCGTACCGTCCGGCATGCTCAGGTGCGCGTACCGCTGGAGGTCCGGCAATCGGGAGCGATCTGGCGGGATAAAGGGTAGGCGTGCAAGCGCGACGGTTGGCTCGGGTTGAGGAAGGGCCGGGCGTGTCCCGCCCCTCGCCAGCCGCTGGGCGAGATCCAGGAGCCCGGCCTCGAATTCACCACCGAGGATCGAATCTGCGCCAATCTGGCGCAGGTACGCTTCATTGACCGGCGCGTAAAGCCCGTAGAAGCAGATGTGAGCGCGTGGATTGAGACGGCGAACACGCGGCAGAAACTCGGCCGCCAGGCGCGTCGCGGTGTGCATGGGCAAATGGAATGCGATCAGGTCTGCCCTGGCAATCGCGTGCGGGTTCAGCCGCTCGATGGCGAGATCCAGGCACGTAACGTGCGCCCCTTCTGCCCGGAGCCAGGCGGCTGGGGAAGCGAGCCCAAATGGCTGGCGCCCCATTTCGTAGGTGGCGATGAGCACGACATTGAATTGATCTAACGTCCCGGTCGTCAACCCGCGTTCCTTGAGATTCCCGCGCTGGCTCTAGCCGGCTCTTTCCAGACGGCCGCTCGCGACGGCCGCCAGCAAGGCGGCGTAGTCCATCTCGACTTGCTCAGCATAGGCGAGCGCCCAACGCGCGACAGCCGCCGGGAAGACGTCACCGGTTTCGAGGTAGCCGGAGATAAACGGCGCTGATGGACTCTGGGCGTGGCTGCGTGCCAGGAGTTCCCCGCATAGGCGAACGTAGACGTGAAATTCCCCTGGGCTCAGTTTGTCGATGTCGACTGAGGCCTTCATGTTCCTGAACTGGCGGACGTAATAGTCGTGGCCGTTGTACGAGACATGGCCGAGGAACGGATCCGGCGCGGTCTGCAGGATGCGCTGGCAATTGATGACGCGGAATCCTTCATGGTCGTGATCTGGTCGTCCCGAGGTCCGCAGCAGATCAGGCGCACCACCGAACTGTTCCAGTACCGATCGCTCGGCCTCCTTGACCTGGAGGAAGAGTGGTTCACCCGAAGGGCCAGTCAGCAACAGCAACATGCAGCGCGTGCCGATGCTTCCCACTCCGACAACCCGGAACACGATGTCGTCGAGATGAAACTGCCGGAGCAGGAAGGCACTGTCCATGCGCATGGACTGCATGTACTCGGCCTTCAAGCCTTGCGCAATTTCCAGTGTGAGCGAGGGCAGGTGCGTTACGGCAGGCGGGTCATCGACGATGCGCAGGTGGCCGTCATTTGTGGTGGTCGTGATACGCGGCAGCAAGCGTTCTGATGTCTGGCGCAAGGCGTGCCGCAACGCGCCCCGCATGAACGCCGTGTCGTGATCGCTGAAGTCCGCGATCAAGGTGGCAAGATCGATCCGCTCGAACGTGCGCTCAAGGCTGGTCAAGGACATCATGGATGCAATGCGGGCCTGGTAGGCGTGGACAGCTTCCCGCGCGTGGTGTTGAGCGTCACGGTCAGGTGCGCCGCGTTCCCGCGCGGCCAGGACAACACTGGTCGCGAGCCGCTTCACGTCCCATTCCCATGGGGCGGTGCTCGCTTCGTCAAAGTCATTCAGTTCAAAGGTCAGCCGGCGGTCTGGTGTCGCGAAGATGCCGAAATTCGAGATGTGCGCATCGCCGCACGCGACGATGTGTGTCTCCGTATGCGGCAGGCCCCCGAGGTCTCGTGCCATGATCGCCGCCGAACCGCGGAAGAACGCGAACGGCGATTTGGCCATCTCGCCGATGCGCATGGGAATCAGGTGTGGTAGCCGAGTGGCGTTCTGCTCCTCGATGATGGCGATGGGGTCGCGCGACTGGGGCGGAAAATCGCCTTGCGCGCTGCGAGAGAGACGCTTCCTGGCCTCTTTTCCCTCTTCTTGTCGCTCACGCTGGGATTGGGGCGTGGGCACAGGTGGCATGCGTGTCAGAACTCCCGCAGCACTCGAGACGCCGGGCCAGCGCCTGCCGAGCGCCCGTTAGCGGCTCGGTGAATCAGCCGGGAAATGCTCTTCAGCGTCGTCCTCGGGCCGGTACCCGAAATGCTCGATCGTTTTCGTGATGTCCCAGTGCCGCGACGCGTTCTGCGAAATGGCGTAGACAATGTCGAATCCGAGATCGGAATCAATGGCCCGGGAGACAATCTGGGCGCAGTCACGGGGACTGAGCCACATCCAGCGCGCGATCTCATCCTGGGGTTCCGGCAGCATCCAGCCGATGCGCAGGCAGATGACGCTGATGCCATGCTGGTCGTACCAGAAGCGACCCAGCGCTTCACCGAAGGCCTTGGACACGCCGTAGAGGGAGTCGGGCCGGATCGGCTGGTCCGCAAAGATCGGCCACATGCCGTCGCGGTCATACATCCCCATGACATGATTCGTCGAGGCAAAGATGATCTTCGTGACTCCCGCTTGCCGCGCCGCCTCGTAGACGTTGTACGTGCCGATGATGTTGTTGTGCAGAACGCTTTCCCAGGTGGCATCTACCGTTGGGTCAGCCGCCATATGCACGACTGCATCGATGCCCTGCATTGCGTCCGCAAGGGCTGGCAGATCTTCCAGGTCCACCACGCGCCAGTCTGCCACGGGAGGCTCCTCTGGCCGCTGCCTGCGGTAGATGAGCCGCAGGTCGTAGTGCTCACGCAGCAGCTCGGCCAGGCTGCCGCCGATCCTGCCACCGGCGCCGGTAATGAGCACGCGTTTGTGGCGTGGATTGCCGTCGTCTGGCCCGGCGGCGGTGAGCGCCGCGATCGTGGCTCTCGCCTGTTCCAGCGCTGCCTGCGCGGCCGCAAGTGCCTCGGCATCGGCGGCGCTATCGAGCGGTACGTGATCGCGCAGATGCTGCGTGCGTGCTTCCAGATCGCGCAGCGTGTCTGCAATCGGGCCGAGCAGATCGCCTGCGCCGTGCGCAGAGAGGTGATACCGCGTTGTGTCTCTCACCATGCCAACCAACCACCATCTATCGGAAGCACTGTGCCATGGACGTAGCTCGAAGCGGGCGAACAGAGAAAGACCACGGCTCCGGCCAGATCTGCCGGTTCTCCCCACCGGCCCGCCGGAATGCGCGCCAGCATGGTCTCGGCACGACCGGGATCGCTGCGCAGCATCGCCGTGAGTTCGGTGGCCATGTAGCCTGGAGCGATCGCGTTCACGTTGATGCCGGAGCGCGCCCATTCATTGGCGAGGGCGCGTGTCAATCCGGCGATACCGCTCTTGGCCGCGGTGTAGCCGGGCACCAGATAGCCTCCCTGATAGGAGAGCATTGATGCGACATTGACGATCTTGCCAGGGGACTTGCTGGCCACAAGGCGCCGCGCCAACGCCTGGCTGAGCAGGAATGGCGCCGAGAGATCGAGCGCGATGGTTTGCTGCCAGTCTTCCCAGCTATGGGTGAGCGCGGGCGCGCGGCGGATGATGCCAGCGTTATTGATCAGGATCGATGGCTCTCCGAGTGACGCAGCGGCCTCCCGGATCAACGTGTCCGCACCGGCCGGATCGAGATCAGACAGGTCTGCAACGAGTGCGTGACCCTGTTGCCCCGCTGCCGCGACGAGGGCCAGCGTCTCCTCCGCCGGCAGGATGTCCACCACACAGACGTCAGCGCCCGCTTGCGCGAGCGCTGTTGCCATTGCCTGACCAAGACCCCTGGCGGCGCCGGTGACAAGCGCAACCTGGCCATCAAGCCGGAAGAGATCCCTGCCTGCTGCGCTCAATAGCGCAGGTCCTGCGCGGGAATGCCCTCCCGCTCGCAGAAGGAGAGGTAGCGCTCCATCTTGGTGAACACGTCGTCCTGGTAGATGACGTTGTCATCGTCATCGAGGTACTGGATCACGCCTTCGAGAATGAAGAGCGTCTGCATCTCCTCGGCTCCGTCGACAACCAGGGTGTGAATGTCTCCCGGCGGCTCGTAGACGAACGTGCCGGGCCGGGCGACCCATTCCCGCTCCAGGTAATGCCAGGAGCCGGCGATGCAGAACCCAAGAACCTGGCCGCCGCTGTGCCGGTGCCGGTTCACCTTCCCCTGCTTGGTGACCTTGAGCAGGTTCACCCAACGGCCATTGGCCAGGTCAAAGCGGAGTGGTTTGAACCAGACATTTTCTCCCTGCGGCACCCAGGGGAGTTCATCAGCCTGGATTGCCTGGTCAGGCAGGCCCAACTCTTCAATCATCTTTTCCAGCGCGGTCGAGGTGATGGTGGATGCCATCGTTGACCTCCTTTCAGGCTGAATTCAATCACGGAATGCTCCGCTGTGCTGATGCCCGGGCACCGATTGCTGGCCACGGTTGAGTACCTACGACATGTTGCTGATCCAGACCTGGTAGTCAGCCTCGATGTCATCGGCCCAGGTGGAGACATCGATCTGCCCTGACGTGTAGATGCCGTCCGCGATGCGGCTCTTTCCGAAAACATCGCGTTGCCGGACATCTTCTGAGCGGGCCACAACCTCCTCTGCCAGGTGCGCAGGGATGAAGCTCACGCCCTCACGTGTTCCCAGCACGACATCGCCCGGCATGACCGTGGCGTTGCCAATGCGCAACGGGCCATTCACTTCGGCGAGGGTGACGTCGAGGATGGCCGACGGGTGGACGCCGCGGCAGAACACGTTGAAGTTCTCGAGCTGCCGCACCCGCTCGTAATCCCGGATGCCGCCGTGGACCACGAGCCCTGTACCTGCTCTCGCGGCGATGGCGGTGCCCAGATTGTCGCCGATGAAGGTGCCATCCTCGATCTTGCCAAAGAGATCAACGACCAGCACGTCGCCCGGGCGCAGCGTGTCGATGACCCACGTGTTCTGCCCACCCGAGCGTCCGTCTCGCTCGCCCTCGGCCTGCACGACGTCATGGAAGTCTGGGCGGTACGGGACCATCCGCACGGTCACGGCCCGGCCAACAAGGACACGGTCTGGGTGGAGGTTGTACCAGCCGCCCTCGAACTGGAAGTGATAGTTATGGCCGCGCTCAACCACGCCCCACGCCTCGTCGTTCGTCACCTCGCGCATCCGGAGCAGGATGTCGTCCGGCACATGAGGACGGCCATCGGGCAAGCGATCATGAGGAAAGACGGAAGTGAGCGCCGCCACACGGTCCGGTGAGTTGAAGATCATCGTTTGCGCGTCCCTTCGTGCTTACGCGTGGGGCGAATCGCCGAAGAAGGAAGAACCCGGCGCCAGGTTGGCCCGGACGACGTCCTCGTTCAGTGTCATGCCATGGCCTGGGGCATCCCCGAGTTCAATGTAGCCGTCGCGGATCGGCGGCTCACCATCCACCATGGCGGCCCACCAGGGAACGTCGTGCGCGTGGAACTCGATGACGAGGAAGTTCGGGATGCTGGCGCAGACGTGGGCCGATGCCACCGTACCGATGGGGCTCGCGACGTTATGCGGCGCTACATTCATGTAGTAGGTGTCCGCCCAGTCGGCGACGCGCCGGGCTTCCTGCAGCCCGCCCATCTTCGGGATGTCGGGCGCGATGATATCGACCGCCTGCGTCTCGATCATCTCCCGGTAGCCCTGTTTCCGGTAGAGGTTCTCACCCGCACAAATCGGCGTGCGTGTGCGGGAGGTGACCGCCTTGTGCGCCGCGATGTTCTCCGGTGGCACCGGATCCTCCAGCCAGAGGAGGTCGTAGTCCTCCAGCGCCCAGGCCAGCTGCAGCACATCGTTGACCGCGTACTTCCAGTGGCAATCCATGGCAACCAGTACATCGGGCCCAGCGGCATCGCGCACGGCCTCGACGACCTCCACCATCCAGCGCCGTTCCGCCGGGCAAATGGTGCGGTTGAATGGTTCGACCCACTGCTTGCGGGGGTGGTCAAAGTCGCTGAGGTCCGCGGTGAACGGGTTACGCGTATCAAGGTCGAACTTGATAGCCGTGAAGCCAGCTTCCACGACCTGCCGGGCTCGTTCGCCGTAGGACGCGGGGTCGGAGGTTGCGCCAGCGTGGCAATCCGCATAGACACGGACCTTGTCACGGAAACGCCCACCGAACAGGGTCGAAATGGGCACACCAAGCGCCTTGCCCATCAGGTCCCAAAGCGCGATCTCGATGCCGCTAATCGCGGTTACGGTGGCGCCACCCTGTGAGCCTTCACCGGAGAGGCAGCGAATCATCATCTCGTAGAGGCGGTTGATATCGAACGGGTTCTGGCCAATGATGACGGGCGCTGCCTTGTGGACCAGCTCGGCCACACCGACACCCCAATACGCCTCTCCCAGGCCGGTGACGCCTTCATCCGTCTCCACCTTGACCAGGACCCACGGGAAGTTGCCAGCCACGACGGCAGTGCTGACGCGCGTAATCTTCATGGTCACCTTTCCTGTTCCACGCTCACATGGGGAGTTGGGCTCCAGGTGAGGACGTCAATCACGGTCGCTGGACAGTGCCGTCTCGCAGGCGCACAGGTGGCCAGGCGCCATTGAGAGGGTGCTCAGGGAAGGGGTATTTCGCCGCGAGTGCCTCGTTGACGTCGATCCCCAGGCCCGGCTGATCGTTCGCCCACATCATGCCGTCGCGATACTCCGGCGTACCGGGGAAGACCTCTCGCAACCGATCTGAAAACAGTGTGGCCTCCTGGATGCCAAAGTTCGGGACGGCCAGGTCGAGATGCACATTTGCCGCGTGCCCGACGGGAGAGACGTCACCAGGCCCGTGCCACGCAGTGCGCACCCCGAAATACTCGCAGAGCGCCGCCAACTTGCGGGCAGGAGTCAACCCGCCGATGTCCGAGAGGTGGACGCGCATGAAGTCGATCAGGCGGTTCTGGACGAGGGGCAAGTACTCGTTGACATTGACGTAAAGCTCACCCATGGCGATGGGGATGCTGGTCTGCTGGCGCAGGAGCGGAAAGTAGCCGTTGTCTTCCGGGGCAAACGGGTCTTCAAGGAAGAAGAGGCGGTATTGCTCCAGTTCACGCGCCAGGCCGATTGCCAGGATTGGCGGCACACGCTCATGGATATCGTGCAGTAGCTCCACGTCGTCCCCGAGCGCAGAGCGGATGTGCTCGAAGAGTGCCGGGACGACGCGAACATAGGCAGCCGGGTCCCATGCTTCCTGGCGAAGCCGCAGGTGATTCGGGTACGGCTCATCGCTGTCCTGGGCGTGGGAGACGCCGTACGTCGAGGCGCCGGGGACAGCGACCTGGCAGCGGATGTGGCGGAACCCCTCCGCCATCAGGCGCCGCGCGTCATCCTCGACTTCCTGCGCGTCTCGCCCGGAGGCGTGGACATAGACTGGTGCGGCAACGCGGCAACGACCGCCCAGCACGTCGTAGACAGGCATGCCTGCCAACTTGCCCTTGATATCCCAAAGCGCCATGTCGAGCCCAGACATGGCGTTGTTCAAGACTGGTCCGCTGCGCCAGTACGAACTGACCGCCAGCATCGACCATGTGTCCTCGATGTCATGCACGGAGCGGCCAACGACTTGCGGGCGGACGTACTGTTCGATGGCGGTGACGACTGCCAGCGGGCGTTGCGTGAACGTGGCACAGCCCAGGCCATAGAGCCCTGGCTCATCCGTCTCGACCTTGACCACAATCAGCCGGATGTCATCTGGTGCGGTCAGGATGACCCGCACATCGCGAATGCGCGGCCCGTGTTCCGGCCACGGCGGAGGCAGGAGCGGGGACGGGGCGGCGTCTTGTCCAGGTGGCACCACGTTGGATAACTCCTCGTCACTGAGCGAGCGCGAATCCATTCCCTGATTTTGGCATGACCGGCTGAATTCGGCCCTGCGGGTCTCCGCTTGCTTCTCCGAACTTCGTGGAATCGTGTTGCCTGGACATCCGAAGCAGACCAAGGATCAGCCGAGGTTGGTGCGCCGCAAGACGTCCGCCATTGCCGATGACGAGGGCGACAGGCAACCTCATCTGCTCGTCCAGCCATGTCAATAGCGGCGGAGACTGAGTGCGCACGGGCGTTTCGGGCCCGCACGCTGATTACCATGTCTCGCCGCAGTGTTGTCTATGCGACGATAGCCCTCGTTGAGACGTGAAATTCGACGCACCGAACCGTGCAGCATCCGGAGGCGTGCCGTGGTTGACGCACTGTCTGATGTCGTTCCGATCGCGTTCGGGTTGGCAATGGTCAATCCACTGCCAATCATGGCCGTGATTCTCCTGCTGTTCTCACCCAGGGCAGTGGCAGTGGTTCCCGCCTTTCTGGTGGGATGGCTCGGCGGTCTCCTGGTTTTCGGCAGCGTGCTGATCTTCGTGGTGCCAGCAGAGCGGTTGGTGGGGACCGAGCGTGACCCCTCCACACTGGCATCCGTTGTTCGCATCGTCCTGGGTATTGCACTTCTGTGGCTGGCGGCCCGCAAGTGGATGACACGACCGAAGGGTGACGAGACGCCAAAGCTGCCTGGCTGGGTAACATCGCTGGAAAGTGCGAGTCCTGCATCGGCCCTGGGAATAGGCGCTGCCCTGGCTGGGCTCAACCCAAAGAATGTGGTCTTCTCGATTTCGGCAGCGGTTGCGATAGCCGAATGGCAACTTGCCAATTCGGAAAATGCGGTGCTGCTCATCGTCTATGCCGTCATTGGCTCACTTGGGGTGCTGATCCCTGCCATCTGGCGCGCCGTGGGGGGAGAAAGCGCCGGCGCCACCCTCCAGGAGTGGCGCCTCTGGCTTTCCCGAAATTACAACGCGCTCATGGGTATCGTCTTCCTGATCTTTGGCGTGCTGGTGGTGAGCAAGGGCGTGAGCGGGCTGCTCCACTGAGCATTGGCTTGCAGCTACTCTCCCTCCTAACCGGTGCATCGCAGGCGGATCTCCGCAGCACCCTCTCCAGACCTTGGGGGCGCCGAGACGCCACTCCGGCCTCGTTGCCCCGACCCTCTCAGCCAGCCAGACGTTCTGTGCCTGCACCTCTCCCGGCCTGACTAGGCTGGCAAGAACTGGAACAGCTCCGCCGGCCTGAAAAATGAGTTCGCTTCTCCGGCAACGTACGTGTTGCCGGCAATGAGTGCGCAGTTCTCATCCAGCGTCAGCTTCAGGACTGGAGCTCCCGGCGAGAAATCGAATGTGTTGGCATCGATCCAGAACAGGGAAGGGCTCATCGCAGAGTCGAAGTAGTAGAGGCGGTTCTTCAGGTCGGTCACCACGCGCCAGCGCGTCGAGGCGTCGTTCGGGCGCTCGTCGGATTCCACGCCAAGTGGCACTGAGGCGTTGCGGACAACCGCAAAGGTGCTGGCCAGTGCCAGCGGTTCATCGGCGGTCGCTGGGATGGTGTGCAGGTAGTAGGAAGAGCGTACGAAGCGATCCGCCGCCCGGCCGGTGCCAGGGAGCATCGCATCCCCAATCTCTTGCCAGTACGTCGAGAGCGCCAACTGCTCGGAGAAGACCGGCGAGTTGGTCATCACCTGGTACTCGCGGCCATGGTGAATCTCCTGCTTCCCGTTGACGTACTCGATGATGGCCGAGTCTCCGCTGGGATCGGAGAGGGAGAGATGCGCTACAGCAGGGTTGTTGTCCGGCAGCATCAGGGTGACAACGCGAAATGGATCCTGGCGCAGGCCTTCGACGGCCTCTGCCACGGTCGCGTAATTGTCCAGGACGTACTGGCCCCAACCGGCCACGCTGAGCGTGGGTTTGCCCGGGTAGTCCGCTGCGGTCCCGAAGTCCGCTTCGGCCAGGTAGAGCACGTTCACGAGCAGACCGCGCTCGTTGAATCCGTCAATAGTCGCCGCGCCGTAGCCGACCGCTGTGAGACTGCCGTACTTCGAGGTCCATTCCAGCGAATCGGCACCCGCTGCGCCATTGCGCTCAATCCCGGCCGGTTGCACCCAGATGCTGGTGTCCATCGGCACCGTCCAGTCGAGCGACCGTCCGGTCAGCACGATGTTGTCTGGTCCGAGATAAGTAAGCCGCGTGCACATACGATCTCCCTGGGCAAATCGGTGGTCGGGCATCATCTGCCCTTCAGGATGAGATCATACTGGCCTCGCATCCGGACGGGAAATTTCTTGCAGACGGTGATTCCAGAGCGGACGGGTAGGCTCTACCCGAATTCGTTCCAGTCCGCTGTGTCAACGCTGCTATCCCGAGGGCGTCGCCGACGCAGCGAGGCCAAGTACGCCGAAAGCGTGCTCGGCTTGCTTGCGGAGAAGCTCCACGACCCTTGCCTTGTTTTCGGCCGTGCCGTCAAAAGACTGCAGTGTGGCACCGACGACGAGGTTGCCGAAGAGGGCGCCGCCGCCGACGTGTGTTTCATCACCCTGGGTGACAACGCCAAGGAGAGCCGCCTCACCGAGATTGGCGACCATCTCGGTCGCCACGCCTGGGACCTCCTGGCTCGCCTCCACCGCCTCGTTGAACTCTCTCGCCGCGTCTTCAGCGGAGCGGTACTCGTCCACAGAAAGCACAACGTGGTGGGCGCCGTCAGCAGTGCTGTAGGTCACGACCCGGTTGGCAATTGGGGTGCCCATGGCGCTGGCGTTCGCGCCAGTGTCGGTTTCCCTGGCGATCTCTGGAATCACCGCCTGGACGGCAGCGACAGGCAGTATCACGTCACGCGGCAGAAGCTTCACAGTACCTGGCGTTGCGCTCGCGCCAGCAGATTCCGGCGTTGCCGTTTGCGCGTGTGACTGCAGAACCCCGGAGAGCGCCAGGGTGCTGCTGACCATGAGCGTGACGAGAGCAGTTCTCCGCGAGTAGCGGAGCCGAAACGGCCTGGCCACGGAATCAAGAGTAAGCGCTGCCTGCACAGGTCTTGTCACCTTTGCTCCCTCCAGCCGCCTTCCCACGGCGACCGAAAGAACCTCCGGTCGAGGGTCTCGGGGCCAGGGTAGACACGACTCGTTACATGCAAATCCTGATCCAGTGACTGCCAGAACGTGTTACGAGGTGAGCCAATTCCTGGCGCAGCGCAGCAAGTGAGGGCCTCAAGCCTGCAATGCGCTCATGCACTTATGTCCCGGGCGCTGCTGGTGTCGACTTGCCGTCCTGTGGCATCACGTTCACTGGCGGAAGCACCCACTTTGGTGCGAGGTTGGCAAAGCAGGAGGTGTCCAGCGGCGCGACCGGATTGGCGATGAACGCCTGGCCGACGCGCTCCGCGCACGTGGAGTAGGTGATCACCGCATGGCCGGACATGGGAGCCACGACCAGGATCCCGTTCGGCAAAGTGACAAAGGCCGACTTGTTCCAGGTGAGTGGCGTCAAATTGTCATACGCGCCCGCCAGGATCAAGGTCGGTGCCTCGCTCGATACAGGCTCGTGCTCCATTGGCCGCGCATGGCCTGAGGGCCACTGCTCACAGATGGCGAACACCTTGGCCAGTGCTTCCGGTTTGCCAAGGGCGAGGTCTGGAATCTCGAGCAGCTGCGCGTTCGCGACGGTCTCGGCAAACGATTGAAACGGCAGGCGTTCGTTGCACTCAACCGAGTAGTACTGCGCCACTGACTGGCCAGCGATCTTCGAGTCCTCCAGCGTTATGGCCTGCTCGATGACCATGAAGACGTCTTGCACGTAAGCGTCACTCATCGTTTCGACCGCCGAGAGGAAGGTGTCCCGGGCCTCAGCCTGTTCGGACCCTGAGAACTCGCGGTTGACGAACTCCTGCAACGAGCGCCGATCATGCGCCTGCGCGTCCAGGTCGATGAGCACCTGTGAAACATCGACCGCTTCCTGCCCTGGCAGTGAATCGAGGCGTGCCTGCAGGTCCATGACAAACTGGCGGGCTGCCGAGATGTCCCTCAGCGACGTTGGGCCAGGAGTTGATTCCGCCCCACCAGGTGGAATCGATGTTTCGTCGGTGCCTGGCAGGGCGGGCGCCGCTGCCAGGAGCGATCCGCTGGTGATCCCTCGGTACGTCTCATCCTCACCGCGTTCCAGCTCGGAGATCAGCAGGGGGACATAGGGAACGATCTCGACCCTGCCGGTCAGGCTGTGCATCACGTTGATAAGGTCACGGTCGGTGATGGGCGTGCCGTCGGCGGAGATAACTGGTTCAACGCGCAGGTGCGACAGGAGCTTTATGAAGCGCTGCTCCAGATCCGGGTAGGCGGCACTGCACTGGAGGTCGTGCTCGCAGTCAGAGAAGAGTCGCTTCGCGACCTCATGTGTGGAAGTCGCCAACTGCTCGTAGGTGTTGATTTCCGGCGGATATGTTGAATCGAGGACGACGCTACGCAGCCCGCTCGCAGCGTGATTACGCATCACTTCCAGTGCCAGCCGGGTGCCATATGAGATGCCGTACAGGTTGTATTCGTCGTAACCCAATGCTTTGACGAGGGCAACGACATCATTGGCGCTGGCAATCGAGTTGTACTGCGTGAGATCGACTCCCTGTTCCGTAAGTTGATGCGCGCATGCTGCGGCTGCTGGGCCGTACAGCTCGCGAGCCGTTTGCAAGAGGTCGTCAGCGTCCGCAATGTCCGTTGGATTCGTCGGCACCGCCAGAGCGCCGGCGCTCTCGTCCACGTCGGGCGGGAGAGCCAACGCCATGAGCTTTGTGTATGCCTCACAGCGCAGCGGCGATGAGAGGCGGGTGCCGCGCTGATCGAAGAACAGGATGTCCCGATCTTGCCGCAGGCCGGCGAAGAACGTGGCCCAGATTTCGCCGCTTGTCAGCGGACTGGATCCTGGACCACCCGCCAGGAAGACCACTGGATCGGCCATGGGCTGCGCCGCAGTGCTCTTGAGCAGCAGGTAGCTGACATCGATGCGCCGGCCATCTGGATCGCTCCAGCTTTCCGGCACGTTGAGCGTGCCGCAGGCGATCTCCCCGAGCCGCGCCCGAGGATCGTTGTCGCCCTGGATGAGAAATGAGCAGTCATTCGGATGGAGCGTAACGGCCGATAGATCAGGTGTGGCGGGCAGTTCCTGGGCAGCGGTGGTGTGCTGGAGCGGCCAGAGGCAGCTCAGGATGAGCACCAGACCGATCAGAAGGCGACTTGGCCATCGCATCTTCGAATGCTCCTTCGGAATCTCGCTATGCGGGGCAGTAGGTCGTCGTCGACGCGGAAGAAGGATCGAGCAGGAACTGCACCTGGACGTCAAACGCACAGCGTGAGAAGGGCAGCGCCTGGTGACCGTCTGTGTCCGCGATGAGCAGCCGCGCCTGCGGAATCTGCGACCAGACCGCGACCGCTGCGACCAGCGGCGTTGCCGGATCGTGAGTGGGATTGGCGACCAGGACATTCGGTTGAGGACTGACGACCAGGCGGTGAGGCGGGTTCGTCGCGGCGCTTGGCCAGCCAGCGCAAGAACCTGGCAGCTCGAGGGAGTAAAGCCAGGCGAAATGTGTTGCCTGCCGGGCCAGCGCCTCGTTGTCGGCGGCAAGGGCAGCGTAGTCGTCCTGGGGCCCGAAATCGGCGCACAGCACGCCCCGGAAGAGTCCCAGTTCACCGCTCACAAGGGCCAGGTCAGATGGAACAGGCGAGGCAACGGGTTCTGGCGAGGCAGCCGATGCATCTTCCCGAGCCAACGTTGCCAGCATGTCGGCAATGAACGGCCAGCCGAGGCCTGGCGTGCTCCCAGCCGAGAGGCGAGCGCGGACTGTTGCCCGCACCTCGGGATGCTGAGCCGTGACCAGGTTGAACACGGCGAAGACATCCTGACCGTGCAGTGCGCAGGATGCGTCGTCAGCACACCATTGCGTGAATCGGCTGAATGCATCTTCTGTCGATGTGATCCAGCGCACGCCGTAGGG
>JAXLWT010000059.1:0-21743 GCA_046328375.1 Thermomicrobiales bacterium
GCCGTTGGGCGTGCACGTGCAACCGTGCCGGCATGGGATGAAATCGAGAATACCGTCATGGCCGATGCCTGGGACAGTGTTCTGCTGGGTGAAGCCACGCCACCAGAGGCATTAGCCGATGCCGTCGAGCAGACGAATGAGTTGCTAGCCGAAGAGTAGTCTCGGTCGGTTTGCAGTATCGAGAACTGTGTTCGGCTTCCCGCGAGACAGGCGACAGGGGAGCCGGACCCAGTTCAGTTCAACGGAATCTCCCGTGGAAGGTGTCCGGCTCGTCTCTAGCCGCCGGTCAGATCACCCGTAGCCCGACGCGTGTCTTCGTTGCACGTGCAGGATCAACCCCAAGAGGAACATTTGCGCGTGATACAAGTAGCGCCGGCACCTGGCGCTCCCTCTCCCCTGGAAAGTGAGATCAAGAACCAGACCACATCTGGTCAGTGGCTCAATGCTGCACGGCGGGAGCGACTCACCGGTTACTTCTTGTTGCTACCCACGCTCGCCGTCCTCGCGCTCGTCATTGTCTATCCCATGCTGGACGGCATGCGCATCAGCCTCATGCGCATGAAGATCACAAGCACCTCAGACCCGCGCTACATCGGGCTCGACAACTATCTGGATCTCTTTCAGGACGAAAAGTTCTGGTTCACGCTGCGAACCACCGCTATCTGGACCCTTGCGAACGTGATTGCGCAACTCATTCTGGGGCTCGCGCTTGCAGTCCTGCTCAATGAGCAGTTGAAAGCGCGAGGACTTTACCGCTCGGTCGCCCTCATCCCGTACATCGTACCGTCAGTCTCGGCTGCGCTCATCTGGCGCTGGATGTATGACGGGAGCGCCGGCATTTTCAACGCCATCCTCTTGCGGCTTGGTGTCATTGACTCCTACCAGCAATGGCTGGGTGAGATCAGCACCGCGCTCCCGGCAGTCATTATTGAAAGTGTCTGGAAGGGGACACCTTTCGTGATGATCCTCCTCCTCGCCGGCCTGCAAACAATCGCACCCGAGTACTACGAGGCCGCGGCCATTGACGGCGCAAGCGCCTGGCAACGTTTCCTCCAGATCACGCTGCCACTCCTTCGTCCGTCGCTGGCTGTCGCAACCATCCTGACGACGGTCTATACGGTAAACAACTTCAACGCCATCTGGCTGATGACGCAAGGCGGACCGCTCGGCTCGACCGAAATTCTCTTCACCTGGGCGTACAAACTTGCGTTTGACCGTTTCGATTTCGGCATGGCCGCCACAGTCTCGGTCGTGCTCTTCGGCATCCTGGCCGTCTTCGCCGCCATCTACATCTTCCTCGTCGAACGTGAGGAGGCTACCTGATGCGGCCAGCGCCGAGAACGCAACTCGCCAAGCATCTCCTGGCGGCCGGTGCCTGCTGCCTCATCCTGGCGCCCTTTCTGTGGATGATCTCCACCTCACTCAAAGATCCAGCGGAAGTTGCTTTGCGCGATCCCACGATCATCCCCAGGTCAGTTGCCGTCCAGAACTATGTCGATGCGTTCAACCGTGGCAATTTCGGGCGCTATCTCATTAATAGCGTCGTGGTCGCCCTCGCTGTAACAGTTCTTTCCCTCGTTCTGGCAACCCTTTCTGGCTATGCGTTTGCCCGGTTCCGGCTCTTCGGCGGCAAGGCGATTCTGCTCGGTATCCTCGCCACACAAATGTTCCCGGCTATCCTGCTTGCCATTCCTCTCTACATCCTGATTCGCAACCTTGGGCTCCTCAACTCGTTGGCCGGCTTGGTCCTTGTCTACACCACCTTTGCCCTGCCCTTCTGCGTCTGGATGATGCGCAATTACTTCCTGACCGTCCCAAAGGATTTGGACGAGTCGGCGATGGTCGATGGCGCGACGCGGATCCAGGCGCTGCACTCCGTTGTGCTCCCTGTAGCGATGCCTGGCATCGCCGCAACCGGCATCTTCAGCTTCATTCTCAGTTGGAACGAGTTTCTGTACGCCAACACCTTCATTTCCAGTGCAGATCTACGAACGCTGCCAGTTGGGTTACAGTCGCTCATTGGTGAGTTCACAACCGACTGGGGGCTGCTCATGGCCGGCGCCGTGATCACCACCATTCCCATCGTCATCATCTTTTTCTTTGTCCAGCGGCGGCTCACCCAGGGGATCGCATCGGGCGCGGTGAAGGGATAACAACGTATGCCTTGGCGAGTTGACCGAAGCGAAGCGATCCATAGTGGTGATGGTTTGACGTGGAGCGCTGTCGTCGATTGTGCAACGGCCGGATGCCGCCTGGTCGACGCAGGAGGATCTTTCCTCACCAGCTTTTCGACGGGACATGCGTATCCGACCTCGGGCATCTCCATTCGATCCGGCGGAGCATGGCGACCACTCGGAGATCCAAATGAAGGGGTCGTGACAGATGACGCGCTGACCCTCACCTGGCGCAACGCACACACCACCGCTCAGATCGCTGCAGACCCAGACAGGGGCTTGCGATGGACCGTTTCCGCTCCGCACGCTGAAGCGCTTGCCGTCTCACTCGATGCCAGAGCTGAGGAACACTTCTACGGACTGGGCGAGCGCTTCAACAAACTCGACCAGCGTGGAGAGATCGTTGAACTCTGGGTCAAGAACGGGGCCAGCGGCGGTGACACGTACAAACCAGTGCCGTTCATTGCCTCCAGCCGAGGGTATGGGCTCGCGATCGACACAAGCCGCCGCGTCTTCGTGTCCCTGGCCCACCCAACAACACCGAACGTCAGCACAGTGACGGTTGAAGGCAACGAACTGACTGCCTGGTTGATCCCTGGTCCACTGCCAGCAGACGTAGTGCGGCGCTACACCGCCTGGGTAGGTCGACCGCCGGTGCCACCGGAATGGTTCTTCCGGCCCTGGAAATCGCGCGACTGGCGGAACGAGGATCAGCGAACCGTTCTGGAGGACATCCAGGCGCAACAGGAGCATGGAATTCCCTGCGGCGTGAAGCTCATCGATGCAACCTGGGAAACTGAAGGGCACAACTTCCGCTTCGACGCTGACAAGTATCCGGACGTGCCACGCATGATGGCTGCCCTACGTGACGCGGACATGGAGTTGGTCCTCTGGTTCAGCCCATCCATGACTTCGGGGACAGACGACTACGAAGAAGCAGCGCGGCGTGGATATCTCATCACGGACAGGAACGGAGACCCCTATCTGCATCGACTCGGCAATGAGCCGGGTTGGGAAGGCACCACCATCGATTTCTCAAACCCTGACGCCGTAGCCTGGTGGCAAGACGGTCTGCGCTCCCTCCTGGACCAGGGCATCCGCGGGTTCAAGACGGACTTTGGTGAACAGGTACCGGAAGACGCCATATTTGCCAACGGTAAGACCGGCGCCGAAATGCACAACCTGCTGCCGGTGCTTTACAACGAGGCAAGTTGGGCCGTCGTCAAAGAATATGACGGGGCGCTCCTGGCGCGTTCCGCCTGGGCTGGGTCCCAGCAATTCCCCGGCATCTGGGCCGGCGACCAGAGCGCGGATTTCAGCCCCTGGGCTGGTCTCCCAACGGCGATTGTTGCTGGGCAATCCGCCGGCTGGAGCGGCTTCCCGTATTGGGGTAGCGATGTCGGCGGATACTTTAATCCGCCAGATGATGAGGTATTCGCGCGGTGGGCGCAGTTCGGCGCCGTGTCGCCAGTTATGGAAGCACACGGTCTGGGGCATCGCGAAGCCTGGCTCTTCTCGCCCGATACTCTGGACATCTACCGCCGCTTCGCCCGATTGCACGACCAACTCGTGCCCTACTCACTTGCTGCATCCGTCGAGGCAGCCGCGACGGGAATGCCGATCATGCGGGCCATGGCGTTGCTCTACCCGGAGCATCAGCTCGCGCATGAGGACTGGGTGCAGTACCAGTTCATGTATGGTCCGGCGCTGCTTGCGGCACCCGTGTATTCCTGGGGCAAGCAGCGACAGGTGTGGTTTCCGCCTGGAGAGTGGCTCGACTTCGACAGTGGGATGGTGTACGGGGGCTTGCAGACGACTCGGGTTCCCGCACCTATCGAGAAACTGCCCCTCTTCGCCCGCAGTGGGTCCGTCATTCCTCTGCGCGAAGATCGCGACGCCAGGGACCTGACCCTACGCCTGTTTATGGGAGGTGCACCAGGAGCCACTGACCTTCGGCTGCGTGATGGCTCGGAGTTCCGTGTCAGTCCAGGGTCATCAGGGGCAACACTCACAATATCTGGACCGCAACGTCGTTACCGCCTCGCAGCGCCTCACGGTTCGGGCGTCGTCGTCAACGAAATGCAACTCGACTCGCTGGCACCCGAGGAGGCGATCATTGAGGGGCCAGGTTCGTTCACGATCAACTGGATCCGCTAAGCCTGCGGCACGCAGCTGAGCTACGCGGTCTGTAAGCCGCACTAATCGCCTCGATCAGCGAATGCCTCTGCCTGGTCTATTCGTAGGTGACGAGGGGCCCTTTGCTTGCCAACTCTCGGGTCAGGACCGCATTGCCTTCCCGGCTGCTCCCCTGCCAGGCCGCGACCCCCTGCATGGCGATGAGTGCGATGCCGACAGCAACAGCGGCCAGGAATGCCCCGCTGTTCACACCCGGCACGCCCGGTGCACCCATGACCGCGGTTGGCGCGGCAGGGGCGTCGGTCGAGGCGACAGGCTGCTGAACCACGTCCGTCACCGGAGCCACCGGCGGTTCCGCAACGGTGACGGTGTTACTCAGCGGCTCTGCAAGGGGAGCGGGCGCAACGATGGCGGCGCTGGCGGATGCCATGGCCATGATCTTTGCGGCATCCGGGTCCCGGTAGGTGACGAACTCACCGGTGCCCAGTGCTCCCTGTTGGCTGCGTAATGCTTTCTGCTCGAACGCATAGTCGAGCAGCACGCTGTTGTCGTCGTACCAGTCGTCCGGAGCAACGCCGTTGAGCGTCACCGCGATCATGCGGCTACCGTCGCGCTGCGCGACGTTGACGAGACACCAGCCAGCGTCATTGTCGTAGCCCGTCTTGCCGCCGATGATCCCGGGGTAGCTCTGCAGCATCTTGTTGTTGTTGCGAAACAGGTACTGGCCGTCATCTGACGAGTATTCCAACGTCCCGAAGGTTTGCACGAAACGCGGGTAGCGCAGCGCGTACATGGTGAAAGCTGCGAGGTCATAGGCGGATGAATAGTGCCCGGGCACTCCCCAGCCAGATGGATTCACCAGGTGGGTGTCCGTCAGCCCCATGTTGATGAGCCGCTCGTTGAGGCGGTCCAGGAAGCGTTGCGTACCCTGATCCGGGGTGTCACCGCCCTGAGTACCCAGTCCGCGCGCCAAGGCTTCGGCCGCATCGTTGCCAGATGGCAGCATCAACCCGTAGAGCAACTCCCGCACCGTGAAGGTCTCACCCGGGCCAAACCCAACCTGGCTTGCCTCGGGACTCACCATATCGGCATCGGATGTGGTGATCTGGGTTTCCGGCGCACCCTCTTCGATCGATTCAACGGCCGTGAAAATCTTGGTCAGGCTGGCCGGCGCACGCCGTTCGTGAGCGTTGCGCTGGGCGTAAATCTCGCCGGTGTCGGCATCGATCACGATGTAGGAAGTGGAGGTGATCTGGAGTTCCGGGACCTCCTGGGCACGTGCATCGAACACGGGGGCGATGGACGCAAGGAAGCCCAGCAAGATGACCAGGGCGGGGAGAGTGCGAACCGTTTTCCAGACCCTCGACATGACCGTTCCCCTCAACAACGGGCCGATGCTAGGCAGCGGGCCGCAAGGGCGTCAAGCGATCAGGACCAGTGGAGCCTCGCTGGAAGTCCCGAACGTGGCACCATTCACCAGACCCGCATGGCTGCAATTCCTGGATGCACTGAGCATGTCAGCGTTCACGCGGATGGCCCTGGTTGCACTCGCCGGTGTGGCCGGCCGTGTACTGCGCAAACGAAAACCGGCTTCTGAGGCGACAAAGGCCGCTGGCGGAGCTACGCCATCTCCGTGGCAGACACATGCTCCAGCGGTTGCAGTCGAAGCCGCTCCCCCCAATGCAGCAAAGATCGAGACAGAGGAAACGAGTTCGAAGGACCCGTTCCGCAATCTCACGTACCGCCGAGCGCCCCGGGTTGCCTCGTTCGCGGCGCGCAGCCTGCCGATCATCGGCATCCTCAGTACGCTCATCACCGTTGCCATTGCCATCGGCACCGTTGCCGGCGAACTCCCAGGCATCGGACTTGTGGAAAACACGAATCTCGCCTGGGCAGCCACGCTCGTCACCATTTCTATCTGGGCCGTCTACCTGTTGTGGCGTGTCCCCCAGTGGCAGGCCAACGCCTGGGCCCGCCACGCCGACGCCAGCCCGCGCGAACTCTTTGAAATCGAGAACGAGTCGCGCGGGACGCTCGGTCAAATCCTCAGCGGCGTCGCCGTCCTGACCGGTCTCATCTTCGCGTGGCAGCAACTGGGACAGACGAGCGACAACCTGCGTGTGAGCGAGGAAGGGCAGATCACAGACCGCTTCAGCCGGGCCGTTGACCAGCTTGGGAGCGACCAGTTCACGATCCGTCTCGGCGGCATTTACGCACTGGAGCGTATTGCCCGAGACTCACCGAGGGACTACGGCCCGGTGATGGAAGTGCTGACGGCCTTTGCCCGGCAGGAATCACCGGTCGGGGCGGACGCGGCCGCTACGCCCGCTGCCGGCGCACCCAAGGTGCCTCTGGAAGTGGAGGCGGTTTTCAAGGTGATAGGCCGTCGCACAGACGCACAGGTCCAGGCAGAACTGGCAGAAGGTTACGGATGCCTGGATCTCACAAACGTCAACGCAATCGGCGCAGACCTGGCCGGCGCCAATTTGCAGAACACCTGCTGGGACGGATCAGATCTGCGCGGCGCCATTGTTTCGAGCGCGAACCTCTCAGGTACAACGTTCGACAGCGCGATCTTGCAGCAGACAAACCTGGACGGAGTGGATGCATCCCGGGCATCGTTTGCCAGTGCCAATCTGTTTAGAGCAAACCTCAGCAACTCTGACTTGACCAACGCAAACCTGCTTGCCGCCGATCTGGAGAACGCCCTACTGCCAGGAACGAATCTGGCGGGCGCGAACCTTCAAAACACCAACCTGAGCGGAGCGGCCATGTTTGGCGCGACACTTGAGGGGACTAATCTGCTGAACGCGAATCTCTCCAACGCGGTACTTACTGATGTCAATCTTTCAGACGCAGAGAACCTGACAGCAGAGCAGGTCACCGCTGCCTTGACCAACGCTGGAACGAAGCTGCCAGACGGCATCGACGTGCCGCCAGACTTTTAGCGAGAGGGCCTCGCAGGGTGGCGTCATCGACTCCTTGCCATTTTCCACAAACGTCCTAGGCAGGTGTTACCGGCGCCACGTCGCTCAGCAACTGCAGGTCGCCGCCGACCATAGTGCCAGCCGCCTCGTAAATGAAGCCAGCACCACCTGAGCCACCTACGCGCAGGCTCGCCGAGTCCTCGTTTGCCTTGCCGGGACCGGCATCCACCACCTGCATCTCGAACGGCTGCTGGTCCCCGCCGTTGATCGACATCGTGCCACTGACGTTGCGCAGGTGCTCTTCTCCCTCAGGCCACTCGTACGCGATGGGACCGACGCTCTCCAGCACCAGGCCGCCTTCCGTATTCGGGTCCATCCAGCGCACGAAACCCGCCGCCTGTTGCGGGGCGTCGTCCGCGAGTTGCGTCGCGAACAGCACGATGTTGACGTCACCCGTCGAGGTCCGGAGCACCCCGCCCCCGGTGATGCCGATGAGGCAACAATCACATTTGTCCCCGTCGCAGTTGCAGGGAACGCACGGTAGCCCCACCGAGCCCGAGATCTCATCACTTTCTTGCCCGTGGACTGTCCGCGCGCCGAGCGCTGCAGCCGAGGCCGAAACCGCTACGGCTGCTGCCGTCCGCAGAGCTCCGCGGCGAGGGAGCGATCGCGCCAAAGAGCGCGTCAAGGCATCGAAGCGTCGTGAGTTCATCAAGCCGTCTCCAGAAGATAATGACGTCGCATTCCGGAACCACCCTGCTCTGCAGGCTACACCGCACAGCACTAATGTCAACTGGTTGAGACCTCGATTGGTTCCACAGAAAAGACATTTTCACGAGGCCAAATTCTCCGCCAACTGCGGGAATCTCCTGCGGGTGGCGCCGTTGTCTGGGAACAAGGGCGAAATAGTCAAAGCAGATACGCGGGTGCCTCGCCTTACATTCACTACGTGAACCCGCCGGCTTGACACCTGTTGGTCCCTTGGATAGGATCGAGTCATTGGTCAACCAGTCAACCTTTACGCTCATGGCACAGACGCCCTGCAGCGTGCTGGCTGGCTGGTTCCTGGAGGTCGTCGGCGTGGACGAAATCCCGGTCCACGCGACGTTGCGGGGAGAAACAACGTGGGGCGTTTGGACGGCAAGATCGCCGTGGTCACTGGCGCCGCCAGTGGCATTGGACAGGAAGCAGCCAGGGCTTTCGCCCGAGAAGGCGCGATCGTCGGCCTGCTCGACCGCAATGAAGCGCCGCTGCTGGCAACCGTGGCTGAAATCGGCGAGAACGCGTACCCCCTGGTGACCGACGTCACGCGTGAGGAGAGCGTCAAGGCGGCATTTGATGACGTGCGCCGCCGCTACGGCCGCCTCGATGTCCTGTACACCTGCGCGGCCGTGCAACTGATCGGTGAAGACGCGCCAGTGCACGAACTGGATATCGACGTCTGGCAGCGCACGCACGACGTGAATCTGCGTGGCGTGTATCTCACCTGCAAGCACGGCGTGCGCCTGATGATGGAGAGTGGCGACGGCGGCTCCATTATCAACACCGGCTCCCCGACTGGCCTGACCATGTGCGGCGCCGGCTGGCACGCTTACTCATCCTCGAAGGCCGGGGTGATGGCGCTGACGCGCATCATGGCCTCCGACTACGCGCCCTATGGCATCCGGGTCAACGGCATCGTGCCGGGCACGATCGCCACCACGCTGACCCAACCCCTGATCGACGACCCGGAGACCCATGCGCGGTTGGTGGCGATGCACCCCATCGGGCGCGTCGGTACCCCCCAGGACATGGCGGGAATCGCGGTGTTCCTGGCGTCGGACGAATCACGTTTCGCCACCGGCAGTCACTTCCACGTCGATGGCGGCATCTCGGTACGGTGAGGACAGGATGGCAGAGCCTTTTCGCGTAGCCATGACCCGGGACGTCATCCGTCCCGATGGTTCACTCGGTTTTGGTGGTGTCGGCGTGGGTCTGATGCAGAACGCACCGGGCATAGAGATGGTCTTTCTCGACAAGCACCCCGGCGCCTTCACACCAGAAGACCTCGCGGGATTTGACGCGCTGGCCATGCTCGGCGGGCGCGTGACCGCCGACTCACTGCAGGGGAACGAGCGCCTGGCGCTGATCGCCCGCTTCGGCGTCGGATACGACAACGTCGATGTCGACGCGGCCACGGACGCCGGCGTCTTCCTCACGATCACGCCGGAAGCCGTGCGGCGGCCGATGGCGGTGGTCAACCTGACCTACCTGCTGACCCTGGCCAGCCGCATCTTCGAGCAGAATGCCCTGACCAAGGAGGGCCGCTGGGCCGACAAGCAGGACGCGCGCGGCGTTGGCCTCACAGGTCGCACGCTCGGCACTATCGGCTTCGGCCGCATTGCGCAGGAGACGCACCGCCTGGCCACGCCGCTCGAGATGCGCCACCTGGCCTACGACCCCTACGCCAACCCGGACGCTGCTGCGGCTGCAGGCGTTGAGTTGGTGGACCTCGACACGCTCATCCGCGAATCGGACTTCCTGGTCGTCGCAGCGGCCCTGACCCCCGAGACGCACCACCTGATGAACGCGCAGCGCCTGGCAATGATGAAGCCGACCGCCTACCTCATCAGCACCGCACGCGGCGGCCTGGTCGACCAGAAGGCACTGTACGCGGCGTTGCGCGACAAGAAGATCGCCGGTGCGGGGCTGGATGTCTTCGAGCAGGAACCGGTTGACCCGAACGACCCCATCCTTGCCCTGGACAATGTCATCGTGTCTCCACACGCCCTCTGCTGGACAGACGAGTGCGAGCGAATCATGGGTGAAAACGTGCTGGGCGCGATCCAGGCCGTTGCCAATGGAGAGCTCCCTGAAACGCTGGTCAATCCGCAGGCAGCGCAGAATCCCAGGCAGCAGTCGCGCCTGGCGGCGCTCAAGGCACGGAAGGGCGCGTGATGCGAGAGAACAGCGCGAAGCGCAAGCTGCTGGACGGTGGCGTCTCCCTGGGAACGATGGTCTTCGAGTTCCCGTCCACTGGCATCGGTCGCCTGGCTGCCGAAGCCGGCGCCGAATACATCATCTACGACATGGAGCACACTGGCTGGAGTATCGAAACGATACGTGGCCTGATGGCGACGACGCGAGCCGCCAACGCCATCCCCATGGTGCGGGTGCCAGCCACCGAGTACCACCTGATCTCCCGCCCGCTCGATGTCGGAGCGATGGGCATCATGGTGCCGATGGTAGAAACAGCCGAACAGGCGCAGAAGATCGTCACCTCGGCCAAGTACCCGCCCCGCGGGCGACGCGGGGCGGCCTTCGGCGTGGCGCACGACGACTATACGGGCGGCGACATCATCGCCAAGATGAAGTCGGCGAATGACGAAATCCTGCTCATGGCCCAGATCGAGACGGAGCATGGGCTGGAGAACGTGGACGCCATCGCGGCGGTTGACGGTATTGATGTCCTCTGGATCGGGCACTTCGACCTGACCAACTTCATGGGCATCCCTGGCCAGTTCACCAGCGATGCCTATCTCGCGGCCGTGAAGCGTGTCATCGCTGCGTGTGAGCGCCACGGCAAGGTGGCCGGCATCATGGTGGGCGATACCGTCACAGGGAAAGCCATGCTGGAGCAAGGCTTCCGGGCCATCGCCTACTCGGGAGACCTCTGGATCTATCAGCAAGGTCTGCGCGAGGGGCTCAGCGTCCTGCGTGAGGTTGCGTCCGGCCAGAGTTGATCGGTGGCGCCTGCCTCGCGTGACGCAGGCGCCACATCGTTCGCTGAACCGCTTGTCCTGGCCAGCGCACCGCCTGGAAGGCTGGCCTTCCGCACTCGAGGTCTGCACCTGTGAAGATTGCCCTGCTTGGTCCTGGCCTGATGGGAGCGCAGATCGCCTGCGAATACGCGCTGGGAGGCCACGAAGTGGTCATCCTGGCCCGTCGTGTCGACATGGCGGAAGAGCGCCTGGCGCGCAGTTGGGCGACCGCGCTCGAGCACGGTCTGGCCACCACCGACGAGATCTCGCAAGCTCAGGGGCGCCTGCAGCTCACGACCGACATGGAGCGAACCTCCGGTTCCGAGATCATCGTTGAGTCTGTTGTCGAAGACCTGGACCAGAAAGCCGAGGCCGTCAAGCCGCTGCTGACGCTCTCCCCTGCGGCGATCGTCGCCAGCAACACTTCGTCCATTCCGATCACGGCGATCGGCGAGGCCGTGGGAGCGCCGGAACAGACGGTGGGAGCGCACTACTGGAACCCGCCGCTCCTGATGCCCCTGGTGGAGATCATTCGCGGCGACAGGACCAGCGACTCCACGGTCAAGACGATGGAAACCACCGTTCGTGGCCTGGGCAAGCGCCCGGTTCGCATCGACCGCGATGTGGCGGGCTTCGTCTGGAACCGGCTGCAGCTCGCGCTCCTGCGCGAGGCGGTCTGGATCGTCGAGCAGGGGGTGGCGTCACCCGCCGTCGTCGATGAGATCGTACGCGACGGCCTGGCCCGCCGCTGGCGCTTCACCGGTCCTTTCCAGACGGCCGCCCTGGGTGGCGCCTCCACATTCGAGCGGATCGCGGGAAACCTCTGGCCGGTCCTGTCCCAGGCCGGCAGCGTGGACAACTTGCGGCAATGGCTGGATGAGACACCGGAGACAACGCTGCCGCTGCGTGAGCGGCGCGACACCGGGCTCGCCGCCGACCTGCGCGCAGACCGCGCGGTCGAAGGGCGCGGCGGGTGAGCGCCTCCTTTCCCCAGGTCGACCCGATCCGGCGGGAAACGATGTCCGCCGAAATCGCACGTCGCCTGGTGGACTACCTCCTCTCGGGGACAGTTGCGCCCGGCACACGGCTGCCCTCAGAGCGGCAGTTGGCCGAGGCGTTCGGGGTTGGGCGCTCGGCTGTGCGGGAGGCGCTGGCCGCGCTCTCGCTGATTGGCCTGATCGAGATCCGGCATGGAGATGGCACCTATCTCAAGCGGGCCGACTCCCCGCTCCTGCCGCAGGTGGTTGAGTGGGGACTCCTCCTGGGCGAGCAGCACACGAACGATCTCATCGAAGCTAGACAGCGGATCGAAGTCGTGGTCGCCGGGCTAGCGGCTGAGCGCCGCAGTGACGCAGAACTCGCCGCGCTGGAAGATTGCCTCGGCCGCATGGCCAGGCAGGCGGAGCAGGGCGACCATGGCGCGTTTGTCGAGACGGACGTTGAGTTCCACCTTGTGCTGGCGGAGGCCGCCGGTAATTCAGCCCTGCGCGATGTGCTGAACAGCATCCAGTCGCTCCTGCGCGCGTGGATCGGCCGCGTCATCGCAGAAGGGCACGAGCAATCCTCCTACGAAGAGCATGTCCCGATTGTCGCTGCGGTGCGCGCGCAGGATCCGGCCGCGGCGTCAGCCGCGATGGATGCCCATATGCGCTCGGCCGCCAGCCGGCTCCGGGACACCCTCAACCGGACGGCCCACGGCGAGCAACACCAGGCAGAAAGTGAGGCGAACGCGTGACTGAGCCGCGCACTGGCCCAGAGCATTTTCCAGTCCGTGCACTCCAGTACGGCAAGGACGAACCGCTGCCCGAACGGCGCATCCTCCACGCTGGACCGCTCACCGCGGTCCTCGAAGGCGGCGACCTCCGCTACGTGCGGTTGGGCGATGATGTTGTCGTCCTGCGCTTGTACGCCGCCGTGCGCGATCACAACTGGAACACTATCGCGCCGCATTTCACGCGGTACGAGGTGGAGGATGGCGGCGATCACTTCACCGTTCGCTACAGTGCCGAGCATGTTTCGCCGGATGTCGACTTTGCCTGGGACGGTACCTTGGTTGGCAGCGCCGACGGCGTCATTCGCGCTGAGATGGACGGCCGGGCGCGGCGCGACTTCATGAAGAACCGTATCGGCTGGTGCGTGCTGCACCCGATGAATCTGGCGGGCGTACCGGCCTCTACCGAGACGCCAGACGGTATCGTGCGCGGCCAGTTTCCTGACCTGATCTCACCCCACCAGCCCTTCTTCGACATGCAATCGATCACCCACGGTACGCCCTCCGGCGGCGAGGTGACCATTGCTTTCACGGGCGACCTCTTCGAGATGGAGGACCAGCGCAACTGGACTGACGCCTCTTACAAGACCTACTCCACTCCGCTGCGTATCCCCTACCCTGCGCCCATCGCGAACGGCGAGCGCGTCCAGCAGAGCGTCACCATCTCCGCGCACGGTGGCCGGGCGGCGCTCGCCAGCGACGATGGCGTCGTTGCCGTCCGCGTTGACCTCGACCATGGCCGTCCGCTTCCGCCCATTGGCCTCGGCGCGGCTGGGCACGGAGAGGCATTGAGCGAAACCGAGCTTGAATTTCTCCGGGCGTTGCGACCCGCGCACCTCCATGTCGTGTTGGACCTGGGCAAGAGCGGCTGGCAGGAAAAGCTGGCAACGGCCACCACCCAGGCAGAGCAACTGGACGCTGCGCTGCAACTCGAGGTGACGGGCGGGGAGGCTTCCTCCGGCTGGGATGCCCTGGCCGAAGAAGTCGCGAAGTCCGGCCTTGCAGTCTCCCGGGTCTTCGTCTATCCCGCCGGAAAGCTGGATTCCACGGCGGAAGAGCTGCGGGCCGCAAGCGATGCCTTCACTTTGCGTGGCGTCAGGACGCAGATCGGCGGCGGCACGCGCGCCTACTTCACCGAACTGAACCGCGCTTCCCTGCCGCTCGCGGAGATGCAGGTTGCTGCCTACACCATCAATCCCCAGGTCCACGCGTTCGACAACGCGTCGCTGACCGAGACGCTGGCCGCACAGGCGGAGACCGTGCGCAGTGCCCGCGCCATCGTTGGTGCGCGGCCACTCGCGGTCGGGCCGATCACACTGGCCCCGCGCTTCAATCCGAACGCGACCGGCGCCGAAGCGCCGCTGCCTGAAGGCGCACTACCACCCAGCGTTGACTACCGTCAGCCGTCACTCTTCGCGGCCGGCTGGTTGGCCGGGAGCATCAACGCGCTCGCCAACGCTGGCATTGACGCAGCGACCTACTTCGAGACCACCGGCTGGAAGGGACTGATTGAGCGCAGCGATCACCCACTGCGCGTCCTGGCGTTCCACTCGTGGCCGGGGATGGTCTTCCCGGTCTACCACGTGCTCGCCGACGTCGCCGAGTTCGCCGGAGGACAGGTGCTGCCGGTCTCGGTGAGCGATCCTCTCCGGGTCCAGGCGCTCGCCCTTCGCGATGGAACACGAGTGCGGGTGATCCTGGCCAATATGCGTGACGAAGACGTCAGTGTGACGGTGGATGCTGCGCAACTTCAGGAGATCTCACAACGCGCGTTGAACGCTGACAGCCTGTTCTCCGCCGCGACTGATGCAAGCGCGTACCGGCAGGCGGTAACATCCATCGACGCATCTAGCAAGATCACCGTGACGTTGCCACCATGTGGTCTCGTCACCCTGGACGCCAATCTCGCGACAGCCTAGCGACTGGGGCATGTTCCTGGACCATGGTGGTCCGCCAAGCAGAGGGGCCTGGAGATGAGTGAATCGGCAGTCAACGTCCCGGTCCGGGAGGAACAGCCTGGCGGCGGTCGCTCGGTCGTGCAGCGGCTGCTGCAGATTGACGAGATCGGCGTGATCGGCGCGCTGGTCCTGCTGATCGCGTTGCTCTCCATCCTGGCGGGCGACAAGTTCCTGACCACGCAGAACTTCATCAATGTCTCGCGCCAGGCCTCGTACGTCGGGATCATGGCGGTGGGCATGGTCTTCGTCATCGCCATGGGTGACATCGACCTCTCGGTCGGCTCCATCTGGATGTTGAGCAGCGTGATGATGGCGATTGCGCTGCGAGACAACTACAACATCTGGATCGCGGTGGCGGTCTGCATGATCGTCGCCACGGTCTGCGGGCTGGTCAATGGCGCGCTCAGCGTGGCGCTCGGCATCCCGACCATCATCGTGACGCTCGGGACGCTCAGCCTGTACCGGGGACTGGGCCTGGTCGTCACTAACGCCACACCGGTTTCGGGCTACAACCTGGACACCTGGTTCTTCACCTGGATCGGCGGCCGTGACCCGATTTTCGGGATCTGGATCAGCGTCTGGGCAATGCTGATCGTGGGTGTGATGGGCTGGATCCTGTTCAACCACACGCCATTTGGCCGCCGAGTGCAGGCGATCGGCAGCAACCGCCAGGCCGCCCTCTTCTCCGGCATTCGCATCGCCCGCACGCGCATCATGGTCATGACCCTGATGGGCTTCATCGTCGGCATCGCCGCCGTCGTCGCGCTGGCGTTCAACCGGAACGGCAGCCCCACCGTCGGCGTCGGCACTGAACTGGGCGTCATTGCGGCCACCATCATCGGTGGCACCGCCCTCAGCGGCGGCTCCGGCTCGGTCCTCGGCGCGATCCTCGGCGCACTCATCATCGCCCTCATCCAGAACGGTCTGGCGCTCCTCTCTGTGCCTCCTGCCTGGTCCACCGCGGTCACTGGCATCGTGATCATCGTTGCCGTGACGCTGGACTACTTCATCAAGCGCCGCGCCTGAGCGCGGCCGGTCACTTCGCTGCTATCAGATCCGAAAGGAGGTGCTCCCCCTCAACAATGCACGGGTCCGACGGTTTCACGGACGCCCGCCGCAGCCAGGCCGCGATGATGCGCACCGGGGTGACGGGCAAGAAATGCAAGGGAGTATCAACGTGAACCGCATCCGCACCTTGTTGGCGACAGCGGTGGTTTCCACCCTGTTTGCCGGCCCGGTGATCGGGGCCATGGCACAGGACGCCACCCCCGCCGCCGACCACAGCGATATCGAGATCGCGTACGTCCTGCACGGCCTGAATGCGTTCACCGAGCGTATCAAGACCGGCGCGGAAGACGCCGGCCGCGACTACGGCGTGACGGTCAATGTCTACGGCGACGCCTCGTTCGACACCCCGACGCACCAGGCGTTCTTCGACGCCGCCATGCAGCGTGGTGTCGATGGCATCGCGGTTATCCCGCTGCCAGGCGACCAGTGGGTCACCCCAATCCAGCAGGCGATCGACGCCGGCATCCCCCTGGTGGGCGCGAACATCACCGCGCTCGAGACCGGACTCACCACCTGGGTAGGCCAGGATGAGTACAACTCTGGCGTCATCCTGGGCGGCCAGATGATCGACCAGTTGCAGAAGGCGGGCAAGACAGAGGGCAAGATCGCCGTTGGCATTTGCTCCGCCGCCGCGACCGCGCTGCAAGACCGCGATCACGGCCTGCGCAAGGCGTTCGAGGGCAGCGCCTATGAGGTGCTCCCAACCCAGGAAGTGCTGATCCCGGTGCCCGATAACTACGGACGCTGGGAGAACGTCATGGCGGCCAACCCGGATGCGGTGGCAGCCATTGGCCTCTGCTCGATCGACATTCCGAACCTGGCGCAACTCAAGGAGCGCACCGGCGGTGAGTGGTTGATCGGCGGCTACGACCTCGATCCACCGACCCTGCAGGCGATCAAGGACGGCTGGGCGGCGGTGACCGTGGGCCAGCAGGAGTACCTGCAAGGGTACCTGCCAGTCCGAGCACTGGCCGAGCACCTGATCAATGGCACCCCCATGGTTCAGGGATGGCTGGAAGGCCCAACGGAAGTGGTGACCATCGACAACGTCGATGCGTACGTCTCTCGCCAGACCGACAACCAGGTCCAGTACGACTACTACCAGGAGTACATGGGCGAGAACTTCGCCGACCTCCAGGAGTCGGCGCGCCCGTACAGCGACTTGGCGACCCCGGGTATGCCACGCGCGACGCCAACGTCGTAAACGAGGCAATTTTCACCCCAGTCCCCTTCCTGCTCTAAGGGAGGGGCCGGTAGGCGGTGGCCATGTGCCGAGCGACCCCTCTCCCGCACACTGGGAGAGGGGTTGGGGCGAGGGACCATTCAAATCCATGAACACCGCACCAAGAGGCGAACCATGACCAACTCCCCTACCCCCGACGAGATCATCCACCTGGACCACGTGGTGAAGCGCTTCGGCGGCATCACCGCCGTCAACGATGTCTCTTTCGGCATCAACCGGGGCGAGATTCACGCGGTGGTCGGGGAGAACGGCGCCGGCAAGTCCACGATCATGAAGATGCTGGCGGGGGTCCATCAACCGGACAGCGGCACGCTTGTTCTGCGGGGGACGCCGGTCACCATCACGGATCCCCTGCATGCCCGCAAACTCGGCGTCAGCATCGTCTTCCAGGAGTTGAACCTGTTCCCTCACCTGACGGTGGCCGGGAACATCTTCGCCAACCGTGAAAGCACCGTTGGACCGGGGTTGTTGAACGAACGCCAGATGGTGGCCGCCACCAGGAAGATCCTCAACGAGATGGGCGTGAGCCTGGATCCTCACGCCAGGGTGGGCCGCCTCTCCGTCGCGGAAAAGCAACTCGTCGAAATCGCGCGTACGTTGCAGCAGGAATCGGACATCATCATCATGGATGAGCCGAACTCCGCGCTGAGCGCCGCCGAAACCGAGCGCCTCTTTACCCTCCTGCGCCGCCTGCGTGACCAGGGGCTGACCATCATCTACGTCTCTCACCGCCTGGAGGAAGTCTTCGCAATCAGCGAACGCATCTCAGTCATTCGCGATGGGCGCTACCAGGGAACCTGGCGCATCGCAGACACGACCATCCCGGAGGTCATTGCCCAGATGATCGGCCGTCGCCTGGGCGAAGCCTTTCCCCAACGTGAGCCGGCGTCGCCCGACGCCCGGGTCGCCCTGTCGGTGCGCAACCTGCGCGCAGGACGCGAGATGGGGCCTGTTGATTTCGAGGTGCGCGCCGGCGAGATCCTCGGGTTCGCGGGACTCGAAGGCTCCGGCGTAGCGGACGTGTTCGACGTGCTCTTCGGGCTGGAGCGGCCGCGGGCGGGCCAGGTGGTGTACAAGGGTCGAAACACCCCACCCCGCTCTCCGTTCGAGGCGATCAGGCAGGGATTTGCGCTAGTACCGGCGAACCGCCGCGATCAGGGTCTGATGACGTCCTGGTCGATCCGGCGCAACACCAGCCTGGCGGTCCTGGACAAACTCCTGGACCGCCTGGGGCTCATCGACCGCACCCAGGAGCGCAAGCTCACGAACGACTACGTGCGGAAACTGAACGTCGCGACAGACAGCATCGACAAGCGCGTGGTGAACCTCTCCGGAGGCAACCAGCAGAAGATCGTGGTCGCCAAGTGGCTGGCCACCGGCCCCGAGATCCTGATCCTGAATGACCCCACGCGCGGTATCGACGTTGGTGCGAAATCTGAGATCTACGCGCTCTGCGACGAACTGGCGCGAGGCGGCCTGGCGCTCCTTTTCACGTCATCCGAGATCGAAGAAACCCTCGGCGTCTGCGACCGCATCCTCGTCTTTCACAAGGGGCACATCATCCGCGAGTTTGCGCGGGGCGAGGCCAGCAAGGCAGACGTCCTGCACTGGATCGCCGGTGGCACCGCCGCTGAGGTGGCGCAAGTCGAGGCGGAAGAAGGCGAAAACCTGCGGCTGGCGGGGACTGGGTAGGGGCTCTCGATCTTCTCGAGGGTCCTGGGTCTCGCACCCACCTCGCGTCGAAGTGCTATCACCTCTCGCGTGTCATCCTGAGCCCGCAGGCGAAGGATCTCGGTCCTGACTCGCTCCTGCCGAGACTCTTAAGCCACGCCTTGCACTGAACCAGACATGGCAACGCGCCCTAGCCCAGCGCAACCCTAGGGCCGCCGGCGACATCGAGCCGGTCGACGGATACGTCGGCTCCTGGCCCGAGGTCTCACGACCAGGCCAGGACGACATCGTTGAGGCGAAGATGGAGGATCCTCCGCGCTGGGCGACCTTCCGAACGTTACCCAGCGCGACGGACCTTGCCTGCCTACCCTCTCCCCGGTCCCAGCAGCGCCAGCGCCGCCAACGCGTACGCCTTCGTGGCGTCCAGGACTTCGTCAATACCCACCCACTCGTCCGGGACGTGCGCCAGCTTGGGATCGCCCGGTCCGTAAATGATGGTCGGGATGCCACGGGCTGCGAAGTGGCGGCCATCGGTGGCCATGCTGAACCCGGTCAATTCGGTCGAGAACCCGAGGTACGTGTTGGCAGCGAGCATTGCCGTCGCCAGCGCCCCATCAGGCTCGCTCATCGTGGCGGGGATCGCCTCCTGCGGGTTTTCCACCTCGACACTCATGCCTGGCAACGCCGCGATGGCATGCTCGGCAATGGCACGAATCTCGGCAGTCGTCTCCGCAGGATCCTCTCCGGGAATGAGGCGGCGGTCGATGAAGATCGAACAACGGTCGGGAACGACGTTCGCCTTCACGCCGCCATCGATCAGGTTCACGGAAGCGGACGAAGGCTTGAAGTACGGGTGCGTGCGCTGGGCCAGTTTCGGCTGCAACTCCTTGCTCAGCGCAACGATGACGTGCCCGATGCCTTCAATCGCGTTTGCGCCCTCCCAGGGCAGCGCCCCGTGAGCGGTGCGCCCGAAGACCGTGATCTTGACGCCGGCCGTGCCCTTCTCCCCGATCGCCACGCGCCCGAGCGTCTGCTCGCCCACGATCACGCCAAACGGCTTCAAGCCCGCCGCTTCGATGACGTGAATGGCGCCGGCGCCCGTCGTTTCCTCATCGGCCACTTCCGTGACGGCCAGTTGCCCGCGCAGCGTCACGCCTGATCGCGCCAGCGCAACCGCACCCATCACCTGGGCGGTCACGCTCGCCTTGTCGTCGCCCGCACCGCGGCCATACACGCGGCCGTTCGCGATCTGACCACCAAAGGGCGCGTACTGCCACGCGGATTCATCACCAATTGGCACCACGTCCAGGTGGGCGTTGAAGGCCAGTTGGGGTCCGTCCGGGTTGCCCCAGGTCGCGACCAGGTTCGGCTTGCCGGGCGCGTAGGTGTACTCCTCAACCGCAAAGCCAGCGCCGTCAAGCGGCACACGGCAAGCACGCACCGCTTCCACGACGTCGCCAGGAGGATTCACGGACGGCACGCGAACAAGGGACTGCAGGAACGCGATCGTTTCGTCAGCGTCAATGGCAGCCAGTACGGCTTGCGCGTCGGCATCACGAAATCCGACCGCCAAGTTCTCTGTCACGCGGCGCTCTCCTGATCTTCTGGCCTATCCCTTGCGGGGGCAAATCGTGGACCGCCAGTATACTGGCGGCCTGTGGCACACGAACCGCCCCAGGCGGTACGACCGGAAAGGTTCCCCATGGCCAAGCCAAAAGTCGTCATGGTCCTGGCGAATAACTTCGAGGACTCCGAGGCGATTGAGCCCAAGAATCATCTCGAGGCGCTGGGGGCCGAAGTGGTGACCGTCGGCGCCGAAAAGGGCACCGTGAGCGGCAAGAAGGGCGCGACGCTGGACGTTGAGAAGACCTTCAGTGAGGTCAGCCCCGACGAGTTCCAGATGCTCGTCATCCCTGGCGGTGGCGCTCCGGAAAACCTGCGGATCGTCGATGACGCCGTCGCGTTCACCCGCCGCTTTGTGGAAAGTGGCAAGCCGGTTGGCTCGATCTGCCACGGCCCGCAACTCCTCATCTCCGCCGATGTGCTGAAGGGGCGCACCGTCACCAGCGTCAACAAGATCCGCGACGACGTGAAGAACGCGGGCGGCAACTACGTGGATCAGGAGCTGGTGGTCGATGACAACCTGATCACATCCCGCGTCCCCAAGGACCTGCCCGCCTTCAATGATGCCCTCGGCAAGGCGCTGGGACTGGCCTAACAGACAGCGCGAGAGGCGATGTACACGCCAGCGGGTTTCGGCACGTCCGAGCTTGGCGATATCGAGGTCGTCCCTGATGGGGACGACCTCCACCTGTTTCACCTGACGCTCCCCAACCACGACGTCATTCAGCATGCCGTCAGCCGCGATGGCCTGAGCTGGCAGCCACTGCCGGCGGCCCTGCGCACGGGAGATCCGGGCTCGGTTGACGACGACCAGATCTGGACGATGAGTGTCACGCCCCGGCCTGACGGGGTGGGCTGGGTCATGCTCTACACCGCGCTCGGGTCAGCCGAGGGAGGCCGCGTCCAGCGCGTCGCGGTTGCTGATTCCGCGGACCTCATCCACTGGCGCAAGCGCCGGGACCTCCCGGTCATCAGCGCTGATCCCCAGTGGTATGAAGCCGATCCTGCGGCCGTCGGCGCGGTCTCCTGGCGTGACCCCAAACCGGTTCGCACCGAGGCGGGCTACCTGGCCACGATCTGCGCCCGCACGGCCGATGGGCCACTCCCGCGGCGCGGCTGCGTGGGCCTGCTTTCCTCCACCGACCTGGAACACTGGGACACCCAGCCACCGCTCTTCTCGCCGCGCCGCTACTGGGACCTGGAGTGCCCTCAGCTATTCCGCGTCGAGACTCCAGCCGGGCCGCGTTGGGCCCTCATTGCCGCGATCATGGAGGATCGCTCGCTGCGCTACTGGATGGCGGACGACCTGATGGGGCCGTACCACGTGCCGCCCGGAGGGGATATCCTGGCTCCGGCCGGGCACTACGCCGCTCGCGTCACGCGCTGGCAAGCGCACGATCTGCTCTTTGCCTGGCATCAGCCGCGGCTGCAT
>JAXLWT010000006.1:0-181001 GCA_046328375.1 Thermomicrobiales bacterium
GAACACGCTCCTCCATTGCCTGAGCCGCTCCTGATGGAGCTGGGAGCAGCACGGGCGGTTGCACTCACTCGGCGCTTGCCCGAACTGGCCCAGTTGGGTTTTGCCCTGGAGGAGTTCGGCGGCCGGGCGTTCCTGCTCCGATCCGCCCCGGTGCTCCCGGGCGTCCTGCCAGGCGGGGCGCTGGACAGCCTGGCGAATCCCGACACGCTCGCCGACGCGTTGCTGATTGCCGCCGACGAGGCGGAAGCTGGCGACGGTGAGACGTGGCAGGAACGGCTCCTGATACGCCTCTCCTGCCGCACCGCCGTGCGACGCGGCCGCGCGCTTGCCTGGCCGCTGATGCGCGCCCTGGTCGAGGGGCTGGGCAACACCGGCGCTCCCGCCGTCTGCCCACACGGGTCTCCGTTGCTGATGCACGTCGATGGCAAAGCGCTGGAGCGCCAGTTTGGGTGGGAGTAGGCGGATCGTCCCAACGCGTGTTGATGGCTGGCGAGGATGAGATCAGGTTGCCATCGTGGTTGAGCCTTCGGGAGTAGGCGTTCACACTGAGCGTGGGCGAGTTGTCCCGAAGGGAACGGACCGAGGATACCTCTGTTTCGCTCACGTTCTGCGCTGGCTTGACACCGCTGTCTCAGTCCGAATCTCGTACCCCTCCCTCCGGACCGTGGTGCAAATACCCGATCCGCGCACCGGACACGCTTCCTAATAATCGGTTTTCCTCCGGAATTGGCATCTGGCAGATCGTGAAGTGATCTTCACAGCGCCAGTTGGCAAGTATCATGCTTGTTAAGATTTCACTTCTTGACGAATGCGGGTTCATCTGGATTGGAGCGTCGTCCACATGATGGCACGTGCGGACGCATTTCCATCCCGGCACAACTCGAATGCTTCATCATCGAGCCGTGGCCCTGTGTCCGCAGCTTCACCAGCGCTTGCTCCCTCGTTGGATCAGCTTGCGGCGTTCTTCAAACACTGCCCGTTCCCGGCAGTCCAGGCTGACCTCGATGGCATCATCACGTACTGGAATCCGGCGGCAGCCGCACTTCATGGATACTCGGCCGCGGAAGCCATCGGACAGCATGTGACCATGCTGGTTCCCGAAGAGTTGAGCGACGGTCCGCAGCGCATGGTCCAGTTGATGCGCGCGGGGCAGGTCGTCGAGAACTTTGAAACCATTGCCTTGACCCGGGATGGACGCCGCATCCCGGTCGCCCTGACCATTTTTCCGATACGGAACGCAGCTGGCCGCGTTGTAGGCAGCGGCAGCATCTCCCAGGACATCACCGAGCGCAAGATCGCGGAGCGAGCGCTTGTTGAAAGCGAGCGGCGCTTCCGCGCTGCCTTCGACGTCACTCCGGCTGCCATGTCCCTGATTGGTTTGGATGGCCGCTTCATCCTCGTAAACCAGGCGACCTGCAGGACCCTCGGCTACAGCTCCGTGGAGATGCAGGGCATGCCTGTGACCCGGGTGCTTCCGCCGGACGAGGCTGAACTGGACGTCGTTGCGGACCTCCTGCAGCGGGGCACGAGCACCGATGTCGATCCCGAGTTGCCGCTCGTGCGGCGGGATGGCTCGATCTGCTGGGTGCGCATGGCCGTGGCGGTCCTGGAGGACCAACAAGGGCGGCCGGCGTATTTCCTGACGCACGGCGAGGATCTGACCGAGCAGCGAGCAGCGCAGGAACGGCTCGCAACGGCCCGGGCTCACCTGCACGACATTCTCGACCGCGTGGGCAGCGCCTTCGTTGAAGTGGACTGGGATTGGCGAATTGTCAGATTGAACGCAGCCGCCGAGGCTATCCTGGGACGTTCCCGGGCGCAGGCTGTTGGTCAGTTGCTGCAGGAGGTGTTCGATCCGGCAACGCTGTCAGATTTCGCGGGCATCCTCGAAAGCGCCATGCGTGAACGTCAACCAGTTTCCGTCGCCGAGTACTACTACCGTCCACGCCAGATCTGGGTTGCCATCCATTTCGTTCCCACTGCCGAGGGACTCGCCATTCATGCCCGGGATATCACCGAGCAGCGAACGGTAAAAGATGACTTGCAGCGAGCTGAAACCCGCTTCCAGGTGCTGGTCGAGAATTTGCCGGCGGCCGTTTACCTGCTTGGTCCTGGATCACTCGACAACATTCTCTATCTCAGCCCGTATTTCGAGACGATGACCGGCTACCCGGTTGAGCAGCAATTTCGGCCAGTTGTCGAAGGCGGCTTGCTCGGATTGGTCCATCCAGAGGACCGTGAGCGCGTCCGGAAGCAGGGCTCGGCCGCGATGGATGGCAACGGCCGGCTGTCACTGGAGTATCGCCTGCGGACCAAAGACGGGCACTACATCTGGGTGAACAACTTCGCAGCCATCATCCGGGGTGATGACGGCCAGATCGTAGCCTGGATGGGCGTCCTGATTGACATCACCGGTCAGCGGGAAGCGCGTGAAGCGATGTCTCGCCTGGCGGCAATCGTGGATTCAGCCGACGACATCATCTATTCGCGGACGGTGGATGGGGTGATCACGAGCTGGAACCCGTGCGCTGAGCGCACCACCGGCTACGCGGCGGCAGAGGTGATTGGCCGGAAGCTGACGGACGTCTTCCCTGAAGACAACATCACGCTTGCCTCACTTGAGGAGCTGGAAAGCCGGGGCGCGAATTGGCGCTTCGAGGCACGGGTGCACCGCCGCGATGGCGAGCCCATTGATGTTGCCATGTCAGTGTCCCAGCTTGTGGATGCGGATGGCGAGGTGACCGGCGTGTCGGTCATCGCGCGGGATGTGACGGCTCAACTGGCTGCCGAGCGCGAACTGCGGGCCGCGCTTGAGGCCGCCGAAGCAGGTGAACGCACAAAGGCGCTCTTCCTGGCGATGATGAGCCACGAACTGCGCACGCCGCTGCAGGCGGTCCTGGGGTATGCGGACTTGCTGCTTCATGGCCACGACGGTGAGTTAAGCGCGTTGCAACTGGAGGATATCGGCGCGATTCACCGGGGTGCGACACGCATGGTCAGCATCATCGAGCAGATGCTTGACCTGTCACGAATGGAATCCGGCCGGCTGGACATGAAGAGCGAGGTCGTCGATCTGGCCGCGGCCCTGGGAGCCGTCGTCAAGGCTATCGCAGCGCGGGTCGCTGCCAATGGCCTGGAGATCCACCTGGAGACCCCGCCGGAACTGCCTGAGGTGCTGGGAGATCCGGAGCGGGTCCAGCAGATTCTGCTGTACATCGTCGACAACGCCGTGAAATTTACCGAGTGTGGTGAGGTGCGCTTGACCGCCCGCGTCCAGGGCGATTGGGTGGAAGCCGCCGTGAGCGATACGGGAATTGGCATCGAAGACGAGGAACTTGCCCACGTCTTCGACGCTTTCCGGCGGCGAGACACCCGGCTGAGCCGCCGCGACGGTGGCGCCGGGCTTGGGCTTGCCATCGCCCAGCGGTTGGCCCGGCAGATGGAAGGCGACGTGACGGTTTCCAGCGTCCTGGGCAAGGGATCAACCTTTACCCTTCGCCTGCCCACAGCCGCTTCTCTGCGACGGGGTTGGCAGGCGCCGAGCAATGATGCCTCGCTCGCCTGAAGCGCTTTCTGGATACTCGCGCTGAGCCCGGGTCTCCCCGAGGCGCGAGTTTGGTTGCTACGTGCCGCGTGTTGCAGCCTGAGGTCCCCGCGCGACGCGCCCCCCAACGCCGCCTGATCTGGACCACAGTGATAGGATCGCCCAATACCATTCACATGAGGCGCGGTGCAGCGCCAATGGAGAAGACGATGCGCGCGGCAGTTCTGGTGGCGCCTGGCAAGCTCGAGGTGCAGGAGATTCCTGACCTGGAGATCGGTCCAGGCGAAGTCCTCGTCAGGAACACAGTGTCCGGTATTTGCGGCAGTGATCTGCACCTGTATTCCGGCAGTCTCCCGGATGTCATGCCCCGCATCCTGGGCAAGGTGCTCGGTCATGAGCTTTGCGGCGAGATTGTGACGTTGGGCCAGGTGTGACCAACGTCAAGGTCGGTGACAGGGTCGCCATCGAGCCACTGCTCGCTTGCGACCGCTGCGTGGATTGCCAGGTACGGTGATTACCACCTCTGTCCGGAATTGCAGCACATCGGAATCGGCTGGAGCGGCGGATTCGGGGAGTACTCGAAAGCGCCGGCGAAGAACGTTTTCCCGCTTCCGGACCATGTCTCCTACGAAGATGCGTCGTTGCTGGACGTGCTCGCCGTTGGCGTCCACGCGATCAATGTCACGGGCATCCACACGGGAAGCACGGTGCTGGTCTTTGGCGGGGGAGCACTGGCATTGCCACTGCCGATGCGGCCAAGTGGGCCGGTGCGTCGCTGGTTGCCCTGGCAACCCGTAGCAGGTTGGGCCGGGAGTTCGCGCTGGAGACTGGAATTGATGTCGCCATCGACAGCACACAGGAGGACGTGAACGCGCATGCGCGAGCTCACCAACGGCCGTGGCCCAGACGTCGTCTTTGACGCCGTTGGTGGTCTGCAGCACTACGTGCAACAGGGACTGGAGATCGCGCGGCGTGGTGGCAAGATCGGGGTACTTGGGGTTTTCCCGCAACAGCCCGTGACGCTGACGCCTGGCTTCCTCATCAATGAGCTGTCAATTGTGTCCTGCTTCAGTTACGCCAAATGGGAGGCGTCCCGGAGTTCCAGATTGCGCTCGATGGACTCGCGGCCGGCAAATTCGCCGGGCGCGGCTACATCTCCGAACGCTTTCCGCTCGATGAGATTGGCGCCGCGTTCGAGGCGGCGGAACACAAGCACGGCCGGGACGCAATCAAGGTTTCCATCGTTCACTCGTTGAATTAGGGCCAAGGGAGACCCGCGCCTCATCCGCCTCGCGCTGGCTCCGGGAGGCGGGGAGACGAACGAAGCCGGGTCAACGTGACGATGCTGCGAGCCGTCGCAGTGTGAAAGAGCTGCGGTGAACTGAGCGCCGGCCTCTCCACCCATCTCGTTGCGGACGGGGAACGGGGACAGAGGTTGGGATGAGAGTGACAACCCTGGAGGGCCACGATGCCACATCTCTTTGGAAGAGACTTCACGCGCGAAGAACTCATGCAGCGCGTTGGCCGCCTGGATCAGGTGGCTGGCGTGCAGCTGGTCGAGCGCACTGACGGCGCCGAGCGCGGCGTCCGCGTCCTGGAGTTCCGCACCGGCAGCGGCTTCGAGTTCGATGTCATCGTGGACCGGGCCATGGATATCGGGCGCTGCGAACACCAGGGCCGTGCCCTGGGCTGGCAGAGTGCCACCGGATTCACCGGTCCGTGGTACTTCGAGCCGGAGGACTCTGGGCTGGCTGCGTGGCTTCGGCGGCGGCCTGGTAACCACGTGCGGCATGGAGCACGCGCTCTTCATGGCCGAGGACACGGCGGAGCACCACCACTATCCTGCCAAGTCCACGGAGAATTATGGCCTGCACGGCCGCGTTTCCTACACACCCGCCAGGCTCACTGGGTATGGCGTACGCTGAAGGACGACGCGATCCTCTGGGCGGAAGGAGAGGTTCAGCAGGCGGCGGTCTTCGGTGAAAACTTTCTGCTCAGGCGGCGGGTGGAAGCGACGGTTGGAGCGAACCACTTGCGTCTGCACGATGAGGTGACGAACGCGGGGTGGAACCCAACGCCGCACATGTATCTCTATCACGTCAACGTGGGGTTCCTGGCGCTGGATGACGGCGCAGAACTTCTCATTCCGGCTAGTAACCTGATCCCGCGTGGTAGTCACGACGTTTCCGGGTATCGCACCTTCCATGGTCCGGTTGCGGGATACGAGGAGCAGGTCACCGAGCACGACGTGGCCGCCGAAGCGGATGGAAGCGTGCCTGTGGCTATCGCGAATCGAGTGGCGGGTTTCGGCGCGTATGAGGTGTTCAACAAGACCCAGTTGCCGTACCACTTCATCTGGCGCATGCTGGGGCAGGGGGCGTACGTCGTGGGTATCGAGCCAAGCACCAATCGCACGTCCGGCCGGCTACCGGCGCGGGAATCGGGTGAGTTGATCATCCTGCAGCCAGGAGTCGCGGGACGTACGACCTCGAACTGGGTGCATTGACCGACAATGACGCTATCGAGGCGTTCGCCGCGCGCGTGAACGCGATTGGCTAGCGCTCTTCGGGTGTCATTCCGAGCCAGTCGAGAAATCTCGTCCCGCACGGACCGGACACGCTGCGAGAGCAAGAGCGACATAACATCACAAGGAGCACACGGATGGACCTCGGTCTGAAGGGCAAGACGTTTGTAGTTGGTGGCGGCAGCAAGGGCCCCTGGCCGTGGCACCGCCAACGCACTGGTTGCGGAGGGAGCACGCGTACTGCCTCGCGCGATCAGGAGAGCATCGACCGCGCGATTGCGGAGCTGGGTGATGCGGCTGTCGGCGTGACCGGCGATATGGCGGCTCCCGACACCGCAGACAAGGTCAATGCGGCCGTCGATGCGCACTTCGGGGGCAAACTCGACGGTGTGGTGATCAACGCTGGGGGGCCTCCGGCGGGCAAGGCGCTCGATCTCACCGACGAGCAATGGCTGGGTTCGTACCAGTTGCTGATCGGAGGTCCGTTGCGCCTGCTGAAGCTACTCGTGCCAAAGATCAATGACGGCGGGGCGATCCTGTTCATTACCTCGACCTCTGTGCGCCAGCCCGTCAACAACCTCGACACGTCCAATGTCTTGCGCCCCGGGGCGACGGCCCTGCCAAGACCCCGGCAATCGAGCTGGCGCCGCGGATTCGCGTCAACTCCCTGGCGCCCGGTCGCATCAACACGGACCGTATTCGCTCACTGGACAAGATCCGTGCGGATCAGCAGGGCATCACGCAGGAGGAAGCGGCTGCTCAGTCGAGCAAGGCGATCCCATTCGGCCGTTACGGCGAGCCGAGTGAGTTTGGCGCATTTGCGGCCTTCCTGCTTTCACCAGCGGCGTCCTACGTCTCGGGCCTCGCGGCCCACGCCGACGGCGCAATGACCACGGCTCTGCCATAACCCTGGTCCCGCAGCGGGCCTCCTGGTCAGTTTGTGGCCAGGAGGCCCGGCGGGTTGCGGTGCATTCCCAAGGCGGTTGCCAGACCTCTCCGGTCAGTGGCAGATAAATCCAGGCCCACAGGCATTCTCTCCCGCGCAGCAGCCGCGGCTGTTGTTGACACAACTTGCGCCCGATGGAAAGCAACACGCCCCGCCAGCGCAGACCGAGTTCGGCGGGTCACAGCGCTTGCAGAGGGGCCCGCAAGCGTCACTGTCATCGGCGATGTGGCGGCATTCTCCAACGTGGAATGACGGGTCTGGGCACTCCACAAATCCGTCGGTCTCATTGCGAGACAAGCACCGCTGAGGCACAGGCGGTGCTGATCACCGGTCAGGTTGATGCAATCCTGGTGGGTGCAGCACGGCACGCACTTGCCGTCGCCGCAGTTCTTCAAGCCAATGTAGCAGCCGCAGCGATACAGTTGGTTGCCGTTCGGATCGACGCAGTAATTGCCGTTCGGGCTGCTCTCACACTCAGGATCTGGAAACGTCGCCGTCGTGACGCAGCATTCGTGACAACTTCCGGGCGGTCCCTGGTTGGGGCACTCCTTCATACCTGCCGGACACCCGCACACGCCGCCCTGGCAGACCTGGTTGGCTGGGCACGCGGGTGAGCAGGACGCCGACGTGCATTGGCCGGAAACGCATGATTCTGCCTGTTGGCAGGAACCACATGTCCCGCCACATCCGTCGCTGCCGCATTTCTTGCCCCTACAGTCCGGCGCACACGGCGTTGGGGGTAGGGGTTGCGGGGTTTGAACCTTCTTCTTCTTCCGGTTTTTCTTGCGTTTCTTGCCGCGTGTGCCCTCAGGGCCACGGCCGATGGCGGCCATGGCCCACCCTGCGAGGATGCCGAGCGTCTGACGGCGGCCGCCGGCCTCGTTGGAGAGCATCCGAGCCAGAGCATCGAAGCGTGACTCATCCATCGGCAAAGTCCTCGTGGTGGGCGAACCGTCGCAGCGCTGATCCGGATGTAAGGCGATGCGCGCAGCACCGCGGTGATGTGTGCCGCTACCGGGCCTCAGGCACGGGACATGGGGATCGGATTCACAGCACGTGACGGCCTCATCACGGCCATATCCGAACTGCTAGCCAATAGGGCCCGGTGACAACGGCAGGGCGACGCTGTATGCGAGACATACGCTTTCCAGAGCCGTGCGTGTGGGTGCCTTGCGGCCTGGTCGTGTTCCAGGTGTGAATGACAACGTCCAAGCCCGCGGCATCCAGTGCGCCTCCTCATGGAGGTGCTCATCTTCGATTGTGTGGGGAAACGCACCGCGGCGCGTGAGCAAACTTCCTCAATTTGGGCGGAATAGCGAACACGCGAAGGCGGACAACTTGTGTGCAGCGGCCGGGGTCGAGCCGATTGGACCTAGAGGAGGACCTGCCTCCGGGCAATGGCGACCGCCTCCATCCGGGAGGAGGCGCCAAGCTTGGCGAGGATCCGGGAAACATGATTTGAGGCGGTCCGGCGGCTGAGAAAGAGTGTGGAGGCGATCATCTTGTCTGATTGCCCTTCAACCAGCAGGCCCAGGACCTCGCGCTCACGGGCTGTCAGGAGTTCAGTCGCACCGGCCGATTGGCCGCTGGCGACGCACTCGGCAAGGAACCGTTCGGACATGGCTGTCATCTCCGCAAGAGACAACATTGTCCCGTGGTCCCATGCCGTCGCGAAGGCCGCAGGACCGAGGTCCCGGCGAAGGTTCGACATCACCTCATCGAGCACACGTTGATCGTGCGGGCGGTAGGCGCCGGCAAGGTGGCGCCGCTCCGTCTGGGACGCTGCCAGGAGCGTCGATGCCAGCGAGTCGCGTCCTCTCAGCTTCGCCGCAATGCACGCGGCTCCTGTCACGCACCAGAGCGTGCCCCAGGTATCGTGGTGCCCGCCAAAGCGGGTCAGGCTCTCGTGAAAAGCCCCGGCCGCGCTCGTGAGATCACCAGCGAGCCAGGACGCCCAGCCGAGCGAATTGAGCGCCGTTGCAACATGAGCGTGATCCTCAAGCGTGCGCCAGGTTTCGACTGCGAGACGATGTTTTGATCGGGCACGCGGGAAATCCCCTTGCACACGAGCGACGATGCCCTGCAAGTTCGAGATTGCCGCAAACTCCCAGCGATGTCCGATTTCTTCGGCCAGTTGCAGGCTCTCCGCCAGGAGCTGCTGCGCCAGTTGGAGATCTCCTCGATCAATGGCGCTACTCGCCAGCCCGCGCAGCATGCTCACGGCGTTCCGCAGGTCGCCAAGCTCTCGATAGAGTGAGAGCGCGCGCTCGTAGAGCGCCTGCGCCCGGGGTTGATCTCCTGACCAGTCAGCAATGTCCCCGGCCGTTGCAAGTGCCCGGGCGAGGAGTTCGGGGTAACGCTCAACTCCAGCGGTGGCCAGGAGGTCGTCGAATCGTTGCCGGCCCTCCGCCAGGTGCGGTGCGCTGGACCACAGCCAGCCGGCGGCGCCAGCGAGCCGCAGGGATGCCTGCAGATTCTGCGTGATATTCAGCCACTCATGCGCGGCCCGAATGTTGGGCAGCTCGGATTCGAGTCGCTTGAGCCAGATGGATTGCTGGGAGCCAGCCAGTTCGCGCTCAGCCAGTTCCGCGAAGCTAAGACACCAGGCCGCGTGGGCATCGCGAGCGGTGGGGCTTTCGCCCCTCACGCGCAGGAGTTCCAGACCATATTCGCGCACCGTCTCCAGTAACGCGTAGCGCGTCTCCCCAGTGGACACAACCTCACGCTGTACCAGGCTGTGATCGATGAGCCGGGCCAGCAGCTTCACCGGGTGCATACGTGAGGGCGCGTCTTCCAGGGGCAGTTCGGCGGCCTTCGAGACGACGGCCTCGACCGCACCGACAGTGAAACCGCCCTCGAAGACTGACAGGTGGCGGAACAGCGTTTGCTCGGGCGCGGTCAGGAGCTCATACGACCAGCCGATGGCATCGCGCATGCTCTGCAACCGGCCGGGTTGATCGCGGGGGCCGTCGGTGAGCAGCGGTAAGCGCTCGCCCATCTGGGACAGTAACTCACCCACAGTCAGATACCGGAGGCGCGCGGCGGCGAGTTCGATCGCGAGCGGCAGCCCATCGGTACGCGCAACGAGAGCCGCTACGTCGCCAGCATTCGCAGGAGTCATACCGAAGTCCGCGTCGGCCGCCCGACCGCGATCAACGAAAAGCTGAATGGCCGTATTGGCTGTCAGCTCATTCAGCCAGTCCTGATCGAGCATCCGGCCGGAGCGTTTTCGCCTGGAAGGGAGTGGAAGTGGCGCAATTTGCACCACGTGTTCGCCAGAGACGTGCAGCGGAACCCGGCTGGTTGCCAGCAACCGAAGTTCCGGGCACTGGCTCGCCAGGTCAACCAGGAGCAAGCCGGCATCCGGAAGGTGCTCCAGGTTGTCGAGAACCACGAGGAAGACTCCACTCTGGAGCGAGGCGATGACCGTATCACGCACAGGGATATCGGCGGTGTCCTGGATCCCGATGGCCTGGGCAACGGCCGGGAGTACGTGATCGACCCGCCGGACTGGCGCCAGGGGAACAAAGGCGGCGCCTGCCAAGCCGGCAGATAGCTGTTCAGCCAGGCGCAGGGCGAGCCTCGTCTTGCCCACACCGCCAGGCCCGGTGAGCGTGACCAGGCGCACGTCTTTCTGGGCGAAGCAGGCGACAACAACTTCCACGTCCTGTTCACGCCCGATGAATCGGGTCAGGGGCGTGGGCAGCCGTTGGTTCAGGGGCTTGAGCGAGGTCAACACACCGATTTCGTGTGCGAGATCGCGCGGGAAACGTGCGGGGCGATCGGTGTTGCGACCTGCGCGGTAGCGATGGAGGTCCTCGACGAGGATCGAGAAGCTGCGCCCGTGTTTGAGTGCTCGCAGATCGCCGCGTGCGATTGCCCGTCGGATGGTCTTCTCGTTGACGCCCACGAGCTGAGCAGCTTCACGCGCAGTGAGAAATGCCCGCGCGTATTCTGGCGCCGGGGATAGCGATCCGTGACGAGATAGGTCAGCGCGTTCAGCCATGTGTGTGGTGGGGCGAGACAACGTTGGCCCAGACGATCACCAATGCTCATATGAAAGCAACGAAGCCGTATGATAGCGGCCCCGAATCAGGACATCCTGCTCTTGCGGCATGTGATGGAGGCGCAATAGCCTTGTTCGTGCACGCAGGCCCGCCTGCCTCCCGCGCACGTGCGCTCCCCCGCGCAGACCGGATTGGTCCCGCCCGAAGGAGACTGCACGTTGCGACGAACACTGCTTGTTGCCTCCCTGTTCGTAACCGCCATCGGCGTATCGGTTCCCCATGTCTCGTCCGCTCAGGACACGCTCCAACGTCCCGCGGAGATCCGCTCCGGGTCCTGCGCCAGCTTTGGTGACCCGGTGGCGCAACTTGACAACGTCGTGTCGCCAGGTGGCGACGAGGTTGGCCCGGAGGGAGCAACCCCGGTTGAGCAATCCGTGACCGTTGTGCCGCAGTTACTGCCTGACTTGCTGGCGGGCGGATTCGTCGTGGTGGTGGACAAGTCAACTGAGGAACCGGGAACACCGGCCGCGTGCGGGGTCATTGGTGGCATGCTGGCCGAAGATGGCACCCTGGCAGTTGGCATCAACCCCATGGAGGGCTCCCGGCTCGATGGTGTGGCCTACTTCACCCCCAAACGGGATGACAGTGGCACCACCGTTACGCTGCTCCTGGTCGATAGCCGGGTCGCCGAAGCGGACAATGGCCCGGCTGGCCCTGTTGGCATGGCCGGAGAGGACGGCACGATCACGATCGGCGGCGTCACCGAAAACACGGATGCCGTAACCATGGTCGAGGACGGCGCTGGACCGGCCCCGGCCGACAGCACGGCGGACTCGTCAGCGCCGGTCGCGGCCCCTGCTGAAAGTGTCGAAAGCGCCGGGAGCGCGGATGGGAAAGGCAACAAGGGCGGAAGGGGCGGCAAGGGGCAGGGTGGAAAGGGGAATGCCGGGAACGACGGCGCTTCCAGCGCCTCCGGATAGCGCCCTCTTCGCGATCTGACGCACCATCTGCACCGGCTACAATCGCTCCAAGTCGGTGAAATGGCGGGGGTTGGCTGGGCTGGCCACGGTGTTCGCCGCAAGCATGGAGGACGAGGATGGCGGTCCTGGAGCACGTGGACTCCCGACCTGCGATTGATGAGTTACGGCGCATCAGCGCCGAAGCACGCAAGCTTATTGTGCAGTCCATTCATCACGCGGGAGCAGGGCACCTGGGTGGGCCGCTGTCGGCGACGGACGTGCTGACCGCGCTCTATTTCGACCAGATGCGGATCAAACCGGAGCAGCCTGACTGGGAGGAGCGGGACCGCTTCATCCTCAGCAAGGGGCACTCCTCCATCGCGCTTTACACAGTCCTGGCACTACGTGGGTACTTCCCGGTCGAGGAATTGCAAACCTTCGATGCCGCGCACTCCCGCCTGCAGGGGCACCCGGATATGCACGCGCTGCCAGGGCTGGAGATGTCGACCGGATCGCTGGGACAGGGCCTCTCGCCGGGAGCGGGCATGGCGCTTGGGGCGAGACTGCGTGGCCTCGATTTCCACACGTTTGTCATGCTGGGTGACGGCGAAATCCAGGAAGGTCAGATCTGGGAGGCCGCCTTCATGGCCGCCAGCTACCGGCTCGACAGCCTGATCGCCATCGTTGATTACAACGGGCTACCGCAGTTCGGCTGGCCTGATCCCAGCGGCCACACGCGCGCCAACGGCTTCGACGATCCGGCCGGCAAGTTCCGCGCGTTTGGCTGGCACGTCATCGAGTGTGACGGCCACGACCACGCCGCCATCCGGACGGCCCTGGACGAGGCGCGGGCGCACGAGGGCGAGCCGACCTGCGTCGTGGCCCACACGATCAAGGGGAAGGGGATTTCCTTCATGGAAGGGGACTACCTGTGGCACGCCAAGCCCCCGACCGATCAGCATCTGGCTGACGCCGAGGCGGAGATCGAAGAGTTGCTGTCGACGATTGCCGCGAAGGGAGGCCGCACGTGAGCAGCACAACATCCGCCACGCGCCGCGTCACCCCACTCCCATTCGAGGGCGCGGAGAAGCTGCAACTGCGCGATGTCTGGGGGCAGGCCCTGCTGGACATGGCCCGCGAGTTTCCCGATCTGGTGGTGCTGGACGGCGACCTCGCGAACTCCACGCGGGCGGACATCATCCAGGGTGAGATGCCGGAGCGCTTCTTCGAGATGGGGATCGCCGAGCAGAATATGGTCGGCGTGGCTGCGGGTATGGCCACGCTCGGTTTCGTCCCCTGGCTCTCGACGTTTGCCGCGTTCATGGCGAACCGCGCCACCGATCAGGTGCGGATCGTGGTGGCACAGCCAGGCCTGAACGTCAAGATGTGCGGAGCGTACTCCGGCATTCTCACTGGCAAGACAGGCAAGACCCACCAGAGCGTCGAGGACTTCGCCATCTTCCGGGCGATGCCCGGCGTGGTCACCATTGCTCCGGCGGATGCGGTCGAGATGCGCTCGGCGATGCGGGTGATGCAGGAGACACCGGGGCCCATGTACCTGCGTGTGACCCGCGATCCCTCACCGACGATCTTCCCGGCGGATTACCAGTTCGAAATTGGGGCGGGTGTGCTGCTGCGCGAGGGGGATGACATCGGGCTGATCTCGACCGGGGTGCAGACGATCCGGGTGCTCGAGGCTGCTGAGTTGCTCGCCGGTGAGGGCATTTCGGCCAGTGTGCTGCACCTGCCGACCCTCAAGCCGATCGACGAAGAGGCCATCGTGGCAGTGGCAGCGCGGACCGGCCGCATCCTGACCTCAGAGGATCACTCGATCATCGGTGGCCTCGGGAGCGCGGTGGCTGAGGTGCTTGGGCAGCAACGGCCCACCCCCATGCGCATCAACGGCCTCCGTGATGTCTATGGAGAGTCTGCGCCGAACGACTACCTGCTCGACAAGTACGGCATCTCCGCAGCGCATGTTGCTGAGGAAGCTCGGGATCTCATCAAGGTCATGTAGGAGCCTGGCGTTTCCAGCTTGGGAAGCCACGAGCGCCGGATAACTCCCCGGCGCTCGTTTGCGCGACGTCTGGCTACGACGTCAGCGGGGCAAACAGTGAGACGCTCGTACCGGCGGGATCATGCAGGATGGCGTAACGCTGTCCCCAGACCGCATCCCACGGAGCCTTGTGCCCGGTGAAGCCCTTTCCCGTGAGATCAGTCCAGGTGGCGTCAACTGCCGCTGGTGACTCACAGCGGAAGGCGAGTTCCAGTCGAGAGCTGCCCTCCGGGGCTATCCAACCCGCATCAAACGAGCGAATGACGTCTTCCTGGTCAAAGGCGAGCCGCAGGCCACCAGGGAGAGTCGTTTCGACGTGACCTTCGGCATCTGACCCCTCAGGGAACACCAGGCCCAACGCACGGTAGAACGCCAGCGTCTGCGCCATGTCACTTACCACCACGCCGATCATATCCAGCTTGAGATTCATCGCTATCCTCCTGGGATCATGCACGTCTTGAAACCGAAGATAGCGGCTTACGGAGCACGTGTCTTGAACAGATCGGCCACGGCGGATTGCGGATTTCCGGCGGCCAATTCGGAGGGACGCTGTCCGGTGAGGGCGACGATCTCGCGCGTGAGGTGCGCCTGATCGGCGTACCCTGACGCGAGCGCAAGTTGCGCCAGTGTGATACATGCATCGGGTCTGCTCAGCGACCAGAGCACGCGCTGCATGCGCAGGATGCGCTGCAGCGTTTTTGGCCCGTACCCGACGTGTTCCAGGAATCGGCGACGCGCCTGCCGCTCACTCACCCCACTGCCAGTGATGAAGGCTGTTACCAGCTGATCAGGATGCTGCGCGAACCATTTGCTGGCGTTCATAATGAAGCGGTCTGGCGGCATGGCACGAGGAAGGAGCGCGGAGATAGCGTCTCTCGCGCGGTCGAGCGTCGGAGTTTCCGTTCCCGCAACGACCCGGTCGAGGGAGGGATGCCGCCGTTTCGCCGGGAAAAGCGCGACCAACGGTACCTGGAGATCGCGGAGATCCGCCGCGCTCACGCCAAGGACTACCGCAGCCACGCCAGGCTGAAACCGGATGCCGACGCACTCGGTACCTGGCGGAACCGACGTTGCCAACGGCCGGGTCATTGGTCCGGCAATGAATGGATCGACGCCAGGCTGCCAGATCAGATCAACGCAGCCGTCGGGCAGAATCACCGACTGCCGGGAATGCCCGCCAGAGAAGCTCTGCCAAATACAGGCGACATAGTCACGGTCGCGCGGTACCGCGGGAATCTCCCGATAGCCTGATGTGAATTCGACGGCGCTCTGATGCATGGGCGTTGTTCGTTGACTGGCGATGTCCCGCAGTCCTTGTCGCGCGGGTAGTATCACGCGCGAAATGTGTGCCAGGGTTCGCAAACAGGCACGCGTACTCTATCTCTCGCGACGGCAAGGCTGCTCGACCGAAACAGGTTCGATTCAAGCCCACGGGTCGAGCAGGAGCTTGACGCCGTCCTTCCTTTCGAACGTTGCGAAGGCGTCGGCCCAACCTGCAAGCGGAAAGGTCTCTGTGATGAGCGGAGCCGTGCGCACCTGGCCCTCGCCCAGCAGGCGAAGCGCGGTACGCCAGGCTGAGGGAACGGTAGCGTTGCTGCCAGTAACACTCAGTTCCTTCATGCACACCTGGTCGAGATCCCAGGCTACCGGTTTGCCGAAGAGCCCGATTTGAGCGTACTGCCCGCCGCGGCGAACGTGTCGCAGGAGACCAAGCGCCGCCGGACCTGCACCCGAGCACTCGATAACAATATCAGCGCCCCAGCCACCGCTGAGGTGTTGCACAGGTCCTGAGGCGTCCTCCGCCGTAATGTCGATAGCTTCCGCAGCGCCCAACTCTCGGGCAAGTTCCAGCCGGCGGTGATCGGCACTGGTGCCGAGGACGACGACGGCCGCGCCGGCCGCGCGTACGACCTGGAGTGTGAGCAGCCCGATGGCTCCCGGGCCACTGATCACCGCCACGTCGCCGGCGGTCACCTTCGGGAGTTCGAGGGCGCCGTGCACCACGCAGGCAAGTGGTTCGGTCAGCGCTGCCTCGTCGAAGGGGAGGTTCTCAGGGAGCAGATGGACGTTGCGCTCGGGCACCAATACGTAGCGAGCGAAGCCGCCGTTCACCCCGGAACCGATCGAGCGCCGCTCCGGGCATAGGTTCGGTTTTCCGGAACGGCAGAATCGACAGGTGCCGCAGAGGTGATAGTAGGTCTCGGTCGTGATGCGGTCGCCCGGAGTGATCCGGGTCACACCCTCGCCGACGGCCGCCACTTCGCCCGCAAGCTCATGACCCAGGGTGACGGGCGGCTGCGTTGGGTACTCATCGTGGTAGATATGGAGGTCGGTCCCGCAGATACCCGCGGCGCGCACGGCCATGAGGACCTGGCCCGGCCCAGGCTGTGGTTCGGCGACCTCGCGCAGCCCGACATTCCCTTCGCCCCGTGCCAGCTTGGCGACTGATTGCATCACGGCCGTGTCCTTTCAGGTGATGCGACGATCCTAGTTCTGCGAGAGTGGCTCCGCGAACGACACAGCGTGCGTGCCCGCATCTTCCTCGATGAAGCGGATCAGCCGTTCCCCCTCATCGGTCAGCTCAGCTCGGGTCACGCGTGACAGCGGCGTGAAAGGGGTGATGGTGAGAATCGCGTCCTTGCGCTTGCGTTCGCTGCGCCACATGCCGGCCACTACGCCATCGACCAGGATGGTGGGCAAGAGCCGAAGGTTCCCCTTCTGGTACACGATTCCGCGGTGCTCATCAGCTATCACCCGTGAGCGGTCGGTATGGGAGAGGAGGAGATTGTCGAAGTCCGGGAGGAAACGCACTGGCGCCGGCACATCTGCGGGAGGACGAGGAGCATCGGGGAGATCGAAGTACTCCTTGCCTCGCTCGCCCCTGAACACGAGCAAATCAGGGCGCAGCGCTTCGAACGACGACTTCAGTCCGGAGATGCCCAACCAGGTTTGCGCGTCGCTCACGGTGGCCGGTCCGAACGCGCCAAGGTAGCGGCGAATCAATTCCTCGAACCCCTGCCCAGGCGGAGCGCAGGGGCCGATCCACGCGTCGGCCAGCCCGAAAGGCGAGTTGGCGAGATAGGCCCAGGGGTGTTCGGCGGGGATGACCACCAGTGGGATCAACATGCGCACTGCAAAGCCCAACGCGCGGTCATTCATATCGGGGAACTGCGCCTGCAGTTGGTCGCGTATGTCATTGAAGGGAAGGGGACTCTCCGCGAGCAGTGCGTAAGCCGCCGGCAGCACGCGCTCGACATCGAGGCCGTTTGCCCGGGAACCGAGCACACTCATGGCCCGGTCCAGCACTGGCTGGATGACGGGACGGAATGCCCGGTAATCCGCCGCGCTGAACAGGTGGATCGTGCCGCGCATGAGCGTGGCCCGGACCAGGGTCCGTTCATTGATAGCCCGGATTATCTCCTCGCGCCGGACGTCCTGCAGGCGCGACCAGAGACCGATGAACGGCGGCCGTGCCTCCTGGGCCTGCAGACCAATCAGTTGCTCCACCGCCGCGGTCGGGGTCATGGTGGCTCGTTCAAGCACTAACTGGCGGGCAAGTGTGGCGCGGTTCAACTCGCGGAGGCTGATGGGAGAGTCAACTCTGGTCATCAGGGTCCATTGGAGCCACAACGGTGCGCCCGCGGCGTGCTGCCGCGGTTGGGAAAAGGGCAATCACTCGATCATCGCCGTGAGGCACCATGTCAGGCCCTGGCCCAGGCTCTGGTTCAGGCGCCGGCGACGCGGCCTGGTCCCCAGTACCATTGGAGGTCGCAGGTGCAAGTGCCGCCGGCTCTGGGACGGCCGCGGCGTCCGGGACGGGTTCCCCGCCGGCCGTCGCCTCACTCACGGACTCGGTGGGCGGACTTGCCGTTGCGTCACCTGTCGCACCGGAGTCCGGTTCGGGTGCTTCAGCCGGTGGCGCTGGCTCAGCTTCACTGCTGGACTGAGTTTCCGGATCGGCGATATCGGGGGCGGGTTCCAGCATGTCCGCAGGGGGCTCAATGACGCCCGGAGCGTGTCCGTCTCCAGCGGTGAGAAGCGCAGGCTCAGCCGCCGCCGTGGCGGGCGGGGCGGCCTGGCTCCCTCGCGGGCGAGCGGGAAGGACGCGGCGTCTGCCGTTCGCGACGTGCTGCGCGGTTGGCCCTGCGGAGTGCGTTCCAACGGTGTGCTCGGCGGCCCGTTGTGCCCTGTCTGGGGCGGCGCGTCGCCGCTGCGGTATGGGGTGCTGGCGCCGGTAGAGCAGATCCCAGCCAAAAAGCGAGAGGACCGCGACCGTGGTCACGGTCGCGATCAGGTATGCCCCTGTCTTGTCAGCGAGGCCGGCCGAGATACCGCCGAGCGTGGTGAGCAAGAGCACCGCGCCAACACACAGGAATCCCTGGCCTAGCGCGTGGCGTTCTCCCGCCTGGGCGCGGGCGTACGCTGCATCTCCTGGTTGCGCCACGCCGGCCTTGCGAGACCAGTGCGGTGCAACCAGGCAGAGCAGGGTCAAGCCAGTCAACAAGGCCAGCGCGCTCAGCCCGAGCCCGATGACGACGAAATCCACAGGCGCTCCTCATGCCAGATCTCGGCGGCTTACGGGGAGCCGGCCCGGGTGCGGGGAGTGTGCGCGCCATTCTACGAGGACGAACGGCCAGCGTCCGCCCTGGTCTACAGGAAAGAAGCGTCGCGGGCATGAAAAACGGGGTCCGCTCCAGAGAGCGGACCCCGATCTGGCTTCGCACGAAACGTGGTGGAGGTTCCGACACCCTCGCCACGCAGATGCGAGTGCGCTGCCTAGCGGCGGCGCAGGCCGAAGGAAGCGGCTGCAGCACCGGCAGCGGAGACCAGGGCGAAGATCGCCGAGGCATCCACTCCGCCGACACCCGTCGACGGGAGTGCAACGACTTCCTCATACACTGGCTCTTCGTACACCGGCTCGTCGTAAACCGGCTCCGGGGCCCACGGCGCGCACGCGGTGTCACCCACCTCGATAGCGTTGCCGACGTTCCCGCCAGAGTTGATGTTGCCCGTGGTGATGGCGCCGCCATTGGCCGAAGAGGTGGCCACGCCGCCGTTACCAGCGGAGCCCGTGTTCAGACCGTCGCCACCGCCACTGGTGGTGGCCAGGTTGTTGCTGCCGCCGCTCGCATCCGAGATGCTGGTGCCGGCGTCAGCCGTGATGTCGATAACGGTTTCATTGGTGATGGTGCCACCGGAGATCATGACGGCCGGGGCCGGATCACCATTGGCATCCACACACTGCGCCGAGGTGCTCGGAGCAGCCAGCAGGCTTCCGCCCACCAGCGAAAGCGTCACCGCGGAACCGAGTGCAATTCGCGAAAGCTTCACCTGGACCCTACCTCCCCACTGCGTCGCCGGTCCGGCCGACGAACAATCCGCGCCCCCTTGCGGTGCGCGACCAACCCCGGAACTTCCGGGAGACCGCTTGCACCAGGCCCGCCGAACGCAACCCAGATGTGGTCCGACGGAACCCATCCGAGTTGAATACGCACGAGCACCGGTTCCGGTTTCGCACCTCCGGACATCTTCGGGTGCGGGTACCCGGATCCGGCAGAGCGCACTCCAGTTCCCTGGAGTTACCGCCGCGGCAGGACGGCCCGACCGCCCCCCGACATTCCGTGATGCAGTTCTGCAAGAGCAGTGCCTACACCCGTAGCGCCGACTCTACGTTAGCAACCACAGCAGGCATTCGCAAATCCGCGATAAAGCCAATGGTCCCAGACAACATAGAGTGTGGTCATGTCATTAATGAATGACTTGCGGCATGCGGTTCCATTCATGATCCAGATCCAGGTGAAACGCCCCCTCCCTGGAGGGCTTGACAGGATCGCTGGTGATCGTATAGAGTGTACGTACAGTCCCGAGGGGCCCGGTGAACACCGGTCTTCCCACCAGAGGCGGCAATCAAAGGCCAGCGGATCGCGGGGTACGTTGGTTGGAGGCGTCGCCAGACGGGATCGGACGGCAAAACCACATCCGTTGCGGGGCGTTGATGTGGTGGAGCTTCTGATCGCGGGGAGGCTGTTGCGAACTGACTCGTCGGGACTGTTTCTTTTTGTCTCTCTGCCACAACCCCGGCCTCGTCAACCCGCGTCTTCCGGGCGAAGTCCAGTGCTGTCACTGTGCGATAGTAGCGCGGTGTGATTCGTTGCCCGGTGGGCCACTTTGACGTGGTGCCGGCAGCAGCAGGGGAGCAGCGGGAAACCATGGCCGCAAATGGCACCTTCACCGTCGTGGTGACCTCCGACCGGTATGGCAACGAGACGTACGGTCTCGAACTCGAAAAGGACATGATCGCTGCGGTCAGCGACCTTGACGTCTCGTTGGTCAGCCGCACCGGCGTGACTGAGGACGCCCTGATCGAGGCGGCGAGGGGCGCCGATGCGCTCCTGGTGAGCACGCGAGAGGCGATTACCCGCCGCGTACTGGAAAATGCGCCAAGCGTGAAAGTCATCGCACGCTACGGGGTTGGCCTGGACAACGTGGACCTGGACGCCGCCACAGACGTTGGCATCGTCGTCACGCACTATCCGGGCTACTGCACCTCCGAGGTGGCCGATCACGCGCTCTCCATGATCCTGGCGCTGAACCGGCGCATCGTTGAGCAGGACCGGTCCCTGCGTGAAGGCGCCTGGGTCAAGCATGGTCCGGCCACGCGCACGATCCTGCGCGGCCCGATTCATCCGCTACGTGAGCAGACCGTCGGGATCATCGGGTTTGGCCGCATCGGCAAGTCCGTTGCCGCGCGATTGAAGCCGTTCGGCGTGTCACTCATTGTCTCGGATCCGTACGCCGACCCCGAGGCGATTCGGGCGGAGGGCGCCGAACCGGTTTCGCTTGATGAGCTCATGGGACGCGCAGACATCATCACTATCCACTGCCCGTTGACGCCGGAGACACGCGGCCTGATCAACGCCGAGAAGATCGCGCTGATGAAGCCGTCGGCGGTCATTGTGAACACGGCGCGGGGACCGATCATCGATCTGCCCGCGCTCGCGGCTGCCCTGGAGGCGGGTCAGATTGCTGGCGCCGCCCTCGATGTTGTCGATCCCGAGCCCTTGCCAGCTGATGCGCCCTTCTACCAGATGCCGAACGTCATCCTGACACCCCACTCTGCGTACTACTCTGAACGCTCCGCCGAGGTCGTGCGGCGTGAAACGCTGAACGAGGCCCTGCAGGTCCTGCGCGGCAAGCGGCCGCAGACGGTGGCCAACCCCGGCGTACTGGAGAAAGTGACGCTGGAGACCGTGGGCTAGCGACCTTTCAGCCAGGAGACCGAGTGTTTCGCCGTCGTCGCGCAGCGCAAGAGGCCGTACCCACGACCCCGCCAGAAGGTGAGGCGCTCATCGCTGATGGCGATGTCGCGGTGCAGGAGGCGCCAGCCTCAACTGGTTCGCCTCCCGTCTCGCAAGCAGCGCTCGATGACGAAGCGCTCGTGCGGCGCGCGCAGGCCGGGGATCTGGAAGCGTTCAATCAGCTCGTGATTCGCCACGAGCGCCCTGTCTTCAACGTGGCGTTGCGCCTCCTGCGGGATGTCGGCCTGGCCGAGGACGCCACGCAGGATGCGTTCATCCGGGCCTGGCAGAACATTGGCTCGTTCCAGACAGGCTCCGTCCGCTCCTGGCTTTACAAGATTGCCACCAACCGCGCGTACGACATGCTGCGCGCTTCTGCCCGGCGGCCGGCTGGTTCGCTCGAGGCGGAGATGGTGGAAATCGAGCCGATCTGGAGCGCCGGCGGCGCCGGAGAGGAATCGCCCGACGCACATGCGCTGCGGCGTGAGCTTTCGATCTACCTGGAGCGAGCCCTTATTTCCTTGCCCGACGATCAGCGGATGGTCGTGATGCTCGTCGATGTGCAGGGGCTGGATTACCACGAGGTCGCAGAGACAATGGGGATTGCGCTGGGGACGGTCAAGTCCCGGCTCAGCCGGGCGCGCGCGAAGGTGCGACAGGCGCTAGCGGACGATACGCAGGCCCGGGAACTCTTCGAGCGTTACCTCCGTTTACAAGCCGATACGGATAGAGACGGCGCTCCGCCAGCGACATCAACGACGGAAACACGTGATGCCTGAACATGCACCGGGCGATACGCCAGGACATCTCGATATTGATGCAGTCAGCGCGTTCATCGACCGCGACCTCCATGAAGACGACTTCGCGGTCATTTCGCTGCACCTGGCGCAGTGTCCTGGCTGTGAACGCGAAGTCCTGGAGGTGCGAACCACCGTCTTTCTGCTCAACACCCTCCCGCAATATGAGCCACGACGCTCGTTCTGCCTCGGGCAGGAACACGCCAGGGCGGCCCGGCGCCGGTCACAGGGCGCGGCTCCGGCCTGGGATGCAGGACCACTGGCGAACTCCGCGGCGTCATCTGCGGCTGTGGCCGCTCCCCCACCTCGTTTCACCAGTTGGCTGCCGGGTCTCCAGGTGGCGGCCATGGTGGCGGGTGTGATGCTCCTGCTGGTGACAGTGGGGGACTGGCGAGGGTTCTCCGGCGATCTTTCTCCGCAGCAACTCGCCGCACCAACGGCCGCCGCTGGTCTTCCTGTAGCGCAGGCTCCCGCTGTTGCCCCTGCTCCAAATGCCGCCTTCCTTGCTGAAACAGACAATGAGCAAGCCGTCACGACGTCCGATGGAACGAACCTGGCCGATAGCGCGTCTCAGGAGATGTCAGAACAGAGCGCCAGTCGCTCGGCCGTCATCTCAACGGCAAACGCCGGCGCCGCAGCCGTAACGCAGCCGCTCGCCGGTGCGGATAGCGCCCCAGCGGCGGTCTCAACGGCCACGCCGGGCGACGCGGAAACGACGGTCAGTGGGCGGGAACCTGGGTCGCGGCTGCGTCTCGTCCAGATTGCCCTATTCGCGATCCTGGCCTGGCTGGTGGTGACGATCGTTGGCCTCCGCTGGGTGAGGCGGCTCCGTTAGCAGTGGCTGCTGCCGTGAGCGCCGGGTGACGGTTCTCGTTCTGACACAACATCAACCTGCTGCGCATCACTGGATGCGCAGGCACGTACCGGACATCTGGCGAAAGGAGCCCGTGCACCATGGTTCACCAGCAGACGTGGAATCGCCGGCAAGCCCTCTCCGGTCTGCGGACCGGTGCGACCCTGGCTGTCGCCGGAGCGGCAATGCCGGTCCTCAGCAATGTGGCGCTGGCCCAGGACGACGCGACGCCGGTGGCCGGCGCAATGGGCGTCCCAACGGTCAGCGTGAGCGGCCACGGCCAGGTCAACGTGGCGCCGGATACGGCGTCGGTCACGATCGGTGTGGACATCATCAAGCCGACCCTGACCGAAGCGCAAACGGAAGCCGCAACTCAGGCAAGCTCGGTGATCGAGGCGCTCAAGAGTGCCGGAATTGCCGCCGAGGATATCCAGACCAGTTTCTTCAGCGTCAATCTGCTGCGAGACTACTCCGAGAACGCCGACCCGACGTTGATCACCGGGTTCGAGGTGATCAACCAACTGCAGGTGACGGTGCGAGACACTGACACCCTGGGCGATCTCCTGGACGCCGCAGTCAACGCCGGCGCGAACAGCATCTACGGCGTGACGTTCTACGTGGATGACCAGACCGCTGCGGCCAGCGAGGCGCGGGTGAAAGCGGTTGACGACGCCCAGACCAAAGCCGAGGAACTGGCGACGGCCGCGGGCATGACCCTGGGACCTGTCGTGGCTATCGCCGAGGGCACCGTGCCGATCGTCTCGCCGATGTACGCGCGCGGCGGCGGCGGCATGGCCATGGATGCGGCGGCCACGCCAGTCGAGGCGGGTTCCACGACGGTGGCTGTCGATGTCCAGGTTACGTACGAATTGCGCCCGTAGGGCATTTGCCTGACTTTGGCCCCCGCTCCCGGACGCCGGGAGCGGGGGCATTTTGTTGGACCTTGAGGTGGGGCCGAAACCGGGAAAAGCAAGGGGTAGGGGAGTCGTTGCCGTAGTTCGATCTTCGTGCCGCGTGCGTTACTCGACGCGCGGCACGATCTCTGCGGCCAGTCGCGCCACAATGCCTTCTGGATACGGGTAGGTCAGCCCCAGAATGATGTGTGTGGCGCCGGCATCCACCAGCGGTTGGAGCGCGGCGGCGGTTGCTGGCAGATCGTCGTAATCGACGCGGACCTGCACCGAGCGTTCAATCTCCTCCGGGTTGCGTCCGACGGCCGCGCAATGCTCATGGAGCACGTGCTGCTTGTGACGAAACTGCCCGACGTCATTGCTGGCGAAGTTCCAGATGTTTGCGTGTTCGGCTACGACTCGTAGCGTGAGTTGCTCGCCATTGCCGCCAATGACGATAGGCGGGTAGGGCTTCTGGATCGGCTTTGGATTGAGGCGTGCCTCCCGGAGTTGGTAGTAGCGCCCGTCGAAATCGGTCAGTTCCTGCGTCCAGAGCATGCGCGTGAGTTGACACGCCTCGCCCAGGCGGCGAATACGCTCACCTGGAGCGTAAAGCGGTATGCCCATGCTCTGGTGCTCATACTCGTTCCAGCCGGCGCCCACACCGAAGTCGAGCCTTCCACGAGAAATGACATCGACGGTCGCGGCCATGTGTGCGTGGACCGCAGGATGCCGGTAGGTGTTGCCCGCCACCATCAGGCCGAGTCGCAGTCGCTCCGTTTCAGCAGCCAGCGCAGAGAGCGTGGTCCAGCCCTCGTAACAGGGGCCACCTAGATCGCCCTGGATGGGGTTGAAGTGATCGAACAGCCAGGCGTGCTCGAATGCGGGTTCGGCGTCGGCCTCCTGCCAGACCCTGAGCATGGCGTCGTACGTCGTGTGCATGGGGGCGGTCTTGATTCCCCAGCGGAGGTTCGGCATGCTGCGCTCCTTGGCGTCGCACTGGCCAGGCAATCCAGTTGCGCCCGGCACTGGCGGCTCTTGAGATGATCGCAGACACCTGGGTCGAACGTTGTGTGCAAGCAGCGAGATGGACGAGCGGCGGTGAGGCGGCGAGCCTCACCACCGCTGGTGCCTGCGTCAGGAAATCACGCTTCCGCCGATGCTCACCGGAGCGCCAGCGCTTTCATCATCGGCCGCAGGAGCGTCTGGCGCGGACGGAAGTGAACCGGAAGCCTGGTCGTCACCCGCACGCGGCATGCCCTTCTCATCGTGGTCATCGCCATATCCGGGACCGCCGTGCCCGCGGCCGCCGCCGCGTCCCTCAAATCCACCGTGTCCGCCTGGACCACCAAAGCCACCCATGAGTGGGGCGTCGGAGACCTGGATCACGGCTTTGGCTGCCGCAGCCTGCTCCGCGTCGATGTCACCGGCGGCGAGACGGTCATCGACCGCCTTGGTGAGGGCAGCGCGGATGGCGGCGTCTACCGCGGCTTTGTCGTCACCCAACTCGCTCGCCAGGGCAGCGACAAAATCGTTGTAGGCCTGGGCACGTTCTGCCTCGAATGCGGCACGTCCATCCTGGGTGCCTGTCTGGGTTGTCGCGGGCGGGGTCGTGGCGTCCTGCGCGTACGAACTGACCGCGCCACCGAAAAGTACGCTCATGCCGAGGGCGGTAGCGCCAAGAGTCGTCAACGCGTTACGTCGGTTCATGAAATCTCCTTGCCCGAACGGGGCATTCGTGAATGGCCGCAAAGCGCGGCGAAATCGGCTCTTTGAGCATCCCAGTCGTTGCCTGGAGTGTTTCTGCTCGCCATTCACGATAAGGAGCAAACCTGAGAACTCTCTGGGAACGCGCTGCGATTTCGCAGGGAAGCCTCTCCGCGCGTCGTCAGGAAGACGGCGTGACCTGAGCACGCCATTTCCCGAGGGGAAATTGCGTACTTCTACGAATAGGTTTGCGCCCGGAAGACCCATAGGCTAAAGGGCACAGCGCGCTCCTGTGCGTGGCTGGCACAAGCTGCCTGGAGGGATTCCATGGACGATGGGCAATTTGACGTGCTAACGCGGGCGTTGACGATGAGCAGTCGCCGCCGGGCCTTCCAATCCATTACTGGTGTGGCCGTGGGCCTGGCGGGGTTCGCGCAGCCAACCTGGGCGAAAACGAAGAAGAAGAGCACGCTGTGCTTCAATGGACAAACGGTCAAGGCCTCCAGCAAGAAGAAGAAAAAGCTCATCAAGCAGGGAGCCACACCTGGCGCCTGCGGAGGTCCGGCGACGTGCGCGGCGAATGCAGAGTGCGGAACGGGGGCTATTTGCGTGGCCGGCGTATGTCAGCCTTGCGCAGTCACCTGCGATGGTAACGGGAACGCCTGCGGGTCGGCGCTGAACGCGCGGCTGGCCAAGGGCGGCACGGTCTACATCTGTCCCGGCCGCTATATCGGGTTCTTCACGTCTAACGCCGTGACGATGGTCGGCGCGGGTATGGGCGAGGATCCAGCGACGAATACGATCCTTGACGGCTCAGATAGCGGTCGGACATTGAGCATCAGTGACGGCGCGACGGTGTCACTGTCTCGCTTGCGCATCACGCGCGGCAATGCGGGGTCATCTCCGGGAGGTGGAATCTTCGCCAAAGGTGGAGACCTGACCATCGACAACTGCGCGATCGAAAAGAATCGGGCGGATAGCGGGGGCGGCATCCACGTCAAGGACGGACGCCTTACGATGCGCAACACCAGCGTCGCCGAGAACACCGGCACCATTTCAGGCGGCGGCATCCAGTTGTTGACCGGGTTCGCGAGCACGATTGCATCATCGCGCATCACAGGAAACCGGTCGCCGTCCACGTCATGGGGAATGGGCGGTGGCCTCCGGGTCTATGAGAATACGCTGACCATTACCGACACGGAGATCAGCGGCAACTCAGCCATGAATGAAGGCGGTGGCATCTACGTCTACAATTCCACGCTGAAGCTCAACAGCGGGACCCGCGTCGCCTCGAACAGTGTCAGTCCCGGGAGAACCGGGGGCGGCATCTACAGCTTTAACGCCGATTTACAACTGGGCGGCGCGACCATCATCGGCAACACCCCTGACAACATCTACGAGGACTAGTGCCTTTACCAGTCTGGCCCCGTCAGCGTGGGTCCTGGCCGGGGTGTCCTTCACCTTCACGGCCGGCCAGCCGAGAGCGACCCACTAGAAGACCACTCCGGCCTGCAGGATGACGTTGTGGTAGGGCGTGCACTCGCCCGTGCGGACAACCGCCCGGGCGAGGGCCGTGCGTCGCTTGAATTCATCATGAGGGCAGGTGGAGATCGGGACACCCGGAAAGAGCATCGCCACTTCCGGCAGTGGGTCGTCGGACTGTACCGCCTCTGAGGCAATCGTGATCTGCTCCACCTGCAGGTCGTCCGCCACGGCGGACAGCACATCCGCAAGCGCTGGCACGCCACAGCGAACGGCCAGGTCGATGACAGGAATGCCCGGAGGAATAGGTAACCCGGCGTCAGCCACGACAAGCAGGTCAGTGTGGCCCATGCTGGCGATGACGTTCGACAACGCGGCGTTCAGGATGCCCTGCTTTTTCACGTCCTGGCTTCTCCTGTTTCGTCATATCCGAAAAAGCGGTCAAACACGCGCTGCTCCCAGATCCAGCGCAGGAGCAGCGCCCAGATCACAATCACCAGCAGCACGATGGCGTAATCCCGGGCACCGATGCCCCTCATGCCGAAGAAATGCCGCAACGTCGGCTGGAACATGATCAGCGCGTAGAGCGGTGCGACCGCCAGGGTCAGGAGTGCCGGTCGGATCTCGCGGTCATACTCCTCGACCACGGCAAACCAGCGGGTGGGTGGCGCCGCGAAGAGCACCAGCACGAACCCTCCCAGAACCAGGACATGTGTGGCTGCCTCACGGCTAACGTAATCGCTGAAGGGGAGAGTGGTTGCGGCGGCCACGCCGCCCTGGCGAATGGCCGGGACATTGATGTCATAGAGCACGTAGACCGCGAGGTAAACGGCGAAGGCGGCCAGCGCGAGGAGCGTGGCGGCCGGCAACACAAAGCGCAGCAAGCGGTGTGGCAGGCTCCGTGGGGGTGGGCCGGGCGGCGTCCAGAGCGCAATGCCAAAGGTCGGGATGCCCACGGTAAGCAGGGTCAACAGTGAGATTTGCCCGGGGGAGAGCGGGAACCCTGCCTGCACCATCAACACAGCGAGGATCAACAGCGCGACCGCGAAAACGCGCGAGAGAAACAGCTCCAGGATGCGGCAGAGGCTGCGGCGGATACGCTGCCCCTCCAGGAAAGCATCCGGCAGGGCGCCAAAGGAGTCACGCAGCAGTACGATGTCCGCGACGTCACGCGTGGCCTGGCTGCCGCTCTGCATGGCGATGCCCAGGTTGGCCTGCTTGAGGCTCAACACGTCATTGACCCCGTCACCGGTCATCGCCACGTAGTGCCCCCGGCCACGTAGCGCTTCAACCAGGCGCTGCTTCTGCTCCGGGGTCACACGCCCGAAGACGGTGGCACGCTCCGCTACCTCCCGGAACTCGTCGTCATTCATCCTGTCGAGATCGATGCCGGAGACGAGCTGTACGTCGCCGCTCAGGCCCGCCTGCTTCGCCAGGGCTGCCACCGTCTCCGGGTTATCACCCGAGATCACCTTCAGCGTGATCCCGGCCTGGCGAAATCCATTGATGGCATCTTCGACGTGGGGCCGCAACTCATCGGTGAGCCCAACCCACGCCAGGGGCTTTACGCCGGGCGGCAAGGTGGGAAGTCCGTTGACCTCCGCGAACTCTCCAGGGTCAGGACCATGGGCGAAGAGCAGGATGCGGATTCCCTGGTCTGCCCAGTCTGCCGGCGGCGCGGGCACCGGGCCACTCAGTTGCGGGCCCAGGAATTCCGGCGCGCCGAGGGCACAGACTCCCCGGAAGGCAGGACTGTCCGCGCTCAACGCACTCCACTTGTAGGCGGAAGCGAATGGAACCTCGGCCAGGACGGGGCACGCCTCGCTCTCGGTTCCGGCAGCGATCGCCTCGCTCGTTTTCGTGCTGGTGGAGGCGCTGCGGGCAAAGGTTCCCAGCAGCGGCAGAATCTCCGCCTCCGTGCCCGAGATCGGCTCAACATGGGCGAGCCGCATTGCGTTTGCCGTGAGCGTGCCGGTCTTATCCATACAGAAGACATCGACGTTCGAGAGCGATTCAACGGCGTTGGTGCCCTGGACGAGCGCGTCCCGGTTAGCCAGGCGGACCGCGCCCATGGAGTACGTGACCACAATCATCAGGAAGAGACCGGACGGCACAATGCCCAGGACCACCGCCGCGGCCAGGATGGTGTCCTCGACCGGATAATCCCAGATCAGCGACCCGAGCAGGATCGTGACCAGGAAGAACGCTGCCAGCACCAGCAGGAGGCGGACGATCAGGTTGACCTGGACTTGCAGCGGCGTCAGGGGCACCCGGTAAGCGCGAGCGCTGGCGGTGAGGTGCGCGGCGGTGCTGTTCGCGCCGACCTCATCCGCGCGGTACCAGCCAGCGCCGGTGAGACAGAAGCTGCCTGACGAGACCTTGTCACCGGGCGCCTTGGCGACCGGGTCTGCCTCGCCAGTCAGTAGGGATTCATCCATCTGGACGCTGCCGTTCGCTAACAGCGTGCCGTCGGCAAAGACCTGGTCTCCGGGCTGAATGCGCAGCACGTCACCGCGCACGATCTGAGTTGGATCAATCTGGATGAGTGCGCCATCGCGAACCACGCTGGCCTGAGTGCGATTGAGTAATGCGATCTGTTCCAGGCGCCGCTTCGCCCGCGATTCCTGCACAACGCCGACGAGGCCGTTGATCACGGCCAGCCCGGAGGCCAGCAGCGCGTCCCGCGGCTTGCCCATGAGAATCAGGACGATTCCGATAAAGATCAACGTGATATTGATGAAGGTGAACAGGTTGCGGCGGACGATGTCCCACCAGGAGCGGCCACCGGCGTCAGGCACGACGTTGCCACCCTCGGTCTTCAGGCGCGTTGCAGCCTCGGTCGTGCTCAGTCCGGTTGGGAGTACGGCATTGCTCGCCACGCCGGGCGCCAGCGCTGCCTGCTGCAATGCGGACATGGTTCTCCTGCGACGTGCGTGAGACGGGATCACAGGTGCTACGCTCGTGGTCACCGTGAGGCAGCGCGCTGGCGCGCTCAGTCGTGAGGATAGCGGGGGACGTCACGCCCCGCAATTGGACGCTCTGCTCGTTCCTGGCCGAGAAGGTCCCGCAGCGAATGGTCCTGTCTGCGGCGGACGCAGGACTGGTGGATGAGGCTTGCCGTTGCCAGATAGGCAGCGACATGGAACGCTTTCAGCGGTGGATTGCGTGAAACCGTCCACGCCTTTCACACGTTATGGCTAGCGTGTGCCGACGGCGTGCCGTATGCGCTTGATGGACGAGCGCTGCGGCCCGTCTTGTGAGTGAGGGCAAGAACCAGCATGGATGAGTGCCGGTTTGACAACTTGACGCGGATGATGGCGGGCCTGAAGGACCGCCGGGCTGCGTTGCGAGAGATGACCGGCGCTGGAGTGGCGCTGGTGTCCCTGGCCAAAGCCGACCTGGGGCTAGCTGCTGCGGATGATGTCCTGGTCGAAGGTTGTCGCCTGTCGGGCGACAAGTGCGACAAGAACAATCAGTGCTGCTCAGGTGATTGCCGGGGTTCCAAGAAGAAGAAAAAGAAGAAGAACGGTAAGAAGGGCAAGCGCAAAGAGGGCGAGTGCCGCTGCCGGGGCGAAGGTGATTCCTGCAGCCGGGATTCCGCCTGCTGCCGCGGATACTGCAACAAGAACGACGGCCGCTGCCGCTGCATCCCGGACAACACCACGTGTAATCGCGATCAGGACTGCTGCCGGGGTAGTTGCAAGGAAGACAAGAACGGGAACCGGTTCTGCAAGAAGAACTGATCGGCCGACTCTCCAGGGAGCGGTAGATGACGGGCGGGCCAGGCGGCCCGCCCGTTTTCGTGTGCGTGGGGGCGCGAGTCGCGGTTACCATGAACGTGATGGATAGTGCGTTCGCCGACACCCTGTCTGACTGGATTCCGTTCTACGCCCTGGCCGGCGCCGCGGCCGCGACCCTTTTGGGCTTGCTCTTCGTTGCCGCATCGCTGCGGCTGGCGATTTTTCGCAACCCCGATACGGCGGACGTCAGCTACTTCGCGACGTTCATTTTCGCCAATATGCTCGGCGCCTTGATTCTCCCGGGTTTAACCCTGATTCCGCACCAGAGTCCAAACTCTCTCGCCATTCCACTCGCCGTGCTGGGCCTGGTCGGGTTCATCATGGCGGTGACACTGCTGCGCCTTACCCTGCGGCTGAACCCACGGAATGCTCCGCCTAATCCTGGGATCAATCCCTGGACGTGGGTAGGAAGGGCCAGCCTGGCTGGCATGCTGGCGCCGGTGGTCCTCACCTTGCTGAGCGCCTGGCTCGTAACAACCCGGCATGGCTCTGCGTTCATGGTGCTCGCGTTTACTGAAGGATTGTTGCTGATCGTTCCGACCGGGTGTGCGTGGCTCCTGGTCACGCATGCTCGGCCCGGTTCGTAGGCATTTCCGCACGGAAGAGGAGTACGGTTCCACATGTCTCTCGTACGCTGGCTTTCTGCCCTCACAACGTTGCTGGTCCTGGTCCAGGCCGGGCTTATTGGACAAGCACTCTACCTTGGTGAAATGTCGCTCCTGGCGTTGCACGGCTGGCTCGGGAGTGGATCCTTCCTTCTTGCCATCTTGCTGACTGGATCCATCTTTCTCGCCGTGCAGCGGGGTGAATTGCCGCGCAGCGCGCTTGTCCATGGCGCGGTGGTGGTGCTGCTGATGGTGGCACAACTGGGGCTCGGGTACATGGGGCGACGGGGAGGCTGGCCTGCGGCCATTCACATCCCGAATGGCGTGATCATCGCGTCGCTGCTTTCAGCCCTGTTGGCGTCGACATTCGTGTCGAAGCACACACTGGCTGCACGCTCATGACCCAGCCAGCAAACCAGCCAGGATCGGGACGATGGCACTTCATCGGCATTCTGCTGGTGACGGTGATTGTGATGGTGCTGGGCGTCGCCGTGGTGGTCGCGCCCGAGCGCATGGGTGTGCCACAGATCCCTGCCACGCCAATGGCGACGCCAGTTGCCACTGCACCTTAGTGCGACTTGCATGAATCACGTGCATTCTTGACGAGAATGTGCTATACATAGTTCACCCAGACGACGTCGAAGCGTCAATGACCGTCCTGGAGTCGCATGGTGCGAATCCTGGCGTTCTGTATCGCCGAAACACGTTTGATCGGTTCAAGGTTTATGGCCGTGCGGTGCACGGCACAAGAGAGAGGTTTCGGCGAGTTGAGCGACCGGACGATCATCTGCCGCGATTGTGGGCAGGAATTTACTTTTACGGCTGGTGAGCAGGCGTTCTATGCAGAGCGCGGCTACTCCGAACCCCAGCGCTGCTCCAGCTGCCGCGCTTCGCGCAAGGCGCAGCGCGCTTCGAGCGGCTATGACAGCGGCTCCAGCTACTCCAGCGGTGGCGGTGGTGGCTACTCCAGCGGCGGCGGGTACTCCCGCGGTGGCGGTGGTGGCGGTTACTCCAGTGGCCCGCGCCAGATGTACCCGGCAGTTTGCTCTTCCTGTGGCAAGGAGACGGAAGTCCCCTTCCAGCCGCGGAACGACAAGCCGGTGTACTGCCGCGAGTGCTTCCAGGACAAGCGCGCCTCGGCTCCCAGCTACGGCAGCCGCTACTAGGCGACCGTAACGCCGGCGCGTTCTCGCGCTGACGTCAGTAATGGCCCAGCAGGTTTACCTGCTGGGCCGTTCTTGTTTCCATGCTGCACTCGCGCTACAGCACACGAGTAACAATGGACGACAGCCGTAGCCTGGAACAGGTACGCTGACACGTTGGGTCTGCAGGAGGCGCCCAACGTGACTGCCTCCTGATCGTCAGACTGTCATGTTCGGTTCTGCAAGCGCGCCCTGGCGCACGGAGGATCAGCTTGCGCCCCTCACTCCGCATCTTCACAGTTGTAGTTGCACTGGTAGTCGTCCTGCCGCTGATGCTGCCCCAGGGTGAGCCGGCCAGCGGCATGCAGGAATCCGCCGCGACACCGACGGCCGTTGGCATCCCGGGGATCGATCCGTCTGCGACGGCACACCTGGGCGGCACAATCCCTGGGGATCCGAAGATTCAGCTCGTCAAGGTCGCGGACGGCTTCAGCACTCCGACCAACATCGCCTTTCCACCCGACGACTCCGGTCGCATCTTTGTGGTTGAACTGGATGGCCGCGTCCACACTGGCGCGCACCAGTGCACGCTTCCCGGGGTGGGCTGGCCTGCGCAGTCCCGCGCACCCCGGTGTGGCGCCCCGGGATCCATCGGGCGCAGCGCTGGGTGGGGCTGAGCGCCCTGCTGCCCCGCTCCGCTGACGGGGTGAGCCGGGCGGTGCCCGTGCACGTCGTCCCCGCCCCGTCACCCACCGCGCGCCCTTGGCCAGGGCACCCACCCCAGAAGGAATGGGAAGCCGAGGAAGCTCACCGCCCTGAGCTGGCTCCGGCATGTTTGGACCAGGTTGGCGAGACCCGTCGCCGTGCTGGCGGTGGCGGATGGCAGTTACAGCGTGGCGCCGCTGCTGCGCGCGCTGCCACGCAACGTGAGTTTGCTGGCGCGCACCACGCGCACCAGGCGCTCTATGCCCTGCCGCAGGCTCCCGTGTCTGGCCAGCGCGGCCGGCATCGCCGCTATGGGGAGCGCGGACCCGCACCCCGAGCAGACCCTGCACGCGCGGCGTGGCTGGCGAGTTGTCCCGACGCGTGGTGCGGGGACGCCTCGTGCACCTACGGGTGCACACCAGTGGACCCTGGCTGGTCAAGCCGGCCCCGGACCAGCCCGTGTTCCTGCTGGTGGTGCATGGGATCGGTCGCGCCTGGGACGGCGTGGGCGGCGGGCGCCAGCGTTCCTGCTGGTGACGGCGATCCAGACGCCCGAGGGGACCTGGACGCTGCCGCTGCCCGTGGCGGACCTGGTGGCCTGGGCCTGGCAAGCGCTGGGAAGTCGAGGTGATGCACCGGGAACTCAAAAGCGGCTTCGGCCTCGGGCAGCAGCAGGCCTGGGTCCGTTGCAGCCGCGCTGGTCATCCCGTGGGTGGTCTGGCTGTATGGGGCGCTCATGCTCGCCAGCCGTGAGCTGGGGCTGAGGTCAGCCCCGCAGACCCGCTGGCAGCGACGGCGGCGCTGGACGGCACGCGATGTGGCCCAGGCGGTCCAGCAGGAGCTGTGGCAGTTGCCCGGCGACCGCTTTCCTCGGTCTGGGCGGGGATCGGGAGCGATCCCCCGAAATCGCGCTCACCGTCTGGCCGATCGCCCCACCCGCCATGGCGAATAGCGCCCTCTGACTCCAATCCCGGCGCAGCACCCGCCACGCCCGGCCATCCCCGCCACCCTCGCGGTGGCCCGACACCCGCTGCCTCAAATAGCCAAACTCAAGGGCCCAGCAGGTTTACCTGCTGGGCGTCGTTCTTGTTTCCATGCTGCCTCGCGCTAAAGCACACGAGTAACAATGGACGACAGCCGTAGCCTGGAACAGGTACGCTGACACGTTGGGTCTGCAGGAGGCGCCCAACGTGACTGCCTCCTGATCGTCAGACTGTCATGTTCGGTTCTGCAAGCGCGCCCTGGCGCACGGAGGATCAGCTTGCGCCCCTCACTCCGCATCTTCACAGTTGTAGTTGCACTGGTAGTCGTCCTGCCGCTGATGCTGCCCCAGGGTGAGCCGGCCAGCGGCATGCAGGAATCCGCCGCGACACCGACGGCCGTTGGCATCCCGGGGATCGATCCGTCTGCGACGGCACACCTGGGCGGCACAATCCCTGGGGATCCGAAGATTCAGCTCGTCAAGGTTGCGGAAGGCTTCAGTACGCCGACCAACATCGCCTTTCCACCCGACGACTCCGGTCGCATCTTTGTGGTTGAGCTAGATGGCCGCGTCCACATCATCAACCGGGACGGCAGTGTCGAGCCGGATCCGTTCCTCGATCTCACGCAGGTGGTCTCCGGGCGTCCCGGACAACAGGGTCTGCTGGGCCTGGCGTTCCACCCGAAGTTTGCCGAGAACGGCAAGTTCTACGTGGACTACAACGACCTCTACGACAACGGCGCCGTGACCATCTCCGAGTTCACGGTTGACCCGGAAAATCCGAACCGCGCCGACACCAAGACCGAGCGACCGCTGCTGGTGATCGAGAAGAGATCCCCACTCCACAACGGCGGCACGCTGCGCTTCGGGAAAGACGGCTATCTCTACATCTCGGTCGGGGATGGCGGGTGGCAAGGTGACGTCTGGGACAACGCCCAGAACCGGTTCTCCCTGCTGGGCAAGATCCTGCGCATTGATGTTGACCGCGCCGGACCCGGGCAGCCGTATGGCATCCCGGCGGACAATCCGTTCGCCGGGATGTGGCGCAGCGACAACCCCTACCCAGGGCAGCCGCCCGCCTCGGACACGGGTGACAAGAAGGGCAAGAAGAAGCGCGATCGCGACTGGCCAGGCTATGTGGCGCCGGAGTATCGCAACAGCTTGTCCCCGGTACGTGCCGAGATCTGGGCACTTGGGTTCCGCAATCCCTGGCAGTACGCGTTTGACCCCGCAAATGGTGATCTCTACATCGGCGATGTCGGTGCAGATACGTGGGAAGAGATCAACTACCAACCGGCCGGCAGCCAGGCGGGACTGAACTACGGCTGGGATTGGCTGGAGGGCACGCACTGTTTTCCGGCCGAGATCGAATCGTGTCCGCGACAACAGGTGGGGATTCTACCTGTCGCCGAGTACGAGCACGGCATCGATGGCTGCGCCGTCATCGCGATCGGCGTGTCGCGAGCGCCGGAAGATCCGTCTCTCAATGGGATCTTCTTCAGTGGCGATTTCTGTACAGGCGAAATTCGCGGATTGGTGCGGGACGGTGCGGGTGTCTGGCAGTTCGCCAACCTGTTGGATACCGCACTCCAGATCTCAGGCTCGGGGCAGGATGACCACGGCAATGTGTATGTCGCGGCGACGACTGGAGAGCTTGGAGATGCCGCGCCGGGTTCTGTCTGGCAGTTGATGAGTGCGGAACGTGTGCCAGAGGGCGCCGAAACAGTCCCGATCGGCCAGCCCCGGCAGGGCGACATCGTGGTCGACGGTGACTACACGGAAGGGACGGTTGACGCCGCGCCAGGCGAGGAAGGCGCCGCCGACGCGACTCCGGTGGCGGCAAGCCCGGTCGCCGAAGCAGGGCAACCCGCTGCGGATGGCAGCATGCCGTCTGAAACGATCGGGATGTATGACATCTATTTCCAACCGCGGCGCATCGTCATCCCGGCCAACACGGACGTACGGCTGATCCTCGAGAACAAGGGTGAGGCGCCACACAGTTTCGATCTCAAGGACCAGGACATCCTGGTTGCTGTCGAGCCTCATACGACGGCCGACGTCGTCGTGAATCTGCCGCCGGGCAACTACAAGTTCATCTGCGACGTGCCGGGCCACAAACAGGTGGGAATGAACGGCGCGCTGGTCGCGCAATAGCGAGCGTGAGCGCAGTTGCGCCCGACTGGCCGGAAGTTGTTCAGGCAGCTTCCGGCCAGTTTGCGTGACGCGCGGCGAGCGCCGCCAACTGGACGCGCGTTTCGACTTCCAGCTTGGTCAGGATCGCAGCCACATGGGTCTTGACGGTGTTGGGAGAAACGTAGAGTTCCTCAGCTATGGCCTTGTTCGAACGACCTTCCGCAACGAGTGCCAGTACTTCGCGCTCGCGCGGGCTGAGGCGTGACCAGGGCTCGCCCTGCCGCTCACCCTGGGCAACAAGATCCGGGCGATCGCTTCGCTGGAGAACCTCCAGCGCACGCTCCAGTTGCTGTGAGAGGGCATGCGCCCGCGCTACGGCGTGTTCAGCCGCCTCAGTGGCTGCCAGCAGGTCTCGCTGCGCCGCCGCCGCGGCCCGTGCCAGGCTCTGCCGGTCGCCAGGCGATGTGCCCTGCTCCGCAATTCCTGAATGTGCGATGCGTGTCCACTGGCTCCAGACGGTAGCCGCACCCGGCGCTCCAGAACCTCGATTTCCCGTGACGCTTGTCGTCCCGCATCTCACGCTGGCATTGTCCTCTCGCGCTGCACGTCGCAATCCTGTTGCGAACATGCGTTCGGATTGAGCCTCTCATGATAGGGATGAATGCGGACAGCAAGTGCCCGCATTCACCAGAAATGATCCCCTGCCGGCCGCGAACGTACGCAGACTCGTGTTCTACCAGGCGCTGGGTCCTGAACAGCGAGCGCCGGGTACTCACCGCAGCCGGGCTACGCGGCAACGCTCGCGAACGCGCCGGGCTGGTAATTGCCCGCTGGCAGCCGCAACGCCACGTTGAAGCGGTTGAAACTGTTAATGGCGACAACGGCCAGGGTGAGATACGCGAGTTCGTCGTCGGTGAAGTGCGGACGCACGGCTGCGAAGACCTCGTCCGGGACGCGATCCGCGGCGATCTCGGTCAGGGCCTCCGTCCAGATGAGCGCTGCACGCTCGCGCTCGGAGTAGAGCTCTGTTTCGCGCCAGGCTGGAAGGAGGTAGAGCCGCTGCTCCGTCTCGCCCATGGCCCGGGCGTCCTTGGTGTGCATGTCGAGGCAGAACGCGCAGCCATTGATTTGTGAGGCGCGTGTCTTGACCAGTTCCAGCAGCTTCGGCTCCAACCCGCTGTCCGGGGGCAGGCCAAGACCGAGCAGGGCGCGCATGATGCGCTGCTGCACGGCCGGCGAGGCGTTAGGAAGTCGGTCAGGTCGGTATTCCACGAGGTGCATCCTTTCTGTAGCACCTGGCCAATCGGTTCAGCCAGGATCCTCTGCACAGAAGACGACGCAGCGTGCCGCGACGTGACAAATTGGCAGTGAACCACGCACCGCTGGGAGGGGTGGACGACATGGATGCCGTCTGCATTCAGGGAGCCGGAAGAATCTCTGGTGGCAGTGGTCCGCGTTCATATCGAACGGAACGCGCCTGCCTTGCAGGTTTGCATCTGCGCGGCCCGGGTTGTCAGCGCAGCCAGCGTCGTCCCCGAGCTGGTCGCCGCGAAGTTTCCCGCCTCGGCAGGGTCAACGCGGAGGTCGTACTGTTCCTGCTCCCCGGTGTTGTTGAGGGTGTAGAGGAAATCTGAACCGCGCAGCGCGACCCAGCCCGGCTTGCGGCCCGTCGCATCGAGCTCGCTCTCGGCGTGCTCGATCAGGACAACCTGTCGCCAGTCTGTACGGGCGGGATTCCCTGCGAGGATGGACACCAGCGAGCGACTGTCGACAAAGTCAGGCACGGATGCCGTGGCCGATTCGGCGAAGCTTGAGGCCCGGTCCGCCTGTAACCCATGGACATCGACCGTCGTACCTGGTGCCAGGCCGGGACCGCGTTTCACCATAAGTGACACGCTTGATCCGGAATAGACAGAGCCCTTCTCCTGCATCAGCCGGTGATCGCCAACGGCGTAGCCGTTAACGGACCATTATCCCAACCGTCGTTCCGGACGACGCCGGGAGGAGAGACGCAGTTCTGCCCGCTGTCTCGCGACCTGGGTGTCAGTGGTGGGAGCACGGGAGCGCCTACGCGCGCGAGGCGGGTGCGGCCCCAGAGAGTGGGACGTACGCTCCCCCAACCTTGCGCGCCGTGTCCGCTCCACTGCTCACCCAGATGTGGCATATCGTCAGGCTCGCGACAACACATGGGAGGGTGTCCCAGGGGAAGACGGAGCCGGCCGCAAGCGCAGAGCGAGATGCGCAGCGTTGTCGCTAGCCGCGCTTCTTCCCCTTCTTCACGGCCGCTGCGGGCTGTGGAGGGCGGATGGTGAGTTCCCGGCCCTGGCCCTTGCGGGAGTCGTACCAGGTGAAGCCACCCGCGTACTCCCGGACAACGCCCGCATCGAGCTCAATCATGCGGGTGCAGATGGCATCCAGGAAGGCGCGGTCGTGCGAGATGGTGAGAATGCTGCCCTGGCCCTCGGCCAGGAACGCCTGCAGGGCGGCCTCGAGGCGCTCGACGCTGCCGATGTCGAGGTTATTAGTGGGCTCGTCCAGCACCAGGAAGTTGGCGCCCTGCAGGATCAGCGTGGCAATCTGCAGCCGCGCTCGCTGTCCGCCGCTGAGTCCGGCGACCTTGCCCAGCATGTCATCGCGCGTGAACAGGAACCCGTTGAGGAAGCCGATCGCGCCCTGCTCGGTCATCGGCTTGATGCGGCGCACGATCTCCATGGGCGTCAGGGTGGGATCGAGTGTTTCCTGCTCCTGGGCGTAATAGCCGAGGACCACCGATGGTCCGCGGCGGATCGTGCCGCCGTCGGGCGTTTCTTCGCCGCGAATGATGCGGACCAGGGTGGTCTTGCCAGCGCCGTTCGCGCCAACGAGTCCAACGGCTTCTCCGTGCCGGATCTCCAGGTCGAAGGGCAGGAAGACCGTGCGCTCACCGTAGGTCTTGCTGATCGCCCGGGCGTCGACGACGAGTGACGAGCCGCGCTCCGCCTGGAAATCCACGCCAATCTGGCGCTCCCGGAGGACCGGGACAGGCGTGTTCTCGAGCTTCTCGCGCTCTTCCGCAACGCGGCGGCGCATGTTCTCGGCGCGACTGGCAAACTTCGGGTTCTGGCGCGCCCACTGCGTCAGCGCCTCGGAACTCTCCTTGAGGCGCTTGTACTCTCGCTCCTGCAAATCGCGGAGCTGGGCGTCTCGCTCCAGGCGATCCCGCTTCTCCTTGACGTACGCGGCGTAGTTGCCTGGGTAACCGGTGACTGTGCCGCGTTCCAACTCGAAGATGCGGTTGGCGGTGCGGTCGATGAAGTAGCGGTCGTGAGAGATCATCGCCACCGCGCCGCGATGCGAGCGAATGAACCCCTCCAGCCAGGCTTTCGCGGCGAAATCGAGATGGTTGTCCGGCTCGTCCAGGAGCAGCACGTCCGGCTCCTCAACCAGCAGCCGGGCGAGGCCGACCAGCTTTTTCTCGCCGCCGCTGAGGGTGCTGATCTGCTGCTCGCCACGCTCAGGCGGGAAGCCGAGCCCGGTCAGGATATCGAGCCCCCGCTCTGCTCCGCCCGAGCCCTCCATGCGCTGCAGCACCAGGTGATAGGCGTCCATGATCTCGGTCAGTTCGTCGTCGCTGGACGCCTGCCCCATGGCCTCTTCCAGCTCCAGGGCGCGCAACTCCAGCGCCACGGGGTCGCCTGCCGCCAGGGCGATGGCGTCGTTAACGGTTTCGCCCGGCGCGAAGTCGGGCTCCTGCGTCAGGAAGCCGATGGTGACGCCGCGAGAGAGTGTGAGCGCCCCGCCCTGGGGTTTGAAGACGCCCGCCATGAGGCGGAAGAGGGTGCTCTTGCCCGCGCCGTTTGCGCCGATCAGGGCAAGCCGGTCTCCCTGCCGGATCTCGAAACTCGTGCCGGTCAGGACATCATGCCCGCCATAGGCGTAGTCAACGTTGGCGGCCTGAATGAGAAGCGTCATGTGAGGCGATACCAGCGAGTGACGGGACTGCGCCACCCGCAGCCACAAGCAGAGATTGTGCGACAGATCGGTGATCAGGGCGAGCCGGGTGGGATACGCAGCGGGGAACGGGCGCCAGGAATGCTGAGAGTGCCAACTCTTGAAAGTCGGGCGGGAGCGACATCGCTCCCGCCCGCCGTTCCCGGTCGCCTTCGGCTCGGCTACCCGAGATTGGCCGCCAGATCTTCCAGCATCCCGGACCACGCCTTACGGGCGCCGTCGAGGTACGCGCTGTACTCCGCGGCCATTTCGTGGCTGAGGGTCAGCTCGCAGCCGTCTGGGCGGGGGGTGATGGTGATGCTGACCAGATCGGGCGGGCCATCGACACCGGTGACCGAGAAGGAGAAGCGCAGGCGTCGCGGGCGGTCGATCTCCAGGTACTCCCCGGTGTGCTCGACGTCCTCGCCGTCCCGGCGATCTGTGAAGATGAAGCGTCCACCGACGTGCGGGTCGATCTCTGCCCGCACCATCTCGCCTTCCGGAGTCGCGAAGAACCAGCGCCTGGCGCGCTCCGGGTCGAGCCAGGCATCGAAGACGCGCTCTGCGGAGTAGGGGAAGATGCGACTGACCTCGGCGATGACGACATCTCGTTGCGCGCTCATGCGTCCTCTCCTGTCGTTGTCCATCCCTGGACTTCGGCCGCAGCGTCCTCTGCGGCCAGCAAGCGTTCCAGGGCATCGAAGCGCTGCTGCCAGGTCGCCTGCTGGGTGGCGATCCAGGCTGCTGCTTCATCGAGCGGGGCCGGATTGAATGAGAGGATGTGCTCACGTCCCACCACTCGTCGACGCACCAACCCCGCCCGCTCCAGGACACGAATGTGCTTGGAGACGGCGTTCAGCGAGATGGGGAACGGCGCCGCGATCTCCGTGACGCGTGCCTCACCCCCGGCCAGGCGGCGCACGATGGCGCGCCGGGTGGGATCAGCCAGGGCGAGGAGGGTGGCGTCGAGCTGCGTTGGGCTGGTCGTCATCATTCAACCTTTCGGTTGAATATTTTAGCAGAGTTTGGCTGATCAGGCCCATAGGAACGGGACCCGGTTATCATGCATCTCCGTGAGTAAGACGGCTGCATTGAGGGGACCAGTCCATGCGTGAACTGCTCGATCCGCGTGCCACGTTTGCGCTGGGCGTCTGTTTCTACCCCGAGCATTGGCCTCGAGAGACGTGGGTCGGCTACGCCCGGCAGATGCGCGAACTGGGGTTGCGCTACGTGCGCATTGCCGAGTTCGCCTGGAGCAGGATCGAGCCGCGACCAGGGGAGTTTGCATGGTATTGGCTTGATGCGGCCATCGAGACCCTGGCGGCCGAAGGCCTGCAGGTGATCCTGTGCACACCAACAGCCACGCCGCCCGCCTGGCTGACGCACGCCCACCCGGAAATCCTGCCGGTGGCGCAGGACGGGCGGGTGATGCAGCACGGCTCGCGTCGCCACTACGACCCGGCGTCGGGGGTTTACCGAGCACATTCGCGGCGCATCACCACCGAGATCGCACAGCGCTACGGTGAGCACCCGTCCGTCGTCGGGTGGCAGACCGATAACGAACTCGCCGACCATGACACGGGCCGCTCGTGGGGCGAGGCGGCCCTCGCGCCATTTCGCGAGTGGCTTCGTGCCCGGTACGAGACACTGGATGCTCTAAACCTGGCCTGGGGCGCGGTCTTCTGGAGCCAGAGCTACGGAGACTGGGCGGAGATTGGACTGCCCAACGCGCTTCCAGCGTCGGCAAATCCGTCGCACGTGCTCGATTTCTACCGTCACCGCTCCCAGGTGTTGGCGGAGTTCCAGGCTGAGCAGATTGCCATCCTGCGCCAGTTTTCGCCGGGCCGGTGGATCACCCACAACTTCATGCGGTTCGAGGATGGCTTTGACCACTACGAGGTAGTCAAGGGGCTCGATTTCGCCTCGTGGGACTCCTACCCAACGGGGGGTGTGGACCTCTCCTGGCTGACAGACGAGGAGAAGGTGCGGTGGGCGCGCACGGGGCACCCTGACCTGATCTCGTTCAGCCACGATCTCTACCGGGGCATTCTCGGCCACAACCAGGGACCCTGGGTCATGGAGCAACAGGCGGGGCAGATCAACTGGGCGCCGTACAACCCGCTGCCGGCGCCGGGAGCGGTGTCGCTCTGGACCGCGCAGGGGTACGCACACGGATGTGATGTCATCAGCTACTTCCGCTGGCGTGCGGCAACGGTGGCGCAGGAGTTGATGCATTCAGGCTTGCTGCGACACGACGGTACGCTGGACCGTGGTGGGGTGGAGATCGCCGGGCTGGAAATCGCTGGCCGGACGAACGCAGCTGTCGCGGCACGCGTCGTGTTGCTGCATGACTACGAGAGCGCCTGGACATACGACGCGCAGCCGCACCAGGCTGATGTCAGCTACTGGCGGCAGATGATGCTCTTCTACAGCGCGTTGCGGGAGTTGGGCGTGGATGTGGATATCCGGCACCCCGACCATGATCTTTCCGGGTACGACCTGATCGTGGCACCGGCGCTGCAGATCGTGGGCGAGGAGCGCGCGGCTCACCTGGCGCAGGCTGCGGAACGAGCGCTCTTCCTGGCCGGGCCGCGCACAGCCTACCGCACCCCGACCGGGCGAGTGCATGAGGATGGACAGCCTGGTCCGCTGCGGCAACTCCTGGGCTGCTCCCTGCGGAATTTCGATTCCATGCGGCCCGGTCTGCACTGCCATGCTGGTGGACATGTCGTGGAGATGTGGGCTGAGAGCTACTCCCTGCAGGGCGGAGACGCGCTGATTCGTTACGATGATGGGCCGCAGGCAGGCGAGGCGGCGGTCGTGCGTCATGGCAACGCCGTGACGCTCGGCGCGTGGTCGTCGGCATTGCTACGAGCGGTCCTGACCAACTTGCTGGCAGAGCGCGACATTCCGCACGGGCCGTTGCCGCAGGGCGTCCGTCTCTCACGGCGTGGCGACGCCGAAATCTGGATGAACTTCAACGAGTTCGAAGTTACGCTGGCCGACGGTCAGAGCCTCGAGCCGGTGTCCTGGCAGATACGGTAGCGGCGCGGCGCGGGGATGTCCTCTCGGGGGAGGGGGGCGCGCACAAGACCTTGATTCCCCGAGGGAAGGTGACGGCGCGACTAGTCGGCAGCGGCTGCCAGGGCTTGCTGTGAGGTGCGCTCGGCCAGGCGCTCCTGGTAGAACTCCAGGTAGGTCACGATGCGAAGCCCGTGGTCCTGCGCGTAGCGGATGATGGCCTCTGTTGCGCGCATTTCGGGGTCGGCGCGGATGCTGGACCAGTCATGCTGGCAGAGAGAGAAGACCTCATCCCGCTCGGCAGCGCGGTCGAGGTACGGCGTGACCGAATCGACATATCCCTGGAGATCGTCCCAGCCGATCACCTCGTCACGGTAGACGCAGTCGTGCCAACCGTGGATGGGAATCTCCAGCACGTCGCCGAAGCCGTGGCAGTCGTACCAGTACGGCTGCAGGTCCATGGAGACCGGGTGCCAGTCCTGCGCGTTGCGGCCGTCGCAACGCGTGAAGCGAATACCGCACTCGTACAGCGTTTCCAGGATCTCCGGCCGGTCGCGCAGGCCTCGGTAGTAGTTGTAGGGACCAGTGATCCCCGTAACCTCCTTGCCCAGCACGTTGCGAATGAGGTCTGAGGTGCGCAGCACCTCAGTGCGGATCTCTGGCAGGGGAATGCCGCGGACGACCCGCACCGACTTGCCGTCATCCATATGGACCGTCTTCAGCAGGCGGTGGGACCAGGTGTGCTGCTGGATGTCGAAGAGCGGATCGGCGGCGACACGCTGGAAATCGGGAATCCAGCGCTCCACGGTCATGCCGACAAGGAACATGGTCGCCGGGGCGTTCAAGTCGTTGTGCAATTCCTCGGCGCGCTGCAGGAAGGGAACGGTGACATCCCCCGCTTCCAGCCACTCGACGTCGTACCCGATCAGCAGCGTTCCAGCCATGCGTGCAATCCCCTGACCTATGCGGTTGATGCTCTGCGCGACATCCTACGAGATGCTGCGCTGGAATGCTGCGCGATCCCGGCGTGAGGCTCGCATTTCCGGGCACAGCAGGAGTCAAGCGGGGCACCTGGCGCAGAAGCGTCGCGGCTAGGGAACGTCCAGGACGCGTCGAAGATCGATTTCTCGCTGCCATTCTCAACCGGAAACCCCCAGTGTCAGAATGCGATATATTGCATTCGAACAGGAGGAATGCTTTGCCGGGGGTGACGCTTTCGCCGCTGCCGCGGCAGACCCTGCGCGAGCAGGTCTACGGGACGTTGTTGGAGGCGATCGTTAGCGGAGCCCTGGCACCTGACGCACGGCTGCGAGATGGCGATCTGGCGGCGGAGTTGCACGTCAGCCGCACGCCGGTGCGGGAAGCGCTGCAGCGCCTGGAAGAGGAAGGGCTGGTGTACACGGTTCCGGGGTCACAGACGCGGGTGACACCGCTTCGGGAGAGCGACGCCTGCGAGGCGGTGCCAGTCGTGGCGGCCCTCCATGCGCTGGCTGCGCGACAGGCGGTGCCCCTTCTGACCGGCGATGACTTGGCCAACCTGCGTGCGGTGAACGTGACGTTCGCGGAGGCCCTGGAGCAGGGCAACACGCCGGATGCTCTCGCGGCGGATGACGCGTTTCACGCCATCTTCCTGGCGCGTGCGGCCAACGGTGAGCTGGAGCGCACCCTGCAGCGGCTGTTGCCGCGAGTGCGCCGGTTGGAACTGGCGCGGTTTCGGGCGCTTTCGGGTCGGGAATCGGTGCAACAGCACGACGCCATCCTGGCGGTGGCCGCAAGCGGCGAGCCACGTCCCACCGCTGACCTGGTTGAGGAGAACTGGTTGACCCTCGGTCGATTGCTCGCCGGAACATTTTCAACGCCAGGAGGTGCCCCTGGTCAACGAGCCGGAGAGGAGATGAGACGCGATGACTGATGTCCTCAATGCCACTGAAGTCCATGACGCGGCTGTGCTGCAGTGGGCGAGCGATGTGCTCGACCGCGCGGGTGATCCTGCCGCGATGCAGCGCGAAGTCGTGGCGGCCGTGCAGCGCAACGCGCGATGGCGCGGCGATGAGTGCCTGAATCTCCTGGCGCCGGAGGCCCCCATGAGCCCGGTGGTGCGGGAGCTCCTCGCGGCGGAAGTCGGGCAACGGGCAGCGGAGGGGCATATTGGACCGGCCAACCGCTGGTTCGCCGGGACAAAGTACATTGACGAGATCGAGGCGCTGTGCGTTGAGTTGCTGAAGCGCGTGTTCCACGCTCGCTACGCGGATCACCGGCTGGTCGCCAGCATGATTGGGAACATGACCGTCTACGCCGCGCTCACAGAGCCTGGTGATGTCATCATGAGCGTGACGCAGCCCTTTGGGGGTCACTCCAGCAACCGGCAGGATGGACCGGCTGGGGTGCGCGGCCTGCAGATTCAGGACATCCCCATGGATCCGGTGGAGCTGACCGTCGATCTTGATGCCTTTGCCACCACTGCGCGAGCGTTACGACCGAAACTGGTGTCGCTGGGCGCATCAATGACCCTCTTCCCGTTCCCGGTGCACGAGATGCAGGCCATCGTGGGGGAGTGGGGTGGCCGGGTCTTCTTCGATGGCGCGCACCAACTTGGGTTGATTGGCGGCGGGCAATTCCAGGACCCGCTCGCAGAGGGCGCGGCCGTCCTGACGGGATCGGCAGGCAAGACGTTTTCCGGGCCGCAGAGTGGGGTCATCGTCTGGAATGACCCGGAACTCACCGTCCCCATTACCGACGCGATCTTTCCCACGTTGGCAGCGACGCACCAGGTGAACCGCGTGGCAGCACTTGCCGCCGCCGCCGCGGAGATGCTCGCGTTTGGCGCCGAGTATATGGCCCAGATCGTGGCGAACGCCCGCGCGTTAGCCAGGGCGATGGAAGACCAGGGTGTGCCAATGCTGGCGGCGCACAAGGGGTACACCCGCACGCACCAGGTGATCGCTGACGCTCGCGCGTTCGGCGGTGGTGAGGCGGCGGGATTCCGGCTCGCGGACGCCAATATCATCGTCAACAAGAATCTCATCCCGGCCGATCGGCCGCAGGATTGGGATCGCCCGAGCGGCCTGCGGATCGGCACAACGGAGGTCACGCGCTGGGGTATGAAGGAGCCGGAGATGGTGTTCGTGGCCGGGCTCATCGCCGATCTCCTCCTCGGTCGCCGCGGTGCTGAGCAAGTGCGTGAGGACGTCACCGCGCTGCGCCACAGTTTCCCGACGCTGCAGTACTGCTTCGCGTGAGGCGAGTCCGCCCGGCAGTCGCTTTTGAGCCCCAAGGGTGATAGCGCCGTAGTACGTCAACGCCGGGGTTCCGCCGCCCAGCGTGCACCGCGCCTACACTGAGGCACGATCGTTGCAGGAGACACCAGAAGCCGCTGTGAAGCGTTGTGCCGTGCGACGGTACCGTGATCAAGGAGGACGACTGGATGAAGGTTTGGCGCACACTCGCAATCGTGCCACTGGCCACGCTGATGCTGGCCGGGCCGGCTGCTGCCTATCAGGATGAGAACGACGGGACCAACCCGCGCGTTGTCTCCCCGGAAGAGTGCGTGGCCGAGCCGCGCGCCACGGATCAGATTGCCGGCTTGCTGGGGTTGGCGGGCGAGGGGATCACCCCGCCGGCGCTGCCGACCATCACGGCCCCGCTGGGGCAGAACATGAGCTCTGACGCATCGGTTTCGGTCAAGGAGGCGGTGCGCGAGATCCTGGCCTGTTTCAACGCCGGAGACATTGCGCGCGCCTCAACCCTGATGACCGACAACGGCGTCATCCGCACGTACTGGCAGTTGACCGAAACGCCGGAGTTGCGACAAACGGCGCAGGAGCGCATCGGCACGGCTGTGCCACGTCCGGAGCCGGCGCAGATTCGCCTGGTGACGGTGACGGATATCTCGATCCTGCCTGACGGCCGTGCCATCGCCTTTGTCGTGATCAACGACCCGGCCGCGCCGCAACCCGGGCCGGAGACGCTCCTGTTCTATTTCAAGGATCAGGACGGCAAATGGCTCCTCGATGACTGGGTGGACTTCTCGATCGCGGCGGTGCCGGCCAGTACGCCGACCCCGTAACCGGGCGAGTTACCCGGATGCGCCACTGCTCGATCCCGGGCAGTGGCGCATTCGCGTTTAGCGCGCGGCAAGTAGCGCGATCGCGGCCAAGCCGGAGGCTATCGTGCGGACGGTGTTCCAGGTCGTCCACTCGCGGAGATAGCTCATCCACAACGTTGCTGCCTGCGTGCTCTCCGGCGCGTGCGCCGCGAGTGCGTCGTTGCGAGGTACGTTGAACAGGATGGTGACGCCGACCGCGCCGATCAGGTAAAGGAGCGCCGCGGTCAGGCGCAGCCAGGCGCCTGGTGTGCCCCAGGTCAGGACCGCCTCGACCGCAATTGCAACACAAACAACCGCTGTCCCGAAGAGCGCGGTCATCAGCGGAGGCGTCACCGCGGTCACATTGATTGCCTGCATCGCTGCGACAGCCTGCGGCGTCGGCAGCCGGCCCAGGGCCGGCATGACGAAGCCGGAGAACGCAAAGAACACGCCCGAGACAACACCGCAGCCAACGATGCCCGTTGCGGCCAGGAGATAGTTGCTCACACCGTCACCATGGTGGACGTTTGCCACGCCCCGCTGGCGGCGGTCCGGCGGGCGTACTCGGCGAAATCACGCGGCGGCCGGCCGAGTGCTTCGTCGACCCCACGGGTGACCGTCGCGTTCCGCCCATCAAGGACCGTCGTAAAGAGATAGTCGACCAACCAGATCATCTCTGGCGCCACCCCGGCTGCTGCCAACGCCGCACAGTAGTCCTCAGGCGGTATGGAGTGGAAGGTCAGAGCTCTGCCGGTTGCAGCGGCGATCTCCCGCACCGCTTCGGGGAAGGTAAGCAGGCGGGGGCCGGTGAGTTCGTACAGCCGCCCAGTGTGTCCCGGCTCGGTCAGCGCCACCACGGCGACCTCTGCGATGTCTTCCACATCGATGAAGGGCTCCGCAACCTGTCCAACCGGCAGCACAACCTCACCCTGCAGCACAGCATCCAGGAAGAAGTTCTCGCTGAAGTTCTGCGCGAACCAGGCGCAGCGCAGGATCGTCCAGGGGATCCCGGATGCCTGCACCACGGCTTCAGCGGCCTCTGCCTCCGCTTCGCCCCGGCCTGAGAGGAGCACGATGTGTTCTACGCCCGCGGCTGCTGCAAGGTCTGTCACGGTTCGCACGGCATCGACTGCCCCCGGGACAGCGAGGTCCGGGGCATAGGTGAGGTACACCGCGCGAGCGCCGTGGAGTGCGGGAGCCCAGGATTGCGGTTGTGACCAGTCGAAAGGCGGCGTGGCCTGCCGCGATCCGAGCCTGAAGGGGACGTTGCGTTCCGACAGCCGCGCGACGACCCGCCGTCCAGTCTTCCCGGAACTGCCGATGACGAGGATTGGCCGCTGGTCGATTTCGTTGGACATTGCCTTCCTCCACGAATTGCGTCCGGCTGATGGAACCAGCCTGACGCCATTCTGGAGGTGGAAGACTGGAGGGGCTATGCGTGTTTAGCCGCCAGGTTTGATCGATCGTCCAGAAGTGCTGGTGCTTTCTGGACTGCAGCGTATGATGTAATTATGACGACATTGACAGCCCAGCACGATCCTCTCGGCGAGGCGCTGCATCATCTCCGGATGCGCGGGGTCTTCTACAGTCGCTGCGAATTGAACGCGCCGTGGGGCATCACCCTGCCGGCGATTGTCGACTCACTGATGTTCCACGTCGTCATCAATGGAGCGTGCTGGCTCGAGGTTGATGGGACAGAGCCAGTATTCCTGCAGCCCGGAGATCTGGCACTGGTGCCGCACGGCGCTGGTCACCGGCTGCGGAGCGACACGTCGGCTCCGGCTCCGGGGCTCTTCGACCTCCCGCGAGATGTCGTGAGCGAGCGATACGAGGTTATCCGCATCAAAGGCAGCGGTGAATCAGCTCGGCTCCTGTGCGGCACTGTCTATTTCGATCATCCGGCAGCGCGGCAACTCAGCACCTCTTTGCCGCACGTGATTGTGGTCCAGGGGTGGCGCTCGACAGAGTCGGAATGGATAGCCAGTACGTTGCGCCTGATGGCGTTTGAGGCGCAGTCATCGCGGCCAGGCGGAGAAGAGGTGGTGACACGCCTGGCCGACATCCTGGTTATCCAGGCGATCCGCGTCTGGCTGGCCCAGGAGTCGGCGACGTCCACCGGGTGGCTGGCAGCACTCCGCGATCCCTACATCGGACGCGCCCTGGCGATGATTCACCGCACGCCGGAGCAGGAGTGGCGCGTTGAGACACTTGCTGCGACAGTGGCCATGTCGCGATCCGCCTTCGCGGAGCGCTTTTCGCGCCTGGTTGGCGAGGCCCCGATGCAGTACGTCACGCGCTGGCGGATGTACCTGGCACTTGACGCGCTGCGCGAGGAGCGAGCCACGGTCGCCGAAATCGCGTTGCGCCTGGGCTACGGCTCTGAAGCCGCGTTCAGCCGCGCGTTCAAGCGCTTTACCGGGATGTCTCCCGGCGCCGCGCGCAACGGTAATACCGCGCCAGTTCCAGGGGTTGCTGACTAGCTCCAGAGCCCGACTCCGCACCGGGCTTGCCGCAGGCAGTGCCCGACCCGGCCGAATCAATAAACCAGGGCCGCGGTCATCCGCAGCCCTGGTGCAACGGGTTGCTGGCAGGAATCTCAGCGATTGGGATCCGCAAGGTGCTTGGCCGCGGCTGCAGCGATCCCGGCGATAGCGACCTTCGCAAGCGGGTTGCTCAGGATATTCTCAACCCCGCTCTTGGCGTTATCCACCGTCTTGTCGTCGCCGCCCAAACCAAAGAGTCCCGCGAGACCGCCGCCGCCCTGGTGCTCCTGGTGCGCTTGCTGCGCCGTGCGCGCCAGGACCGCGGGGGAGTCGTCGTCATCCTGGTCGCCCTGATCCTGCATGCGGGCCCGACGCCGCATCTCCCGCTTGAGGGCGCGTCGGTCATCGGGCGACATCTTGCCGAAGGCTTCTTCCGCCGCTCGCTGGTATTGCTCTGGGGAGAGGCGTGACGTGGTCGCGTGGTAGTTCTGCAAGACCTCGTTTGCGTCCAGATCGTGCGGATTCCGCTCGGCACGGTCAGCAAAGTCCCTTGCTCGCTGACGCTGCGTTTCGACGTCCTCGCTGTCGTTGGAACCGAACAGGCCGCTCAAGAGCTGATCAACCATTACCTCGATGCTCCCTTCTGGTGTCCGCGGGCTGCCGCGATTGACAGAACCCGCGAAGGCACGAGACCTACGGAGCATACGCTGTGCCAGCCAAGACAGTTTTACTGGAATGCGAGATGGGTCGAGGCGGCCTGGTGGTTTGCAGCACGGGACCGTGAGCGCGCAGCTTGACCGACACGACGAGGGGCCGGCGCAGTGTTGAGCCGGCCCCTCGTCGTGTCGGTGATGCTGTGGAAGACGAACGCTAGCGGTACTCCCCAGCGCGGAGCCGATCAATTGCCTCATGAGCCGCGTTATGGCCCGGAGCACCCATCACGCAGCCCCCAGGCCAGGCGCCCGAACCACACAGGTAGAGGCCGGAGATGGGACCCTGGTACGACTTCGAGCCGGGGACTGGGCGCATGTCAAAGGCCTGTTCCGGCACCAGCTCACCCTGGAAGATGTGGCCCCCGGTGAGACCGAAGCGCTCTTCCACATCGGGCGGAGCTAGCACCTGCATGGTGATCTCCGCGTCTGCCATGTTCGGGGCGTAGTGGGCGAATCGTGAGAGTGCGTGTTGCGCAATCTCCTGCCGTCGTTCGTCCCAGGTTCCTTCCGCCAGCTCATAGGGAAAGAACTGCGTGAAGATCGAGAAGGTCTCGCCGCCCTCAGGCGCCAGCGAGCGGTCCACCGCGGACTGCGCGTGAATGGAGAAGAATGGCCAATCGGCCGGGCGGCCCTGCCGCGCATCTTCGTAGGCGCGCTGCAGGTAGTCGATGCTGGGACCAATGTGGACGCCGCCAAGCTGACCAAGCGAGAAGTCGCGGTTGCGCAGCGCCTTGTACTCTGGCAGGCGGTCGGTCGCCAGGTTGATCTTCATGACCGGGGACGTAATCTGGATGTTCTCGATGTCGCGCGCATACTCATCAGGCAGGTGCTTCTTGCCAACCAGCTTGAGGTACGTGCGCACCGGATCCGCGTTCGAGAGGACCAGGCGGGAGTGGAACTCCTCGCCATCCTTCGTGACAACGCCAGTGGCGCGGCCCCCCTCAACACAGATGTGGTCGACGTCGGTACCGGTGCGGATGTCGACGCCCTCACGCAGCGCGACCCGCTTCAGCGCCTGCGTGAAACTGCCCATGGCCCCGCGCAGGTAAGCCCAGGCGCCGCGCTTACCGGTCGCCATGCCCATCGCGTGGTAGAGCTTGACATAGCCCGTGCCGGCGTCGCGCGGGCCGCGGAAGGTGCCGATGAGGCCCAGGGCGCAGGCAGCGGCCTGCATGATGTCTGACTCGAAGAAGTACTCGGCGGAGTCTGCGGCGGAACCGAGCACCATGAACTTCAGGACATGGTCATCGCCCGGCTGGCTGAACTGGGCCACGAATTCGGCGAAGGACGGTGGATTGCGCAGGATGAACTGGTCCATGATCTCGCAAGCACGCTCGATCATGGCGTCATAGACGGGGTAGGCCCTGGCGTCGTGCTCCGAGAAGCGCGCGATCTCGCGTACGGTGTCTTCCATCTCCTCCCAGAAGACGACGCCATCCTCGCCATCCATGAATGGCGCGAAGGAGCGCGGATTGCGCTTGATCATTTCGACGCCGTTGTTGAGGAGGTCCAGATCCTGGAGCACCTTCTGGGGTGCAAGCGAGAGCACGTACGAGCCTGTGGAGGCGATGTGACCGGGCGCTCCCTCGATCTCTTCCGAGAACGCAGCGCCACCGACATCCTTGTAGCGTTCAAGGACGCAGACGGAGTACCCGGCGCGGGCCAGGTAGCAGGCTGCCACCAGACCGTTGTGGCCGCCGCCGACAATGACGACATCGTAGGTATTGCTGGGCACCTGGTACACGGGTCGTAACCTCCCCAACCCAAACGTCTCTCCGCGCCGGGAGCGGCCTCTCTGGATGACGGTACGCTACGCGGGCGGGCCGGGAGGCGTCAAACCCAGGTGCTGGGCCAATTGGCCGGGATTCCCGAGTGGCCTTGCTGGAGAAGCGGAAATGCCGATCCGGGGGCCCGCGCCGTCGCACTTCCATGGAGCCTGGCCGGGCCACGGCTGCCGTAGTCGTGCTCGAACCACCCTTTCAGCACGTTCAATATGAAGATGGTCGTGAATATTTTGTGATGATTGGTTTCCGGATACCGTGACGAACTTATCGAAGAATGTAACGAATCCTGACGATCTTGAGAGGCCTCGCTCATCCTCCAGAAGCCGTAGTGAGCGAGCACATTTGCAAGATCGCCGAAGGTCCTGTACGTTCGGCCTCATGGGCCCGTCGGCGGGTGCTGCATTACACGCCGGGGCGAATCATCTGCGTGTCAGGTCGGTGCAACGCTCGGAATGCTGTTCATCGAGTTATCACACTTATGGTAATAAAACCATTTCGTCGCTTTGACGTATTCATGAATGTATCCCGCAGAGGGTGCCCCGTGTTGCGTCCGAAACCAGGAAGGGTTATGACTGCAGGCTCCCATGTTGATACACGAACCGGACAATTGTGGACTCGCCGCGGCCTGGTCCGGGCTGGGCTGCTGGTGACGGGGGCGGTGGCGCTCGCCAGTTCGTGGCTGGGTGTTGACGTCGATGCGAAGAAGAAGAAAAAGCGGCGAAAGAAGAATCGGAAGTCGTCTGTTGGTGGTACGAGCCTGCCAGCTCACACAGAAATCGATGCGGAGGAGCAGGCATTTCTGGAGCTCATCAACACCTATCGCACACAGAATGGTAAACGGGCGCTCGCGTTGAACACCCAATTGAATGCTGCCTCGGCGTCCCACTCCATGGACATGGGCCTGAACAATTTCTTCGACCATATCAACAAGCAGGGGAAGGATCCCGGGAATAGAGCATCTGCCGCGGGATATCGCTGGGCGGTGATTGGCGAGAACATTGCGGCCGGAACCGTCCAGGACACGGCGGCCGAAGCCTTCGCCATGTGGAAAGGCAGCAAGGAACACAATCACAACATGCTGGACGCCGACTTCCGGGACATCGGCATTGGTCGCGAGCAGGTATCGGGTTCCCGGTACGGGTGGTACTGGACAACCGTGTTCGGGGCGAGCGCCTGATTTGCAGGTACAACCTTCTTGTCGTTGCCCGTCGTGAGACGGGCGACGCAACGTTTCGTGCTCCAGGGGCTGTTGACATCAACGCCGCGATATTCATAGGATGCGCCAGATCAGGCTCATGGGAAAATTAAGGAAACTGCCTGCAGATCTGGCCGGTGATTTCCCTCGCGATGTGCGTGCTTCAGGGTGTGTTCTGGACGATGGAAACGGGAGGAGTACGTCATGAGCTCGTCAAAGCAGACTGAGACCGTGGAGACGAAGGCGCCGATGCCACGCCGCACTGCGATGCAGGGCCTGGCGGGAATTGCCGCGCTCGGGACGGCGGTGGCCCTGCAGCAGACCGCCAAAGCCAAGAAGAAGAACAAGAAGAAGAGTAAGGGGACCCTGATTCGGGTTGAAATCGTCAGCGCTACCGAGACGATTCCTGCCACGAGTAGCGGCTCCGCTTTCGCCGAGTGCCCGGCCGCGGGTTCCAAGGAGAACGTCTTCGTCCTTGGCGGCGGTACGGCATTCGAGGATCCCCAGGTGATCCCCTTCAACGTGGAGCCGATCCAGGATCCAAACAAGATCGGGTTCCTGCTGGAAGCGAACAATATCAGCGGAACGGATTTCGATATCACCTCGCGCGCGGTCTGCGCCTACTTCCGCAAGTAACCTCTCTGGCAGACGCACCACTTTCCCGAGGCACAGCTGGCAGGTCGTTGGGGCACAGGCGCAGACGACCCGCCAGCTGCGGGCGCCACGCGTGTTGCCCAAGCGCCAACCACATCCACCATACGTTCTAGACTCACGTCATGAGTGAGTGCAAGACGGTAGGTCCTGTTTCGGGCCTGTTCCGCTATCCGGTCAAGTCGCTTCGAGGCGAGCAGGTCGACACACTCTCCGTCGACGCGCGTGGCGCCGCCGGCGACCGTCTCTACGCGCTTCGCAATGCCGAGGGCAAGTTCGGCAGTGGCAAGTCCACTCGCCGTTTTCGGCGCATGGACGGACTTCTCGAACTCCGGGCTGAGTCCGGAGACGCGGCCCCGGTGATCACGTTCCCCGGTGGAGAACGGTTGACGGTCGATGATGAAGCCATTCACGGCCGCCTCTCCGCGCATGTCGGGTTGCCGGTCACGCTGGTGCGAGAAGGCGACATTTCCCACTTCGACGACAGCCCCCTGCACCTGATTACGACTGCGGGATTACGCACGCTTGGCCTCTCGACCGGTGACGTCCAGCGCTTTCGCCCGAACATCGTGATCGATGTGCCGGGTTACGGCTTCGCTGAGGATCGCTGGATCGGACACGACCTGCTGCTGGGTGACGTCCACCTGCACATCACGGAAGGCGCCGTGCGCTGTGTGATGATCGGGATGGCGCAGGAGAACCTGCCAGAACGGTCCGACCTGCTGCGCCAGGTGGGTGACCTCCACGACACCTGCTTCGGGGTTTACGCCACCATCGTCTCCCCGGGCGAGATCGCGGTCGGTATGGAGGCATGTCTCGTCTGAGGGTCGCGCACGCCGCGGCCGCCCGAGTCAGCTCGCGGGGTGCGTCCAGCGACTGACCGCCTCACCACAGCGCTCGTGGATTCTGGTGAGTCCCTCGCCGGGTGGTGCTACTGAATCAACTGCAGGGCCTGGAGATCGAGGTCGTGCTCGACGTCGCGCAGGACCTCGTCGCCGATCAGGCCGCGGTCGCGCAGCTCCAGCACTGCCAGGCGGGCCGATTCAACCATACGGCGCCGGAGTTCGCGCCTGGGCCGGGCGTGTGCATCCAGCTCCTCCCAGGTGAGGGTGGCGTCCTCACCAGCCGCCTCCCGCTCCGCCTGCAGGTCGCGCAGCATGGGCGCCACCATTTCGTCGATAGCGGGGTCCTCCTGTGCGACCAGGCGCATTTCACTGTGCATGGCCTCGCGCATGGCGGACAGGGCCAGCAGCATTTCCCGCTCGTGTGAGCCGTCGTCTGCCAGTTTCATGCGGCGGACAAGCCAGGGGAGCGGCAGGCCAAGGCCGAAGAGCGTGTACACGATGACGGCGGCGGTGATCAGGATGATCTCGTTGCGATGATCGAAGGGCACGCCGCTGTCGGTCACCAGGGGCAAGGCGAGCGCTGTGGCGAGAGAGACGACGCCGCGGAGCCCCGACCAGGCAATCAGGAAGAGCCCGCGCCAGTCGAGCGGCGCTGGCGCCGGGGCGCGTTGCCGGCCGTGGCGATCTGGCCGGTGCATGCTCTGTACGGGAATGTGCGACCGAAACGCCCAGGTTCCCGCGAAAACGTAGACAAAGCGCGCGACGACGAGGGCAACCAGGATCGCCAGTGAGTGCGCCAGCACCTGCAGGAAATCTTCGCGGGACAGGACATCCTGCAGCGCGCCAAGTTCAAAGCCGATCAGGATGAAAATGAGGCCCTCGAGGACTGTCATCACCTGATCCCACATCGTGCGGTTGCGGCTGCGCGCCTGTGGGGTCATGGTTCGTGAGGAGCGGAAGCCGTGCACGATACCTGCCGTGACGACCGCGAGGACGCCAGATCCCTGCAGTTGTTCGGCCAGGACATAGATTGCCGTTGGCGCAATCAGGGTCGCGGTGGCGACGAGCGAGGGTTCCTGCAGGATCTTGACCAGCTCGCCAAGGAGGCGCCCGGTCGCCAGACCGACCCCAACCCCGACGAGGACCACGACCACGAATTCGAGCGCCGCGGCGGACGCTGAAAAGGAGCCCGTGACGACAGCGGCGACCGCGAAGGTGTAGATCACGATTGCGCTGGCGTCGTTGATCAGGCTTTCGCCTTCCAGGATCGTGACGATGCGGCGTGGAGCCCCGACGCGCTGGAAGATCGCCGTCGCGGCCACAGCGTCTGGTGGCGAGACGATGGCGCCGAGGACGAATGCTGCTGCCCACGACATTTCGGGAATCAACGTGTGGGCGACCAGCGCGACGAGCGCGGTAGTAACCAGCACCAACCCAATGGCAAGGCGGGAAATTGGCCCGAAGTTCGCGCGGAAGTCTCGCACCGAGGTCAGTTGCGCGGCCTGGAAGAGGATCGGCGGCAGGAAGACAACCAGCACAATCTCGGGCTCAAGTTCGATGGTTGGCGTCCAGGGCGCGATGCCCATGGCCAAACCACCGATCATCAGCAGCATGGGTGCCGGTACGCGCAGGCGATCGGCTAGCCAGTCCAGCCCGATCACTACGGCCAGCAGGCCCACGATCAGTTCGAACTCTTCCATCGTCTCTCCGGATCTCGCGGGAGCTGTGCAGTTGCCAGCGTAACCCAGCGGTGCGCCGCCCGTGATGGGCGCCTGGTCTGTGAGGCTGCCGGCGTTCTGTCAAGCGTCGTCCGGAAAGGCTGTGCATAACGAATCCGCGCTCGCTTTTCAGGTGAGGTGTCCCAAAATGGCTTGAAAGCGTCGGTTTCTGCGCTTGGGTGCCTGGGAGTCCGGGGGCGGGAGGCTTGTTTCAGGGCGTTTGGCGTGTCATGTAACGGATGCAACATCACTCGCCAAAGCCTGGAGACTGCAGATGGCCTTCGGATACACCGGAAAGATTCTTGTTGCCGATCTCACGACGGGGACAGTCAGCGTCGATGAGCATGACGACAGGTGGTATCGCACCTACATGGGCGGCGCTGCTGCCGGTATGGACTACATCCTGCGCGGCGTCCCAGCCGGGGCAGATCCCCTGGGTCCCGAGAACATCCTGACGTTCTTTGCCGGACCACTCGCGGGCACCCCGATCTCCGGGCAAAGCCGCATGAGCGTGAACTGCAAGAGTCCGCTCACCGGCTTGATTGGCGATGCCCAGGTAGGCGGCTTTTTCCCGGCGGAACTCAAGATGGCCGGATTCGATGGAATCGTCATTACCGGCAGCTCGCCCACCCCCGTTTACTTGTGGATCAAGGATGGCGAGTACGAGCTGCGTGATGCCAGCCGGTACTGGGGCATGCAGACCGGTGAGTTCGAAGACGCCATCTTTGCAGACGTAGGCGACAACAAGGTGCAGACGATGACCATTGGGCGGGCCGGGGAGAACCTGGTCAAGTACGCCTGCCCGGTCACGTTCACGTCTCGCGCTCCTGGCCGGACGGGCACAGGCGCCGTGATGGGCAGCAAGAAGCTGAAGTCGATCGTGGTGCGGGGCACGGACAAGGTCACGCCATACGACGGGGAGAGCCTGAAGAAGCTGACGCAGTGGGGCGCGAAGAACGTCCGCGTCAACGTGGCGATGGCCGGCTTGCAGAAGTACGGCACCGCCGAAACGGTGATGGCGCAACAGTCTGTCGGTGGCTTGCCGACGCGGAACTGGGACAGCGGCGTGTTCGCCGACGCCGAGCAGATCTCAGGCGAGCGCATGTACGAGACGATCACGCTCAAGAATGACACCTGCTACGCCTGCGCCGTGCGCTGCAAGCGCGTGGTGCAGGTGGAGAACCTCGGTGTCGAGGGACGTTATGGCGGACCCGAGTACGAGAACCTGGCGACGCTTGGCTCCTACTGCCTTGTGTCCGATCTGGACCGGGTGGCACTCGTCAACCAGATCTGTAACAAGGAGGGCATGGACCCCATCGCCCTCGGCGCGACGATCGGTTGGGCAATGGACGCGTTCGACAAGGGTGAGATCACGCTGGCGGACACAGGGGGCCTGGCGCTTCCCTGGGCGGACGCCGAGTTGATGGTGCAGCTCGCGGAGATGATCGCGACCCGGGAGGGGTTTGGCGATGTGCTGGCGGAAGGCATGGATGGCGCCTCCCGGAAGCTGGGCGGACGTGGCGCTGACCTGATCACCGCGGTCAAGGGTAACGCGCTCCCGGCGCACATGCCGCAGGTCAAGCGCTCCCTGGCACTTATCTACGCCGTGAACCCGTTCGGGGCGGATCACCAGTCGAGCGAGCACGACCCCAGCTACGCACCGGACAGCGACGAGGAGAGCATGCGCCGCCTGGGGCTGCTTGGGCTCTCTGACCCGCAGGACCCGCTGAACCTCTCGGACGAAAAGGTGCGCTTTGCCCTGGTGACCCAGCAGTTCTACTCGCTGCTCGATTCGGCCTCCGTCTGCCAGTTTGTGTATGGTCCTGCCTGGCAGTTGTACGGTCCGGATCACCTCTCGCAGGCATTAAACGCCGTCACGGGGTGGGACACGACCGTCGACGAATTGGTCGAGGTTGGCGCACGCAAGTTGACGATGCAGCGGCTCTTCAACGCGCGTGAAGGCGCCGGCCGCAACGCGGACGTGCTGCCGAAGAAGATGTTCAAGCCGCTCACCGGCGGCCCATCTGACGGCTACCGCGTCACAGAAGAGCAGATGGCGCACGCCCTGGACCGCTACTACGCCATGGCGGGCTGGGATGTGGAAAGCGGCATGCCGACACCGGCCTCCCTCCAGCGCTACGGCCTGGAATGGGCGAGCGACGCGCCGGGCGCTCATCCGCTGCCGGGACCGGGCGGGTCTGCTCGCCCGGCTGGTGTGACTGCGTCGAAGTAGCTGCGCTCTTGATCTGGCCTGCAGCACCCCGACCGGAGTGCCGCGGGCCATGCTGCCATCGGCGGTAGCCAAAGAAACCCGGCCCGCCCGGACAGCTCGTGTTTCCGGCGCTAGCATCAACCCTGCAGGGAGTTTTTGGGCCGGCGATGCGATGGCGGCGGTGAGGGTCGTTCCTACAATGGACATTACGGTCAAGTACCACGGCATCATCGGCGACATGCTGGAGCGGAGGAGTGACTGCGTCACCGTGCCGGATGACGCCACCGTTGATGATCTGCTGCAGCGCCTGATAGCCGGCGACGACACGGCGGCCAGCATTCTGAAGCAGACGCGCCCTTTCATCAATGGCCACCAGGCTGACCGTGCCAGCATCCTGCAGGATGGCGCAGAGGTCATCTTCATGCGGCCGATCGCGGGCGGTTGACTGGTCCCGAACGCGGCGCCTCGGCCGGCGCGGCCCGGGAGATCGCCAGGCGCTGGGTGAGCGAGGAAGGCGCCCGCACCCCCGGATTTGCCGGCGCCTTCCTGCATGGCTCCGTCAACTGGCTCCCGGATGACGCGCCCATGCCGGCAACGTCTGACCTCGATGTCATGCTCGTCTTGTCGGGCGGCCTGGCCGCTCAGAAGCCTGGCAAGTTTCGCTATCACGGCGTCCTGCTCGAGGTTTCCTATCTGCCGGTCGCAGAGCTTGCGGCGCCGGAGCAGGTCCTGGCAAACGCGCATCTCGCTGGCAGCTTCCACCGCTCCAGCGTGCTGGCGGACCCGAGCGGGCACTTGACCGCACTCCAGCACGAGGTGGCCAGTCACTACGCGGACGACGCATGGGTGCTCAGGCGGTGCGCGGACGTCGAGGCGAAGATGCGCCGTCCGTTCCCGCCGGCCGATGCCTCGCTCCCGGACCAGGTGAACGCGTGGCTTTTCCCGACGGGGCTCACCACACACCTGTTCCTCGTGGCTGGCCTGTGCAACCCGACTGTGCGCCAGCGCTACCTGGCTGTGCGCGACTTGCTGATGGAGCAGGGGAGATTGGATAACTACCCCGCGCTCCTGGATGACCTTGGCGTGGCGAACCTCACGCCGCTGCAGGCCATGGCTCACCTGCATGCCCTCGAGGCAGCGTTCCTGGACGCAGCCGGGGTGATCCGCTCGCCGTTCTTCTTCGCCGCCGACATCAGCAAGGCTGGCTACCCGGTGGCGATTACTGGCACGCGGGAGATGATCACGCGGGGAGATCACCGCGAGGCGATGTTCTGGCTGGCGGCTACCGCCGTGCGCTGCCAGCAGGTCTTCCTGCAGGATGCTCCACACCTGGTGTCACGTCACGCATCCAGCTTTATGGCGCTGCTCCACGATATGGGCGTCGGTGAACGCGAGGCGTTGATTGCGCGGCGAGAGGCGATGCTCGCGCACTTGCCACATCGCTGGAGCGTGGCACGCGAGATCATCGCGGCGCGGCGCGATACTACCCCCGACAAGGACTGACGGAGCGCAACCGGAGGAAAAGGTGAAGGCCACAGCGGACGCAGTCATCATCGGGGCGGGAATCATGGGCTGCGCGATAGCCCACGCGCTGGCCGATCGCGGCATGACGGACGTCGTCGTCGTGGAGCGGGACCAGATCGGCCGCGGCGCCACGGCGGATGCCGCCGGCGGTGTGCGCCAGCAGTTCTCGACCGAAACCAACATTCGCCTCGCCACCGAGAGCGTACGTGTCTGGGAGTCCTTTCCGGAGCGGTTTGGGCGAGACATCGGTCTGCGGCAGCAAGGCTATCTCTTCCTGCTGAGTGACCCGGGTGAAGAACCGGTATTCCGCGCCAACCTGGCGTTGCAACAGAGCCTTGATGTGCCCGCCCGCTGGGTGACGCCGGAGGAGATCGCGGAACTGAACCCCCACGTCGTGCTGGACGACATCTACGGCGGCACATTTTGCCCGGAGGACGGGTGGTGCGACACCTACGGCGCCACGATCGGCTTTGCCCAGGCGGCGCGGGCGCTGGGCGTGGAAATCGCAGAGGAGACACCGGTCACCGGAGTGCTCGTGGAGGGTAACCGGGTACGCGGCGTCGAGACTGCGGACGGCGCAGTCAGTGCGCCGCTGGTGATCATTACGGCGGGGCCGCAGACGCGGGGCGTTGGCGAAATGGCTGGTGTGGACCTGCCGGTGGATCCCTTTCGCCGCATGAGCTTCATTACGGAGCCATTCCCGGCGCTCCCGCAGAGCCTGCCAATGACGATCGATTTTGCGAGCGGGCTGTATTTCCACCCGGAGAGTCACGGCTTCCTCTTCGGGATGGCGAACCGTGACGAGCCGAGCAGCTTCAACAAGACGGTTGATGACGATTGGATGGTCACGACCGTGGAGGCGCTGGTGGCACGCTGTCCCGCCTTTGAAGAGGCCAGCATCCTGCGTGGCTGGGCCGGCTTCTACGAGGTCACGCCCGACGATAACCCGCTCTTCGGCTGGACGGGCGGCGTAGATGGGCTCGCTGTGGCTGCCGGGTTCAGTGGCCACGGCTTCATGCAGGGACCGGCGATCGGCCGCTGCATGGCCGAACTCATCCTGGACGGTGCACCGCGCGGCATCGACCTGGCGCCGTTCCGCCCCTCTCGCTTCGCCGAAGGTGATCTGGCGCAGGAGCACAACGTCATTTAGGGAGGAAGGCGGGCGCACATGCTCGCCGATCGGCCGTTATCTGCTCCGGAGTGGCGTGCGCAGGAGCCAGAGAGGGCAGAGCGTGGCGCCGAGGGCGCCAAGCAGCAGGGTGGGCTGCATCCCAATTTGAGTAACCGCCACTCCGCCGAGCAGGGCTCCGATGGGGTAGGCGCCGTAAACCAGGAATCTGTGGCTGGCGGTGACGCGACCCTGCAGGTGATCCGGCGTGACGCGTTGCCGCAGGCTCCACTGATTGACGTTCGCCACCGTGCCGGCCAGGCCGCCAAGGGCCTGGGCTGCGATCAGCACCGGGATAGCAGAAATCGCGCTGGCCAGCGGCAGCAGGAGGAGCGCCGCACCCTCGACGAGCCAGCCGCCCCAGACGGCTGGGCCAGTCCCGAAGCGCGCCGCGACGCGGTCCGCCAGCAGCCCGCCCGGCGCGGCCGCCAGGCCGCCCACAGCGAGGACAAGGCCAATCTGGACCGCCTCAAGGCCAAGTTCTCGGGTCACGTAGAGGATGTAAACACCGCGTACGGCGTACTGGCAGATGCCGATTGCCGCCGAGGTCAGGACAATCGGTCGCAGGAGCGGGTGATCCAGAACCGCCCGCAGGCCGGTCTGGATTGCCTGGCGCATGTCTTGCTCGTGAGGTTCGTGAGCGGGCTCGGGCCGACGCACCGTGCCGAGCAGAAGCGCTGAGAGTAGGAACGTACCGGCAGTGGCCAGGATGGCAAGTGGCGCTGTGACCAGTTGGATCAGGAGACCAGCCACCCCGGGACCGGCAGATTCCGCGGCCGTGTAACTAACCTGGATTCGCCCGTTCGCGGCCACGAGGTCCCCCCGCGGCACGAATGCAGGGACATATGCGTAATGCGCGACGTCGAAGATCACATTTCCGATCCCGGCGAGGAACGCCACCAGGTAGACGAGTTCCAGGCGGAGCAGTCCAAGAAGTGCCGCGAGCGGGATGAGACCAAGGAGCAACGCCCGCGAAATGTCCGCCGTGATCAGGAGCGGCCAGCGGCGAACCCGATCCACGAGCACGCCGCAGGGCAGGCTACAGAGCAGAAAGGGCAACTCACCGGCGGCGACCAGGAGCCCCATCTGGAACGGCGTTGCGCCGAGTGTCTGGGCTGCGATCAGCGGTAACGCGAGGGTGGTGACCTGTGCGCCAAAGAGGGCGACGGTCAGGGCACTCCATACCCGGCGAAACGCGCCACGCCAATCGGGGGCGGCTTCAGGAACCGCCTGTGCTGACGTGACCGTAACCATGACGCAACTCCTGGAGCAGGCGCGAGTGTTACCGGAAAAATGAGGTTTACTGGTAACATGATCTCCACGGGAGAGATCCCAGTCAAGTCATCTTTGGTGGTAACATCGATCCCTGTAGTGAGCATCACCAAGGTGAGATGACCGAACACGTCGAAGTCCAACCCGAACACGAGGCAGTGTTTCCCCGGTTACTCGGGGGACGGCTTTGCCTCGATTTCGCGAATTCCGTTGAATCGCCTCTCGAGACACCGGAGGAGTTCCTGACCGATTTCGTGGCGCTGGCGCGTTGGGGGCGGCACGTGAGCGTGCTGGACGCGGCACAGGTGGCCGGCGCAGTTCGGGCCAACCAAGCGCATCCTGACCGGGCCAGGCAGATCTACGCAGCGGCAATGAAGTTGCGAGGGAGCATCCAGCGAGCGTTCCTGGCTGTCGCCGAGGGGCGCGAGGTGGGCGACGGCGATCTGGCCGAGATCCAGCGCGCCTATGTCGTGAGTCTTCAGCGGTGCCGGCTGTCACTTCAGGGAGGTCAGGCGCGCTGGGTCTGGGCCGGTCGGGGCGAGGTGAGCGAGGTCGAGCTCCTGCTCTGGCGCGTCGCACAATCCGCGGTGGACTTGCTGACGGACGGAGAACTGGCGCGCGTCAAATCGTGCGATTGCGGCTGGTTGTTCTACGACACGAGCCGGAACGGCAGCCGTCGCTGGTGCAGCATGGAAGGGTGCGGCACCCAGGCCAAAATGCGACGGTTCACCGCAAAGCGGCGGGCTACCCGCGTCTAGGCGCGCAACCCAAGCAGGAAGGCGGCAAACGATGGCCATGACGGTCGGGGTGGCGCGGGTGACCCTCTACCTCGAGGACACCTTCAGCCTGAAAGACAAGCGGCAGGTCGTGCGCTCCATCACACAGAAGGTGCGGAACCAGTTCAACGCGGGGATCGCCGAGGTCGAGGACCTCGACGACGCCCGCGTTGCGACGCTCGCCATTGTCGTCGTCTCCAATTCCGCCAACCACGCCCAGGAGATGTTGCAGACCATCATCGACTTCATCGAGCGACGGGTCGAGCTTGGTGTAATGGGTGAGATCGAAACGGAGCTGATCCCGTACGGGGATTGAACGGATGGAGCGAAGCCCCTCCGTTTCTTGTCAGGAAAGTCGCTTGATGATGTGCCAGCCGTAGGGGCTGGTGCGCGGGTCGAAATTGGCCATGCCGACTTCGCCGACGCCGAGGCCGAACCCAACGTTGCCGAAGGCCGCCACCATGCGATTACGCGGGTACTCGCCGGCTGCGGAGGTGACGCCGATATTGCTCAGGCGGTAGATGCCGGGAGGCGAGTCGTCGGTCAATTCGCGTACCAGGGCGTCGAAGTCCTCGCCGCCGTTGGCACGGGCCAGGGTCGTAGCCGCCAGCTCAGCCGCCTCCGCCTGCGAGCGGCGCGCCCTCGTGCCGGTGCCGGCGAAGGAAATGAGCACGTGCTGGATCTCGATTCGCTCCGGCTCGGCCGGCGTGATGTTGTCGGACACGGTGTTCCTCCCGCTGTGTCATCGTCACGTTATCTGCGATGACTATAGAGGGAAGGACCGAACCTGTGTCAGGAGTTCGGCCGCCTGGTGATCGGAATCGGTTGCCGGGATTCATCGATCGCGACAAAGACAAATCGCCCTTCGGTCACTTTCTCCGTGGCCAGGCTCTCCTTCCGCTCCACCATGGCCTCGAGCTGGATAGTTATGCTGGTTCGCCCGATGCGCTCTGTTGTGGCGTAGACGAGGAGACAGTCACCCACGTAAACCGGCTTGTGGAAGACGATCTGATCGATAGCGACGGTCACCACGCGGTGTGACGTATGCTTACGCGCCTGGATCCAGGCGCCCAGGTCCATCTGGCTGAGCACCCAGCCGCCGAACATATCCCCGTCCGGGTTGGCATCCGCCAGCATGGCGACAACACGGATTACCAGTTCCCGCCCGGATATCTGTTGCTCCTCTTGCATGCGGATTCCGGCTCCTGGGTGTGCCGATAAAGCTTTCGGGCAGGTTCAGATAACGAGCCCCGGGATGCCCTACTTGTGGGGGAGCGTGGCCTCCATCACGTCTGCCATGGCGCCATCGCCAGGATCACCATTACCGCGCAGTCCCGCGATCGCGCCTTCACGGTCGACCAGCTCGCGGTTCTGACCGGCTTTCACCTTGCCGGCCAGGCGGGTAATCGGGATCTCGATGCCGACGATGTTCGCAAGCATGGTCTCGAGGTAGTCGCGTGGGGCATCGGCCATCTTCCACGGCGTGGGCTGGTCCGCTTCCATCAATTTCGTGAGGCGTCCCGCCTGCCCGCGGAGCCATTTTTCATCTTCGTGAACGATCAGCGGTCCATAGACGTGGGCGACTGCATAGTTCCAGGTGGGAACGACGCGGTGCGCCTCCTGCTTGGTGGGATACCAGTTGGGCGAGATGTACCCCTCCACCGCCTGAAAGACCACCAGCGCCTCCTGGTCTGCGACGTGGTCATGCCAGACAGCGTTGTTGCGGGCAACATGGCCCAGAAGCCGGCCCTCCTCGCCGTGGTTGCGTTCAAGCACGAAGGGGATGTGGTTGGCGGAGAGGCCGTCCGTTCCGAGGGTGATCAGTAACCCAAGAGGGTTCTGCTCGATCAAATCGTGCACGGCGGTGATGTCGTGCTCGACGAAATGCTCTGGCAGATAGACCATGCGGATTCCTCGCGTGCCGGTCAGTATAATGACCGCATTATAGCGCTACACCGACTGCGTGGTGATGATGACGATGCTAGAGGATCGCACAGTTGCGCTGGCCCGGATGGTCCGGGAGCGTCGGCAGGCAATGGGGTATTCCCTCGACCAGCTCTGCAGCCGGTCCGGCGTGAGCAAGGGCGCCCTTGTTGCCCTGGAGAACGGCGACGCGAATCCCACCTTCGGCACAATCGTCCGGGTCGCAGATGCCCTGCAGACTCCCGTTTCGATGCTCTTCGAGTCGCCTGCTGCTGTGCCCATTCGTGTCGTGCCCCATGAAGCTCTGCCGCATATCTGGCAAGGGCAAATGGGCGGGTACGCCCGCCTGATCTTGACGGTGCCTGGCCTGGCTCCGGTGGAGTATTGGACCTGGGAACTCGGCCCAGGCGAGGGGTACGTGAGCCATCCGCATCCGGAAGGGGTACGCGAGGTCATCACCGTCGTCTCGGGGATTCTGCAGCTCACGGTCAACGACGAGGTTGCAGAGATTGCCGCAGGGGCGACGGCACTTTTTTCTGCTGACAAAGCGCACGCCTACGCGGCTACTGAGGAACGCTGCGCTTTCCTGATGCAGGTGCATCTTCCGGCGTCGCATGGAGGCTCAAACGGTCAGGTCTGATCCGTTGTCATCGTGGTGAGACGCACGGGTTGTGCGGGCCTCAGGATGACCTGACATCCGCTGGCCGCGCGGCGAGGGAAAATGGGAGATCTTGATGGAGACTGAGAACCAACAGCATGTGTCGCCAGAGATGCAGCGGCTGCTCGACGGCACGACCGTCTCGACCGAGGTGCGGGAGCGGTGGCCGGAGTACCGCGTGCTCGTGATGGTGGCCGAGGGGCTGGATGCCGAGCGCTTTAACCTTAGTCACGACGGTGATCCACTTGACCGGGCCGAGGCATTGGTGCGCGAGCAGGAGGCGACAGACTGGACCAGGCACTCGCACATCGCGGAGTGGATGGCAGCCTACACCGCTTTCGGCGCCAAGCCAAAGCGAACGAGCCCGAGTGTGCTGGCGTTGATCAAGCGAGCGGGAAGCGGCCTGCCACGTATCGACCCAGTCACGGATCTCTACAACGCCATCTCGGTCTCCCACGTCCTGCCGATCGGCGGCGAGAACCTGGACGCCTACGTCAGCGCGCCTCGCCTGGAGGTCGCCAGGGGCGGTGAGCCGTTCGACACCGTCGAGAGTGGTGAGCCGGCCATGGATGCGGCGCTCCCGGGCGAGGTCGTCTGGCTGGACGACCGGGGCGTGACCTGCCGACGCTGGAACTGGCGACAGTGCGTGCGCACGCGCATCGATGGGGACACGCGGACGGCGCTCTTCCTGCTGGAGGCGCTCGGCGCGATGTCCGATGACGCGTTGCAGGCGGCGGGCGTTGAACTCGTCACCGGCCTGCGGCGGTTGTGCCCTGGCGTAGTGCTGGCGCAACGCCTCGTGCGATAGGCGGAGCGGAGACCGGACGACGGCAGGTGTCGATTTCTACTCGTCCCGACCGACTATCTCGTGAAAGCGCACAAGAGTCGCTCGATCGTTCACTGACGTTGGGAGGATGTGATGCCGAAGCCGATTGCCCCGTGTCTCTGGTTTGACAACAAGGCTGAAGAAGCCGCGAACTACTACGTCTCCGTCTTCAGGAACTCGAAGATCACGCAGGTTGACCGCTTCAGTGACGGGGGGCCGGACGGTAACTCGGAGGTCGTGTACGTCGAGTTCGAGATCAACGGCCAGCCGTTCGCGGCGCTCGACGGTGGACCCCTCTTTACGTTCAGCGAGGCGATCTCCTTCGTCATCGAAGTCGCTGACCAGGAGGAACTCGACTACTACTGGGACACGCTGACCAACGACGGCGGCGAAGTGAGCCAGTGTGGCTGGCTGAAGGACAAGTACGGCGTCTCCTGGCAGGTGGTCCCGTCTGCCTTGAACGCCATGTTGCGCAGCTCCGATCGCACACGCGCCGGCCAGGCGATGCGCAAGATGCTCACGATGCAGAAGCTCAACATCGGCGAGCTGCAGGCGGCCTACGACGCCTGATTCCTCCCCGTTCTCATTATTCGACGTGAGAAAGATCGCGACACCACGGGAGATGTCCAGTGTCCCAGACAAGCACATACCTGAACTTCGAGCGTACCTGCGAGGAGGCGTTTGCGTTCTACAAGCAGGCGTTCGGCACCGACTATGCCTGGCCGATCACGCGCTACGGGGCAATGCCAGCGCCAGAAGGTTCCCCGGGGCTGAGCGCCGAAGATCAGAACCTGGTCATGAACATGGCGCTGCCGATTATGGGAGGACATCTTCTCATGGGCTCGGACGTGCCAGCCTTCACGGGGCAGACCCTGACGGAGGGTAACCGCTACAGCGTGTGCCTGATGCCTGACACACGAGGTGAGGCGGATGCTATCTTCGCCGCCCTCTCCGCGGGAGGCCAGGTCTTCCAGCCGTTGCACGAGGCCTTCTGGGGTGACTACTACGGCGAGTTCAAGGACAAGTTCGGCATCAGCTGGATGATTGTCTGCTCCAGCACAGAGTAAGACGCACGCCAATCTGACGAAGGCGAACGGCGCTCCACGGAGGAGCGCCGTTTTCGCGCGCACAGATGGTAGGGTAGGGAGCCGACAAGCCCGATTTGCAGCCATCGCGGAGGACTACAAGCGCACGATGGGCGAGTGGGAGTCAGAGTTCCAGGCTACGATCGATGCCTGGCGCTCGGGGCAGGTGGCTGCTGGCCGCGAAGCGAGCGAGCGACTGCTGCGCCGGGATGATCTCCCGGATGAGATCCTCCTCCAGAGTCGTCGCAACGCAACGTTCTACCTGCCGTCCCTGGCCGACATGGCACCGTCGTTCTCGTGCATGCCGCTGGAATTCCCGGTTTCTTCCCGGTGGTCGCGGTTCAATCCGACGTTGGCTCAAGGTCCAGGCGGCCTGACCGCGATCGTGCGCTCCAGCAACTACACCGTCGATGATCAGGGTCAGTACACCGTCAATGACCTGGACGGCGTCGTACGGACAGCCAACTACCTGGTTCAGCTCACAGAGAATGGGAATATCGCAGCGGTCGATCTCATTGATGACGCAGCCGTACGGGCTGACCCACCGCTCTTTCCGGTGGCGGGCTTCGAAGATTGCCGCCTGATCTGGCGGGACGGCGGCTGGTGGGTGTCGGCGACGCGACGCGACGCCAGCACCGAGGGCATCTGCCAGATGGTTCTCCTACGGCTCGAAGGAAGCCGCGCAACTGATCTGGTGCCGCTGAGTGATGGCGTCGCCGCCCATGAGAAGAACTGGATGCCGGTCGTCACCGGTGATTCCGGCAATTCCATGTCTTTTGTCTACTCGATTGCCCCGACGGTGGTGAACAAGCTGGACCTGGCGACACGTGAAGTGACGCGGGTCGTCCGGCGTCGAGCACCGGTGCTGGCGAGGCACCTGCGGGGTGGGGGCCAGGTCCTGGCTGCGGGAGGAGGATGGCTGGCCATCGCCCACGACGCGGTCACGTTCGAGAGCGGTGCTCGCGTTTACTCGCACCGCTGGATCTGGTTCGACGCCAACTGGCGACTGCGCCGGATCTCTCCTGGATTCTCGTTGCGGGAACGCGGAATCGAGTTCGTTGCGGGACTTGCGCAAGCAGGGAGCGCCTTGCTGTTGACGTTCGGCGTGCGGGACCGTGAGGCCTGGTTCGGACGGGTCGCGCTCGCGGAGGTGATGACGATGCTGGAATCAGTGACCGATCCGGCGGCGGAGCCAGTTGCACGCGAGGTGACGCTGAGCGCCGGCGGGTTCACGCCCGTCATCACGAATCCGACCATTGTGGCCACGACGCTCTCGGGGAACGCCCAGAAGGAGATCGGCGATGCCCTGCGCAGCGTGGTGGATTGGGTGGACTGGTGCCTGCTCATCGACACCGGGATTAGCGACGACACGCTGCGCGTCGCCCAGGCGATTGCGGGTCCGAAGCTGGTCGTGCGGACCTTTCCCTGGACCGAGGATTTCGGGTCGGCGCGGAATTTCGCGCTCGCTGCGGCACAGGAACTTGGTGCTGACTGGGCGATGACGCTCGACACGGATGAGCGGATCGACCTGCAAGGGCTGGAGATCCACCAGGCGTTGCGGATCGCCACGGCGGACACGTTGCACGTTGCGCACGCAGCCGGCACCTACGGCAAGGAGCGCTTCTTTCGCCTGCCCGCGCGGGGCGCCTGGAACGGTCCGACGCACGAGGCCTACGTCGGGGGAGGTGGGGTCGCCACTCTACCGCAGGTGGTGTTCGACGAATTGGGCAAGGACGCCGGGCAATACCGGCGCAAGGCAGAGCGCGATGTCGCCATCCTGACCCGCCATATTGCGGAGCACCCGCGCGACCCGCGCTGGCACTATTACCTCGGGGACTCCCTGGCTGGACTCGAACGCCACGAGGAGGCCACGGCGGCCTTCCGCGCCTGCGCCGATCTTCGCGGCTGGGACGAGGAGAGCGCCTGGGCCCTCTACCGGGCGGCCGAGAGCCTCCTGGCCCTGGGGCGGCCCACTGACGCCATCGAGGCGTGTGCCGCGGGGATGTCACGCCACGCGGGGCTGGGTGAGTTGCCGTGGCTGGCGGCCTATGCAGCCTGGAGGGCTGACCGGCCAGAGCAGGCAGTGTACTGGGCGCGCGTCTCCATCATGCTTGGCCATTACCTGGGTAGCGGCGCAACAGTCCCGCGTATCGGCTTCCGTCATCCTCCGGCGCTCTGGGAAGGTCCCTTCGATGTCCTGCGCTTCGCGCTGCGCCGTACCGGCGACGATGCAGGAGCGGACGACGCCGAGCGCCTTTACGAGGAAGCCAAGGCTGCGCGCCAGGCGCAGGAGTAGAGAGGCACTCGAGGCGTCATCAGGACGTCGTCAGCCAACGGGAGTTGCGGCGATCGCGGGTTTTGCGGGCAGTGGCACGTAGGTAAACACGGCGTCCCGGCCGACATCAGAAATCAGCACATGTCCGTCCGGGGCGACTGCCACGCCAATCGGCTGCGCCAGGCGCTCCGCGCCAGCATTCGCAATTCGGGCGATGATCTCCCCATCCTGGTTGAGCTGCAGGATTTCTCCCGCGTTCGAGGCGGATGCGTAGAGATTCCAGTCGCCATCAAAGGCCAGGTACGGCTGGAATGCGGGCGGAATGCCGTCCTGGTCCGGAGGTGGCCAGTCTGCGACCGGCCACTGCGCAACCGGTTCGCCATCCGGGGTGAATATCGAGATGCGAGCGTTGCCGGAGTCGGCGACGTAGACATTGCCATCGGGGCCGAGGGCGATGCCGACCGGCTCGATGAGGTGCTCCGGCTCCGATCCGTAGCCTCCCCAGGCGCGCTCGAAGGTGCCGTCGGACGTGAACTTCTGCACGCGCTCGTTGCCCGTATCCACGACATAGATGGCATCGTCGCTGACAGCGACGGCGCGCGGTCCGAAAAAGCTGCCCGGACTCTCGCTAACCCGCGCAGGATCGTCTCCCAGGTCGACTGTGGCACCGCCGATGGTGCGGAGTACCTGGCCATTCCCATCCAGGGCGATGACGCGGTGGCCCCAGGTGTCCGCAACCCAGGTGACGCCGTCCAGCGTCACCCTGATCCCGGTTGGGCCGAGGCCATTTGCCGTGCGGGTAAAGATGGAACCGGTCGCATCCTGGCCCCAGATGTCGAGGAACGAGCCATCTGCGCGGAATCGCTCAACGCGCGCGTTTCCGCCGTCCACCACCAGGATGGTGCCGTCAGGCGCAACGGTCACGCCGATGGGGTCCTTGAACTGTCCTGGCTCCGTACCGGAGCCGGGCGCCTGTCCCAGGGCGAAGGGACCGGCCGGCGGTTGTACGCGTGAGGCCAGTTCCGGCGTCAAACCCAGGGAGATCATCTCCGGGGCGGGTGACTCAACGCCGCGCCGGAAGAGGAGGTACTTCCAGAGATCGAGCCACTTCCCGGGGTTGACGATGTAGGTAGCGAGATCGCCCATGTTTGGATCGAGGTACTGGGCTGGGACCGTTGTGCGCCACGGCCAGGGAGTCACACGGTAGCCACTGGCCTCCAGCGCCGCGCCGTCACGCGCCAGTACGGCTTGCGCCCCGGAGTTTCCCGCGGCACCCGGTTCCACGACGGTCAGGTTCGGAAAGTCACGGAAATACCAGACGTAGGGCCAGGCGAGGTCGCGCTCAACTTCGATGCTGAGGCTGTAACTGCCGGTTGGGTCCTGGGGGGTGCCGGCGTCGACACCGACATCTCGTGACAAGTGCAGGAAGTGCTGGACGCTGGCGAGGGTGCCTTCGGTCGAGGTTTGCTGCGCCAGGATTTCGAGGCCGGTGTTGCCGCGCTCGAAGGCGAGCAGATTCGCCGAGCGGTATCCGAACGCGCCCAGGAGGACGATCGCCACGAAGAACGCCATCAGGACCGGTTGGTTGCGCGTGTCCCCATCGTGGCGCAGATCACCGCTGATGCGCCAAATGAGGTAGGCCAGCGGCACGACCACCAGGCAGAGCACGGCCACCGGCGGCATGGCCATACTGCTGCCACCGCCGAGATCGTTTGCCCGCGAGAGAAGCACGCCGACCGCGGCCAGGCCGATGACCACACCGAGCATCGCCAGCGCCAGCACGCCGGAAACGCCCTGCCAGACGCTGCGCCACTGGATGGCATGCATCGTTTCACCGACGCCGATACCGGCCAGCAAGCCGATCGGCAGCACCACGTGGACTGCCTGCTCGGGGACCCGTCCGGCCGAGAAACTCCACAGGCAGAAAGCCGCGAGCCCCCAGGCCGCGAAAAGCGCCAGGGCATCCGCGTGGGTCGAGCGGTCGTTCGTCAGCGCCACGAGCGCGAACACGAGTGCGAGCAACTCATAGATGAGGAGGACGAGCAAGAAGAGCGCAACTGGCTGTCCGTTCCCGGGTCCCAGCAGGAGTTGACGCCATGCGCCGAGCGTTTCCCAAATCCCGGCTACGCCAGAGGGGTATGAAAAGAGGCGCGTGAAGATCACGACAATGGTGATGACGAAGGAGAGCAGGCACCAGAGCGCATGCCGTGGCTGACGCAGACCGCGCAGCCCCTCCGCGACGGTCCCAGCCGGTTCGGCGAGGGATGCTGCCGCCAGCCCGATGATGAGCGAGATTCCAACCGTTAGGGCCGAGGGCCCGCTTCCGAAGGCTACGCCGGCGGAAACGCCCACCGCGACCGCAGGGAAAGCGTTGCGCGGAGCGTGCGCCAGCGCGGTGAGGGACGCAATGACCGCCAACGCACAGAGCGCGACGATGATCTCCGGGTTGACGACGCGAGAGGCGTAGACGAGCGTGGGGGAAATAGCGAGCACAGCCATGATGCCGAGCGCCGCGGGCTGGCCGATCCAGCGCCGAAACGCCAGGGGCGTCAGCACCAGCAGCACGCCGGGCAGCACCGCAGCCAGCCGCGCGACGACATCCGTTGCCCCAAAAAGAAAGAACAGCGCACTCTGCAGGAGGTGCAGGAACGCGCCAACATTGGGTAACGGCTCGCCGGTCACCGGCGGCTGACCCCGGAAGAGGGCCCAGGCGTCGTAGGCAAACGGTGCTTCCCGCGGGTTGAGGGCCATCGCGTTGAGGCGGGTCAAGCGCAGGGCCAACGCCACGACGATAACTGCTACCAGGCCGGCGGTCTGCCACGGAGCTGTGCCCCCAAGCGGAATCACGCGATCCAGGACGGACGGCAGGGCCTGAGGATGGAGTGGGATACTGCCATCCGCCTCATCCGGTCGCCGGACGACGTCAACCTCGGGTGGGACGGGGACAGAGTGTTCTGCCTCCATGGGCATCGGTGCATCCTGGCTCAATAGCGAATCTCGTTGTAGAGCGGCAACAGATCATTGCGAATGAACAGGGTGTAGGTATAGGCGCCAATTGGCGTCGGCAGGTCGTGATACATCATCAGCCGGTAGAGGTACTGCTGACCCTCCGGCGAGCCGATCGCGGAAATGCTGCGCCAGATCGAACCGGCAATCGCCCGCATGTCTTTCGGATTATCTGCAGATTTAAGAGCGGACTGGCTGGGCGGGATCTCCGGCGCAATGGCGAAGTTCCGGTAGATCGACTCCGGGAACCACCAGCGCAGCACGTACTTCTGCGCTGTGTATCCCTCCAGGTAGGGTTCGACGGAAGCGAGATTGTCACTCGCCACAAGCACGATCGGCACGTCGTCCGGCGGGCCGGCGAGGGCACGGCCGAAGATGTTGCGGTTGGGGAAATCGCGTAGATACCACTGCATCGGCCAGGAAACCCCGTTGCCGTCGTCGTACCAGATCTCCAGGTCCTTGCCACCGGTCATCAGCTCCGACAGCGTGGTGAGTTCGCCCACCATGCGGTGAATGTCGGGCGAGGTCTGGGTGTAGACGAGCATGTCCTTCGGGACATCTCCCTCCTGATAGACGAGACGCCACCCAGCGTGAACCTGAGCTGCACCCAGCACGAGCACCAGGGCAATCAAGGCCGTCTGAGCCGTGAGCCGCGGACCCTGGCGGAGCCAGGCCAGCACCAGCATGACCAGCGCCGCCAGCGGCGGCAGGGCCAGGAGCCACCAGTGGGAGAGCCCCCAGACGGTCAGCTCCCGCTGTCCGCCAGCTTGCGGGAACTCGCCGTACGTCAACGGGGCGGCGATCAGGAACCAGCCGCCTGCCAGCACCAGCAAGGTTGCCAGGTGCATCCACTGGGGAGCACGCCAGCCAGGGGCCACCAGCAAGCGAGCGCCGTCCGGCCTGACCGGCCGCCAGCGCAGCCACGCCTCACCCAGCAGGGACGCGGCGAGGAGGGTAGCTGGCAACGAGATGTGCATGACCAGCCAGGGCATCTTTTCTCCCGCCCAGGAGAGCGCCAGCAAGATCCCGGCAAACCAGATCGCCAGGAACGTCTGGAAAAAGAAGCGCGGCCCCGGTTTGCGTTGCCCCAGGCCGACCAGGAGCATCTGGACCCCGGCGAGGACAGCGGCAACGCTCCCGAAGATGACGGCAATGAATTCGTATTGCGGCATCAGGAGCAGGTAGTAGAACCAGGGCTGCTCACCGCGGCGGACATCGTGCTGGGCCAGCCAGTAGAGGAGGGTGCCATCGGTGGCGATGGTGCCGGTAGCGAGGCCGTAGAGATTCGTGAAAAGCGTCGTGAAGAGGGCGGCGAATATCACCAGGCCAGCGATGACAGCCCACGAGACGCCCGTGGCATCGTGCCAGGCCGCTCGCCAGCCGGCCGCCACACTGCCAGGCGGCGGATCACCGAACAGGAGGGGGGCCCACCCCTCATGCACGCGTTCGGGATCACGCCGGAACTGGAGAATGAGCAGCGCGGCCGCGACCGTGACGAACGCCAGGATGGCGAGGAGCACGATCAGTGGGTGGGTGAGCAGCTCCCGGTAGTAGTCGAACTGTTGCTGCTGGCTGGGTGATTGCCAGGGGATTTCCGGAAGCGGCCGTGTCCGTTTCGGCACGATGACCAGGAGCGCCAGGGCGGCCGCGCCAGAGACGATCACAAGTGGAATCAACCGGCGGAGTGGCCCCCAGAGCAGGGCGCCTCCAATGGCGCCGAGGAAGATGGCAACGAGGCCAAACACGATCTCGTGGTTGGTAATCAGGAAGCCGATGGTGGCGCCAATGGTGATCAGCCAACCCCGGCTGGGCTTCTCGATGTACCGCACGATGGCCGTGAAGAGCAGCAGCGCGCCGACGACGGTGAAGCTGTCGTGCCTGATGTACCGGCTCTGGTACAGGAACACCGGCGAAATCAGGAGCAGCGTCGAGGCGGTCAGCGCACCCCAGCGCCCCAGGTGCCGCTCGCCACGCAGCATGACTGGTTGCATGACGAGGATGACACCAAAAATGGCGCTGGATACGCGCGTCGTGACATCCGAGGCGCCAAAGAGCGCGTACAACAGCGCGTTGAAGTGGAAGAGGAACGGACCGTGCATGAGGGGGTCATGCGTGTAGTTCTGGCCGGTTGCCAGCAGCCAGGAAAAGTAGGCGTGCAGGCTTTCATCGTGATGCAGGGCGCGTGAGCCCAGATCCCAGAAGCGGCTGAGTAGCGCCAGGGCCAGGATCACGAGGTACAGCAGCGTTTCCAGCGTAATTGCTGGCCACTGGCGCCTGGGCGTTGCGCTGGCCGGCGGCGGTTGACCCAACAGGAGCATCCTCATGACGCTAAACACGCCCCGTGGGACCACGGAGCGCCCACCGAGTATACGATGTGCAACATGACGCGCAGCCGAGCCGCCTGGTTCCATGCCACACGCGTAGTAGAAAGTGAACGGGGTCTGCCGGCAGCGGCGAGACAGGGCTGGGAGTGAGGGTACGAATTGACGACATCCACCGTTGCCGCCGACGACTTGGCGGTTGTCGTGATCGATGTCCAGCCATTCTTCCTTGAAGGGTGGATGGCTGGTGAAACAGAGTCACTGCTGAAGCGCCTGGAGTTCCTGTTCGCGCTGGCGACGGTCTACGACCTGCCCCTCCTGGCGACGTTTGAACAACCTGTCGCTCGCAAGGGGTGGCTCCCGGAGCGGCTGGAACCGTTCTTCCCCAAGCACGGCCTGAAGCACACCAAGGAGACATTCAACTGCTGCGGTGAGCCCGAGATCGTGAGCGCAATTGCTGGTCTCGGGAGGAGGCAACTGGCGGTAGCCGGCGGCGAAACCGACGTCTGCGTGCTGCAGTCTGTCCTGGGGCTGTTGCGGGCGGGATACGAAGTCTTCCTGCTGGAGGATGTGCTCTTCAGTTCTGAACCGCACGCCGGGCCCGCGCTGCGACGCATGGAACGGGCGGGGGCGATTCCATCCACCGTCAAGACACTCAATTACGAATTGCGGCTGTCGACAGCAGCAGACCGCGCCGAGGTGCGCTTCCCGGAAATGATGCCCGCTCTCACCCTGCCGGAGCCAGAGCACCTGCCCGAATGGAAACCCATCTCGTGAGCGAAGGAAACGCCATGTCCACGGTTGCGTCGAACCTCTCCTTCTCACCACCCATTGCCGCCAGACGCCCAATGGAGCGGGAGTTCAGCGGCGTCACGATCACTGATGATTACGCCTGGCTGGAGAATCCGCGTGACCCGGAGGTCATTGCTTACCTGGAAGCGGAGAACGCCTACCTGGATCAGACATTGGCCGCCACTGGCGACCTGCGGGAGCGCCTGCACCACGAGCTGATGGCCCGCGTCCAGCGCACTGAAACGCGCGTGCCGGTGCGCATCGGCGATGTTTTCTATTACCTCCGTACCGAGACCGGGCGAGACTACGACATTCTCTGTCGCCGGGTCGGGGGCATGGACGCGCCGGAGCAGATCCTGCTTGACCTGAACGAGCTGGCGGGGGACTACTTGCGTCTCGGCTCCTGGCAGCCGAGCCCGGACCACCGTTTCCTCGCGTACACCCTGAATGAGACGGGCGGTCTTGCCTACACCCTTCGCATCCTCGACATGAGCAGTGGTGAGGCCCTGCCCGACCTTGTTCCGGCGGCGCCGTGGGGAATGGCCTGGGCGGACAACGAGCGGCTGGTCTACACCGGCCAGGATGCCGCGCTCCGCTCGTGCGCGGCGATGCTGCACGAGGTGGGCGCAGACGCGGCAAGCGATGTCCAGATCCACCGCGAAGACGACGACGTCTTTTCACTCAATGTCTCCGCGTCGGCAGACCGCGAGTTCCTGTTCCTGTTCAGTGGGAGCATGGACTCCTCAGAGGTGCGTTACGTCCCGCTGGCCACGCCCCAGGCGGAACTGACGCTCTTCTCACCACGGCGGCCAGGGGTGATCTATTCCCTGGAGCACTGGCGCGATGAGTTCCTGATCCTCACGAACGACGGTGCGCGCGATTTCCAGTTGCTCGCGGTGCCTGTCGGCCCCGCCGTGGGGGACAAGGTGCGCACCGTCATCCCAGGCCAGGATGGCCGGATGTTGCAGCAGGTCAGTGTGTTCCGGGACGGCGGGCTGATCTCGGGCAGGCTGGACGGCGGCAGCCGCCTCTGGCTGCTCGACCCGGACACCGGCGCGTTGCACGACGTGGCGTTTGGGGAGGCGGTCTACGAGGTGTCCGAGGGGGACAACCGGGATTTCAACGCAACGAGCGCGGTGATCTGGTATGAGTCGATGGTGACGCCGCCAACGGCCTACGCGCTGGACCTTGCCACGGGGGAACGTACCCTGCTCAAGCAGGAGGAGATCCTGGGCGGCCACGACCCGGGAGACTACGTTGCTGTGCGTACCTTCGCCTCAGCGACGGACGGCGCCAGGGTTCCGGTATCGCTGGTGCGACGCCGCGACGTCCCTGACGGGCCAAGGCCGTTGTTGCTGCTCGGTTATGGCTCATATGGTCACAGCTACGACCCGGGGTTCAACCGGAACGCCCTTTCGCTGCTCGATCGAGGCGTCACGCTAGCGATTGCCCACGTGAGAGGTGGTCAGGACCTCGGCCGCGCCTGGTACGAAGAGGGAAAGCTGCTGCGGAAGCAGAACACGTTCTCCGACTTCATTGCCTGTGCCGAGCACCTGGTTGCTATCGGCGAGACCACACCAGGACAACTGGCGGCCATGGGCGGGAGCGCCGGGGGGCTCCTCATGGGCGCAGTTGTCAACGCTCGGCCGGACCTCTTCCGCGCGGTGGTTGCCCGGGTGCCGTTCGTCGATGTCATCCGGGTCATGCTCGACCCGAGTTTGCCGCTGACAACCGGCGAATTCGTTGAGTGGGGGGACCCGCGTGACCCGGAGTACTTCGCCTACATCAGTGACTACTCCCCGTATGAGAACACCAGGGCTCAGCCGTACCCATGGCTGCTGCTCACCGCGGGCATCGGGGATGACCAGGTTCCGTACTGGCAACCCGCCAAGTGGACAGCCCGCCTGCGGTCGTTGAAGAGCGACGCGAACCCGCTTCTGCTGCACACCAACCTGCAGGCCGGGCACGGGGGGCACTCCGGGTTTTCCCGCGCTATGTGGGAGACCGCGCTGGTCTATACGTTTCTGCTGGCAGCGCTGGGCCGCGAAGGGCTCGAAACGTAGAGGCACCGGCGGCAAGCTGAACGGTTGCCCACGCCGGAGCAATTTGGGGCGAGGGGCACATTTCGTTCGTCTTGCATTGTTCGCAGGGTACAAGCGATGGCCGCCATCACCACAACCCGGGTCGTGGGCAGCTGATGTTTGTGCAAAATGCCCTAAGATTCGCCCTCGATTCGTCAGGACCGCACGTATTCGCTCATCACGCCACTCCATAAAGTCTTTACCACGGTCCCAGACAGGTCCGAGGAAAGGGCGCCGCCGCGCGGCGCAACGTGGGGAGGATGTGGGTGGACTTCGGCGATACCGCATGGGTCCTTACCTCTGCCGCGCTGGTCATGCTCATGACGCCGGCGCTTGGCTTCTTTTACGGCGGTCTGGTGCAGCGCAAGAACGCGCTCTCCACGATCATGCACAGCTTCTTCATCCTGGCGCTGATCAGCGTGCAGTGGGTGCTGTGGGGGTTCTCGCTCTCGTTTGCGCCGGGCGGAGCCTTCATCGGCGGGCTGAGTTATCTTGGCTTCAATGGCGTTGGCCAGGAGCCGAACCCGGACTACTCGGCAACAATTCCGTTCATGCTCTTTGCTGCCTTCCAGATGATGTTCGCCATCATCACCCCCGCCCTCATCACGGGCGCCTTCGCCGAGCGCAAGCGTTTCAAGGCGATGGTCGTCTTCACACTCCTGTGGGCCACACTCGTCTACGCCCCTGTTTGCCACATGGTCTGGGCGGTCGGCGGCTGGCTGCGTGACTTCGGCGCGCTGGACTTCGCCGGTGGGACCGTCGTCCATATCACCGCCGGCGTGGCTGCGCTCGTGGCGGCCAGCATGCTCGGCAAGCGTATCGGATTCGGCCAGGGCGGAATGGAGCCGCACAACGTTACCTACACGGTTCTTGGCGCGGGGCTGCTCTGGTTCGGTTGGTTCGGCTTCAATGCTGGTAGCGCCCTCGGTGCCAATGGCCTCGCCGCCAACGCCCTCGTCGTGACAAACACGGCCGCCGCCATGGGGGGCCTGGCCTGGATGACCGTCGCGTGGATCCGCCATGGCCACCCGAGCGTCGTGGGCCTCGCATGCGGCGCCGTCGCGGGCCTGGTGGCGATTACCCCGGCGGCCGGATTCGTGAATGTGCCGTCGTCGCTGCTCATCGGGCTCGGCGCAGGCGTCTTCTGCTTCTTCGCCGTTGACATCATGAAGGGCAACGTGGGCGTCGACGACGCGCTGGACGTGTTCGCGGTCCACGGCGTCGGCGGAATCTGGGGCGCGCTGGCCACTGGCCTCTTTGCCTCGACCGCGGTCAATCCTCTGGGCTTCGATGGCCTCTTCTACGGCAACCCGGCGCAGCTCGGCAAGCAAGCTGTGGCGGTCGCGGTGGTCGCCGTCTTCACCGCGGTGGTGACCGCCATCATCCTGAAGGTGATCGACGTCACGATCGGCCTGCGCGTTCCGGAGCAGGAAGAGGTGCTCGGTCTCGATACCACCACGCACGGCGAGGTGGCCTACCAGCTTTAGGACCTCCGCGGGAGTGGTGCTGCACGGCGCCCCTCCCGTCCAGGACGCCACACGACGGATCAGCAAGCAGACACGGGAGACACTGACATGGATTTCACACTTCTCGCTGCGTTCATTGCCTTCTTCGCCATGGTCCTGGCCTGGCTGATGGCCCCGAACTCCGTGCGCATGCCGTCCATGATGGAGACCAGCGCGGTTGGGGCTGACTAGCGCCAGCGGCGGCCGCAAGGCCAGTCTCCAACAACCGGAGTGGGGGATGCGGCAATCCGCATCCCCCGCGCTTTTCTTGGAAGACTGGTGTGTAGCTTCCTCCGGCGCAAGCCTGACCCTGCGATACTCAGTGAGCCGGCAAGCGCCGGGGTGGGTGCGCCGCCAGGCGCAGAGCGAAGATCTGCCCGGCCAGGTGCGGGCGATCGCCGAAGGGGTCATGATGGAAAAGGACCCGGCCGAGCAGGAAATGCTGGCCCGTGGCATCGGCAATGAGCTGACGGAGATCTTCGTAGGCTACGTCCGCGGGGAATACGATTTCGCTGAGGCCAGCTTTGCGGCCTACGACGTCCTGGAGGACCTCCACGCCATCGCCACGGGTGATTACGAGCTGGAGGAAGATGGGGATATCGACGACGACTACGACGTCGAAGAGGCCACCGAGATCCAGGAGGACCTCGCACAGGAACCCTCTCGGTAGGGGAGACGCGCTCACGCGCTCAGGGGGAGACGGCCTGCGGGCCTTGGGGAATAAGGGAGTAAGGCACGAGGGGATACCTCGGCGATGGCCATCCGTTCTCCTCAATCCCTTATTCCCTGAGCGAAGCGACCCCCCTGGGCTCCCTCAGGAGCGTCTCCCCCTCAGAGCAGCTTGTCCAGCGTAATCGGCAGGTCCCGGATACGTTTGCCGGTGGCATGGAAAATCGCATTTGCGACAGCGGCGGCTGCGCCGGTGATGCCGATTTCCCCGACACCGTGCGCCCCGAGCGGCGCGTGCTCGTCCGGGTGGCCGAGCAAGATGATCTCGAAATCCTGCGGGATGTCGAGATGCACTGGCACGTGGTATTCCGCCAGGGAACGGGTGACGATACGGCCGCGCCGCTCATCGAGAACCGTCTCCTCCTGCAGCGCCATGCCGATGCCCATGATGATGCCGCCGCGTAACTGGCTAACGGCCGTCTTGGGGTTGATGATGCGCCCGCAGTCGAAGGCGCCAACCCAGCGCGAAACGCGGGTTTCGCCCGTTGCTTCATGCACGCGCACTTCGCAGAACTGCGACCCGTACGACGCCATCGCGTATTTCAGGATTTCCAGCGGCGGCGCGGACTTTCCCTCGGCCTCGACACCGTCCTTACCGGCGCGCCGCAGGATGGTGGCATAGCTTTCCCCCAGGTTGGTTCCTGTGCAGTAGAGGCCGCCATCGCGAGCTTCGATCTGTTCGAGCCTGGCCCCGGCCAGTGGCGAGCCAGCTGGGACGAGCTTGATCAGATCGCGGTGCAGTTGCTCGACCGCCTTCTGGACCGCCGCGGCGATCGTCACCGTCTGGCTGGAACCGCCCGCCATGATCGGTGAATCTGGCAACGCCGAGTCTCCATACTCGAAGGTCACCCGCTCGACAGGGAGGCCCAGGCGGTCAGCAGCCTGCTGAATCTGGACCGTCGCGGTGCCCATGCCCATCTCCGCCCCGGCGGCCTGAACCAGGGCCGCGCCGTCCGCGTCGAGGCTCACCCGCACCTTTGCCGTCCAGCGAAAATGGGGAAAGTAGGCGGCAGCGACACCTTGACCGACCAGCCATTGGCCGTCGCGTTGCGAGCGAGGCTGTGCAGGGCGCCTGGTCCAGCCAAACGCTTCAGCTCCGCGGGTGTAGCACTCCAGCAAGTGACGGCTGGAGAATGGCGCACCGGTCGTCGGATCCTGTTTGGGCTCGTTGCGGCGGCGCAGCTCGATAGGATCGAGCTGCACGGCGTACGCCAGTTCGTCCATGGCCGCTTCGATGGCATACATCGCCAAGGCGTCGCCCGGAGCACGCATCCAGGTGTTGGCGACGGTGTCGAGATTCACCACCTCCTGCCCGCTGTGCAGATTCTGCGAGGCGTAGAGGTGGCGAGACGTCAACGAGAACTGTTCTGGATACCGGGCGTGATTCGTTGTCGCCGTCGTGCCGGTGTGAATCAGTGCGGTCAGGGAGCCGTCGGGATCTGCGCCAAGTGCCACGCGCTGTTCGGCGAGCGTGCGGCCTCCAACCAACCGGAAGACGCCCTCGCGGGAAAGCACCAGTTTCACCGGGCGGTGAGCCATCCTCGCCGCCGCGGCGCAAAGAACGGTGTGACTCCAGAGCGCCACTTTGCCCCCGAAACCGCCGCCGACGAATGGCGCGACGACGCGCACGTTCTCCGGCTTGAGACCGAAGACGTGGGCGAGTTGATGCTTGAGGCCGTTCACAAATTGGGTTGATTCGAGAACCAGCAGGTGATCGTCATCCTCCCAGATGGCGATTGTTGCGTGCGGCTCCAGGGCATTCTGGTTCTGGCGTGGCGTGCGGTACGTGTTGTCGACCGCACACGCCGCTGCTGCCAGCGCGGCGTGTGGATCACCGATGGTGATTTCGGGTTCTTCGCCCATGACGTTTTTGGGCACAGATGCGTTCTCTCGTGCCGCGCCAAACGAGACCTGCGGCTGCGCCGCCTCGTAGGTCACGCGGACCAGGGAAGTTGCATACGCTGCCTGCTCCGGTGAGTCCGCCACAACGACCGCGACTGCCTCACCATCGAAGTGGATCGCGTCGTCTTGCATGATCGGCAGATCGCTGCCACCAACCCCCTTGCCCAGGCGGAGCATGCTGAGCAGGGTCGGGGCATTGAGCGTGGGCGCGTTCTGGTAGGTGATGACCGCAATGACCCCGGGGAGTGCTTCCGCCTCAGAGGTGTCGATCCCGAAGATTCGCCCTTTCGCAACAGTGCTGCTCACGAGCGCGGCGTGGGCCAGGTTCTCGACCTGGTACTCCGCGGTGAAGGTGGCTGTGCCTTGCACCTTGCGTGCACCGTCCACGCGGTCCAGCGGAAGGCCGATCGCCTCCCCCTTGCGGATCATGGGATCAGGAGCCGGGTCAGGAACGAACCGAACGGCCGTTTCCACGACTTTGCGCAGGACCGCCATCTTATTCTCCCTGGTGCCCGCTCATGTCAGACAAGACACTGGTGATCGTGCGTTTGGCAAGTTCGATCTTGAAGGCATTGTGGTGCAGCCCGCGGGCTGGAGCCAGCTCAGCTTCGGCCGCGTTGCGGAAACTCTCCCGCGTCGCAGGGGCGCCCTCCAGCACCCGCTCCGCGGCGTACGCACGCCAGGGCCGCGGCGCAACGCCGCCGAGGGCCAGCCGCACCTGCCTGACGAGCCCGTCCTGGACGTCCAGCGCAGCCGCCACGCTGACGAGCGCAAACGCGTAGCTGGCGCGGTCGCGCACCTTCCGGTAACGCGAGTCACGGGCAACTGGCAGGGCAGGTACCTCGATGCCGGTGATGAGTTCTCCCGGCTGAAGGGTTGTTTCCAGGTCGGGTCGGTCGCCCGGCAACAGGTAGAACTCCGCGAACGGGATCGCGCGCTCACCTTGTGGTCCCGTCACGTGGATCAGCGCGTCGAGCGCAGCCAGCGCTACGCACAGATCGGAGGGATGCGCTGCTACGCAGTGCTCCGAGGCGCCGAGAACGGCGTGATTCCGGTTGAAGCCGTCCATCGCATCACAGCCAGCTCCGGGCTGTCGCTTGTTGCAGGCCGCAGCAAGGTCGTAGAAGTAAGGACAGCGCGTGCGCTGCAGCAGATTTCCTCCTACTGTCGCCATGTTGCGGATTTGGCCAGAGGCGCCAAACAGGATCGCCTGGGCCAGCATCGGGAAGCGCTCGCGCACGCCACGGTGCTGAGCGAGCGCCGTGTTGGTCACCAGGGCGCCGATCAGCAGGCCGCCATCCGGGCGCTCATGGACCTGGTCTATCGGCAACCCGGTGATATCGACCAATGCCTCAGGTTGCTCGATCTGCTCGCGCATGAGATCGATGAGGTTGGTGCCACCCGCGAGGACGCGGGCGTTCGGGTACTGACTGAGCAGACGCAGCGCGTCGGCGGTGTCGGCCGCGCGGGCGTAGGCGAACGGCTTCATCGTGTCCGCTCACTGGCAGCGAACTCGCGGATCGCGTCGCAAATTCCGACGTAAGCGCCGCAGCGGCAGAGATTGCCGCTCATGCGCTCCTTGAGCTCGGCATCGGTCAGGATGATGTCAGTTGCCCTCACATCGTCGGTCACGGCGCTGGGCAGGCCCTCGTCCAGTTCTCGCAGCATGCCGAGCGTGGAGCAGATCTGGCCTGGTGTGCAGTAGCCACACTGGAAGCCGTCGTGCGTGATAAATGCTGCCTGGAGTGGATGCATCACCCCCTCTTGGGAGAGCCCCTCGATGGTCGTGATCTCCCGGTCCTGGTACTGGATCGCCAGGGCGAGACAAGAGAGGATGCGCTTGCCGTCAGCCAGGACGGTACAGGCACCGCATGCTCCCTGGTTGCACCCTTTCTTCGGTCCCGTGAGACCAAGGTTCTCTCGCAGGGCGTCAAGTAACGAGGTGCGCGGATCAAGGTCGAAAGAATGCTCGTGCCCATTGACCTGTAACCGGGCCGGGATGGTGCCTCCCGGGGGAGAAAACTCCGCACGGGAGCGTGACTCTGATGCCTGCACGGTCAGTCCTCCTCAGCCGGCGATCTGGATGTCCGGCCTACACGCGCGACTTCATACAGCTTCGCTGCTTCCGCGGTGCTCCGGAAATGGGCAACGGAACGATAGATAGCTGAATCGTGCCTGTCATTCGCGGCGCAATCAATCGTCCTGCCAACGGGTCGAGCGCGTACGGAAGATCAGTCACCTCCGGCGCTCTCAACCGATTGGACACCGAGCAGGTTCGTGCCCAACTTGCGGAGTCGAGTCGTGGGCGCCACGGCTCAACCCGCGTGGCGGAAGCCTGCAGCGCGCATCTCGAGCGGGGCGTCATCCGAAAAGCTGGCGATTTCGATCACGTCGGCGACAAAGACGACCGAGTCGCCGGCGGGGACTGCGTCGCGGACCCGGCAGACGATGTAACCGAGCGTGTCCGCCAGCGCGAGATCCCCGCTGGCGGTTTCGACGACCTCCAGGTCCAGGGCCTCGAACTTGTCGCCTGCCCGCGCTTTTGGCTTGCCAAGTGCAGCGGCAAGGTCACGCTGCTCAGCGGAGAAGGGGCAGATCACGAAGCGACCGCTCCCTGCAATCAGGGGGAGGGTGGAGCTGTCATTCTCAACGGAGAGCATCACAACCGGCGGATCGAACGACGCCTGGCTCAGCCAGTTCGCGGTGAACACGCCGCGTTGACCGTCGTGGTGGGCGGTAACGGCATACAGGCCATAGGTGATGGCCCGCAGGATCTTCTTGCGGACGGCAGGATCCAGATCAGGTTCCTGATTCGGGTTTTGCGCCGGCGTTTCCAGCCGTGCGATGGCAGCAAGAGCGTTACCGATGCGTGAGCGCAGCGCGACCGCGTCGTCAGGCGGCCAATCGTAGAAACCCCGTCCACTCTTGATGCCCAGGTCGCCTTGAGCCACCTTGTCCCGCAGGAGAGAAGGAGCGCTGCTCGTGGTGGCGATGTCGGGGAAGAGTTGATCCGCCACGGCCAACGTGACGTCCAGCCCGGCGGCGTCGAAGATCTGGAAGACGCCCGCCACACTGAGGCGGCGACCGAAGCCCGTGTGGATGATGGTGTCGACGTCCTGCGGCGAGGCAATTCCCGCCTCGACGATAGCCAGGGCCTCTCGGTAGAGCGCCATCTGCAGGCGGTTGCCGACGAAACCGGGAGCCTCCTTCTGCACAATCGCCGGGCTCTTGCCGATCGTTGTGTAGAGCGCGTGCATCGCCTCGATGGTGGCGTCCGATGTCTCCGTGCCGCGCACCAGTTCCACAAGCGGCAGCAGGTGTGGGGGATTGAAATAGTGCGCGACCAGCACCTGCGCCGGCCGTGTCGTGGCCGCGGCCATCAACGAGGGCGTGAACGTGGAGGAATTGCTGGCGAGGATGGCGTGTTGCGGCGCGTGCGCGTCGAGCTCGGCGAAGATAGCGCGCTTGACGTCGATGTTCTCGGTCACCGCTTCGATGACGACATCGGCGTCCTGGACGGCCTCCAGCAGGCTGTTGGTGAGCGTGATGCGCCCCGGTGCCGCGGCAGCTTCTGCTTCGGAGATGCGTCCGGCAGCAACCAGGCGGCCAAGGCCCTCGGTAATGCTGGCCTCTGCTTTCGCGAGTTGGGCTTCATTCTGGTCCTGCAGCCGCACGTCATAGCCATTTGCGGCGAATTCGAGGGCGATGCCGTGCCCCATCAGGCCGGCCCCGATCACGGCGATGCGCTGGATCGCCGGGGTGTCCGTCATGGTTCGTCCCTTGCGCTGGTATCTCCCATCCGTGGGAAAGCTGCGTCATTCTACCGGAGGTCTCGTGGCGCGCCGGTGCATTGTGTCGGGAACCCAAATTGCAGGCGAGGAATGTTGACGCCGGGTTCATGAAATGCTGGGCGCCCCGTGGCACACTAGGCATGTGTTCGGCGAAGACGCAACGTGGCGTTGAGCAGGACAAGGAACGCGTCGACGCGGAAAAACGTTCTAGCGTACGGACGCGGGTAAAGATCCTATCCGCTCCGCGCAGAATTGCAGCGCGAATGTAGCGGGCACGGGCCCGGGCAGACGCGGGCGGAATCGTCGGATGACTATCATCGCACCACTCATTCTCATCATTGCGGCCGGGGCGCTCTACACGCGGGTCTGGCTCCCCTGGGGCGAGCGCGCCTCGGGAAAACTCATACGTATGGAATCACTCTCGCTCTTCGGTCGTTTGCGCATGCATGGCCCCCACGTCGCGGCGCTCTGTGTCCTGGCGATCCTCACCGCACTCCTGGGGTGGGTCAATCCAGTCGTGGCCCTCATGGCGATGGTGATCGCCGTGAGCGTGATCTTCATGCCCGTGCACTACACGTTGACCTCCGCCGGCATCCGCTCGGGCGGCACGCCGTTCCGCCGGTGGACCGAGTTCGGCGGCGTGGCGAGACGCCCTGGTGGCGTCCGTCTGCAGGGCGTCGCCGGCGCGCGGCCGCAAACGATCTGGCTCTCCGGGGGGAGGGATGACGACGAATTCGTCCTGCTGCTGCGTCAGCTGGTTCGTGGCTCCTACAAGGGGTTCCTGGGCCCAGATACGGCCGTGGCCTCCGACGCCCTGTCCACAGCCACCGGTGCAGGCCCGATTGGTATCGCCGGTGCCGGCGGAGACTAACTGGTGATCTCGTGATACGCTGCGGCGGCGCTCGGCCTGAGCGCCGCTCTTTTTGCGTGCATCACGTCGCCAACGTCGCGTTCGCTCGGATGATGGAGTTACGCAATGGCCCTGGAGACGCCGTTTTCTCGACCTGGCCGCTTCTGGCGCGGCAATCTGCACACACACTCAGATCTGTCTGACGGCCACCGTACTCCGGAGCAGGTTTGCGCGTTCTACGCTCGCAATGGGTATGACTTCATCTCCCTTACCGAGCACTTCCTCGAACGCTACGACTGGCCGATCGTCGACACCCGGCCGTACCGCAGTGACGCCTTCACGACGATCATCGGCGCCGAACTCCACCCGATGGAGCACCGCATGGAGTTGGGCCGGGAGTGGCACATCCTCGCGGTTGGGTTGCCATTCGACTTCGCGCCGTCGCCGCGCGATGAGACGGGGCCGGAACTGGCACAGCGAGCCCTCGAGGCCGGCGCGTACGTCGCGGCCGCCCACCCGATGTGGTACCTGATGACCGACCGGGATGTGCATGCGCTGGGTGGCGTACACGCGGTCGAGATCTACAACGCAGGCTGCCACGACGATAACGACTCCGCTGACAGCACCTACATGCTGGACCTCGTGCTCGAGCGAGGGATGCGCGTCACCGCGTGCGCGACAGATGACGCGCACTTCGTGCCGAACACGCACGACCGCGCGGCTGGCTGGGTCATGGTCAAGAGCGAGACGCTTGACCCGGATGCGCTGCTCGCGGCGCTCAAGAGCGGGGACTACTACTCCAGCACCGGGCCGGTTATCCACGACATGCACGTGGAACCTGGCAAGAAACTGACGGTCCACTGCACGCCAGCCGAACGGGTCTTCCTGATCGGTGCGCGCGCCAAGTACCAGGCAATTGGCGAGCAGGGAGTGACCGAGGCCGAGTTCGATCTCAGCGATTGGCCAAGTCCCTGGGCACGCGTCGTGGTGCGCGATGCCGCAGGCAAGAAAGCCTGGACAAATCCTGTCTGGCTGGATGAGGGATAAGGTCGGAGCGGAGACAGCCCTTTACCCCCAAATACCTCTTAAGGCAAAGGGATGTTGGTCTTGCTGGTTGTCCACCAGTTGGGGTTGCTGCGGACCTGGCACTCCGGCAGGGCATCTCGCTGGCTGTAGCCATCTGCCTGCCAGATGCACGCTAGACGCCGAGATTGATGCCGTGCCTGCGCAAGGTGGATCGCACGGTCTCCGGGGAGATCGAGGGAATGATGCCCTGTTCCACGATGTGCCTGGTGAGGACGCGCAGGCTCCAACGAGCCTGACCAGGCGGAGGAGGAGCACTGACCAGGGCAATCACCTGTTGCTCCTGATCTGGAGAGAGACGGCGCTCATAGATCCGGCTCGTTGGGCGACGGCGCAAGGCGGCGTCGAGACCTAAATGCGTGTACCGGGCGCGAACGCGCGCCACGGTGCGGCCGCTGATCCCGAGCTCGTCCGCGATCTCAGCGTCGGTGTAGTAGCGGGCCGGGTTATGCTGATCGGCCATGAGCAGGATACGGGCATGATCGCGCGTCAGGAGGGGCGTGGTTGCGTCACGGGAGACTGATTCGAGTTGGGCGCGTTCCTCCGGGGTAATCAGAATCGGATTCTGACGACGGACCATGGGTGCCTCCAGCGGGCTTCAGCGAGACCTGTCGTCATCATCGCACACTCATGACAGATCACCGTGGGCGTAAGGCCAGCGGTGTGACCGTGTTTTCACCGTGGCACAATGTGACGTTGACGGTGCGTGAGGCATCCACCCGGCCGGAGTTCAGGACGACGATACAGAATGACCATCCCCAACGTGACTACCGATCGCTACATGACCCGGCAGCACCTGATCTTCGACGCTGATGACACGCTCTGGGAGAACAACATTCACTTCGAGCGCGCCATCGAGGATTTCATGGATTACCTGGCGCACTCCTCGCTCACGCGGGATGAAGTGCGGGCGGTGCTCGATGAGATCGAGATTGCGAACTTCCGCGTCCATGGCTATGGCTCGGCTGCCTTCAGCCGCAACCTGCGGGCTACGTACGAGCGTCTCGCTGAGCGCGACATCAATGACGATGATCTGCGACAGGTGATGGCGTTTGGAGAGCGCATCCTGTCGCAACCGATCGAGCTGATCGATGGCGTCGAGGAGACGTTGCAACGCCTGGCCGAGGTGCATGACCTGACCCTGATGACCAAGGGGCAGGCGGAGGAGCAGCAGTTGAAGATCGACCGCTCCGGCATTGGCAGCTACTTCCGCCATGCGGAGATCGTGCCGGAAAAGGACGCGGCATCCTACCGTTTCCTGGCGGAATCGATTGGCCTTGATCCGGAGCGGACGTGGATGATCGGGAACTCCCCGAAGTCCGACATCAACCCGGCCCTGACCGCTGGTTTCAACGCCGTGTACATCCCGCACCACGCGACCTGGCGCCTGGAACACCAGGAGATCGATCCCACCCTCGGGAGCGGTCAATTGCTCGAAGTAGCTCGCTTCAGCGATCTGGCTGCTCTGTTCCTGCCCTGATCTGGTATCGGCGCGTTTTGCTGGTCCGGAGGGCTTTGCGATACTCCACAGATTGGAAGCGGCGTAACACGCGGAGGGAGTGACCGTGCCACACGAAGAAATCGCGTTGACCACTGAAGCACTCATGGCGGATATCACGGAGGATCTGGCGGCGCTCGTGCGCATCCCCTCCTGCGGGTTCCCGGGATTTCCGGCGGAACCGGTGCTGCAGACGGCCGAGGCCGTGGTTGACTTGCTTGACCGCTACGGCGTCAAGGCGAGGCTGCTGGAGGTTCCCGGCGGGTATCCCGCGGTCTACGCTGACATCCCGGCCCCTCCAGGCGCCCCGACCGTGCTGCTTTACGCCCATTACGACATTCAGCCTGCGCCGCCGGAACAAGGTTGGGATTTTGAGCCGTTCGAGCCATTCGTGCGCGACGGCCGCATGTATGGCCGGGGCGCGTCCGACGACAAGTCCGGCGTCATGATCATTGCGGGAGCGTTGCGCCTGTTCGGCGGCAGGCCGCCGGTGGGCGTGCGCGTGCTGATCGAAGGGGAAGAGGAATTCGGTGGCAACCTTGAGTCGCTGATTTCCGCCAATCCGAACCTGGCCAATGTCGATGCGTTCGTCATCAATGACGGCGGAAACATGAAGGCTGGCGAGCCAGAGTTGACCGCGGCCCTGCGCGGCATCGCCTCCTGCGACGTCACGGTGCGTTGCCTGAAGGGAATGGCGCACTCGGGGGCGTACGGCGGTGCGGCCCCGGACGCGCTCATGGCGTTGATCCGTATCCTGGATTCCCTGCTTGATGAGAACGGCGATGTGGCGATAGAGGGGTTGACCCGCTTCGATTGGGAAGGCGGCGGAATCCCGGAGGAGGATTTCCGCACGGCGGCAGGCGTGCTCCCCGGTGTTGGCCTGATCGGGAGTGGCACGTTGGCCACTCGTCTCTGGGCCCGGCCCTCAGTGACCGCGATTGGCCTGGACGCTACCCCAACCGAAGGCGCGTCGAACAGCCTGATCCCTGAGGCGAAGGCCCGTATCTCGCTGCGCATCGCTCCTGGCTCGGACCCGGCGGAATCGCTGCGGTTGCTCATGGCGCACGTGCACAAGCACGCGCCGTGGGGCGTTGAAGTTGTTACGGCGCCGATGCAGACCGGGGACGCGTTCCAGGTCGCAACGGGTGGGCCGGTGTTCAGCACGGCGCAGGAAGCGCTCAGCGAGACATTCGGTGTCGAGGCCAAGATCACGGGTTCTGGCGGTACGATTCCGCTGCTGACGACGCTCCAGGGTATTGCTCCCAACGCTGAGTTCATCGTCTGGGGACCCGGCGATGAGCAATCACAGGTTCATGCCGCAAACGAGAGCCTGAACCTGGAAGAGTTGCAGCGGTACATCGTGGCAGAGGCGCTGTTGCTTGAGAAACTGGGCGAACGGGCAGGGTAAGCCGTCGCTCCGCTGGGAATCTGCCGCCGGGTCCATGCGGCTCTGGCGGTAGATCAGCGAAGATCAGTAACGTTCAGTGCTCTACGCTGAACCGGATCTAGCCGCTCAGGCTCTGCAACTCTCGTGCCGTCTCCCCAAGGGCCAGGAAGCGACCCTCGGCCCGCTGCAGGGCCGCCGAGGTGTCTCCTCCCAGCGTGAGTTGCACGAGCTCATCCTGGGCGCTCTGGATAGCCGGCAGAAGCCTCAGGAGGACGGCATCTTCTTGCTCAAGCCGCTGCTGCAGGGCCGGACTTCGCATACGAGTCGCGAGGACCAGTTGGTCGGCGAGCCGCCAGAGGTGTTCCGCCACGGCGTCTGTCTGGGCCTGCAGGCGCCTGGTCACAACGCTGGTGACGGGATCCTGGGGCAAGAGCGCGAGGTCATGATCAAGGTTGCCAACTGCGCGTGCGACCTCGATCAGGGACGAGGAGACCGGCCATTCCGGCAACTGCGTGTCCAGCCGCCGCAGGATGACATCCCATTGTCCCGTGTGCTGCAACTCATTCAGTTCCGCGACGATTCCTGATGTTGCTGGCGTCCGGTCTGGCGTCACAACGGGTGGTGGCACTGATTGCGCGACTGGCGGAGGAGTCTGATCCCGCGATCGCCGCGTGAGCAACGTACCAGCCACGGCCAGCACGATCAGGGTGATGGCCAGGGCAATGATGAGTTCGCCGCTCATGCGCCCCCACCTTCCGGTTCTTTATGGTGTGTCGTCCTAGTCAAAATCGAGAATATCTTCGAGGAAGGAGCGAGCCCGCTTCTTCTTGCTCTTCCGGTAATCGTCGCGGACGTCATCGTAGGATCGCCGCTCATCGTCGCGATAGCGACGGTCCTCGTCTCGATAGGGGCGGGCCGGCTCGTCGTAACGGACACCTTCCCGAGATGGTGAAGGTGCGAACTGGGCTTGCGCGTTGCGGTCGAGCAACTTGTCCAGTTCACCCCGGTCGAGCCAGATGCCCCGGCATTGCGGGCAATAGTCGATCTCGATTCCCTGGCGGTCGCTGATGCGCAGCTCGCTGCCGTCAATCGGGCACTTCATGCTGAAACTGTCCTTTCGAGCGGGCAGAGCCCTGGCGTCCCACCGGCCAACCGGGGTTACGGGACCAGCGCTTCCAGCCGGTCAATGTAGCCATCCATGATGGCGAAGGCGCGCTCAATCGGTTCAGGCGTCGACATGTCAACACCGGCCTGGCGCAGGCCTTCGATCGGGTCAACCGAGCCGCCAGCGCGCAGGAAGTTCAGGTAGCGTTCGCGCGCCGGTTCGCCCTCGCGCAGCAGGTTGTCCGCCAGGGCGGCGGCCGCCGCGATTCCCACGCCGTACTGGAACACGTAGTAGTTCATGAACAGGTGTGGAAAGCGGGCCCAGGTGATACCGACCCTGGGCGCGTCGACGACGACCTCATCACCATAGCCCTCGCGGTAGAAGCTTAACAGCGTCTTGCTCATCCAGTCCGCGGACAGCGCATCGCCAGTTTCGACGCGTTCGTGGGCCGCCAGTTCAAAGCGGGCCAGGATCGGCATCGTAAACAGGTAGCGCATGTTGTTGGCCATTCGCTCCTCGATCACCGCAATCGTCCAGTCGCGGTCATCGCGTTCGGCCAGCATGTGCGCTCCCATCAGGGCCTGGTTGAAGTTGGACGCGGTCTCGGCTGCAGACATCCCGTAGTCCTGGTAGGCAATAGGTTGTGATTGCCACGTCAGGAACGAATGCATGGAGTGGCCGATCTCATGGGTGAGCGTGGACACGCTGGTCAGGGTGTCCTGGTAGGTCATGGAGATGAAGGGCTCGGTACCAAACCGGCCACTCGAGAACGCACCGCCGCCCTTGCCCTGGTTCGCCGCTCGGTCTACCCAGCGCTCAGCCATGCCTCGACGCACCTCATCGACGTAGGCTTCGCCGAGTGGTGCGAGCGACGCAAGGATGGTCTCGACGCCGCGCTGCCACGGGAAGCTGATGGTCTCCGCCAAAGGGGCTTCCAGGTCGTAGACGTGATGATCTCCCTCTGGCAGGCCGAGCAACATGCGGCGCACACGGAAATAGCGGTGCCAGACAGGGAAATTTTTCCAGACTGTGTCGAGCAGGTTGTGGAAGACGGCTGGATCGATATTGTCGTAGTCGAGAGCGGCCGCAAGCGAGGAGTCGTAGCCACGAGCGCGCGAGTAGAAGACATCGCGCTTGATCGCGCCGGTGAGGGTTGCCGCGAACGTGTTGCGGAAGGCGAGGTAGCCGTCGGCCGAGGACTCCCAGGCTTCCTGGCGTACGCGGCGGTCGGCGGAATCGAGGTAGCGCTGCAGATTGCCTTGCGCCAGCTTGACCGGCAGACCCGTCTCGTCCCGGATCTCGCCTAACGGAAGTTCGCCATCTTCCAGTACGCCCTGGGTGACTTCCGAAGCGTCGGCCATTTCGGTCGCGCGAGCCAGCAGTTCCTCGATCTCCGTGGAGCGGATGTGCTTGCGCCGCCGCGTGATGCGCTCGATCGCCACGCGGTAAGCCGCCAGGCCCGGTTCCTCTTGCAGCCACCCCGAGATGGTGGCATCCGGCAAGGCGGCGACTTCTGGCTGAATGAAAGCAACAGCGGCCTCAAAGCGGCTGCCGAGACCGTCAGCGCGGTCCGCCATTTCTCCGTAGCGGGTGTTGGTGGCGTCTTCGGCACGGTGCAGGCCAGCGTAAATGCCGATCTTGCCCGCCTGCTCATCCAGTTCATCCGCGAGCTGGAGCGCGGCGCGCAACACTCCGGCCCCTTCAGCAATGTGGCCGCGGAACCTGGCGAATTCACCCAGACGGCCGTTGACGGCGTCGTACGCCGCTTCCCAGGCCCCATCGTCCGGGAAAATGGTTTCCAGCGCCCACGTTTCCTCAACCGGGACCTCAGCACGGGCCGGCACAGCGAACGTTGCAGTCATGAAAGGATCTCCAATTCGTCGAGGACGGGCAGGGAAGCGGGCAGTCAGGCGTCCCCATTGATCCAGATCGACACGAGGTCCAGTCCCCAGGCCGTCGGCCGGAAGTTCTGTAGCCGCGAACTGTAGCCAACGTTAGCATCCAGGAAATGGAGAACGGCTACCGGCAAGTCTTCGTTGATCAGGTCGGTGGCGGCGATCACCAGCTCGCGTCGCGGCTCTTCGGGCAGAGTGCGCTTTGCGCGGGCATTGATTTCGTCGAGTTGCGGATTGCAATAGCGGACGACGTTGAACCCTCCCTCGTACTGCGCGCAGCCGAACATCAGGTCCTGGATGAATGTGGCATCCCAGCCGAAACCAAGAAAGGCCATGTCAAAGGTGTGGTCCCCGGTAATGGTGCCGACCAGCGCCGGGAAATCGAGCGCCGTTGGCCGGGCATCGACACCGACTTCGCGCCAGGCATCCTGCATGTAGGCAAGTTCCTGATCGTAGGTTGGGGAGCCACCGGGATACAGCACGTCGAACGAGAGAGGCGTCCCCTCCAGTTCCACGATGCCATCACCGTCCGCGTCTGTCCAGCCCGCGTCGGCCAGGAATTGTCGTGCCTTGTCGGGATCGTACGTGTACTGGGTCGTCAGCCGGTCTGGCGCATACGCGTAGGAGATCTCTGGCTGGGTCCCGTGCGCCACCCGGGCGCTGTCGAGCAAGATGTCACCTGCCATCGATTCACGGTCCAGGGCGTAGAGGAGTGCCTGCCGGACGCGGACGTCCTGGAAGAGGGTGGATTTCTCAGGATCCAGGTTGGTCAGGTAGAAATTGAAGTCAGCGGTCGGGTACGTCGCGACGGTTAGGCCGTCCGCGCTGGCGACAGTGGCGACATCTGCGGGTTCCAGCGAGGCAGCGTCGATCTCGCCATTCAGGAGTGCGTTAACGATCGCGGTTTGATCCGGGCGGATGACGACGGCGTAGCTGTCCAGGTATGGCGCCTGGTCGAAGTAGTCGGCATTGCGGTCGAGTGTGACACTCTCTCCCGGGAGCCATTCCCGGAACTTGAACGGCCCGGAGCCAACCACCCGCGCAGCCTCCTGGCCGGTTGCGCCTCCATCCGTTCGCCAGTCGGCGACCGGCACGTCCCCCCAGACATGGCGGGGAATGATCCAGGTCACCAGGTCGTAGAGGAACGTGAAAAGCGGTTCCTTTGCCACAACCTCGAAGGTGTGCTCATCAACCACGCGCCAAGACTCGGTGGCGTCCAGGAACGTCTGCTGGTACGAGGACCCTACGTCAGGGTTGGCCAGGGCATCGAAGGAGAACTGGACGTCATCCGCCGTCACGGGCGTGCCGTCATGCCACGTAGCGTCCGGGTTCAGGTGGAAGGTGTAGGTACGGCCATCGGCGGCGATCTCCCAGGAGTCGGCGAGCCCAGATGGAGCCGGGCCACCGGTCAGGAGGTCGGTCCCGATGAGCGGGTCGTAGATCTGCTCGACGATGTTGATGGAATCTTCATCATCCGCCAGCAGGGGATGAATCGTTTGGGGGTCACTGACGATAGCGCGAATGAACGTGCCGCCCGGGGTGGCCGCCTCAGTGAAACCCATCGCTGCCTGCACCTGGGCCCGATACTCCTCCCGTGTCAGGGAGGTCATAGGCCCTTCGCCTGCCGGCGTCGCCTCTTGAGCCCAGCCAGTACGCCAGTCCAGGGCAAACGCGCCGAGCCCGGCCAGGGCAGTCAGGCTGGTACGCCGGGTCATTCGCAGTGGTGCCATGGAACTCCTGTACTCCTCGTTTACGACGTCTTTGTCGACCAACAACTCGGTGCCCGGCCGCCTTGCGCGGCCGGGCAGGTGATGGTGCTGCCTCACAGGATAAACGCCAGATGGATTGAGATGAACGAACGATGTGCTATTCGGTCAGCTTCGGGTCCAGCGCATCGCGCAGGCCGTTCCCGACGAGGTTCATTGAGAGGGACGTGATGTAGATCATCAGGCCCGGGATGAGCACGCCGGCAATGTTTGTGCGGAAGAACTGCTGGGCATCCCCAAGCATGTTCCCCCATGACGGTGTCGGTACCTGTACGCCGATGCCGAGGAAGGAGAGGCCAGCTTCCGCGAGGATGAGCCCCGGGATGGTGAGGGAGATGTAGACGATCATGAGGGGAAGGATGTTCGGCAGGATATGCCGCAACACGACCCGGACCGGCGACGCACCCACGGACCGAGCCGCATCCACGAATTCGCGGTTGCGCAACTCCAGGACCTGGCCACGAATGATGCGGGAAATCCCAGGCCACGATACCGCCGCCAGCACAAACGCGAGACCCACCGGACCCGGCGAATAGAGCGAGGCGATGAGAATCAGGAGCGGCAGGCCCGGGATGGACAGGAGCACATCGACCAGGCGCATCAGGATCGCGTCAACCTTGCCACCTGCGTATCCGGCAAGGAGGCCGAATGCGCCGCCAAGGAAGAAGGTGGCGAGCCCGGACAGCACGGCGATCATGATGGAAACGCGCCCGCCGTACGCGAGGCGCGTCAGGATGTCGCGGCCATTTCCGTCGCTTCCAAGGTAGTAGCCATCGGTCATGACCGGCTTGAGTTTGTCCGAGAGGTGATTCTCGGACGGGGTGAAACCGGTGACGTGCGTCGAAATGAGTCCCGCCGAGGCGACAAACACGACGATCAGTGACAGGGTAATCAGCGCGGTCATGGCCACGCCATTCTTGCGGAAGCGCCGCCAGGCCCGCGTGTACAGGCCGGGGGTCTTGCGCAGCGAGCGCCGGTCCAGCGAACCCACATAGGCTTCGGAATCGGCGTATTGTCCAAGCACGTTCGCACGCGCTGGCGAGGCCGGGATTGGTCCTGAACCGGTGGCGGGGAGAATCTCGACATCGGGTTCCTGGCCAGCAACTCTGCTGGTAGCAGCTTCAACCACGTCTGCGCTCCCTCTAGGCCAGCCGGATACGCGGATCGAGCGTGGCGTAGAGCACGTCCGCAATGAGATTGCTGAGCATGGTCAGGACAGAAAACATCAGCGTGGTCGCCATGATCATGGTGTAGTCACGGCGTCCGACCGCTTCGTAGGTCAGGCGTCCCATACCCGGCCAGGCAAAGATCGTTTCAATAAAGAGCGCGCCGCCCAAAAGGCCGGGCAAGGCCAGCCCGACGATCGTGATGAGGGGCAGGAAGGCATTCTTGAACGCGTGCAGGTAGAGAATGTACCGCTCCACCAAGCCCTTGCTGCGAGCGGTGCGGATGTACTCCTGGCTCAGCGTTTCCAGCATGGATGAGCGAAAGAAGACGGCCCACGAGCCAATCTGAACGAGTGACAACGCCGCAACCGGAAGGATCATGTGCCTGAGCCGGTCCATGAAGTCGCCGCCGCCTCGGGCATCAGTCATGCCGCCGACAGGCAGCGCCGGGAAGCCCCACTCCTTGAACTTCAGGGCAAAGAGGATGACCAGGAGAAGGGCGAGCCAGAAGTCCGGCATGGAGTAGAGCGCGACCGAGGTTACGCTGGAGGCGCGGTCGACGACCGAGCCATGTTTGACGGCCGAGTAGATGCCCATGGGCACCGCGATCGCCAGTGCGATCACGAGAGAAGTCACGGCCAGGATCAGTGTGTTCGGGATTGCGGCCCAGATGCGGTCAGCCACGGGGAGTTGGTTGTACAGGGAGACGCCGAGGTTGCCGTGGGCCAGATCTCCCAGCCAGTGCACGTAGCGCACCGGCCACGGTTGATCGAGCCCGAGTTGCTTTTCCAGCATTTGCGCCGCTTCCGGGCGGATCTTGGGGTTATCCCGAAGCCGCATGACCGGGCTGCCGGGCATCAGGTTGATTATGGCGAACGAGAGAAAGGTCACGCCCAGGACCAGGGGGATCATCTGCAGCAAGCGCCGCGCGATGTAGGCGATCACTGACGGCCTCCGCCTGGACTGATCACGGGTGCGATGTTGTGCATGGCCGGCTCACCACTATTGAGTTTGAAGGGCACAATGCCCTGACCACGGGCGGGACTTCCCGGGAATAAATGGTAAACCGCGACGCGGCGTTGCACCACGTCGCGGTCTCTGATCGACTACTGCTGGATCCAGACCTGGTTCAGGTCAACGCCCCAGGTGCTCGGCTTGTAGTTTTGCAGCGCATCGTTGAACGCGGCGTGGGCCTGCGAGAAATGGAGCACCGCGATCGGCTGCTCATCATTCACGATGTTGCTGGCCTCGATCAACAGGTCGCGCCGCTCGGCTTCGTCAAACGTGCGCTTGGCCTGGTCATTGATCTCATCCAGTTCCGGATTGCAGTACTTCATGTCGTTGAAACCGACCTGGTACTGATCGCACCCGAACATGGCGTCCTGGATGAAGCTTGCATCCCAGCTGAACCCGTACATCGCAACGTCGAACGTTGGGTTGGTGGTCGTGGCCTCGATCAGCGCCGGGAACTCGAGCGAGCGCGGCGTGCCGTTCACGCCGATCGCGTTCCAGGCATCCTGGATGTAGGCGACGATCTGGTCCGAGGTGGGGGAGCCGGACGGATAGAGAAATTCGAAGGAGAGCGCCTCTCCGTCCTTGTCGAGAATGCCGTCGCCATCGGAATCGGTCCAGCCTGCTTCGGCCAGCAGACTCTTCGCCTTCTCGGGGTCGTAGGTGTACTTCGTGGCGATCTGATCGGGCGCATAGGCGTAAGAGACGACCGGTTGCGTCCCTTGCGCCACTTCCGCATAGCCGAGCAGGATGTCGTTCACGATCGAGTCGCGGTCGAGCGCGTAGAGCAGCGCCTGGCGTACGCGTTCGTCCTGCCACTTCGTGGTGACCTCAGGATCGAGGTTGAACTCATAATAGGTGAAGCCCCGCGTCGGGTAGTGCGCGACGTTTACACCCGACGTCCCTTCGACCGCTGCGATATCCGAAGGCTCCAGCCCCGCAACGTCGAGTTCACCATTCAGCAGTGCGTTGACCACAGACGTCTGGTCGGGCCAGATGCGAAGCACGTAGGAGTCGATGTACGGCACCTTATCGTAGTAGTCGTCGTTGCGAACAAGGGTGACGCTCTCGCCCTGCTTCCACTCCTGGAACTTGAAAGGACCGGTTCCGACAACGCGAGAGGGATCGGCGCCCGTGGCGCCTGGATCGGTCCGCCAATCTGCGAAGGGGACATCCTCCCAGATGTGCTTCGGCACCACGAACAGCGTCTGGATGTCGTAAAGGAAGGTGTACTTAGGCTCTTTCGCCACCATCTCAAACGTGTAGTCGTCAATCACACGCCACGACTCAACGGTGTCGACGAAGCTACCGGTGTAGACGCTGCCTGAGTCAGGGCTGGCCAGTGCATCCGCCGAGAACTGCACGTCGGCGGCGGTGAACGGGGTGCCGTCGTGCCACTTGACGTTCTGGTTCAGGTGGAATGTGTAGGTGCGGCCGTCTTCTGCGATCTCCCAGGAATCAGAAAGTCCTCCTGGAGCTGGTTGCCCAGTGCGTGGATCACCGCCTGTCAACCCTTCATAGATCAGGCCGACGACGCCCAAGGAAGCAGCCTCTTCTGCCAGGAAGGGCTGAACCGTCTGGATATCAGAGGTTGCGGAGTCGATAAACGTGCCCCCGGGCGTGGCCGCCTCGGTGTAGCCCATGGCTTCGTTCAATTCCGCGCGGAACTCTTCCCGCGTTTGGGATTTGATTGCTTCGCCCAGGACGACGGGAGACGCTTCCGGCGTCGCGTCTTGCGCCAGTGCCTCCCATGGCTTCACCATCGCGCCGGCGACCAGCAACATGGCCGAAAGCCGCCCACGGGTGCTGAAACGATGCTTGTCCATTCGATGCGTCTCCTCTAGAAACAGGTATGCGGCGCACGGGGCGGGTTCCCGGCGCCTGGCCGCAAAACGTGCGGCGAACGACGTGAGACAGGTTGAAAGAATACTGTACGCTGGACGGGCGACAACGTTATCACTGAACGGGAGTTTTCCAGATTATGACCACTCCGCTCACAACCGGGACCAATGACGCGGTGCATCTCGACCGGCTGCGCCGGGCGCAAGAGGAGATGGCCGCCAATGACATTGATCTCCTGATCGTCGGGCCCTCCCCGGACCTGTTCTACCTGATCGGCTACGAGGGACATGAGTCTGAGCGAATGAGCGTCCTGGTCCTGCCGAAAGAAGGGCAGGCGCAGTACGTCGTGCCACGCCTGGAAGCGGCGCTGCTCGACGGCAAGGAAGGGCTGCTGAAACTGGTGACCTGGACGGAAACTGAGCAGCCGGCAACCGTGCTCGCGGGGATCGTGGGCCCCGCGGTGAAGGGCACCGTCGCCGTGAACGACGACCTGTGGAGCGTCTTTCTCCTGCGCCTGCAGGGGGCGATGCCCCACGCGCGCTGGGTGGAGGCCGCGCAACTCCTGCGGCCGCTGCGGATGCGCAAGGACGCGTCCGAAGTTGCAGCGATGGCGGAAGTGGCGCGGCTGACGGATGAGACCTGGGAAGAGTTCATCCAGCAGCCGGTGACGGGGCTCACAGAACTGGAAGCGAAGGATCGGTTGGAGGCCGCCCTGAAGGCGCGTGGTGTCACGCCATCCTTTTGCATCGTGGCCAGCGGGCCGCACTCCGCCTCTCCGCATCACAACGCCGGGACGCGCGTCATCAAGGAGGGGGATGCCCTGGTGGTCGACTGGGGCGGCACGTTGAACGGGTACTACTCCGATGTGACCCGATCCGCTCACGTGGGGACGCCGACTCCCGAGTACGAAGATGCCTACGCGGCGGTGCTGGCGGCGAACGAGATTGCGTTCTCCGCGGTGCAGCCGGGGGTTCCCTGCGAGGAAATCGACCGAGCCGCGCGTGAGTTCCTGACCGCAAAGGGGTACGGAGAGGCGTTCTTCCACCGCGTGGGCCACGGACTTGGCCTGGCAGTGCATGAGGAGCCGTACCTGGTGGCCGGCAACGACCTTCCGCTCGCGGAAGGCATGACCTTCAGCGACGAACCAGGCGTCTACTTCCCTGGCAAGTTCGGCATCCGCATTGAGGACACGGTCGTCGTCACCGCCGACGGTGGCGAAAAGTTGAACCACGCGACCCGCGCATTGACAATCCTCGACTAGAGATCGTTCCGCACCACGACCAAGGAGCCCGCCCATGCGCGTCAATGCCCAGCGTCTGCACGACAGCTTGCGACAACTCGCCCAGATTGGGGCGACCCCGGGCGGCGGCGTGACCAGGCTTGCCCTCTCCAACGAGGACCAGAGCGCGCGGAACCTGCTGCGGCGGTGGATGGAAGAATCGGGCCTGCAGGTGCGCCACGACGACTTTGGCAACATGACCGGGCGGCGAACCGGCGCGCGCGCGGGCGGCGCCGTGGTGATGGCATCTCACATCGATTCCGTGCGCCAGGGCGGGCGCTACGACGGCGCTTACGGAGTGCTGGCGGCCCTGGAGGTCATGCGCACGCTGAATGATCACGGCGTGACCACGACGAAACCGCTGGAGTTGGTGAACTGGACGAATGAGGAGGGCGTGCGCTTCGAGCCGGCCATGCTCGCCTCGGGTGCGGTCGCGGGCCGCTTCACGCTTGACTACGTCTATGGGCGCACCGACCGTGAGGGCGCGCGCTTCGGCGATGAACTGGAGCGCATTGGGTACAAGGGAGAGCGCCAGAACCGACCGGGACCGATTGACGCCTACCTTGAACTGCACATCGAGCAGGGGCCGGTGCTCGAGGATGCGGCGATCCCGGTCGGCGTGGTTGAGGGCATTGTTGGTATCACCTGGAGCGAGGTCGTCATCGAGGGACACGCAGACCACGCCGGGCCCTCACCGATGCCCCTACGGCGCGACGCACTCGTGGCAGCAGCCCGGATCATCTCGGGTGTAAATGAGATCGCGCGAACGATTGACGGCGCGGTCGGGACGGTCGGCCGTATCGCGGCAGAGCCAAACGTCATCAACACCATTCCTGGCAAGGTCACCATGAGTGTTGATTTCCGCCACCCGGAACTCGTGACCCTGGACACGCTGCTCGGGAGCCTTGAACGGCTTGCGCGCGAGGTCGCCCAGGAGACCCAGACCAGCATCGCCGTCACTCGCTTCTGGACAAGCGAACCAACGCCCTTTGCCAGCGATGTTGTGGAAGCGGTGCAGGGCGCGGCTGACGAGCTGGGGCTGACGTCGCGTCGCCTGTGGTCCGGCGCCGGACATGACGCCAAGTACATGCAGGAGGTGGCGCCCAGCGCCATGATTTTCGCCCGCTCGGTCAATGGGCTTAGCCATTGCGAGCAGGAGCACTCCACACAGGAAGACCTGGAAGCAGGCGCCAACGTCCTGCTGCGCGCTGCATTGCGCCTGGCCGGGATTGAAGGCGAGCGCAGCAGCCGGGAGCGGGGGTAGCGAGCGAGGCGGGAAGCGCCCCTCGATCCCCGGCAGTTGCCGGCGCTGACGGCGAGTACGGGGATTTCCCCGCTGTATCTCGACAAGCTCGAGACACGAAAGGCCCAGGGCTCCCGCTGGGAGCATTCCGCCTGAGAAGCCCTGTCGATCCAGCCGGGACCGTCGCACCAATCGTTCAAGCGTGGCGCGCCAGGAGCATGGTGACGCCCGCGCGAGGCATTGTGCGCCGTATCCAGGACCAATGGGCTAGGTCCATGACGAACCCCTCCTCAGCCGGCTGCGTAAATCCCGGTAAGACGTGCGAGATCTCGAGGCGCGTCGCTCTGCTGTGCGATTGCCGTTGCCCCCGCTCATGACGGCTATTCAGCGCTCTCCGGGCGCTGAAGGAGTGGGCAATGTCAATGCCGAGGATCGCGGTCTTCCTGGTCTGCACGCTGCTGGGTCTTGCGACCTTGGCGACGACCTCCGTGTTAGCTCCGCACCCGGTTCTCGCGGCCCCCGCCACGCTGCAGCTCGACGCGTCCTTGCAGGATGGCCCCCAGGACACTGCGAACTCGCTGTCCTGGCTACCGGCTGGCGAACAGGTCTATGTGACCGGAGACCAGGTAGATGGGTACTACCCGGTCACGGTCGGCGTGCTCACCGGCTGGGTACGTGCAGATGCCCTGGCGGTCCAGGTCGAGAGTGCACCAGCGGCTGTTGCACCCAGCATGGCGACGCCGGTCGATGCTGTGGTCGATCCTGCATCTTTGCCGGTCCAGGCGGTTGAGCCGGAGCCTCCACTCGATCCGAATGCGCCCTCAGTGACTGTGGCAGATCCTGGGCCCGTCGGGCCCGCCGCGGTGATGGTCGACGTCCCGATCTACGCCGGGCCAGGTCCGGACTTCGGCGTGCTCGGCACGGCCCCAGTTGGGCAGCTCGTCGAGCAGACGGGTCATGCCGTCAGCGGATACGTCACCGTGCGTTACGTTGGCGTCACGGGATGGGTTCCGCTGGACCACCTTGGACCGGCTCCCGCCACCTCCAGCAACTAGCTGCTCCGAACGCTTTCAATACTGGCCCGGCGGCAGGAGTGCGACCCATCGTAGCCGCCGGCCCTTTTCACGCTCGGGAATACAGCGAGACCAGCCGTGGTGTGGCAATTCGTGACGTTGCGCTCAGATGCGCAACGTTGACAAGCTCATGGGTCGCAGTTAGGATCGCAGGGCAATCGACATCGGGAGCAAGGGTGCTGTCGCAACAGGTTTTGACCCGTTGACTCAGGCGGCTGAGCACGCGTGCATCGTGGCACGCATGGAACGACGTGTTTTCGGGAGCCCGTTCGCTGGGTACGCGTACATGAAAGGACTCGCGACATGCTGAGGCGCACGTTTCTGGCTCAGGGTTTGGCAGTTGTCGGGGTAGGGGTCACAGGATTCCGCACGCTCGTCGTCGCCCAGGACGCAACGCCGGACGCGAGCCCGATGGCGGCGGCACCGACTGGAGAGCCGATCATCATTGGCGCGGCTATCCACCAGTCGGGCTGGATGGCAGCCTACGATCTCCCGTCGCTGGCTTCGATGGAACTCGCCGTCGAGCAGATCAATGCCGCGGGTGGCGTCCTGGGGCGGCCGCTTGAGCTGATGGTTGGCGACGGCAAGACCGATCCCGCGACTGTCGGCAACGTCGCCATCGAGCTGATCGACAAGGGCGCGGATGTCATCATCGCGCCGAACGACTTTGACTACGGCGCTCCGGCCAGCCAGGCCGCACAGGATGCCGGCGTCGTTGGCATCTCACCGGGCGCGTCGTCCCCGCTCTTCGGCTCGGACGCGCTTGGCGACCTGCAGTTCACGCTCTCGATGTGGAACCAGACGATGTCCGCGGCGGCGGCCCAGTTCGCGATCGAGCAGGGCTGGAAGAACGCGGCGATGATCGTGGACAGTTCCACGGAGTACACACAGTCGCTGGGCAAGTACTTCAAGGAAACGTTTGAACACCTTGGGGGCACGGTCGTCAGCGACGACACCTATGTCATGGGCGATATGCAGCTCAACGCGCAGATCCAGCGCCTGAAGGAGCTCCCGGAGCCGCCCCAGGTCATCTTCCTTTCGACCAACATGCCCGACTACGCCATGATGGTGCGCGAGTTGCGCGCTGCCGGGCTGGAGATGCCGTTGATGGGCGGTGACGCCATGGACACGGCCGACTTCTACCCGGCGGTGGGGCCAGACCTGGGCAACAATATCTTCATCTCCACCCACGGCTTCCTCGGGTCAGAGTCGGGGCCCGCCATGGACGAGTATCTGCGCCTGTACACCGAGAAGTTTGGTGCGCCGCCCGAAACGGTGTTCGCGATTCTCGGTTGGGACGTGATCTACGTCCTGGCTGACGCGATCACGCGCGCCGGGACCACGGATGGGCCCGCCCTCGCGAAGGCGCTGGAGGAGGGTGACTACGAGATGCTCAGCGGCCACCTCAAGTGGGCTGACGCGGCTGGCGGCCACGCGCCGCAGAAGGAAGCGTTCATCCTCGAGGTCAAGGACGGGAAGTCGACCTTCGTGGAGCGCCTCGCGCCGGATTGGACGCCAGAGGCGTAACCTGTTTGCGCGAATGACGACGGAGTGGGAGGATGTGCCCGCTCCGTCGTCCCGTGTCCGGCAAGTAGCGAACGAGGAACCATGGCTGCGGCAACTCCGGCCGTCACCGCGAGCGCCAATACTCTTGAGGTGCACGACCTCGCCAAGGATTTCGGCGGGCTGCGCGCGGTTGACGGCGTGACCTTCACCCTGCGCGAAGGGGAGATCATGGGGCTGATCGGGCCCAATGGCTCCGGCAAGACCACGACCATCAACCTGATCACGGGCTTGCTCAACATCACCGCCGGTAGTGTCAAAGCGATGGGGCAGGATATGACCGGGTGGTCCCCCTATCGCATTGCGCGTGAGGGGCTGGGCAGGACGTTTCAGGTCGTGAAGCTCTTCAAGGATTTCACGGTGGCCGAGAACGTCGAAGTGGCAGCGATGAGTGCACACAGGATCGGGAGGGCCGAAGCGCGAAAGCGCGCACAGGATGCACTGGTCCTCATGGGTATCGGGCGCCTCGCCGATTTGCCCGCGAGCATCCTGCCGCAGGGCGAGGAGCGGCGCGTCGAGATTGCCCGCGCCCTGGCGACGCAGCCGCGCTTCCTGCTGCTGGATGAACCTGGCGCCGGCCTGAACGACGCCGAGATCGAGGTCTTGCTGCCGACCCTGCAGCGTATCCGCCAGGTGCGCGGGTGCGGCATCCTGATCGTTGACCACGACATGCGGCTGATCATGAGCCTGTGTGACCGCATTCACGTCCTCAATTACGGGCAGACCATTGCCGAGGGCACGCCTGAAGAGATTCGCCGCGAACCGGCGGTCATCGAGGCGTACCTGGGCTCGGAGGTGGCCCTGCATGGCGCTGCTTGATGTTGAGGACCTGCACGTGCGGTACGGCGCCATCGTGGCGCTGCGCGGCATGTCGCTTTCGGTAAACGAAGGCGAGATCGTGGGGCTGATCGGCGTCAACGGCGCCGGCAAGAGCACGACGATGAAGGCCATCATGCAGGTCGTGCGGCCGGACCGGGGCAAGATCACCTACGAGGGGCAGTCGTTGATCGGCATGACGCCGGAAAACGTCGTGCGTCGTGGAATCGCCCCGGTCATGGAAGGGCGGCGCATTTTCCCAGCGCTGACGATCGAGGAAAACCTGCGCCTGGGAGCGGCGATCCGCAGCGATCGTGACGGGATCAAGGCGGATATCGACAAGTGGTGCCAGTTCTTCCCCATCCTCGGGGAGCGGTTGGCGAAGCCGGCGGGCACCCTGTCGGGAGGCCAGCAGCAAATGCTGGCAGTGGCGCGCGGGCTGATGTCCCGTCCCAAGCTCGTCCTGATGGACGAGCCGTCACTGGGACTCTCGCCCAAGCTTGTGGCTGAAGTCTTTGGGCTGATCGCCGAGTTGCGCGGTCTGGGCGTAACGATCCTGCTCATCGAGCAAAACGTGCGCATGACGCTAAACATCGTCGATCGCGCCTACCTGGTGAACACCGGGCGCGTGGAATTCGTCGGCACGCCGGATGAAATCCGGCAGCACGCCGACCTGGAGCAAGCCTATCTGGGAGGTGGCCGCCCCGCGGCCAGCGTGGGGACGGCAGCCAGTGGATAGCCTCATTCAATACCTGATTTCCTCGTTTTCGCTGGGCGGGCTGTACGCGTTGATGACGCTGGGCCTGGTTGTGGTCTATGGCATCCTGCGCTTGATCAACTTCGCCTACGGCGAACTCGTGATGGTGGCTGGCTACGGCCTGCTGCTCTTCGGGAACACCGACCTGGCCTGGCCGCTGGTGGCGCTGTTCAGCATCCTCTCGGCAATCATCGCAGCGGTGATCATGGAGCGCGTGGCGTTCCGGCCCGTGCGCTTCGGCACTGCCAACACCATGTTGATTACGTCCTTTGCCGTCAGTACGCTGCTGCAGAACGTGACGCTACTAGCTATTTCGCCCAGGCCACAGGCGGTGCGCCTCCCGTCCTTCTTTGTGGAAAGCATCACGGTCGGGAGCTTGCGATTACGCATTGTGGACCTCGCGAGCATCGTGGTCAGCGTGTTGGCGCTGGTCATCCTGACCATCCTGGTGCGCCGCACGACGATCGGGATCGCGCTACGCGCAGCGGCAGACGACTTCACGATGACCCGGCTGCTTGGGGTACGAGCGAACCTGTTGATCAGCGTGGCCTTTGCCATCAGCGGCCTGCTCGCCGGCATCGTGGCCATCTTCTGGGTGGGTCGCTCCTCGCTCGTGGAACCCGCCGTTGGGTTGCAGCCGGTGCTCATCGCGTTCATCGCCGCGGTCGTCGGGGGCATGGAGAACCTGAAGGGCGCCGTCCTGGGCGGCTACCTGCTGGGGTTCCTCTGGGTTGGCCTGCAGACGTGGCTGCCCCAGGCACTGCTTGATTACCGCAACGCGGTGCTCTTTGGCATCGTCATCGTCATCTTGTTGATCCGGCCGGAAGGGTTGATCCGCCCGGTCTACTCCCGGGAGCGACGATGAGTGGTTCGGCGCGGCGTTCGCCGCTGGCGCAGATCGCCATCACGTCGCTCATTCTCTGCGGCATCCTGCTCATCATCGGTCTCTTGACCAACGCGTTCGGGGACCGCGTCCTCGTGCGCGTGGTCACGGTCCTGTTTGTGAACGTCGTGCTGACCGTGGCGCTGCAGATGTTCATGGGGAACTCCGGGCTGAGTTCCTTTGGGCACGTCGCGTTCATGGCCATCGGTGCGTACTCGTCGCTCTGGTTCACGCTGACGCCAGAGGAGAAGGGCCGCACCCTGCCGGACATGCCGGAAACCTGGATCATGCACGGCTGGCACACCGATTTTCTGCCGGCCATCCTCCTGGCGGGAGGCATCGCGGCCGTCGTGGGAGGGCTGCTCGGTGTGGCCCTGGTACGGCTGCGCGGCGCCTCCTTCACGATTGCCACGTTCGCCTTCCTGATCGTGGTGCACACCGTGGCGCTACAGTGGGATCCGATGACGCGCGGCTCGCGGACGGTCTTCGGTATCCCGGACCTGACCACCATCTGGATTGCGCTCGGCGCAGCCTTGATCGTGGTAGTCGCGGGTTTGCTCTTCCGGGAGTCGCCTATTGGCCTGCGCCTGCGCGCGGCGCGGGACGACGAAGATGCCGCGGCCAGTATTGGTATCCACATTGCGTGGGTACGCTGGGTGGCCTGGGTCGCCAGCATCTTCATCACCGGGGCGGCTGGCGCGCTCTGGGCCCACTTCATCACCACCTTCTCGCCAAATGCGTTTTACATCAGCGAGACGTTCATCATCGTCGCCATGCTGATCATTGGGGGCTCGGGCAGTGTCTCCGGAGCCGTGATTGGTGCGGTCCTCGTTTCGTTGAGCTCGGAATGGCTGCGCCGTCTTGAGGGGTGGCTGAACCAGCATCGCACGGACGGAACGGTCATCGGGCAGTTAATCCCGATCGAGTTGCGGGGTTTCGCTGAAATCGTCATCGCCATCGCCATGATCATCATCCTGATCAAACGGCCGGCCGGCTTGACCGGCGGCCGGGAAATTGGCTGGGGTGGATCGTGGGGCCGCGTGAAGAAGGTGGAGAATCAGACAGGCGTTGAGCCTGCCCCGGAGTAGCCCTGGCGAGAAGGAGCGAGCAGCATGGACCTGTTGGAATCCCGCACATCCGCCGACCTGGTCGCCCGGGACGCAGCGGTCATCGCTGACGCGTTGCGCATGCGGTATACGTCCATGGATATCGCCAGCGGGGAGGGAGCGTGGCTCACCGATTCCACGGGCCGGCGCTTTCTGGACTTCGGGGCCGGCTGGGCCCTGGCCGGGCTTGGGTACAGCGATCACCGCGTACGGGATGCGGTCGCGCAGCAAATGGCCAGGAGCACCTTTGCCGGGTTGATCTCCTCGGTCAACCAGCCGGCCGTGGAACTCGCGGAAGAACTGATCGCACTCACGCCTGGCGATTTTCCCAAGAAGGTCTGGTTTGGCCTCGCCGGGTCCGACGCAGCGGAAGTCGCGCAGCGGCTGCTGATGCGTGGCACCGGGAAACGGCGGATGGTCTCCTTCATCGGAGGTTGGCACGGCACGACTGACGCGTCCATGGGCCTCTCGGCGCACCCGTCGCTCACCGATGTCCCGGGCGGAGGGCACGTCACCAAAATTCCGTTCCCGTACCCGTACCGGCCGCCGTTCGGTGGTGACGGCGAGAATCTGACCGACCAGTGCCTGGGTTACCTGGAGAATTACCTGTTCCGCACCATCTGCCCACCGGAGCAGGTCGCGGCGGTCTTCGTGGAAGCGGTGCAGGCGGACAGCGGCGACGTCGTGCCGCCCGCTGATTTCCTGCCGAAGTTGCGGGCACTCTGCGACCGGCACGGCATCCTCCTGGTCCTGGACGAGATCAAGATCGGGCTAGGCCGCACCGGACGAATGTTTGGCTTCGACCACGCGGGGATTACCCCTGACCTGGTCCTGCTTGGCAAGTCACTCGGAGGCGGGCTGCCCCTGAGCGCGATTGTTGGGCGAGAGGAGATCCTGGACGCTGGCAGTGGCATCGCGCTCTTCACGGCGGTTGGCAACGCCACCTGCTGCGCCGCGGGCCGCGCCGTGGTGCAGGCAGTCCAGGAGGACAACCTGCCGGCCCACGCGGCGGTCACGGGTACGTACCTGCACCAGAAGCTGACGGAAGCATTGGCGCCGTACGACATCGTGGGCGAGGTACGAGGCCTGGGCATGATCCAGGGGGTCGAGCTGGTCACTGACCGGGCGGGCAAGGAACCGAATCAACCGGCTGCGGCCAAGATCGTGTATCGCGCCTGGGAACTGGGGCTCATCCTGTACTACGCCGGTCTCTGGGGCAACGTGCTGGAAATCACGCCGCCCTTGATCCTGACGAAGGATGAGGTTGATACCGGTGTGGCCATCCTGTCGCAGGCAGTGGACGATGTGGTGAACGGGCGGGTTGGGGATGACGCAATCGCGCAATTCGCAGGGTGGTAGGGGTGAGGGGAACACTCGTGACTGACCAGATAGTCTCGTATCTCGACGCCCACCTGGATGACTACATTGCTGAACTCGAGCCGCTGGTCAACCAGGATTCCGGCAGCTATGACAAGGCCGGCGTTGACGTCGTCACCGGCCGGCTCCAGAAGCGCTTCGAGCGCATGGGGTTCACGGTAGAACGGGTCGCCCAGGAAGGTTTCGGGGACGACTTGATCGCGCGCAGGCAGGGCAGCGGTGGCGCCAGGATCATGCTGCTTGGGCATGCGGACACGGTGTTTCCGGTTGGGACAACCGCGCAACGGCCGATGAGTCTCGGTGAGGACCGCATCTTTGGCCCCGGAACCTGCGACATGAAAGCCGGCATCCTCGCAGGCATTTACGCGATCGATGCCCTCGATCACATCGGCTGGGACGATTATGGCCAGATCACGTTTGTCATCGTCAGCGATGAGGAGATCGGCGAGCGTCATTCGGTGGAACTGCTGATGCGCGAGGGTGAGCAGCACGACGCTGTGCTCACCCTCGAAGCCGCGCGTGAGAACGGCGATATCGTTACGGCGCGGAAGGCCGGGTGCTGGATCACGGTCACGGCGCAGGGGAAGGCCGCCCACGCCGGCGTAGAGCCGGAGAAGGGCCGGAGCGCGACGCTGGCTATTGCCAACATCATCGTCGACACCTTCAAACTGAACGGCCGAAAACCGGGTATGACCGTGAACCCGGGCGAGATCAGTGGCGGCCGGGCGCCGAACATCGTCTCGGCGGAGGCGAGCGCGCACTTCGACCTGCGGGCCTGGACGAACGCCGACCTCGAAGAGCTGGTCACCGAGTTCACCCGGGCGGCGCAGAACCAGCCAGTTCCCGATGTCACTGTGATCCTGGACCGTGATCCAGGCTCGGGCTGCCCCGCTATGGAGCGGACGGCGGGCGTGGTGCGCCTTGAGGAAGCAGCGGTGCGGATTGCCGGTGAGCTTGGTTTCCCGCTCAAGGGCGCGGCTACCGGAGGTGGCTCCGACATCAGCTTCGCCGGCCACGCCGGCACACCCGGGCTGGATGGGCTCGGCCCAATCGGCGGGCTCGACCACGGCCCGGACGAGTACGTGGTCACGAGCAGCGTGGCGCCGCGCACGGCGCTGCTGGCCCGGTTGATGATGGAAATCAGGCCAAATGAAGGGTAAGCATGAGCGACGTACCGACCACACCAGACGAATTGCTGGAGGCGCTGGAGCGAGACGGCATTGATCACCTCTGGGTGACGTACCTGGATGTCGCGGGCAAGGCAAGCGCCAAAACGATCCCGCGCGGCGGATTCCGGAGTGCCGTGCGCAGTGGGGTCGTCTTCGCCAAGGCCAACTTCGACCTGGACACGCGTGACAACCAGGCGGACGCGGCGACGCTCCAGGCGGACTCCGGCGACATGATGGCCGTGCCTGATCCGCGCAGCTACGTGGTGCTGCCCCGCTATCCCGGAACGGCGCGGGTGCATTCCTGGCTGCGCAACCCGGACGGCTCCTCCTGGCTGGGCTGCCCACGCACCCGTCTCCAGGCGCAAGTTGATGCGCTGGCCGCCGAGGGTTACACGGTGCAAGCGGCGCTGGAGCCCGAGTTCTACCTACTGACAAAGGACGAGTTCGGGAACTATCACCCGGCGGACGGCGTGCGCAGCTTTGGCGAAGCCGGACTGGCGGTGCAGCACGAGTTCCTGCAGGAGGTGGTGGACGAACTGACCGAAATGGGCGTCACCGTGGCCCAGATCGGCAAGGAGTTCGGGCCCGGGCAGTACGAAATCTCCGTCCGCCACGGTTCGCCCTTCGAGGCAATTGACGACTACCAGGCGGTCAAGGACGTGATCCGCTACGCCGCGCGAGAGCTCGGCTACGTCGCCACCTTCATGCCCAAGGTGTTCGCGGAGTGGGTGGGGTGCAGCCTGCACCTGCACCTGAGCCTGTGGGATGCCACCGGAGAAACGGACCTCACGCCAAATCCCAATGACGAAGAGACCCTCTCGGACCCAGGACGCTGGTTCATGGGTGGGCTGCTGAAGCACGTCGCTGCATTGACGGCGCTCGGCTCCCCGACGGTGAACAGCTACAAGCGCTTGCTCCCGGGTTCCTGGGCACCCGCCAACACCTACTGGGGCTATGGCAACCGCTCTGGCATTGTGCGCATTCCGGGTCCCGGTGGACGACGCCACCTGGAGTTCCGCTCCGGTGATAACACGTGCCAGCCGACCCTGTTCCTGACCGGCGTGCTGGCGGCGGGTCTGGACGGCATTCGCAACAAGATCGATCCCGGTCCGCCCTTCGCGGGTGACGTCGGACATATGACGGCGGAGGAGATCGCCAGCGCTGGGTTCGGCTTCCTGCCACGCGATCTGCCGGAAGCGCTGGCCGCGCTGGAAGCGGACGACGTCATCACCGAGGCTCTTGGACCGGTCACGCTGGAGCACATGTTGATCGTGCGCCGCAGCGAACTGGAGAGTTACCACCTCACGGTGCATCCGTGGGAACGCGAGACGTATCTGGAGGTTGTCTAGGCGTGGCTGATCTTTCCAGGCTTTCCGTCACCGATGTCCACGCGCACCCGTTTCTCGACCGGGGCGCGATCACCACTGAAGAGTTCACGAACTTCACGGCGTTTGGCGGCGGCTCCCAGGAATTCATGGAGCAGGCCGGGCTCGATTTCTCCGAGGACGTGCGGGGCGAACTCCTGCGCGTGAAGCAGGACACGGTCTACTACCGGCGCCTGATTCGCGACATGGCCGCGTACTTCAACTGCGAGCCGGCGCTGGAGGCGGTGGTCGAGGCGCGCAATGCTGCCGTGGCGAGCGATGGCTACACGGAGTACGTGCGCAAGCTCTACGCCGATGCGGGGCTGGAGGCGATTGTTTTCGACTTCGGGGTGCCACTGCCGCAACTCGACGTGGCCGAAGTCAAGGGCCAGTTGCCGGTGACGGTGGCGCCGATCTTCCGCATCGAGCCGCTGATCGCGGACCTCCTGAAGACAGACTACGGGTGGGCTGAGTTCAAGCGCACGTACGACGATACGATCAATGAGGCATTGACCCGGGGTGGGTATCGCGGCCTGAAATCGATCATCGCCTACCGCACCGGGCTCGATGTCTCGCCGTTGAGCCGCAACGAGGACCAGGGGTTCAAGGCGCTCGATGCGATCCGGCGCGGGCTCGGCGGCGGCAGCATGAAGATGCTCCGCGACTACCTGCTCTGCCGGGCGCTGGAGCACTGCATGGAGCACGACGTCCCGATGCAGATCCACACCGGCATGGGGGACTTCGAAGTGAACCTCGTGCTCTGTCGCCCCGCCTACCTGATGGACCTGCTGCGCTTCCCCACGTTCCGCTCCTGCAATGTCATCCTTGTCCACGGCGGGTATCCGTATTCCCGCGAGGCAGGCTACATGGCGAACGTGTTGCCGCGTGTCTACTGCGATGTGAGCGAGGGAATCCCCTTTGCCGCACACGGAGCGCGCAGCATCTTCTCAGAGATCCTGGAAATGACGCCGGTCTCCAAGGTCGTCTATGGCTCCGACGGCTACACCGTGCCAGAGATCATCTATACGAGCGCGAAGCTTGGGAAGCAGGCGCTGGGACAGGTGCTGGATGGCCTGGTGGACGACGGCTTCATTAGCAAGGGTGATGTCGAGGAGATTGCCGGCATGATTCTCGCCGGCACCGCCAACAGGCTTTACAAGATTGGCTAGTTCGTGATGCTCAAACACATCGTGGCGTTGGCGAAGGGAAGCGGTGTCGTGCTCTGCGCGCTGACACTAGCTGCCGGAGTTGGCACGCCTGCCTACGCGCAGGAAGGTGCAACACCCGTCGCCCAGGCAACCCCGACGACTACCTGGGACGTTCCGGCGCCTGATGAATGCACAGTGGAGCCGCGGGCACTTCCCATGTTTCCGGCAGGCGTGGGTCAGCGGGAGCCCGCTACCCCACTGCCGTTACCGGCCTCCCCCGTACCGGCGTTCGTCGTCCCGGATGGCGATCCGGTCACGCCAGATATCGAGGCGGGGGTGATGGCCACGGTGCGCGAGAGCATCGCGTGCCGGAACGCGAACCAGATGCTGCGCGCCTACGCGCTCTTCACGGAGCCCATGCTCGTTTCGCTCTTTGGCGGTCCTGCCACGGTCGACCCTGAAATCCGGGCGTTGATCCAGCAGGGTGACGAAGCTGGTCCGCTGCCACGCCGGCAGCGCGTTGCGCTCCTCCAGACCTCCCAGATCGCGCACCGACCGGACGGTCGCATCGGGGCCATTGTCACCACCGGGACCGTAGACCGCATTTACCAGGACTACCTGGTCTTTACCTACGACGCTCCGAGTGGGCGGTGGCTGATCGACGAAGCGGTGTTGCTGGCAAGCGCCCCGACTCAGTAGGAAAAGGGCCCGCAGAACGGCGCCGACGGTGAGCGAGGATGGTAAGGTTGCAGGGACCGGCAGCGAGGCCGGCCCTGTAACCTGACGCAACGTTTCCCCGGGAGCCGAACCATGAGCGCCACCATCGATCGGTCGCCTACTGCTGGCATTACCAACCCGCCGGATAACGGCGGGCTTGATGCAGACACGTTGACGACCCTGGAAGCCATCGAGCGTCGACTGCTCTGGCTTTCCACCCAGATCATTCACCACGCCAATAACGTCCGTCCCAACCCGGAGAAATCGAAAGTCGGCGGCCACCAGGCGTCCTCAGCCTCGGTCGCGACGATCATTACGGCGCTCTACTTCCATTTCCTGCGCCCGGGCGACCGTGTCTCCATCAAGCCTCACGCCTCGCCAGCGTTTCACGCGGCGCAATATCTCCTGGGGCGGCTGGACCGCTCGTACCTGACAACCTTGCGCGAGTTCGGCGGGCTACAGGCGTATCCCTCCCGCACCAAGGACCCGGATCACGTTGATTTCTCGACCGGGTCGGTGGGCCTGGGTGCGGTCGCACCGGTCTTCGCGGCACAGGCGGCTCGCTACGCGGCCGAGCACTTCGGCCAGGTCTCCTCTGACCGCTTCATTTCGCTCATCGGCGACGCGGAGTTGGACGAGGGGAACGTCTGGGAGACGGTGGCCGAGGAGTCGATCAAGGGGCTTGGCAACGTCATCTGGATTATCGACCTCAACCGCCAGAGCCTCGATCGTGTCATCCCGGGGGTGCGTGCAGCGCAATTGAAGGCGCTCTTCGCCGCCGCGGGCTGGAGCGTGTTCGAGGCCAAGTACGGTTCGCGTCTCGCTGCTGCCATGGCAAATCCGGGCGGCGAGAGCCTCCGACGGCGCATCGACGAGATGAGCAACCCGGAGTACCAGGCGTTAATCCGTATCAAAGACGGCGCTGAACTCCGACGCCGCTTGTCCGATGTCCCTGACCTCACGGACCGTGAGAACATCCTGCGAGCTGTCGGGGATGTTCCGGACAGTGAGCTGAACCGAGTGGTCTCGAATCTGGCGGGGCATGACTTGCCGCGCCTGCTGGAGGTGCTCGGCGAGGCAGACGCGGTGGAGGATGCACCGGTCGTTGTCTTCGCCTACACCATCAAGGGGTTTGGCCTGCCACTGGCTGGCGATCCACTGAACCACTCCCAACTGCTCAACCAGGCACAGATGGACGAGCTGCGCCCGGCTCTGGGTGCACCCGCGGAGGACATCTGGGCGGCGTTTGATCCAGACTCTCCTGAAGGACGCCTCTGTGCGGAGCGAGGTGCAGCGCTTGCAGCGCCGTCCGCGGTGCACACACCGCCGCTCTCGCCAGATCTGATTCCGGAGCGCCTGAACACCTCTCAGCCTGCGAGCACCTCCACCCAGGAGGCGATGGGTCGTGTCCTGGTGCGCCTGGCAGAGGTGCCGGAGGTGGGGGACCGCACGGTCACGCTGTCGCCGGATGTGGCGACGTCCACCCACCTGGCCGGGTGGATCAACAAGGTTGGCGTATTTGCTCCAGAGGAGGACACCGATTTCGAAGCGGGCGCACAGCGCATGGTGCGCTGGCTGCCTGGTCCGGGCGGCCGTCACATCGAGCTCGGCATCTCCGAGATGAACCTGTTCATGGCGCTCGGCCAGTTCGGGTTGTCGTACGAGCTCTCCGGCCAGCACCTGCTGCCCATCGGCACCGTTTATGACCCATTTGTGTGCCGTGGCCTGGACGCCCTCATCTACGGGCTCTACGTCGGCTCCAAGATGATCTTTGCGGGAACTCCGGCGGGCGTTTCATTGTCGCCAGAGGGGGGAGCCCATCAGAGCACCGTCACGCCATCGCTCGGCATCGAACTCCCGAATCTCGATTTCTATGAGCCGGCGTTCGCTCGTGAGGTGGAGTGGACGCTGCTCGAGGCGTTGCGCCAGGTCTGTGACCGGGAGCACGGGCGCTCCACCTATTTCCGCCTCTCAACGAAGCCGATCGATCAGAAGCTGATGGACGAGGCGCTCAATCGCCTGGGCGAGGATGAGGTGCGGCGCCAGACGCTGCTCGGTGGCTACCGCATTGTCGACCGCCGCAGCGCCGCACCCGACCTTCCGGCCCGTGACACCGTGCAGATCGCTGTGGGCGGCATCATGATCCCGGAGGCCGTATCCGCAGCGCGCCGCTTGCACGAAGAAGGCGTGGCCGCAAACGTGATCAACGTGACAAGTGCCCGCCGTCTCTACCGCACGCTGCGTGCGGCGCGTGACGCCCAGTTGGCGGATGCCCGGCGCCAACTCAACCTGGAGCATCTGGCCACGCTCTTCCCGCGTGAGGAGCGGCACGCCCCAATTGTGACGGTGCAGGACGGTGCGTCCCACGGACTGGCGTTCCTTGGGAGCATCTACGGCGCGCCGACAGTTCCGCTCGGCGTGGATACCTGGGGACAGTCAGGTTCTCGCGCGGCGCTTTACGAGTACGCCGGAATTGACAGCGACCAGATCGTGAACGCAGCCATGCTGGCGCTGGAGTTGGCCGAAGAGGAATAGCTGTTTCTTCAATGTCTCGCAAGCCGGCCGGGAGCAATGTTCATTCCAACACTGCTCCCGGCCAGCGTGTGCCTTCTGATTTCGATGGAAGGGCACTCAACCTGTGAAATGTTCGCGGCCCTCTGCCGCCGTTACACAGCCAGGTTGAAAAGGCACTGCGCGAAGCCGGTCGCGGAGCATGTCGCGCAGCACGGCGTGAACGCACTCACACACGCGGCAGGGTCCACCTGGTCAGCACATTCGGTTTGCACAATGGTGACGCAGGAGCTGGTGTCCTTCTGGCAGCGCTTGCGCGCCTTTTTCCTGGCTGAACTCTTGGCGGCGATTCCGCCTGGCTCGATCATGGAGAGTCCAGCCGCACCTAACGCACCGAGAACGGAAAGGGACGCACGACGCGTCAGCAACGCAAGCTCAGTTGAGCTCATTTCTTTCCCCCCGACGAGCAAATACGTGGAGACCGATCACCTGGGTGTGTAGCTTATACCACGACATTTTCGCGCCGATTATCTCATCGTCGGCGGGGAACTCGTTGGAGTTTCGTCTCACGACACATGGGCTGCACAATATTTGAACTGCTGGTTCCAGCGCAGAAACCGGGGCGAACAGCGCGCGCCCCCGTTTCTGCGCTGGAATACCAGCATCGCGGGTAGCGAGAGCTAGGGTTCTACCTTCAGCGTCAGCTCCATGCCCTCGTCGCGATGTTCGCCGTCTCCTTGCGGGCAATAGACCACATAGTCGCCGGGCGCCAACGTCGCATTCAGAACGGCTGAAGCGCCGGGCGCGAGAGGTTCAGGGAGCGAGAATGAGCCTGATGGGCCTTCGATAACGAAGCTGTGTGACTCGGAACCTTCGTTCGTGACCGCGAAATTGATCTCCCCGGCGCGGAGGTCCGTGGGCATATCGATCAACCATTCAAGCAGCGCGACATCAGCTACCTGAACCGGTTCGGCCGTGGGAGTCGGGATAGCGGTGGGCTCAAGCTCCGGCAGGCCCTCGGGCGTCGCATCCAATGCGACAGCGACCAATTCTCGCGTCTCGGCCACCGTGAGCGGCGAGGCCAGGAACACAGAGACGCCGGTGGTGCCCCCATCCTCCGTGCCCAGGAAGGCGATGCCGCCGAATCCCGAATCGTTCTGGCCGGTGAGCTTCACGACCAGTGAGCCGCCCTCGCTGACAACCCCACCGAGGTCGCCACACGCAACGACGACGTCACTTCCTGGTTCAAGGAACGCAGAAATCTGCGTCTCGCTTGCAAGCAGCGCATCAATGTCGACAGTCACACTGGTGTAGGAGCGAGCCGCTTCCACGGCGGTTCCCTGGCCCTGGGCTTCGCCCTCGGGAACGGTGAGCGCCGTCAAGTCGGCCACTGGGTCACCGGGCGAGGCGCAGGAGCCAGAAAGGATGGCGGCGGGGCGCTCCGTGACGACGCGCAGGAAGTCCGCAACAGGTGAAGCAGCGGGGGTGGCAGCACCCGGCGTGGCGTCCTGAAACGCGGCAGATGGGACTACCGGTTGGAGCGCAACACTGGCTCCAGCGATCGCGGCTACTAAACTGCCGGCAACCGCAAGATTCCGACCCAGCCGTCCATGTTTCGCGGCGCTACCCACAGGTCCCCTCCAATGATCGACGCAGAGTGACCATGAACGTAGCAGAGCGGCACAAGCTGGGGCAACGGCGTGCAAGATGTCCCGCGTTACCGCCCCATGAAGGGGACTTACGGCGCCTTGTCGCTAGCGTGAAACGAAAGTAGTATGCGGGGTGCCGGAAGTTATAATAGGTAATGGGCAGGCGTAAGGTTCTGTGAAGCGTGAGAGGCTACGCGTTGTGTGAGCTTCCGGAACGATCAACGTTTTGCCGCGCACGAACGCGGGTAGGCGCGTGAGAGAGCAACGCGTGGAGAGTCGCGCAACCCGGCTGCCGCAATACACCTTCGGACGCGCCAGCGTGATCTTGCGCGACGTGTTGTTGGTTGGCGGGATCGTCTTTGTCGCGGCAGTGATCGGGATTCTCAGCCGGCCCATTGGATTGCTGGCTGCATTCTGGCCCGCCAACGCGTTGCTTCTCGGGCTATTCGTTCGGAACCCGTCACTGGCGCGCCCATCTGGCTGGGCTGCAGCCTTCGCCGGCTTCATGGCGGCCGATCTCCTGGCTGGCGGCGATATCGCCTTCATTCTCTGGCTTACGGCCGCGAACCTGATTGGCGTTGCGGTTGGGTTCGTCCTGTTCCAGCAACTACCAGAGTCAGATCGGCGACTCCAGCGCCCGCTGTCCATTCTCTACATGTTTGGCATCAGCATGATCGCCGGGGCGGTGAGTGCCGTCGTCGGCAGCAGCGTCTCCTCGATATCGCGCGACATCGATATCTGGCGAGGGACGGGGTACTGGTTCAGCAGCGAGATCGTCAACTACACCATCCTGTTGCCGGTGATTCTCGCCGCACCAGTGACGCTGCCGGAGATTGCCCCACGGTGGCCGACACGTGCGGACCTGGTCAAGGGAGCGCCGATTATTGCGCTCATTGTTTCCGCCGCGGCGAGCGTCGCTGTGGGTGGCCCCGGTGCAATTGCCTTCCCGGTGCCGGCATTGCTCTGGTGTGCGCTCACCTACGATCTGTTCACGACCGTACTGCTGACAATGGCATACAGCGTCTGGAAGATGGCCGCGTTCTCAACTGGCGCCATCGATGTGGAGATGGGCGGCAGTTACATCGACACCATGCTTTCCATTCGCCTGGGAATCACGCTTCTGGCGCTGGGGCCGCTGACTGTCGCAAGCATCAGCGCTTCGCGCCGTGAATTGATGCAAACCCTTGACCGCTCCGCGAACTACGACTACCTCACCGGGGCACTGACACGTAGTGCGTTCATGGATCGCGGCCAGCAGTTGTGTGAGTCACTCATAGCGAGTGATGGGACCATCGCCATGCTGGCCCTGGATATCGACCAGTTCAAGAAGGTGAACGACAGCTTTGGGCACGCGGCGGGAGACCGGGTGCTGATCGCGTTCGCCGCGGCGGTGGCGCGCACGCTCCGCACCGGGGATCTGTTCGGGCGGCTGGGGGGTGAAGAGTTCGCCATCGTCCTGCCGAATGTTCATGATGCCGAATCCGTGGCCTTTGCCGAACGCATCCGGGCCCAGGTGGAATCGGCCGGTGTGACGCTGGATGACGGACAGCGCGTGTCGATTACTGTCAGCATCGGGCTCGTCAACCGGCGTTGCCGGACGCGCTCTTCCATCGACTCCGCACTCGCTGCCGCCGATCAGGCGCTCTACGCGGCCAAGGCCGCCGGTCGCAACCGGGTCGTCTCCATCGACGCGACCTAGCCACCAGCGTCTGATTCCAGGAGACCCTTCGCTGCCGCGATGTCCGCCGCTCCCTGCCGCAGGGTGTCGTTCGCTGCGGCGACGCCGTTCCAGTCGAAGTGGAGAAAGGCTGACTGCGCGTCGGACATGGCCCGACGTATCTTCTCAGCCCCCGCCCGGTACGCCGCAACCGGGGGGTCATTTTCTGCCGCGGCCTGTTGTGCCAGCCAAGCGTCAGTAGCGTCCAGCGCGGCGTTCATTGCTGATTGCCGCTGGCCCACCACCAGCAGGTTGCGTTCTCGCCGCTCTCCGAGGTCGACCAGCGCGTCAGCAGCCGACTGGACCGAATTCAGGCGTTCCTCAAACCCATCGACAAACGAAGGTGTGGCACTCGCCGGCTGACGGTCAAGTTCAATTGGCCGTGGCGCGCGGGTGGCGACCCCTATGATCAGGCCAGCTAGCGCCAGGAGGAGGAGCAGGAGAATACCTTGCCTCATGAATTGCCGCTTCTCCTGGCCGGCTGGCTGGCTTGAACAGAGTTGGAGACGGCTGATGCCCGCCAGTCGGGTGTCGCTTTCACGAAGACTCCATGACGTCGCGCTCTTTTGTAGCATCTTCGCAAATGCCGCTGGCCGTAATGAAGGAGGTTCGCGTGCCGCGTACAGAGCCGCTGGCTTTTGTCGATCAGGTCACGGAATACCCCGGCCCGTTCACGTTCGGGGTCGATGGCGACGGGGCGTTGCTCTGGTTGCAGTTCGACGATGGCATTTATCCCGAGACTGCCGCCGAGGTCCTGGTGGGACGGGGCTATCGACTCGACGAGGATACGAGGCGGACGGCTCGAGTACGCCAGGAGTTAGCTGAGTACTGCCGGGGAGAACGCACCACCTTTACCATCCCCTGCGCGCTCAGCGGCACGTCATGGCAGCGGAGTGTCTGGCAGGCTGTGCGCGCCATCCCGTTTGGTGAAACGCGAACCTACGGAGAGATTGCTGCTGGACTGGGGCGACCCAAGGCAGCGCGAGCGATGGGGCGGGCCAACGCGACAAATCCTCTCCCCATCGTGATTCCGTGTCACCGCGTCGTTGGCGCCAACGGCACGCTCACAGGCTACGCCGGCGGACTGCACATCAAGCAGCGGCTGCTGGAGCACGAGGCCCACGTGTTGGCTCGGAGCTAGCGCCAGGAGGGGAGCCAGAGGCGCTGTGCTACTTGATCGCCGGTCAGCACCGCCGCGGTGTTGAGCGGATAGAACCAGAGATAGAGCGCGCCCACCGTCACCACGTACACAACGGCGGCCCAGCGCCAGATGCCGCCGCGGCGCCAGCCAGCGGCCACCAGGACGGCGAGCGCAACGCAGCCGAAGGGAACCGCGGGCAGGAAGTGGTACACGAACGTGCCGCGTGGCGAGAGCGCCCACGGCAGCCACTGGCCGAAAAACCCAATCACCAGGATCCAGAGCGCGTTGGTTTTTCGCCCCCACCAGTCAACCGCGACCCAACCCACCGCCAGTGCCATGGGAAGGTATAGGGCGGGATTGCCGTTGCCATGCACCAGCACGAACTCGCTCGACCGCTGCGCCAGGAAGTAGCGAACTGGCTGCAACGTGAGCGGCCACTCCCACCAGGCAGAGGAGGCGGAATGTACGACGCCCAGGTTGCGGTGGTAGTTCAACATGTCCCGGTGAAGCGCGACCAGGTCAGCCAGGCTGTGTCCCGTCAGGAAAAAGTGCAGCCAGGAGGCCGTGTAAATGATCGCTGGAACGACCAGTATTGCGAGCACCACCGGCAGGCCCCACTCTCGAGTGACGCGTGCGGGTGATGAACCGGGTTCGCGGAGCAGTTGCCAGCCGCGCCAGATCAACGCCAGACCGACCCATCCCACAAGAGCGACAGCGCTCCACTTGGTTGCCAGTGCGAGGCCAAGGAACGCGCCTGTCAGCAGCAGGGGTAGCGTCGCCCTGACCGGTGTCACGGTGAGGGCGACGTAACACGCCAGGAGCGCGGACAGGGTCAGGACAGCGTAGATCAGGTTGGACATTCCCGTACGGGATTCGACGAGGTAGAGATTGTCCAGGAGGAGCAACCCTGCCGCGCCGGCGGCGACGGTCAACTGCCCACTCAGGCCCAGGCCAAGCAAGCAGGTCAGGCAGATCCCGGTTGCGCCGAACAGCACGCTTGCCAGCCGCCAACCAACAGGGTTGTCTCCCGCAGCCAGGATGCTGCCGGCAATAATCAGCTTCGCCAGAGAGGGATGCGTCCATTCGAGAGCGGGATCATCCTGGGGCAGGACTGTGGAATCGTATGCTTCGGTTCCGTCAACATAATGTTGAGCCGTGTAGACGTAATACAGTTCGTCGAAAACGAATCGGGGAGGCGTCGTGAGCCGCTGGGTAGAGAGGAGTACCGCGAGCAGTGCCAGAAGCAAGCAGACCAGGAGCGAGCCGTGGGGCAGGGAAAACGGCCGGGCATCAGAGGCCCGGCCGCCAGGCTGGCGATTAGTCGTCAAACCAGTCATCGTCACCGCTGCTGCCAGATCCGCCGGAGCCGCCCGATCCGAAGATCCAACCGCCGGAGCCGCCCGATCCTCCGCTGCCGAAGACCCAGTCATCGTCCAGGCCACCAGAACCCCCGGACCCGCCGGAAGCTCCGGAACCTGCGACCCAATCATCGTCCATCACGTCGTCGTCGCCGTGCTTGGCAAGCACGCTGGAAATGCCAGCAGCTCCGAGACCAACTACCCCCGCGAGACCAACCGCGACCCGCGCCATCTGACGGCGGGAGAACGTTGTGTCCGTCATTGTGAACCTCCATAGTCAGGGCCAACCTCGATCGACAACTCGTCTTGCCCGAGACCGGCGAGAGAACCTGTGCCAGGTAGCAGCCGAACCACCTGCGCTCTTTCCGAAGGTACGGTCAGATCACGTTCGTGAAAACCGGCGTACGTCTGTTTCTGTATCGGACTTTGGTCTGAGGCTTGCCCCGACAACTGCAGGATGGGTCGTCATTGCGTGGCGTGACATACTCGCTGTACGGCCCGGGTTGGCTCGAAGGCGGTTACAGGACTCATGCGCGCACGCGCACGCGAATGGTTAGATCATCTCAGTGTTGCCCAGCGCTTCATGCTTGGGAGCCTCGTGATTCTGGCGTTGGGCATGGCACTCATCGGAACCTGGGTAAGTCGTCAGATCGAGGACGGCATCATCCACCGCACCGCCACGACGACGGCCCTCTATGTCGACAGCCTGATCAGCCCCTCTGTGCAGAGCCTGGCCACCAGTGACACGCTGACGCCTGCCGAGTCGGATCGACTTGACTGGCTCTTCGCTGAAACCCCGTTGGGACAGCAGGTTGCCGCGTTCCAGATATGGAGCCCGAACGGCCGCATTATCTACAGCACAGAGCCTCAGCTTGTCGGGACGTCTTCGCCGGTCGAAGACGAGTTGGGTGAAGCGCTGGAAGGCCAGGTCACGGCCGACGTAGGAACGGCTGAGGGCGGCCCGCAGCTGCCTCCAGACCTGGCCGAGCGCGACCTCATCGAAATCTACAGTCCGATTCGGAATCGAGATACGGGCAATGTCATCGCTGCCGCGGAGTTCTATTACGGGATCGGTGAGCTAGAGGCCGACCTGTCGGCAGCCCAGCGACGAAGCTGGCTCGTCGTCGGTGGCGTCACGCTACTCATTTACCTGCTTCTGGCCTCGTTCATCCAGCGTATCAGCAATACGATCCGCCGCCAGCAGCGCGAATTGGAGCACCAGGTCACGCAACTGACCGACATGGTGGAGCAAAATCGCGAGTTGCATGAGCGCGTGCGCGGCGCGGCCGCCCGCACGGTGGCGCTGAACGAGCGGATGCTGCGCCGTCTCAGCGCCGAATTGCACGATGGACCCGCCCAGGAAATCAGTCTCGCATTGCTGCGGCTCGATCACATGAGCGCGCTCCTGGGCACGAATGCCGGCAAGGAAGACGTTGGCGTAGCCGCGCTCGATCACGAGTTCACGCTGGTTGAAGGGAGTTTGCGACGTTCGCTGGACGAGGTGCGGGCAATGTCGGCCGGCTGGTCATTGCCGCACCTGGCGAACCTCACGGTCGCGCAGACCATTGATCACGTGGAGCGGGCGCACCGCCGGCGTACGGGCGTGCCCCTCGCGGTGACCACCCGGGACCTGCCGGAGCAGGCGCCGCTTGCCGTAAAGATCGCCCTCTACCGCATCATCCAGGAGGCCCTGACGAACGCCTGGCGGCACGCGGGTGGGAAAGATCTTCGGTTGGAGGTCGCCCGCCAGGGGAATGAACTTCGCGTAACCGTTGCTGACTCGGGTCCCGGGTTTGATCCCGCCCGGCTCAACGGAGCGGGAGACCAACTCGGGGTGACGGGCATGCGGGAGCGGGCTGAAAGCCTGGGCGGCCGCTTCCAGGTCGTGAGCAGTCCGCACGGTGGCACTCGGGTGATAGCCTTGCTGCCGTTAACCGATACGGGGGAAAGCGATGAGTGAGTCACTCCAGATTGCCATCATCGATGACCACCCGCTTTTCCGTGAAGGCGTGGTGCATACGCTCGGCGCACAGCCGGACATTGAAGTTGTCGGTGAGGGTGAGTCTGCGGCAGACGCCCTGCGGATCGTGGCGGAGCGCATGCCAGACATCCTGCTGCTGGATGTCTCCATGCCGGGTGGCGGGCTCAATGCTGTCCGCCAGATCTCGGCAGCCTTTCCGGTCGTCAAGGTCGTCATGCTGACGGTGTCGGAGTCGGAAGATGACGTCACTGCCGCTCTCCGCGCCGGAGCGCGCGCCTACGTTCTGAAAGGCGTCGCCTCGCGTGAATTGGCACGCATCATCCGGAGCGTCGCAGCGGGTGAGGTTTACGTAACGCCTTCGCTCGCGGCCAGCTTGCTGTACGAGCTCACCGGGGGGCGCGGACCAAACGCCACGCCGAACCCCCTGGACGGTCTCACGGAAAGGGAGCGGCAGATCCTGGAACGTGTCGCTGCCGGTGACAGCAACAAGGAGATCGGTGCGCAACTCGGCGTCAGCGAAAAGACCGTCAAGCACCACATGACGAACATCCTGCAGAAGCTGCAAGCACGCAACCGGGTCGAGGCAGCCCTGATGGCGCGGACAGGGGAACTGCCGGAGCGATAGACGATACCGCTCACCCGCACCTGGGCCAGGCCACGGCGTCCCCGGACCAGGCGAGTCAGACCTTCGTCCCTCCCTCCTGATGACCAAAGAACAGGCAGAAGCCCGGACGTTTAGCGGTTTCGCGCAGGGCTTCTCCGGCGCACACTGCGAGGCAGGTTGGGAGACGATTCCCATTAATGTGGCAGCCCGAGGGCGCCACAGGCGAGGGCAGGTGCGACATGCACGACAAGGCACATGTCTCGGCCGCGGGCGCGGTCGTTTCGCGGCGGCAGGCGATCATAGGGCTAGCGGCTGTCCTGGCCGCGGGCACCAGTCTGACAACACTGAGGGACACCGGAGCGCGTGAGGCCGAGCCTGGGGACCATCGCGGCGGCCGAGGCAACGATGATCATGGCCGGGGGCATCGACGCCACCGTCATGGCCGCCGCCACACGTAGGAATGCGGCCGGCGCTGATTTGGAAGGCGCTCCAGGACGTGCTGTGGAAGCGCGCGTAAGAACATGTCGGTGGGTGGGCGGGGCCATGATGCTCCGCCCACCCATGTGTTCTTCGCTGCGAGGGTCCCAAAAACATGACTCCTCGTCATGATGCCTACATGACCACGTGCACAATTTGGTAGAGTCACCTTAACTCTTCTTTACCTCGAATCACCGCATCGGACAGATCGATGACTTGCGAGGAGCCTGCTATCCCCGACGGCCGTGATGCCTCGAGACCTGGCGCTCCAGGTTTCTGGACATCGACGGAGGTTGGCGCGGCAAACGCCGTCGTCAGTTCGGCAACGCCCGAGGCTGCCTTGCTTTCTGCGGTGCTGGCGGCCTCCCCAATTGCTGCGGCGGTCGTCGCGCCGGATTTGACTCTCCTCGAGGTCAACCAGGCACTCTGTGGACTGGTTGGGTATCGACCAGAAGAACTCCTTGGCACGTCGCTGTGGGAATTGAGGCATCCAGGCGAGATCGTGTCTCGCCTCAACGGCCGGAGCTCCGTCCCGTGGGAAGCCCGGAACAGCTTCGACGAGCAACAGCGTTTTCGCCACCGTGACGGGCGAATGGTCACGACACGGGTGAAGGGATCCGTTCTCCCCCGGCAGGTGGGGTGTCCCCAGACCTACCTCCTGTATGTCCAGGACCCCGGAGAACCCTTGCAAGTGGACGCGGGCATGGCCTCCGGGGAGTCTTGCACCGGGCAGGCAGTTGACCTCGCCACTGATGGTTTCTTCGCGCTCGATCGAGAGTGGCGGGTAACCTACATCAACGAGGCTGCGGCGCAGATCCTGGAACAGCCTCGCAGCGCCCTCCTGGGAAGCAACATCTGGGACGTGTTTCCACGAGCAGCTGAGTCACCGTTCTTCATGGCTGCAGACTCCGCGCTCGAGGACGGCATTGCGGGCAGTGTCGACCACCGTTGCTCCCCGAAAGGCACCTCGTTAACCATCCACGTACGCCCGGCGGCTGATGGCCTCTCCGTGTTTCTCCAGGTCGGCACCCTCCCACAGGAGCCCGAACCCGGGTGGGGTACCTCCGACGCGAAGCAGCGCTTCATCCTCGATCACGTTCCCGCAGTGCTCTATGCACTGGCCCCGGACGCGGAGGACACGCCCCTCTATTTCAGCCCTCATCACCAGGAGTTGACGGGGTACACCCTCGAAGAGACCCTCGCCGGAGCCAGCAACTGGCTGGACCTTGTGCATCCGGATGATCGGCCGAGGACGGCTGCTGAAAACGCCCGTTCACTCGCGGCTGGCGAAAAGTTCCAGGCCGAGTACCGGTTCAGGCGAAAGGACGGCTCGTACGTCTGGATCCTGGATGAGTGCGTGCCGGTCCGGGACAGCCACGGAGACATCATTTCCTGGCAAGGCGTGCTGCTGGACATCACGGACCGTATGGCTGCGCAAGACGCACGGGCTCACCTTGCGTCGCTGGTCATGTCGGCGGAAGATGCCATCATCAGTAGCGACCTGGACGGGCTGATTACCAGTTGGAACCCCGGTGCCACGCGTCTCTACGGGTACAGCGAAGCGGAGATGCTGGGGACGCCCTTCGACCGGCTCCTGCCGTCCGAGATCGATCGTGACGAGTTGGCTTCCCGTATCCGCGCCGTGCGTTCCGGGGCAGCAGTCGAACTCTTCGAGTCACAGCGTCAACGTGAGGACGGCACAGTTATCGACGTGGCCATCCCCATGTCTCCGATTCGGAGCGAGAACGATACGATCATCGGGCTCTCGACGATCACCCGGGACGTCTCGGACCGGAATCGCGTGGAGCAGGCGCTGCGGGACGCGCTTCACGTTGCGGAGACCACGGCGCGCACGAAGTCGCTGTTCCTGGCGATGATGAGCCATGAATTGCGGACACCGGTCCAGTCGGTGCTGGGCTACGCTGAACTGCTACTACTGGATCCGGAAGTGTTGCTGACGCCGGACCAGTTGACGGATCTCACCTGCATCCGCGACGGCGCCCGCCGCCTTTCCCGATTGATCGATCACCTGCTGGATCTGTCACGCCTGGAAGCCGGTCTTCTTGTCCTGGATCTCAAGCCAGTGGCCGCGGCTGACATTGTCGAGGTGGTGAGGCGAGACATTATCACGCAGGTGCAATCGAAACATCTCAGTCTGGAAATCGACGTTCCGGCTGCGCTGCCACTCGCGCTTTGTGATCCTGTGCGCCTGCGGCAGATTGTGCTGAACCTGGCTGAGAACGCCGTGAAGTTTACCGACGAGGGCTTGGTCAGCATTCGGGGCTACCAGGCCGAAAACCGGCTCGCCATCGAGGTCACTGACACCGGAATTGGCATAGCCCCGGACGCGCTTCCCACCATCTTTGAGGAGTTTCGCCAGGTAGACGACAAGCTCACTCGCCGGTACGGCGGTGCGGGGCTTGGGCTGGCGATTGCCCAGCGGCTTGCTAACCTGATGCAGTGCACGCTCAGCGTTTCCTCGGAGGTCGGAAAGGGATCGCGCTTCGTGCTCGAGGTTCCGATCGCCCCTGAATAGTCAGACCCGAGGCCGGCCAGGAGCCCTCTCTCTTGGCGGGTTCCTGGGCAATCAAGGACATCCTGGCCACGACTCCAGGTTGCCACGCCCCGTTGTCGGCTGGAGCGCCCTTCACCGTGCTCGAGCACGGTCCTGAACCGTGATCCAGACCGGTGCTCTGCAGTCTCAGGTTGACTGTCAAGCGTTCAGCGCTTCCTCCGGCACTTTTATCTGTAGTTGCTGGGATGTCTCTTTCCCTGTCTGCGATTGTTGAGCTGGCACTGCTTCTTGCGCTGCTGGCAGTCCCTCTGAGCCGCGCCCGTGGGCTGACCGAGTCCCAGGATATCAGTCGCACCGACCGCTCCGCTTTAAATCTTGCCCTCTCGATCGGGCGGGCACTCATTGCAGATACCCTGCAGATTCCTTCATGACGGACATTCAGTAGCGGACAAGTTGAGCCATCCGGCGCTGCAAAACGTGCAGGAGCGAGAAGGTGACGCCAGGCCTTGGCACACCGTCACGAACGCTCGCCCGGTGCCCTCTCCAATGCCATGAGTCGATCAGGGACAACCACATTCGACAGCAGGCACGATCGCTGTCGGCCTTCTGCGCAATCCGGTCCTCGTTGCCACAACGAATGTTGCAGTGCCCGGCTTCCAGCCAATGAGCGCACACGCAGTGTGGACCCGGCACGAGACGTGCTCGTACGCTCTCGTTGCAGCGCAACGCGCGAACGGCTGGCCAAACCGAGGAGGACACGTGACGCTCACTTACCCGCCACTGCCCGAAACGCAGATACCCCCCAGCAGCATCATCATCGAGCGCGTGCAGCCAGAGATCGATGGCGGGCGCTATCCCATCAAGCGCGTCGTGGGCGATGTGCTGCAGGTCAGCGCGGATATCTTCAAGGACAGCCACGACAAGATCGCCGCGGTCCTCCAGTACCGACGACGGTCGGACGCTGATTGGCAAGAAGCTGAGATGCGCCTGGTCGACAACGACCGCTGGGCCGGTCAATTTCTCGTACCGGATAACACTCGCTACGTCTACACGATTGCGGCGTTCCCCGACCAGTGGGCGACCTGGAGCGACGAAGTTTCGAAAAAGCATGCTGCTGGCCAGGTCGTCGACCTCGAGCTCGTCGAGGGACGCCAGATCCTGGAAGAGGCCATTGACCGGGCGGTGGGTGCGGACCGGGCGGTCCTGGAGATGGCCATCACAATGGCTTCAGGCGCGGCCTCCCAGGCGGCCAAGGTCCAGCACCTCCTCGGTGACGAGGTAGCGCTCGCCATGCGACGTGCTCGCTCCCGCGCCGGCGAAGCGCGTTACGCACGGGAGTTGGAGGTCATTGTTGACCGGCCAGCCGCCCGCTTTGCCGCCTGGTATGAATTCTTCCCTCGCTCAGCCGGTACCGATCCGGATCGGAGCGCAACGTTTGCCGAGGCAGTGCAGCGCCTGCCCGCCATCGCCGCCATGGGTTTCGATGTTGTCTACCTCACCCCGATCCATCCGATTGGGAGCGCGTTCCGCAAGGGGAAGAACAACACGCTGAACCCGGAGCCGGGTGACCCGGGGGTGCCCTACGCGATCGGCAGTGAGGAAGGTGGCCACGACGCGATCGAGCCGGGCCTGGGGACGCTCGAGGATTTCCGGAACTTTGTCACCGCGACGGCGAGCCTGGGCATGGAGGTCGCGCTCGATATCGCGCTGCAGGCTTCCCCTGACCACCCGTGGGCGCGGGAACACCCAGAGTGGTTCAGTGTGCGCCCGGACGGCACCATCCGCTATGCGGAGAACCCGCCGAAGAAGTACCAGGATATCTACCCGATCAACTTTGACACTCCCGCCTGGCGCGAGCTGTGGCAGGAGCTGCGCCGCATCCTGGTCTTCTGGGTAGAGCAGGGGGTCAAGACCTTTCGCGTCGATAACCCCCACACCAAGTCGATGGCCTTCTGGGAGTGGGTCATCGCGAGCATCCAGGCCGAGCACCCGGAAGTGATCTTCCTGTCGGAAGCGTTTACCCGCCCCAAGGTGATGAAATTGCTTGCCAAAGCGGGCTTCACGCAGAGCTACACATACTTCACGTGGCGCAACTTCAAGCGAGAGCTGGAAGAGTATTTCGTCGAGCTCACGCAGAGCGAGATGAAGGAGTACTACCGGGGCAACCTCTTCCCGAACACGCACGACATCCTGCCGTTCATTCTGCAGGAGGGTGGGCGTCCCGCGTTCAAGATGCGCTTCGCGCTTGCCGCCACGCTCTCTTCCGTCTACGGGATTTACAGCAGCTACGAACTGTGCGAGAACACCCCGGTTCCAGGACGAGAGGAGTACCTGAACTCAGAGAAGTATGAGTACAAGGTCTGGGACTGGGATCGCCCCGGGAACATCATCCCCTATATCACCCGGGTGAACGCCATCCGCAAGGAGCACCAGGCGCTACATCTGTACGACAACCTGCGTTTCTACCCCAGCGACGATGAGCACATCACGTGCTACGGCAAGGCCACCGACGATGGTACAGACCGCGTCCTGGTCGTCGTGAACCTCGATCCTTTCGATACTCACGAAACATGGTTACACCTCCCGGTGGGCGAGTGGGGATTCCCCGAGGGTCAGCCCTTCCAGGTCGAGGACTTGCTCACGGGTGAGATTCACCTCTGGCACGAGCACCAGCACATGCGACTCGACCCGCAGGATGAACCTGCGCGCTTCTACGCCGTGCGGCCCATTAGCCGCGTCAGCTATGTCGAGGGCTGTGGCTGACCCGAGATTCCCGCCAATTGGGACCAGCAGGCGCACGGCGAGGCACCCGCGCTGACGTACCATCGGAGTCAGGCGATGCGTTCCAGGAGAGAACGTGTTCTTCCCGTGGCCCGCCAGGAGCCCGACCCGTGAACTGGAACCGCGTACTGCTCATCATCGCATGCTGGGTAACGGTGCTACCGCTGCTGGCGAGTTCGGCTCAGGAGGTCTCTGAGCCGGGACAACCAGCGGTGCAAACAGTGGCGCAAGGCGTCATGGCAATGCCGGCCGAGACGATGGTCTGGCAGAGTGAACTGCAGCGCGCGGTGGTGTCTCCTCGAGCCGAAGCCGTCCCGCAGGCCGGTGGGTTCGTCATAGCAGATACTGGCGCCCTCGCCATTACGGATGTCGACGGGAAACCCCTGCAGCGCCTGGCGGCTGGTCAAGCAACCTGGCTTGATCCTGGTGCGGTGCGAGCCATTATCAGCCTGGAGGACCGCAGCGCGGGATATCTCCGCGTTTCCCTGATACCGGCATCGTTCGTTCCCGATCAGCCCGGCGACGCGAGCTACGGGGAGCCTTTCCCAGCGCCAGCCGGGGTAGCGGACCTCGATCTGCTGCGCAGCGCGCTGGCTCGTGGCGAGGAGGTTGTCGTCACCTCTGGCGATGCGCCGGCATTCCTCCAGGTCACAAGTGGCAAGGTGTTCGTCACCACAGACGGTGGCGAGATCCAGGAGGTTGCTGCAGGTTCCCCGCTCCAGTTCGCGGGGCAGGTCACCCTCAGTGGCGGTAGCCGGGCACCGGCGGCATTTGTCGTCGCCCGGCTGGGCCCGCAGGTGCCGGCCCGCCTCGAACTGCACGATCCAAATGCCACCCCGGCAGCAACACCGCGCGCGTCACCCCTGGCCACACCACTCTCGGAACCGGCTGAGGCAGCAGTTGCCATCGCCGCCTGGCTCTGTCCGCCGGGTTACGACGCATCGGCACCGATGAGCTCGTGCACAGGACCAGCCGCAGGAGTTCGCTTCTCGGCCGAGAGTGACGGCAGCCGGATCAACAGCCTGGCGGACAGTGCCGGGAACGCGTCCTTTCCAGCACTCGGCCCAGGGACATTGACGCTGCGGGCGCATCTGCCTGAGGGAGCGGCGACCGTTGTCGCATCTTGCCGCGACCTGCGTGGCGATGCGGTCGGGAGAGTGCGCAACGACGCGCTGAGCCTGACTTTGGCGCCAGGCACAACTGTGGCATGTACGTGGTTCATTGCGTTGGGTGATACCTGGCCGGCGGCGACGCTCTCGGTCACCGTACTGGCCTGTCCCGCAGGCATGAGCTGGGAGGCGCTCCACCCCGAGTACTGCCTTCCGGCTCTCGACGAGGTAGACCTGCAACTCGCGGTTGAGGACGCGGTTCTGGAGCCTGCCCAGGGGGGCGATGGACAGTGGGTCTGGGGGCCACTGCTGGAATCGTCGTACACCCTGTCAGTGACCGGGTTGCCTCCCGGCTTCAAGGACGCCGTGCTCGATGACAGCGCGTCGGATGGGGAGGGCGAAACATTTCCCATTGAAGTGGGAGACGACGCAGCGTTAGCACGGACGCTGTACCTCCTCCAGCCGCTCGACGCGAACGCTGCAGAAATCGACAGTGATTCAGACAACCTGACCGACGCACAGGAAGCGGAGCTCGGGACCGATCCGTTCCTGGCTGACAGCGATGGCGATGGCCTGGTGGATGGCGATGAAACGGGCTTCTATGACACGGACCCGCTAGTTGCCGATACAGACGAGGACGGCCTGAGCGATCAGGACGAGGTAGCGACATTTTTCACAAACCCCTTCCTGACCGATACCGATGGCGATGGGGTGAGCGACGGCGACGAGGTGGCGGAGCAAACCAACCCACTTGACATGCTCAGCATGCCGCCGACGCCTACACCGGAACCTACGGCTACGCCGGTGCCCACGCCATCTGCTACTCCGGCGCCGCAGTCTTCGCCCGTCGCCCCAGTTGGCACGCCAACAGGCCGCGTGGCGGCTACGCCGGTCAGGAACGACACGCGAGTCCCCGCCGCGCTGCCAACCCTGTCGCCCGAGGCGTCGCCCATTACCCATAAGCCGTTCGTCGCAGGCACACCTGAGGCAAGCACCGCAGCGGCAGCTGCCGCACTCGACAACGATGGCTTGACCGCACTCGAAGAAATTGCCATCTACGGCACGGATCCGGTGACGTCGGATACTGATGGTGACGGAACGAATGATGGTGACGAAGTAGCATCAGGTCGTGACCCGCTGGATCCTGCGCGGTAACGGCAGCGTCGGACGCGAGGAGGGAGAGGCATGAAGCACTCAGCATCGATTCGTTGGGCCTCAATTGGCACGGTGCTCGCGCTGCTGCTGCTGGTTGTCACGCCACTCCTGGGGTTGGCTCAGTCGCCCGCGACGTCGCGACCAAATGAACCGTCGCCGGCGCTGGGACACGCGCAAGTGATTGCGCACGGCGTGGCGCCGCTACCACGGGGTGATCTTGTCTGGCGATTGCGCCTCGACCGCGCGCCGCTTCCGAACCGGGCCGTGCCGCAGCCCCGTCCGCCCTCCTTCGTCGCGGGTGAATCCGGCGTGGTAGCGGTTGCTGCCGCTGACGGTCGGGTGATGTCGCGTGTGCCAGCCGGCGAGGCGGTCTGGATGCCGCCGGGAACGCCACTGGCCGTGGTGAGCCTGGAGCGCCAGCCGACGGAGTACCTGGATTTTGCCGTGGTGCCCTCCACCGAACCGTCGGCCCGTGATCTCGTCGGTTCCGCTTTCCCGTCGCCCCGCACGGCGGCCTATGACATCGTCCTGTTACGTGACGTCCTGAGGCGCGGCGAGGAGAGCGACCTGGTCAGCGTGACCGGCCCCGCGTTCCTCTACGTGAGTAGTGGACGCATTTCCCTGGAAGATGGCCGGGGAGGCGAAGTTGACCTGGCGGCGGGTGATGTCGCCGAGTTCACCGGCGAGGCTGTTGCCGTCGGACTCGGCCGTTCGCCAGCGACCTTCCTGGTGGCCATGATCGGTGCTGAGACGCCGCGCTCTGTCCAGCTTCGCCAGCAGACGCCGGTCGCGCCGGTGCAGCCCACCATGGCGCCGGTCCAGACTCCACTGCCGACCTCCACCGCGACGCCTGTTCCAACTGCTGCGACAACCGCAACTCCGCAGCCGACCGCGACGGCAACAGCCACTCCGCAACCGACCGCGACCGCAACCCCAACTCCACAGCCGACGGCAACAGCGATTCCCACGGCGACGCCAACCGCGACACCATCGCCGACGGCAACTCCGCCTCCGACTGCGACTCCGTCGCCGACACCGTCGCCATCTCCCACTGCAACGCCGGCGCCGCCCGTTACGCCAACTCCTGTCCCAACGGCGACGCCAACACCGACTCCAGCACCGGCCGAAATCGCCATTACGGCGGCAATTTGCCCGGCTGGCTACAGCGGATCAGACTTCGCGGCCGACTGCACGACGCCGGCCGCTGCCGTTCCCTTTGTCCTGGCCGCAGGGCATGGGATCATTGATTCCAGCGAAGCTGATGCCACCGGTAACGTTCGCTTCACCAACGTTATCCCTGGGAGTTACCAGGTCGGCGCCGATATTCCAGGTGACTTTGCCTCATCGCAAGTTCAATGCGGCAATGGGTCCGGCGAGAATATTGCGCGCCCGGAGGAACTGAATCAGATCTCCGTCGATGTGGCGGCTGGCAATCGCGTCACCTGTGACTGGTTCATCGTCCCGGACAACGCACGGGGTCTCGTGGATCTCACCGTCCGCATTCGTGCCTGCCCTGAGGGTATGACTCCAGACACGCTGGAGCGCGAAGCGTGTGCGCCCGCTCCCCCGGGTACGTTGCTCACGTTGCGCAGCTTGGGTGATCAGATCAGCCCCGCGACCACGGCTCCCGACGCGTGGACGTGGAATGATCTCGATCCCGGTGCGTACTCGCTAGCAGTCAACGAATTGCCGCAGTCCGTGACGGAATATCAGCTCGATGACCAACCGTGTTGCGGCCCGGACGGTGAATTCAGCCTCGACCTGGCTGGCCAGCAGGCGGAAGAGAGCCGCACGCTCTACCTCTTTCAGCCGGCGGTTGAGCAGGAGCAGGAAGCTCCTGACACCTCAGTCACGGTTGATATTGCGACCTGCCCCGCCGGGATGAACGTCAACACGCTCGATCCCGCCGCGTGTGGCCCTGCCCCGGCCGGTACGTCGCTCTCCCTTTTTGTTGGCAATGAGGAGGTTCCGGCAGCCACGGAGGAGGATGCGCAATGGACCTGGCGGGGGCTGCCCTATGGCACGGCAACTCTCGTCCTGAACGCCGTGCCTGAAGGGACGGCGACGTTCAGCCTGAACCAGCGGACTTGCTGCAACCTCGAAGGGGGCCTCGACGTCTCAGTGAGCGAGGAGACGCCGCACACCGGGTACATCCTCTACTTCTATCCCCCAGAATCTGCCGCACCCGAGACCACGGAGACGCCGGTTGCGGAGGAAACGCCCGAGCCACAGGTGACGCCGGACGTGGTCGAGGTGTCCGACGTCGATCCAGATGGTGATGGTCTGCCCAGCACCGATGAGGAATTCTTCCAGACCGACCCGAACAATGCTGACACGGATGGCGACGGCGTCAACGATTCCGCGGAGATTGCTGCGGGAACTGACCCGCTGGCACCCTAGGGTGGAGGGCTAGCCTCCACCCACCGCGTGTACGACTTCGAGTTGATCGCCTGTGGCCAGGATGGTGGACGCGTAGGAATCACGAGGGAGGATAATCCCGTTGCGTTCCACGATCGCCATGCCGTCCGAAAGTTTGCGGCTCGCGAGCAGTTCGTGCACCGTGCAGCCGCCGGGCAACTCCCGTGGCTTGCCATTGACCGTGACGGAGATCGCCGTCTCGCTGCTCGGGGTTGAGGTCATATCAGGTCCTTTCACGTGAGAGACGTGCGCCGCGTCGACAGCGACCCGCAGGTCTCTGGCTGCTGCTCGTGGATCGCGCGCCTCGCAGATGGCGCCGATCACCGCGACACCCTCGGCTCCAGCAGCGATGACGCTGGCAACACGATCGGCCGTGATGCCCCCAATGGCCACGAGCGGGCAGGGAGCAGCCGCCGTAATACGGGTGAGCCCACCGAGACCTAGGGGCTCGCGATCTGGCTTGCTGGCACTTGGGAACACGTGTCCCGCGACCACGTAACTCATGTCAGCGGAGCGTGCTGCTTCGCGAGGAGAATGCACAGACCGACTCACCATGTGTTGTCCACCCGGTTGCCGATGCTCCAGGATGTGATCGCGTTCCCGCAGGTGACGGCCCACACCAGGGATGCCGGGCGGTGGCTCGCCCGGGACCATGAGCAGCACCTCAAGGGGCACCCGTTCCCGGATCTGCGAGAGGATTCCGTCCCAGTTGTCCTCCGGGGTCAGGTGCCGTAGGTATATGGCGTCGACACCGCCCGCCACCGCCTCTGCGGCCAACTCGAGCAGCGGGAGGCGTGTGCGGGCAAGGTCGGTGACCAGCAGGACGCGAGGCGCCGGCATCAGGAAGACGGAGACCCCACGACGCCGCTCAGCGGGCTGCTGGCGGAGGCGTAGGGCAGGCGCGGTATTCGCCCGGAGAGGAACGACTGACGCCCCGCCCGAACACCACCGGCAATCGCTTCGGCCATCAGGGCCGGGTTCCCGGCCAGGGCGACGGCGGTGTTCACCAGGCACGCGTCCGCGCCCTGCTCCATGGCCAACGCGGCGTCTGAAGGCGCGCCGATTCCGGCGTCCACCACCACGGGCACGGTGGCCTGGGCGATGATGATCCGGATCGCTTCCAGGTTGATGATGCCCTGGCCTGAGCCAATCGGGGAACCAAGTGGCATCACCGTGGCACAGCCGAGCGCTTCCAGGTGTCGGGCCAGGGGCGGATCAGCGCCGATGTAGGGCAGAACGGCAAAGCCTTCACCGACCAGGGTGCGTGCTGCCTCCAGGGTGCCGATGGGATCGGGGAGGAGGTAGACCGGGTCCGGGATGACCTCCAGTTTGACCCATTCGCCAAGACCCATGGCCCGCGCCATGCGAGCGATGCGTATTGCCTCTTCGGCGGTCTTGCAGCCAGCCGTATTCGGCAAGATGGCGTACCGGGAGGTGTCGATCTCCTCGAGGACCGATCGGCTAGCCGGGTCATCGAAGTCAATGCGCCGCAGCGCAACGGTCACGATTTGCGTTCCAGAGGCATCCAGCGCCGCGCGCATCTCTTCATTCGTACGGTACTTTCCCGTACCAAGCATGAGGCGGCTGCCGAACTCGCGTCCAGCAATGGTGAGCGGGGCATCGACCGTGGTTGCAGCAAGCGACATGACTCTTCTCCTACCCGGCCGGCAAATCAAGCGGGCCAACGTCGACACAAAGACCGCGCACCTACCGGAAGGTGGGTGCGCGGCTGAGAAGAGCGTGCGAGATTCCTACGCGGGCATTACCCCGGTCAGGTTCGACGGTCGGCAGCGGTCTGGCTACCCTCTCAGCCCGGCGCCTCCGAGCTCCCGTAGCGGTGCAGATGCAGTTGTTCCCTGCAGGCTACGCCCGTCGGGAACCTGCGTCAAGCGCAGTATTCGAGGCGTGGCGATCAGCCCGGCGGCGTAAGTTCAAACCAGGTACCTAAGCCCTCGGCCAGCGCTGCCTGGTAGACGAGCGCGGCCGTGACGACATCCTCCATGGCGTGCCCCATCGATTTGTAGATTGTGATCTCGTCGGGAGTTAATCGGCCTGGACGCGAGCCCAGCACGACCTCACCCAGTTCGGTGCCGCTCAGGGGATCCAGTCCCTGCAGCTCATCGCAACCGACCGGCGGCGGTTCGAATGCTGCCCGGGTCTCGACGAAAAGGGAGCCGGTAGCGAGGAGGGCTGGATCAAGTTCACCGCCCGGTGGGTGGTATCCAACCGAGGTCACATGGGCCCCGGGCGAGATCCAGTCAACGCGAACGGGTGGTTCCTGCGCCGTCGTGCAGAGGCAGATGATGTCCGCGTCACGCACGGCTTCCTCTGGCGTAGGGGAGACACGGGCGATTTCCATGCTCGCGGCCACGCGCGCTGCGCTTGCTGGATTGGGTGACCAGACGCGAATCTCGCGGATATCCCGCACGAGGGGCATCAGTTCGGCGTGTGACACGCCCTGGACCCCGCCTCCAATGATGGCCAGGCGACAGGCGTCCGGCCGCGCCAGCAGTTTCGCGGAGAGCACCGCGCCGCCGGCGGTGCGAAACGCGGTGATATGTGCGCCGTCCATGACTGCGAGCGGTGTGCCGGTCTCCTCGTCGAACAGGCAGATGAGTGCCTGATGGCCGGGGAGACCGCGTGCGGGGTTGCCGTGGAAGGCAGCGACGAGTTTGACCCCAACGGGCGAGCCAGGAAGCCAGCCGGGCATTGCCAGCAACGCTCCGGTTCCCGTCTGGACGCCATCTCGTCCCGGAGCGACGACATTGCCAGCGGTCAGATCAGCGAAGCCCTGGGCAAGGACGTCGAGCATGGTGGCGGGATCAAGCAGGTGGCGAACATCACCCTGATTCAGGAGCAAGAGTGGCATCGGCGAACTCCGGACATTTGACGTAGGGCTATCCGGGAATTAGACTCCGCTGCGCTGTCTCGATGTGACACAGCAGACGAACCGGCAGTATCTCATCCGAAAGGAGCTCTTGATGCAAACCACTGTCATGGTGCTCCACCCGGGCGCTTCGGCGAATGGGATGCCTCGCTAGCGTTCATTCTCTCGCGTTCGCATGGAACCACTTTCCCGGCACAGGTAGATAGCCTGCCTGCCGGCGGCGTTGCCGCGTGCGCGAATGATCCTCGCCAGACCTGACATCTCACCACCTTCCTGGAGCGCCTGGGTGCGTCCCGCCGGTTAGTCCGCGGGCGCAGGGGCGTGTCGATCGGATTGCCGGCAGGGCAGTCCGTTTCGCCATCGATTCCCACGTGCCCAGGTCCTGACCGGCGCCTGTGCAGCGCGAGGCGGTCTCGTGCTGCCCAATGCCCATGATGGTCGCCAGAAAGGATGTTTTGTGTTGACAGCGCTTGTGTCCCGATTGATCTGGATCGCCCTGGACGATTTCCCAATCGGAGGACACCCTCGTGCCACGTCTGTCACCAAGCGAACTGTCGTATCTCGAACATGATGATGATCTGCTCACGCCTGTTGATTCCAGGCCCCAACTCCGGAAGTCCCGGGCGCGGCAGGCAGCTGCACCGTTCCGGCCGCACATGCGACGGAACGAGAAACAACCCTTTCGCTGCGGCAAATGCCGCGTGTTCGTGGGGCAGACCGTTTCAGGTGGAAAGCACCGGAACCACTGTCCCTTCTGCCTGACCTCCCGGCACGTCGATCTGCGGCGACCAGGTGACCGCGAGAGCCCCTGCCGAGCGCTGATGCCCGCTGTCGGTGTGGCATTCCGCGCAGACGGGGAGCAGATGCTGGTGCACCGGTGCAACGGCTGCGGAGCCGAACGGCAGAACCGGATCGCTGCGGACGACGATCCGGTTGCGGTGATGCGTTTGGCACCAGTTGCACTGCCACACGGCCGCGCGGGCATGGAAGAGGAATCCCTTATTGAGTTCGAGGAACGTACCGCCAGCCGGTAAGGAAGCATGAGCTGTTTCCACCACGCTCCTGGTATCCGACCAGGAGCGTGGTCGAGGCACCACGGTTTGGCATCACAGGCAATCTGCGCAACGTCGCCGAAGTGCGATACTCCGTACGTACATTTGTGAACAAGGGGTGACGGGTGCGATACGCAGAAAAAGGCTCGGTCCCAGGCGGCACGGCAACACAGGTTGGCGAGCGAATCTGGGCCATCGATCTGGGTTTTCAGGGGTGGGACAAGGTCGTTCACGCTTACCTGCTGGCATCACCCGATGAACTCGTCCTGATCGAGACGGGGCCGACTTCGACGCTGCCTAACCTGCGCCAGGGAATATTTGCGGCGGGCTTCGATCCCGCACAACTCACGAAGATCTTTGTTTCCCACATTCACCTCGATCACTCCGGCGCCGCGGGCGTCATTGTGCGTGAGCAGCCGGAAGTCGATGTCTTCGTGCATCCGATCGGGATGCCGCACCTCATCGATCCTTCAAAACTCGTCAATTCTGCTGGCCGGCTCTACACGGACCGCATGGACGAGTTGTGGGGAGAAGTTGCTCCGGTGCCGGAGGAGCGCGTTCGCCCGTTGGCGGATGGTGAGACGGTCGAGGCTGCCGGTCACGTCATGAGCGTGCTCTTTACACCCGGTCATGCCTCGCACCATGTTGCGTACTGGATCCCGGACGAGAGCGTCGTTCTCACGGGGGACGTCGGAGGAGTACGCATGCCTGGCTCTGACTACGCCCTGCCGCCGGCGCCACCGCCTGAACTCGCACCCGGTGAGTGGCGCGTCTCCACGGAGCGGCTGCGCCAGACCGGTGCACAGCGGCTGCTGCTGACGCATGGCGGCGCGTTTGACGACGCCAACGTCCACCTGGACCATCTGATGCCGAATCTGGATGAGGTGGAGGCTTTGTCGCTCGAGGCGATGTTGGCCGGGGCTGACGACGAAGCCGTCACCGATCTCATCCAGGAGCACACCGAGACACGCATTGGCCCGGCGATCGCCGAAGATCCGGGTATCGTGCAGCGCTACGGCTGGGCTTCGCCGAGTTTCCTTTCTGCGATGGGTTTCCGCCGTTACCTGACGAAGCGTGGCGACCTGCCTGCGCCTCCCAGATCCTGACGGAGTTCCAGCATGGTCGCCGGGTCGCCGCCACGAGAGGGACTTCCCCTGGGCGGCTCGGCGAGCCTCGCTTCACGCCGTGCGCTGACGGCTGCCTGGCTGCGCCATCGGACGGTCTTTACCTCGGCGGTGTTGTATGCCCTGGCGGTCGTGCTGCTGGTGCTCCGGGCGCCCTTCGGCCAGCCGCCGCCGTGGGCCAACAATTGGGAAGGGTATACCGCCTGGCGCTGGCTCACGTTCTGGGGTGCGCCCGAACTCACCCTGGGTGTTCTGGCGCCGACTGACGGGCTGATGACGGACAGCGGGCAGGGTCCCCTGCTGGGTGTTCCGCTCACGGTAAGCATCCTGCTGAACGGCCTTACGCTGGAGGCGCTTCGCCTGCCGGCCATGCTGATGTCGGCGCTGGCTGTCCCGCTCCTCTGGCTCTGTGGCCGCCGCATGATTGGCCCGGCGCCCGCGCTCCTTGCCGCGTTGCTGCTAGCCATCTCGCCCGTGTTCCTCTTCTACGGGAGGACGGCGACCCTGGTTGGGGTATCGCTGCTCCCGCTCCTGTTGACCGTGCTTGCGCTCGTGCGGGTGCTTGAGGCCCCAACGCGTTCCGGCTGGCGCTGGACCCGCGAGGGCGCGCTGGTGGGGTCTATGCTCCTGGGATTGCTGGCCTACGCGCCGGTGCGCTTGCTCTGGCCGATCACCGTGGTGGTCCTGGCCTTCGCCGCAGTCGTCACTCCTGCTCGCCGGCGTGTCTACCTGCTCACGAGCGCCTTGTGCCTCCTGGTTGTGCCGGCCGTGGTCATGGCACAGGAGTGGGTGGCAATGCCGCAACCGGAACCTGTGGCCGCCGCTCTTGGGTATTTCCACGCGCGGGGAGAGCAGATCACCGCGATGAGTGAGGATCCAGCCGCGGCCGGACAATACGTTCGTGACTTCTCGCCGGCGGCAGAAACCTCTGTCCAGGATGCGGCGCTTGACCTGGTCGAGCAGAACGCGCGCGATTTGAATCGGCTGCTTCGTGACGCTGGTACCCGCCCGGTGCCCACGGACTACTGGAACGAGTCTGGGCGCTTCTGGCCTGGTTTCTACCTACCGTTCGCCGTGGTTGGCGCCGCTGCAACACTTGACTATGCCGTGAGGAAAAGGAAACGGCCGCTCGTCCTGCTCCTGCCCGGGTTGCTGGTGCTGGGGCTAGCCCTGCCGCTCCTGTTGACGTCACGGGTACATGTCGGACGCCTGCTCCCAGCTCTGCCATTCGCTCTGCTGCTGGTGGCTCTCGGCGTCGCGGTCGTTGCGACCTACGTGAGCCGGCTGTTGATTGCCTGGTCGGTGCCTCTGCGTCCCTCTGTGGTTGGCCTGGCCCTGGCGGTCAGCGTTCTCCTGCCCGCAGCCATCCAGTCACGCGCCGAGATGGCCGTTGAGCTGGCTCCAACCCGTGAGGAGCAGACGATCCGGCAACTTGCTGCCTGGCGGGATCCTGTTATCGAACGAGGCGGGGCGGTGCTGGTCGAGGATCCGGCACTCGGGGATGAGATCGAACGCGTCCACGCCGCGACATACGCGCTGGGGCTCGACACGCAATACCAGTTTGTTGATCTCACCCTGGGCACGGAGCCACCAGCGGATGGGCGAGCACTGCTCCTCTGGCGGGGTGCGCTGGCGGCACTGCGCGCTGGAACCGTTGATGCTCCGTGCGGCCGTCTCTGGTTCGTGACGCCAGAAGTCAGCGAAGCATTTCTCGACGCCTGGCGGGAGTCTGGCTGCTCAGGTGCGCCGGATCTGGTGTTGTTGCCCTAGCCGTGAATTGCCGGTTGGGGCTGACCCGCCAGCACCTTGTCGGCCAACTCGGTCAGGGAGTTGACAGTCGGAATGTCCGTGTGCGGATGCCGGTGATAGCGGTCCAGGAGCACCGCATTCATGCCGACACCACGTGCGCCGACAACATCCGACTTTGCCTGGTCTCCGATATGCAGCGTGCGCTCGGGATCAACGCCAAGTGGATCGAGCGCGGCGTAGAACGTGCGCGGGTCCGGCTTCTCGTAGCCGACGAACGCCGAGGTGACCAGCAGGTCCATCAGCAGGGCGAAATCGAAGTGCACGGCCACCACCGTGACGTCATCATCCGCATTGGAGATCAGGGCGGTCTTGAGCCCAGCGCTCCGTAGCCGGCGCAGAGTTGGCATCACATCGTCGAAGAGGCGGTAGTACTCGTGGTACGGCCGTTCATCGAACTCGGAAATGTAGAGGCGTCGCAGCTCCCTGACCGTCTCTTCGTCGTGGGGTAGGCCGGCAGCCTCCAGCCAAATGCGCATCAATTCCAGGCGGAAGGCTTCTTGCTCAGGCTTTGTCCGGTCCCGGATCGGGACCGCGCCGTTCTCAATCGTGAAGTAATCCTCAGCGACGATGTCCGCCTCTCGCAGCACGTCGACATCGGCCGCTATGCCGGCTTGCGCGGCAGCTGTCGCCAGCCGCTCCCAGCGGGGCGGCTTCAACTCAATGAATGTGTCGTACAGATCAAATGTAACGAGGTCCAGGGGACCCGGAGTGATGAACGTACCCATGGGAGAGAGGGTAACACGTCGCCGGAGCAGGAATGTTGTGCGGGTATACAACACGTTTGAAGTACCGTAGAATTCTCCACTATAGAGGATGGCAGCGCCACGATAGGGGAGGATTGGTGCGGAGCACGAGTGCCGATGTCGACACCGGTGTTGATCTGGAGCGGATGGGTACCCGCATCCGTTCGCTCCGGGGCGGGCTCGGACTGTCGCTCGACGAGGCGGCCGAGCGGTGCGGGGTGAGCCGGAGCATGCTGTCTGCCGTTGAACGCGGCGAGAAGACCCCGAGCGTGCTCGTGGTGCACCGCATCGCGGTTGGCCTCGGTAGCAACATCACTCGTTTACTGGGGGAGGAGCGTCAAGAGCCGGTAGTCGTGCTGCGCCGGTCTGCTCAGGATGTCGCGCGAGACCCGAGTGGTTGGGAGCGGCGTAACCTCGCGCCCGTCCTCCCGGATGCCGCATTCGAGTTCATGCGCACGACCATCCCTGCAGGCGTCGACGCCGGCGAGTTCCCACCCCATCCACCCGGCTCGCGCGAGTACGTTGCGGTGGAGCAGGGCCGTTTGCGCCTGACGATCTCCGGAACTCTCTATCAGCTGGAGACAGGTGACAGCATCACGTATCACGGAGATTGCTGGCACGCCTTCGCCAATCCCGGACCCGAAACGTGCATTTATTACCTCGCCCTTGAAGTGCCACGACAGCCATTGCCCCGGCACGGTCGACCTTTTCAGGAGAGCAGTCATGGATGACGAACCGGCTTTGATGCTCGATCCCGAGACTTTCCGGACCCTGGGATACGAGGCGGTCGACCTGGCTACTGCCCACCTGGCCGGGATGCGCGAGGCTCCCGTTTTCCAGCCTATGTCGGCCGCGACTCGCCTGAGCCTGCTGGACCAGCCGCTCCCGGCCGGTGGGACGGAGCCGGAGACGATCCTGGCGCAATTCGCGACGGACGTGTTGCCGTACCCGATGGGTAATGGTCACCCGCGCTTTTTCGGCTGGGTGAACTCGCCGCCTGCCCCCATGGGCATCCTCGCTGAGTTACTTGCGGCGGCAATGGGACCGAGTTGCGCCGGCGGCGACCATGCGGCCATCTACCTCGAACGCTGTGTGGTGCGCTGGCTGATGGAGTTGGTCAACTTCCCGGTGGAAGGAAGCATGGGCCTCCTGCTCAGCGGCGGCTCCATGGCCTCGTTGACGTGCCTGGCCGCGGCGCGGCAGCAGGCGGCAGTTCACGACGGGTGGCCGATCCGCGAGCGCGGCCTGTACGGCTGGGGCGAGCGGCTGACCCTGTACATGTCGACTGAGGCCCACACGACCCTGTTCAAGGCGGCTGAATTGCTGGGGCTTGGCGCCGAGAGCGTCCGGGTCATCCGCAGCGGGCCTGATTTCCGCATGGATATGACGGCGCTCCACGAAGCGATCTCTACCGATCGTGCGGCGGGCCTGCGCCCGTTCTGCGTGATCGGTACTGCAGGAACGGTCAGCACGGGCGCCATTGACCCGCTCGCCGAGATGGCCGAGCTTTGCGCGGCGGAGCGTCTCTGGTTTCACATCGATGGCGCGTACGGCGCTGTTGGCGTCCTCGATCCGTCCATTGCTGCGGAGTACGCCGGCATGGAACGAGCCGACTCCCTGGCGCTCGACCCGCATAAGTGGCTGTCGATTCCGGTGGAGTGCGGCTGCGCGCTGGTGCGTGACGCCGCCCTGTTGCGCGATACCTTCAGCATGGTTCCGCCGTACCTCCGCACGGAGGAGGGCAAGGGGTTCGGCGGACTCCCCTGGTTCTCCGAGTATGGATTTCAGCAGACGCGAGGTTTCCGCGCCCTCAAGCTGTGGATGACGTTGCTTCACGCGGGCAGAGACGGCATCGTGAAGATGATCAGCCAGCAGAACGTACTGGCCCGTCAACTCGGTGCAATGATTGCCGCGACGCCGGATCTGGAGTTGCTGGCGGACGTGACGCTATCCATTTGCTGCTTTCGCTTCGTACCCCCAGGACAAGACCTGGACGAGTCAGCACTCGATGCCCTGAACAAGCAGATCATGGAGCGCGTCCAGGCGGGAGGGGAAGCGTTCCTGACCCAGGCGCAGGTTCACGGGAAGTTCGCGCTGCGCGCCAATGTTCTGCATTACGCAACAACCAGGGAGGACATTGAAGCGTTGGTGGCTGTAGTGCGGAAGACGGGGGCAGCGTTGCATTGAGCCTGCCCGGCCGGGTGTTGGCACACTGTTTGCAACTCACCTAAACAGGAACGCGGGAACCCAATCGATAGTCCCAGCGTTCCACCGATACGAGGCACCCAGGTTTCCCCTTCCCTCCCCTGGATCCCTCGTTCCCATAAAGACCCTGGCTGCCATCCCGGCCAGGGTCTTCCCTTGTCCTGCCGGCGCGGATCAAGCGTGCACACCAGGCAGGTCCCATCGCAGCCGCGCTACTGGGCCATCTTCACGTTCAGATCACGACTCCGGCTTGGGGCGCGATGCACCGCCCTGCCGTTCATAGCTCAATTCGCGTGCAGCCTCTGCTGCGATCTGAGGTGTACAGCAGCCTGACGTGCACGTTGCTCCATTACTGCAGTCTGCATCGACGTCGCAGCACGTTTGCTGTGCTCCGCAGCAGGTCCCGCGCGAGAAGTGAGGTGTGGAGGGACAGCACTTTGGCGTGGCTGGCGGGCACCACCCGCCACCCTCAGCGGAAGAACAGCACGTCTCGGTAGCAACCAAACAGAGACCGGATGGATTCTGGGTCGTTACCGGGCAGCACTTGGGCCGGTGTGAGGGGCAGGCGCCTCCTCCTTGCTCGCTGGTACAGCAGGCGCCGCCCGTGGGACCGCATGAGCCCAGCTCATGCTGCACGGTCGGTGGGCAGCAGAGCGCCGTGTTGCCACTGCAACAGAGGTCGTTACTGCCGCACGCGCCACTCTTGCAGGCGCACGCGCCGTTGACGCAGACCCGATTCTTGCCGCAGCGGCCGCACGAGCCCCCGCAGCCATTGCCACCGCAGACGCGCCCCTCGCAGCGCGGTGTGCAGCGGCTTTTCCGGCGCCGGTGGCGATGGTTCCGCTTTGCCGCCTCGCTTTCGCCTGGCGCATGCAGCGGAACGGCGGCGGTCAGAATTGCGACAGCAAACCGGGAGAGAAGCCCGCGACGCGAATCGCCGGCGACAGCGGCCCGCAATACGTCAGCGAAGCGGTCGGCGTCCACGGTGGTGACTCCAGGCGTACGTCAACAGCAGCACACAATGACGCCCGCGCAGCAGAGGGGCTGGATCTACTCCTCGCCCATGCGATGCGCGGTCTCCACATCATCGACTTCTGTGACTGCCTCGCGGTTGACCGAGACATGCAGCTCGCCGTTGCTGACTCCTTTGATGGCGTGCACCGGTACGTCCAGGTCGTCGTGCTGGCCTTCCTGCCCGACCAGGATGTAGTGGGGGTGGACTTCGCGCACGTAACCAAGCAAGCCGCCGCTGTAGCCGCGCACTGGCATGCCGATGGGAATGGCGGTGGTATTGTGGGGATCAAAGCTCACAGACATGCTCCTCCGATGACGACGTTCTCACCGCATCATAGCCAGTCAGCCAGGCTGCGCGTCAGCGGCGGCGTACGGACATCGCAGATTCTGGAAACTGGGCCTGCAGTTTCTGCACCATGTCGGAAATGACGGATTCGTCCGTCTCGCTGTTCCAGGTGATGACCGCGCGTTGCCGATGCACCGGGCGCGGTTGCCCGTTGGTCACTCTTGTGTGCCGTACGGGCCAGGAGACAGCACGGCGCAGATCCAGCTGCATGAGCACCTCGGGAGTCTGGTGCAAATTGGCAATGTTCGCCAGCACCAGGTTGATCCGCTCCTTCGCCTCATGAGGTGTGCACGCAATGTTGCTCACCACAATCGCGTAATCGAAGTCGCCGGTGCGTGAGAAGTTCTCGTACGGCTCGGTGAAGAGCAGGCCATTCGGCGCCATGGCAAGGTGTCCGTCGTCCATGCGAAGCACGATGTGCCGCACGTGGACATCCACGACCTCGCCGGTGAGGTCCTTGATCCGGATGCGATCTCCAATCTCGAACGGCCGTTCCAGGATGATCACGACGCCGCCGGCGATGCTCTTGAGCACGTCTTGCAGGCCAAGCGCAATCGCCAGAGTGCTCAGCCCGATGCCGGCGGCGATGGCGGACCAGGTTGCGCCCCAGAGGCCAAGGATTGCGGTGCAGGCGACGATGCCGATAAAGAACGAGATCGCGTTGAGCGCCAGGGTCTGGCCGACGACCGGCAGTTCGCGAAAGGTGGGGCGGCGCTGGATGAAGCTGCGCACCATCCGCGACATCATGATCGCGACACCGGCGACAACGACGGCGATCACCATGTTGCGGGCCACAACGCTGACTTCGCGGACGATGTCCTGCATCATGGCGGTGAACGACTCGTCCATGCCGTTTCCCTAACGTGCTTGAGGTCGGAACGCGTCCTCCGGCGGATGATGGCATACCGTTGCAAGCGATGCGTGCAGACCTGTCGGGAACAGCAACGCCGAAGCCGTTCTCTGGCCGCGGCGTGGACCGAAAGCGGGTGAACGCTAGGTGAATACCCACATTGACAGCGCGGCCCGCCCAGCAGCTGGAGTCCGGGGCGGCGCGAGGCGCGACTGCCCCGTTCACATTCGAGGCGATTCTGGGAGTCTCTGGCTCGGTGGTGAGCCATTCGCTGCATCGGCAGACCAGCCCCGGGAGCCCGTCGCACGGGCTGTCCTTCGCGAGCTCACCGCAGGTCTGTTACCGTGGAGTGGCAATCACGTGAGGATACGGCTGAGAGGGGAAGCGTGCAGGTCTGGTACATCTCGTTCCACGGCGGCGACGACGACGGCGAGTGGAACAACATCCACGTGTTCGACCTGGGGGGCAAGCCGCGCGGAAAGGCCCTCGCCGCGCACACCCTCCCGGCTGGACTGGAGTTGCGTGAGCTCCGCGGCTTCGAGTTCGGGCCGGATGGTGCGCTGTACGTCGCCAATGCCTATCAGCATGCATCCCAGGTCCTGCGCTTCGCAGGCAACGTAAACGAGCAGGGTCAACATGAGTTCCAGGACGTCTTCGTGGAACGGCACGAAAACAATCTCGGGTTGGCCCACCCGTTCGATGTCACATTCGGGCCGGACCACAACCTCTACGTCCCAAGCCAGGACACGAACGTGGTGGGCCGCTACTACGGTCCACACGAGTCGAATGGCACGCCAGGTCAGCCCATGCCGTTTCCGGCTGCGCTTGCTGACGAGCAAGTGCGCCATCTCCTGCCGGGCACGTTCGTCCCTTCAGCCGAGCATGCGCCGAACGGCGTGCGGACCGTGCGGCGCACGCTCTTTGGCCCGGGAGGCGACCTCCTGGTTGTGGATCGGGACAGCGACAGCGTGAAGCGCTATGAAACGCCGAGCGGGAAGCTGCTCGCGGTGTACCAGCATCACAAGCTGAGCAAACCGGTGCACCTGGCGTTGCGTCAGCCAGACCAGGCGATCCTGGTTGGGAGCCGCGAACAGAGCGCCATCTTTGTCGTCGATCCCAAAACGGACAAGGTCGAGGCCCTGATCGAACCGGGCGACGGCGGACTTGATGCTCCTGCTGGCATGGCGATCGGTCCGGACGGCAAGCTATACGTCTGCAGCCGCAAGGGCCGGAGCATCCTGCGTTTCGACCCCCACACCGGTGCGCCGGACCCTGAGCCGTTCATCAGCGATTTGAAGGACTACCCGGAGTTTATTTCGCTCGTCGATCGCTAGCTCGTTGTCGCGAGGCTATTTCTTACGTCCGCGCTTGCCTTTCCGGTGACGAGCTGAGCGATGCTCGGTGTCTTCCACCGTCGTGTCGTCTGTGGCTGCCAGGCAAATGACGGTGATCGTCATTTGCTGGTCTTTTTGTGCGCCGTCGAATTCGAACTCCCAACTGTTGCTTTCGAGTTGGGGAAGTGACGTCAGCACGACCGGTTCGGGAATCGAACCCCAGAACCCCGCACCTATGGGAAGGTAGCCACTTGGACAGCTAGCCGCCGCCGTCACAACGCCGCTGCTGGTGAAGGTTGTCGTCTTGTAAACATAGCGAACCGACGACAGAGAACCGCCCGCTGTTGCGCTGTCCTTGCTGCCCTTATTCTTCTTGCCTTTCTTGCCCTTTCCTGCCTGCGCGGGGGAGGGACTCGCCATGGCTGCCAAACCCATGGCGGAACCTGCGAGAAGCGCGGCCAGCGTGCCACGCCTGCTGCCTGTTGCTCGTTCGCCGGCTGAAAGCGTCTCGGACGTCGCAGTCTCTGCGATGCTCACCGTCTGGTACTCCTGCGTTGATGCTGGGTTGTCGGATCGGGAAGAGCATAGGCCGCGGACAACACTATGTCTACTTCCGCAACCGGTCGAGTGCGACAAGCTGGCAGTGACGAAACTGCGGCGCGGAACGCATGAGACCCGTTGACATCGCCAACGGGTCTCACCTTGCATGGGCCGCAAAGCCTAGAGATCGCCCAGTATCTCCAGGAGTTGGTCCTCGTGCGCGGAGTCATCCTCGGTGCGGAGAGGATTGACCATCAGGTAGTCGAACCCCAGCGCGAGACGCCGCTGCAGTTGGTCTGCGATCTCCTCAGGAGTCCCGTAGACCACCAGGTCATCGATGAGCTCGGGGCTGACGCTGCCGTCCGCCTTCAGCGGGTACCCGGCGTCGGCAAACATGCGCGCGTAGAAGGGTGCTGCAGCGTAGTAACGGAGTTGCTCACCCGCGCGGCGATGGACCGCCGCCCGGTCGGCGCTGACCATGACGGGCACGTGCACGAGCAAGGGCGGGCACGCGCGCCCAGCCTGGTCAGCCCCTGCCTGGAGCGCGGGTAGGGCGACGTTTTGGAGGTAGGCTGTTGGACAGTTCCAGCTCATCGCCCCGTCTGCCAGGCGCCCGGCCAACTTGAAGGCGGGCGCGCGGAGCGCGGCTATCGGCACCGCAGTGCCTGGTGGGTTCGGGAAGCTGACATCGACCTGGTAGTACTCGCCCTTGAAGTGCGCGGCGCCCGTTTTCAGCACCGCCTGGACGATTTCCAGGTACTCCTCCAGCTCCTGCAGTGGATGGGCGAAGTCGAGGTGATAGACATCGACCATCGTGCGGGCGTGCGCAGTGCCGATGCCAAGGCTGAGGCGACCTGGAGCCAGCCCCTCAAGAGACAAGGCCTGCGTGACAAAGGTCAGCGGGTGTCTCGTGAACGCGGGGACGATCGAGGTTCCAAGCACGATGCGCTCGGTCTGGACAGCGGCAGCGCCGAGCAACGTCAGGGTGTCCAGCCCGGTGGCGGGCATGACCATCCAGGCATGGCTCACATTCGCGCGCTCGGCACGGACGCAAAGATCAACAGCGGTGTCCGCACTCCGTGGGAAAAAGGCGACGCCGACACGCTCACGGGCAGTCAACATACGGTCAGACTCCTCTCGGGCCTAGTCAGCGGCCGAGCGGATTGGCAGGCCGTGCTCGCGACGTGCCTCATTGCCTTCGTAGTCGAACGAGGTCTTGAAGGGCTCCTTCTGGCCATTCCACCCGAGGTGGTAGACCGCTTCGATCGCGGCGGTCTGTTCCTCAGGGGACATTGGCACGAAGTTCTGCCCGACGCCGAGGTTCTGCTCCAGCACCTTCAAGGAATCGGTGCCGACACACAGCGACGATATGGGCTGCGAAAGGGAGTAGCGGATTGCATCGACTGCCGAGAGCGTGAGTGCTGGGTCCTCGAAGAGGTGTCCGGCGGCAAGACTCTTCATGCCGATCACGCCCACACCCTGCTCATTGGCCAGGGGCAGGATCTCGCGCTGGAAGGAGTTGAAGTTGGCGTCAAGCACGCTCACCGGCATCTGCAGGGTGTCCCACGGGAAGCCCTGGGAGAGCATGCGGCGGAAGATCGCCGGACTCTTGTGGCCTGTGAAGCCGATGAAGCGCACCTTGCCTTCTTCCTTGGCCTTCACCATGGCTTCCAGGGCGCCACCAGGGGCGAAGATGCGTTCCGGGTCGTCGTGCCAGGTGACTTCGTGGATCTGCCACAGGTCAAGGTAATCGGTCTGGAGGCGGCGCAGGCTCTCCTCGAGCTTGATCATGGAGCTGGCGGCGGTACGGTCGTGCGCGCAGTTCTTGGTCATCAGGAACGCTTTTTGGCGGTACCCATCCTGCGCCAGCGCGCGGCCCATGCGCTCCTCGGAGAGGCCGTCGTTGTATTCCCAGGCGTTGTCGAGGAACGTGATGCCGCCATCGATGGCCTGATGGATGATGCGGATTCCCTCTGCCTCTTCTGGCACGCCGATGTGGTAGCCGCCGAGACAGAGCATGGAGACCTCTACGCCTGTCTTGCCAAGGGGTCGAGTGGGAATTGCGCCGGCCATGATCTGCTCCTCATGCGCTGCCTGCAACCTGGTGACAACTCACCGGCTGATTCACACAGCTACGATACCGGGGGTATCCAAAGTGGGCAACAGGGGCGTTCCGGGCGAGAAACATGGAGAGGGTGATGCCGGATCGGCAGTTGGTGAGTTCTGGCGGGCCATTTGAGCGGAAGTACGGGTACAGCCGGGCAGTACGCGTCGGCGACCGCGTCTTCGTGGCGGGCACAGCGGCGTTCAAGGACGGGGTTCCGGTTGCGCCAGGAGACGCAGCGGCTCAAACGCGTCACATCCTGGACGTAATCGCCGCTGCGCTGGAAGAGGCGGGCGCCTCGCTGGAGGATGTCACGCGCTACCGAATCTACGTCACGGACATGAGTGATTACGATGCCGTTGGGCAGGAGTTTGGCCGGGTCTTCGGCGATATCCGCCCAGCCGGCACCATGGTAGGCACGAGCGCGCTCATCCACCCCGACCTGAAGGTCGAGATCGAGATGGACGCGATCATCGGTAGTGGCAGCGGTGGCGACGACGAGGTCGTGGCAGTGGACGAGGTGAGTTCCTAGCCATCGGGCACCACCCGGAGAGCCACTCCCTTCGGGTAGGGAGTGGCTCTCGCCAGGGGCTCGCGGCGGTCGACTGGAGCTTAATGAGAGGCTAGCCCTGGTCGAATTTGCGGATCACTTCCCCGAATCGCTCCAGGGTTTCCAGGTTGCAGGGGCTAGGCGTCGCCAGGTAGTGGCGCATGCCCATGTCCGCGAACTGGTGCATGAAGGCAACCATCTCGTCCGGCGAGCCCGCGAACGGGCGGAACGAGAACGGATGCGGCGCCATGGTGAATTGCGTGCCCGCGGTGCGGACCAGTCCTTTCGGATCGCGCCCGACCGCCTCGCACGCCTTATCGAGCTCCGCCATGCGGTGCGCCACGACGCTGATGTCTGATTGCCAATCGGCGTTCCAGGCGTCGGCGTAGCGGGCGGTGAGGCGCATCATGCGTGGTTGCTGCGCGCCAAAGATGATGGGCGTGCCGCCGTCACGACCTTGCGGGCCCTGCGGAAAATTGATCGCATGTCGCGCCTGGTAGTACTCACCTTCGAAATTGGCGTGACCCGTCCGCACCAGGGGTGAGATGATTTCCATCGCCTCCTCGAAGCGATCCACGCGATGGTCGAAGGGCATGCCGAACATTTCGTACTCGTCGCCATGCCAGCCGCAGCCAAGGCCTAGGACGAAATTGCCGTTGCTGACGTCGTCGATGACTTCTGCGAACTTGGCGATGGAACCCGGGTTGTGAAAGCCAGTGCAGGCGACCATCGTGCCGATGCCTAGCCCGGGAACCGCGGCGGCCAGGGCAGCGGTTGTGGTCCAGCACTCCCAGACGCCGCGTGCCTCGCCGCCGTGCCAGTCCAGCTTCAGGATGAAGTGGTCTGGCACCCAGATCATGTCGTAACCGATCTGCTGAGCCAGTTTCGCCATGGCCAGGAAATCGCGGAAGTCTTCGCGCGGCGAGTTCGCGTCGACCGCGTTCTGCTCCGCGATGGGCATCATCAGACCGAGGCCCATCGGCCGCTTCGAATCCAGCCAGCGTCCCTGCTGCACATGGGGTTCTGTGGAGATTGCGCCTGCCATTGTTCCTCGCTTTCCCATCGAGCGGGCGAGCCTGATCCGGATCATCCAGGTTCCGGGCTCGACTTGCGTCGCGTGATCATCTCCGAATTTGACTACGGGCACCAGAGGTCGCCGGGCGTGGCACAATCCGCGCATTGATGCCATGGCAGAACGAGCGTTACTGTCCGTGCGTTGTCAGGTTCAGTGAACGACTCCCCGGGACACACCTGGCAAGTGCCAGAAAGCGAGGATTCTCGTGCGCCGCACTCTCTCTCTGCTGCTTGTTGCCGCTACCAGCATGCTTGCTGCGCCGCACCTTTCCGCGCAGCAGGTCACGTTCCCAGCTTCAGCGGTGATTCGTGGTGAGAACATTCGCCTGTGGGCCGAGCCGTCGTTCAGCGCCGATGAGTTGGACATCCTCCAGCGTGGTGACGCCATCACGATCACAGGTGCGGCTGTTTCCGCCGAAGGTGATGAGTTTTACCCGGTGGAGTTCACTGAAAGTGGGCAAACGGGTTGGGTGCGGACGATCTTCGTCAACCCTGATAGCCTCGTCGCCGTGCAGGTCCTGGAGCCAGCCAACCAGGAGCGCCCGAACCGGCGCAACCAGGCGACTGAAGAGGCGCCAGTCGATCAAGCCGCAGGCGGCGAACAGGGCGGCGCGTCGGCGAACACCCAAAGCCGCGAAGAGCGCCGCGCCCAACGTCAGGCGGAACAGGATGCCGCCGCGCAAGACGGCGCCACCGACCAGGCGAATAGTCCCGTCCCGGTCGAGCAGACGCCGGCCGAAGAGACGCCCGCGGCGCTACCACCGGCTGACGCGGCCGCAACTCCACCGGCAGACGATGCCGGGCAAGGGGAGACGGCGGGCGTGGTCACGTTTGCCGGTGAGGGCTCGATGACGACAGACCCGGTCGCCCTCACCGCAGGCGACTACAAGGTGACGATGACGAGCGAGGTGTCCGCACCGAGCGATGTCGTCGTGCGACTTGTGGATGCCGACGAGCAGGCGCAGCGCCTGTTCCGAGAATCGGTTGGAGCGCAGAGTTGGACGGCCGAGACCGACGTCACCGTTGAAAACGCCGGTGATTACACCGTGCGCGTGTCCGGGCTGGACGACGCATGGACGATTACCTTCGAGCCTGCTGCAAATGCGAGCTAGCGCAAGCTGAACGTCAGTCGTCCTCGTATGCTCGTGACGTTGCCCTCTCCCCGGCACAAGGGAGAGGGCAAAGGTTTGTGAGGATCTAGTTCCCGCAGCTGTCCTGGCAGACGCCGTCGCTGGCATCGCCGCCGGACACCGGGCAACAGGTGAGGCCGGGGGCGCAAGCCGTCGGATCGGCCAGCGAGCAGTCGCCGCCAGCCTGGCTGTAGTAGATCGTGGTGCACGCACCGTAGCCCGCGCAGAAGCCCTCGCAGCAGTCGTCGCACGGTGCGCCCTGGGAGCAACTGGCCGGGCAGGACGAACCGGTGCCAGTACAGGTCAGGCCGCAGTTGCCCGAGGTGTTGCAACTGTTACCGCAGCAGACCAGCCCGTCAACGCACGTCGAGTCATCGCTGCAGGGGCAGCCAAAGCCGGCGCAGCCGCCAGCAGCGGCAGGTTGCGCATCCGGTAGCACAGCGCGGCCGGCGACCGCGACCGCGGCGAGTGCCGTCAACGCCTGCAGAACGGAACGGCGTGAGCGAGATCTCACGCCACGTGTCCAGCGATCGAAATCTTGTGGGTCCACGGTAGCCTCCCAGTCACCAGTTGGACAGGTGTCCGTACAGCATCATAGCGCGCCGCTGTGCGTTGTCCAGACTGGGGGAGCGCGCCCGGATTACCGCTTCGTGCGAGGATCCAGGGCGTCTCGCAGGCCGTCGCCAACAAAGTTGAAGCTGGCCACGGTGAGCGTGATCAGGACGCCAGGAAAGAGCGCGATCCAGGGGGCAGTTCCGAAATAGCTCTGGGCATTGTTCAACATATTGCCCCAGCTCGCCTCCGGCGGCTGGATGCCGTAACCCAGGTAGGAAATGTACGACTCGGCCAGCACTGCGTTGGCGATGTTCAGGGTCGCCGCCACCATGATTGGCCCCAGCGTGTTCGGCAGCATATGCCGGGTGATCAACCAGCGATTCGAGGCGCCGAGAGCACGGCCCGCCTGGACGAAGTCCTGCTCTCTCAAGGTGAGTGCCTGGTTGCGCAGGATGCGCGAAAGCTCCATCCACGACGTGAGTCCGATGATGAGCGTGATCGAGAGGATCGACGCGCCAACGAAGGCCGCCAGCACCAGGAGCAGGAACACGGTCGGAAAGGACAGAAGTGCGTCGGCAAACCGCATCAGTACCGTATCGACGCGGCCACCATAGAAGCCCGCGACGAGGCCGACGATCGTGCCGACGATCACCGTAACAGCCATGGCCGCGAATCCGACCAGCAGCGAGATACGACCGGCGTAGAGCAAGCGTGACACGAGATCGCGCCCAACCTCATCCGCTCCAAGGATGAAGCCCTTGGTCATGGGCGGCGCAAACTTGTCCAGGATCGAGATCTTCAGCGGATCGCGCGGGGCGAGCACTGGAGCAAAGAGGGCGGAGAGAACCAGCAGGATCGAGATGATCAAGCCCGCGGTGGCGAGGCGGTGCCGCAGGAAACGGCGCATCGCGACCCGCGCCGGACTCTCGACACTGGCCTGGCGCGTAGCAGGAATGCTGGCGCCAAGATCAATGGCTGCGGCAGGAACAGGCGTTGACACGAGCGGCTCCTAACGCAGACGAACGCGCGGATCGGCCACGGCGATGATCACGTCCGCGACCAGGTTGCTGCCGATGACCAGCACGGCGGTGATCACCAGCACACCCATCAGCACGGGATAGTCCCGGTACCCGAGGGAGTCCACAAACAGCCGCCCCATGCCTGGCCAGGTGAAGACACTCTCGGTCACGAGTGCCCCGCTGAACAGGAATGGCACCTGCAGGCCGGCCAACGTGATGAGCGGACCGAGTGCGTTGCGGAAGGCATGAGTCCAGACAACGCCCTTTTCGGCAATGCCCTTGGCCCGCGCGGTACGCACGTAATCCTGGTTGATGGTTTCCAGCATCGAGGCCCGGGTGTACCTGCTCCACGTGGCCACAAGCACCAGGCCAAGGACGAGCGCCGGCGCCACGAGATGGTGCAGGCGGTCCGCCCATGAGAAATCGGCGCCCATCGTCTCGCGCCCGCCGGAGGGGATCCAGTCCAGGCGCACGGCGAAGATGAAAATCACCATCAGGCCGAACCAGAAGGTCGGGATGGAGAGCGCCAGCATCGCGCCGACCGTCGCCAGGTAGTCCGGCAGCGAATGGGGGCGCAGGGCGCCCAGGACCCCGATAGAAACGCCGACCAGGATCGCGAACGCCAGGGCGGTGACCGTGAGCTCGAGCGTGGCGGGAATGCGATCAAAGATCACGTCGCGAACCGGCCGGCTGTCACGGTATGACCGGCCCCAGTCCCCCGTGAACATCCCTCGTGCCCACTTGACATACTGCACAGGAATGGGCTGATCCAGGCCGAAGGAGGCGCGGATGCGGGCGAGGTCTTCGGCGCGCATGCCCGGGCTGAGCGCGTAGACGGATTCTGGACCGCCTGGCGCCAGGCGCATCAGCCCAAAGGCGATGGTCGTGACCAGCACCAGCAGGACCACGCTTTGCCCGGCACGGCGGAGGAGAAATGCCGACATGCGGTTCTGTCCTGGAAGCGAAAACGGGCTGGCTGCCCAGTCGTGACCGGCAGCCAGCCCGCGCGGTTACCGGCCGTCAGGAGGCCGGCTCATCCCAGTACCACTCGAAGACGTTCCACATGTTGCTGACAACAAAGGGGTTTTGCTTGTAGTTCTGCAGGCCGGCCTTCGTACCCTCGATGGCCGTGTACTGGAAGATTGGCAGATACGCGAGATCGTCGCGCATCAGTTGCTGTGCCTGCTTGTAGATTTCGACGCGCTTGGCCGGATCGACCTCTACGACGCCCTCGTCCCAGAGCTTGTCCAGGTCTGGGTTCTTGTACTGCATGGTGTTCTGTCCCGCACCGCCCTGGGCCGGGATGTAGTCCGAGTGGAAACGGCTGGTGCCATCCGGATCCGGTGGGTGGCCCCACCCGACCATGACGGTGTCGTATTCCGAGAGATTGAAGTAATCGCCCCAGATGACGGCGGCCGGCATGTTGTTGATCTGCATGTCTATGCCGGCTTCCTTCCAGGTTTGCTGCAGGTACTGCTGCGCCTGCTCGCGCACCTTGTTGCCGGCGGTAGTCGAGTTGGTGAAACTGAGTTTCACGCCATCCTTCTCGCGGATGCCGTCAGCACCCGGCTCCCAGCCAGCATCGTCCAGGATTTTCATGGCCGCCGCGACGTCGTACACCTGTGGCGTCAGGTCCGGGTTGTACGCCCATGATTGCTGTGGCAAGTAGGACTCGGTTGGCGTCTGCACGCCGTAGTACACGGCGTCAATGATGTTCGCCTTATCCATCGCGGCGTACATCGCCTCCCGCACGGCCTTGTCCTGGAAGACTGGCTTGCCGAAGTTCATGTAGATGAACTCGACGAAGGAGGCCGGGCCTGCGTTGATGACCTTGCCTTCCAGCGTCTGGGCTTCGGCGTAGTTATCAGCCGTGATGCCCTGAATGCCCGTGACATCCACCTCGCCCGTCTTGAACTGGGTGAACAGTCCGGTCAGATCCGGCACGTACTTGAAGATCACCGTGTCCAGATACGGGCCCGGACCGTGATATTCCGAATTGGCCTCCAGGGTGATGTGATCGCCGGGCACCCGTTCTACGAACTTGAAGGGACCTGAGCCAATTGGCGCCGTGGAGTTGAACTCGGCGGTATTGGGGTCTTCAACGTCCTTCAGGACATGCTCAGGCACGATGAAGGTGTCACCCCACGTGAACAGAAACGGCGCGTACGGTTCGCTCAACGTCATCGTGACCGTGTGGTCGTCAGGCGCAGAGATCTCCGATACCTTGTCGTGGCCGATCTTCGTGCCCGCCACGAAATCCGGGTTCATGATCAGATTGTGGCTGAACACAACATCAGCCGCGGTCAGCGGCTCGCCGTCGTGCCACTTGGCGTCGTCGCGCAACTTGAAGGTGTAGGTGAGACCGTCCTCGCTAATGCCCCCGTTCTCGACGGTTGGAATCTCGGTTGCCAGATTCGGGATCAACTCCGACTTTTCGTTGATGCGCCATGGGCTGTCAAAAATCCCCATCTGGACACCGCGGTCAACCTCGAGCGTCGACTTCAGCGGATTGAAGATCGTCGGCTCCTGCGAGAGGCCAACGATGACCTGCCCACCCTTCGGCGGCTCGTCCTGGGCGAGCGCGGCAGCGGTGGCGCCGTGCTGCAGGAGTTTTTCGGCGAAGGCAAGGGAGAACCCTGCTGCTGCTGCCCTGGCAAGAAAGGAGCGGCGGGAGATCAGTTTCGCGCGGACCGCTTGTGCTTCGTGAACCAGATCATCGTGATGACGCAACATCTGTTCACTCCTCGACGAACGGAAAGCCGTGATTCTGACTCTTACCGGAAGACGTCGAGCAGGCCCTCGCCGTACTCGTGCTCCCCGGCAAAAAGAGAACCCTCTGCAAAGCGCGATGCGCGGAACGGATGCAAATCGACCGTCTGCGGCGCGCCATCGACGATCCACTCCGCCATACACTTGCCGATGGCGGGAGCGGTCTTGAAATTGGTCCCAGAGTCCCCAAGGATACCGTACAGGCCGGCGTAAGGTGCAAGTTGGTCGATAATTGCGTGGCTGTCAGGGCTCATCGTGATGACCCCGGCCCACCCGCCGCGCATGAACGCGTTTGTCAGCGCCGGTCGCCGTTTCGCACAGCGATCCCTGGCATCCTTGATGTAGTCGAAATCGACGCCTTCGTCGTAGTAGTCGGGATCGACGCCCAACTGATCTCGCAGCACGCCGATCAGGGTGCCGAACTCACCTTCCGGTCGGAGCCAGGTTCCGTTCATCCCGTCGATGTAAACCGGATGGGCTGTGTCATCCGCAACCCGGCGCAAGATAGCGATCTGGACCCGATTGGCGATCAGCCCGTAGTCGAGTCCCAGGGGGTTGATCAGGTTGTTGGTGTAGGCGCCAGGCACCGCGACGACAGTCTCGGTGGCAATGTTGCCAAGCGGGGTTTCGACGCCTGCGACCTTCTCACCATCGGTCAGGATGGCCGTGGCTTCGACGCCCTCATGAATACTGGCGCCCATGGCCCTGGCGGCGGCAGCAAAGCCATACACGGTGGCGGCTGGTTCAGCAAAGCCGGAATCGGGTTCCCAGGCCGCGATCTCGAAATCGCCGGTGAAAACGCCTGGATCGATTTCGCGCAGGTCTTCCGCCGAAATGACATCCGTCTTCACACCCACGCCGCGTAACATGTCGACGTTCGCGCGCAGGGCATCGTTGTACTTCGCCGGAACAAGTCGCACGACCCCCACGGCCCGGAATGCCGGATCCCCATGGCCGACCACGTCTCCCCAGTTCTGGAAATAGGGCAGGCTCATCTGCGCGAGGCTGGCGTCCAGTGGATTCGTGTAGTGCATACGCACGAGCGCGCCAGACTTGCCGCTGGCGCCGCCGGCGAGCACGGAGCGCTCGAGGAGGGTTACTTTCAGGCCGCGCTGGGCGAGGTGGAAAGCCGTGCTGGCGCCGTTCACGCCACCACCAATGACGACGACATCCGCAGATTGCGTCATGGATTCCTCACTCCACTATTCGCCGCAACGTGCCGCTACCCAGCCAGCGCGGTGTTGTCTACGTCAGGTCCTGGTCGAACCAGACAAAATCCCGGTGCGGCAGTCCATTTTCCCGTTCGTCGGGATCGTACCCTTTTTCCGGTGTAAAGTAATCTCGCTCGATGCACAAAATTCTGAAACCAGCTTTTTGGTAGAAGGCGATCTGGCCGATGCCTGCATTGCTGGTGCCAACCATGACGCGGGTCTTGCCGCGGGTGCGGAGATCGTCCAGCACGCCGCGCAACATGCGCTGACCGAGTCCGCGGTTGTGCGTAGAGGCATCAACTGCCACCGCTTTGAGCTCGGCTGTCGTCGCTTCGTCATGCCACGGGAGGACGAGCGTCACGCCGAGCGTGGCGCCTGTTGAGTCCTGCAGCACGTACAGGTCGCCATCATCGAGGTACCCGCGTAGCGGCTCGGGTTCGTCCGCCAGGAGAAGTAGCGGTACGTAGGGTTCGCGGCTTGCGCCATCAGGTACGCGGCTCACAACCAGGTTATCAGGGGCGTTCATCACCAACGACTCCAGGATTCAGAGGGACTCTCGGTTACGATGCTGCTCCCGGGCCGGATTTCTGGCGCGGTCACAACGGGGGAAAGTAAGCGGATGCCGTACGCGAACGTCAACGATATTCGCATGTATTACGAGGAAGTGGGGGATCCGGCTGCCACGCCGTTGATCCTGCTCCACGGGGCCAGCGGCACGATCGACTCGCCTTCATCAGGCTGGGCCGACCATATGCCGGCGTTTGGGGAACGATTTCGTGCCATTCACCTGGAGCACCGTGGTCATGGCCGTACCAACAATCCCGCTGGAGTGCTTCGCTACGAGATGATTGCGGATGACGTCGTGGCCTTCATCGAGCAGCTCGGTGCTGGTCCGGCACACATTGCGGGCGTCAGTGACGGAGGCATTACCGCGCTGGTTGTCGGGATGACGCGCCCGGATGTCGCCCGGTCGCTGGTTGCCGTCGGCCCCAACTACTACAACGACGAGCAGGTGATCATCGCCAATCAGTTTGCCGATCTGGAGATCATGGAGCGCGAGCGCCCGCATGAGATGGTCGTGATGGCGGCACTGCATGATCGGGGCGGCGGGGTAGGGTGGTGGCGGGAACTGTTCCGCCAGTTGGCCGAAAACCTGGCAGCCTACCCCGCGTACTCGACGGAGGATCTCTCGCGCATTCCGAACCCGACGCTCCTGATTGCCGGGGGCAATGACCTCTGGGGCAACCTGGACCAGATGGTCGACATGCAGCGCGCCATCCCCAACGCTGAACTGCTGCTGATCAACAACGCGCCGCACGTGGTGCAACACACCCATCCCTGGATCGTTGGGCCCCAGGTTCTCGATTTCCTGGCACGGAACCCGGGCTAGCCCGCGTTCGTAGTGACGGCGAAATGGAGGCTCCCGCGATGTCCGACGCACCATCCCCAGGCACACCCTCATCGTCGCCGAAGCGCAGCCGGCCCAGGGCGGCCGGCCGCTACATCGTCTCGTTGCCAGAGCGCGTCGCGCGCGCGTCAGCCGCGCTGGCAGGCGGGGCGCTGTACGAGACGAGCCAGGTGGTCTTGCCACAGGCGATTCGAGATTCCAAGCTCTACCAGGTGACCGTGAGCCGCCTGTTGCGCATTCTCATCGAGTGGGTCGGTGACGTGCGTGGCATCTACGAGGACGAGGAGATGGCCGCCGGTGAACTGGCAGTGCGCAAGTTCACCGGGAACGTGGTGGAGTTCGCCAGCATCTTCGCCGTCGGGTTCTCGCCACTCTGGGTCCTGGCGGCGGCATCCGACGTTATGGGCGGCTCGAAGGCCTATCTGCGCACACTGGTGGCCGAGCTTCAACAGACGGGCCAACTACCCGCGGAGACGGACATTGCCTCGTATGAGGAACTGCTACAGCGGCTGGAAACGAGCTCGAGCGTGCTCGCGGACACGATCGATATCCCGCCGATGACCGTGAAGGACGCCCGTGCCTCCTTCGAATCTCTCCGGCGTCAGGCGGATGATCTGCCCTCGGCTGACGAGCTCGCCCTCATCTTTCGCGAGCTGCAGTCCACCGCGCAGAAGGAAGGGCGTTCAGTTTCCGAGGTTTCCGCGGCGCTGGCTGGCGCCGCCGCCCGCGCCGGGCTTTCCCTGGGCAACACGCACATCTTTGACTTCTACCGTGACTCGCTACGGTCAATCCAGGAAGAAGGGCTGCTGCGTTTCCTGCTCCGCACGTCCACCCCGTATGTGAAGCGTGCCGGGGGACACTTCGATCCGCGGACGGGGACGTACACTGACCGCGCCGTGGAGTACCTGGCGAGCCGACGAGCTGGAACGGAAACCGCGGACGCTAGAGATGCGTAGGTACCCATAGATTCCGTTGTTGCTCCGCTCGTCCGGTTTCACTCCGGGCACGGATGGGACCCGCGGGCGGCGCGAATGGGTAGTGTATCCATGCTTGCAGAACGTTGATGATTAACCGTCGCTGTCGTGTCCGATGGCGGACGGAGTGACGGATTTGCTGCGACGCCTTTCGCTCAAGAACCGGCTTGTGCTTTTCGCGGGGGCCTGTTTGCTCCCGCTGCTGGTAGTGACGCTCGTTATTCTCTCGGAAACGGCAGACGCTGGACGTGAGCAGGTCCTGGATGCTCAGGCCTCGACCGCGGAAGTCGCCGCCAGCGTCATCAGTGCCACCATTGTCGACAATCAGAAGGTTCTCCAGGAACTGGCCAGCATCGACCGCGTGCGGCGCATGGAAAGCGAGTCCGCGCGCGAGGCACTCGATCAGTTCAGCCGGGCGCACCCCAACCTCTACGGGCTTTTCCTGCTGAATGACTCTGGCCAGCTCGTGAGCAGCACGGGCTTGGACCCCAACCAGTTCCGCGCCAACGTGCCCTTTAGCGACGCGGTGGACCGCTCATTGAAGCTGGGTGAGCCAGGGATTTCGACCGCCCTGACAACGCCGGACGCGCGGGTCATTGCGCTCACTATGCCGGTGCGGGCGAAAGACCAGGCCGAAGGAGAACCAATCGGCGTCATCGGAGCGCTCCTCTCCGTCGAACGCGTCGGGGCTGCCGTCCTGCCCATTGCGCGCGGAGATACTCTGATAGCGGTCGTGGCCGACGGGCAAGTCGTGGCGGCGCAGGGCAACGACCCTGCCGTCGAGGCGATCATCGGATCGAGCGTTTCTCCCCCGGCCTCGGCCAAACAGGGCACCCTGTCCTACACCGACGAGGCCGGTCACGAACGCTTCGCGGTCTACGCTCCGGTGCCCAATTCCAACTGGGGTGTGCTGGTCACGCATCCTTCTCCGGCTGCCTACGCCCCGAATCGCGAGATGGTCTCTCGCTCGTTGATTGCCGTCCTTGCCGCAACGCTCGTGACATTTGCCCTGGCCGCGCTGGTCAGCGAGTTGGTGTCCCGGCCACTGCGGCAACTGCAGTCGCAGGCGTCCGCCCTCGCGGCGGGAGATGTCACGCTGCGGGAGCCGGTGGATGGAGGCGGGGAGGAGATCGCGGATATCGGCGATTCACTGCGCGAGATTTCCAGCCATCTCGGCGACCAGCGTCGCGACCTCGAGCGATCGCTGGAAGCTGGTGCCGCGCAGGCGGAGCAGCTCCGCGAGCTGAACCGGCGCACCGTTCGCCTGCAGGAGGACGAGCGCCGGCGCATCGCGGGCGAAATCCACGATGCGGTCTCCCCGCTGATTACCGGCGCGCTTTACCAGGCGCGGGCCATCCGCCTGGGGAACCGGGACGAGAACGGTTGGGAAAACACGCGGCGTGACGCTGGGCTCGACAGCGTCGGTGATCTGCTGGCGCGGGCCATGGAGGAACTGCACGGCGTGGTGTTCGCCCTGCGGCCGCCTGACCTGGATGACATCGGCGTGGTAGCCGCTATCGAGCGGTACGCGGCCCAGGTACAACGCTCTGGCTTGAATGTCCGTATTGATGCGACCGAGGATCCGCCAGCGCTCACGCCTGAGGTTCGGCTGGCTATTTACCGGATCGTGCAGGAGGCCCTGCACAACGCGCTCCGCCACGCGGCGGCAGACGAAGCCGTGGTCAGTATCGAAACAGTCAATGATCTCCTGCGCGTCACGATTAGTGACAACGGCGCCGGGTTCAATCCGGAGATCGCCACCCGGCCTACCGCGCTCGGCCTGCTCAGCATGCGGGAACGGGCGGCAGCGATTGGGGCTACGCTTTCCATTCGCTCCCGGCCCGGGGATGGCACAGTTGTGCTCATCGAGCGGCAGTTGGAGCCTGCGGAGGCAACGCCCGCGCTCGGCCCGGTGACGGGCCTTGCTGAACTGGCTGTCTCTGACCTGAAGAGGATTCCGGCGTGATCTCGGTTTTACTGGTTGACGATCATCCTGTCGTCATCGAGGGGTTGCGGAAGGTACTGGCCACCGCCGGAGACCTGATGGTGACCGGCGAGGCGCACGATGCCTCCGGCGCGATCGAGAAGACGCGAGCGCTGCACCCTGATGTCGTCCTGCTCGATCTCCGCATGCCCGGCGCCAGTGGGGTGCAGGCGACCCGTCGCCTGCGCGAACTCGATGATGATGTTGCCATCATCATCCTGACGTCCTACGGCGATCAGGCGTACGTGCGCCAGGCAATAGAAGCTGGCGCCGATGGGTACCTGCTCAAGAGCACACCGCCGGAGCAATTGATCTCGTCGATCCGCTCCGCCGCTCGGGGCCGTCGCCAGCTCAGCCCGGAACTGCTGGATGGCGTGCTCCAGGAGTTTGGCGGTCTGGCCCGGGAGCACACGCAGCGCAGTACGGATCTCTCGCCGGAAGACCTGGAGATCGTACGGCGCGCCAGCAAGGGCGCGACGAACCGGGAAATTGGCCTGGCAACTGGCCGCACCGAGGTTGCTGTCAAGAAGCGGTTGCAGGTGATCTTCCAGAAGTTGGGCGCCGTGGATCGCGCCCACGCCGTTGCCGAAGCGATCCGGCGAGGCCTGATCTAGATTCGGCGCAACCGTGCCAGCAACAGTATCCGTTTGAGTCGTGCCAGCGGGCGTTGCGGTCCATACAATCACACGCACGGAAGTACGCGACGATCTGGCGCAATTCCGGGGCAGTCTCCACACTGCCCGATGCGTTGCGGCGCATCGACCAGGTTGCCTATCTCGCACCGCCAGCCACGGTGCGAGCGACCTTCCCTCCGGGGGCCGGTCCGCGAGACCCCATCCAGGTCACGCAGACCGGCCTCTCTGTTTGTGCTGGTTGCATATTTGCTGAGTTGTCAACGTGTATCACCCGTGATACCTTGACGTTGGTCCTCTGCCCAGCACACTACACCTCAGGAGAATCGCATGGACGCGCGCGAATTTGATCAACTTGTCAGTCGGATCACTGGTCTGGCCAGTCGCCGTGAGGCCATGCTCGGTATGGCTGGCGGGGCCCTGGCGTCAGTCGGCGTCGCGGCTGCCGCAGACGCGAAGCAGCATCGCGGCAAGAATCGCGCAAGCGGCAAGTCTGCGCGCGGCGCCGTTGGAGCCGAGGGCAAGAAGGGCAAGAAGCGGAAGATCTGCCTGTGCGCCTCATATGAAATGCTGGAGTGCGAGGACAAGAAGGTCAAGAAGAACAAGGTCCGCAAGACGCTGAAGGACAACCCGGGTAGCTACCAAGGCGAATGTGAACCGCTTTCGAAGCGAGTTCCGGGGCGCGACCGCTAACAGGCGAACCGTTGCGACGTGGGCGACGCCTCGAGAACCTCTCTTCCAGGGACGCACCCCTGCCGCTGGCAGGGGTGTCTTGTTGCCCGTTGCCGAGCGCATGGTAAGAACGATGCCTGAACTCACCATTGGCGTCATTCACACGGGGAAGCGCAAGGCTCTCGAGTTGACCCTCGAGACCCTGCTCCGTGATCACGACCTGGCCGGTACGGAGTTGCTGGTGATCGGTGATCGTGCGGACAAGAAGACCCGAAAGCGGTTCAAGAAGAAATTTGGCGCCCGCTACATTGTGAACCAGATGGAGCAAGCACCCTGTGTCATGGACCAGTTGTTTGCTACGGCCACCGGTGAGTTCGTCGTGTGCCTGGAAGGAGCAGTCAGGCTTCAGCCAGGTTCCGTGGCACGGCTTCTTGCCTACTACCGGGAGCACCCCGAGACGCAGGATGTGCTGCACGGTCCACTGATGCGTGGCAAGCGCCTGGTCGCTACCCACCACACGCCATCGTGGCGGCTGACTACCTGGGGCACACCTGCTCGCGATCACCGTGGCAACGATATCGACGGTGATCCATTTGTCATCCCCATGCAGGAGCGCGGAGTGATGAGCTGCCGCCGGGCAACCTGGCCAGGAATGCCGCCCGGATGGCGTGGTCATGGGGCGGAAGCCGGATACCTCCAGGAGCGGTTCCGCCGTAGAGGTGGGCGGGCACTCTGCCTGCCTGGTCTCCGCTGGGAACGCCTGGAACGGCCGCAGTCCACGCGACCACGCTCAACCCTGGCGGAAAGACAGCTCCGGAATCACTTTGCCGGTGCGGTGGATCTGGGTTTCGACACTCAGTACATCGCTCACCGCATGCGCGATTTCGTCAAGAAGGGCCAGGCAGATCAACTGAGGCTGGAGTCCCTCCGGGCACTTCAGGCAGAGCGTCCGCCGGTCTCGCCGCTCGTGAGTTGCTTTCTGTACGTCGGACGGCTGACGGACGCATTGCTCGTGCAGGTTGAGGAGTCGATCGAGTCCTTCCTCCGGCAGGACTACCGCGAAAAGGAGCTGGTTCTCTTCAACGATACGCCGGGCCAGACGCTTGTTTGCGATGCGCCCGGTGTGCGGGTAGTCAACACGTCCGCGCGGTGTCCCTCGCTCGGCGATGCCTTGAACGCCGCGGTTGCGTACGCCCGCGGTGACCTCCTGGCTCCCTGGGGCGCGACGAGCATAAATCTTCCCTGGCGGTTGACGGTGAGCGTGGCCCAGCTCGGAACTGGCGCGGTTTTTCATCCCCAGGCCTGCTGGTACATGCTTGACGGCGAACTTGACTCACGACCGGCCCGTCCCGACGGTGGGCACGTTTCACTTTTCACGCGAGAGGCTTTTCGCGCGGTCGGTGGCTATCCATCGACCACGGTGCGCGTCCATCTGGAGATGGACGCGTTCCTTGACGAGAGGTTCTTCACTGGCGATCGTGAACGCGCCGTCGAGCCATTCCCGCGGGAGGCGTGGTTCACCATCCTGCGGCGGGAGCAGAAGGATGCGGAGTACCAGGGAGACGCCTTTCTGGATCCCTGGCAGGCGGTGGGCCACCTCCCGATCATGCGAGGAGAGATTGTTCTTCGTCCGGCGTGGAAGAATGACTACGTTTCGGTATGCAGGAGAGCCACGGAGAGCAACGGGCCAGACGAAATGGGGAATCCGCCGCACGCCAGGCCATTCGTCCTGGGGAGCAAGCGACGAAGCCTGGAACACTGGTTTCCACGCGTGAATCAACGTCCCGGAGAAACCCCAGAAGAACATCTGGCACGGGTTGCCGCCTTGATAGAAGCGTCAATTGCGGCGGGAGCTTCCCACCTCATTGTGCCCCAGGCGGAAGCGGACTGGCTGGAGAATCACCCCGGCATTGTGGAATACCTGGTGGAGGAACACTGGCTGGCGGCTGCCGGGGCGAAATCCGGCTTTGTGTTTGCACTGAACGACGACGCGCTTTTTGGGCCCCGGGAGGGGGCAGGGACTGGCGATGCGTGACGGAAGTGAGGCCGGCCACGATCTGCCGCTCGTGAGCTGTCTCTGCCTCACGTACCGCCGGCCCGCGCGCGATCAATTTCTCCTGGAGGAGGCGATCGAGTCGTTCCTGCGCCAGACGTACCCCAACAAGGAATTGGTCATCCTGAATGACTGCCCGGGTCAGGTCTTGTCGTGTGATGCTCCCGGCGTGCGGATCTACAACGTGCCGAACCGCTTCAACTCGGTCGGCGAAAAGCGCAACACCGCGGTTGCTCTCGCGAAGGGCAACATTCTGGCTCCCTGGGATGATGACGACATCAGCTTGCCGTGGCGCCTGGATCTTTCAGTGGAACGGCTCGGCGACGCGGACTACTACTCGCCCGGGGTGATTTGGGTCTCACGCGACGGAAGTATGCAGCGAGAGCCCATCTGGTACTTCGCGCATGTGGCAAGCATGTTTACCCGTGAGGGATTCCAGAAGATAGGTGGCTACCGCGCGATCAGCTTCGGGGAAGACCTCAGATTCGACGAAGACTTACGCGTCATTGGTCGTCCCAGTCCCTTCTGCGACCCGCATCTCGTGGAGTTGCCGGCTGGCGAGCTCTTCTATCTCTACCGGGCTGGTTCCAGCGCGAATCACCTGTCCCGTGCCCACAATCCCTTCCGCTGGGACGAGATCGGCAGCCGCCCCATCGATCAAGGTCACTTCACCCTGCGCCCGCACTGGCGGACGGACTACGTTGCCCTCACGAGAAGACAGGTGGAGGTGAGACGTCGGGCCGCGGCGGGTGATCGGAATCCAGATAGCGTGGTGATGCTTGTCGGCGGAATGACCGGGCTGTCAGCTGCGCCAGAGTTGCTGCGGCCATTCCCACTGTTGGAAGCAGAACCCGGTGAGCAACCAGAAGCGCACGCGCGAAGAGTGAAGATGAGACTCGACGCGGCCGCCGTGATGGGGGGGACGCACCTCCTGGTTGGGCCCGCCCAAGGAGAGTGGTTCACGCGGTATCCGTACCTCCTGGATTACCTCATCGAGACGCAGGTTTTCCTGCCGGAAGCATCGCGCCACGCGGTCGTGTTCATGCTTCAAGGTGACGCGGTCCACTCCCGTTGGCAGTAGACGGTCGCTGGTTCGATGCGACTGCGGGGAACCGGAGCGGCAACAAGTGCGACCTCATGTGCGAAACCCGCCTGAGGTCGAAGAAGGCGAGAAGGGGAGAGCTGGTCGTAATAATCCGGGGAGCTGCCATCGTCCGTGCGCTGCCGCCATGTTCACGACTGGTACGGTGACCTCACGACCGCCGGCCTTTACGCAAACTGCAGGTCGGTGCGGTCAAGGGGGCAACGGACGCGGCGGCTGGACAGTCTTGCCCAGCCGCTCTGCTATCGCCTACCAGTGGCCTACCTGCGGGAGGACGTGCGTCACGATCGAACATACCTGGCAAGGTGGCGGCCGGTGAGCGTCGATTGATCGGCAACCAGGTCGGCCGGTGTGCCCGCGAAGACGACGAGGCCACCGTCATGCCCCGCGCCGGGGCCAAGATCGATGATCCAGTCCGCGTGAGCCATCACCGCCTGGTGGTGCTCGATGACGATGACCGATTTGCCTGAGTCGACGAGCCGGTCCAGCAGGGCGAGCAGTTGCTCGACATCCGCCAGGTGCAAGCCAGTGGTGGGTTCGTCGAGGACGTAAATGTCGCCCTTCTCGCCCATCTGATTCGCGAGCTTGAGGCGCTGCCGCTCACCGCCTGAAAGCGTCGTCAGCGGCTGGCCGAGGCTGAGATAGCCGAGGCCGACGTCTGCGAGCCGTGCCAGGATGGCCTGAGCAGCCGGCACACGCGACTCGCCCTCACTGAAGAACTCCAGGGCGTCAGTCACGGGCATCGCGAGGACGTCACTAATGTTGAGGCCGTTTAGGTGGTACTCCAGCACCGCCGCCTGGAACCGCTTCCCTTCGCACTCTTCACACACGGTCTCCACGCTGGCCATCATGCCCAGGTCGGTGTAGATAACGCCGGCGCCATTGCAGGTCGGGCAGGCACCTTCCGAATTCGCGCTGAACAGCGCGGGTTTCACCCCGTTTGCCTTCGCAAACGCCTTGCGGATTGGCTCGAGCAGGCCAGAGTAGGTGGCAGGATTGCTGCGGCGTGAGCCGCGAATGGCGCCCTGATCGATCGTGACAACATCCGGAAGCGTTGAGACTGATCCGTGGATGAGCGAACTCTTGCCGGATCCCGCTACCCCGGTGACGACGACGAGCACACCAAGGGGAAGGTTGACATCCACGTTGCGAAGATTGTGGGTGTTCGCTCCACGTATCTCCAGGGAGTGCTTGTGCGGGCGCACGGATGCCTTGATCGTCGCCCGGTCATCCAGGTGCCGGCCGGTCAGGGTCCCGCTAGCTCGGAGCCCGTCGAGTGGACCCTCATAACAGATCTCGCCGCCAGTAGCCCCCGCGCCGGGTCCAAGGTCAATGACGTGGTCGGCGATGGCGATCGTTTCTGGCTTGTGCTCCACAACGAGAACCGTGTTCCCCTTGTCTCGCAACTGCAGGAGCAGGTCGTTCATGCGCTGAATGTCGTGTGGGTGCAAGCCAATAGTCGGCTCGTCAAAGACGTACGTGACGTCGGTCAGGGCCGACCCGAGGTGCCGAATCATGCGCGTCCGCTGCGATTCCCCTCCCGACAACGTGCCAGAGGGGCGGTCGAGCGACAGATAGCCAAGACCGATGTTCACGAACGCATCGAGGTGATCGCCTAGCGCCTGCAGAAGTGGGGCGACCGATGGTTCGTCAAGTCCCCGAATCCACTCGGCAAGATCGCTGATCTGCATCGCACAGGCGTCGGCAATGCTGATGCCCCTGATCTTCGAGGAGCGCGCGCCCTCGTTCAGTCGGGTACCACCGCAGTCAGGGCAGGTAGTGAAAGTCACCGCTCGCTCAACGAAGGCGCGGATGTGCGGCTGCAGCGCGTCGATGTCCTTGGAGAGAAACGACTTCTGCACACGGAGAACCAGCCCCTCGTAGGTCAGATTGAAGCTCTCGAACTTGATCTTGACCGGCTCCTTGTAAAGGAAGTCGTGCCGCTCCTGCTCGCTGTAGTCACGGATTGGCTTGTTGGGATCAAGCAGGCCGGATTCGGTGAAGGTGCGCACGGACCAACCATCCGCGGTGTAGCCGGGGATCGTGATGGCGCCTTCTGCCAGCGACTTGCTGGCGTCGAACAGTTGGGCCAGGTCGATATCGTTGATCTGGCCCATACCCTCGCAGCGAGGGCACATGCCGCCCGTGATGGAGAAGGTGCGCGTCTCTTTCGTTGCGCCCGCGCGATCGACGGAGATGGCGCCAGCTCCCCGTGCGGACGCAACGTTGAAGGAGAACGCCTGCGGAGAGCCGACGTGCGGCTGGCCGAGCCGGCTGAAGAGGATCCGCAGCATGGCATTGGCGTCGGTCGCGGTGCCAACCGTGGAGCGGGCGTTGGCGCCCATGCGCTCCTGATCGACGATGATGGCGGTGGTGAGCCCATCCATGACATCGACATCGGGACGCGCCAGCGTTGGCATGAAGCCCTGCACGAACGCGCTGTAGGTCTCGTTGATCATCCGCTGGGACTCGGCGGCGATCGTGCCGAAGACCAGTGAACTCTTGCCAGAACCGGAGACCCCGGTGAAGACGGTCAAGCGCCGCTTCGGAATCTCAACACTAATGTTCTTCAGGTTATTCTCGCGCGCCCCTTGCACGCGAATCACGTCATGGCTGTCGGCCGGGTGCATGGTGAGCGCGCGGGAATCGGTCCTCGTAGGGATGCTCATGGTTTCTCCACTTGTGCGGCTGGGTCGTCCGGGCGGACCCTGGAACTCCGGTCACGCCCGCAGTCAATCGAAGCAGGCAGTTCGATCTTCAAGTGCGGGGTACAGGGGACACGGGGGAGGCGTTGCGGTTAGTCAAAAGGGTACACCGGTCCGGAAAACTCAATCCTGAAGGCAGTGGAGTTATCCCGGTACGCACAACAACTCCTGCAGCCAATCCTGGCCCGTGCGGCTGCCACCGGCACGCTGCGAACCTCATCACTACCATGACGAAGCCTGGCTCCGGAATGTGACCGGGAAACTGTGACGGCCCACGGGAGTGCGGAAAGAAAGCCCAATCCTGTCTTGCGATTCAACGCTAGAACTGGTCGCGGGCCGCACCAGGAGAGAGCGCCCTGGACAGTCAGGCCAATGAAAGGATGCGAGGATCGTGGAGTGCGACCAGCTCGCGGGGCAATTCGAGGAGCATCGTTCTCACCTGAGAGCGGTGGCCTACCGCATGTTGGGTTCTCTTGCAGAGGCGGAAGATGCAGTCCAGGAAACCTGGCTGCGCCTGAGCCGGACGGATGCCAATGAGATTGACAATCTCGGCGGATGGCTGCGCCAGGTCGTATCACGCATCAGCCTCGATATGCTGCGGTCGCGCAAGGCACGTCGCGAAGACTCGCTGGACAGCCTCGAGGTGGCCCCAATGCGGGAGCGGGCTGATACGGCAGACCCTGAGCAGGAAGCGCTCATGGCGGACGATATTGGCCTGGCGCTGCTGGTGGTCATGGAGAGGTTGGATCCGGCCGAACGGCTAGCCTTCGTGCTGCACGACATGTTCGCCGTTCCTTTTGACGAGATTGCTCGCATCGTGGACCGCACCCCGGCTGCGACGCGACAACTCGCCAGTCGTGCTCGCAGGCGCGTCCATGGACCAGGGACACCGGCGAAAGGCGGTAATGCTGCAGGTCGTATCAGGCGGACAGCGGTATCCGACGCCGTTCATCTTGACCAGCAGCGCGCGGTCGTCGACGCCTTTCTCGCCGCCGCGCGAGCCGGAGATCTCCAGGGTGTCCTGGCCGTCCTCGATCCGGACGTCGTGTTCCGCACCGCTGCGCCGGGTGGGCCGCAGGAGGTGCGTGGCGCTGGGGCCGTCGCGCCACTAGCCATGCGTGGCCGGGCCGTCGCCGCCCGGCCAATACTCGTGAACGGGAATGTGGGAGTGGTGGTTGCGCCTCGCGGGCATCTCATCATGGTCCTGAACTTCGTGATCCAGAGTGGCAAGGTCATTGCCATCGATGCATTTACGGAGCAAGAGCGAGTTGCGGCGCTGGAACTGGCCGTCCTGGATACATGAACCTCTGAACACATTGCCCTGGGACCGGCATTATCATCAACGGATTGCGCAACAGGTAACCATCTCCAAGAGGTGTCCAACATGGTGGCGTTGACGATCGGGATGGCGACGTACGATGACTTTGATGGCGTCTACTTCACCATCCAGGCGCTGCGGCTCTACCAGGACCTCACGGACACCGAAATCCTGGTCATCGACAATTTCGGCAGCGATGACACCGAGAAGTTCGTCGAGAACCTGACGGGAGCGCGCTACATCCGCGCGACCGAGGTGGTGAGTACCGCAGTACGGGAGCTCGTCTTCACGCACGCGACGGGCGACGCGGTGCTCTGCATTGATTCGCACATCCTCTTCGTGCCGGGCGCAATCGCGCGTCTGCGCCAGTATTACGCCGATCATCCTGGCACACGGGATCTTCTGCAAGGGCCCCTCCTCTACGACGACTTGAAGACGATCTCGACGCACTTCGATCCCGAATGGCGTTCCCAGATGTGGGGTACCTGGGGCACCGATCCGCGCGGGCTGGACGTGGACGGCGAGGCGTTTGATATCCCCAGCCAGGGCCTGGGGATCTTCAGTTGCCGCCGTGAGGTATGGCCCGGGTTCAACCCAGCCTTCCGTGGTTTCGGGGGAGAAGAGGGCTACATCCACGAGAAGTTCCGCCAACGAGGCGGACGCACCCTCTGCCTGCCGTGGCTGCGGTGGGTCCACCGTTTCGGGCGACCAAAGGGCGTGCCCTACCCCCTGACCGTTGAGATGAAGCTGCGCAATTACATCATCGGCTTCACAGAGCTGGGACTCGACACGACCGCAGCCGAGGAGCACTTTGCGGAGTTCCTGCCCGCTGGCCGCGTGTCGAAGGTCAAGGCGGAGGCGCTTGCAGACTACGTGAAGTTCAACCTGCCACTGATCAGTTGCATTTGCCCGACATTTGGGAGGCCGCCGGGCCGGCAATATCTACTGGAAGAGGCGATCCAGAGCTTTCTGCTGCAGGACTACCCGAACAAGGAACTGATCGTCCTGAACGACTGCCCCGGGCAAGAACTTGTCTGCACCGCGCCGGGAGTACGAGTAGTCAATGTGTCGGAACGATTCCCTTCGCTCGGGGACAAGCGCAATGCCGGCGTGGCTCTTGCCCGGGGCGACCTGGTTGCCACCTGGGACGATGATGACATCAGCTTGCCGTGGCGACTGTCGCTTTCCTACCAGAAGCTGGGGAACGCGGACTATTTCAATCCCCAGCGAGCGTGGTTCCGCAATGCTGGCGTCATGGACGAGGGACACGGTCTCTGCGTCGGGGCGAACATGTCACTCTTCAGGCGGGATGCCCTGCGTGCCATTGGTGGTTACCCCTCGCTCACGCTGGGTGAGGATCAGGTCTTTGACGCCGGCATGCGGGCTACCGTTGAGACGCGCGGTGGGGATTCATCCGGTGATCCAGAGTTGCCGCGGGAGGACTGGTTCTATATCTATCGCTGGGGAGAAAGCGATTTTCACCTGTCGGGGAGTCCAGACGCGGACTTCTGGGATGAGGTCGGGAAGAGGGAATTCACGCCTGGCCGCTACCGCCTGGAGCCTCACTGGCGCGTGGACTATGTCGCGGAGGCGGAAGCCTGCCTGCGCGCGCAGTTGCGTGTGGCTGTTCTGGGGGAGAAGGGACCAGCAGACGGCCAGCGCGTCCCCTTTCCGCGGGACAACAAGCGACCACGAGAATCGGCAATGCAGCACCTGAAGCGCGTGCGAGAGCAGGTAGCCACGCTCATGGCCGAGGGCAGTACACATCTCCTGATCCCGCGGGCAGAAGCGGACTGGCTCGGGGATCACCCGCACCTGGAGGACTACTTCTCACGGGAACATGAGTTCGTGGACGCCGGCCAAGAAACCGGGCTCGTGTTCGCGCTGCGCAGACAGGGTCAGGTCCCAGGTAGAACCTGACGGGAACACCACGGCGCCTGTCCCAGTATGGTGCAGGCGCCGTGGTGTTCCCGTCCGCGCGTGGGTCGGGATCGCGCGGAAGAGGCCGTGTGGGGGGTGGCTCGGGATTAACTCCCTGACTGGCCCGCAAATGGACCATGTCACCGCTCAAGACGCACGAGTGTCCATCTCCGTTTCTTGGGCGCGAAAAGCACCGCCCGGTGTAGCTTCCTGTTCCCTCATTAAATAATCTCTCGGGCTAATGCTATGCATTGGTATCCGAGGTAACACACGATAGTGTGCGAAGTGAAAGTCTATTGGCGTAGCAGTGGTAATTTGAGAAGGTGTATGTGCTATGGTTCGAAGCAGATGAAGGGAATGCACCGGATCGCCGGTGGAAATCACGGGGAACTGGGGTTTTGGAAGATCTTTCGCTGGTCGCAACTGTCGCACTGGTCCTTGGAGCAGCTCTTGTTGGGGGTATGCTGGCTCGCCGGTTGGGGCAACCCGTCCTGCTGGGATACATCGTCGCTGGCGCCATGATCGGCCCTCATACCCCGGGACTTTCCACCGAGCGCGACCGGGTCGTCGTGCTAGCCAACCTGGGCGTCGCCTTCCTGATGTTCGCCCTGGGCCTGGAATTCTCCCTGGAAGAGCTGATGCGCGTGCGACGCATCGCTCTCGTTGGTGGCATTGCGCAGATCGTGCTAACGGTTGGACTCGGGGTGGGTACTGGTCTGGCGATAGGCTGGCCCATCCAGGCCTCGGTCCTGTTGGGCGCAGCGTTTGCTATTTCAAGCTCGATTGTCGCCATCAAGATGCTGGCTGGACGCGGCGAAATCGAGACGGCGCACGGGCGCATCGCGCTCGGCGTGGGCGTCATCCAGGACCTGAGTGTGGTTCCAATGCTGGCGTTGCTCCCCTTGCTGTCAAACACCGGGGGAGATCTTGTTCCGTCGCTCGTTCGATCGATCGGTGTCTCTGTCGTTGCCCTGGCGGCCGTGATCGTGGTCGGAACACGGCTGGTCCCGCGGGTGCTTTTTCTGCTGGCCAAGTCGGGATCGCGCGAACTCTTCCTGATGGCGGTCGTCGTCATCGCGCTCGGCACCGGCCTGGCCAGCCAGCAGGCTGGACTGTCGTTCGCGCTCGGTGCCTTCCTGGCCGGGATTGTGGTCGCGGAATCCGAGTTCGAGGGTCAGGTGCTGGCGCAGATCATTCCCCTGCGTGATCTCTTCGCGTCCGTCTTTTTCGTCGCTGTCGGCATGATGGTCGATCCACCCTTTCTGCTGTCCCACATCGGGATCGTGCTGATCATGGTGGCCGCACTTGTGGTGGGGAAGCTGCTGCTCACCACGGTCGCCATGATGCTGGCTGGCGTCGAGGCGCGCACTGCCGTGCTGGTTGGGACGGTGCTGGCCCAGATGGGTGAATTCAGCTTCGTTCTCGCCGGGCTCGGGGTGACCTGGGGCATCATCTCAGGCGATGAGTACGGCCTCATGCTCTCGGTGGCCCTGGCCTCCATTCTCATTTCGTCACCGCTGGTTGCTGCAGCCCCCGGCATCCTGAACCGCCTTGCCCACCGACTCCCCCTGAGTGACGCCCAGCGCAGGGCCATGGGCACGTCCGGCGTTTACGTGTACAAGCCAGATGTGATTGTCTGCGGCTACGGCCGAGTCGGCGCTGAACTGGTGCAGATCCTGAAGAACGCGGGGTTCAGCACCATTGTCGTCGACATCAATCCCGCCGTGGTGCGCGACGTGCGGGCGGCGGGCGGGCATGCCATCTACGGCGATGCCGGCATGGAACCGGTCCTCGTTCGGGCCGGAGTGGCGCACGCGCGGATCCTCGCCCTGGCCATTCCGGACCTGGTTTCCGCATCTGAAGCGGTCCGTGTCGTGCGGCGTCTCAACCCAAAGACGCAGGTGATTGCCCTGGCCGACTCAAACTCAGCGGTGCGTGCGTTGGAAAATGGTGGCGTCAACCAGGTGGTGCAGCCAGAGTTCGAGGTCTCGCTCGGCTTCGGTCGCCAGGTGCTGCGCTGGCTCGGCGTTTCACCCGCCGACGCCCGTACGTTGGTCGCCGATGAGCGGGACGGCTTCTACGCGCTGGAGCACGCGCGCAGCATGCGCCGGGCGCGCCGTAACACTCGCCAGGAGGACGCCGCGACAGGTACCCCCGTCGCGGCGTTGGCGGAGTAACCCGACGTGGGGAAGCGGGCGGTCACGCAGAAGGCGCAGCGAGAAGGTCTGCGTATGCCCACCCCTGGAGCCCACCGTAGTCCACCGTGATGTAGCCGTTCTCATACCCTTCCTGCGTCAGGTAGACCACTGACCCCTCGGGCATTCCGGTTAGCGTTTCGGCGTCGAGCGACGGAGCGGCACGGAGCAGGAGCGGCGAAATGGTCACCCGCTCCAGGGAACTGTCGAACGCCACGAACGAACCGTCGCCTGTTGCGTCGTCGGGAGCAGGCGCTGGGAGCGCCTGCGGCGTTGCGACGACCCCGAGCGCAAAGACCCAGCCGTCAATCCCTTCGTAGCGGACGGGGATGTAGTCATTGACCAGACCCCCTTCGCGACGCTCCAGTTCTGCTCCGTAAGGGATGGTGGTGTAGACGACGTCACTCTCACCGGGACCTTTGCGCAAGTTGAGGTCCGTGGCGGCGTAGACGAGATTAGCTGGAGCGACGCTGACCGTTTCCTGGGCAGACGTGGGAGCTGGCGAGGCGATCTGGGAGAGGGCCAGGGCGCTGGCGACCAGCGAGGCGCGAATAGCGGCACGGGTGGCGAACGCGAGAGGTGTGAGCATCTGGAACTCTCCTTGGTGCAACGAGAGAAGACGCATCGCACAGCGCCTTCATAGCAACAACGCGGGGCACCGGCAGGGAGGTTTCGGCAGGGCACGATCGTGCGCGCTGCGAGCGCCGACCGTACAGAGGCGCGTCCGAGCCGCGTGGACGATGGCATGGAACCCGCAAACGGCGTGCCAGAGTCGCTGTGGTAGGGTTGCAGGCCGTGTCCGCGAGGGGTGGCGAAAGCGTAAGGAATGGACCTGGAGCACGACAATCTCATCCGGCAGGTCCAGGTGCTGCGCTACGTCACGCCGTTGCGCGAAGGCGGGTCGCTGCCAGCCATCGTTGAGGCGGACGACGACGGCATGTACGTCATCAAGTTTCGGGGCGCGGGGCAGGGACCGAAGGCGCTTGTCGCCGAGTTGATCGCGGCTGGGCTGGGGCGAACGCTTGACCTACCGGTACCTGAGCCGGTGCTTGCGGACCTCGATCTGGCCCTGGGGCTGGCGGAGCCGGATCCGGAGATCCAGGGGCTCCTCGAGCGCAGCGCGGGCATCAATGTGGGGCTGGATTATCTTCCGGGATCGCTGCCACTCGGCGTGGCTGACACAGCGGGCATCTCTCCCGAGTTGGCTGCCGATGTGGTCTGGTTTGATGCCTTCCTGCAGAACGTCGACCGAACGCCGCGTAATCCGAACCTGCTCCTGTGGCACCGCAAACTGTGGCTCATCGATCACGGCGCTGCGCTCTACACCCAGCATAGTTGGACTGGTGACCTGGAGACCGTTATCACGAATGCTGGCGGTCGCTTCCCCTCGATTCGCGATCACGTGCTGCTATCTGTCGCTGGCTCCATCCTCGATGCCGACGCGCGCCTTGCTCCCCGCCTGACACCTGATGTCATCGCCGCGGCCGTTGCCGCTGTCCCGGATGAACTCCTCCAAGGCGTTGAACCCTTCGCCACGCCGGAAGAGCACCGGGCGGCCTACCGCGCTCACCTGATCGCGCGGCTGCGAGCACCACGCCTCTGGGTGGAGACGGCTGAGGAGGCGCGCCGTGCCGGCGCCTGATGCGAACCACCTTTCGGACCTGGCGCCCTTTGCCTACGCTCCGATCCGGGTGGTGCCTCGCGTGGAGCGTGGGGAATGTGTCAATGTCGGCGTTGTTCTCTACTCGCGACCGCGCCGCTACCTCGGCGTGCGTACCGGCCTCGACGCGCACCGGCTGCTTGCTCTGTGGCCTCGTCTCGATCTCGAGGCCGTCCAGCGCCACCTCGACATTCTCCGCCTGGTCAGCGAGGGCGACCCCGCTGGCGGGCCGATCGCGCTGCTGCCGCCCTTCGAGCGCTTTGGCTGGCTCACGGCGCCGGCCAGCACCATCGTGCAGCCCGGGCCGGTCCACTCAGGTCTGACGCCGGACCCGGCAGCAACATTGGCTCGCCTGTTTCAGGAATTGGTCGTTCCCGTCGGCGAAGAGCAGAACGGCTGACACGCTCACGTAACCGGCGGAGGACATCCGCCGGTCACATGCAAGGTCAGAAGACCTATCCAAACGGTAGTCCGGGAGGCATGCGCCCCTTCTTGGCCATGCGCCCGAACTGGGACATCATCTTCTTCATCTCTTCGAACTGCTTGATGAGCGCGCGAACCTCTTGCGGGGTGGTGCCGCTGCCCTTGGCGATGCGCGCGGCCCGGCGCTTGCCGATGATGTCCGGGTTGCGCCGCTCGTCCGCGGTCATGGAGTAGATGATCGCCTCCACGCGCTTGTAGTCGTCGTCCGAGATCTGCGCCTTGGCTTGTCTCATCTGTGCGCCGAGCCCGGGGATCATGTCCAGCAGTTGCGAAAGAGGTCCCATCTGCTTGACCTTCTGGAGTTGCTCCAGGAAGTCCTCCAGGTTGAACTGCCCCTTCATCATGCGCGACTGGAGCTCTTCGGCGTCCTCGACTGTGGTCGTTTCCTGGGCCCGTTCGATGAGCGAGAGGATGTCGCCCATGCCGAGAATGCGGCCGGCGAGCCGGTTCGGGTGGAACGCTTCCAGCGCGTCCATCTTCTCGCCGGTGCCGATGAACTTGATCGGTACACCGGTGACCGCGCGGATGGAGAGCGCGGCGCCGCCGCGAGCGTCGCCGTCCATCTTGGTCAGGATCAGGCCGCTGGCTCCCACCCGGTCGTTGAACGTTTGCGCGACGCTTACCGCTTCCTGCCCGGTCATGGCGTCGGCCACGAGCAGGATCTCGGTGGGGTGGACCGTGTCCCGGATGTTGACCAGCTCCTGCATCAGGAGGTCATCGATTTGCAGCCGACCAGCGGTGTCGATGATCACCGGGTTGTACCCGCGCTCGCGCGCGAACTGGACCGCGTTGCGCGCGATATCAACCGGGTTCTTGCCGGTGCCCTCTTCGTAGACCGGCACGCTGATCTGCTTGCCGAGTGCCTGCAATTGGTTAATGGCGGCCGGGCGGTAGACGTCGGCCGCGACGAGGAGCGGATTGCGCCCCTGCTTGCGGAGGTGCACGGAGAGCTTGGCCGCGTGCGTGGTCTTACCACTACCCTGCAGGCCGACGAGCATCAAGATCTGCGGGGGGCGATCCGGCGGAAGCAACCCCTGGCCTTCTTCGCCCAGGACGCGGATCAACTCTTCGTTCGCGATGCCGATGACGGTCTGGGCCGGCGTCAGGGAGCGCAAGACGTCCTGTCCAACCGCACGCTCGCGCACAGCGGCCACGAAGTCCTTGGCAACCTTGAAATTGACGTCCGCCTCGAGCAGCGCCCGACGCACCTCGCGCATCGCGTCGTCGACGTCTTGCTCCGTGAGACGACCCTTGCGGCCGAGACGAGCGAAGGTTTCATTGAGTCGATCAGTTAATGTTTCAAACATGGGGCTGATGTCCTGTGTG
>JAXLWT010000060.1:0-21467 GCA_046328375.1 Thermomicrobiales bacterium
TACGTCGTGCTCCTGTGGCGATCCGTCCTGCTGCAGCGGCACCGGCACGATTGATCCCATGTCCGTCGATCTTTACTCCCAGGACGAGGCCGCCATCATCCCCCTCCAGGCGCTGCAGGCCTCACTCGGCTGCGGCAACCCCACGGCCCTGGCGGAGCTGAAGCCGGGCGAGACGGTGCTCGACCTGGGGAGCGGAGGTGGCATCGATGTCCTCCTCTCGGCTAAACGCGTCGGTCCCACGGGCTTTGCCTACGGCGTGGACATGACGGATGAAATGCTGGCGCTGGCCGAGCAGAACAGGGTGGCCGCCGGCGCCGAAAATGTCCAGTTCTTGAAGGGGCAAATCGAGGCGATTCCGCTGCCGGACGGGGCGGTCGATGTCATCATCTCGAACTGTGTCATCAATCTGGCAGCCGACAAGGGCCAGGTCCTGCGCGAGGCCTTCCGCGTCCTGCGCCCGGGCGGTCGCCTCGCGGTGTCTGACGTGGTCGCCCAGGGTGAACTCCCGGCCGATCTGCGCCGCGACATGGAGGCCTGGGCCGGCTGCATCGCGGGCGCCCTGGAGGAGCAGGAATACCGGCGACTCCTGGCTGAGGCCGGGTTCACGGAGGTCGGCATTGAAGTCACCCGCGTCTACGACCCACAGGACCTGGTCGAGAGCATGAGCGCTGGTGACTCATGCTGCGGCACTGGTGGGACTGACGCGGCTGAGACGTGGGATCTTTCCGCCTACAGCCGGTTCGCCGCGAGCGGCGGGCGGCTGGTGAGCGCCTTCGTCCGGGCGCAGAAACCGTAGGGCCTCGCACGGGGTCAATGCGTCCCTGAGACGCGACCACCGTCTATCGCTATGATGCGTCAGCCGTTGTCGCATCCATCGAACTTCGACAATGTTCGATAGTTCACTCACCCAGATCCAGATGCCAGGAGGGCAACGATATGCCAATTGCGTTTGATTTCGATTCCCAGCTCCCGGTCGCGGTGATCGGCGCCGGCCCCGTGGGCCTGGCCGCAGCCGCGCAGCTCATCGCCCAGGGCGAGGACCCGCTCATCTTCGAGGCCGGGGATACGGCCGGGGCGGGCATCCTGTCCTGGGGTCACGTACGGCTCTTCTCGCCCTGGCGTTATGTCATCGACGCCGCTGCCCGCGAGCTGCTGGTGGCGAACGGCGACTGGACCGAGCCTGACGGCGAGCGCTACCCCACCGGCCGCGAGTTCGTCGAGGGCTATCTCGAACCCCTGGCGGCCCTGCCGCAGATCAGTTCCCGGCTGCGTCTCTCCTCCCGCGTGCTGCAGGTCACACGCGCCGGCCTCGACAAGATGAAGGATGCCGGGCGGGATGAGGCTCCCTTTGTGCTGACCGTGCAACGGGCCGGTGGCAGCGAGGAAATGATCCTGGCCAAGGCGGTAATTGACGCCTCTGGCACGACCAGCACCCCGAATCCGCTGGGGGCAGCCGGCGTCCCGGCGATCGGTGAGCGCCAGTTGCGGGACCGCATCTTCTACGGCATCCCGGATGTCCTGGGAGCAGAGCGCGAGCGCTACGCCGGGAAGCGCGTCCTGGTGGTGGGCAGCGGGCACTCGGCCTTCAACGCCCTGCTCGACCTGGTGGACCTGGCGGACGCCGCGCCCACCACCACCATTACCTGGGCGATCCGGCGGTCCGGCGAGCGGCTGGGCACTCTCTTTGGGGGTGGCATCAACGACGCCCTGCCGGCGCGGGGTGAACTGGGCGCACGCGTCGGGCGCCTGGTGGCCGGCGGGCAACTCCACCTGGTTAGCGGCTTTCACGTGGCTCGCCTGACCGAGACCAGTGACGGCATCCTGGTCGCCGGCGAGGACGCGGTCATCGGTCCCGTGGACGAGATCATTGCCACCACGGGCTTCCGGCCCGACCTGTCGCTGCTCTCCGAGGTGCGTGTAGACCTCGATTCCGCGGTGGAGAGCCCCCGTGCACTCGCCCCGCTGATCGATCCCAACCTGCACAGTTGCGGCTCCGTACCCCCGCACGGCGAGGCCGAGCTACGCCAGCCCGATTCCGGCCTCTACATCGTGGGCATGAAGAGCTACGGCCGGGCGCCGACCTTCCTGATGCTGACCGGCTACGAGCAGGTGCGCTCGATCGCGGCCGCCCTGGCGGGAGACTGGGAGGCCGCGCGTGAGGTGCACCTTGTCCTGCCGGAGACGGGCGTCTGCTCAACCGACATCCTCGCCGGCCGCGGGGTGGCGTGCTGCGCCGCGGACGCGGCGATCCCTGCCGGAAGTGCGTCATCGTGCTGTGGCGATTCCCCGACCGCAGCGCCGGAGGCTGCTGGCGCCTGCTGCGGCGCGGCGGTTCCGCAGGTCATCCAGTTGACGGCGGCGAGCCGCGGCGGATGCTGCTCGTAGACGCGTGAGCACCTGGGCGGTCTCGACAGCAGCGCGCAGAGGGCTCTACTACGGCTGGGTGGTGGTGGGGACGCTCGCCACCACCGAGACGATCTCGTGGGGCATCCTCTACTACGCCTTCGCCGCCTTCCTGATCCCGATGCAGCAAGAACTGGGCTGGTCGACGGCGGCGCTGACGGGCGCCTATTCCCTGGCCCTGCTGGTCTCCGGCCTGGCGGCGATTCCCGTCGGGCGCTGGGTGGACCGTCGCGGCCCACGGCTGCTGATGACGCTGGGGTCGATCGGAGGCACGCTCCTGCTGCTGGCGTGGGCCAACATCGGGACCCTGCCCGCCTTCTATCTCCTCTGGGCGGCCATGGGACTGGTAATGGCGGCCACCCTCTACGAGCCCGCCTTCACCGTGGTCGCCGTCTGGTTCCGGCAGGCGCGCAGCCGGGCCCTACTGCTGCTGACATTCGTCGCCGGGTTCGCCAGCACCATCTTTCTTCCAGTCGCCACCGCGCTGATCGAACGCTCGGGCTGGCGACACGCCCTCGTGATCCTGGCGGTCTTCCTCGCCGTCACCACCATCCCGGCGCATGCGCTCATCCTGCGCCGCCGGCCGGAAGACCTGGGCCTGCACCCGGATGGCGCGCTACCGGCGCCAGCGGTACGGACAACTGCAGCCGAGCGGGACGGCATCTCGCTCCAGGTCGCCCTGCGTGAGCACGCGTTCTGGTGGCTGACTGCCGCGTTCTTTCTCGGCACGCTGTCCTCTGTAGCGGTGAGCGTGCACCTGATCCCCTTTCTCCTCAGTGATGGCTACGGTCCTGGCTTCGCCGCGATGGCGACCGGTCTGATCGGAGCCACCCAGGTCGCCGCGCGGGTCGCCGTCACCCTCGCCGGCAACCGCCTCCCGGCGGTACCGCTGACAGCCGCGGTCTTCGCGCTGCAGGGCGCTGCCGTGCTCATCCTCCTCTCCTGGCAGCAAGCGGGTGGCGTCCTCCTGGCGGTCGTGCTGCTGGGGGCAGGACGTGGTGCGGTGACCCTGATGCGCGCCTCGCTCATTGCCGAACGCTATGGCCGGACCCACTACGGGGCGATCGGTGGGGCGCTGGCGCTCTTTGTGAGCGGTGCGGCAGCCCTGGCCCCGGTGGGTGCCGGGGTGGCGTATCAACTGGCCGGCGGCTACCCGGTGGTCTTCCTGGGCTTGGCAGGCATCAGCGGCCTCGCGGCAATGGCGATGCTCGGGATGTGGCGCTGGGAGTAGTCACACGAGCCGGTGCTGTACGGAACAACGTGGCTATGGCAGGTCTGGACGACGCAGGCATGGCGACCGTCTGGAGATGCTCGACGCCGGGCTGCGTAAGCCAAAGGAGATCTCAACCTGGTCACACGCGGCTTTTCCGAGAGCACCGCGAGCGGGACCGTACGTTGCAAACGGGGCTGCCGAGAAGTGTGAGCCGGTGACCACCACGCTCCGCCAGATGCCTTGGCGGCGGGGCGTGGTGGTCGTGCAACGATCGCTGCCGCGCAACTTCGCTTAACGCGACCCGCAACCCTCAGCGCACGACGTGCAGCCGCCGTCTCGCAGGTGATAGTCCATGATGCGTCCGGCGGAATCGGTTTCGATGCGGCAGCAATCGAGCAGCACCTGTTCCAGCGCCCGCCGCCCGCGCTGCACGCGAGACTTCATGCCCGAAAGCGAGAGTCCCGCCCGGATGGCGGCGTCTTGCTGCGAGAGACCTTCGAGATCGATCAGGGTCACCGCCTCCCGGTAGTGGGGTGGCAGGCGCGACAGCATGGGCCGCAGGCAGTGAGCAAGCTCCTGGCCAACCTGGCCAGACGCCTCGTCGTCATCCTCGATCCACCTGCCGGCGTGAACAGCTGCCAGTTCGAGCTCAGGTGGGGCGCCCGCCGGCGACTCGCGCCGCCGAACGGGTGCCCGGTAGTAGTCCGTGATGGCGTTGCGGGTCACCTGGAAGAGCCAGGAGACAAGTCGATCCTGTCGCTCCAGTGAACTGGCGTGACGATGAATGCGCAGGAAGACATCCTGCAGGATATCGTCGGCGTCCGCCGCACTGTCAACCCGGCGGCCGATAAAGGCGCGCAGGCGGTCGCTGAACTCCGCCCAGATCCACTCGGTGTCATGTGACTGCACGGTGCTACTCATGGGGTATCGAACCGACCCCTTTCCTCGCGCCAGTGCGCTGCGACCGTGTCATCCCGGGCGAAATCGCGGGTTCTCGCCAGTTCGGCGCCCCTGGCGCTGACGAGGTCTCGCGACCAACCCGAGATGACACGAGCGTGGCGCACGCGGCGCTGTGGCCTGGACGCCGGCTTACTGGCAACCGCAGCCGCCACTGGAAGCCGCCTGGCCGCAGCATGACGCTTTCTCAGACGGTTCGCAACACGTGGCCTGCTTGACCGCCGAGCAGCAACCCGCTGGCTGCGCTACGGGCACCGGCTCACTGCGGCTCTCCGGAGATGCTGGCGCCACTACCTGAACTGCCCCTACCGTCTTCATATGAACGCTCCTTCGTACTGGTGTTTCCGGCGTGCCGGGAACTCAATCGCGAGCACCAATCGCTCGCCTATCTCCAGAGACGGAGTGCGCGCCAGAAAGACGCACGATGCCGTACGAGGCGTCGATATCATGCTGGAAGCCGCATCCCGGCACACCCGTGGCATGTTCGCCCTCGAGACCCTGACGACCAGTTGCACGCGCTGGTGGCGACGACGAGAGGGGGCTTGCGCCTGGCCTGGGCGCCATCCGTACACCTGCTGACACGACCGATTCAGGCTGACGCCATCACCGCCTGCGCAACCATTTGGGCCTCGCCGATCGCTGCTTCGAGCGTGAGCGCCTGCCCCGCCTCCGTGCCGGCAGCAAGCCGCTCGGGTGCCAGCGCAGCGTTCAACGCCCCGCTGACTCGGGCCCAGATCGGTTGATCCCGGGGGTACGCGGGAGCAAGCAGCGACGAAATGATCCTCTCGGCGGCGCCGAGCAGCCGTGCTCCCTCGTCAGGCCGGCCAGATTCGGCAGCGATTCCCGCCAGGCCATGGAATGCGGATTCCAGCAGCAGCGGGTCACCGACGTGCCGGGCCTGTTCAAGACTTTCCGCATAGAAACGCGCTGCCCGCACACAGTCCCCGAGGCAGTAGGTGACTGATCCGAGGGCAGCGCGCGCCTCGCTGCTGCCCCAGTCATTACCGGCGAGCAGAAATTGCCCGAGAGACGCGTCAAACCAGCTCTCGGCGCGGTCGAATTGCTCCTGGGCGAGCGCGACACTGCCGAGCGTGAGCAGCGCAAAACCGCTGTCCGACCTCGCCGCGGGCACCGTCTCTGCCAGTTGGTTGAGGCGCGCAAACCCCTCGCCGAGGTACTCCTCCGCCTGCCCATACGCGCCGACGCGGTACGCCAGAAATCCTGAACTCGTGAGGACCTGGCCGATCAGCAACGGGTCGCCTGACGCGTTCGCCAGGGTCAGCCCTTCCTCGCTGAACGTCGCGGCGTGGGCATAGTCACCCTGGTAGGCGGCCAGCATCCCCGCCGCCACCAGGGCCTGCACGCGGGCCGCGGAGACCGTCTGCCGCGAGCGCTCAAGCGCACGTTCCAACCAGCGCAGCCCATCCCGGTACTGACCATGCGCCAGCCACAAGCCATAGAGCAGAGAACTGAGTCCCAGTAACCCGTCGATCTCGCCCTGCTCGTCAAACCAGCCAAGCGCCAGGCGCACGTTGTCCTGCTCCGGGGCCACCTGCGTCATGTTCTCCAGGCTCATGAAGATCTGGAGCCCCTGCACCATCTGTTGAGCAAGCGAGAGGAAGTGCCGTGCGTGCCGTTCCCGCGCCCCATCGACCTCACCGGCCAGTGCCAATTGCTCGAGGCCGAACTCGCGCACCGTCTCGAGCATCTGGTAGCGCGCCACCGCCTCGGCACCCGGCACCTGCCCCACCAGGCTTTGCTCGACCAGGGCAACGACGCCGTCGAGCACCGGCAGGCTCGTCACCGGGGCGGCCACGGCCTCGGCGGCATCCAGCGTGAACCCGCCGATAAAGACGGCAAGCTGCCGGAACAGCATCTGGTCACCGGGAGGAAGCAGGTCGTAACTCCAGGCGATCGCGTCACGCATCGTGCGCTGCCGGGCAGGCAGATCCCGTCCGCCACCTGTGAGGAAAGGCAGTCGCCGCTCCAGCCGCGCGAGAAGTGCCGCCGGTGGCAGCACCTTGATCCGTGCTGCGGCCAGCTCGATGGCCAGGGGCAAGCCATCCAATCGCTGGCAGATAGCTGCTACGGCCGCGGCGTTGTCCGCCGTCAGGGCGAAGGCTGGTTGCACCGCGGTGGCGCGCTCCACCAGGAGCGCCACCGCCGGCACCTGGGCCAATACCGCGAGATCTGGCACTTGGCCTGTCGCCGGCAGTGGGAGCGGGAGCAGTGGGAATTCGCGCTCACCTCGTACACGGAGCGGTTCACGACTGGTCGCCAGGACGGAGATCCCGGGGCAGGCCGCGAGGAGCGTGACGATGTCGGCCGCCGCGGCGAGGACCCGCTCACAGTTGTCAAGCACGAGCAACAGTCGCCTGGTCGCAAGGTGGGTGGAGAGCGTCACCAGGGCCGGTTGGTCGGCGACCTCCCGCGCCCCGAGCGCGGCAGCAATCGCGGGGATGACCAGGTCGGGTCCGGACAGCGGTGAGAGATCGACGAACGTCACCCCGTCGGGAAAATCCGCAACGATCCCGTGGGCCACCTCAATGGCCAGGCGGGTCTTCCCGGACCCACCCGGGCCCGTGACCGTGACAAGCCGGGCGTCGCCGTGGCGCAGGAGGGCTTGCAGGTGCATGCCCTCTGTCTCGCGCCCAATCAAGCGCGTGAGCGGGATCGGCACCGTCGCGTGGGAGCCGCTGACGCCCGGGGAAGGCTCACGCCGCAGGTCCGGGCGTGCCGCAGCGAGGAGGGCTGCCCGCTCGTCCGCCGTGACCGCGAGCGCGTCGGCCAGGAGGCGGACGGTTTCAAGCCGCGGCGCGTGCCGCAGGTCGCGCTCCAGGTCACTGATGCCACGCACGCTGAGGCCAGCGCGTTCGGCCAGATCCTCTTGCGAGAGCGATGCCTCGGTCCGAAGGCGGCGGAGGAGATCCCCGAATGACGGTGAGCCGGCACGCATCCTGGCCTTCCCCAGAGATGTGAGGTGGTCAATTCTGGCTGCGCCGCAGTGCTTTTGAAGACTAGCAGATCGCACGAGCGTGGCACGGGCCAACAACGGGACACGCATCTGCCGGTAATACGTGGGGCAAGTGCGTGCGATCTGTGGGTTCTCCGTGTGGTCGTGCGGGCGCCCCGGACGGATGCTCTAAGCGTGCCAGGGAGAGGCCACCGGCGCCGAACCAGGCAACATCCAGCCAGGGGGAGCATCATGGACCTTGACGCCTTCGCCACGGAGAACGTCGTCAATCGCTTCATTGTTGCCGTGAGGGACACCGCCAGGGCAACCCTGAGCTGGCTCGGCGAGCTCCCGTGCGACAGCCGGGAGCGACTCCACTCGAAGGAGTACGAACTGGCCACCCTTGGCGTCAACTGGGTGAGTGATCCTGCCCATGACGCGGCGCTCGCGCAGGAAATCGCGGTCGCACGGCAGCAACGGCTCGCCAGCCACCAGATTCCAGGTGACGCTGCGACGGCGCCGGGCGCGCCGCTCTCACCTTCCTCCCAGGGATCCCGTCCCATCTCAATCTCCGGACGTACGCCAGATCTTGCCGACGTGGCTTTGGGGGTCTAACGACGAGGTGTGAGCATGACTGGCCGCTGCGCTGGCGGCATCTCACGATGGAGGCGACACGAACACCGTGTCGCCTTCTGCATGGGCGGAGTAGGTCTTCCGGTGCAGGCGCGCCGCGCGGTGATCACGACCGGGCACCCACTCCGGCGTTATCCTTCACGCTGACTCACCCCTCTTTTCAATCAATCCCATTTGATGTATGGTGCCGGGCATGACGACCTCCGGCCGGGGCCTCGACACGCATCCCTTGCGCAAGCACACGTCTCGTTCACACAGGGCCTCGCCACGCCAGCGATCATCGCTCCGCAGGACGCTCACTGGGTCGTGCGCGAGTAGGTGGATTCCCTTCACCGTCCTTCTGAGGAGCCATGACGATCAACGCTGACAACGCGAGCGGTGCGGCGCTGCCCGTGGATGCACCCGTGGAGCACGCCACCGCAACGTCCTCCGGGTCCGTGGCAGAGGTCGGCCTCGCCGCCCTGAAGCTCGGATTGACCTCGTTCGGGGGGCCCATCGCCCATCTCGGCTACTACCGTGACGAATACGTCCTGAAGCGGCGGTGGCTGGACGAGGCCACCTACGCCGAACTTGTCGCGCTCTGCCAGTTCCTGCCTGGCCCGGCGAGCACGCAGGTCGGCATTGGTGTGGGCACGCTGCGGGCAGGCATGTGGGGCGGCCTGGCGGCCTGGTTGGGCTTCACGCTGCCCTCCGCCGTCGCGATGACCGCCTTTGCTTTCCTGGTGCAACGCTTCGACGTGGGGAACGCGGGCTGGGTGCACGGCTTGAAGATCGTCGCGGTGGCGGTGGTGGCCCAGGCCGTGTGGGGCATGGCGCAGCAATTCTGCACCGACCGCATACGGGCCACCCTGGCCATCCTTGCGGCGCTGGTGGTGCTGCTCGTGCCGACGGCGTTCGCGCAGGTAGCGGTGATCGCCGGTGCGGCCGTCATCGGGTGGCGGCTCTTCCCGGTGGCGCCAGGCGGGACCGTTGTGACGCAAGCCGTCCGGGCAGTCAGCCGCCGGGTCGGGATAGCGTGCTTACTCCTCTTCGTCATCCTGCTCTTTGGCTTGCCGCTCCTCGCTGCCGGATCCCCAAGTGGCGGGTTCGACCTGGCTGACCGCTTCTATCGCGTGGGCGCGCTTGTGTTTGGTGGCGGCCACGTCGTCCTGCCACTCCTGCAGACGCAGGTGGTGGCCACCGGCTGGGTGACGGACAGCCAGTTCCTGGCTGGCTACGGGGCCGCGCAAGCGATGCCCGGCCCCCTCTTCACCTTCTCCGCCTACCTGGGCGCCATCCGTGAGCCGGCGCCCAACGGCATCCCCGGAGCCGTGGTGGGGGTGGTTGCGCTCTTCCTCCCCTCGTTCCTGCTGATCTGGGGTGCCCTCCCCTTCTGGGATGCGGTACGGGCCCATCCCGTCTTTCGCGGTGCACTCGCCGGGATCAACGCGGCGGTCGTCGGCATCCTGCTGGCGGCGCTCTACACGCCGGTCTGGACCAGCGCTGTCCTCCAGGCGCCAGATTTTGCCCTGACCCTTGTTTGCCTCGGGCTCCTCATGGTCTGGCGGTGGGCGCCGTGGAAGGTGGTCATCGTTGCCGCGCTGGGTGGTCAACTCCTGGCGATGGCGCTGTAAATCGGGTCCGGCCAAGGCTGACAGGGGTCGTCCGCGGCGTGGACTCACGTGCCGCATACAGCCCGCAGATTCTGCTGACACCTGCGCGCCAGGACACTCCTTCTGGCCGCTGCGTCAGGATGCAGCCGCCGGGTCTGCGAGAGGTTCCCGGAAACACCTGAGCCCTGGCCAATCCATGGCCAGGGCTTAGCTTGTCTCACGGTCGGCTCAGTGGAGCCAGGGGTCGCATTCAGGCTGGCTGAGCGGCGAGGGTATCCCGGCGTGGGAGGGTGAGGAGGCTGCGACGGCCGTAGGCCACCAGTGCGGTCATCACCCCGAGCCCCGCCGGCACCAGCGCCAGCACCCCCAGCCCCATCGCCAGCGTACTCAGCGTTGCCCCGACCATGATCACGGTGAGCCCCACGGCCGCCAGCACCGTCACCTCCGGCCGGACCTTCAGCGCCAATGGCAGGATCAGCCCCAGCGCTCCCAGCACCTCACAGACCCCGATAACGAGGATGAAGCTGACCGGAAACGGCGACAGCATCGCCAGCGTCTCCGGTGGGGTGAGGAGCTTGCTCCCGCCCGCGAACACAAACACGACGGCCACCAGTCCCTGAGCCACCCACAGTGCACGGTGCATCCTGAACCTCCTGCATCCTGTCGTCTCGGTGCCGTCGGGCGCTCCGTGCCGGCTCGGGTCGCGCCGCCCGCCCCTGCGAGGCGGTTCTGCTCAGTTGTCGTCTGGAGCAGACGGAACTCGACAGACACGGAGGAGGAACTTACGGGGACCATGTCCTGGTGTGAGGGAGTGGTGCGCAGTGCAAAGTCAATCCACTTCCGGGGCGGCCAGGACCTGCACCGCTGCACCACGATCTTGTTGGAAAATCGCGATCAATGCGGCGTCTCCGGTCGACAAATTCCTCCTTGACAGGCGCCTGACACCTGCTCTGGGCAGGGAGTGCCATCGGGCTTTGTCATGCACCAGCCACCCTGGCAGGACGTGTAGCTGTCAATGCTGCAGGCAGCGCCATCGGGCTGGGCAACCGATAGGCCCTCCTGGCGAACCCGGCAGACGCCAACGCCGAGCGTCCCATTGGGTTTCGCAACGCATCGCCCACCCTGACAGTCCCGGCAAATGCCACATGGGCCACACGTGTGCCCACAACCATCGTCGCCGCAAGACAAGGTGCCACAGATCGGCTCGCAGGGAGGTGGCGTCGTGGTCGGCTTTGGCCTGGACTTCCGGTGACGCTTTCGCCTTTCTCCGATAGCGTCCTAAGTGATGCTGACGCTGGCGACACCGAGCAAGCCGAGCAGCCCCAGACCTCGGCGCCGAGTCGCCTGGGCGCTGAGCCGGGCGGTAACGGCGTCAAACTCGTCCGCATCCATGAGCTTCCTCCGCAGCAAAGCCGCACGTCACCTTGACCATGCCCATTACAGCCTGGGCCGTGGCTGCCGAGAAAATCGGAGCATGGCGCGGGCTGCCGAAGTCGCTTCGTTTAGGACCTGGCGGCCCCAGAGGCGTTCAATCCAGGCACCCAGCGACCGGCGTTGGAGAACCCAGGCAATTCGTCGGGGAGTTGTCGGTGACGCTGCTGCCGTCGGTGAGCTCTACCGAGCCACTGTTGAAGATGCCTCCCGGAAGCTGATTGCCAAACATGTCCGTCCACCCGGCCCCGTTGCCGGAGACATGGCTCTGCACCAGGACCAGCGTGCCGCTGTTGGCAATGCCCCCGCCGCCGCCATTTCCCGCATGGTTATCCGTGACCGTGGAGTCGATAAGGGTCATCTCCCCCTGGTTTTCAATGCCGCCGCCGTCCGGGTTAGATGGGCCGGCCACGCCATTGCCGGTCACGCTGCTCCTGATCACTGTCGCGGTGCCGGCATTCGCCACGCCACCGCCAGAGTGGGCCGACCCATTGTGCGCCACGGTGCAGTCCTGGAGTGTCAGCATCCCGTAGTTATCAATGCCGCTTTCGCCCTGGTCCGGGCAGCCATTCGCGAGAATGGCGACCCCAACCAGGGTGAGGTCTCCCTCATTCACGATCCCCGTCCGGCAGTAGTTTCGAACTGAGAGCGCCTCAAGGCGGACGACGGCTCCCGGCGCAATCCTGATTCCAGTCAAAAAGGAGAAGCCCGAGGCTCGGTCCCGGTCACCCTCAATCACGGTGCGGCTGGACCCCGCCCCAATCAGCGTCAGCGCCTTACTGATGGTGACAGCGGGCGCGAACTCCGATTCTTCATCGAGGGGCCAGGTACCGGGACAGAGCGTGAGCGAGCTCCCTGGGGCAGCAGCAAGGATCGCTGCCCGTAGATCCTGGCTGGCGCGCAGGCAGGTGCAGGCTCCGCGGGTTGCTCCTCGCCGGGCCAATCGTCGCGCCCGCGACTTGCTCACCCGCTTCGTTTTCCCGTTGAGACAGACTGTCCGCTTCCGGTCTTTGCGGGCGGCTGTTCCTGCGCGGGGCAACCCCAGGGCGGTCGCGACCCCACCAACCGCGATCGTTGCAAGGCAGCGGCGACCAAGGGTACGCGTGAAGGTCTCCACGAGTTGAGCACTCACCGTCCAGCCACCTCCATGACGAGGTCACACGCTCAGCGCATCGGACAGCCCGGTGAGCGGCGCAGGACGTGAAGCGGCGGCAGGCGCCAGCGCAACGTCACTTGAGAACCGCGCAACAACTTCCGACGCAACGCTCTCCTGCGGGAGTATGGCAGTCTCGAACCTTTTCGTAACTTTCGTTGCCTGTGAAAAGGAGCGCAGAAGCCCTGGGCAGATCAACGCGGGCGGGAACGAGAGGTGATCATCTCGTCTGTCCTGACTTGAGTCAGGAGTCTCAGCAACATCAGGATTGTCAGGTTGGGACGGACGACGCGCACCCAGGCCTGACGGCGCCTCCTAATCCGTCGTCCCGAGAGTCCCCGGCGGTCCTGGTGCTCGGAGCCCGAGCGTCTGGCGCTGAATTCGTTCGCTCCGAACTCAGCACTCTGGAAGGCGTGAATGTTTGCTCAGGGTGACAGCCGCCGGGCTGGACCTACAGGGCTCGCGGGGGGAACTGCCCGGCTGAGCACCAGGCCGGAGTGGGCGATGCCAATCAAGCCGCGCGAGGTGGCCTGGGCGTGGCGCAGATCAGCCGGGCTCCAGTCCTCGGCCGCGACTTTGATCGCCGCGGTCTTGACCACCAATCGCCAGGGCCAGATCGAGCGGGCAGCAGCGTGAGCGGAGGCGCATGGTGAGGCGTAAACGCATCCCGCTCAAGCTCATCGTCCTGGGCCGCGGCCGGGAAGGCCTGTTCCGTTCCAGGCGTGTAGCCGGTGTGCAGCGAGCACCATCCAGAGGCGTCGCGTTGGGTCGTGCGCCTGGGAGCAGGTGTCAAGTTTCCTGCAGAAAATCACCGACGAGATTCTTCGGCTGCGGCTTCAGATGGCTATCCGGGAGTGGCGCGTTTCCTCGACCAACTTCCCGCAGGGCGGTACTGCGGGAGGGCATGTCACTCCGACCAAACGCTCCCCCTGAAGCACAGCGCAGGACGCAAGCAATCGCTCACGTCCCACCTGTACACCGCGCCACGTACGGGCAGACCGGACAGCCGTGTCCGGTGCTCCTGTCAAAACGTTGTCAGCGATCTCCTCTGTTCTGAGGATGGAGCCACCTCCCCGTCCCGGCATCATGACACACGTGGGCCGCACTCCCAGCGAGAAGCAAACAGCGGCCAACGCCCGGAAGCCACTTCCGCCCACGGTTGGGTGGTTTCGACTCGTGGCACATGCAGCACGCCGCGCCAGGGGCGCGAGCGACGAAAGGAACAGCGCGTAATGTTCGGACTGAATCTCAAGACGACGGACGAGACAGCGATCGACCAGGTGGCGAAGGGCGCAGCCGGTGGCGCCAGCCGCCGCACGGTCCTGCGCGGCCTGGCCGCTACCCTGCTGGTCACGGCCGGCGGTGGCATCGCCGCCAGCACGCAGGCGAAAAGCAAGAGCGGCAAGAAGGGCCGCAAGAAGAACAAGGGACAGCAGACGCCGCCCACCCCGGCGCCAAAGACCTGCACGCCCGGCGAGTTCATCGCCCGCGTCAGCGTGCCGGCGGACGGCAGCACCGTCAAGACCCCGGTCCTGCTGGACAACGTCGATTATGTCCTGAAGCCGTCCGGCTTCTGGGGTACCGGCAACAACCTGCTGCAGGATGCCTTCGCGGCCTTCACCTTCGCCGATCCGCAGAGCCCCAAGCTCAACACCGACGGCGTGCGGACCGGGTTGCTCCTGGACGGCGAGCTGCCTGACATCTGGGGCCCGTACCAGTCGAACCACGCCTACGGCATCGTGGTCATCGGCAAGGGGAAGCCGATCGCGTTCCGCATGCTCGATAGCGACTACACGGGCAACGACGGTGTCGTGCACGTCGATGTGACGTGCGCCGTGCAGCGGCAGAAGTAACCAGCCACCGGGCAGCGCACCTACGCGCTGCCCGGTGAGTACGCGTCCCTGCCCTACCCCCAGTGGGTTGCCCTGGATTCACTCCACCCTGCTCCCGGTACGCCGGGAGCAGGGTTTTCCTGTTCATGTCGGCGATCCATGTGACAAGAATGCCAACATGCGCCGGAAAGGGGCATTGGCAGCGTTGCGTCGTGGCCAGGCGTGGCAGAGGGCCGCGGTCGCGAGTCAGTCTTCTCCGTTCCCCGCGTCCGCTGACGTACCGGCACCGCTGACAGGCGCCAAGGACCTTGTACGCCAATCACCCGGCTCGGGGTGCCCTTCGCCTTGGTGAGTCATGCTGAGCCAGGAGGCGAAGGAGCTCGGCCGAGCCAGGCTCCGGCCACCACTCCGGAGCCCACCTGTCACCTGCTCGCCCTCCCCCAAGGTGTCACCTCGGGCGAAATCGAGAAATCTCCGCCTGTTTGACCGCCGAGGATCGAGGCCCGCACACACCGCGCGGGGGACTTCCAGCCCATCGTGGCTCGCGACGCCGAGACCACGCCACGTCGGACGGAGAAAACACGCGAGAGCGGTGCGGCGAGGGAACCGGGCGGCCTGCTTCATGCGGTACTCCCGCATGCGGACCCGTACGCTGCGCGAGGCATAGCCCGAATGGACCCGCCGGATCGCATCTCGCCAGACCGAAATTCCCTCGTCGCTTTCGAACAACTGTGTCATGAGGTGAGCAATCCCCTCATGATCATTTCGGGGCACACGTACCTCCTGGTCAAGGAGATTCGCCGCCTTCCGCACCTGCCCGAACCTGAGTGTGAGCGACTCATCGCCGACCTCTTTTCGATTGCCGAGGCGGTTACAACGATGGCCGCGCAGCTCGACGCCTATCGGGAAACCCTGGCGGACAGCGCGGACAACCGGTAACTCCCCTGGCAGGAGGGGTTGCATGCGGCCCGCGTTCTCGGATGCAGCGGGCAATCCACCCCACGGTGCCGCGCTGCGGCATGGGGTGTGCATGCACCGGCTGAATGCGGTATGACACCCGGTGAGCGAGGAGCCGCAGCCAGCCAGGCGTGAGTGCGTGGTGGACTGCCCGGATCTCTCCGCAGGGGACCAGCATCATGACCTCCGCCAAACCAGGGTCCTGGCCACCGGGCACCAGCGAAATGGCCGAGCGCATCCGGGCGTACGACTGGGCCGCCACGCCGCTCGGGCCCACTGCGTCCTGGCCGGCCAGCCTGCGCACCATGGTCGAACTCATCCTGGCCTCCGGGTTCCCCATGATCATCCTGTGGGGTCCCCGCCTGCTCCAGCTCTACAACGATGGCTACCGGGACCTCATGCATGCCAAACATCCCGGAGGTCTGGGACAGCCGACCGAGGAGTGCTGGCCCGAGGTCTGGCACCTCAACGCGCCGATCTATGAGCGGGTGCGGGCCGGAGAAACGGTCACCATTGAGGATGGCCTGTATCCCATCAAGCGCCACGGTGGACTGACGGATGCCTGGTTCACGCTCTCCTACAGCCCGCTGCGGAATGAGACGGAGGAGATCAGCGGCGTCCTGGTCACGCTCGTGGAGACGACCGAGCGGGTGCGTGCAGAGGCCGCCCTGCAGCGAGTTGCCCGCTTCACCCAGGCCCAGAACGCCGCCTTCGAAGCCGCCATGGATGGCGCCCCGCTGGCTGACTCCCTTGGCATCCTCTCAGCCCTGGTTCACTCGGAAACATGCGGCGAGGCGCGCACCGCCTTCTACCTGGCCGATGCAGACGGTGCGCTGTTGCGCCCGGTGCGTGGAACGGGAGACATGTCCGAGGCCTACCTGGACGTGGTGGATGGCTTCCGCATCGGGGAGGACTCGCTGTCGTGTGGACTGGCCGTGCCGACCGGACAGCCGGTGATCACGCCGGATGTCCAGACGGACCCACGCTGGACCCCGTGGGTATGGATGTCCCACGAGTACGACTTCCGTGGCTGCTGGTCCTTCCCGCTCAAGACGCGAGACCGCCAGGCGGTCGGCACATTCGCCATGTACTTCCGTGACGAGCGGGAGGCGACGTCCGTTGACCTGGCGCTGGCGGAGGCGGTAACCCAGGCCGCCGCCATCATCATCACGAACACCATCGAGGCCGAGGAGCGCACGCGGGCGGACGCGGCCCTGGAGGAGAGTGAAGCCCGCTACCGCACGCTCTTCGAGTCGATTGACCAGGGTTTCAGCCTCATCGAGCTCGTGCACGACGCCGAGGGCCGCACGGTTGACTTCCGCTTCCTGGAGGTCAATCCCGCCTTCATGGCGCGCACCGGCCTCGGCAATGTCGTGGGCAAACTCGGCAGTGAGGTGGTGACCGACATCGAAGCTGGTCGCCTGGAAATCTACGACCGCGTGGCGCGCACCGGGATCCCGCGTGCCTTCGAGTACTTCCACGAGCCCACTGGCCGGTGGCTCACCGTCTACGCGTCACGCCATGAGCACCTGGGCAAGCAGCGGATCAGCATCATTTTCACGGACATCACCGAACGCCGGCGCGCGGAGGAGACGCTGCGCGCGAACGAAGAGCGACAGGCGTTCCTGCTCCGCCTGGCCGATGCCCTGCGCCCTCTCGGGGATGCGCGACAGGCCGAGCAGGTGGCAACACGCCTGCTCGGCGAACAACTCCGGGTCGATTACACGATGTACAACGAACTGCGTGACGACGGGCGGACGATTCACATCGAGGACGCCTACGTCCGTGGGGATCTCCCAAAGATCACGGGCGACTTCCCGGTTCAGGCGCTGGGTGCCGCAATGGACGTGCTCCGGCGCGGCGAGCCCCTCATTATCGAAGACCAGACGACCACCCTGCTCAAGACGCCGCCCGAGCGTGAAGTCTCCACGGGGCTCGGCGTCTTCGCGAGCGCGACGGTTCCGCTCATCAAGGACGGGCGCTGGGTCGCCAATTTCGGCGTTCTGCACGGTGCCCCGCGCCAATGGACACCGAGCGAGATCACCATCCTGCACGAGGCAGCCGAGCGGACCTGGACGACCGTGCAGCGCATCCGTTCCGAGGCCGCGCTGCGGGAGAGTGAAGCCCGGTACCGTGCGCTCTTTGAGTCCATTGATGAGGGGTTTGCACGCTATGAGGTCCTTTTTGATGCGGCGGGCCAGCCCACCGACGCTCGCATTCACGAGGTCAACCCGGCGTACAAGCGACTGACTGGCCGCTCTGACCCGGCTGGCAAGCGGCTGAATGAGGTCTCGCCCGGATTGGACGCCGAGTGGGGCGCGGCTATGGCCGAGGTCGTCCGCACGGGCCGCCCGGCACGCTTTGAGGGTTGGAACGCGGAGATCGACCGCTGGTTCGATGTCTTCGTTGGGCCGATGGACGGGCCAGGTGATCCTCACATCGTCCTGATCCTCAACGACGTCACCGAGCGGAGGCGCGCGACCGATGCCTTGCGTGAGAGTGAGGAGCGGCAGGCATTTCTGCTGGCCCTGAGCGACACACTGCGCCCACTTTCCGATCCCGGTGAAGTCCAGGGTGTGGCGATGCGGATGCTCGGTGAACAGCTCGGATGCGCCTGGGCCTACTACGGCGAGTTCAACCATCCGCTGAGTCACATGACGGTGCGCCAGTGCTTCACGCGTGAGGGCCTGCGCCCGCTGGTGGGCGTCTGGCCGATGGCATCGTTCGCGTTCGCCGAGCAGATGGCCGCGGGCGGGCTGATCAACGTGCCGGACATGACCACCCATCCGGAGGTCAGCGACGGCACCCGCGCCCAGTTCGGCACGCTCGGGATGCGCGCGTTTGCATCTGCCCCGATCGTGAAGGGCGGAATCCTGCGCGGTGGCGTCGTTGCCGCGGACACGGTAGCGCGGGCGTGGACCGATCAGGACCTGCGCCTGATCGCGGAAATCGCCGAACGCACCTGGGCCGCGGTGGAGCAAGCCCAGGCCGAGACGGCGCTCCGCGGGAGCGAAGAGCGCTACCGGCTCATCGTCGATCAAGCGACGGACTACGCCATCTTCAGCACCGACGCCGAGCGGCGCATCGAGACGTGGCCACCCGGCGCCGCGGCCGTCTTCGGCTGGACGGCGGAGGAAGCGGTCGGGCAACTGATGGACATCACGTTTATTCCAGCGGATCGTGCCGAAGGGATCCCTGAGGGGGAGTTCACCCAGGCGCGTGACACGGGTCACGCCCCAGATGTGCGCTGGCACGTGCGCAAGGACGGCAGCAGCGTCTTCATCGAAGGGGACGCGTACGCCCGCAGCGACGGCGGGGGCGTCTTCCAGGGCGTGTTCAAGATCGGCCAGGACGTCACCGCCCGCCTGGCCCTCGAAGAGAGCCAGCGCGAGGAGGAGGCGGTGCGGCGGGAGGAAGAAGCCACCCTGCGCGATGCGTTGGGGATCCAGGTGCGGGCGGCCACGGCGGAACTGCGCACCCTCTCCCGCCGGCTGCTGCAGGTCCAGGAGGAGGAGCGGCGTAACCTGGCGCTGGAGCTGCACGATGAGATCGGGCAGGTGCTGACTGGCCTCACCTTCCAGCTTGCCGCCGCAGGTGGGGTGCACGGGACCCAGGCGCTGGCCGACGCGCAGACGACCGTCCGGGCCCTGACCGAGCAGGTGCGGCAGATGGCGCTCGACCTGCGCCCGCAGGTCCTGGACCGCTACGGGCTGGTGGCTGCCCTGGAGTGGCACATCGCCCGCTTCCAGGCCAAGACCGGCATCACGGTCCACCTGCGGCACCAGGGGCTGGAGGAACGCTTTCCGCCGGAGGTGGAAATTGCGGCGTTCCGGGTGGTGCAGGAGGCGCTGACGAATGTGGCGCGCCACGCGGGGACGAACTTCGCCACGGTGCAGGTCTACGGCGGAGATGGGGTGTTGACGCTGGTGATCCGTGACACCGGACGCGGCTTTGACGTGGAGCAGGGTGGGGTGAGTACGGGGTTGGGCGGGATGCGCGAACGGGTGGAACTGCTCGGGGGACGGCTTGAGGTCGACGCGATGCCGGGTGGTGGGACGGCGGTGATTGCGGAACTGCCGGGGGAACTAGCCGGCGAGGCGGTGAGATGATCCGGGTGGTGCTGGCGGACGATCACGCCATCGTGCGGCAGGGATTGCGCACCTTGCTGGAAGCGGACGGCGGGTGCCAGGTGGTGGGAGAAGCCGCGGATGGCCTGACCGCGCTGCGCGTAATCCACGAGACGCACCCCGATGTGGCCATCCTCGACCTGCAGATGCCGGACCTGGGGGGCCTGGAAGTGGCGCGGCGGGTCGGGGAGCAAGCGCCGGGGACGCGGGTGGTGATCCTCTCCATGCACGGGGATGAGCCGTTCGTGCAGGAGGCCCTGCGCTACGGGGTGCTGGGGTATGTGCTGAAAGGCGCCGCCACGAGCGACCTGCTGACGGCGGTGCAAGCGGCGGTGGCGGGGAAGCGCTACCTGAGTGCGGCGCTCAATGAGCGGGCGCTCAACGCCTATGTCTCCTCGGCGCGGCAGGCGACGGGGCCGCTGGATCGCTACGAGTTGCTGACGAACCGGGAGCGGGAGGTGTTGCAACTGGCGGCGCAGGGCCTCAGCTACACCGAGATGGGGGAGCGCCTCGCCATCTCGCCGCGCACGGCCGAGACCCACCGTGGCAACGCCTTGCGCAAGCTCGGCCTCAAGGACCAGACCGAGCTGGTGCGCTATGCGATGAGTCGCGGGTTGCTGCCTGAGGGATAGGGCGGTCGGGGCGCGCACGACGTCCCGTACGGCAACAGGGTCGACGGATCGTTCCACCCGCGCCTGCACCGAGCACGAGCGTTTGACGCATCGGCAGTACAACGGCCCCGGGGTCATTCCGGGGCCGCTCGTGATTGCTACGGTTGTGAGACGCTGCGCCAGCTCCGGGCAGAAGACGTCGCGTTACCCCGACAGCGGGTTGCGAAAGACGTGGGCTGCTCGAGACACGGAAAAGTGATCTGCAACGCCCAATCCCGCTGCAATGTGATGCAGCACCGGAGACGAATCGCAACGTTCCGTCGCGACTGGCGCAAATGAGGCCTTTCGACACGCTCGAGACGACACGGATTGGGCGTGCCGCTAGCCGCCGCAGTTGTGGTCAAGATCGCACTGGTTCAGGCAGCGGCTACCTTCGCAGCCGACCGCCGCGGCATGGCAGCAGGTGTCGCCGCACTGCAGCACCCCACCAGGGCACTTGCAGACGCCACCGTCACAGATCTGGCCGTAGGGACAGCAGCGGCCATTACAGCAGACGCTGCCGTACCCGCAGCAGTCCGATCCGCACCGGTTCGCCTCGGAACAGCACTCCCCTGTGGTCTTGTCCAGGCAAATCGGCGCCAGATCGCCGCAGCACTTACCACCCGTGGTCGCCGTCGAGCAGTACTTCTCTTCCGGGCAACATGGCCCATCGTCGGAGGTAATGCCGGTCCCCAGGGAGCGCGTTCCGGTTGGACAGCAGCGTATGATCCCGGTACGCGTGAACCACTGGCGCTCAGGCGGGCAGCACTCGTCCGGCGCCGAGTCGTTGCCCCAGGGCTTGCCGCAGTCATTCGGCCTGGCGCAGCAGATCCCGGTGCCCGGGGCGGCGTTACAGCAGGCTGCCGCCTGCTTCGTACAGCACACTCCCCGCAGGTCATCGCAGCAGAATTGCTTGAGGCTGCAGCGGACTGGGCCGCACTTCTCGCCCTTCTTCTTCTTTCTCTTTTTCTTCTTACCGGCGTCGACGGACTCCCCAGGTATCGCCGGCAGCAGGCCCCCGAGCACACCGCCGATCGCCCAGAGCGCGTAGCGGCGCGAGCGCGAAGTCCCGACACGTTTGGTGAGGTCGTCGAAATCCAGGGCGTCCATCTCTTCCACCCGAGCGTTTCATTGTCCCGATTGCTGTGCACCGTATCGTAAGTTTTTAGCATTTCTTTATGCAAATGGCGTGTGTTGTTCATGCTTCATTCGCGCACAACGACCTGTTCCCGACTTGACAGCGTCGCTGTTCTGCTCGTGGCTGAGCGTTCGACCCACTCCTGGTGAAATGGAGGTCGTTCAGGAGCGACCTGAATGACACCAGACCGCCGCAGGAGCGAGCCGCCATGGACACCACGACCTTCGACACCCTCACCCGGGCCATCACCACCCCCACCACCCGCCGCTCCGCCCTGCGTGGCCTCGTCGCCGGTGCGGCAGCTGCCGCGGTGGGCACCGGTCTCCTGCTCGGCTCCGAAGACATCTCCGCCAAGCGGCGTAAGCGCGGCAAGGGGAAGGGGAAGGGCAAGGGCTTGCAGCCCGGGCAGCGCTGCCAGAACGACACCC
>JAXLWT010000061.1:0-20910 GCA_046328375.1 Thermomicrobiales bacterium
GCTTCTACACCCTCCGCGATGTCTTCAACGTAGGTCCAGTCACGATAGTTGCCTTCGAGCGTGGTGACCCTGATCGGCTCGCCTTCGAAGTGGATCCGGAGCATTTCCCGGAGCTCGGTTGCGCCGGCATACCCGGGGGTGAAGCGCTCCATGGGGCCGTACACGTTGCTGGGCCGCACGGCAATTACGTCAATGTCGAAAAGCTCGCCGTAGCGAAGGGCGACGCGTTCTCCTGCCAGCTTCGTTATTCCGTAGAGGTTCGTCGAGTTGGTTGGTGAATCTTCATCGCGCGTCGTGGCGCCTGGCTCATCCCCAAAAACTGCTACTGACGAGATTTGGACGAATCGGCGGAAGCCCGGTAGCGAGCGCGCCACCTCCAGCGCATTCACGACGCCACCAAGGTTGACGTCGATGATCCGCGATGGCTCGCGGCGTTCCCGGTCCACGCGTGGCGTGATCGCCGCCGCGCTCACGATGCTCGTCACACCGTGCTGCCTTGCGACCTCCTGCATCCTCTCCCGGTCGGTTACGTCTCCTGTCTCGAAGATGATGTTCTGCGCGTCGTCACCCAGGAACTCCCTGAGAAACGCGTCTGGCTCCATGACGTCGTAGCTCACGACCGCTTCCCCAGCCCGCGCCAGACGGCGAATGACGTGGCTGGGCACCCAGCCGTTTCCTCCCGTCACCAGTGTGACCACGAATCGTTCCTCCTGATCTGTCCGCGTGTGAAGCAAGCCAATGCTATTCTCGCAACTTCCGGGCAGCGGGTTCGGGCAGTCGAAGCGAGAGTTCACGGGAGCATTGCGTGTCCGAAGATGTGGGGACAGCGAAGGCGTGGGGCGGCCGGTTTGCGGAGCCGCCAGATCGTCGACTGGAGGCGTACAACGCCTCGGTCTCCTTCGATGTGCGCTTCATTCGCGAGGACATTCGCGGCTCCATCGCCCACGCGCGCATGCTCGGCAAGCAGGGAATTATCAGCGCTGAAGATGCAGCGGACCTGGAACGCGGCCTTTGGCAGGTCCTCACCGAGTATGAAGCGGGCGAGTTCGCGCTGACGATCGCTGACGAGGATGTCCACACCGGAGTCGAGCGCCGCCTGCGGGAGATCGTCGGCACCGTTGCCGGCCGGCTGCACACCGGCCGTTCGCGCAACGACCAGGTCATCAACGACGTCCGCCTCTGGACGCGGGGCGCCTTGCTGGCACTGATGGACGGCGTACTCGATCTGGCGGTCTCACTCGCCGAAACGGCGGCCGCGCACCCTGAGACACCGATGCCCGGCTACACACACCTGCAGCGGGCACAGCCGGTCTCTCTTGCTCACCATCTGCTTGCCTACGTGGCGATGCTGCAGCGCGACTACGACCGCCTGTCCGACGCACTCCGTCGCACAAACGTGCTCGCGCTTGGCGCAGGCGCCCTGGCCGGAGTGACCTATCCAATCGATCGGGAAGCAACCCGCGTCGACCTCGGGTTCGACAGTGTTGCCGCGAACAGCATGGACGCCGTCGGCGACCGCGACTTCATCCTGGACACGCTTTACGCGTGCGCCATGATCGCCATGCACATCTCCCGCCTTTCGGAAGAGATCATTCTCTGGACCTCGGCTGAGTTCCGGTTCCTGATCCTCTCTGACGCGTTCTCGACCGGCAGTTCGATCATGCCGCAGAAAAAGAACGCGGATATCGCCGAATTGGCGCGTGGCAAGACGGGTCGTGTTTACGGCAATCTCATGGCCCTCTTGACCACCATGAAGGGCACGCCGATGACCTTCAACAAGGACTTCCAGGAAGACAAGGAAGTCCTCTTCGATTCCGTGGACACGGTGCTTGCAACCCTGGACGTCCTGCCGCCGATGATCCGCACCGGGACATGGCAGGCGCAGCGCATGGCGGACGCGGCCATTGCCGACTTCTCGCTCGCCACTGATGCCGCGGACCTGCTCGCGCGGCGTGGCGTTCCCTTCCGCGAGGCTCACGCCATTACCGGGAAGCTGGTTGCCGATTGCATCGCCGCGGGGAAGACGTTCAGCGATCTTTCAGATGCCGAGTGGGCGGCGGTCCACCCGGTTTTCGCGGCCGAGCGCCCCCCGCTGACAGCGATCGAGAGCCTGCGCTCTCGCGACGTGGCCGGAGGAGTGGCTCCCAACCGGACGGCGGACCAGCTCGCGGGCGTCCGTGAATGGCTAGGCTCCGCCCGAGCCGAAGTGAACGAGCGCGCCGCGGCACGCGAGATCATGATGGCTGACCCGGCATTCTAGCCAACCATGGCATTCTGGCAAACCGAAGGCACACCGGCTGACTGGCAGCCAGATCTCGACATCCGTGTCACACGGACGCGCAACGCTGCCGATCACGACGCGGCGATGGAAATCCGTCGCCGGGTCTTCGCTGACGAGCAGCGCGTCGCAGATCTGCGCGTGTCCGACCCTGATGACGCACGCAGCGTCATCGCGCTCGCTCGCGTGATGACGGAGGAAGGCCTGATCCCTGCCGGGACCGGCCGGCTTACCCTTTCACCGCTCACCGGTGGCCCAGCTCTCGTTGCCTGGGTCGCCACGCTCCCTGAATGGCGCGGTCACGGCGTGGGGCACGAGGTCATGGAGTTCCTGTTGCACGAAGCGGAAAAGGCTGGAACCCAACAGGTCGTACTCGCGGCCCAGGCACATGCTGAGTCGTTCTACCGGCGCCTGGGTTTCACCCCGGGTGGTCCGCTTTACGACGTACGAGGCATCCCCCATCTGCGCATGACCTGGCAGAAACGCCGACGCTAGCGCCAGTTCGAGGGTTCTGTGCCGAACATGCGGTCCCCGGCATCGCCCAGTCCTGGGCGAATGTAGGCGTTGTCATCAAGTTGCCGGTCGAGCAGCGCGACGTGCACCGGGACGTCCGGGTGATCCTGGAGGAGCCTCTCAACTCCCTCCGGCGCGGCAATCAACCCGACGAAAATGACCTGAGGCGCGCCCCAGGCCTTCAGCGTCGAGATGGCCGCGGTGGCGGAGCCTCCGGTTGCCAGCATGGGATCCAGGACGATGACGAGGTCATCGGGACAGATGTCGGGCAAGCGGTTGTAGTAACTCTCCGGCTTGTGGGTTTCTTCGTCGCGGCGCAGGCCAAGATGCCAAACGTCCGCCCCGGGGAGGATGACCAGCGCCGCGTCCGTCATACCCAGGCCAGCGCGCAGGATAGGCACGAGGCCGACGCGGCTCGACACCTCCAACCCGACCGTTTCCTCCAGCGGCGTCTCGAACGTCACCTCGCGGGTGGGCAAGTCGCGGGTCGCTTCATAAACGAGCAGCGACGTCAACTCTTTGGTCAACTCGCGGAAAAGCTTGGGATCCGTGCGTTTGTCCGCCAGGAGGCGAATCTTGTGGCGAACCAGCGGGTGCTCACTGGCCTGCAGGTTCGGATATGCATGGCGGGTCGACACGTACGCTGCCTCCTGATCCGGCCAGAGCACTCGCAGGGCAACCGCTAGCGCGCGGTCGCCCCGGCCATTCTGCCACGATGAGAGCCGCAACTCGACAGGGGCGGCGCTCTGTGCGGAAATACGTTCGAGCAGGAATGGTGACGTACTTTCGTTCAGGAGAAGCAATGATGCCGTCCGTCAAGCGTCTGCAACACACGAGTGTCCCCATGCCACCAGGCGGTGACGACCAGGCGCGGGCCTTCTATGGCGACGCCCTCGGGATGCCGGAAATTCCAAAGCCGACCGGACTCCAGCACCTGACCGTCGTCTGGTTCGCGGCCAACGACGCTGGCGATGAAGTCCATGTCTTCCAGGAAAAGAACATGGGGCCCAACTCGGCGGAACAGCATCTTTGCCTCGAGGTCGATGACCTGGAGGGATTCCGCAGCCGGCTCGAAGAGCGTGGCTACGCAACGCGGAACCCCGATGCAATTGGGAACAGGCCGCGCCTGTTCGTGCGGGATCCGTTCGGCAACCTCGTCGAACTTGTCCAGATTCTCGGCCAGTACACATAGGCCTCGGGAAGGCCCGCGGGAGGACGCACATGGCAGTCGTCGAAAAGATCACGTACACCTCGACCCCCGAGCAGGTCGCGGCCATGCACGATGCGTTTGACGAAGCGCTGGCACGGGTCAAGGCCGACCTGGGGCAAACGCACCCGATCCTGATTAATGGTGAGGAACGCACCGGTTCGGAGACGTTTGAAGTGCGGTCTCCCATCGACCGAGAGATCGTGATCGGCCGTTTTGTCGCCGGTTCCGAAACTGACGTCAACGACGCAGTCGCAGCGGCGAAGGCCGCCTACCCGGCCTGGTCGCAGACCCCGTGGCAGGAGCGAGTCGCGATCATCCGCCGCGCCGCCGAACTGATCCGCGAGCGCAAGTTCGACCTCGCGGCAATCCTGATCATGGAGGCTGGCAAGAACCGCGTGGAAGCGATCGGTGAGGTCGAAGAGGCCGCCGACATGCTGGACGAGTACACCAGGCAGATGGAGCAGCACGAGGGCTTCGTGCGCCGGTTAGGCTCGCTGGATCCTGGCGAGCGGAATCGCTCCGTCCTCAAACCCTTCGGCGTCTGGGCCGTGCTGGCGCCCTTCAACTTCCCGCATGCGCTGAGCATCGGTATGTCTTCCGGCGCCCTGTTGGCGGGCAACACCGTCGTCTACAAGCCTGCGTCTGCCACTCCGCTCTCCGGTTACGAGATTGCGCGCATCTACACCGACGCGGGAGTGCCGGCCGGGGTCTTCAACTTCGTGACCGGCTCCGGACAGGCCGTCGGTGACCCACTCACCCATCACCCTGATGTCGATGGTGTCATCTTCACCGGCTCCAAGGAAGTCGGTTGGGACCTGTACAAGGAGTTTTCCACCACCTTCCCGAAGCCGTGCATCACGGAACTGGGCGGCAAGAACCCGACGATTGTAACGGCCAATGCCGATCTGGATAAGGCCGTCGAGGGGGTGGCACGCTCGGCATTCGGCTTTGCCGGACAGAAGTGCAGCGCCTGCTCACGTGTCTATGTGGAGGAGCCTGTTTACGACGAGTTCGTCGCACGACTGGCGAAGCGCGCGAACGAACTGGTTGTTGGAGATCCCACCGACCGCGACGCGTACCTCGGCCCCGTTATCGACGATCGGGCAGCGCAGCGTTTTGACGCTGCCGTTGCTTCGGCGCAGAGCGGGAAGATCCGCGCTGGCGGTGAGCGCTTGTCCGGCGGCGTCTACGACGGTGGCCCGTACGTGGCCCCGACGGTGATCGATGGGCTGCCACTCGATCATGAGTTGTTCAAGAAGGAGCTTTTCCTGCCCGTCGTGGTCGTGGGTCCGGTCAAGAATCTTGATGAGGCGCTCCAGCACGCAAACGACACCGAGTATGGGCTGACGGCCGGCATCTTCACTGAAGACCAGGGTGAAATCGACGAGTTCTTCAACCGAATCGAGGCAGGCGTGGTTTACGCCAACCGCAAGGGAGGCTCCACGACTGGCGCCTGGCCGGGATGTCAGTCGTTCGCTGGCTGGAAGGCCTCTGGGAGCACCGGGAAGGGCGGCCTCGGCCCCTACTACGTCCAGCAGTTCATGCGCGAACAGAGCCAGACGGTGGTGGTCGGCGACGACGCGCCCAGCGACGAGGCTGGAGAGTAACCATTCGCACGGCAGTGGGGCTGGCCGGTTCGCCAGTCAGCCCCGCGCCAAGCGGTGAACCTGCACGATGACGCCCCGGGTATTGTCCTCCGGGTCCGGCCAGGGGCCGCGGTGCGTCGTTACCACGTCGGTCCACCCGGATCTCGTTACGGCATCCACAAAGCGTCGGGCGGGCGGGCGTCCCGGCTCAGCCAGCCACAATTCGCCGCCAGGCGCCACGATCTCTTCCACCAACTCGCATAGAGGCTCCACATCTCGCACCTCGTAGAGGACGTCGGCAGCCAGCACGAGTTGGAATTGAGCGCCGGCAGCCCGACGAAACGCGGCGTCCGGTTCCCGCCAGTTCACCTGCATGGCCACCGGCGTCCGCCCGACGTTCCGCGCGGTATTGAAGGCGCACAGGGAGAGCGACTCCGCTGAGTAGTCCGTAACGACCAGCGACAACCTGCGCTGGAGTGCGGCAATTGCGGTCACACCCAGCCCGCACCCGAGCTCCAGTGCTCGAACCGCTTCCAGAGCATCTGCAGCGTTGAGGAGTTCGGCAGCGAGTGCGATGCCGCTCGGCCAGAGTTCGGCCCAGTACGGCAGGTTCTGCTGCGGGTCGTCAGCAGCCGCGTCAAGCAGGGCATCAAAGTCCGACGGGCGGGCAACTTCGTAGGTCTCGGCTGTGCCGGGAACTCGCACATGGTCTGTTCGAAACGGGCCAATTGCAGCAACGTCCGCCTGAAGTTGCGCGAGCTGAGCGGTCGTTACTGTCATGGCACTTCGTAACCTTTGTCTTGCTATCCGTCGTCATCGGCGACCCGGCCGCTGCCCCGTCTCGGTGAGTTGCAGGTAATCCCGGAGAGCGGGTTGACCGCTCACGTCTATCCGGGACGCCGCAGAGTGGCGGTAGTATGACGCCCGGAATCGGTCATCACGTGACCTGGAGAGTCGCACATGAGTGTCACCGTTACGCCAGCCATTGAGCGTCTCTGGGCGGAGATCGACCGCCAGGAGGACCAGCTCATCCAGACCGTCGCCGACCTGGTGGAACACCCCAGCCCGCTCGGCAAAGAAGCGGCCGTCCAGGGATACGTCGCGGCTCACCTCCGCGGGTCGGGTCTGGCGGTCGACGTCTGGGACCTTCCGGACTCGATCAGGGACCTGCCAAATGCTGGCGACAGCGGTGTTTCATTTGCCGGACGGCCAAACGTCACTGCCAGGCTCGCCGGCGCAGGTGGCGGCGGGAAGTCGCTGATCTTCAATGGCCACGTTGACGTGGTCTCGCCCGAGCCAGTCGAGGCGTGGTCCTACGAGCCATGGAAAGCCACGGTCGTGGAAGGGCGCATGTATGGCCGCGGCGCACACGATATGAAGAGCGGAGATGCGCTGAACCTCATGCTGCCGCGTCTGCTGCGTGACGCTGGCATTGAGCTGCAGGGTGATCTGTTCATTCACAGCGTGATCGAGGAGGAGTGCACGGGCAACGGCGCCCTCGCCGCTTCCCTGCGTGACGACGCCGACGCTTGCATCATCACCGAGCCGACTGGCGGTCGGATCACCAACGCTCACGTAGGCGTGATCTGGTTCCGCATCGCAATCACTGGCAAGTCCTGGCACGCTATGCAGGCGTGGCAGGGTGTCAATGCCATTACGAAGTCGATCCCCATCATGCAGGCCCTGCAGGATCTCGACACCCGGCTCAACGAGCAGACGCACCCCGCGTTCGAGGGCCTGAATCACCCGATCAATCTGAACATCGGCGTCATCAACGGTGGTGACTGGCCCAGCACCGTCCCCGGAGCCTGCGAGCTGCACTGCCGCCTGAGCTGCTACCCCGGACAAACCGTCGCCGAGACCCGGAGTGAGATTGAAGCGGCGGTCGCTGGAGCCGTTGCCGGCGATCCCTGGTTCGAGGAGCACCCCCCTGCGATCACGTGGGACGGGTTTCAGAGCGCCGGCTCCGAAATCTCGATGGGCGCACCGGTCGTGCGGATGCTGGACGGCTGGCACGAATACCTCACCGGCTCACCTCTGGAGCCGGTGGGCAGCACTGGCATCAACGACATGCGCTACTACAACTTCCGGGGCATCCCCAGCGCGTGCTACGGGACCGTGGGCATGAACGCCCATGGCGCCGATGAATGGCTGGACATTGCGTCGCTCGCGCCGACGGCGAAGGTACTTGGGGCGTTCATGCTCAACTGGTGCGGCGTAAAGTAGGCAAGATATCCAAGCCACCTGCACCTACTGAACGCTCTATAGTTTGTCACGAACACGAAAAATCGAGAGTTCGCGCGAGATAGCGGCTAGCGTTCAGGAGGTGCTCCGTGCAAGCGTCACGCCTTTCCCGGTATTTCCGCGACGTCCAGCAAGGGAAGTTGAGCCGCCGGGCTGTCCTCTCCCGTGGCCTCCAGCTTGGCGTTGCCACAACACTGCTCACGGAACTTTGGCTGAACGCGCCGGCCGCCGCGTCACCGCGGGCCCCTGAGCGGCTGGTCGCCCCCCTGCCGCGCGCGATGCAGAGCCTCGATACGGGGACCTTCACGATCGTGCGCGATGGAAGCGCCCCGGACATTGACCCGCACACCGCCTACGACAACCTTGCTTCTTCGCTCTTCATGGGCCTCTACGAGATGCTGGTCAAGTACAAGGGCAGCGCTACGGACGAGATTGCCCCCATGCTCGCCGAATCCTGGGAGACGAGCGACGACGGCATGACGGTCACGTTCAAGCTGCCCGAAGGCGTCGTGTTCCACGATGGCTCACCATGTGATGCGCAGGCCGTCGTCGATTCCTTCACCAGGTTCCTCTTGCTCGATATGGGCCCCGTCATGGTCCTCAAGCGCTTTATGTCCACCCCTGAGCAGATGGCCGTTGTCGATCCGACGACCGTCAGTTTCACCCTCGACCGCCCGTCACCGCTTTTCTTGCCGGCAATGGCCTCCGAGTACGGGCCGCTCGTCATCAATCCGCGGATGGTCGAGGAGAACAAGACTGACGAGGACCCGTGGGCGCATGAGTGGTTCCTCATCAATGCCTCCGGCACCGGGCCATACACCCTGGCCGAGAACTCGCCGAGCGAGCAGGTCGTCATGCAGAAGTTTGACGACTACCACGGAGGCTGGGATCGCCCGCATTTCAGCACCATCATCGTGCGCATCGTCGAGGAAGTTGCCACGCGGCGGCAATTGCTGGAGAACGGCGACGCTGACGCGCTGGCGCAGAACCTGACGCCGGACGATGTCGACGCCATGAAGACGAACCCGGATATCACGATCGAAACGTATCCCTCGACGGCGGTCTACTGGGTGATCATGAACGCACCCCGTTTGCTGAAGCCCGAAGCGCGGCAGGGGTTTTCGTACGCCTTCCCCTACGACGATGTCATCGACAGCGCGTACCGGGGCCTCGTAGAGCGTTCGGGACCGGTGCCCTCGACCGTTATTGGGTACGACCCGGATGTCTTCCTCTACCAGACTGACCTGGACAAGGCGAAGGAACTCATCCTCTCTGCCGGATTCAAGGAAGGCGACAGCTTCGACTACATGTTCCAGTCCGGTGATGCGGTTGAACGCGTCATCGCGCAACTCTTCCAGGCCAATGTGCAAGCAATCGGCTTCAACCTCGAGCTGGTGGAGGTCGATCGTTCAGCACTCGTCGATGCCGTTTACGGGGATTCGCCGGCCGAGGAGCGGCCCATGTTCTTCGGGGGCTGGGGCTGGTGGCCCGACTACAACGACCCGTGGAACCAGTTGGACCCGAACTTTTCGCCGAAGGACGGCGCCGGAGTATCCAACGGGGGCTGGTGGGTCAACGAGCGCTTCTCGGAACTGATGGATCTGTCACAGAACTTCCAGACCGAAGAAGAACTGAACACGTGGACGAAGGAAATCCAGAACATCCTGACCGAAAAGGATCCTCCAGCCATCTACTATGGGCAGTTGCTCTGGTACACCGTGTTGCGCAGCGACATCAAGGGGTTCGTCCCGAATTCGATCTACCTGAGTTCCTACAACTTCTCGGACATGTACCGGGAGCCCAGCGCGTGATCCGGAGCGGAGAGGAGGCATTCACCCTCCTCTCCGCGTCGACGCTATTGCCATTCCACAATCAGGTCTCCGAGCGGGCGCCTGGGCCGTCGCACCGGGTCTGCCGCGGCATACCCGACCGGGATAAGCGCGTGTGGCTGCATCGCAGCGTGCAGGCCCAGGGTGTCTCGCACAATATCCGGGCAGAAGAGCGGGGCACACATCCAGCCCGCATCGACGCCGGCCGCATAGAGCGAAAGCAGGAGATTCTGGATGGCCGCGCCCAGGCTCTGTACGGCCATGAGTTCCTCGGCCGCCTGGCGACCGGCATCCGGGTAGACATCGACATCCACCAGGTACAGACAGGGAATGATCAGGACCGGCGCCCTGATGAGGCGGTCCCGGCTCTTGGCCAGGCGAGAGGCGATGACTGCCTCATCCTGCCCGTCAAGGCTCAGTTGCTCCTGCCACGTCGCGGCCATCGCATCCGCGAGCGCCAACCGGCGCTCGGGTGACTCCACGATCGCGAAGCGCCACGGCTGGCGACCGTGGGGAGAGGGAGCCCAGCCTGCCACGGCAATCGCTTCTTCGATGATGGGCCGGGCGACTGGACGTCTGGAAAAGGCCCGGACGGAGCGGCGACCGCGGACCAGCCCCGCGAACTCGTCGCGTCCTGGCCGTGCCTCGGCGATTCCCTCATCCGCACCACTACCCAACCATGAGGTCGTGCTCAGGTTCTCGATCACGATGACCGGCAGTTCTTCAAGTCGCATCAGGGTGTACTGCTGGTACTTGGCGCGAACGGCAGCGAGCGCCGGCCCGTGCTCGGCGTCTCCCGGCTCGACAATCCGTGCCCTGCCGCGCACCAGTACCCAGGCCAGCCGCTGCCAGTCTTCGTGATAATCATCAACGACGAGCGAGACTTCGGGACGGGCGCCGATGTTACGAACCCGCTGCAACTCCCGAGGATCACCCTTCGGCTTCTCGTCGATGGCGACGGTCACCGCGGGAGCGCCGCCAAGATCGAGCAACGCGAAGCAGACTGGGACGACAGATGGCGTTCCGGCCGCATCGGCCGTGGCCAGGTGGCCGACCCGGCGATCCCGGATAAACGCGAGATCGCCCGGAGCGGCCGATGCGCCCTCCCCTGCCGGCGCTTCAGGATCACGATTCGTCGATATCACCATGCTGAGGATCAGCTTTCAGCGACAGCCGCGTGAAGAGGAAGGAGCCACTCATCGGGTCGTGGCGTCCAGGCAGGAGCATCCTTGGCCGAACCGTAGAAGGCCGTGCGGTTCCACAGGTAGATCGCCGCCGGGGACTCGAACAGCACGCCTCCGAGTTCCTCGTAAAGCTCCTCACGCTTCGCCACGTCAGATTCGATCGCCGCCGCGTCGATCAGCTTCTGCGCGTCCGGATCGTTGTAGCGGGAGAGGAAACCCTTACTGGAGACGATCAGTGACAGCAGCGTGTATGGATCGATGACTGGCCGCCAGCTCACGAGACGCAGCGGCGCCGCTTCCGGGTCCTTCCACTGCCCATTGAAGGTGGCAATCTCGACGGTCTGCAGCTCTGTCTGGATGCCGACCGCTGCCAGTTGACCCGCGATCGCCTGCCCGAGGTCGACGCGGTCAAGCGTGCTGATGGCCATCGACGTCTGGAAACCGTCAGGATATCCCGCTTCTGCCAGGAGGCTTTTTGCCAACTCGGGATCATAGGCGTGGGGAGCGAGATCGGCGCTAAAGCCCATCCCGTCCGGCACGTAGAAATTCGCCAGGCGTTGCCCGTTGTCGCCAAGCAGGCTGGCGATGATCCCTTCCACGTCCACCGCGTGGTTCAGCGCCTTGCGCACTCGTGCATCCGTGAAGGGTTCGACATCATTTGGTACGCGCACAAAGGCGCACCCGGCGATTGCGACAGCTTGCATGGTGGCGGACGATTCGACTTCAGGCACCTGGTCGAACGGCACGCCGGCAATGATCTGGCTCGTTCCCGAGATCAGGTCCGCAACGCGGGTGGTGCCGTCTTGCACGAAGCGGAAAGTCACCGCGTCCGCGACTGGCGTGCCCTTGGCGTCGCCGCCGAAATACTCCGCGTTGCGCTCCAGGGTGATGCTCGAGCCACGCTGCCACCCCTTGAAGACGTACGGCCCCGTTCCAACCGGGTTGAGCGCGAAGTCGTTGGCGGGATCGGCCGCGTACTTCGGAGGCAACAGCGCGAGCCACGGGGCAAGTTGCGACGGGAGCCAGGGCGCTGGAGCAGAGAGGTGAAGTCGCGCTGTCAGCTCATCCACCTCCTCGACAGACTCGATGACTGCAAAGTTCCCGGCAATCTGCGAGCCCGTATCCGGATTCTTGATGTGCTCGATCGAGAAGGTTACCGCCGCAGCGTCGAGCGGTTCACCGTTGTGAAAGGTAATGCCCGGCTTCAGTTTCAGTTCCCACGTCAGCGGATCTGTCTGATCGAGAGATTCCGCGACAACCATCTGCAGGGTCCCGCCTGGCCCCAGTTGCACGGGAGCGTCGTACACGGAGTGCACCACAGACCAGCCATCAATCTCGTAGGTCAACGCCGGATCGAGCGTGGCAGGTTCGCTCGTCAGATCGACCACAAGGTCCGGCGCGAGCACCTCGTTGGCCGCGGCGGCTCGATCTGTCAAAGGTGTTCTGGCAGCAGCTAGAGCGGCAAGTGCCGCTGCGCGGCCAAGCAGTGCGCGACGAGTACTCACAATTCGAGCCGTATGCACCAACGTGTTTCCCCCCTTTTCCAAACGTCGCCTGTCAACGCCCGATGCGTTGCCGCGTCGCGAGCCAATCACCGGTGAGGTTGAAACCGAGAATTGCGAGTGCGATGGCGAAGCCGGGCAACGCCGCCACCCAGGGTGCCTTGAAGATGGCGTCGCGCCCGAGCGCTGCCATGCCACCCCACGTCACAGTGTTGCCCCCGACTCCAAGTCCCAGGAAACTGAGTGAGGACTCGTAAAGGATCATGGCGCCAGCCTGCTGTGTTGCCAGCACGATTGCCGTGCCAGCCACATTCGGGAGGACGTGGCAAACCAGGACGCGAGGGGGCGCAGCGCCAATTGCTCGCGCTGCCTCCACCCACTCGGCAGATCGGAGTCTGCGCGCCTGCAGCCCGACGACCTGGGCGTAGACGACCCAGCCAGTGACGATCAACGTCACGAGCACGTTCGTGACGGAGTTGCCGATCATGACGGTTATGACAATGGCGAAGACCACAAACGGGATCGCCAGTTGCACGTCAGCTAACCAGCTCACGATCCGGTTCGCCCACCCGGCGCGGAACCCGGCCAGGAGCCCAAGCGCCACGCCCGCGCCGCACGCCGCGGCCGTGGCGCCAATAGCCAGCGGCAATGACACGCGTGCCCCGGCAATCAACAGCGCAAGGGAGTCTCGACCGAGCGTGTCGGTACCGAGCGGGTGCGCCGCGGTGCCACCGAAACCGAGCGGTGGGGCAAGCCGATTCACGAGGTCCTGCGCTTGTGGATCGACCGGCCACAGCAGCGGCCCGAACGCAGCGCCCAGCAGCAGGAGCGACAAGATAATCACACCCACGATGCCGCCAGGGGTGATACGCGGCCGGGCGACAGCGCGGGTACTCCAGACCCTGGTTTGACGTTGCTCGGACCGGCGAGCGACCGCCCGGCGCGGCAGGGAGTGCGCCACCGCCATCAGGAGGCCGCTCCCGGCGCGTCTGTGACCAACGCAACTCGCGGGTCAATGGCGGCCGCGATCAACGCGGTCCCGGTGTTGACAACCAGGATCAGGATGGCCACTGTCCAGACAAAGGCCTCAACCAGCGGCACATCGCGCGTGAAAACCGCGTCGAGCGCGAGGCTGCCGATGCCGGGATACGCGAACACGCCCTCCACGATCACGGCTCCGCCGAGCAGAAACCCTGCCTGGAGCCCGGCGTACGCCAGCGCGGGCAATGCGGCGTTCCGGAGCGCGTGTTCGCGCATCACGACCCGCTCCGGTAACCCCTTCGCTCGCGCCGTACGCACGTAGTCGGCGCCGAGATTCTCGATCATAGATGCCCTGACCAGGCGCGTCAGCGTGGCCGCCGGGTAGGCCGCCAGGGCCAGCGCGGGAAGCAGCACCCCGGCCAGTCCGGTCATGCCTGAAGCCGGGAACCAATGCAACCGCACAGCAAACACAAGAATCAGCATCGTGCCCAGCCAGAAGGCCGGGACCGCTTGCCCCAGCATGGCCAGGGCGCGCGCCGTCAAGTCCCACGCAGATCCTTCGTGCCCGGCCGCGAGAACGCCGAGCACGCAACCAGCAACAGAGCTGATCGCTGTCGCCGCGAGTGTCAACACGATCGTCGCTGGCAATCGCTCCAGCACGGCCGAGAGCGCTGGTCGTCCCTGCCGCCAGGATTCGCCGAAATCGCCGACTACCGCGCGCGCCACGAAGGTCATGTACTGCTCCGGGAGCGGGCGATCGAGCCCGTAGGCGTGGCGCAACTGCGCCTCTACCTCCGGGGACGCTCCTGGCGGGACCAGTCCGGACAGCGGGTCGCCACCCAGGTGCAGGAGCAGGAACGTCACGGTCACGACACCGAAGAGCACCGCGACCGCATGCAGCAATCGATTGAGGAAGAAGCTCGCCATGATGTGCCCGGGCGCCAAATCATCCCCGGACAAAAACAACGCCCGGAGGCTCACCCCCGAGCGATAAGGAATTTCAGGTAGCGCGAAGCAGACAGCCATGGACGCCGCCGGCCACGACCGCACGCTCGCCCTCTCCCATCCGGACTTTACCGTCGGCTCCGGAATCTCACCGGATCATGCTCGCGCCACGTCGTGCGCTCGCTCGCGGGCTGTACCGCCGGTCAGGACTTGATCGACATAGCTCGCCGATCTCACCACAACCCCGAAGGCTATGCGTCTAAAAGCATACGCTCTCTGTAGCGACTGCGTCAATCCGCAGTTCTTACTCCAATTTGTGCGGTGTTGGAGCTTTCCGGCCACTTGAGAGAAGGTACAACCTTTTCCCCGTAGATCTTGAGGAACGGCGCCTGCTCTCGGCCGACGTTGTGGACGTAGATTTCGTCAAAGCCGAGGTCGACAAAGTGCTGCAGGTAAGCGATGTGCTCATCCGGATCCGGGCTGATCAGGACCCGGTTCTTGTAGTTCTCCGGCCGGACCAGCTTGGCCATCGCCTCGAAATCTTCCGGTTCGCGGATATCCCCCTTCGGGAACGCCATGCCGCCGTTTGGCCAGTCACGCACGGCCGCTTCGGTCGCTGCCTCCACCGTTTCCGCGTAGGAGACTTTCACCTGGAGCAACTTCGGCATGGTGGCCGGGTCCTTGCCGGCATCGCGTGCGCCGGTTTCAAAACGCTCCACCAGCATCTTCAGTTTTTCGTCGGCCGCGCCAACCGTAATCAGGCCGTCCGTAAACTTGCCCGTGCGGTAGGCCATGATTGGGCCGCTGGTCGCAATGTAGATCGGCGGCGCCTTCTCGGGCAGCGTGTAGAGCTTCGCACCCTCCATCTTGAAGTGCTCACCGCGGTGCTTGATTTTCTTGCCCGTGAAGAGCTTGTTAATGATCTCAATCGACTCCATGAGCCGCTCGAGGCGGACCGGAGCCTCCGGCCAGTAATCTCCGACAATGTGCTCGTTCAGAGCTTCGCCGGCTCCCAGGCCCAGGTAGAACCGCCCCGGGTACATCTCCTCGAGGGTCGCGGCCGCCTGGGCGATGATCGCCGGGTGATAGCGGAACCCCGGTGGCGTGACACCCGGGCCGAACGTCAGGTTCGTCAGCGACCCGAGGGCGCCCATGAATGACCAGACGAAGCCCGACTGTCCCTGCGACGGCACCCACGGGTTGAAATGGTCGGAGGCCATGATGGAGGTAAAGCCCTGCGCCTCGGCCTCCTGGCAATACTTCAACAACGCGCTCGGCGCAAACTGCTCCATCGATGCAGCGTATCCAAGACCACCCATGCTTCCCGATCTCCCGGCGCAGTGCGCCTGCATCTAGCGAAACAGGTCCCGCTCCGGACCCATGATCAGATCGCGCCCTGTTCCTGGCGCGGCAACCAACGGCGGCTCGTAACCGCGGACGATCGCGACCGGCCGCGCGGCCAATTTGTGCATGACCAGCTCAGCGGCAGCCGCCAGCTCGTCCGCCACGGCGAGGATGGATGCAGAAAGCTCGTAGCCCCCGGAATCCTCGAGCCCACGGTAGTCGGCCAGCGGTGAAATGCCGCTAACGCCAATCGCCACGTTGACGATTCCGTGACGCCACGGCCTGCCGAAGGAATCGCTGATGATCAGCCCCAGCGCATCGCCAGCGCCGAAACCGAACCGTTGCGCCAGCGCGTCGTGCAACCCGGCGGCAGACGCGTCCGGATCTCGTGGCAGCAAAACGACGTGATCGAGGGAGACATTCGAGGCGTCCACGCCGGCGTTGGCACAGATGAACCCGTGCTCGGTCTCCGCGATGATCAGGCCGTTGTGCATGCGCACGATGCGTTTGGCTTCGCGCAAGACGATTTCCGTCTTGCGGGGGTCCTTGTCCCAGCGCTCGCCGATCTGGCGAGCTAACGCCGAAGGTTCAATCTCCCGCAGGTCGACGACCTGTCCTTCGGCCTTGGAGACAATCTTGTGAGTCACCACCACCACGTCGCCCGGCTCCAGGCCCGGTCCTGCAGCGATAGCGTCACCGACGAGTTTCGCCAGGTCATCCCCGGCCTGAACTTCCGGAAGCCCGTCGATGCCAATTACGCGCAGTTCACCATCGCTCACTGACTCGCTACTCCACAGTGCAGCGTGGGCATCGTCCAGAAATCTCTGAGCCAGCCGGGCGTCTGTTCCGTGCGCAGATACTCGTCCCAGTCGGACGGGGTGTCGAGGTCAAAACCGACTCCTGGCGCCCGGACGATTTGGGCGTCGACGCCCACACGGGCAGCCTCGGCCAGGTGGCGTTCCAGGCTATTCGTGCCGAAAGCGAAGCGAAACGTCTCGCCCGCACCGCCGAGCCGCAGGAGCATGGCGTTGGTGCCTTCGCCGCGCCGGTCAGACCCCAGGACGACTGGAGCCTGTTCACGGACCAACGCGCGAATATCGTGCGTCGACAGCAGCGGCAAATCCGCGAAAAGGGAAAGGAGCGCGTCGGCATCCCGATCCACGGCCCAGGTGCGGGCAGCGTCGATTGCGCCGTTCAGGCCAACCTGCTCTCCCGATTGCTGCAGTGGCAGAATGCGCTTCCCCATACCGCGGGCCCAATCAAGCACGTCGCGCTCCGGGCTAACGACCAGGACGGTGTCCACGATCTGCGAGGCCGCCAACGTGCAGACCACGCGGCTGGCCGTCTTGCGGAGTAACGTGGCGCGTTGGTCCCCCGTGAGAATGGACGCGAGTCGTGTCTTGCCTTCGCGGAACGAGCGGATCGGCACGACGCCCACAATCAACTCGCTCACCGCGTTCCCGCCTGAGTCCGGGTCAGCGACCCTGCGAAGTCGAGGACCTCCGTAGCGAAGCGCGCCCGGTCAACGGCGTCCCCCATGATGGCGTTGGTGACGAGCGCACGCATGCCGGCCGCTTCGATCTGCGGAGCGAGTTCGACGTCTGCGTTGTCGATGACCAGGCCGTGGACCAGGTCGTCGTAAATCCTGGCCACGCCGAGCGCCGAAACTTCGAGCCCAAGAGTGCGCAGCATATTTGCGGCTGGACCCTTGAGCGCCTGGCCACCGATGATCGGGCTGACCGCCACGACGGGGGCCTGGGAACTGGACAGCGCTTCACGGATCCCCGGGGTGAGCAGGATCGGACCGATACTCACGATGGGGTTGGACGGGGCAATAACAACGCACTCTGCATCCGCGATCGCCTGGAGTGCCGGTGCGCTCGCCTGCGCGCGCTCAATCCCGTCAAACCGGACGTCGAGGACGTCATCGGCCTGCCGGCGCCCGACGAAGTAATCCTGGAAGTCGAGCCAGCCATCCTGAGACCGAATCTGGGTGGCGACCGGATCGTCGGTGACCGGGAGGATGCGGGACGCAATCCCGAGCGCGGCGGTTAGCTCTTGGGTGGCCTCTGTCAACGAGGCGCCCATGCGAAGACGCTCCGTTCGCAGGATATGCGTCGCGAAGTCCTGATCGCCAAGCAGGAACCACGGGTCTCGTCCGTAGCGAGCAATGGCGTCAAGGGTCCGCCGGGTGTCTCCGGCCACTCCCCAGCCGTTGACCGGATCGGCGATCCCGCCGAGCGTGTACATGACCGTGTCGAGGTCGGGAGAAATGTGCAGACCATAATGGGTGAAGTCATCGGCAGTATTCACGATTGCGGTCAGCTGACCGGAGGGCAACACCTGCTGCAGGCCGTGCGCCATCCTGGCGCCGCCCACTCCGCCCGCGAGAACGACGATCACGTGGTTATTCCTCGCCGTCGAAGCCATGCGTCTCGACACGCGAGACGGTGAGAATGAGGGAGACCCGTTGCGCCGGCTGGAATGCGGTGCGAATCATCTGCTCCGCCTCCTCCGGCTCGTGGTACCGGCGGGCCAGCGCGGCAATATCGGCCTGAGCGATCTCCTGATCCTCGTAGAGGGTGATGACTCCGTCCAGGGTGACGTAGCGATACCCGTCTTCGATACAGAGAGATGCGCGGCTATCTCGCAGCAGATTGCGGTCCTTCTTGCGGCCCCGCGCCGTGTTCATCATGACGGTGTCGCCGCGGAACTGGTACCACATCACCGTTTGTTGGGGGCTGCCATCGCCGTTGATCGTCGCGAGCACGCCAAAACGCGGTTCGTCCAGAAACGCCCGCACATCTGACCTGAGTTCCACGCCATGCCTTTCCGCGACGGCTGATTGATCCCGGGAGTCTACTCACCGTTTGACGACCCATTCCAGTCAACGGTCGTGGATATACTCGTGGTCAGAGGCAAAGTGGCCGTCCGGCCGGGGAGTTTGTATGCCCGTCGTTCCCGTGACAGAAGCGCAGGCGCCTTTCGTCCTGGCCATCGACGCGGGCACCTCGTCCGTCCGGGCGCTCGTCTTCGATCGCCTCGGTAACCCCATTGAGGGCGCCGAAGCCCAATTGCCATATCTCATCGAGACGACTCCTGACGGCGGCGCAACGTTTGACGCGGACGACTTGCTCGAACTCTCCGTGGCGACGATTGACCTCCTCGTGCAGTCAGCAGAAGAGGTCATGTCGCACGTGACGGCCGTGGGCACGACGTCGTTCTGGCACAGTCTTCTGGGGCTGGGGAGGGACGGGGAGCCGCGCACGCCGGTCTACTACTGGGCTGACACTCGTTCCGCGGAGGAAGCACTGGAGCTGCGCTCAGCGTTGGACGCTCGGTCGATCTGGCAGCGCACGGGGTGCCGGCTCCATCCATCGTACTGGCCAGCCAAACTGCGCTGGTTGCAGCGAACCGAGCCAATAACGGTCGCGCAGGTTGCTCGGTGGGTCTCCTTTCCTGAGTACGCCCTTGGCCGTCTTTGCGAGGAAGGGGCTGCCGCCGTCACTCTCTGTATGGCGTCGGGCACCGGCATGTTGGATGTCCACCGCCTTGAGTGGGATCGTGAACTCCTGACGCTCCTTAGCCTGGAGCCAGAGAACCTCTCGCATCTCGTGGACCTCGGACCGCCAGCCGCTCTCCGGCCCGCCTATGCCGAGCGGTGGCCCGCCCTCCGCGGAGCAGCCTGGTTTCCCGCCCTGGGTGACGGCGCCTGCGCCAACGTCGGATGCAATGCCATAGGGCCGGGCCGGATGGCATTGACGGTGGGCACCTCTGCCGCCATGCGGATGATCCTGCCCCGAAGCCGGGAGACAGCGTGGGACGTGCCGCACGGGCTGTGGGCTTACCGGCTCGACGCTGAGCACGCCGTACTCGGCGGGGCTCTCTCCAATGGCGGCAATTTCCTCCGCTGGCTCCGCGACACGACCAATTCGCCACTCGACAGCGAAGCGGTGACCCGCGCCGCCACTCTGCCGGCTGCCGCCTCTGGCGTCACGATGCTCCCATTTCTGGCTGGCGAGCGTTCACCCTCCTGGCACGACAATGCGACGGCAGTCTTTTTCGGTATGACCCAGGCGACGACGCCTGCCGATCTCCTGCGAGCGGGAATGGAAGCGGTCGCCTACCGCCTGGCCGCGATCTACGATCACCTGGCGCCGCTGGCGGACGATCCGTTCCAGATCCTCGTTAACGGCGGAGCCATCGTCGACTCTCCGCCGTGGCTCCAGATCATCGCCGACGTGCTGGGTCACTCTCTGGTTCCAGGCGACCCGGGGAGCGAAACAACCGCTCGTGGCGCGGCCATGATGGCCGCCATGCAGAGCGGAATCAGCTCCGCGCGCGAATGGGACCAAACGGATCTGTTGGCCGGCAGGATCTTCGAGCCGAACCCGGCCGACTTTCCGGCCTACCAGAAGGCGCGGGAGACTCAGGAATCTCTTGAGCACGTTCTTACCGATTGGGGAGCTTTCGCATGACCGCCACGCTACTGGCCATCTTTCCACATCCGGACGACGAAACTTTTTCTGCCGGCGGTCTTATGGCTGCGGCGCGCGAGCGTGGGGAGAACGTAGTCCTCATCTGCGCCACACGTGGGGAGGCAGGCGAGAGCGGTGACCCGAGCCACGACACCCCGGAAACGCTGGGGAAGGCTCGAGAGGCCGAACTGCGTGCAGCCATGAGGGTCCTTGACGTCGATGACGTGCGCTTTCTCGGGTATCGGGACTCAGGCATGGAGGGCTCGGCGGAGGCGCAGAACCCGGAGGCGTTCGTCCAGGCATCAGTCGAAGACGCAGCCGGGCGCCTGGCGCCGCTGATTCGCGAGATCCGGCCAGATACGATCGTGACGTTCGGGGAGGATGGCGTGTATGGCCACCCTGATCACATACACCTGCATCACGTCGTGAAACAAGCGGTGATTGAAGCGGGGGATGGTGGGTCATCCCCGGACCCCTGGGAGACACCGTACCTCTACTTCGCAACGGCTCCTCGCGAGGACCTCGAGGAGCTCCTTGCCCGTCCCCGCAGTCCGCTGGCCTCCATTTCTGAACGCGCCCGCGCCAACCTCGGCACACCGCGGGCGCAAATCACCAACTCGGTGGATGTTTCGCGCTGGGCGCAGCAGAAGCGAGACGCTTTTGTCGCTCACCACTCGCAGACGGGAGAAGGCGGCCCGCTCAGTGGCTCCGCGCCGGAAGTCCTGGAGCGCCGCCTGGTGACGGAGCACTTCGTGCGGGCTCCCCTCCCGTGGCAGCCCAGGGGCGTAGACATTGTGGAGAAGGTGGCCTCGGAAA
>JAXLWT010000062.1:0-18228 GCA_046328375.1 Thermomicrobiales bacterium
CGATCCAGGGCACTTCGGTGCGAATATCGACATTGCGCAGGCCCGTCAGGCCACGCGGCGGGTCGTGCGTCACCAGTGTCAGGTGCGCTTGCTCCGCAAAGTGTTCCTGGTGCACTTTCAGCAGCAGATCACCGCCCTTGCGAATGAACCCGTTGCCGACAAAGCCCAGCTTGAGCAGATCGTCATTGGCGTGGCCGTTGCCGTTGGCGTGGTGACCATTCTTGCGGCCATTTCCGTTCGCATGGTGACCATTGCCATTGGCGTAGTGCCCATTGCTGGAGTGCCCGTTCCCGTTGGCGTGACCGTGGCCGTTCGGCGCGTGCATGGTGCGCAGACCAGTCAATGGCGGCGGGAGGGTCACCCCGTTCCGCACCACCTTCACCTTGGAGGCGGGGATACGGTAGTCATCGATGACCGAAGCTGCGGCCCAGTCTGAAAACGAGATCACCAGGTCACTGCGCTCGAAAATGCGCCGCTCCAGATCGAGCGTGGCCCGCAGCAGCGGCGAGTTATGGAAGCGGGACTCCTGAAACGCCAGGTTCCAGGTCAGGTCAATGGACACGACCGCCGGCACCTGCCGTGGCAGGTCGAGGATCGAGGTGGCTGCTGTCTGCGTGTGGATGTAGACGAGGTCGAGTTCCTCGGCTTCGTAGCGGCGCAGCAGGTAGCGCACCTGCTGCCGCTTGAACTGGAAGATCCACCAGGTCCAGAAGTCAAAACCACCATCAAGCGGCAGCAGGTGGTACTTGCCAAGCCACTCGGCCAGCTCGTCCATCCAGTACAGGCGGATCAGGGTTGGATCAAAGCGAGGGTCACGCCCCAGGTGCTCCTCCAGGAAGCGATGGTGCGTCTTGTGACCCATGCCGTATTCAATGAAAAAGAGGGAACGCGCGGCGTTTACGGCCGGAGCGGCCGATGACAGCTCCTTGACCTCCGCTCGCACTCGACCCCTCCCTCAAAAGGTCGCCCTGCAGTGCGGCCGACGTTGCCGGACTCCTGGCGTACTGCCTTGCCGCATGCAAGACCCCCGGCTGGCCACCAGCCGGAGGCATCCGCGCAATCGTGAAATTCCGCGTATCCGGCACCGGAGTGCCTGCCGCACTATACCCTGAAACGCGCGTGCGTACAGGCAACGGGCAACCAATGGCCCTTGCCAAATCCCGCAAAAGGTGCATACGAACGCGGATTCACGATGTGCATACCGCTACAGCGCGCCCGGCCCTACGGCGCGGGCAACGTGACCCGCAGCGGCGTGCTCTTACCGGCTGTGCCTTGCACCGTGGCCAGGGCACCAGGTTCCAGCGGCAACCAGCTCGCAGTCAGCTTGACCTGTTCTCCGGAATCCGCCACGGCCGTGAGTTTGGCCACGATCGCCGCGTGCGGATCCTTCGGGATCACCACTGTCCCGCTGACGGAGGCATCTTCGGCGTAACGCACCTTCGCCAACGTCAGCTTGAGCGGACCTTTCTTCCCCTTCTTCTTTCCCTTCTTTTTCGAGTTCCCGGCGATAGTCCCGCCGCGGAGCCCTGGGGTCTTCTTGCCCGAGCGCGGAGCAAAGGCCACGGCGTCGCCGGCCGCTGCCACGGCCAGTGCCGCCAATCGCTGCTCCGCCTCATTCGCCGAGTTGCCTGCCCCTACCATGGGCAGCACCTGCTCCGCCAGGACCCGCGGGAAGTTGCCAACCGCGCGGATCTCCGGGAAGCGGTCCTTGCACGAGACATCCAGGGATGTCAGCCGCGCCGGATCCCGCAGGAACGCCCGCAGGATGCTGCTCCCACACCCCACGATATCGCCCTGCGCTGCCACGTGCGTGCTGTTGGGGAACACCACCAGCCGTGCCGAGGAACCAAGCTGATCGGCAGCGACCTCCGCGCCACCCAGGGCGGTCACCGAATCGAGGTCTCCGGCGAGGATCAGCACCGGCACGCTGTTTGGCACAAGTGGAAAGCCGTTGGGCGCCAACTCCCGCTCGTGCGTGGGTGCCGGCCACGGCAGGCACTGGTTGTAATCCTGGATCGGGTTGTTCAGCCATTGCTGATTGCTGAAGGGCGCAAACGCGTCGTTCGGCAGCGCGGCCACGGCAGCGTTGTACTGCGCGTTGCGCTCAGCCCGCGACGCTTTCATATCGAACGGCTGCGGGTAATCCGTGCAGGGCACGCCGACCGCGTGACCAACGGAGTACAGATTTGCAGCCCAACCACCCGCCAGCGAGCCATTCAACCCCGTACGTGCCGCCAACCGCAGCAGTGGCGCTCCATCTCCCGCCAGGGCCGCCCGCCCGGCCGCGTCCAGTTCCCGGTAGATGTTGCCATCTGAGCCAGCCGACCACGCCAGCGCCGCGATGTCCGGCCCCGTGACCGTGACCGTTTCTGGCTTCTTGCCACTGCGTGGCACCTGGCCGCTCAGGGGCGTTGCATCCAGCGCATCGGCCAACACGCGCAAGCGTGCTGTTGCCGACCCGGGCGCCGCTGCCGAGCACGCCGCGCTGCGCTCACAGACCGCGTCAAACGCGAATCGCAGCGTGGCCGGCGTCTCCGGGTACCAGGGGTTCGCGTCCACCAGCGGCCAGGTGCCGTCCAGCGTCAACGATCGCAACTTCTCCGGGTGCCGCGCGGCAAAAGCCTGCGCGAAGAAACTGCCGTAGGAATCGCCGTACAGATCAACAGGGCCAGTTCCCAGCGCGTCGATGACTGCGGCCATGTCGTCGACAGCGTCGACCGTTCCAAAGAGGTCACTGGCATGCACGTAACCGCCATCCTTGTGCCGGAACGTGTTGTTCAGTTGCTCGCCGCATTCGGCGATCGCCGCGAAGAAGACCGCCTCGGTCTGGGATCCTCCCAGGTTCTGCAGGGTGGGGCAGTCAATGGCGCCGGACGTCCCGGTCCCCCGTGCGTCGACCACGAGCAGATTGAAGTCCTGCAACAGGTCGCCGAACATCGGGGTCCAGAGCGACATGCTGGTCAGGCTGGGGTAGCCCGGGCCGCCCTCATTCGCGACCAGCGTCCCGCGCGCCGCCTTCCTCGCCGGCCGCCAGGCGAAACCGATCTTCAAGGTGCCGGCGCCGGGGTCGTCCCGATCCAGCGGCACTGCGAGGAATCCACACCAGGTCTTCTCGTAGTCCTTACAGGGCGTCAGCTTCTGGGTTCCGACACGCTTCGTATGTTCGCCCTGCCGCCCTTTCGCCTCCAGCAGCGATGCGCCAGCCCCAAACACCAGGCTGAACACGAGGAGCAGGGTCACCAGATTGCGCCACCACCGAACCATGCCGCCTCCTGCACCTCAAGTCGCCCGCCAAAGGGCCCTCGATCCGGCTCCAACGGGCCAGATTCCCAGCAAATTCCCAGCTTTCCCAGATGAACGTTCAAATCCCGTGAGATACCGTAGAATAGACGTGCTGTGCGGACAGCGTCGTTCTTCGTTTTCGGGAGGGTTTGGATCATGCAGTTCACGGACACCGCGTCTGCCGGTAACGGTGGCGTCGCGACCTCGTCTGCCAACGGCGGCGCGGTCAGCCTCGGCAACATCAACAGCGGCGGCAACGCCGGCAACGCCATTGGTGTCGGCGACACCTGGGGCGGCCCGGTTTCGGTTGACGGCGGCAGCGTCGGCAACTCCACGGGCGTCGGCATCACCGCTGGTGGTGGCACCGCCATTTCTGACGCCTCCGGCGGCAGCTACAACCTCGCTTTCGTTAGCTAACAAGCAGCAGTAATGCTGCTTGCGTGAACGCAAGCACTCGGCAGGGACCTTTCGCGCACCGCGATAGCTTCCCTGCCGATTCTTTTTGCCCCACAATGCTCCCGAGACGCTCGGTCTCTCACCGAAATCGTGAAGGAGCATGCATGCGCACGAAGTGGCTCTCCTCGCTTGTTACGGCGTTCCTTGTTTTCTGTTGCCTGTCGCTGACCGCATCCGCCTGCACCAACATTACGGTCCGCACGAAGAGCGGTGACATTATCCGGGGGCGCACCCTGGAATTGGGCGGTGATCTCGAGTCGCAGATGCTCGTCATCCCGAAGGGCTCGGCGCTCTCCGGCTATGGTCCCAAAGGGGATCTGGACGGCATGAAGTGGACGGCCACCTACAGCGCCGCAGGCCTGAACGGGCTGAACCTGCCGATCATCGTGGACGGGTTGAACGACCAGGGCCTTTCCGGCGGCATGCTCATGTTCCCGACCTTCGCCCAGTCACAAACCTTTGATGCAGCGAAGCTGGACAAGACCATCTCCGCGGAGCAGGTCCTGACCTGGGCCCTGACGCAGTTTGCGACCGTCGAGGAGGTGCGTGCAGCGCTGCCTGATATCCAGGTCATCGATGTGGCCCTTCCCGATGTGCCGGCATTCCCGGTGCACTTCATCTTCACTGACCGCAGCGGCAAGAGCATCGTGGTCGAATACACGGACGGCAACCTGAACATCTACGACAACCCGCTCGGCGTCCTCACCAACTCACCGCCATTCCCATGGCACGAGATCAACCTGCGCAACTACGTCAATCTCACGATCACCAACGTGCCGCCCGTGAAACTGGATGGACTCGAACTGGCTCCCCTGGGTTCTGGAGACAGCCTCCACGGCATGCCGGGAGACTTCACGCCGCCGTCGCGCTTCATCCGTGCCACCATCTACAGTCAGGCACTCCCGGAGCTTGATTCGGCGGAGGAAGCCGTCCTCGAGACGTTCCACGTCATGAACCAGTTCGATATTCCACCGGGACTCGTGCCAGGCAACCCCGTCACCTCGTCTCCAGGCGAGGAACTCCTGCAGGAGCAGACCCAGTGGACCATCGTCATCGACCAGAGCAACTTGAAGCTCTACGTCACGACGCTCCAGGATCGTGGCATCCAGGTCTTTGACCTTGGCTCGATTGACGAGTCAAAGGGGATCCAGACGTTCCCACTGGCAACTGAGACCACGTTCACGCCGATCGGGTAACACGGAGCACGCACGCTCGCCACTTCTCACTCCCGCTCACCGGGATTCGAACTGGGAGCAGCGGCAAACGCAACAAGACGCCGGCGAAATACGCCGGCGTCTTGTTGTGAGTAGCAGGAACAGGCCGCGAATTACGCGACGGCCTCTGCCTCTTTCTGGGCCGCCTTGACCTCTTTGCTGATCGCTTTCGTCAGGTCAGCCACTCGCTTGGCCATCGCCTTTTCCTGGTCGAGATTCTCCTGCAGCATCCGCGCCGCCTCTTTCTCGCCAAGATCCCTGGCCATCTGCACCAGCCCCGTGTAGGCCACGATCTCGTAGTGCTCGGTCTTCTCGGCCCCGCTCAGGGTGGCGAGTTCCAGCACATCTGGCGAGGGGTCCTCCTCGTGCACGGAACGGTGCTCGTCCATCAGTCCCTGCATGCCAAGACACGTGGTCTCCTCCGGCTTCTCGCCGAGTGCCTTGAAGACCGCCTGCAGGTTCTTGACGTGCTGTTTGGTCTCCGCCTCGTGCTCCTTGAGCGCAGCCTTGAATTCAGGATGCTGTGCGTCCTTTTGCAGGTCCGGCATCGCCTTGAGGATCTGCTGCTCCGCGCTCATGGCATCGGCCAGCTCGTGCACAAACAGATCACGCGGCGTGGCGAGTGACATCTCCGACCTCCCGAACTTCCTGGAACGACGTGGGGCGTCAGCTCGCTAATGGCAGGTTGCGTGCCAACTGCTCGGAAACAGCGCCGTGCCGGCCTGACCCGTCTTTTGCAGGCTGCTGACCCGACGCGTTCGCTACCGGCACACCGCAGACGGCACGCGGAATGCAACACAGGCTGGTACTGGGACGGATTCGACTTCACCGCCCCACTTCAGCACTCCGGAGAGACCCATCAGGGTAGTAACCAGGGAGAGCAGACATGAGCTGGTCCAATACGACGACACCGGTGCAGATTGGGGACGACGTCTACGGGAACGACGGTGACAAGGTCGGAACCGTGGCGGATGTGCAACCCACGTACCTTGTGGTGGAGAAGGGCTTCTTCTTCCCCACGGACTACTACATCCCCTTCTCGGCCATCACCCAGGTCAACGATGGCCAGGTGGTCCTCAATGTCTCCAAGGACACGGCCCTGCACAGCGGTTGGGACACCGTCCCGGAGGCGACCAACGACGCCATCATGACCGGAGATCGCGGCTGGGATCTCGCCAGCGAGGTGGCCGCGACCGATCGGGTGCTGGCCGAGGACACCGGGCGGGTGAACGCTGGCGTGCCCCGGCAAGCTGCCTACGAAGCGACCAGTGAGGACGAGATCGTCATTCCGGTGCGGGAAGAGGAACTGACCGCGACGGTCCGCGAAACCGAGGCAGGCGCCGCTCGCATCCAGAAGCGGGTCGTCGCGGAAGACCGGGTGCTTGAGGTTCCGGTCACCGAGGAACAGATCCGCGTCGAGCGTCGGGTGGTTGATCGACCGGCGACGGCAATCGATGCCGACGCCTTCCAGGAGACCGTGATCGACGTGCCGCTGACCCAGCAGGAAGTGGAACTGCGCAAGCAGGCGCGCGTCGCGGAAGAGGTGGTGGTCAGCAAGGAAGCGATCCAGCACACCGAGCAGGTGCGGGGCACCGTCCGCCGGGAAGAGGTCGACGTGGTCGATGAGGGAGTCCTCAACCAGCCGATCCCCGGGCAGGATCGCACCGTCTAGTTATGGGCGAGGAGAGGTACGGGTGGCTGTCGACTGATCTGATCTGCCCCTCTCTCGATTGAACCGTCAACCAGGTTCGCCCAGGCTGCGACATCGGCAGCCTGGAGCCAACCTCACACCTTGACGGCACACCAATGCCTACCAGACAAGCGTGGCTAACCGTGCCCACCGACGCTCGATAAGGTTCCCGGACGATTTCCCCCTCGGATACGATCCCGCATTCCCACGCATCCTGACTATCGAAGACGATCTCATTTCAGATTCCGACCAGCACCATTTTCCATATACTTGACAAGTAAATACACAATACATAGAATCCGCGTAGTTCCCGCTTCGTCGAGATGCTCGCACAACAGGGAACCTGGCCACGGCGTTGCGAAATGAGCGGATCGCTGAGATCCCTCAATCGTGTAGTGCTTCGGTGACATGAGACAGCGAACGCAGCCCCAATGTCTCCGGCCGCCCCAGGTGCACCGAGGTGGTAAACGGGTCCAGCAGTTCGCCCCGCACCGAACACCGCAGGAGGTAGTTCATGGCAGTACCGGCAACCGAGCCTGACACCCCGGAGCGCTCGGCCATTGCCAGGGCCACGCTCACGGCGCATGGTTGCCACCGACCGACCTGGCACGAAATCCCAACCCGCAACCCCGACCTGGGCATACCCCTCACCTGATACAGCCAGCCACCAGGTGGCCGTGCGTTAGCCACCTGGTTCCACGTCCAACGTCGTAACCCGCTGCAAGGGTGATCCAGGGCTGTGCCCTTGCGTTCGATTTGTCCACATTATCGATGGATATCACCGACTATTCACCACGGAGGATTCCATGACGCCCACCTGGGCAATGTCCTGAATATCCCGGCTCGCCCAACTCGTCGCCGGGCCACCGCCTGCACCGTCGCGCGCTCCTGGGCGCTGCACGCAGCGGCCGCCTCAGTCATGCTGGGGAACCGCGGGACGGCAGGGTGTTCGCCAACCAGGCCAGCGCAGCCGCGCAGCCGAAACTGGCCTGGAAACGCCAGCGCCATCTGCACCGCCCTGGCCCCGGTTGCCCAGGAGTCGGGGATCTTTGCCGAGAATGGCTTCAAAGTCGAGTTCGTCAACTTCGGCAGTTCCACCGAGCAACTGCTGGAGGCGATTGCCACCGGCAAGGCGGATGCCGGAGTCGGTATGGTGCTGCGCTGGCCTGGCCACTGGAGCAGGGCTTCGACGTCAACATCACCGCCGGCATCCACGGCGGTCGGCCGCGCCTCATTGGCTCGACGGCGGCCGGCGTCGCCACGCTTCAGGGACCTGGTCGGCAAGACCATCGCCACTGCCGATATGGCCTCCCCGGGCAAGAATTCCCTTTCCGATCATGCTAGCCAAGAACGGTATCGATCCTGAGCGCGATGTCACCTGAAGCAGTTCCCGGGCGACGTGCTGCCGCTGACCTTCGACAAGGGCGAGGCATGGCGTTCGTCGATGGCGACCTGAAGACATGGCTCTGGCTGAAGCAGTACCCGGACACGCTGACCGAGGTCGCCACCAACCTCACCGGCGAATACGCATCGCACCTGCTGCATCGTCGGCATTCGCGGCAGCCTGGTCCGCGACGAACTGGCCATCGCCCGGGCCCTGACCCAGTCGTTGCTGGACGCCGCGCACATCGTCGGTACCGAGCCGGAAGTGGGGCGCTGCCGCGTTTGCGAAGTACGGCGGCGAGGGCCTGGCCGAGCAATCCTCACCGAAATGCTGGAGAGCCAGCAGCACACCCACCAGCCAATCGGCGACGAACCCGGCGAGAACACCGCGGCGTACGCCGAGGAACTCAAACTGGTCAACGTCTTCCAGCAGAACACGGACCCGGTCGAGTTCGCCAACAAGGTCTACGCCGACGTCCTGACCCAGGGGTAACTCATGCTCCCGCTTGCCGAACCGACAACGCGACGGCTGGCCCACCACTTCCTCCCGGGCGGACTCGGCCTGCCACCTGGGACGTCCGCTTTGGTGACCTGGCTGACCGGCCTGGTGGCCGCCCTCGCCCGGGCCGGGGCATCCGCGTACATCGCCTGGTGGCCAGGCCAGATGGTCATGGCGGACCCCACGCCTCATCCAGTTCACGGCGGCGATTGCGCTCGTGCTCCTGGTGATCAGCCTGATCGGGACGCGGGCACCTCGCCGTCTTGAGCGCCCTGCAGCCAGTCGGGCCCCGGCTTATCGCCCTCGCTGTGATCCTCATCGCCTGGGAGGCGGTCACCGCCAAGCTGGGCATCCTGCCCCGACCCTTCTTTTTCCACTCCTGCAGGAATCCTGAACGTCTATCGACTTTCCGAAGCTGAGTGAAAGCCTGCTCCACTCCGTCCGCCTGCTGGCCATTGGCTACTTCGTAGGAGCCATGACCGGTTCCTCACCGGTATCGCGATCGGTTGGTGGAAGATTGCCGGCTACTGGCCGCACCCGGTCCTGCGCTTTATCGGCCTCTCCCGCGACCGCCTGGCTGCCGATCGCCTTCTTCATCTTCCCCTCCAGTTTCAGTGCCAGCACGTTCCTCGTTGCGCTCGCCAGCGGCGTACCCGTCACGATCCTGACGTGGTCCGGGGTCGGCAGCGTGAACAAGGATTACTTCGACATCGCGCGCACCATGGGCGCCAGCCAGCGTTTCCTCGTCTGGAAGGTGGCTGTGCCCGCCGCCATGCCCCACGTCTTCGTCGGGCTGTTCATGGGTCTTGGCTCGGCGTTCGCGGTCCTGGTGGTTGCCGAGATGCTCGGCGTGAAGGCCGGTCTCGGCTGGTACCTGCAGTGGGCCCAGGGGTGGGCCGCCTACGACAACATGTACGCGGCCCTCGCGCTGATGGCCGTGATGTGCTCCAGCCTGGTCACCCTCCTCTTCTGGGTGCGTGACCGCACCCTGGCCTGGCAGAAGGAGTTGGTCCGGTGGTAGCTGCAGCCGTGAATCCCGCCGCGGAGTTCGCCACCGCGGGCGTCGCCCTCGATATCTCCCGGGTCAGCCATCGCTTCACCTTCGACGGTGAGCCGCTGCCCGTGCTGAACAACGTCAATCTGCGGGTCCAGCCCGGGGAGTTCGTGGCGCTGCTCGGCCCCAGCGGCTGCGGCAAATCGACCCTGCTCCGCCTGATCGCCGGGCTGGAGCCGCCCGTATCTGGCCACATCACCGCCAACGGCGTCGAAATCACCGGCCCGGACCCGTCGCGCATCCTGATGTTCCAGGACGCCACGCTTTACCCATGGCGGACCGTCTGGGACAACGCGGCGCTTGGCCTGGAGGCGCGTGGCCTGCTGAAGTCGCAGCGTGGCAAGGTGGATGACGCGCTCAACCTGGTCGGGCTCGGCACATTTGCGAAGGCCTATCCACGCCAGCTCTCCGGCGGCATGGCCCAGCGCGTCGCCCTGGCAAGGGCACTGGTCAACGACCCCAGCCTGCTCCTGCTCGACGAGCCGCTGGCGAAACTCGACTCACTCACGCGCATCGCCATGCAGGCCGAGTTGATCCGCCTCTGGCAGGAGGCCGGATTTACCGGCCTCCTGGTCACGCACGACGTGGAGGAGGCGCTCTTCCTGGCGGAGCGCGTGATCGTCTTCTCCGACCGGCCCGCAAGCGTGAAGTCTGAAGTGGTGGTTGACCGCCCGTACCCGCGCCACCGCGGCGATCCTTACCTCGCGGAGCTTCGCCGCCGCATCCTGGAAGACCTCGGCCTCGCCGAGACCTGGTAGTGACCTCGTAGTTGGGAAGGAATCCTTCGTGCAGATGCATCGTGTCTCTCGCGCAGCAACGCGTCGCCAACTTCTCGCAGCCTCGGCGGGTGCGGGCCTCGCCCTGGCGCTGGGCCGGAGGCAACTCCGCGCCGCCGGCGAGGTCAAGATCGGGTACCAGAAGGGCTCGGCCACGCTGCTGGTCCTGAAGTCCAGCGGCGATCTGGAAAAGCAACTCGGCGACCTGGGCTACACCGTCACCTGGACGGAGTTCCCGGCCGCGCTGCCGCTCCTCGAAGCGATGAATGCCGGCAGCATCGATTTCGGCAACACGGGGGCGGCGCCTGTGATCTTCTCGCAGGCGGCGGGCACTGACCTGATTTACGCCGTTTCCAGCGCGTCCTCGCCACGCTCCCAGGGCATCATCGTCCCCAGCGACTCCCCCATCCAGGGCATCGCGGATCTCAAGGGCAAGAAGGTGGCGCTGGCCAAGGGCTCGATCTCCGTCGCCCTCACGGTGGCAGCACTGGAGAGCGTCGGCCTGAAGTGGGAGGACGTGGAACCGGCGTTCCTGCTCCCCGCTGACGCCAAGGCCGCCTTCAACGGCGGCAGCGTCGACGCCTGGACAATCTGGGACCCCTACTACGCCCTCGAGGAGGGCGAGTCCAGCGCCCGGACCATTGCGACAAACGAGAGCGTCGGACTGCCGAACCGGGGCTTCTACCTCGCGGACCGCAGCTTCGCAACGGAACACGCTGACGCCCTGTCGGCCATCATTGCGTCCCTGCGTGAGGCCGAAACCTGGGTCGATGAGCACACGGATGAGGTTGTCACAACCCTGTCCCAGGAAACCGGTCTCGCGCCCGACACCCTGCGGGTCGTCGAGGAGCGGCGAGTGCACGGCCTGGAGCCGGTAACCCTCGAAGTGGTGGCAGGCCAGCAGCAACTCGCCGACCTGTTCTTCTCCCTCGGCCTCATCCCAACCGAGGTCGATGTTGCCGCCGCGACGTTGCCCGGACTGGAGACGTTCGCGTCACAGTGACGCTCACCCTGGCCCAAGCTCCTCACCCTGCCCACTGACGCAGGGTGAGGAGCTTTCTTCTGTCCCGTTTTCCTGCGCAGGCACGTGTGCCAGGAGGGTCAGGCATGCCAACGTGCCTGGGCTTAGGTGGTTGGATTGTCGCGGTGGATAAACATTCAACATTCCGCCAGGCACCAGTCCTGTGTCACGACGGCTCCTCCTCTGCCTCCCACCAGCGTCATCTCCCCGGAAGTCGCCGGACCTCGTACCCAGTCCCAGGTTTCGAGGGCCCGACCACCCTCGTGTGTCTCCCTGTACCCGCGGGCACAGGATCTCGTCGTGCCTTCTTGCCTCACTTGGGGTGAACTGGCGGATTGCTGGGCTGCCTGCGCAGCATCTGCGCAGACACGAAAGCCCCTCGTCCATCACACGGAACGAGGGGCCTGGGAACAGGTCTGCTGCTGAGCTACCCCGCGCGGCCGTTCGTACCACTGCTTGCCAGTGCGGCGCCGGCAGTTTGCTCAGTCGGCGTGACGACGACCGAGCCGGTCACCCTCTGGGGATTGACCAGGAGGCTCGTGATCGGGCAGACCTTCTCGGACGCCTCGACCAGGCGCTCGATCCGCTCCTGGCTCTCGGGTGATGTGATCTGCACCTCGTAGGTGATGTCCCTGGGGTGGACCGGGACGTCGGGGTGGGCCGGGTGACCGGCACGCGGATCGGAGGTGGCAGAAACCGTCACCTCGAGGCTGTCGAGCGGGATGTTGCGCACGGCCGCCTGGATGATGATCGTGTGGGCCAGGCAGCCGCCCAGGGCGCCCAGCAGCGCCTCGACCGGAGATGGGCCGAGGTCGAAGCCACCCATCTCCGGCCCACTGTCGGTCAGGAACTGGTGGCCACGGATCTGCACCCGGCGCACGCCACTCCGGCCTTCGGCACGAACCTTCGCCTCCACACGCTTCGGCGCAGGATCGGTTTGCGCCACCCGCTCGCGTGCAGCCGTTACTGCCGCCTTCTTGTCCACCACGTACTCACGCAGTCCGCTCATCTCGTTTCCCTTCCGTCAGAATTTCATAGCACCGGTGTGCAAGCGAACAGGTATGCCAAGTCCACATCTCCGTGTCCCGAGCTTGTCGAGAAACCTCGGTTTCGGCATTCCACGAGTTCCCTCGACAGGCTCGGGACACGGGAGGGCTGCGCCGCTCCGACGTGCTTGGGTCCGGGCGCTACGCCGGGACAGCCTCCTTCACCGCGCCGTTGCTCACCGGAACCGCCGCCGCAGTTGGCGCCGGGGGAATCAGACCCAGCGCCGTCTTGCCAATCAGGGTCAGCACCGCGTCTTCCATCGGCGGGTGGCCCAGAGCCGTGCGCGCGTCCCGGAAGTAGCGCTGCAGCGGGGAACCATTGAACAGTCCGGCCGAGCCTGCCACCCGCAGCGCCAGGTCAGTGACGCGCAGCGTCGTGTTGGTCACGGTGTACTTTGCGGCCACCAGTTGCCAGCCCAGTTCGCCGCGGCGCTCTGGCTCCGCCAGCCACCCTTCCAGCGTGGCGTAGAGCAAGGTGCGCGTCTGCAGCAGGAGCAACTCCATCTCCGCGATCTTGTGCTGGATCGTCTGCAACTCGGCGATGGAGGTGGCCATGCCGTTCGGCTTGCGATTGCGCGCGAACTCGACCGCGCCGTCCCGCGCCGCCTGCGCGATGCCGAGGTAGACCGCGGCACTGGGCCCCAGGTGCCAGACCGAGATCTCGTTCGGGTTGCCGCCGGAGTCTGCCGGCAGGCGCGCATCGCTGGAGACATCGACGTTGTCATAGACGAGGTCGTGGCTGGCCGTACCACGCATCCCCAGGTTGTCCCACGTCTCCTCCACCCGCACACCTGGCGCATGAGCCGGGATCAGGAAGTTCGCACGGTGCGGCGGGGTATCACCGTCGATCACAGTGGCCAGGCTGTAGACATACGTCAGCGCAGGCGCCAGGCTCGCCCAGCGCTTACGGCCATTGATGCGCCAGCCATGCGGCGTGCGCTCCGCGGTGGTGCTGGGCAACGCACCGCGGCTGGGGCTGCCCAGGTCCGGCTCACTGTTGGCGGCGTTGATCAGTGCACCGTTGGCGATCACGTCCTGGCAGATGCCACCGTAGATCTCCTCCGGCCAGAGACCGATTTCGGCGATGCGCCCCAGCAGCGAGAGGTGCATGGACGAAGCGAGCCCAGTGGAGCCGCAGGCGCGGGCAATCCGCTCCTGGGCGAGCGCATACTCGAGCACGTTCGCGCCCTGCCCGCCAAACTTTTCCGGAATGGTCAACGCCAGGTAGCCAGCCGCGTGGAGATCCCGGAAGTTTTCCACCGGGAACGTGTTGTCGCGGTCAATCTGCTCCGCGCGAGCGGCAATCGGTGCGGCCAGGTCTTCAGCGAGCTGGATGAAGCGTGCCTGGCGTTCGGTTCGGGGATAGGCCATGTCAGGTTCTCTCTTCCTCAATAAGCGGGTCATGCCGATACCAACCTGTCGTCCCGAAACCAACGTGCCATCCCGAGCTTGTCGAGGGATCTCGTCACCTACGGGGAATTCCGCGAGACCAAGTCTCTCGACAAGCTCGAGACGACACGACGCGGGCGACACGGGTCTCTACCGCAAGCCCAGCGTCTTCCACGGGTTCGGGGTTGGCCCAATTGGCACCTCGATCAGGGCTGGTTCCCTCGCCTTGATCGCTTCCCGCAGTTGCACGCGCAGGGCCGCCGGCGTCTCGGCGCGGCGGGCGGTGACCCCGAACGCCTCGGCCAGCTTGCGGAAATCGGGGTTGACCAGGTCAGACGCAATCACCCGCCCACCGAAATCATCCTGCTGGATACGGCGGACGTTGCCGTAGGCGTTGTCATTGAAGACCACGCTCACCAGCGGAACCTCGTGCTGCACGAGTGTCGAGAGTTCGTTCAGCGTGTAGCCGAATCCGCCGTCGCCGTTGATCGAGACCACGGGGACATCCGGCTTCGCGACCTGCACGCCCATGGCGGTCGTGAAGCCGTAGCCCAGCGTGCCCTGGTAGCCCGGCGTAATGAACGTGTTTGGCTGGTACACGGGGTAGCCGAGATACGACCAGTAGCCGACCTGGGTGAACTCGTTGACGAGGATACCCTCATCCGGCAGCTCTGCCCGAATCGCCAGGGCGTAGCCAGCCTGGGGGTTGATGGCATTGACCCGCTGCGCCGCGGCCTCCTTGAGGGTGGTCAATTCCAGGCGGCGAGACGGGCGGCGCCGGTTCAGGCGGCCCAGCCGGTTCGCCAGCGCCGCCAACCCCAGCCGGGCATCGGCGTGCACCTCAACGGCGTCAGGGCCAAAGCGGCCGAACTCGATGGGGTCGACATCCAGGTGGACAATCCGCGTCGCCGGGCCAAGCGGTGGCGGCGGCTCGCCCACGTCCGGGAAGCGGGTACCCACCACCAGCACGGCGTCCGCCGTGCTCAGCAGATCGCCAGCTACCAGCGGGCCCTGCGCCAGGTAGTGGCGATCGGACACTGCGCCCTTGCCGTTGCGCGACGTGAGCACAGGCGCCTGGAGCATTTCCGCCAGGTCGAGCAGATCGTCGCTGGCTCCCGCGCGCAGGACACCCCCGCCAGCCACGATCACCGGGGAGACCGCCGCCCCGAGCACCTGCGCCGCGCGCTCGATGGCATCGGGATCGCCGGAGAGCCGTTCGCGCGTCACCCTGGCGTCCGGCAGGTTCACATCTTCTTCTGCCAGGAGGACATCCGGGGCGATTTCCAGCGCCACGGGCCGGGTGCGCCCACTTCGCAATTCCCGGAAAGCCTCCGCCACCGCCGAAGGCACCGCGCGCGGCGCTGGAATCCGTGTCGTGTCCTTCGTGACGGAGGCGAGCACACCAATCTGGTTCGGGATTTCGTGCAGCGCGCCCCGCCCGGCGCCAATGAGATCGGAGCGCACCTGCCCGGCAATGCAGAGCACCGGCGAGTTGCAGGCATAGGCGGTCGCCAGACCGGCGGCGGCGTTGAGCACGCCCGGGCCCGGCACGACCACGCACACGCCCTCCTTCCCGCTCACGCGCGCGTAGCCATCCGCCATGTACGCGGCCGCCTGCTCGTGACGCGTGTGGATGACGCGCAGAAAGTCCCGCGCGTCATAGAGGGCCGCGAAGAGGCCGTCGAGCTGGACACCCGGCAGGGCAAAGACGGTGTCCACCCCCTGCGCCACCAATGAGGCAACCAGCGCTTCACCACCAGTGAGCGTGTGCATGCCTGGGAGCGGGATGACGGTTGAGGGAGGACGGACCTCCGCCTGGAGTTGACTCACGGTGACAGGCTCGCTTTCCGGCGCCCGGCTGGCGCGTCAATCAACGTCAATCAAGATGGTCAAGCTGAGCTCCCAGCAGGGTGGCGGCATCCAGCGTCGTCAGGGGCTGCCAGCTCGGCTCGCCGATGCGCACGTGGCGGCTGCCGGCCAGCTGGCCGATGACCGGTCGCCAGTCGCTGAAGGTGACGCGCGAGACATCGAGGCGACCAGCGCCACGGCGCTGGCGTACGGGATCGAGCGGGTAGTGCTCCAGCCAGATGGCGGGCTCCCGTTCATCGAAGCGACGGGGGAGGTAGCGCGCCACCGTCGATGCGGCCAGGTACTCGACGACCGCACTGATGCACCAGTTGGGACGCGCCGCGATCTGGCTGCAGAGGATGACCGGCGTGCGGCCGCTCGCGGTGAAAATGCGGATGCGGCAACTTCCTCCAGCGACCAGCGTGCCATAGTGCCGTCTGACATTGTGTTCCAGGTGCAGTGGGGCGCCCGCGTAGCCAGACGACGAGAGGTCATGAGCGGCCTCGCCCGGGGCTTGCCAGCTCATGACGGCCTCGCCTGGCGCAGGTCTGGGTCAATGCGCAAGACCTGGGACGGCTCGACCGGCGGGGTATCTCGTGCGGGCTCGGCCGGTTCCCCAACCGGGAGCACGGAGATAAGCTGGTACCGCTCGCTGGGCAAGCCCAGGAGGGCCGCCAGGCGATCCTGGATCAGCCAGTCCCAATGTTGGAGCGAGGTCACCAGGCCATCCTCGGTCAGGACCAGCCAGATCGCCAATTGCAGCATCCCCAGCCCCTGCTGCACGAAATCGTGCGCGGTTTGCTCGGAGAGACCCCAGTTCTGGTGGAGGGCCGGGCGTGCCGCCAGGTCCTCGTAGATCAGGATCACCCCGGCGCCTGGGCGAAAATCCTCCAACCGTCCCAGGTAGCGCTCCAGCCGGTCACCGTCCAGGCCTTCCCGAAAGGCAGCGGCCACCTCGTCCCAGAAAACGTCTCGCTGCTCCTGCAGGATGACGACCTGCCAGGGCGTTACGCCAAACGCCGATGGCGTGCGCAGCACCGCGTCCTGCAGGCGGGCAATGGTGTCAGGCGAAAGCGCCCCACCCGCCAGGCGGCGGATGGAGCGGCGCTGTGACAGGAGGTTGGCGACAGATGCTGCGACGGGAGCTTGCAGGGGCGTCATGCCGGCGCCCCTGCCGCAGTGACCCATCCAGACATGAGAGACCCTCCTTGCAACGTGAGACCACGAGCTGCCCCTGCGGGCAGGGGCAGCGCTGACTGGTGACGCGTACTAATCCGCCGCGCTGGCCGTCTGCAGGACCTGGTTGCGCCGGGCAACTTCCGCCCTGACGAGCGGGATGATCTCGCGGCCGTAATCGATGGCATCTTCCAGGGGCTTGAAGCCGCGGATGAGGATGTTGTTCACCCCGATGTCGTAGTAATCCAGGAGCGACTCGGCGACCTGCTCCGGCGTGCCAACGAGGGCGGTGGTGTTCCCACCTGCCCCGGTCGCGGCGGCAATCGGGGTCCAGAGGCGCTTGTCGTGAATCTCCTTCTCGGCCGCGAAATCAAGGAGGCGCTGGGAGCCGGTGGCGCCCGGCCGCGTGGTGACGCCCGGGAGGTAGCCGGGAGCCTGGTGGCGGAGGATGAGGTCGAGGTAGTCGCGCGCCTTTTCCCAGGCCTTGGCCTCCGTGCTGGCGATGATCGGGCGGAGCGACACGCTGAACTCCGGGTTCCGCCCGGCTGGCGCCGCGGCCTTCACCGCCGCGATGCGCTCCTTGACCGCGGCCAGAGGCTCACCCCAGAGCATGTAGACGTCGGCGTGCTTGGCGCCCACAGGCACCGCCGCGCCGGAGGCGCCACCGAAGTAAATCGGGATCGATGGCTGCTGCAGGGGCTTGGGCTCGGAGAAGGCGTTGCGCACCTTGTAGAACTCGCCGTCGTAATCAAAGGGCTGGTCACTCGTCCAGACCTTGCGCATGACGTCGAGGAACTCGTCAGTGCGGCGGTAGCGCTGGTCCTTGGTCGTCCAGTCACCGTCACGGGTCTGGTCCTCGTCACTGCCGCCGGTCACGATGTTGAAGGAGAAGCGGCCGCCACTGAGGTTGTCGATGGTGATGGCCTTGCGCGCCGCGACGGTTGGGGAAACAAAGCCGGGGCGGTGGGCGAGCAGCATGTGCAACTTTTCGGTGTGCGCGGCCGCGTGCGAGGCCAGGGCCCAGCCATCCGGTGCGGTGGTGTGGTAGCCGATGAGAATGCGATCGAACCCGTTCTCCTCATGGGCCCGGGCGAACTGCGCCACGAACCTGGGGTCGATCACCCCTTCCCGGTTATTGGCAGCGCCGTGGATCTCGGAGACGTTGTTCGTGCGGATCATGCCGATGAACTGGATATCGCGGCGTGCGGATCGTGCGTGAAGATCACTCATCGTGGTTCCTCTTCCCTTTCCGGGTGCCCTGCGACGTGGGACTGGTGCGTGCCCGGCGGCACGTTCGCTCTCCCAACGCCGCCTCTCTGTGACCGCGCCAGGGTTCGCCATGACCCTGGCAGCTCCCCACGCGCGCTAGTCTAATTGTTTTGTTGTAACTCTAC
>JAXLWT010000063.1:0-17847 GCA_046328375.1 Thermomicrobiales bacterium
CTCGCCGTCGGCCACCGGCATCATGATGTGCTCGTAGGGCGTGCCGGCCCACATGATGTAGGGTTGCCCGGAGGCATGGTCGGTTGAGAAGACGCTCTGGTCGAGCGCATCTGGGAAGAGCATCATGACGTGGGGAGGATCGGTGATCCAGTCCTCACCAGCGGCCGGCTTGGTGGCTGCTGGATCGGTGTTGCTTGCCGCAGTACCCCCTTGCAACATGTAGGCGAGACCGGCCACCTTTGTCGGAGGTTCTTCCCCAGCAATGATTGCGTAGACCCAGTCGAGCCAGGTCTGGTCGACGCACATCGGGTCGTCGCTTGGCGTCGTGGGATCGTCCGGCAAGCAGAACCACCCGTTGTTGCCGTTTTGCAGCACGACGAACTTGCCCGCGTCATCCATTTCCCAATCCAGGATGGTGGCGTCGGCGGAGACGGAGGACGGGGCGGCACTCATCGCGTTCTCGATCCTGGCGGTGACGTCCGCATCATCCTGGCTGGCGGCGTGCCCGGCCTGGGCTGCGCCAAGGGCGATGATTCCGGTCCCGATTGCCAGCAACAGTGTGCCCTTGACGGAGGTTCGTGACAGCATCGGCGTGTTCCCTTCGTTGCGACGGTGCGGACTGTCCTGAGGAATACGCGGCCTGGATCGTGACTACGATGTCTTCATGGATGTTCACCTCCTTTCATTGATGGCAGGTTGGCCCCGGCAAGCCGGGTTCCCGGGCTGCCCTCAGGGTCCAATCGTTGGATCGTCACCACCAGCGCGCGGGCGGGATGCGGCTCGATATTGCGGAGTGCCACCATTCCGCCCGGTTGCAGGAACATTCCGTTGTTCGTGGTCTGGGTGCCCGCCTGTGAAGCTACGCTCATCCCGTCCCGGCTCCGGCGCACCCACGCGGTGCCCCGGGTCGTTGTCTCGAGTTGTCCAGCCTGGACCGCGAGCAGGATTGGCCCCTCAGTGCCCCAGAGATTCAGGCCGGCGCCCGGCGCGAAGGCAATCTGCTCCAGGGTCACGTTGACGACGCCCGTTCCCAGGTTGGTTGCCAGGTCCCCCGCGAGCACCTGCGCCCTCATCCCTGAGGGGAGATGGCCACCTTCAGTTTCCGGGAATGTCCCGTTCGGGATCTTCGGCTCGGAGAATGTCACGGCGAGGAGGTGGGCCTCGGTGCTGCCGGTGCTGGTGGCGCTCGTGGCTGCGCCGGCGGGCGCCTGCCAGCTTTTCCCGGCAGTGAGGATTGCGTGTTGGGTCCGTTTTGCCGCATCGGCGCGGCGGTTGTCGGTCGTGTCTATGCCGGGCACGGGTAGGTGCGCCCCGTTCCCTGGCGGCGCCGACACGGCCTGAACCTTCACGACACCCTGTTCCAAGAACAGGAGGCAAGGTCCCTCTACATGCGGCGCGTTCCACTGCGCCCCAGACGCCAGGGTGATGCGTACGAGGCTCACGACGCGCGGAGTCGGGACAGGCAACTCGAGCCTCTGCGCAGCGAGGGGACGAGCCAACGAAAGGCCATCCGTCTGGCTCCAGCGTCCGACGATCTCCCGGTTTGCGACGCGAAAGACTTCGATCGGGCTCCAAATGGCCCGTGGCGCAATGAACTCTGCCGGCTCCGCCCGCAACGCCCCCGGAATCACCCGTACACGCGTCATGACCTGATCGCCGCTGCTGATAACGACTTCCGCTTCCAGCCGCAAACCGGGATCGGCGTCATGCAAGGTGGCGAGGTAGGCCTCGAGACCGGCTCGCCCGGGGTTTACGCCGGGGAGCGGGTTCTCGTCCGCGAAGGACGGGTTGACGACCCGCTGCACTGGCCCCGGGTTCCCGGACGCGATGGCTTCGTTGACGGCGGAGTAAAAGCGCTCCACCACGTCTGACCCATCCGGCGCAGAAACGCTCCCTATTTCCGACATTGGCAGGAGCATCGCGGTGGCCAGCATCGCCATCGAGGCCGCGATCACGATCATCATGGTGAGTGGAAGCAATAACGCGCGAGACATGGCCAACTCCTGAGCTATGGGTGCCCATTCTGGGGACTGCTCAGGACATCAACATCCGTACGAGATACCGATTTTTTGGCCCGGGAATGCGGGAAACGTCTAGGTATACCGGGGTGCGTCTCCCGTAGGCGGCAGCATTTCAAGGTCGCGAGCGCGGGCTACCGCCTCGCGGCGAGAGTGCACACCAAGCTTGCCAAGGACGCTGGCGACATGGCTGTTGACCGTCCGGCGGCTGACGAAGAGGGCGTCGCCGATTTCGCGGTCCGTATTGCCTAAGGCCAGCAGGCGCAGTACGTCCTGCTCGCGTGGGGTCAACATGCTGCTCGTGGTCGGGGCGTCGTCAGAGGGTGGAGCCCCCGAGACCGGATTGGCCGTGAGCACTCGCGCTTTCGCGAGCGCTTCCGGCAGTGGCCAAGTGCGGCCAGCGGACCAGGCGGCGCCGAAAACTTCGTCACCGAGAGTGTCTCGCACGGCGGCCACGTGGCGGCGATAGAGTGAGCGCGGCGGCACGACCAGCGGTTCTCCGATCGTCTCGAACAGCGCCTCCGCCGCGCCATAGAGGCTGGCAGCGGTCTCAGCACGGCCGGAGACCGCTGCCAGCCGGGCCACAGCAGCCAACAACTCGGCCAAGATTTCCCAGTTCCGGCCGCCGTCGTGGTTCCAGTAGGCCAGGCCTTCTTCCAGGCAGGCGGACGCCGCCCTGAGGTCACCCCGGTCACAGGCGACGAGGCCAATCGGGATCAGGTGGACGGCAACGAGGACGACACTGCCGTGATCGCGTCTCCATGCCAGCGCTGTTTCGAGATGAGTGGTGGCTGCGGCAAGCTGACGACGCCCGTAGGCGATGATGCCGAGACAGTAGCGACACCAGTTGGCCCCGCCTGCGTCTCCCAGGTGCTGATAGGCCGCCAGCGCCCCTTCGATCAGTGGCATGGCCTCGTCGTAGCGTTCCTGGTTGAGCGCGCCCAGGCCAAGCACGTGGAGTGCTCGTGTCTCCCACAGCACGTCCTGGCGCTCGCGAGCAAATGCCAGGAGTTCCATGTGCACGCGGGTGGCACGTGAGTAGTCGCCGCACCGTTCGAGGTTGCGTCCCAGGCCTGCCAGGGCGAGGAAGCGGGTACGCGGAGATGCGTTTTGGCTGCGCGCCAGAGCGCGCCCCAGCCAGTTGATCGCTTCGGCCCGGTGGGACCGCTCATCCCAGAATGGCCGCAGTCCCACCGCCAACCGCAACAGTCCCGGCCCATCGCCGGTTCGTTCCAACCAGGCCAGGGCCTCGCGCATGTTGCCGTGCTCGGGATCGATCCGCGACAGGGAGACCGGGTTCTCCACCCAATAGTCATCTTCATCCTGGTGCTGATCGACAAGGCTCAGGCACCAGGCAGCGTGTTCCCCGCGGGCGAGCGCCTCCTCACCGCATTCGGTCAGCCGCTCCAGCCCGAATTCGCGGACCGTTTCCAGCATCCGGTAGCGCGGTTTGCCATCCGGCGAGGCATCGGCCGGTAGGAGACTGCTCGCCGCCAGCGAGGTGACCAGATCGAGAACTTCATAACAGTGGGGCGACAGCGCGTCACGAGTGCCCGTACTGGCTGATTCCCTGGCGACGGCTTCAGCCGCTTCAAGCGTGAATCCACCGGTGAAGACGGCCAGGCGACGGAATAAGGCCTGCTCAGCGGGATCGAGCAGATCGTAGGACCAGGCTATGGCGTCGCGCATTGTTTGGAGCCGGGCTGGGGCATCTTGCGGACCCCTGGTCAGGAGGGGCAGGCGACGCTCCAGGCGAGCCAGCAGGGCCGGTGGAGGCAGTACGGCGATACGGGCAGCGGCGAGTTCAATGGCAAGTGGCAGGCCATCGAGTCGCCGGCAGATTTCAGCGACGGCCTGGCCATTTTCCGCAGTCAGAGTAAACGCTGACTGCACGGCCCGCGCGCGGGCCACGAAGAGGGCGACAGCGGCGGCCTCAATCAGATCCTCGGGGTTCGATGCGCCGTCGGGAGGAAGCGTCAGGGGCGCTACTGGCAGCAGACATTCGCCCTGGAGCCGCAATGGCGCTCGGCTGGCGGCTAGCACCTGCAGTCCCGGACAGGTGGCGAGGAGGGCGCCGACTTGCGGCGCTACGGCCAGCACATGCTCACAGTTATCAAGAACGAGGAGGAACTTGAGGGGACGGAGGAATGCGGCCAACGTACCTGGCAGCGGGCGCTCGGCTCCTTCGTGGACACCGAGCGCCTCGCCGATTGCCAGCAGGGCGAATGCCGGATCACGCACCGGTGAGAGATCAATGACGCAGACCCCGCCGGGGTAATGCCCGCTTGCGACGGCCTCCTGCGCAACGGCCAGGGCCAGCCGCGTCTTGCCGACGCCCCCAGGTCCCGTCAGGGTCAGGAGGGGCACGCCCTCATCGAACAGGTAGGCGCGCGCCGACGCCAGTTCCGCCGCCCGGCCAATGAGCCGCGTACGCGGCTGGGGAAGCGTGGACGGATGCGACTGGTCGGCGTTGACCACTTGCGCTCTCCTGGTTGCCTGGGGTGAACGATGGCTGCGCGAAGTTTGCCATCTCGCGCCGGCTGGGAGCGACCCTATGTGGTACAAGGTGCGCTTCCCAGACGACGATCGGCTGCTCCTCAACGTTCCAGCCAGCCTGATCCATGTGAGCAGCGAACTCATCGAAAGTGATGTAGTCGTGTGGTTGGGGACCTTCTGGTATGGTCATGCGCTCTTCGGCAACGAGGCTCGGCGCCCAGGAGCAACGCGAGGTTGCGCCGCCGATCTCCGGAGGCCATATGAAGCTACCTGACGAAGCACTCAAATCGGTCACTCCTGAGAGCCCCGCGTTCATCCCGGGCATCCGCCTGTGCCAGTTGTTCTACGAGGAAGCGGTGCGGCCCATCCTGGCGGCCGAGTTCCCTTCGCTGGTCTATTCCGCGGCGCTGATTGGCTATGGCTCGGACGTGCTCGGCTATGACACCGTGCGCTCCACGGACCATGAGTGGGGGCCGCGTTTGCTCCTCTTTGTGGAGGAGCAGGCGTACCCGGACGTCGCCGCGCCCATCCAGGCTGAGCTGCGCCAGCGCCTCCCTCGCGAGTTCTCGGGATACTCGACCCACTTTGGCGAGCCGGATACCGACGGCGTTCGGCTGCGGGAGGGGCGTGAATCTGGTCCAGTGGAGCACAAGGTGGAAGTGCACACGTTGCGCCAGTTCTGTCTCGATCGGCTCGGGCTCGATCCCCGAAGCGGCCTCCTGCCCCGGGAATGGCTGATCTTGCCGCAGCAGAAACTGCTGGAGTTCACCGCTGGCGCTGTGTACCACGACGGCCTGGGTGAGTTGGGGGAGATGCGCAAGCAGCTTGCGTACTACCCGCGTGATGTCTGGCTGTACCTCCTGGCGGCGCAGTGGCAGCGCATCGCCCAACAGGAGCCGTTTGTCGGCCGCACCGGTGAAGTCGGCGACGAGGTTGGGTCACACCTGATCGCCGGGACGCTGGTGCGTGATCTCATGCGGCTCTGCTTCCTGATAGAGCGCCGCTACGCGCCCTATTCCAAGTGGTTTGGCACCGCCTTCTCTCGCCTGGACGCAGCGCCAGCCCTCTCCCCAACCTTGCAGGGAGTCCTCCGGGCGGAGCACTGGCAGGAGCGGGAACGGCACCTCTGCGCCGCGTACGAGGTCGCAGCCCGCTTGCACAACGCGCTCGGGATCACGGCTCCCCTGGCGGAGCACGTGTCCTTCTTCCATGATCGCCCGTTTCGCGTCATTCATGGCGAGCGCTTCGTCTCAGCCATCATCGACGCCATCGATGATGAGGGGGTCCGTGACCTTGTGGAACGCATTGGGATGATCGGCGCAATCGATCAGATCACGGACAACGTCGATGTCCTCTCGAATCCGGTGCAGTACGTGACATTTCGAGAGCTCTACGCGTGAAAACCTCGCTTACCGGGGAGCAAAGGCGCTGATGACCCGGTTGGCATGCGCGACGAGCCGACGTTGCACCGCCTTCCATTTAACCTGAGGGCAGCCACTCAGCACGTCCTGCAGTCGGACCGGGCTGATCACAGAAGTAGTCGCGGCGTTGATCGCGAGTGTTCGCACAGGTCCACGCAGGCGAAGGTCATGTCCCTATCCGGGGGCACCGCAAGGTGGTCTGCGCCCCGTGCCCGGCCGGATGGCGGCGACGAATGGCGCGGTGGCCGCCTTAAACCGCGCCGTCGGTCCTGGAAGCGGCGGCATCATCCGCCAGGGCACGGATGAGCCGGGAGAACATGAACCCGTGGATCGGGTAGAGCAGATACCAGTAGGCGAGACCGAACAACCCTCTGGGCGCAAAGTAGGCCGTCTGCACCAAACGCGTCCTGTTGGCCTCCAGGGGTTCCGCCTGGAACTGAAGCCAGGCACGCCCGGGCACTTTCATCTCCGCCCGTAGCCGGACAAGGCGACCGGGGGTTACGGCCTCAACGCGCCAGAAATCGACCGCATCTCCGACGCGTAGCTGGGCTGGATGGCGACGTCCCCGCCGAAATCCAACGCCCCCCAGGAGACGGTCAGCTGCGCCGCGTACGCGCCAAAGCGCGTTGAATGCCAGCCACCCCCGGCTGCCGCCGAGCGCGGCAAACTCGGCAAAGACATCTTGCGCCGGAGCATCGACCTCACATTGACGCTGCTCAATCAGCATGCCGTCCTGGGCGGTGAAGAAGACCGGAGCGGTATCCCCCTGGCTGCTGACCAGGGCATCGCTCCAACTCGTCTCGACATCTCTGGCTTCCAGTTTCGACAGGGCCCGAGTCACCGCAGCCTCGTAGGAGATCGGGACGATGTCCGGAAACAGGCGACGTGCCCGATCGTCGGTGACAATCACCTCGACCGTGAGCCCCTGAATCAAGGGCTGTGCGATCTTGCTGGGGATGGGCGTGACGAGATGCACCCAGTACGAGGAGAGGCGCGGCGTCAACAGCGGGACCGGGATGATGAAACGTCGCAGCCCGCGCAACCTGGCGTAGATCAGCATCATGTCCTTGTAGGTCAGGACGTCGCGCCCGCCGATCTCGATGATCTGCCCCTGGCTCTCCGGCACGTCCAGGGCGGTGACCAGGTATTCCAAGGCATCATGGATAGCGATCGGCTGGGTGCGCGTGTAGACCCAGCGGGGGCAAATCATGAACGGGAGCCGTTCGGTCAGGTGGCGGATCATTTCGAACGAGACGCTGCCGGACCCCACGATGATGCTGGCCCGGAACTCGGTCACGGGGACACCAGCTTCACGCAACGCATCGCCGGTCTCCTGGCGCGAGCGCAGATGTTCTGACAACTCACTGCCGGACTTCCCGAGCCCACCCAGGTAGAGGATGCGCTTCACACCACTGGCCGCAGCGGTCTGCGCGAAGGTGCGCGCGGCGCGGAGGTCCCGTTGGGCGAAGTCGGAGTGATTCCCCATGCTGTGGACCAGGTAGTACGCGGCGTCTACACCATCCAGCGCCAGCGGGAGTGATGCGGGGTCCAGCACGTCACCGACGACGATTTCGACCTGGTCGCGCCAGGCACGTCCTTCCAGGCGATCGGGGTCGCGAACGAGCACGCGCACCCGGTGCCCGCGCGCGAGAAGCAAGGGAATGAGACGGCCACCAACGTACCCGGTGGCTCCCGTCACCAGAACCGTCTGGGGGGAAAGGCTTGGCATGGGTGGCCCCTTGCGTGCGCTTGGCGATCTTCGAGATGGCCGGGAGTTCCCTGCCTTCAGGTGGGACCAACGAAAGCGGAGCCGCTGCGCGCCACGACCGATATGCTCCACTGCCTAGCCATTATGCCCTGTCGTCGCCTTGCGGAGAGTTAGCGCTCAAGGCTCCAACCCGCCTGACTGGACAACCGTGCAGGGCCGGCAGCGCACGACCGTTGCCGAGTTTGGCCACACCAGGCAGCGAAGAGCGCTGGAGGCCGCCCGGGCGACCTCCAGCGCTCTTCGACGTGCTGACGACGTACTCCGGCTTCAACCCCACGATGACGACAGTGGACTCCGGCAGGAAAACCAGAGCTGCGAGCAACCTGCGCCTGTCCCTACCAGTCCGCCACGGATCCGTCCACGTGCCACAACGAGGGCTGGTAGGTCTTGCGGTAGGGGAGTTGCTCGTGGGCGCGGACGGCGTCCCAGTCGAGTTGCACGCCGAGACCGGGGGCGGTGGGTGGCTCGACCCAGCCGCCGGGCAGCCAGGTGAAGGGCTGGGCGAAGAGCCGCTCCACTTCCGGCGGGTGATCGATCAGGAACTCCTGGATCAGGAAGTTCGGGGTGGCGAAATCGAGCTGGATGCTGGCCATCGTCAGCAGCCAGGAGTAGGGGTTGTGCGGCGCGACGCCGACGTAGGAAGTCTCCGCGGCCGCCGCGATCTTGCGCGCCTCCCAGATGCCACCGCAGTGGGCCAGGTCGGGCTGCAGCACGGCCGCCGCACCCAGGTCCAGGATGTCCCGGAATCCCCATTTCGTGAACAACCGCTCACCGGTCGCCACCGGGATGGTGATCGACGCGGCCACCTCGGCCATGGCTCGCGGGTCCTCCGGCAGGACCGGCTCCTCGAAGAAGAAGATGTCGAACTCGTCCAGGGCGTCCGCCATCTGCACGGCCGAGGTGGGCGTGAGCCGGCCGTGGCAGTCGATGAGAATGTCGACGTCCCAGCCGACGGCGTCCCGGATCATGCCCATACGGCGGCGCGCCTCGCGTAACTCGCGCTGCCCGGCCACGCCCGGGACTGCCTCGAAGGGGACCAGCTTCAGCGCGCCCCAACCCGCCTCGACGATGCGCACGCAGGACTCGACCACCTCTTCGGTCGTGTCGCCGCGCGGGCCATTGGCGTAAAGGCGAACACGGTCCCGCACGCGGCCACCGAGGAGTTCGTAGACGGGCACGCCGAGCGCCTGCCCAAGGATGTCCCACAGCGCCTGCTCAACCCCGGAGATGGCGCTGCCGATCACCACGCCGCCCCGCCAGAACGAGTGGCGGTAGATCGTCTGCCAGTGGTGCTCGATGCGCGTCGGGTCCTGGCCGATCAGGTACTCCGCGATGTCGTTGATCGCGCCGACGACCGCCTCGGTCTTTCCCTCCAGGCTCGCTTCCCCCAGGCCGGTGATTCCGGCGTCGGTGCGCACCTCGACGAAGATAAGGTTCGTGCGGCCCGCGAAGAGGACGTGCGAGATGACCTCGGTCACCCGCAGGTTGAGATCGGCGAGGGTGTCGTTGCTGCCCGTCATCGCTCCGTGATCCCCTGTGTGTCTGGCTTGATTGATTGCTGCCAGATTCGCGTCAAAGAAGCCTCACCCCAACCCCTCTCCCGCGCACCGGGCGAGGGGCCGGGGGTAGCAAGGCGGAAACGCCGATGTTCCAAGATCAAACGGTCTGCGACCAACTCTTCGTCTCCCCTCGCCCGCGCACCGGGAGAGGGGCCGGGGGTGAGGGTTGCTCGTGAGGGACTTGCCCAATTTCCCCGCGTACCTTCCGTCTGCTATCTCTCTCGCTACCAGTCCGCGACCGAGCCGTCCTCCAGCCAGAGGTCTGGTGGGCGGCCAATCACCGGCGGGAAGCGCCTGGCCGCCTCCAGGTCGAGCGTGATGCCGAGGCCCGGCGCTGTGGGCACGGCGAAGAAGCCCTCGGCGTCCAGGACCGGTGGGTTGACGACGACCTCGTCCTTCCGGCTCGGGATCGGTGATCACCTCCTGCATCAGGAAGTTCGGCAGCACCGCGTCGAGGTGGAGCGAGGCCATCGTGTTGACCCAGCTCCAGGGGTTGTGCGGCGCCACGGCGACGAAATGCATCTCGGCCAGCGCGGCGATCTTGCGAGCCTCGAAGAGGCCACCGCTCTGGATGATGTCCGGCTGCGCTCACCGTGCGCGAGGCGAGCAGGTCATCAAAGTCCCAGCGGGTGTAGTGCCGCTCCCCAACGGCGATCGGCACGGCAGCCTTGCGCGCCAGCCGCGCCAGCACCTGTTTGTTCTGGGGCAGGCTCGGCTCCTCGAGGAAGGTGAGACCAATCGGGGCCAGCATCTCCGCGGCGCGGACCGCGACGGCGGGCGAGAGGCGGCCGTGGGCATCGACCATCAGCTCGACGTCCGGCCCGACCGCCTCGCGCACGGCGCGCACCTTGGCCACCCCGGCCTCGATGCGGTTCCGGCTGGCCAGGATCGGCATCGCGTCCCACGGGGCCATCTTGAGCGCGGTGTAGCCACGCGCCACAAGCGCCGTCGCGGAGGCCGCCATCTCCTCGGGGGTATCGCCACGCGGCCCGTTGGCGTAGGCGCGCACCCGCTCGCGAGTGGGCCCACCCAGCAGGCGGTGGATCGGCACGCCCAGCGCCTGACCTGGATGTCCCAGAGCGCGACCTCCACCCCGGCCAGGGCGCTGAGAAAGGCGGGGCCGCCGTGCCAGAAGGCGTGGCGGTAGGCCTGCTGCCAGAGGTGCTCGATGCGGGTGGCGTCGGCGCCCAGCAGCAGCGGCTCCAGGTCCTTGATCGCACCCAGGACGGTATTGGTCTGTCCACCGAGCGACGACTCACCCAGTCCGGTCAGGCCGTCACTCGTGTCGAGCAGGACAAAGATGTAATTGCGCCAGCCAGCGCCCACCACCACGGTGCGGACGCCGGCAATCGTGCGAGACGGTGCCACGATTGCTCCCCTATCCCTGTGTACCGGTTGCGATTCCTGTCCCTGGCCTTGACTGCTCCACCGGTCAGCCCGTGCATCAATTGCTTCTGGAAGAAGAGGAAGACGATCACCACCGGCACGGTGCCGATGGCCGCCGCCGCCATGACCTGGTTCCACTCGGTCGTGAACTCGCCGATGAGCGAGGCGATTGCCACCGAGATGGTCGCACTTTCTCCGAACTGGTCAGGTAAGGCGAACTCGTACTCGTTCCAGGCGGTCAGGAACCCGATGATCGCGGTTGCGCCGAGCGGGCCGGGCCAGCGGCAGGATGATGTCCCAGAAGGCGCGGTAGGGTGAGGCGCCATCGACCAGGGCCGCCTCGTCCGACTCCCGGGGAATCTGCTCGAAGTACTCCTTCATGATCCAGAGACAGTGGGGCTGGATGAAGGTGCTGTAGGCCAGTATTAGGCCGAGGTAGGTGTCCTTCAGGCCGAAACGATTGGCCATGTCGACTCCCAATCTTCTGTTCCGCCAGCCTCTTTCTGGAAAGGTTCTTAGCTCGGGCCCGGGAGACGAGTTCGGCAATGAGGCGTTTCAACGCCGCGGGAACATCGTCGTCAACGGTCATGTCGAGGTAGAGCCGGGCGCGCACTCGCAGGGGCGGCTCGCACGCCGCGCGCTTGACATGCAGCAACCGCCGGCACCCCTTCCTCCAGCCAGTGCTCGGCCAAGACGTTCTCCAGCATGCCAAACTGCCCCGCCAGTACGCCGGCGTCAGCACCGCGACCGTGCAGCAGCTCCGTTCCACCGCTCGAGCCATCTCTTCTAGGATCGGGGCGCCGAGGGCGAAGTCACGCGGTGGTCGACGCAGACCCGCAGCCTGCGGCGTCCAGCGCCGGCACGAGCGTCTGGCGCACCCATGTCTTGTCTGGCTCGGTGCCGGTAGCTGACGAAGGCGTCGTAGTCGATGGTGGTGTTGGGCACCTTAAACCTCCGAGTCAGATTGGCGAGGCGGATGGGGTGACGGCCGAAGCGACATCGGTCACGCCCTCGCCCGGCGGCAGGTCCGGGCAGGTCACCCGGTAGGGGTCGTCGCGCAGGTACTGGTGCCATTCCTCCTGCTTGAAGTTGCGGTTGGCGATGCCGCAAACTCCAGCAGCCCAAGCTTCGATCCCGACCTCCCAACAACAGACCTCGTATCGGGCATGGCCCTGTTCGCCTTGCTCGACGCAACCCACCGACAGCAGCCGGTTGCCTTCGGGCAGGAAAACGACCTCGGTAGCGCCGAAGACGTATCCGGAGGATAGGGTTCCCAGCGGCCGGGCCGCGGCGACGTCGAAAACGGTGATCTTGCCCGGAAAGCCTGCCGCAAGTACGCGGCCGTCCGGGCTGAAGGTCAGGGAGTAGGCTCCTGAATCGCTACGGGACTGCAGGGTGGCCACCCGTTCATACCGCGTCACGTCCCACAGGATGATGTTGTTCTTGCCATGTTCCGCCGGCGCGTTGAACCGGTTGGTCGATACTCCGGTTGACGCCAGAAGGGCGCCGTCCGGGCTGAATGCCAAGTCCACCACCAAGTCCGTCCAGGCGTCGAGCTCGGAACCGAGGCGCCTGCGGCTTGCTACGTCCCAGAGGACGATCCGCCCCCTGCGGCCCGCGGCCAAGATCCGCCCGTCCGGGCTGAAGGCGAAGGTTGCGCCCGTCTCCTCACTGTCAGCGAACGGTTCGCCTAGGGGGTGGCCCGTGCGAGCGTCCCAAAGCTCGATGCCATGCATGCCCGATGTGGCCACGGACAGTCCGTCTGCGCCGAACGCCACCTGGGAGAAACCGCCCTGGGCGGCGACGAGGCGAGGGCCGAGTGGTCTCCCAGAGGCCACGTCCCACAGAACGACGGTGCCATCGCGGCCGGCGGAGGCCAGCAAGGCACCGTCCCGGCTGAACGCCACCAATGTCACCCCTTCGGTGTGTCCCGCGAGCGGAGGACCGAGTTGGCGGCCCGTCGCGAGGTCCCACAGCCGCACCTGCCCGCGCCGGCAGGCGTTGCTTGCCGGATCCCGCTCCCCGCAATCGCCAACGGCAGCCACCCGCCCGTCCGTGGCAAACGCCGGCGTGCTCCACTCCTCTTCTGAGGCGAAGCTAAAGAGGGACCGCGAGAGCGTGAGTGATCCGGTCGCGTCCCACAGGATCATCGTCCCGTCCTGGCTGCCGGTTGCCAGCCGCGTGCCGTCCGGGCTGAAGGCGAGGGCGTACGCCGTGTCACGGTGCCCCACGAGGGGTGGTCCGATTGGACGGCCTACGGCCATATCCCACAGGACGACCTTGCCTTCGTAGCCGACCGAGGCCAGCGTCCGCCCGTCCGGGGCGATGGCGATTCGCTGCACAGCGGTGTCGGCCGTCATCGGCTCGCGCACCGCCTGATGGGTGGCAACGTCCCACATATGGACACCGCTCCGCACGACGCCCGCCGCCAGTACGCCGCCATCGGGGCTGAAGGCCGGGCTCAAGACGGGGGCTGGGGGATCCGTGAGGGGCGGATCGAGTTGCTGTCCGGTTGTGACGTCCCAGAGGGTGGCCACGCCGGCGGGCTCCGCGATGGAGCCTACCCGCCCGCCTGAGGCCAAGATCCTGCCATCCGGGCTGAATGCAAGGCTGATCGCCGTGTATTGGTGGCCCGTCAGGGGATTGCCAATTGGTCGCTCGCTTGCGACGTCCCATAGGAGGATCTGCGCGCCGCTGCTCGCAGCCAAGGTTCGCCCGTCGGCGCTGAAGGTCATGGCGTCGACCCATGAGGGGTGGCCGGCGAGCGGGCCGCCGAGCGGACGACCGTTTGAGAGGTCCCAGAGGCGGACAGCCCCGTTCGAGCAGGCCCACCAATCCTGCTGGCCGCCTTCGACGCAGTCGGCCGTGGCCAGTGTTTGGCCATCCGGACTAATGACGAGCTTTGTGTCTCCAGTGCCGTTGGTTGGGACGATGACCGGTGTACCCATCGTCCTGCCAGTCGCAGCGTCCCACCGCCGGACCTGCAACTCTGCGCACCGTCGATGCACCTCCTCCCCCTCGAACCTGCCGCAGCCGATCGATGTCAACGTCGTCCCGTCCGGATCGAATGTCAGACCGTCGACGCTGTAGGCGTGCCCCCAGAGGAAGCTCTCGAGGTGCGGATTTGCGAGGCGTATGGCGAGGAGCCCGCTCCTAGACTCGAAGGTGTCGGCGACGCGGCCGGCCTCGTGGGCAAGCAGAAGGGCGAGGTCGGGCTGCTCCCGAGCAAGGTTGATGGCCTGCGCCGCCAGCTCCCGCGACCGAGCGTTCCGCGTCTCGCCTTCCGCACGAGCTCGCTCCCCGGCCAGGGCACGTGCCTGCTCCAGCTCCCGCGACCGCGCCTCGTCGGTAGCGGCACGGCTGGTCCCAACCAGCGCCAGTAGGTCCGCACTGAGTCCCAGGTCCGCGGCGCCGGGGCCATCCATCCAGCGCTCGGCGTCTGCGAGCTCAGCCTCGTCCAGCAGCCCTCCTGCGCGACCTTCCTCCACGCGCCGACGCCAATCCGCGGCTCTGGTCTCGAGCCGTCTCCGGGTCTGCTCCTCCTCCCGGCGCTCGGCCAACCACCCCCGCAACGTTGGCCACCCCGCGATCAGCGTCTCGTGGGCGAGGTCGACTGTAGGGTCGGCGGCCCCCACCGCGCCGCTGAGGGTTAGCAGCCGGTTGGACGCGAGGTGCTGAACCGTCGCCGTAACCGCCGCCGGCTCGTCCCTCGTCGACCCTAGTTTGACGAAGGGCTGCTGGCGACGAGTGTCCGCCCGCCCCTCGCCGAACTGAACTAGGCGCAGGAAGACCCGCCGCGCGATGGCCTGTCGCTCGAGGGAAAGCTCCGCCAGGACCGCGTCGGCGTGACGGGCCACGGCCACATGTAGCCCGGTTCGAGGCGGGTCGCCGCCTCGGTGTTCGACGGCAAGGGGCAGCGCTAGGGCCTCGTATGCCCGCAGCGGCAGGAACCGTCGCTCCAGCCGTTCCCAGAGGAGCACGAGCGTCTCCTGCACCAGTGGCAGCGCCCCCGGCTCCCCCGCCGCGTCAGAGACCAGCCGCTCGACCAGCGCGGCGTCGACGTAGACGCCAGCCCGCTCGGCCGGGGTGACAACCGCTTTCCGCAGCCCGGCCTCCCCCAGGGGCAGCACCTCCGCCCGGTGGGCCTGGACCCGCGGCCACAGGGGCGAGGCCATCAGCTCCGGGTAGAAGTCGGCACGGACGGTCAGGACGACGAAGCAGCCGTCGGCATCGGCCAGCTGCCCCAGAGCCTCCTGGAACGGCACTACCTCCTGGGGTGGCCCAAGGGTAAACAGCTCCTCGAACTGGTCCACGACCAGCAGCAGCCGCCGGTCCCCCGGCTCACCCCCCAGAGCCGCAGCCACCGATTCCGCCGGCTCGCTTGGGTCTGCGCCGAGCGCGCCGGCGAGTGCGGCCAGCGGGGCATCGCCGGGGCGCACCGCTCGGACTAGCCAGCCGCCGGGACCGAACAGTCCACTCGCCCGTATCGCTGGGACGAGGCCGGCGAAGACGAGCGACGACTTGCCGGAGCCCGAGGGGCCGATGACCGCGAGGAACGGGTGCTTGCGCAGCCGTTGCTGGAGCTCCTCGACTTCCGCCTCCCGGCCGTAGAAGAGAGGGGCGTCTGCCTCAGCGAAAGGGCGCATCCCGGGGTAGGGGCAGGGCGGCCTCCGGGCGGGCGGAAGCGGGGGGCGATCAAGGTCGGCCAGGAGCCGCGCCACGCTCGCATCCCGCTCGACAGGATCAGTGACATCGAGAGCCTGGAGCATCGCCAGCCGTGGCGGTAGGACGACCGGCTCCAAGAGCAGGGGGACGACAGGCCAGGTGCTGGCCTCCAGTCCGTAGGTCTGAGCCAGGACATCGACAAACGCGGCATACTCGTCGGACATGTAGGCTGACGAGAGGACAAGGAGCGTCCGCACGCTCTGCTGCACCGCCCGTTCGAACTCGAGCAGGCGGGGGACACCGGGGGTGAAGGTGGCCTCGGAGTGGACACGCACGCCGCCCTGTTCGAGGGCGTCGAGCAAATAGCCCTCGACCCAGGCACGGTCGGGCTCGGAGAACGAGACGAACACGTCAATGTCGGGCGGCTCGACCATCCGGGGAAGATTCCAATCGTTGCTGCCAGGACGACACCGACCGCCCGAGCATCGAGTGTAGTGGCTCCGATCGAGAGTCGGGTTGTAGCAACAGCGTACAAGGGTTGCTTGCGCCTGCGCGTGGAACACGCGGCTAGCCCGAAGAACCGGACCCGAACCCGAGTTTGGCCGCAGAGGGCGGTGGTAGAAATGGCACATCGGCAGTTAGGAGGCTGCACTACCCCCAGTGCCGGTCGTCTTCCCCGGACGCCATCTGTTGCCAAGAGCGTTCACCCGGGCAGCACCGCCTATACCCCGGCAACGCGTTGACACCCCTGGATGTCACTCATATACTCGGCTATCGAAGCGTTTCGACAAGCATAAACACCCGCCCCGGTCCATGGCAAGGCTCACAGGCGGGCGCGCCGCAAGGGGCGGTTACAGGGCAGAGGGTGCACCGTCGATGACGACGATCGCCGACATCGCCAAACGGGCAGGTGTTTCCGTCAGCACCGTGTCCTACGTGCTGAGCGGCAAGCGCTCGATATCGCCAGAAACGCAGGCGCGCGTGCGCGCGGCCATCGCCGAACTCGACTACCACCCGCACGCACCCGGGCGTGCGCTTGCCAGCCGCCGCACGCGCCAGATCGCCGTGCTCTACCCAACCGTGACCAATGGCCTGACCGAGTTTCAGCTCGAGTTCTTCACCGCTGCGGCGGAGGCAGCTGCCGGCAGTGGGTACGCCTTCCAGCTTTCGACCGCTCCGGTCACCGAACGTGGCCTGCTTGACCTGGTGCGCAGTGGCGCAATCGACGGGCTGATCCTCATGGAAGTGCGCCTGCACGACTGGCGGGTTGATCTGCTGCGCCAGCAGGGGTTCCCGTTCACGCTCATAGGGCACTGCGCCGAGAACGAGGGCGTGGATTTCGTCGATCTCGATTTTGAGGCAGCCGCGGAAACTGCTGTCGATCACCTGGCGCAGCTAGGTCATCGTCGGATCGCCCTCATCCTGGGCAGTGAAGAGCAACAGGCCGCTGAATACGGCCCGGCGGTACGGTCGTTGGCGGGTTTCGAGCGCGCGGTGGCGCACAGCGGCCTGGCCGGAACGGTGATTCACGACGAGCCGACGTTCGAGGCCGGTCAGGCGCTGGCGCGCACGCTTGCCGGACTGCCCGAGGTGACCGCCGCGGTTGTGGTGAGCCCGGGCGTCCTGGCCGGTCTTGTGGCCGGCACGTACGACTGCGAACGACGCATTCCGCAGGATATCTCCCTGGTGACGATGGTGCCCCAGAAGTTTGCGCGGCTCTTTACCCCCGCGTTGACGACGATCGACTTCCCGGCCGCGCAGATGGGGCGGCTTGGCGCGGAGATGCTGATCAGGAGATTGGAAGGAGGCGTCGATCGAGCAGCACATGTCCTCTTGCGTGGAGAACTGATCGCAGGGAGAAGCACGGCGTCGCCGGTACCCTCGCAGGCCCCGGTTGCGCTTAAAGACAACGTTGCCGCTGGCGCGTGAAACCGCGCTGGCAAAGCCAGGAATGAGGACGAGACGATGCAAGCGACACCGATGACGCGACGGCAGGTCCTCACAGCCACGGCGGGAGCCGTTGGCGCGGCCATGGTTGGCAGCAGATCTCGCCGGAGTTACGCCCGGCAGGAGCAGGTCACGCTGCGCTGGTGGGACTACTACTCGCAGGGCGCCAACAATGAGGCGACGCAGAATCAACTGCAGCGCTACATGGACGCCCACCCCAACGTCACGATCGAGCGCACGCCCATCCCCTTTGCGGACCTGAAGCAGAAGCTGCTGCAGGGCGCGGCGGCCGGCGACCTCCCGGATATCGCCGTTATCGACAACCCGGATCACCAGGCGTTCGCCGCGCTCGGCATCCTGGAAGATCTCACCGACCGTGTAGCCGAGTGGGGCCAGGCGGACGCCTACTTTGCCGGCCCCTGGGACTCCACCATCTGGCAGGAGCGCAATTACGGCATCCCGGACAACAGCAACTGCCTGGTCCTCTGGTACAACACCGCCTTCACGGATCCGGCGGAGATCGCCGCGCCCGCAAACTGGGAAGAGCTGCGCGCAGCAGCGGCCGCCCTGACCGACGGCGACCGCAT
>JAXLWT010000064.1:0-17644 GCA_046328375.1 Thermomicrobiales bacterium
GGGTCAGGGAGCGCAAGACGTCCTGTCCGACAGCACGCTCACGCACAGCGGCCACGAAGTCCTTGGCAACCTTGAAATTGACGTCCGCCTCGAGCAGCGCCCTACGTACCTCGCGCATCGCGTCGTCGACGTCTTGCTCCGTGAGACGACCCTTGCGGCCGAGACGAGCGAAAGTTTCATTGAGTCGATCAGTTAATGTTTCGAACATGAGGCTGATGTCCTGTGTGTATTGAGGTGTGAATCTGGACCTCTTGACTGTCTACCCGCGAACGATCTGGCACTTGCGATAGTTTAGTGAGTTTCTCACCCGGAAAACCGGGCTGGGCAATACTCACGTCAGAACCGCGCTAGAACCCCTCGCCCTCGCCGAAGAAGAGTGAATCGACGTAGGTATCCGGGCGGAACTCGGCAAGATCGGTGGCCTTCTCGCCAGTCCCAACGTAGGAAATGGGGGTGCCCAGTTCCTTGGCCACGGAGAAGGCGATACCGCCCTTGGACGTGCCGTCCAGCTTGGCGATGAGGATGTCGGAGATCTCGACCGCATCGGAGAACTGCTTGGCCTGGACCAGCCCATTCTGGCCCGTCGTGGCGTCGATGACCAGGATCGTTTCCTGCGGCGCTTCCGGCACCGTCTTCTGCATGATCCGGCGCAGCTTGGTCAACTCTGCCATCAGGTTGTGCTTGGTGTGCAGGCGTCCGGCGGTGTCGATGATCAGCACATCCACCCCGCGCGCGTGGGCGGCCTGCATGGCATCGAAGACGATGGCGCCCGGGTCAGCGCCCTGCTCATGCGCAATAACCGGCACGCCGACACGCTCGCCCCAGATCTTGAGTTGGTCGATCGCCGCCGCGCGAAATGTGTCGCCAGCTGCAATCAGGACACTCCGGCCGAACCCCTTGTGATAGGCGGCCAGCTTGGCGATTGATGTCGTCTTGCCGACACCGTTGACCCCAACCACCATGATCACGAACGGTACGCCGCGCTGCAGGATTTTCACCTTGCGGTTGCGACTCGCGCCCTCCAGCAGGGAGATCATTTCCTCGCGCAGGATTTCACGCGCCAGCAGGGGATCCGTCACGTTCCCCTGGCGAACGCGCTCCTGGAGGTCACTGACGAGTTTCTGGCTGACGTCCCACCCAACATCCGCCTGGATAAGCAGCATTTCCAGCTCTTCGTAGAGATCGTCGTCCAGCGTGCCGCGCTCGAAGAGGCGGGTGATCTCGGAGAAGACGCCACGTCGTGTCTTTTCCAGGCTCTGCTCGAGTTGAACGTCCGGCTGGCTCTTGCGACGGAAGAAGCGGAGGATCATGAGGCGGCTCCTGGAGGACTGCGCGAGGCCAGATGCTGCATGGTGAGGCCGGGAAATCTGGCGCTATTGAGCAACATGGGTACACACGAAATCGCGCCGCTCGTGGCGGCGCGATAGGGAGTATAGACCGGGAGACGGGCCCCGGAACTGCGAGGCAGGGAAAACTCAGGCGAATGCCTGGTAGGTGCCGTTCCAGAAATCGAGATATGCCCGGGGCAGACCGGTTCCATCCCACGCTTGCTGCGTCAGCAGGATGCCGATGACATCCTCCGCCGGATCGATGTACAGGCTCGTGCCGAAACCCCCGTCCCAGCCGTAACGCCCCGGGGACGTGAAGAGTTCGGTGCGTGCTGTGTCGATTGCCACGCCGAAGCCCCAGCCGTGCGTCTGCCAGAACCCGGGAAAGAAGTCGGCAGCATTCGTTTGCTCGGGCTTGATCTGGTTCGTGGTCATCAATGTCACGGACGCACGGGACAGAACTCGCACATCGTCACGTGTGCCGTAACCACGCATCATCTCGGCGAACGCCAGGAGATCAGCTGCTGTGGAGACGAGTCCACCAGCGCCGGATTCGAACACCGGTGGCGTCGCAAAGTCGCTTTCCGGTCCGGCGACGTCGAACTCTACGACTTCCCCTGACGCGGGATCCCGGAAGTACACGCCGGGCAGGCGATCTGCTTTTTCCTGCGGAACCGAGAATGCCGTGTCGATCATGCCAAGCGGAGCGAAGACACGTTCCTGCAACAGCTCCCCGAGTGACACATCCGAAGCGCGTGCCAGCAGGATGCCCAGGAGATCCAGGCCATTGTTGTACAGCCAGCGGGTTCCGGGCTGGGCCACCAGCGGCAGATCCGCATAGCGCTGCAGCATCTCGTCAGCGCTCATCGCAGGCGTGTTCGGGCCGGGAGCGAGGCCGGCCTCCTCCATAGCCTGCTGGATGGGGTAGGTCCCGGGCATGGCAAAAATGGCGCCGTAGCCCGGGGTGAGCGTCAACAAGTCCCTCAGGGTTATGGGGCGGTCAGCCGGTACGGTGTCGTTGAGTTCGCTCTCAATAGATCGCAGCACCTGCCGGTTTGCCAGCTCCGGCAGGTATGTGTCAACCGGGTCGTCCAGGCGCAGTGTCCCGTCTTCGATCAGGGCCATAGCGACCGCCGCCACAATCGGCTTGGTGACGGAGGCAATCCGGAAGATCGTATCTTCGCGCACCGGTACGTCGCTACCGGTGGCCATGGTCCCGTACGCCTGGGCGTCCGTTTCACCGCTCCGGTTGATGAGGGTAACGAATCCGGGTAAGCCCTCAGTACCTGCGTGGCGAGCCATGGATTCATGCATGATGGCCAGTCGGTCGGGATCGAACGCGCTGCCTTGCATGGTGTTCTCCGAGGATAAGGGGTGGCTAGCCGGGCGGTTGTTGGCCCCAGCGATTCCACCGGAGGCGAGCGCAGCTACGAGTCCAGCCCCGCTGGCCGTGCCAATCAGGGAACGCCGTGAGGCCGAGAACCTGGTTGTCCGTGCTTTGGTTGTCACAAGCGTCTCCAAACCGGCGTCAAGGCGGTGCGTACCTGCTTGAGGCCGTCTGTTGTTAACCGGCGAGCAGTTCAACGAGGCGATCCCAACTTTCGTTTGCCCCGGTTTCCATACCGCTTGCCAGCATGCCGTCCAGATCCTCCTTGCTGGCAAAGCTGGAAGAGGCCACAACGCGGGTTCCAGGTCCGTCAGGTTCGAACGTCACCGAGTCCGTAACGACGTGCCCGGGAAACCCTGCGAACTCGAACGTGTTCACCAGCTTGCGCGGCGTGACTTCCAGGTACGTGCCGTAGAACTCGTAGGCATTACCCTGCGGATCGCGCTGCACGAATCGCCACGCTCCACCCGGCCTGACATCAAGTTCTTCAATCGATGTCGCGTTCCCGCGCAGTCCCCACCACCCGGCAACCAGGTTCGGGTCTGTGTACGCCGCAAGGAGGCGTTCTGGAGCCGCTGCGAACGTGCGTTCCATCACGTACTCAGTGTCTGAAACCCGGGTACCGGTCGTCATCGTGCTGGACATCACTAACCTCCCTGGTGATTGAACGCTGCCTGAACACGCGAGACCGTTAGTACGCCCGCTCCGCGTCGCGGGACGTGATCGGCGCCAGCTTCCAACGGCCGTACGCGACGAAGACTGCGAGCAAGAAGAGGATGAGCGGTGACGCGATCATCGATGCCGCGCCCATAGCGATAGTGGAGATCACGGCGCCGGCCATGATGATGGCCAACCCGGCTGCGGCCAGCGGCGTTAACTCCGGCCGGATGCGCAGCGCGGCGGGGACGACAACGCCGATTGCGCCCAGGATCTCGCAAACCCCGATGAACCGGATGAACAGGGGCGGGAAGATGGGATAGAACGTCGCAAGTGCGTCATCACCACTGATGAGCTTGATAATCCCGGCGGAGGCCATCCCCAGGGCCAGGAGGATCTGCACGACCCACAGCACTTTACCGATCACGAACAGTTCCTTTCTTTGATACAGCGATTGACGGTTAGCCAGCCACCGAGACGGATTCGTCACGAGGCTCCAGGGACACCTCTGGCGTTTCAGCGTCTTGTTCTGACTGCCCGGGCCGGGGTGGCAACGCCACCAAAGGTCGAATCTCGATCTCTGCATTACCTGCCTCTGGCAGCCAGGCTGCCAGCCGCACCGCGTCATTGAGATCACGAGCCTTCAGGACGTAGACGGTCTGGAGCCGGGCGGACCCCGTCGTGACCGGGCCTTCCATCAGGACGAGACCATCCCCCGTACGCCGCAACGTGGTGGCGTCTGTGGGTGGGGCCAGCGGGAACGCAGCGATGTCGTAACCGCTCTCCGCGAGCGCGTCGACGACGGCGCGGGTTTCCTCCAGGGCATCCCGCTCGATGGAACCGGAGTCCTGGTGGAACACCAGGCAGAGATAGTGCATGCGGACCTCCGAGAACGGCCGTCAAGGGCTGGGCACTATCTCGTCGTTTGACGATCGGTCGAATCGACAACCTTGCCATTCACCCCCCCAGGCGGCGAGGACCTCTGGGGGAGCAAAGTCGACTGTGCTGGCAAAAAGTTCGGGCGTGGGGGTGGTCAGCTGGCTGACCACCCGCACGCCCGGAATCCGGGACGTTCATCGCTCAGTCCGCGGGCAGGCTCTGCAACGCGCTGTCGCCCACGCGTGACGCCGGATCACCCGGCAGCCCAGGGATGTCGACCACTGGCCGGATCTCAACGGTTCCAACCTTGGCGCCGGGTATTCGCTGGGCGATCTGCAAGGCCTCATCGTGATCGCGCGCTTCGATCAGGAAAAATCCCCCCAATTGCTCGCGCGTCTCCGCGAATGGACCGTCAGTGATGATCGGTTTCCCTTCGCGCACTCGGACACTGGTCGCGGTGGCAACGGACTTGAGAGGACTCGCGCCGAGAAAGTGTCCGCTGACGCTCAGATCGCGGGCGAGCTGAGCGGACTCCGCGTAACACGCATTCCGCTCGGACTCCGACCAGGCGTTCTCGGCTCCGTAAATCAGCAACATGAACTTCACGTCATCACCTCCGTTTCGGTGCGGGGAGGTCCATGATGCCACTTCCCCGGGCCGAATGCCTACGCCAGGTCTAGCCCCCAGCCATCGCCCCAATGATGAGGAACGGTTCTCTCCCGCTTGTTACCGCTTCCGGCAGCGGGGTATCCGGTGGCTCGTGCGAGAGGTCCTGCCCACAGGCAAAGAAGCGCAGCAGGGGACGGCGCGTGGATGAGCCGTAGTCGCGGATCGTGCCGCGCAACGTCGGATAGCGCTGTTCGAGCGCGTCGATGACAGCACACTGGGTGGCTGGTTCAGCAACGAGGAGTTCCACCTCGCGCTCACTCCTGGCCAGGGTGCGCAGGTGATGTGGAAGGACGACCCGGATCTGGCTCATGGCAACGTCTGCACTTCGACGGAAACCACCGATGGCAGGTCGTGCACGATTGTCTGCCACGAGTCGCCGCCATCCGGCGAAACGTAGACCTGGCCGCCGGTCGTCCCAAAGTAGATGCCGCCAGATTCCAGGGAATCGGTGGACATCGCATCACGCAGGACGTTGACCCAGCAGTTCTCCTGCGGCAAGCCCTTTGTCAGCGGCTCCCACTCGTTGCCGCCGGTGCGGCTGCGGTAGACGCGCAGCTTGCCTTCCGGCGGAAAGTGCTCGGAGTCGCTCTTGATCGGGACAACGTAGATGGTTTCGGGCTCATGCGGGTGGACACTGATGGGGAAGCCGAAGTCGCTCGGCAGATTGCCGCTCACCTCATACCAGGACTTTCCGCCGTTGTCCGTGCGCATGACGTCCCAGTGCTTCTGCATGAAGATGGTGTCCGGCCGGGACGGATGCATGGCCAGGTTGTGGACACAGTGACCGATCTCAGCTTCCGGGTCAGGGAGTTCCCAGTTCGATTTCAGTCCGTGGGTCACCGGAAACCAGCTGGTGCCGCCGTCATCGGTACGAAACGCACCAGCGGCAGAAATGGCGGTGACGATCCGATCCGGATTCCCAGGATCGAGAAGAATGGTGTGCAGGCACATGCCGCCCGCTCCCGGCTGCCAGAGATGACCCTTTGCGTCACGCAGCCCCGGCAGTTCCTGCCAGGTCATGCCGCCATCCTGCGATCGGAAGAGCGCCGCGTCTTCGACGCCGGCGTAGACGGTATCGGGATCGGTGTGGGAGGGCTCCAGGTGCCAGACGCGCTTGAATTCCCAGGGGTGCTGGGTGCCGTCGTACCACTGATGCGTGCCCGGGTCACCTTCGTAGCCGAAATTGTTGCCAACGACCTCCCAGGTCTTGCCACCATCGTCCGACCGCTGCATCGTCTGGCCGAACCAGCCTCCGGAGGGGGCGGCAAAGATGCGCTCCGGGTGAATCGGGGAACCCTTGAGGTGGTAGACCTCCCAGCCCGCGAAGTGCGGCCCGGTGATGTCCCATTCCGTACGGCGTTCATCTGACGTGAGAATAAACGCGCCCTTGCGCGTCCCAACTAGAACTCGGACCCCGCTCACGTGTGACTCCCTCCTGCCGAATGACGGTTCGCGGGTGAGCACATCGGGGCTGCTCAAACTGTAGTCGAATGGAACCTGCTGAAATCGACACCCTGGCACAGATGTTCTTGAAACCTACTTGCCGTCACCCGGGATTGCGCTTCCGATGGCCTCGCCGCGCCTGGCGAGTTCAGCATTCAGCGTCCGGATGCCCTTTGGTCCGAAGCCATGAAGTGCCAGGAGTTGCTGCTCGCTCACATGGGTGAGTTCCTCCAGCGTGCGAAATCCGGCCGCTTCGAGTGCTCGTTGCGCCGGACGGCTGACAATCCCTTCAAACTCAGAGGTTCTGCTCTCCATCGCCATCGTCGATCCGTTCGCCGCGTTCGCATAGACCAGGAGAACCTGGACCACGCAGCCCAACCATTCAGCTGTTCACCGGCGACGCCAACGTGTGTCGTGGCCCGTCGATGACCGCCGTGCGGCGGCAAGGTGAGAATCCCAGCCTGATCATTCAGCTTCAGCAGGGACGTACACGAGGTGCAGCACGCCGGTGCTGAACGTCTTGCTGTCGGCCAGCTTCAAGGGAATCGACGCGTGGTCGGCGACGAAGAGTTGCTTCCGGCCGGAGCCAACGGCGATCGGGTGGAGCAGGAGGTGAAGCTCATCCACCATGCGGTTCTGCAGGAGTGATTCCACCAGGGTGCCGCTGCCAGTGATGTTGATGTTTTTGCCCGGTTGCGCCTTCAGCTCCCGCAGTTGGCCCAGGACGTCGCCAGAAATGACGGTTGAGTTCTTCCACTCCGGATTGGTCAGTGTGTTGGAGACGACGTACTTCGGGACGTTATTGATGAAGCCTCCGAAGTCCTCGTCACCCTGCGCGGGCCAGTAGGCCGCGAACTCTTCGAAGGTCTTTCTGCCGAGCAGCATCGCATCGGCTTCCGCGACCAGAGATCCCACCGCTTCCCCCATCTCATCGTTGAAGTAGGGGAAGTGCCACTTGTCCGGCGACTCCACGACGCCGTCCAGCGAGATGAACAAACCGGAGACAATCTTGCGCATGCGAACTCTCCTCTGCGATCCATCTGCGTGTCACCACGCTTCTGAAAAGTGGTCGATTGTTGTGGGGACCATTCGACAGCCAGGCTGCGGAAAGAAACGCGGAGGCGCATGTTTGGCCGCCGCGTCCCGCCAGGCCGGTACCGCGAAGTGAGAGATCGCGCGGGAGAGAATCCTGGACAGGTTCCTTATGCCAGTTCCGCCAGACGGGACATCAGGAACCGGCGCTCTGGTTCCTGCTTCACGAGAGAAAGGGCAGCTTCGTATGACTCGCGAGCTGCGTCCGCATCGCCGAGACGCCGGCTGAACTCCGCCCGCGCAGAGTGGGCAAGGTGATACTCCCTGAGGTCGCCTCGCTCCAGGATCGCATCGACGGCCGCCAGCCCAGCCTCCGGCCCATCTCGCATGGCCAGGGCGACGGCGCGGTTGAGTTCAACTACCGGCGAGGGAACCATCTGCACGAGCAGATCATAGATTCCGACAATCTGCGCCCAGTCCGTTTCAGCGGCAGAGGGCGACTCAGCATGAACGGCGGAAATCGCGGCCTGCAAGGTGTATGGCCCGGCCCGGCCTGACGACAGAGACTGCTCGACCAGCGCCACGCCCTCGCGGATGAGCGCGCGATCCCAGCGTGAACGATCCTGGTCCTCGAGCAGGATGATGTCTCCGTCTGCCGTTGCGCGGGTGGTCCGGCGCGATTCATGGAGCAGCATCAGGGCCAGGAGTCCCTGGACCTCGGGTTCCGGCAACAAGGTAAGGAGGAGCCTGGCAAGCCGGATGGCCTCACCAGAGAGATCTGCACGCGTCAGCGAGTCTCCAGCCGAGGCAGCGTACCCCTCGTTGAACACCAGGTAGATGACATGGAGAACCGGGTCCAGGCGATCCGGTAGCTCTGTCAGCGACGGCACCTGGTAGGGAATTCCGGCGTCGCGAATCTTGGCCTTGGCCCGGACGATCCGCTGGGCAAGCGTTGTCGGCGTCACCAGGAACGCGCGTGCAATCTCCTCGGTGGTGAGCCCACAGACCTCGCGCAGCGTGAGCGCGACGCGCGCTTCGGGGTTCAACGCCGGGTTGCAGCAGGTAAAGATGAGCCGGAGGCGGTCATCCTGGACGTCTTCGTCGTTCTCCTCCTCAGCGTCCAGGGCCTGGGCGTCGAGATCGGCGGCGAGCGTCGCCAGCGAGGCATTGAAACGTGCGCGGCGGCGGATGCCATCAATTGCCTTGAAGCGGCCAGTTGAGACAAGCCAGGCCCGGGGATTGGCCGGGACGCCGTCCTGGGGCCACTGGCGGATCGCCGCAGTAAACGCATCGTGAAGGGCGTCTTCGGCGAGATCGAAATCACCCAGCAAGCGGACGAGCGTGGCGAAGACACGGCGAGACTCAGTCTCATAGAGATCGCTGATCGTTCGTTCGATCTCCGCGGCGTTGCGCGCAGTGGCTACCGGCCGGTCCCGTTCCAGGCCTCCGGGAGGCCGTGCGTCAGCACTTACGTCGGTAGCGAGCATCAGGAAGCCTGCCTTTCTGCTGGTTGCTGGCTGCCAAAGCGCTGCAGGGAGCGGGCTTTCGCCCTGGCGGCTTCGACCTCGCGGGATTTCGGGGTTGACGTGGTTTCCAGTGCCGTGAGCAGGGCTGCAGTGGCCGCCGCGATTTCGTCCACGGCTGCCGTGAAGGCAGCCTCGTTTACAAGCGACGGTTTGGTGTATCCGCTCACCTTTCGTACGTACTGCAGTGCCGCAGCACGTACTTCATCCTCCGTCGCTGGAGGCGAGAAGTTGAACAGGGGTTTGATGTTTCTGCACATGCGCCGCAGACGCCCTCCGCCCTCGCGAGCCTGTGTCTCATTGTCGCCGATTTCGCGTGCGACCATGTACGTATAGCACAGGTGTTCGCTTTTGGGAAGGTGGTGCCTCGACACGTCGACAGACTGGAGAGCAGGAAAACGGATCTCCGTTTACCATCCTGGAACAGTGCTGCGCCTGGGGGAAGGGGCCACCAACGAGTTCCAATCTCGCGATCTTGCGCTCGCCGCTCGTCGTTGCTGTTTACGTCCCGACACTATTGCTGGCTTTTGCAGCGGGGCTGCTCGTCGCAGTCTTGCCGCTTTACGCTGCAAGTTTCGGCGTGGGGTACGGCCTGATCGGGTTCGCCACCAGTGCCGCCGCGATCGGAACCCTGGTTACCGACGTGCCCGCCGGCGCAGTGCTGGGCCGGATTGGCTTGCGGCCGGCGATGATCGCCGGCTCGGGCATGGTGGCATTTGGCACGTTGGCGCTCGTCTGGAGCGATCAGTTCCACTGGCTGGTCATCCTGCGCTTCCTGGCCGGCATTGGCACAGCGCTCTGGGCGCTCTCGCGTCACGCCTACATCGCGGAAGCGATTGCACCGGCGCAGCGCGGGAAGGCGCTTTCCATGTTCGGCGGAATCAACCGCCTGGGCATCTTCGCCGGGCCGGCCATCGGCGGGTTCCTCACGGATTTCGCGGGTATCGGTGTGACATTCGCCGTCTCCGCCGGTCTCTCCTTTCTCGCGCTCGTGCTTTCGGCAGCACTCCTGAAGGATGTTGGCGGTCCTGGCGTCGCCACGTCAGCAGCCACGCGCTGGCATGTGGTTGCGCAATCTCTGCGCCGTCACTGGCAGGAGATGTCCGCGGCCGCGATTGCCCAGACGCTTGGGCAGATGATCCGGGCTGGGCGCTTTCTCATCATTCCACTCTGGGGTCAACAACTCGGGTTGGACGCGGCGCAGATTGGCACCATCGTGACGCTCGGCGCCATTGTCGATGTCTCCATGTTCGTGCCGGCGGGCATGATCATGGACCGTTTCGGACGCAAGGTTGCAGCCGTCCCAAGTTTTTCGCTCATGGCCCTGGGAATGGCGCTCATTCCCTTCAGCACCGACTTCCTGACCTTGAGCCTGGTGGCGATGCTCATTGGTCTCGGCAATGGGTTGGGATCGGGGTTGATGATGACGCTGGGTGCGGATCTCGCGCCGCCCGGGGCGACCGGAGAATTTCTCGGCATCTGGCGCCTGATCGGTGATGTTGGCGGCGTGCTTGGCCCCGTGGCCGTGGGCATGGTTGCCGCCGCCGTTGGCCTTGCGGGAGGTGCGTGGATTCTCTCGATTGCGGGCTGGCTCGCTGTCGTTACGCTGGCGGTGCTGGTCCAGGAGACGCGCCGGGCGGAGGAGTGATCCTGAGCTGATGCTTACGTGTCACTCACGCCGCGGACATCCATCGCGTCGCGGAGGCCATCTCCGAAAAGGTTGAGGGCCATTACGGTGGTCACGATGGCGAGGCCCGGGAAGACACTGATCCACCAGGCTTGCTTGATGAAGTCGCGCCCTTCGTTCAGCGCCAGACCCCAGGTCGGGGTAGCTGGATTGACGCCGAGCCCGAGGAACGTCAGCGACGATTCGGTAAGGATGCCGAGGCCGACCGCGAAGGTGAGTTGCACGGTCAGCGGGGCAATCAGGTTTGGCACGATGTGGCGGAACATGATTTCACGGTCACGCGCACCGAGCGCTCGTGCGGCAGTGGTGAAATCTGACTCACGGATGCTCAGCGTTTCGCCACGCACGATCCGCGCGAAGTCATCGAAGTAGGCGACGGCTATGGCAATCACGACGTTGCGAAACCCCGCGCCGAAGATGGCAACCAGGGCGACGGCGAGGATGATGACCGGGAACGCCCAGAGCAGGTCCACGCCGCGAGAAATGACACTGTCCACCCAGCGGCCGTAGTATCCCGCCGTTAGACCCAGCAACCCCCCGATCACCAGCGCGACGGCGGCAGCCAGGAACCCGACAAAGAAGGAGACACGCGTGCCCACGAGCAGGCGGCTCAGCAGGTCACGTCCGAAGGAGTCGGTGCCCATGGGGTGCTGCAGGCTGGGCGGCTCGAGCAATCCGAAATCATCGGCGTCCGGGTGGTACGGCGCCAGCCAGGAGCCAAAGACGGCGATAAAGGCCAGGATCGCCAGCAGGATCAGGCCGACGGCCACCTTGCGTTCGCGCAGGAGGCGCTGCAAAACGCGGTCACGTGAGGAGGGTGACGCGTTGCCTGCGTCGAGGGCAGAGAGATCTGCCGCCGTCAGTGCGGCGCCTGGGTTACTCATAGCGAATCCGGGGATCAAGGAACGTGTACAGCACGTCAACGACCAGGTTGGCGAGCACGAACACGACGGAGATGAGCAGAATCACGCCCTGGACGATCGGGTAGTCGCGGTCAAATATGGCGCCAACCAGGATGCGGCCGAGGCCGCGAATCGAAAAGACGGTCTCGATGACAACCGTGCCGCTCAAGAGCAATGCGAGCTGAATGCCAGCGACGGTGACCACCGGGATCAGGGCGTTGCGCAGCGCATGGCGAACGATGACGGACCGCTCGCGGACGCCCTTCGCGCGCGCGGTTCGCACATAGTCGCTGCTCAGGACCTCCAGCAAGCCGGCGCGGACGAAGCGCATCAGGATTGCCGCGTAGCCTGCACCGATCGCTAAACCGGGCAGGATGAGGCGCTTCAGCCACTCCCCGACGCCTTTGTCGGCAATCTCCGCGTAGCCGATAGCGGGCAACCACTTGAGCTGGACTGCGAACACCAGGATCAGGATGATGCCGAACCAGAAACTGGGCATGCTCACCCCAATGAACGCGATAAAGCTGGCCAGGTAATCAACGGGACGATTGCGTTGGAGCGCGGCAATGATGCCAGCCGGCAACGCGATGCTCATCGCGATCAGGAAAGAGACCAGGGTGAGGCTCGCCGTCTTCGGCACACCGGCCTTTATCGCGTCGGCCACTGTCTCGCCTGAGGCGATCGAGCCGCCAAGATCGCCGCGAGCGACACTACTCATCCAGCGGACGTATTGGGTCAGCAGCGGCTCGTCCAGCCCCAGTTTGTGGCGCAGGGCGACGGCGGCCTCAGGCGTGTACTCCGGCCCGAGCATCTGGATAACCGGATCGCCCGGGATCATTCGCAGCAGAAAGAACACCAGCGTGGCACAGCCCCAGATGACGAAAACCGCGTGAATCAGGCGCCGCGCAATGTACCGCCCCATGTCGTGCTCCTGGCCGTGCAGCAGGGCGAGCCGGGCTTCGCGCCCGGCTCGCGGTCATGGGGTCGCTAGCCGTTCAACCAGACCTTCTCGTAGTAGCGCTGTTCCGGAATCGGGGTGAACCCCTGGACGGCGGTACTCATCGCCATCAGGTCGTTCTGGTGGTACGCAAAGGCTGCGGCCACATCGCGCTCAAGCACACCCTGCAGCTCCTGGAAGAGCCTCGCTCGCTCCGCCTGGTCGGACGTCTCGCGCGTGGCGATGAGGAGCTTGTCCGCCTCCTCGCTCTTGTAACCGTAGGTGTTCCATGGGCCTTCGGAGTAGAAGATGTTCCAGTGTCCATCGTCCGGATCCGCGTCGACCACACTCCCGTGTAGGAACATGTCGTAGTCGCCGGACTGCCAGCGCTCGTTGAAGGTCGCAGCCTGCTGAAAGTCAACCTGGGGATCGAGGCCGAGATCGACAAGCGCGGTTCGCAGCACTTCCGTCGGCCGCTGGCCAATCTCCTCGGATGAAATGATCACCGGCCTGGCGCCGACGATGCCGGCCTTTTCCGCCAGTGCCCTGGCTTCGTCCATGTTGAACGCCTGAGGGTTGTCGACCTGGTCAGGCGGCAGGTAGGCCCAACCGAAGGCCGGGGCAATCGCCCCGACCGCCGGGATGGCCAGACCAAAGAATGCGGTATCAACCATCGCCTGGCGGTCGATTGCCTTGGAGACGGCCATGCGGGCGTCAATGTTGTCCCACGGGGGGCGCGCGTAGTTCATGACCACGCCGCGCCAGCTTGTGCTGGGGCCATTCAGGACAGCCAGGTCCGGGTTGCTGCTGAGTTGCTCGAAAAGGGTCGCGGGCGCCGGGTCGATGACATCGACATCTCCGGCTTCCAGCGCACTGACGCCACTGGACGGCTCAGGAATCAGTTGCACCTCGATCGTATCAAGGTACGGACGACCGCCGTACCAACCATCGAAGGCCGCCAGCTGCATCCCGGAACCGACGTTCACGCTCTCCGGCTTGACCATGAAGGGTCCAGAGCCGACTGGCGTGATGCCGAACTGCTCATCGCCCAACTCTTCTACGGCACGCTTCGGCACTGGCGTGAGCGCCCGGCCTGGCCCGCGGGTACAGGCCACGGCAAGGAAGGGCGCAAAGGGTTTGCTGAGCGTCAGGTTGACCGTGCGTTCATCGGGCGTTTCGAAACTGTCGACCAGGGCCAGCTTGTTCGCGTGGGGTGAGGCAAAGTCCGGATTTGTGGTGCGCTCATAGGTGTACTGCACGTCCGCCGATGTCAGCGGATCACCGTTGTGGAAGGTGAGGCCCTCACGCAGGGTGAAGCTGTACTGCGTACCGTCTTCGGAGACGGTCCACGTCTCGGCGAGGTCGGGGATGAGGCCCAACTGCTCGTCGAACTGAACGAGGCTGCTGAAGATACTTGGCAGGATGGAGCCAGCCACGATCCCCTGCGAGAGTTGCTGCGGATCGAGCGTGACGATCTGGCTGATCAGGAACCCGAGTCGCAGGTTTCCACCCTGTTGTGGCTCACCCTGGCTGGCTGCCTGCGCGCTGCGGCTGCTTTGCAGCAGCCTGTAGCTCGAGTCCAGGTGCTGGGCGAACCCAGCTGCCCCGCTCGCTGCGGCGAAGTGCATGAGTGTGCGGCGCGTCACGCGAGGTCCGCTGAGAACGCGCCAATCGATCTGTGACACGGGAACTCCTCTCTCCGGGCAGGGCATCGTCACCTTGCTCCATGCTTCCCGCCCGACCTGGGGATTGCTGCCTGCGTTCTCCGGGACAGTGGGCGGCGACTACCCGCTAGCGGTCGAGCCAGACGCTCTCCAGGTACCGCATCTCCGGTATGGCGGTGTAGCCCTGCACATCGCTGGCGAACCCGGTGACATCGAGCGTGTGGTAGAGGAAGGCGTAGGCCACATCGGCCTGCAGGAGTTTCTGGAGATCCTGAAACTCCTGCGCGCGCTCTTCCTGCACGCCTGTCTCCCGCGTCTGCAGCAGGAGTTTGTCTACCTCCGGGTTGCTGTACTTGAACGTGTTCCACGGTCCCTCGGAGTGGAAGAAGTTCCAGTGACCGTCGTCTGGATCGGCATCGACCACGCTGCCGTTGATGATCCAGTCGAAGTCTCCGGCCGTCCATCGCTCATTCCAGGCTGCCTGCTGCAGGAGCTCGAACTGCACGTCCACCCCGATGTCCGCGAGTTGGCCACGTAGCACCTCGGCGGCGCGCTGGTTGTCCGATGTCCCCATGATGGTCGGTTTCGCGCCGACGATTCCGGCCTTTTCGGCCAGCGTCTTCGCTGCTTCTACGTCGAAGGCTTGCGGCGTTTCCGTATCTTCCGGCGGGAGGTAGGCCCAGCCGAACGCCGGCGCGATTGGGCCGATGCCGGGCGTGCCGAGGCCGAAGAGGGCGGTCTGTACGAGCGCGTCGCGATCGATGGCCCTGGCGACAGCCATGCGGGCGTCGAGCGTTGCCCATGGCTCGCGCGCGTAGTTCATGGCCAGCCCGATCCAGTTCGTACCTGGGAGTTGCACCAGCGTGAAGTCCGGATTCTCGGCGAGTTGCGCCACCCCGATCGCGGGGACGATATCGAGCATATCGACGTCGCCGGCCTCCAGAGCGCTGACCCGGCTGGAAGGCTCGGCGATGATCGTGACTTCGATCTTGTCCAAATGCGGACGGCCGCCATACCAGCCGTCGAAGGCGACCAATTCGAAGCTGCTGCTCAAGTCCGCGGTGTCAGCGACCAGGGCAAATGGGCCACAGCCGACGGGAGTCTGATCGAACTGCTCTTCACCCAGTTCCTCGAACGCGCGCTTCGAAATCGGCGTCAGCGCCCGTCCGGGACCGCGGCTGCAGGCAACGGCCAGGAATGGGGCGAATGGGGCGGAGAGCGTGATGTTGAATGTCAGATCGTCGGGCGCTTCGGCCGCGGTGACCAGCGCGAGCTTGTTTGCGTGCGGCGAGGCGAAGTCCGGGTTGATGTTGCGTTCATACGTGTAGACCAGGTCGGCGGCGGTGAGCGGATCGCCATTGTGGAAGGTGAGGCCATCACGCAGGGAAAAGCTGTACTGCAGCCCGTCATCGCTGACGGTCCAGGTTTCCGCCAGGTCCGGGATCAACCCGAGTTCGGGATCGAACTGCACGAGGCTGGAGAAGATGTTCGAGACGATTTCGCCGGCGACGATGCCCAGGTTGACCTTGGCCGGATCGAGATTCGGAATCTGGCTGATGCCAAAACCCAGCTTGAGCGTGCCGCCCTGCTTTGGCTCACTCTGGAGCAAGCGCCGGGTCGAGGACGGCAGGGAATCGGAACTCGCCGCACCGGAGAGCTGACGCGCGTATCCCATTGCTCCAGACGCGAGGGCCACTCCCATGAGTGTGCGCCGGGAGACGCGTGGTCCGCTCAGGACGCTCCAGTCGATCCTGGTCACCAGTGATCCTCCTCGTGGTCCACGTCACGCGCCCTCACGAGCGCGATGGCCTGGCCCCGACAGCTCTCGCTTGACAGAACGAGAGCGCGATGTCCGGTTTGTGATGATGCGGTATCGACACGCTGACTTGGGAGGCAGAAGCTCCTTTCGTGAAATCCAGCGACGGAGGCGATGTGCCTCAGGGAACGAAATGGCTCCGCCGGCCGGACGAGACCGCAAAACGAAGCACCTGGTTGGAGAGTTCCATCATATCAATGGAACTCTCCTCCTGCGTTGGGCGCGCTGCATGAACGCAGCCTGCGCTACAGACCGATCGCCATGCCTTCGGCGCGGGGGTCCGAGCCGCCAGCCAGCAGCCCGGTCTCTGGATCGCGGGCGATTACCTGAACAGAGCCGCCAGCGCCCCAGGCGCCAGCGCGGGTTAACGGGTAGCCCATCGCTTCCAGACCGGCGAGCGCCTCCTCGCCAACGCGGTCCTCGATGGTGAGCGAAAACGCCTCGCCACGCTCGGCCGGGTAGGTGGCCGGCCCCATCTGCCAGCGCGGCACCTCGCTGGCCTGCTGCACGTCCAGCCCCTCGTCAATGAGGCCGGTGATCGTTTGCAGGTTCCACTGCGGCTGGTAGTCGCCGCCCGGGGTGCCCCCGACGAGGACCGGCGTGCCTTCCTCATTGGCGATGAGGTAGCAGTTCAGCGTGTGCATCGTGCGCTTGCCTGGCTCGTAGAGATTGGGGCTGCCGGGCTCCAGGCTGAAGCAATGGCCGGCGCGGTTGGTGAGGATGATGCCGGTGTCACCTGCCACCACACGAGAGCCGTACGCATCGGAGACGGTCCAGATCAAGGAGATCATGAGGCCGTTGCCATCGATGCATGTGAGCGACGTGGTGTTCCCGTCCGAGATCACGCCGGCCTGTTCTTCGACCAGCCGGTCGGCCGGAATCGTGGCGTACCGCTCTTTCGCCCACTCCTTGGAGAGCAGCGTCGCCATAGGCGTATCGACGAACCGCGGGTCGCCCGCGTAAGCGCGACGGTCCGCAAACGCCTGGCGCAGGGCCGAGACAGAGGTGTGAACCCCCTGCGCACTGCTGATGCCCGTCCCGGCGAACTGGGCGTTCTCGCAAATGTTCAGAGCTTCGAGAACGACGAACCCCTGTGTTGGAAGGGCCGTCTCGTAGACCGTGTAACCCCGGTAGGTCGTTGAGAGAGGCGTGCCGATGTCCGTCGCGTGGCCGGCAAAGTCGTCCATGGTCAGCGCGCCGCCGTTGGTGCTGAGGAACTCGGTAATCGCCTTGGCCAGTGATCCGCGGTAGAAGACATCCGGGCCGCCACGGGCGATCTGCGAAATGGAACGCGCCAGGTCCGGCTGGCGCAGGATTTCGCCGGCCTTCAGCGGCCGGTCCTGCGGCAGGAAAACGGCAGCCGTTGCCGGGTACTGGCGAAGTTCGTCTTCCAGGTGCGCTGCAGCGTTGGCCTCACCTGGCGTCAGAGGAAATCCGTCAGCTGCGTACCCAATCGCGGGTCCGGCGAGTTCCGCGAAAGGGCGCGTTCCATAGTGATCGAGCAGCGAGAAAGCGCCGTCGACGAATCCGGGAACCGATGGGGAGAGTGGTCCATGCTGAGCCAGCACGCGATGACCACCGAGCGCATCTTCGCCGTGCTCGGTCATGAACTCGATTGATGCGCCACGCGGACTGATGCCGCTGCCCATGAAAGCGAGTATGTCGTCATCCTGCCACGCGCCGCTTGCATCCGGCCGGGCGACGACGGCGAAGAGATCAC
>JAXLWT010000065.1:0-17589 GCA_046328375.1 Thermomicrobiales bacterium
ACGTTTCGGCACTGGCGAACTCCTGGAGTAGCTCCAGGGGTAGCAGGTGAGGAGGGACGCGTGCACCAGGATCGCAGTGACCTCTACCGTGAGCGGCAACGTCTCGTCCGTGACGCTCTCAGCGGCCGGCTCAACCGGCGGCAGATTCTGCAGCGCGGTGCCGCACTTGGCCTCGGCGCCGCGAGCCTGAGCGGCCTGCTTGGCGACGTGCGCCGTGCCTCAGCGCAGACGCCTGCGCCATCCGGCAGCATCGTCTCCTGGGCGCCATCTGGCCAGCGCTGGGAACTCCCCCAGAAGGCGGTCTACCCACTCTTCCAGGAAAAGTTTCCGGATGTCTCGATTGAGTGGGTGGCAGAACCGATCGCGGACTACATCCCGCGCACGGTCATCGAAATGTCCGCCAAGTCGGAGCAGTTCGATATTCTCCAGGACGACTACAACGTTGTGCCGCAACTGATCGCCATGGGCGCCCTGGAACCGTTGCAGGAGCGACTTGAGGCCGACAAGGCCTACATGGACGACATCCTGGCCGATGTCCCCGAAAACGTCATGGACCTGTACCGGGACAAGCCGGCGGCGGATGGCGGCATCCTCTACGGGCTTCCCCCGGACAGCAACTGCCAACTCCAGTATTACCGCATCGACATCCTGGAGCAGGCCGGCATCGACAAGCCGGCAGACACCTGGGATGACGCCATCGAAATTGCCAAGACACTGGCGGAGAGCGGTGTCAAGCAAACCGGTACGACCCTGAAGCGCGGTCTGTTTGCGGGAGGCGTGTTCATCACGATCGTCCGCACGTTTGGCGGTGACTGGTTCGACAAGATGGAGCCGGGCGCCTTCAACCCTGCGCTCAACACTGAAGCCGGCAACAATGCGATCCAGGTGCTCCTGGCCCTGAAGCCATACCTGGAGGACAGTGCGCTCAATGCGTCGGACGATGAATCAAACCCCGCCATGGCCAACGGCACCTGGACGTACGCCCCGCTCCAGTGGGGTGGCACGACCATGAACGATCCCAATTTCACCGAGTTCTATGAGGTGTGGGGCACGACGCGCGTGCCGAAGGGGAACGTTGAGGGCGGTGACCACCGGCCGCACATGGGTGGGCTGGGCATGCTCGTGCCTGCCTATTCCAGGAACAAGGACGCTGCCTGGGAATTCGTGAAGTTCTGTTGCTCTGGCAATGCGCAGGATCCCGCCATTGGCAAAGCCTGGGTGGAGGGAACCGGGCAACCGGCTCGAGCTTCGCTGCTCAAGGAGTACGCACCGCTGCGTGCGCACTTCCCGGCGATCCAGGAATCGCTTCCCACTGCCATGCGCTACCCGGCCATTCCCGAGTCGAACGCCCTCTACGAGGCAATCGGCAACGAAGTTGCCAGCGTGATGCTGGGTGAGAAGGACGCAGAAGCAGCACTCGCGGACATGGACGCGGCTGCACGCCAGATCATGCAGGACGCCGGCTACTACAACTAACCCCGGCGACCCGCGCAGCGCGTTCAAGAACGACAGATGCGGCCGCTCTCTCTGGCCGCATCTGTCCCGCATCCTCCGGACAGGGTATGTCGACGACCGCACAGCAGCTCGATATCAGCGCCACCAGTACCGTGAACACGGCTGCTGCGGATCAGGTTCGCAAGGAGCGGCGAATCGCCACCATGCTCCTGCTGCCGGCCCTGATCTTCCTGCTCGTCATGACGATTTTCCCGACCATTTACTCGCTCTGGCTCTCCATGCAGCAGTACAACCTGTCCCGCCCGGACCTGGCGTCATTTGTGGGACTACGCAACTATGGCCAGTTACTCCAGGACGACCTCTTCTGGAAATCGGTCCGCCTGACCCTCATCTTTTCGTTCGTGGCTCTCGCGTTCCAGCTCGTCGTCGGCTTCCTGGTCGCCAGCTTCTTCGACCGCGGCGGTCGCACGATCGGGATTTGGCGGACCTTGTTCATCATTCCGGTCTTCACGTCGCCAGTCGCCCTGGGCCTTACCTGGCGCTACATGTATCAACCTGGCTATGGACTGATCAATTACCTTCTCGGGCTCGTGGGGATCCCGCCAGTCAACTGGCTGGCCAGCCCGGACTGGGCCTTGCCGGCCGTCATCTTCGCGGACGTCTGGCAGTGGACACCGTTCGTCGCGTTGATCCTCCTGGCGGCAATGCAGTCCATTTCCCCGGAGATCACCGAGGCCGCGGAGCTTGATGGACTCTCCCGTCCGTATTACCTCTGGAAAATCGTGCTGCCGCTACTGCTCCCGGTCATCACCGTGGTCGCGTTGATCCGGCTCATCGATGCCCTGAAGACGTTTGACCTGATTTACATCATTACGCGAGGTGGTCCCGGAACCGCTACCTACACGTTGCCACTCCATGCCTTCGCCACTGGCTTCAACTCCTTTCTCATGGGACAGAGCGCCGCTATTTCCTGGGTACTGGTGATCATCGTCAATATCCTGGCCACCATCTTCCTCTGGTTGCTGGCGAAGGGAGAGCGATGAGCGACCGAGCGAAGCCAGGCAGCGGGCGCGTGTGGGGTGGGGCGATGACTGCCCTGCTGGGCGGGTTTGTCCTGCTCTGGCTCTTCCCCATTTACTGGATCGTCTTGACCTCGTTCAAGACGCCTCTCCTGATCAATGAAAAGACGCCCGTCTTCTTCTTCTCCCCGACCATGGAGAATTACGGGCACCTCTTCAAGGAGTTCAACTTCGCGCGCCCACTCTGGAACAGCCTGATCGTGACCAGCATCTCCACCGTGGTGGTCATTATCCTGGCTCTGCTTGCCGCGTACGCGCTGGCACGCATGGACGTCCCTGGCGGCAAGAACATCGCGATCTGGATGCTTTCGCTGCGCTTCATGCCACCCATCGCCATCGTCATCCCGTTCTTCATCGCCTGGCAGCGTCTCGGCATCATCGACACGCACCTGGGGCTGATCCTGGTCTACGTCGCCTTCAACCTGCCGTTTGCCGTCTGGATGCTGCGCGGATTCCTGGTCGAGGTGCCACGGGATCTGGACGAAGCAGCCATGCTGGACGGACTGGGGCACGTCGCCATCCTCCGCCGCATCATCTTCCCCGTGATCGCCCCCGGCGTGGCGGTAACCGCCATCTTCACGTTTGTCTTTGCGTTCAATGAGTACCTGATGGCCCTGGTCCTCACCAGCCGCAATGCTTCGACGGTGCCAGTCACCGTGGCCAAGTTCATCCAGCCCTACTCGATTCTCTGGGGCGACGTCGGCGCCGCTGCGACCATCCAACTCGTGCCGATCCTCATCGTCGTTTTCCTCCTCCAGCGCCACATCATGCGTGGTATCTCGCTGGGGGCGGTGAAATAGAGGGGAAACGCACGGCATGACCATCGTGCTGACGGATGTCACCAAGGCCTACGGCGCAAGCCCCCCAGCTGTGCGCGGCGTGAGCCTGGAGATCCATGACGGCGAGTTCTTCACGCTCCTTGGACCGTCTGGCTGCGGCAAGACGACGACGCTTCGCATGATCGCCGGTCTGGAGGCCGTCACCTCAGGACGCATAGCCCTGAAGGGACGCGACGTCACGAACGTGGCGGCCCGGGACCGCGACGTGGCGATGGTCTTCCAGAGCTATGCGCTCTACCCGCACATGACGGTACGGCAGAACCTGGGCCTGAATCTGCAGGTGCGCAAAGTTCCGAAATCCGAGATCCGGCAACGAGTAGACGACGTGGGACGGATGCTCCAGCTGGAGCATCTGCTTGAGCGCAAGCCGGGGCAGCTTTCGGGTGGACAGCGGCAGCGGGTGGCTCTCGGCAGGGCGGTGATCAGGCGACCGAACGTCTTCCTGATGGACGAGCCGCTCTCCAACCTGGACCTGAAGCTGCGCGAAGAGACACGCACCGAACTCAAGAAGCTGCACGAAGCCCTGCGCATCACCACCGTTTACGTGACGCACGACCAGTCCGAAGCCCTGGTGCTCTCGGATCGGATTGCGGTCATGAACGACGGCGTCCTGCTGCAGGTCGGCAACCCGCATGAGGTCTACCAGCGGCCGGCCGATGTGTTCGTGGCCCGCTTCATTGGGAGTCCTTCGATCAATGTCTTCGCTGGCGAACTCAAGCGACAGGGCACACAACTCACGGTCGAGATGCCCGGGCCCGAGGAGGGAAGCGGGGCGCTTGTGCGGCCGGTCAACCTGGCCACCCAGGTCACGCCGCCCAGTGGCAAGGTCCTGGTCGGCATTCGGCCGGAAGACCTGACCCTGTATCGCCAACCAGCGCCCGGACGGCTCCGCGCGATCGTGGAATTCGTGCAGCCTATGGGCGCACTCTCCTACGCCGTGCTACGCATACCCGGTGGGGAGCTCCTGCTGCAGGGCCGTGCGGACATCATGGCTGCCATTGGTCCGGAGGATGTCTACGACCGGGGCGAGGCCGTCTGGCTCGACATCCGGGGGAACCGCTTCTCACTCTTTGACCAGGAGTCCGGCCGGGCTATCGCCTGAGCCTGGCTCAACCTATCTACGGGAGGGATCGTCATGCAAACCGTCGTCCGGCAAACCGAAGCCGAGCGCCTGTCCGACCTGGATGTGCGCCACGTTCTGCACGGACTGACCCACCTCAATGCGCACCGCGTGCAGGGGCCGATCATCTGGGAGCGTGGCGAGGGCATCTACCTCTTTGACGTTGACGGCAACCAGTACATTGACAGCGCCGCCGGCATGTGGAACGTCAACATTGGCCACGGCCGCAAGGAACTGGCTGACGTCTCCGCCGAGCAGATGGGCAAACTGGAGTACGCGTCGACCTTCGCCAGCGCCTCCAACCGCCCAAGCATTGAACTGGCAACCAAAGTCGCCTCGCTCCTGCCCGGAGACCTGAACACGGTCTTCTTTGCGGGCGGTGGCTCCGAGGCCAACGACAGCGCCTTCAAGCTGGCCCGCCTGTACTGGCACCAGGTTGGCCGTTCCAACAAGCGCATCATCCTCGGCCGCAACATGGGGTACCACGGCCTGACGCTGGCCACTACCCAGGCAACAGGCATCAAGCGCTACTGGGACATGCTCGATGTCCATGACGGCGGCTTCACTCACGTCAGCGCTCCCTACATGTTCCGTGATGCCAACGGCCGCAGCGAGGACGAATTCGTCAACGACCTGATGGACGAACTCGAAACGAAGATCGCCAGTGTCGGTGCGGAGAACATTGCCGCCATGATTGCGGAGCCGATCATGGGCACCGGTGGCGTCATCGTGCCGCCCGACAGCTATTTCCCGCGCCTGCGTGAAATCCTGAAGGCAAACGATATCCTGCTGATTGCCGACGAAGTCATCACAGGCTTCGGCCGCACCGGCACCTGGTTCGGTGTCCAGCAGTGGAACCTGCAACCCGACCTGATGACCATGGCCAAGGGAATCAGCAGTGGTTACCTGCCCCTCGCCGCGGTGGCACTATCCGACGAAGTGCGCGGACCACTCTACGACGATCCAAACCTGTGGCTGATGCATGGGTTCACCTACTCCGGACACCCGGTGGCCTGCGCGGTGGCCGTTCGCAACCTCGAGATCATGGATCGCGAAGAGTTGATCCCGAACTCGGCAAAGGTTGGCGCGTACTTCAAGGAGCAGTTGCAGGCGTTCGCCGCTGACAAACCGGCCGTCGGAGAAGTGCGCGGCCGCGGCCTGATGCTCGCCATCGAGATGGTGGCGCCAGGCGCTGTACCGGGAACAGATACGCCACTCGCCGAGCGCCTGGCGCCGCGCATCTCCCGCGCTGCCCTGGCTCACGGCCTGGTGGTGCGTGCCATGCCTGGGTCGGACGTACTGACGTTCTCACCGCCGCTGAACATCACGGCGGCGGAGACGGACGAGATCATCGCGCGGCTGGACGCGGCGATGAAGGATGTCGTGATTTAACCCTCACCCCGACCCCTCTCGCTTCGCGAAGGGAGAGGGGCACTTTCGCGATGGAAAGGGCGGTTCATGGGAGTTCGGCTCGGTATCGATACCGGCGGCACGTTTACCGATCTGATCGGCATCGACAGTGCGACCGGAAACCTGGTGGTGGCGAAGACACCATCGACTCCAGCGCGGCCTGTCGACGCCATCATGAACGCCATCTCCGCCAGTGAGGCAGGCCCCGAGGCGCTGGAAGGGATCAGCATCGGCACCACGGTCGCCACGAATGCTCTCCTGCAGCGCACCGGCGCCACGGTGATCTACGTGACCACCGCGGGCTTCACAGACGTGCCGCACATCCAGCGCATGAACCGCAAGCATCACTTTTCCCTGACCTGGACGAAGCCGGAACCGCTGGTTGAGCGGCGCAACTGCCTCGGCGTTGCCGAGCGCGTCGATTTCCACGGTAACGTCCTGGTTCCTTTGACCGACGAGCACCTGGAAGACCTGGCAGCGAGAGTTGCCGCGAGACTCGCGGAGTATCCCGAGGGAAGCACCGCAATCGCCGTCTGCCTGCTTTTCTCCTACGTCAACCCCGCCCACGAGCTGCGGCTGCGCGAATTCCTGCAGAGGCGGTTCCCAGGCGTGCCGGTCTCGTTGTCGCACGAAGTGGCCCCGATCTGGCGGGAGTACGAGCGGGGCAGCACCGCGATTGCCGACAGCTACGTCAAGCCGATCATGCAGAACTACATCGAAGAGGCGTTCGTTGCCTTCCAGGAGGGCGGCGTCACCGCGCCCTGGTCGCTGATGAAATCGAACGGCGGCAAGACTCCGGCGGACGCGGCCGAAGCCGAGCCGATCAAGTTCCTGCTCTCTGGCCTGGCCGGGGGCATCATTGCCGGTCACTACTTCGGGGCGCTGGCGGGAGCCAGCAACCTGGTCACGCTCGACATGGGAGGAACCTCCTGCGATGTCGGGCTGGTGCGCGACGGCAAGATCTCCCACTCCAACAACTTTGAAATCGAGTGGGGCCTGCCGGTCGCGACACCGACGATCGACCTCACTACCATCGGCGCCGGTGGCGGCTCCATCGCCTGGGTCGACAAGGGTGGCCTGCTGCGTGTCGGCCCGCAGAGCGCGGGCGCGTTCCCTGGGCCAGTCTGCTACGACACGGGCGGCGAAAACGTCACCGTCACCGACGCAAACCTCGCCCTTGGCCGCCTGAATGCGCAGTATTTCCTGGGCGGCAAGATCCAGCTCAACATGCCGAAAGCTGAGTGGAAGCTGGACGAGCTCGGCAATCGTTTCGCCATGGGGCGTTTTCAGATTGCGCAGGCGGTGCTGGACATCGCCAATGAGAACATGGCCAACGCCATCCGCGTCCTCTCCATTGACCGCGGTCTCGATCCACGGGAGTACGCGCTCGTCGCGTTCGGCGGAGCAGGCCCGCTCCATGCTGCCGACATTGCCGCCAAGATGGGGATGAAGCAGGTCATCATCCCGGTCTACCCTGGCCTCACCTCTGCCTTTGGCGCGCTCATCGCCGAGCCAAAAATCACGCAGGTCTGGAGCAAGCACTTCCGCTCTGATGCCATTGACGCGAAGACGGTCAGCGAGCACTTCGACCGCATGGTGGAGGCCGCCCTCGATCAGTTGCTGCGCGAGGGATACAGCGGGGAGCCGATCATCGAGCGCTCGATCTCGATGCGGTACTGGGGACAGAACTACGAGCAGGACGTTCCCATGGAGGCTGGCGAAGTCACGCCCGAACTCCTCGAGCGTACACTCCGCGCCTTCGATAAGGTTCACGAGCAGGTCTATGGCTACTCCATAACCGGGGAAGTCATCGAGTTGATTCGCTTCAATGTCACGGTCTCCGGCACGGCGAGCAGCGTCTCGCTCCCAGCCATGCCGAGCAACGGCTCACGTCCGGCTGGACAGCCCGCTGGAAGCCGCGAGGTCTACTTCCACAGCCATGGGCTGACAGAGACTCCCATCTACCGCCGAGAGGAACTGCCGGCGGGATTCACGGCGACTGGCCCCATGATCATCGAGGAAGTCAGCTCCACAACGGTCGTGCATCCTGGCCAGACGCTCCGGGTGCACCCTTCCGGCGTCATGACGATCGACCTGTAGGGCATGAGGTGATTCGAGCCGTTGAGAGTGTCTCGAGCTTGTCACGAGACACGACGCGGAATCGGGGAAGAACACATGGAAGCGACCACCCAGAACACAATTGATCCGGTCACGCTGAGTGTCATCAACAACGCCTTCGTGAATGTCTGCCGGGAAATGGGGACCGCCATGATGCGGACCAGCTACTCCCCCATTTTCAATGAGGGCCTCGACTTCTCCTGCATGATGTTCAACACGCGGGGGGACCTGATCGGGCAGGCGGAGTTCTGCCCCACGATGTTGGGTTCCTGCCAGTACGCCATGAAGTGGATGCTGGATGAGGTCGGCCTTGACGCCTTCAACGAGGGCGACGTCTTCATCCACAACGATCCCTACCGTGGCCAGAACCACATGCCGGAGCATCTCGTCGTTAAGGCGGTCTTCCACGAAGGGAAGATCTGGGGCTTCGTCGGCAACGTGGCGCACGTCGGCGAAATCGGCGGCATGGCGCCCGGCTCGTTCGCGGCGGACGGGACCGAGGTCTACCAGGAGGGGTTACGTTTACCTCCCTTGAAGATCATCGACCGCGGTGAGTACGTGAAGGATATCTGGCGGGTCATTCTCGCCAACCACCGCACACCCAAGACGTCCTGGGGCGACTACCACGCGATGATCGGCTCCCTGAATGTCGCCGAGGCGCGCGTGCATGAACTCCTGGCGAAGTACGGCGCGGAGATGCTTTCGGCCGCCTCGGACCAGTTGCTTGATTACTCCGAGCGCTTCATGCGTGCCGAAATCGCGGAGATGCCGGACGGCGTCTACTACGCGCAGGACCAGATGGAGGACGACGGCGTCACTCGCAAGCCGTACTGGATGCGCCTCCGCCTGACCATCCGTGGCGACGAAGCGATCTGCGACTGGACTGACTCGGATGACCAGGCCAAAGGCCCGGTCAACGCGACGTTCGTGGTGACAGCGGCTGCCTGCTACAGCGGATTTCTACACGTCGTGTCGAGCGATATTCCGATCAACTCGGGGGCCTATCGCCCGATCCGGCTGGTCACACGCCCGGGCAGCATGATGAACGTCAAGCATCCGGGTCCATCCGTCGGAGGGAACACGGAAACGCACCCGCATATCCAGAACGTCGTGCTGCGAGCACTGGCGGGCGCTGTCCCGGAGCGTGTGCAGGCCGGCGAGGGTGCGTCGTCCTGCAATTTCCTGTTCGGCGGCTTCCACCCGGAATACGGCGACTACTACACGAACTACCACATCGAGGGGAGCGGCTGGGGCGGCACGATCAGCCACGATGGCAACAGCGTGCTCTGCCCGAACAACGGCAACTGCCGCAATACACCAGTCGAAATCCTGGAGACGAAGTACCCCTTCATCGTCGAGGAGTACAAGCTGCGGCCCGACTCCGCCGGCGCTGGCAAGTGGCGCGGCGGACTCGCCAGCAGCCGCACCTTCCGCGTCACCGCTCCGGAGATCATCGTCAACGCGCTCTTTGACCGCACACGCACGCACGGCCCGGGCATCTTTGGCGGCCTGGAAGGTGCCAGCGGCGGCATCTTCATTCAGCGCGCCGGAGATACGGAGTTCCGCCGCTTCTCAGAAGTGTTTGGCACGGTCTCGGACTCCAAATTCACTCGCGTACCAGTGACAATGGGGGATCGCATCATCCTGAACTCGGCTGGCGGTGGAGGCTTCGGTGACCCGGCGGAGCGGCCGCGCGAGCTGGTCCAGGAAGACCTGAGACAAGGGTTTATCTCGCCCGACGCAGCGCGCCAGTTCTATGGGGTCGACGCAGACGGTGTGAGCGAGGAGCAGGCGTAATGGCACAATGGCGAGAGAACGATGCCCTCTGGTATGAGGAAAAGATGCTCTTCTGCGCGACCAGCGGGCGCATGATTGCCAAGCACTACCTGGCAGAGGAGATCCGGGACCGCACCCGCATATTTGCCACACCGCAGGATCTGGAGCTGTACAAGGACTACGTGCTGGTCGAGCGCGGCGAGGACTACCGTCCGCCAGAAAACATCGGGGACACGTACGCCGACCTGATGGTCAAGTAGCGACCTCATGACGCTTGCTCCGCGCGGAGATCTGACCGGCAAGGTCGCTATCGTGACCGGCGGGAGCCAGGGGATCGGTCTCGCCATCGCCCAACGGCTCGCAGCCGAGGGCGCACTGGTCGTGATCGCCGCGCGCCGGGCCGAGGCGGCCCAGCAGGCGGCCGATGGCATCATCGCCCAAGGCGGAACGGCGACGGCTCTTGCCGCCGACGTGCGCTCTTCTTCGGATATCGACGCGCTGGTCGAGGCCGTCGTCCGCCAGTACGGCCCGATCGACATCGTGGTCAACAATGCCGGCGTTTCAACCCGGCGCGCTGCCCCGGAGGACTTTCCCGAAGCCGAAATCGACGCCATCCTCGAAACGAACCTGAAAGGCGCTTACCTCCTCTCAGTTGCGGCGGCACGGACGATGATCCCCCGGCAGCAGGGTGTCATCATCAATATCGCCTCGATTGCCGGCGTGGTGCCGGTCGGCCTGGAGGCGATGTACTGCGCCAGCAAGGCCGGCATGATCGGGATGACCCAGGCGCTGGCGCGCGACTGGGGCCACCACGGAATCCGTGTCCACGCGGTCGCCCCTGGCTATGTCGAGTCTGCCATGAACCGCCCGGTGCGCGAAATCGCCGCGCGGCTGCAGGAACGTGGCGCGGCGCCGGCCAACGCCGACGAGTCGTTCGCGCGTGACCTCGTGCAGGGCATCACCACGCGAACCCCGCTCGGCCGGTTCGGATTACCGGAGGAGGTGGCGGAGGTCGTGACCTTCCTGGCGTCAGACCGCGCTCGCTACATGACGGGCGCCGTGACGATGGTGGACGGCGGTTGGACGATTGGTGACAGCGCCAGGCTCTCAGCACCCGCGACGTAAGCTGGCTGGACGCTGTTTGCCCGAATTCCGGATCCCGGCACGCGCTGACGGCAGGACGAACTCATGCGCCCGTTGGGGAAACTGATCGGGAGGAATCTCGAACAGGCCCGATCGGCGTGTCAGCTTCCTATCATGTCAGCGCAGAAACACCGGCAGACGCGCGCATCAGGAGCGTTTTGGATTGCCTGCGGAATCTGAGTCCACCGTCCCGCCAGCCCCCGGCTCCCAGCCAGTCTTCGAGACGAAGCTGGTCGTCATCCTGCGCGATGACCTCCCGGTCTGGCAGAAGTTGAACGCGACGCTCTTCCTGGTCAGCGGCATCGCCGCCACAGACCCGACCACTGTGGGGCTGCCCTACGAAGATGCCTCAGGCAGCCAGTACTTGCCGATGTTCCGGCAGCCCGGGCTGGTTTTCGCAGCCTCATCGGTTGAACTGCGACGCGCCTTCGACCGCGCCCGTCAGAACGACGTCACGATGGCCATTTTCACGGATGAGTTGTTCTCCACCGGCCATGACGACGCCAACCGCGCAGCGGTGCGCGCTGTGCCCCAGGACGCACTGTCGCTGGTCGGCATCGCCTTCCGGGCCGAGCGCAAAATCGCGAACAAGGTCGTCAAGGGGCTGCAGCTCCATACGTAGCGTGACTTGAAGGGGCCAAGATGAACGCCAGTCGCTTCGATACCTTCACCCGCACGTTGGTTGGCCGTCACTCACGTCGAGCCACGCTTTCTGCCGCCGGGGCCGCGATCGTTGCCGCGCTTTCCCGTCGGAGCGGCGGCTACGCCCAGGAACCCACTCCGACTCCACTACCGGTCTGCACCGATCCATCACGGCCCGGCGTAGGGTGCTCGTGCATCACTGGCACCCAGGACCCATGTGGTCCAAACACCCTGCTCTGTTGTGCGACAGTCCCCGAAGCGGCGCCGGGCGCGGAGGGTATCTGCACGCCGTCATCTGTCGGCTGCAATCCGACAGGCCGCCCGACCTGCACAGGCCGCGGCTGCCGCTGCAATGCGGGAACGGAAAATCCATGCTCCAACAACCTGGTCTGCTGCCAGGACAACCCCGGTCTCCCCGGAGGTCCAGGTCGCTGCGTTGCGGCGTCGAAGTGCAACCAGGTCGGGTGTACCGGTGAGGGCTGTTTTTGCCAGAGCGGCACGCGGGAGGGTTGCGACGCGGGGCTGGTCTGCTGTGCCCATGATTCTTCGATTCCCGGGGGACCTGGCCGCTGTGAGGCCGAGGACATCTGCTTTGGCCAGCAGTGCCAGGCAACAACCAACCCCTGCCCGAGCCAATGCCAGGCTGGCGCGTATTGCCGCGACTGCTGTTCCGGCTACTGCGGCACTGACGGCCACTGTGGGACACCGCACTGCGAGGGCATCGGCTGCCCATGCCGTGGCGGCGTGGACAATGACTGCTCCTCTGGCCTCGTCTGTTGCCAGAGCCAGATGACCGCGCCGAATGTACCCGGTGGCCCCGGCATGTGCGCGGCACCAGATGCCTGCGGGAACGGTGGCGGCGGGACGCAGCCTCCACAAGCCACACCCATAGCGTAACGATGATGAATGGAGCGGCCGGTTCTGGCGGCAATCCTGCTAAACGGGGGAAAGTTGCCGGCTACTTGATCGACGTTGACGGTGTCTTGCGGAACGGTTCACAGCCTGTTCCTGGTGCTGCTGACGCCCTCGACAAGCTGAGAGCTCAGGACCTGCCGTTTCGCCTGCTCACGAACAACACCGTTGCCAGTCGCGCGTCCCTCGCCGCGAGACTTGCCAAACAGGGCTTCCCGGTCTCCCCGTCCGATGTCTTCACGGCCGCGTCGGCGACAGCTGCTCACCTCGCAGTGCGCTTTCCCGGCAAGTCGGTCTTTCTGCTCTCAACAGGGGATTCCATCGACGACTTCAGGGCCGCCGGCATTCGCCTGGTCGGGCCAGATGGCGCACCAGACGCTGCTGTCGTCGTGATCGGCGGTGCAGAGCACGAACTGACGTACGCCCGCCTCAACCATGCCTACCGGCTTCTCCTCAGCGGCGCAAAGCTCATCGCCATGCACCGCAATGTGGCATGGCGCACCGAGGAGGGCATGACGCTCGATAGTGGGCCATTCATCGAAGCGATTTCACGAGCCGCTCGCGCTCGGGTGACGACCATCGGCAAACCGGCTGCACCGTTTTTCAAGGAGGCGATACGCGACATTGCGCTGCCAGCATCGGCGCTGGCCATGATCGGCGACGATGCGCGCAACGACATTGCTCCGGCTCAGCGCCTGGGGCTGACCGGCATTCTCGTGCGTAGCGGGAAGCCGGTCACTGCCGCCGACGAGAACGTTGCGCAGGTCACGCTGGACTCGATTGCAGACCTGGACACGTGGATGCGATCGGAGTGAAACGATGAAGGTTGGGGTTTTCCTCACACCGTGGGGCGAAGGCGGAGACGGCAGCGATCCCACGTGGCGAGACGTGTTCCATCGAGCGCAGTTGGCCGAGTCCATTGGAGCGGATTCCGTCTGGGTTTCGGACCACCTGCAGATGGAACCGGAGCCTGGAGTGCGTCTTGCTGGCTGGGAGGGCTGGACCCAGATCGCTGCACTTGCCGCGGTGGTGCCCCGCGTGGAAATCGGCGCACTCGTGATGTGCGCACTGTGGCGAAACCCTGCCCTGATGGCCAAGATGGCAGACACGGTGGATGAGATCAGCGGCGGCCGCCTGATCCTGGGACTGGGCGCGGGCTGGCATGAACCGGAGTTCCGTGCCTACGGCTTCCCGTTTGACCATCGCATCGATCGGTTTGAAGAAGCGCTCGCGATAACGGTCCCCCTGTTGCGCGAGGGGCATGTCGATTTCTCGGGCACGTACGTCTCCGCCAGAGAGTGCGAGTTACGGCCGCGCGGGCCGAGACCGGGTGGCCCACCGATCATGATTGGAGCGCTCGCCAACCGGCCACGTGTCCTGGCTCTGGCGGCGATGCACGCGGATATCTGGAACGCCTGGCTTTCGTGGGAGGCGAACACACCAGAAGCCATCATTCCCACCATGGCCGCAGTCGATGCTGCCTGCGCCACGCTGGGACGAAATCCGGATACGCTCCAGCGCTCGGTCTCCGTCCAGATCGATTATCCCGACGCGGTACCCAATCGGGCTCCAGGCGCACAGCCCCTTTCTGGATCACCGCAGCAACTTGCGGACGTGCTGTGCGCGTTTGCCGGCGTGGGCATCGACCACCTGCAGGTGGTGCTCAATCCGAACACGTCACGCTCCATCGAGCGATTTGCGAAGACGCTGGAGGCCTTCCACCGGTCGGTCACACCCACCTGACCTTTCTCCGATCTCCTGGTGGCAGGCAGAGCGCGGAGGCCAGGGAACGGGCGGGCGTAGCCCTGGGATCCAGACATGCAAATCCGCTCGCCCGTACACTGCACGCATGATGTCCGTGGTGGATTGAGGGCAGACACTTCCTGATGAACGAACTGGTTCGCCTTAACTGGGGCTTGATCGGCAGCAGCGGGTTCTCGGACGCAGTCTTCGCGCCCGCGTTGCGCCAGGCAGGCCAGGAACTCATCGGAGCGGCGGGTTCCACGCCGCGGGGGTCGGCTGCCTTCGCTGTGCGACAGAACGCCTCGCGCTCCTTTGAATCGGTTTCGGCACTCCTGGAAGACCCCGATGTCCAGGTCGTCTGGGTGGCCTCGCCCAATCATCTGCACTACACGCATGTTCGCCAGGCCCTCCTGGCGGGCAAGCACGTGCTGGCAGAAAAGCCCCTCGCAACCCAGGCCGGCGACGCTGCAGAGCTCGCGAATCTAGCGGACCAGCAGGGGCTACGTCTCGGCGTTGGTTACCAGGGCCGCTTTCACCCCGCGCTCCGCGCACTCCATGAACGGACCGTTGCGGGAACGTTTGGGGAAGTCGCCTTCGTGCGCGCCAGCTGGCAAACACAGTACGCCGGATTGCCGGACGCGTGGCGGCTCGATCCTGAAAGCTCCGGTGGTTGGGCCATCATGGATATCGGAACCCACACGCTGGATGCTGCCCTCTGGCTGACCGGTTTCCCGGAAACGCATTTGATCGGCAGCCGGCTCAGCACGCAGCACTGGAATGTCGAGGTCGAAGATCTGGCTGTTCTCCTGCTGCAAATGGGTAATGCGACGGCTGTTGTTGAAACGGCTACCGGGGTTCAGGGCCCGGCGAACCGCGTTGAAGTGCACGGGACTCTCGGCTGGGGCATTGCAACCGGCATCTTCGTGCCCCGGCTCGGAGACGCGGGCGGTCGCCTCGTGACATCTGACGGCACACGCATCCTGTTCGACAACGCGCAAAATCCCTACGTGGCCCAGGTCCGAGCATTTGCTGGCTGGGTCCTTGGTGAGCCCTACGAGGGAGCGACTGGGCGCGAAGGCGCTGTAAACATCGCGCTCCTTGCCGAGGCGCGAACTGGCCTTCTCCCCGTCACGCGGCCCTGAGTCTCGGGGTCAGGCGAGGAAGCCCCCGTCGATCGTGAGCGTCTGCCCGGTAACAAACGACGCGCGGTCCGAGCAGAGCCAGACAACGGCTGCGGCGACTTCGTCTGGCGTGCCAAGCCGGCCGCTTGGATTCTCGGCGACCATGGCGACGCCCAGGCGATTTGCTCCTTCGCCGATGCGCGACAGCATTGGAGTGTCAATCGCACCCGGGCAGATGGCGTTGACGCGGACGCCCTGGCTGGCGTACGTGCGAGCAGTTGCAGCGGTGAGCCCAACCACCCCGAACTTGCTGGCAATGTAAGCGGGAAGCAGCGGGGGAAACCCTTTCAACCCGGACACGGACCCGGTGTTGACAATTGCCCCACCGCCCTGTTCCAGCATCACCGGGATCTGAAACCGCAGGCAGTTCCATACGCCTTTCAAGTTGATGTCAATGACGCGATCCCATTCCTCCTCGGTGAGATCGATGACCGGTTTCACGGGTCCCTCAATCCCTCCGTTGTTATGGGCGTAGTCGAGCCGCCCAAATTCCTGCACGGCGATATCCACGAGCGCAGCAACCTGCTCCGCCACCGAGACATCAGCGTGCTGGAAGATGGCGGTCTCCCCGCCGTCACGGATCTCGCGGACGGTGGCTTCGCCGGCCTCACGAGCTACGTCCGAAACCACGACGGCGGCTCCTGCCCGCGCGAAGGCGATCGCGCTGGCACGGCCGATACCGGATCCACCTCCGGTCACTAACGCGACCCGGCCGGCAAACTCCTTCTCACTCATGGTTCCTCCAGGTGTTAGCTCGCCGTCGCCTCGTTCGTCCCATGTGCATGATCCAGACGCACGACGTTCCGTGAATCGCCCACCACGCTCCGCTGATCAACTGACGCCACGCGGGCGGGGATGCGCACCGGGCCATCGTAGTCTATGCGACCAAACGATGTGCCCAGTGTTGCTGTTCACCACGCTGTGAAGCAAGCCGATCCATTTTGGATGCTTCGGTCTCCACCGAACGACGAATCGCAGTGAGTTGAGAGAGTTAAACGACGCCGATACGCCGGACCGGGCCAGGTTCTTGCGTTCACTCATCAGGCATTGAGCTGTCCTTGCGGCACACGTCCTGGCAACGGGGAATGGCACGCAATGGTCCTCCGAAGCGTGGTGCACCGCTGATTCCTCCCTGCAGGTAAGACGTGATGTCCAAAACGTGCGCCAGAGAGGCCCCAGGACGCTCGCGAGACGCGTAACGCCGTTGCCCGTGAACGAAGGTGCCAGCGGCGAGCTCTCCGAAACCGGATTCAGATCATCGCCGCGGTTGGTGCTGCAGGGGCGCTGGGGGACGCGATCCGGCTGGATCGCTTCGGTCATCACGACAGACGGGGTAATGCGCCGTGGGAACAGGCAAATTGCAGGAGTCGCAGGAGCGTCTCACCTACGTGTCCCTCATCGGATTGTTTACCAGCTTGTACGGCGCCGTGGTGTTTGGCAAGCGCGACAAACTGGAGGATTTCAGGCTCGCTCCAACCGACCTGGCACTGCTGAGTCTCGCTACGTACCGGGCCGGGCGCCTTGCTGCCTACGACCGGGTGACTGAACCGCTGCGTGCGCCGATTACGGAGACCGTGCCGGATGAATACGACGCTGGCGAGAACGTGGTCGCTGAGGGCGTTGGCGTTCAGAAGGCGCTCGGGGAACTCGTCTCCTGTCCCACCTGCGTCGGGACCTGGGCAGCGGCTGGCATGCTCTACGGGATGCAGATTGCCCCGGGTCCGACCCGGCTGTTCGCCGGCATCCTGGCCGTGTCAGGTCTGGCCGAAATCCTCAACTCCGGCGTCGAGGCGCTGACGTGGACCGGTCAGGCCGCACGCAAGCGCTCTGTACCGTGACCTGAACAGCTTCCGGCGCACGAGCTACCGAAATCTTCAGGACGTCGCAAAGGAGCAAAACCTTGGCCTCTCGCACGACCATTCCCGCAGTCGAATTCCGCAATCTCGTGGTGCAACTCGGCTTGCGGCTTGAACTCGAGCCTGACAACGGAGAACTCCGACACCTCATGCAGCACCTCGTGGCAATCGGGGACGAAGCAGGAGCACTGTCGCGCAAACTCGATGCGAGCGAGGACGTATTTCCCTATTCGGACGGCGCCCACCCCGTTCCCACGTTCGACTGGGAAAACAGCGAAATCCCGGTGTCGCCGCAGCAGGCAGAGACAGTGGACC
>JAXLWT010000066.1:0-16011 GCA_046328375.1 Thermomicrobiales bacterium
CCGGGCGTCAGGTGCATGGCGGCGCGCCCAGTTGCCACGTCGACAGGGAGGGAGACGTGCTCGTGGGTGATCAACCATCCGGCCGCCGATCGCCGGCAGCAGACCGTTGCGCGCACCCAGTAGCTGACCGCCTGCCCGCTCTTCAGGGTGCCGCTCGTCTGGTTGAGCATGTGGGCGACGGCGAGGTCGCCGCTGGCAAGGATCGTCACGTCTCGGAGTGACATGGTGATCGGTCCCGCGAACGCGCTGAACCACCCGGCAAACCGCTCCCGCAGGACGGCGGTTCCGGTGTACTGCAGACCGGGCACCACGTCGAAATAGACGACGTCGGGCGCGTACAGCGACACGAGGCGGCTGAGGTCCTTGTCCAGGGCGGCTTGAGAGCGCCGCTCCAGGAGCGCGCGAACCTCGGCCTGCGTTTTCTCCATGAATGTTCTCCAGTAGCACCGGCCCGGAATTGGGTCTGGAGCCATGGGGTGTGAGCCCGACGGCACCAGGGTGGACCGTGGTGCTTCCCCATGAAGCGGTGAGTCCGCGCCCCCTGCTACGTGGTGCCGGGCACCGCGAGGACCAGCTTCCCGCGCGGGTGCTCCCGAGCCCCACGCGTGTAGGCCCCACGTGCTTGCGCCAGCGGAAGCACCGCCTCGACCATCGGTCGCACCGCGCCAGCGTCGATCAGGCCGCCCAGCTCGATCAGTTGATCGCGACGCGGCTCCACGATGAAGAACACCCCGCGCGCCTCGCGCGCGCTGGCCCAGTCCGGTGACGGCGGCCGGAGAACGGTGACCAGCACCCCGCCGTGGCGGATAACGGACCATGAGCGTTCCAGCGTCTCGCCGCCGATGGTGTCGAGCACGATGTCAACGTCACGAGTCGCAGTCTCGAAAGGCGTTGCGCGGTAGTCGATGACCTCATCGGCACCAAGTTCGCTCACGAAGGCGACGTTCCGCGCCGAGGCGGTCCCGATCACGTGCGCGCCGCGCCAGTGCGCCAGTTGCACGGCAAAGCTGCCCACGCCGCCCGCGGCGCCGTGAATCAGGACCCGTTGCCCAGGCGAGAGGTGCGCGTGGTCGAACAGCGCCTGCCACGCCGTCAGGGCGGAGAGTGGCGTGGCCGCGGCCTGCGCGTGGTCGAGGGTGCGCGGCTTCGGCGCGAGGTCGGCGGCACGCACCGCGATGTATTCGGCCGCCGCCCCATCCCGGAAGAAGTCGGTCAGGGCGTAGACCGCATCGCCGGTGGCCACGTTCTGGACCTCGGGCGTGATGGCCACCACGACGCCGGAGAGTTCGTGGCTGGGGATCGCCGGCAAGCGGCTCCGGCCATCGGGTGTCTTCCAGACCTGCCAGGTGAACTCAGCCGGGGAAATGCCGGCGGCATGGACGTGAACCAGGGCATCTCCCGGCCCAAGGTCAGGCACGGGGACATCTTCGTAGACGAGGCTCTCCGGCCCAACCGGCTGGTGGACCCGGATTGCCTTCATCGTGGGCATAGCAGTCTCCTTTCTGTCTCACGGCCCGGGAACCGGTGCTGCCGGCGGTGCGACATTGCCAGCCGGAGAGACGACGGCTGGCTCTGTTCCGGTACGGCCGGTCACCGCCAGGGTCGGCCACCCATGATCACGGGCAAACGTGACGAGCGGGGCGCTCTCCCCGGCGCCGGAGGCAATCAGACAGGAGACGAAGGGGGCACGCGAAACGTGACATGCTCGCCACCGATAGTGGCCGGGTGCAGGAGGATGAGAGCAAGCCCACGCACGGCCGTGAGCTCTGGGCCCGGTGCAGTCCGAGAGGGTGACGAACGACGCGTCGCTACAGGCGGTCCGTTCGCCCGGCAGCGCGTCGCCGGCTGAGATAGGGCAGGGCAAAGAGGTACAGGCCGGTGAGCAGGAGCAGCGCGAGCGGGAGGAGCGGGGAGAGATAGACCCACTCGGCGGGCTGATCCTGCACCAGGACCAGAATCGTGACGACGATGACGGCTACGGTGAAGATCATGGAGACCCAGCGGTGGATCTGGCGCACCCGCAGGTTCCCGTTCATGGACAGCTCCTTTCAGGGCACGGCCCGGCTCGCCCGGCGCGCACAGCGCCAGGGAAATTGGTCAGTTACTGGTGGTGGGGGTGATAAAGCGGAGCGGGATCCCGCTCCCGGGTCAGGCGATTTCCTGGAGGCGGATAAGGTTCCCGGCGGGATCGCGAAGGGCGGCGTCGCGGATCCCGTAGTCCTGGTCGGTTGGTTCCTGCACGACATCCACTCCCGCGGCCACCAGGCGGGCGAAGGCCGCGTCCAGGTTGCGGGTGGCGAGGACGATACCGGCGTAGGTGCCCTTGGCCATCATCTCGGCGATGGTGCGGCGCTCCTCGTCGGTGATACCCGGATCGATCGCTGGTGGCTGCAGGACGATGGAGATCCCGGGTTGATCGGCGGGCCCCACCGTGATCCAGCGCATTCCGCCGTAGCCAACATCGTTGCGGACCTCGAAGCCGAGGGCGTCGCGGTAGAAGGCCAGCGAGGCGTCCGGATCCTCGTGCGGGAGAAAGCTGGCACTGATGGAGATGGTCATGTCAGAACCCCTTGCATTAGCCGTGCGGCGCTCCGCCGTGGCATCTACTTTAGGGGTGCTCCGGAGGGATTGCTTCTTGATTCCTGATCTTGCCTGAGGTGCGGACGGGCCGTGTTGCCCGCATCGCCATGCACTGCGGGATGCCCGCCGTCGCGTCTGCCGCCTGCACCCGGTAGACACTCGGCGGCATGCCGACCAGCTCGGTGAAGCGGGTGCTGAAGGTGCCGAGTGACGAACAGCCGACGGCGAAGCAGACCTCGGTGACACTCAGCACGCCCTCGCGCAGCAGCGCCATGGCGCGCTCGATGCGCCGGGTCATGAGGTAGCTGTACGGCGATTCGCCGTAGGCCAGCCGGAACTGGCGGCTGAGGTGGCCGGCGGACATGCCCACGCCGCGCGCCAGGTCCTCCACGTTCAGCGGCTGCTCGAACTCGCGGTCGATGCGGTCACGCACGCGGCGTAACCGCCGGAGCTCCTCCAGGTTCGGATGGGTGGCGCCGTTGCTCGTCATCAGGGCGATTGTGCCACGCGCCAACAGGTGGAGCGAGGTGTCCGGCGGGTGGCGACGGGCTGGCTCGCCCACGCTCGTCACTCGTGCGCCAGGATGTTCACCAGCCGCCCGCAGGGATCGCGGACGAAGAAGCGTCGCACGCCCCAGGGCTCTGCGGTGGGTCCGTACTCGATGTCCACGCCGGCGGCACGAACCCGGCCGTAGACCTCGTCCAGGTTATCGACCTCGATCGACAGGTCCGGCACCGGGGTTCCCGATCCACCCTGGCTGGCAACGCTTACCTGCGGTCGGGCCGGGCCATTTGCTGCGAACGTGAGAATCCAGCCCTGGTCCATGACGACCTCCAGGCCGAGGAGGGATTCGTAGAACGTTCTGGCGCGTGCGGGGTCGGGGCACGCGATGTTGGCGACGATGCGCTGCACGTTCATGCGAATCCCACCTGAACGTGAACGCTCACGTGGCAGAGCCGTGTACGGTGTTGAGAGCAGTGTCACCGGCTCTGCTTGAGGGCCGGACTGCACGCAGGGTGTTCTCGCCGTTGCTGTTACGAGGCCGGCGTCGCGACGGGGGAGGCGCCGGCCGCTGCCGCCGCCAGTTGCTCATTCCGGCTCTGGGCATCGACCTCGGACCAGACATCGGCGATGCGGCCACAGGCGATCTCGTAGAAATTCATGCCAGTCCAGGTGATGGTCTTCCCTGTCGGCGCGTGGCCCTGGAATTCGCCCAGGTGCGTTCCGGTCGAGCTATACCGGATGGCGACGAGGTTGTCCTGGGTAACGATCATCTCGACCGTTTGGTGCACGTCAGGGAAGCCGGTCAGGAGGGATCCAAGGACCTGCGTCGGACTCGAGGTGTCCGCGAAGTCCGCCGGGTCGAAGTCCGTGCTGGGCGCCAGGATTTCATCGAGCACCGACAGGTCGTGGTTGTTCAACACGTCTTCGTGCCAGCGGCGCGCTATCGCCGCGTTCTGCTCCTCGGACGTCGCCGGGCAGTCAGCGGCTGGGCTCGCGGCCGGTGTGGCGTCCTGGGCGTATCCAGCAACACCGGGGATCAGGAGCATCAGCGCCACGAGCGCCGCGGGTAGAGAACGAGGCATGGACGTTTCCTCTCAGGTGGTGGGCGAGATCCACTCCCGGAGTCTACATCCGCCAGGACCCTGGTTGATGACGGTCCCAGCGCCTCCTGCGACGACCTGTTTGCGGTCATCCCGGGAAGCCGCAGGCGGCGACGCCGCTGGTCACACCGGTCATGAACGACGCGGCGCGCTCCGCCTTGTTGCCATGGTCAGGGCTATCGGCCGGAAGTTCGTACCAGACATCACCGGCGCTTTGCGTCAGGCTGGTGGCCGCTGTCACCGCCAGCGGGCTGAGCAGCCCAGTCTCCTTCGCGTACTCGAGGAACGCGCCAGAAAAGCAATCAGCCTGTTGTTCGGCCTCGAACGACGAGTCGATCCCCATGTCCGTGAGTTGCTGGACGTGGTGACCCCACTCGTGACCCAGCACCGTAAACCAGAAAACTTCGGAGTTCGCGTCATCCGGGGCAAAGGCCGTCGAGTAGTAGATCGTGTCATCCCCGGCGCAGTACGCGCCCGGCCCAAATTCTGGCGCAATCTCGCCACACGGCGTGCTCATTGGCCCATCGATCGCCCGGATCTGGGGCGAGGTGTAGGGCAAGCCGGCGTTCGCAAAGTTCTGCGCCCAGAACGTATCGAGACTGCCAATGACCAGGTCCACGGTTGACTGTGCCGAGGTCCCGTGGGGCCAGAGCAGCAGGGCGAGCGTGAGGACCAGGAGTGGTAGGCGTTGTCGCATGGTGCTTCCTATCTACGTGCAGCAGTGCTCTTGCAACCGGCAACTGCTCAAGCTCAAGACATGAGGGCCATCTTCTCTATCAGTGCGGCGGGCTGTGATTCGAGAGTTCATTCCACCTCTCGCCGCCCGGTTGCCGCGGGGAGTGCTGGAACCGGAACATGAGGTCTGCACCCCGGGACGGAGCTAACACATCAGCCCTTGCGCTTGTCCGGGTGCTCGCAGGTGCGCAGCCGGCCACGAGACATGCCGGAAGAGCCAGTGGGATCGCGCAGGTGCAGGATGGCAACGTCATCACGGTGCGTTTTCTTGCGCGGCGGGTGTTCCCGGTCCAGGAGTCGCGCTGCTGTCAGGCGCATCCGGCCGCGTCTCGTCGATGCGCCATTCGCCGTGCTCGCGCAGAAAGAAGAGTGTGGCCGCCTGTTGCGTCGAGACCGTGACGTTGGGATCATGCGAGTGTCGCGCCGGGTCATCGACGACGACGTGCGCACGGACCCGGCCGTCCTCCAGGACCTGCACATCTGAGATGCTGAGGAGCGCCACGTACTCCGGCTGGGTCAGGGCGAGCGACTGCTGGGCCTGCAGCGTGAGCAACCTGGTCGGGCCCGTGGGGTAGGCGCGCTGGATCAGGCGGTCACTGTAGAGCGCCATCTGGCGCAAGACATCCCGCGCGTTCGAGCACGCCACCATTTGCCGCACGACAGCGGTAATGGCTGCTTGCGTACCTGCATCGGCAGGCCTCCCTGGTGACGCCGCAACCGCCGGTGTGCCCCCTGGAGATGGCCGGGACGTCAGCGCCGTGATGCTGTCGAGGGTGCGCGGCGCAATGACGCAGGTTTCCGGCCCCGGGGCGTCTCTCGCCTGCAGGGCGGGCAACTGGAGACTGCGGAGATAGGTAATGACGTCGCGGATCTGGCCCTGGTCCAGGCTGGTGCCGAACGCTGGCATGCCCGTGCCTTCAATGCCATTGGTGATCCAGTAGCGGTAGCTCTCATCGGCGTGGAGGAGTGCATGTCCGGCGGTCAGATCGGGTGGTGGGGGAGTGAGCGTCCGTCCACCTGGGCCGTCCCCCTGGGCTTTTGCGCCATGGCAGGCTGCACAGTTGTTGGCAAAAAGGGCTGCGCCCCGTGCGACCTCCCCCTGATCCAGGGCAGCAAGTGCTGCTGCAGGATCCGTTGCTGCAGCCGGAGGGGCAGGTATTTGGGCGAGCGCCAAAAGCGCAACGCCCGCCAGCAGGGCCACGCTCCCCAGGCCAACGGCCTGGCGACGCGGGAGGGGCCGTGGCCCAACAACCCCTGAGGCGATGCCCGCCAGGCCACAGATCAGGATCACGAGCGCGGCGACACCAGGCGGGGCAAAGAAGGGCGGCGCATCCGGCACCTGGCTGGGCGGCGGTGCTGCGGTGACAGGCACGGTGGCGGTCGCCACCCAGTCTGGATGGCCTGGCGTGCGCACCGTCACCTGCAATTCCCAATCGCCGGGAAGTGCCAGTTCAGCTCCGTGCGCCTCGAAGGCGTCAAGAGTCCGGCGTAGTGGCACGTCAAGCTCACCGGTTTGCCGCGCGGGCAGTGCGACCCGGAGCGTGACCACAGTGCCGGCGGGAACCGCGCTGCTCCATTCAAAGCGATAGTGATTCGGGCCAACGGTGCCCGGCATGAGGGTCAGCGTGCCGGTTACCGGGCCCGACGCGAGCGGAATCCGGCGCTGGTTAGCTTCGGCCTGCATGACCTGGCGTGCGGGTGGAGATCCCAGGAGCACCCCAACGACACCGAGCAGCAGCGTTGCGAGCGCCACTTCGGCAACCAGAGCCGTTACCAGGTGCCGGCTCCACGCGTGCGCGCTGGTCGCCGTGCTGGCTGTCCGCAGTTTGCGCGTCACAACCAGCAGGTTGCACGCCCCGAACAGCAGCAGGAGCCCCACCAGCACGAGTTTGGCGATCAGCGTCTGCCCGTACGGTGTACTCAGCAGAGCGGGTAGATTCCCCACCTGCAGCCAGGCGGAGTAGAGTCCGGTCAGGCCCATTGCTCCCCAGGCGACCAGGGCCAGCAGGGAGAACCGGGGGAGCGCTCGGACCAGGACGGCCCGGCGCCCTGCCGGCGTCAGCGCCTGCAGCGTTGGGAAGAGCGTCACAACCAGGAACAGCAGGCCGCCGGCCCAAAGCGAGGCAGCCAGCAGATGCACGTAATCAACGGCAACAGCCATAGCCTGGCCGGCTGGCGTCGCCCGGGCGTGCGAGATCATGGCGAAAGGCAGCGGTAAGGCGATGCTGGCCCCGAGGGCCAGGAGTGCGCTCCACCGGCGGCGCCACGGCCACCACCACGTGCACGCCAGGCACACCGCGCCCCACAGGAGCAACAGGGCGATCCGCACAAGCCACCACGCCCCGGCGTACGTCGCGGTCAGCGCCGACCAGAGTGTCGCGGGAACAGTTGCCGGCGTTGCGATCGTGAGCGCTTGCGCCAGCAGTACGTTGCAGTTGGCGAGCACCGCAAAGAGCATGACCCCAGCGATGTATCGCCTGATCCGGTGCAGCAGTGTGGGGCCGACTTGCCAGACGGGAGCGATGGCTGGTCGGACGACCACGAGCCAGACGGGCCAGATGGCGACGAGCGCTGCCAGCGCCAGCAAGGCCAGCCAGCGCGTCGCTGGTAACGCCCAGGCCGGAAGCAGACCGGTCGGGGCCGACACAACCGGCGGCGTGATGATGCTCACGTTCGCCTGGGTGCCGACGGTGAAAGGAAAGTACCCCTGCGCCGTGTGTCCATCAGTGGCCGATAGGCTCCGCCACATCAGGGCGTAGGTGCCGGCCGGTAATCCCGGCGGCAAGCTGAGGGTCATGGTCAACGGGTCAGCAGCGACGGTGCTGGTGACGCCGGCCACCTGCACGCCGGCGTCGTCATAAAGCTCGGCGCGTGAGTAGGAGGGCTCGAGGGCTTCCGTGAAGCGCAGCGTCATCACCTGCGGTGCGGATGGAAGCACGGCGTTTTCCGCGGGGTCGCTGCTGGCCAGGAAGGCGTGCGCGGACGCCGATGTGGTTGAAAGCCAGAATGCGGCGCTGGCGATCACCAGGAGGAGCAGGAAGAGACCACGGCGGCCGGTGCGTGATGGGCGCAATCGCCAGCGGCAACGCTCGGAACACAACTGTTTCTGGCGAGACAGCGCCATGCAGGGATGATTTCGCCGGGAGCGCTGCCTCACGGTGCTGCGAGTGCAGGCGTCTTCGCCCAGGTGACGATGGTCACGACGCGGCGGCCATCCTCCAACTGCTCGACATACGTGGTCTCCGGTCCAGCGAGACCGCCCGTAGCCGAAGAAGTTGAGGAGGAAGCGCGGACGCTCTCCGTGGCTGTGCGATGACGATGTTGCCCGCCGTGGCGCTTCTTGTCATCCTTGCGGTTTTTCCGCCGTTCGGGATCTTTCTGCTTCCCCTTGACGGTGGTGACCGGGTCCTTCCGCGCGTAAATCCTGGCCAGGTCGCGGAAGTCCTGCTTGATGGGTGTGAGATTCTGGAAAACGGCCGTCTGGCTGGGATTCAGGCAAGAGGCGGTGTCGACATGATCGAGCCCCATGGTGTGGCCCAGTTCGTGGCAGATGGTGTGCTTGCGTGCCGCATCACTGTTGTACGTGCCATTCGCCTGGTCAAAGAAAGAGTCGTTCAATTGCACGGTCGCCGCAGCGATGTAATCGCCCGTGTCGTCGAAGTAGAGTCGTGTGAGCCCCAGCCATCCTTCCTGGGTGCCGTACGGCCAGTTGCAGACCTCGACAATCCCGGTGGTCTCCGGGCAGCGTTGGGGACTGGATGACCCCTTGACCTGCTTGAGCGTGACGGTGTCGTTCTTGTTCCAGTCCGCCATGGCATGAGGCAGGAGATCGTCCCAGCCGCCATCGACGTTGTCGCCAACCTGCAGGGAGAATGTGGGCTGTTGCCTGCCCCAGTGGTAGTTACCTGATACTGGCCCTGCGGACGCCACTCCGCTCAGCGTGCAAATCATCAGGATCGCCAGTCCAGGCAAGACGAGCCCGGACGGAAGGCGCTGTTGTCGCATGATCCTCTCCGCATTGTCCCGTTGCGTGCAGCGCAACGCTGCGCGCTGGATGCCCTCCCAGAGAGGCGACACGTGCAACAGCAGGCAGGATTCCCGGTGGAACACCGCGGGCAACCGCAGGCTTTGCAGACGGATGTGGCCGAGCGGTTCGCACGCGAGCGGGGGCGAGGGGGCGCGGATGCTCACGTCATCACACCGCGGGATGATCAGCCTGTCCGGCCCGAAGGCGCCTGCGTTGGTCTATCTCTGGCAGGGAATGGTGGTCAGGAGGCGAGCCGAGGGGGAGGCGGTTCAAGTACCGGGATGTTTCCCCAGCGCGGACGAGGCTTTGGCCAGATGCGCATTGTTGTGCCGGCGGGGAGCGCCAGCAGCAGGACAGAGGTGGTGACGAGGGCGATCACGCCCCCACCGCCCTGGGCACGCAGGGAGTTGCCGAATGCAGGCGTCTCGCCATGGTGGTCCAGCCTGGCGTCCGCGCCAGCATCGTGAACATGGGCGTTTTGCGCGGCGCCAAGCTGGTGATCGATGACCCCATCGCTGGCGTCCAGGAGGAGCGCAAACAGGGCGTCCTGATGCGGCAGTTCTGTGCCCGTGTGCATCGGAATCGGCAGCAGCAGCAACGCGAACAGGGCAGTCAGGTGTCGTGCCGCAAGGGACCAGGCGCACACGCGTAGCGTGCGACCAGCCGCAAGTTGGGAGAGAAAGGACAGACGCCGCATCGCAATACCTGGCGTGGCGGGCAGCACGCGCGGGCGGAGCGTACCACCTGACGTGCCGGCGCTCGCCGGGGGCGCTGCTGTCGACGTCGCCGGAGCACACGGGCGCTTCCCGTTACACCGTGCGCGCCAGTGGCTACCGCGGGGTCCTGGCGCTGAGGGAACATCGGAGAGCAGTCCTCCGCCTCACGGGCGCCAGGTTGACGGAGGCCCGGATCACCATGCCGCAGCGGGTGAGATGCTGCGTGGCCGGTACGGCCTGGCCATGCGCTGAGATATCTGGCACGCATGCTCCCTGGGACAGAGGGACTACCCCAGGGAGTGGTGGACCTTTGCGCTGCAGGCGCTACCATGTGGCTGCGCGTGACGCGGTCGGGCGTGTTCGGGTGACGAAAGAGGGCGAGTGGCTCCCTGGGCGTGGCGTACCCGCAATCGTGTGGTGCTGGTGCTCTGCATACTGCTGGGCCTGGTCAGTGTGCCGGTTGAATGCGCCGCGGTGTGGGGGCCGCATTCCGTCTTCATCTCTGCGCAAGAGGTCAGCGCGTTGCGTAGCAGCGGGCAAGCTGCGGCCGGCGAGATGTCTGCCTCGCATCACCATCATCACATGGCAGTCCCGGAGACCGCCGAGCAGCCCACTGCGCACCACGCTCCGGGCGCCGCGTCCACCTCTGCTGCCCAGGGGAACGCCTCGGCCCCGTCGCCGGCAAGCATGAGTCTCGACGCGGCAGTCTCGTTTTGCCTCTTGCCGGCGCCCTTGCGCGCGCTGGTCGCCGCTCCCCGGAGCATGTCCATCCCAGCGCTGTCCCTGCCGGGTGACCGCTTCTTGCCCGCCCCGGAACCACCCCCACCCATCAGCCTCTAAGAGGAAACGTTCCAGCCGACCACACGGGCGCGTGTGCACGCAGTCACTGCCTCCTGCCAGGGGGCAGGTGCCTGTCGTCTCAGGCTTTCGCCGCCGTGGTGCCCTCGGTGTCTGATGCACCTTGGCTACCGGGACAGCCCGGTCGGGCCTGCAGTTACACAGCCACAGCGGACTACGTGCCTCCAGCCAGGAATGGCTGGCTCTGCCTGCACCGGTCACAGGGTAGGGCGGATCGTTGACCCCGCCTCATCAAGGTCCGCTCGTGCACCTGCCAGAAGCCCTGGGGATTTCCATGAACCTGTCGTCACTTGTCCAATACGTCGTTCCGCTGCACGGTGATCCGCGCTTTCTCCGCCCGCCGTTCTGGTCGAACTGGGCGCTGGATCCGCAGATTGTGCTGGGGGTCTTCGGGCTTATGGCCTGCTATGTCCTGTTGACCGGATCGCTGAATGAGCGTCGCCCAGGCGCCGCTGATCGGGTGGTCACCATCCGGCAGCGTATCTCCTTCGTGACCGGGTGCGTCCTGCTCCTGGTCGCGCTCGGCCCGCCGATCGAAGACTGGGCGAGCCTGCTGGTCAGCGGGCACATGGTGCAGCACCTGATCATCATGTTCATCGTGCCGCCGCTCCTGCTCTACGGGACGCCAGCATGGCTGCTCGAGCCCGTCCGCCGCTGGCCGGTGGTTGATCGGTTGGGCTACTGGCTGACCCGGCCGGTGGTGACCTTCTTCATCTCGACGCTGGTGATCATTGCCTGGCACCTGCCGGCGCTCTATGACCTGTCGCTGCGCGTTGAACCGCTGCATGCCCTGCAGCACATGATGTACCTGGTGGCGTTCCTGCTGGTGTGGTGGTCCGTGCTTGGGCCGCTCCCGGCGTGGCCGCGTGCAACGCCGTTGATGCAAGCACTCTTCGTGTTTGCGCTCACCTTGCCGGGCGCGATCGTGGGGGCGTTCCTGACCTTTGGCCCGGTCGGCTACTACCCGTATTACACGAATGTGCCCCGCATGTGGGGGCTCGACCTGGCCGTGGATCAGCAGATCGCCGGCCTGCTGATGTGGGTGCTGGGCGGGGCCCTGAGCCTGCTGCTTTTCACCATCATTTTCTTGCGCTGGGCCAACGCAGAAGATCGCAAGGAGCTGGCGAGCCGGCGGCCCGTCGCGGCTGCAGGCAGCGAGGCGGGCTCGTGACACGGGTGCGCAGGGTCATGGGACCCGCACTGACGTGCCTGGTCCTGTTGTGGGCTGGCGTACTCGGCGAACTGCTGGGCTGTGCAGCCACCGCGGTCCCCGCGCAGGAGGGCAGCGTCACCTCGCTCCCGCCGCAAGCTGGTCCACTGTATCGCTACATCACGTCTCACGCGGAGGATGGCCGCGGCACGCTGTTCTGCGACGCCAGCGTGCCGGGACACGACACCACCCTGGGCCAGGCGCCGGCTCAAGCCAATGGGCTTGCCGTAGCCGATGGTGAGGTCCTGGCGCCGCCAGAAATGTGGCGTGAGTTCCAGGCGTGGGAGACGCAGCCCTGCCCGCCGCGCGTTTGGCTGTTGCCACTGGAGCCTCCTCCACGGGGCGCCGGAGCGGTGTGTCTCACGAATATCTGACGACCTGACTGACGTGCCCAGGTTCGCCCTGGTTGCGAACCCGTGCCAATGAGGATTGCTCATGAAAACAACGGCCTGTCGATCCTTGGCCATGGCGGCGGTGACAGTCGTCGCCGTGTTGGCTCTTATCGCCTGTGGGAACGTGCCTGAATCGCCCATGAGCGAGGTCACCCGGATGGCGCCCACCAACATGCCCGAGGCGGCAAAGCAAGCCACGGCTGACAAGGTCGCTGGCAGGGTGTCCCCCACGAACACCCCGGCGCCGACAGCAGCGCCGGCAGCTCCGGCTGCACCCTCAGGGAGCGAAGGCAGCGAAGGTGGCGCAGCTCCAGAGGTTGCGTTCGACCCGGATCTCGTGGTCAAGGGTGAGCAATTCTTTGGGCAATTTGCCTGCGCCTCCTGCCACAGCACCTCAGGCCAGGTGATGTCTGGCCCGCCGCTCAATGGTCTCTACGGCCATGAAGTCACGCTGAGCGACGGGACGACCGTGACGGCGGATGCCAGTTACCTCCGGGAATCGATCCTGAACCCGAACGCCAGGGTCGTCGATGGCTTTCCTCCCGGGATGATGGCGGCAGTCATTTCTGGCTTCCAGGGCCAGTTGGAGGCAGGAGATACCGTGGATGCGCTCGTGGCCTACATCGCGAGTTTGAAGTAATGCGCGGCCTGGGACTGTGCCTGGCCCTGGTGGCCATGCTCTGCTTGAGTGCCTGCGGCAGTGCCGAGATTCCCGCCTTCGGCACGAAACTCGACGCGGTGCCATCTCCGGGATTCACCCTGGTGGATCAGCGAGGTGACGAGGTGAGCCTGGATGCGCTGCGCGGAAAGGCGATCGCGCTCACCTTCATTTACACGAACTGCCCGGATGTCTGCCTCCTCACGGCGCAGAACCTGCGAGCGGCGTATGAGGCAGTCCCCGCAGACGTGAGGGACCGCGTGGCGCTGGTCGCGGTGACCGTTGACCCGGAGAACGACACCCCGGAGCGGCTGGCACGCTTCAGCGCCGACCAGGGGCTGGCAGAGATCCCCACCTGGTATGCGCTCACCGGAGACCGGGCCACGCTGCAAAAGGTCTGGGACGCCTACGGTATTGATCCTGGCACCATGTTGCTCCGCATGGCCCAGAAGCACGTGTCAGGTGGTGACACGCCCGGCGAGGCCCCTGATCCCGCTGACACCGCAACGCTCCTGAATCACACCGACGCCATCTATGTCATCGATCCCCAGGGCCAACAGCGAGCGTTTGGGCGATCGGACGCCGACCCTGCGGCATTGTCAGGGATCCTCGCCGCGTTAGCTCGTTCATAGAAGGGATTCCCAGGATGACCGTGCGCTGCGAACTACCAACCCGATCCGCCACGTCGCCGGAGAGGGTCATCTGTTTGGATGTCAAGCCGTGTGCCCTGTCCCGTACCAACTCGCTGGCACGACCGCATGGCCAACCTGCTGCCAGTGACGAGGCCCAGGCCCAGGACTGGCGAAGAGCCCGGGAGTGGGTCGGCACGCATGGCCCCCAGATCGAGCCGCTGATTGCAAGAATGTTCGCGTTTGCGCCCGACTTGCGGTACGTCATTGACGTCGCTCCAGATGCCAACCCGCCGGCCGTGTCGGTGACGCTGTCGTGCATGCGAACCCAGCTCTTCCGCTTTGACGCGCGGCTGACCACGGCGGACAACGACTGGCATGCCCAGGTCGTCACCCGCCTCGGGGCCGGACCGGAATTGCTGGCTGCCAATCTGCGGTTCCGCCAGGGCTCGAGTGGCGAACTGGGTCTTACGCCTGAGGAAATTGTGACCGCGTTCCGGCGCTCCCTGCGCTTCGCGCTCACGAGAGACGCACGCAAGCCCGCCTAGAAGAACAGCAGTTGCTCACACGTCAGCTTTACGTGGGTGAGGATCGAGACCGGCGCTGGCCGCATGGCCAGAGCGGGCGTGACAGCGAGAGACGCGGCCGGTGCCCGCACCGGCCGCGTCTTCCCGGGGGGACACGCAGATCATCGGCGTGAGCAATGGCTCCAAAGAGCTACTCGGAGTAGCCCCGGTGCTTCCTCGTGCTGGTGGCCTTCATCACCAGGTTGGGCCAGGGATATGGTCGCTGGCAGGCTATCGCTGACGGGGCGCGGGAGCGTCAGCTCCCGGCCCTGTCTGTCATGGGTCGGGGCGAGCCAGGCCGCCAGCGTGCCGGAAATGAGCAGGTGGACCAACGATGTTCTGGCAGAAACGAATGTTCCTTCAAGGCGGCGTTCCGGGTGATGGCCAGCGGAAACGCGCCCGCGTTCGGAGTTGGCGATCATCGCGATTGCTCCACACCCTTGACCGGCAGGCCGTTCGCGCCAGCAGCCGTGTTTGGGCACCGCTGCGACGCGGGGACCGTTGCATGGTGACGCTGCGCGGGAGCCCCCTGCGCCTGGTGACCCTCGTCGCCGCGCTCTTGCTCTGCGGGTGCAGTGCTGCCTCGCCGGAGGTCGTTCCAGTTCAGGAGACGCCAGTTGGCGCAATCCTGGCTGCGTCAACACCGCCTACGATACCGCCCCCAGCAGTTGCCGCGGTGGATCCGATGGCCGCGCCGGACGCTGCCGTCACGGCGTCACCGGATAGCCTCGCGGTCGTGCCGGACGTGCCAGAGGCCGGAGCAACTGCTCCCGTCACAGCACCGGTACTCCAGGCAGCCGTCACGGCGGGTACCGCGGGACCAGGGCCGGATGGGGTTGGGTCAGGTGTGAATAACGCCGATCCAGCGTTCGATCAGGTGGCCGAAACTGGGGAAGATGCTCCAAACACCGCACCAGATGTCGCCACATCGCCCGCCGGCAACCGGCCGCCCCCACCTGCGGAAGATGGCAGCGGACTGAGCGAGATCGTCGCGAGTGGGCCGAACGACCGCAAGGAAGTCGCGCTCACCTTTGACGCAGGTGCAGACACGGGCTACGCCCCGCAGATCCTCGACTACCTGCGCGATGAGGGTATTCAGGCTACCTTCGGGATGACAGGGCTCTGGGCTGAGGCCAACCCGGACCTCGTGCGGCGGATCGTCAATGAGGGACACCAGCTGATCAACCACACCTGGGACCATGCGTCGCTGACTGGGGCCAACACAGGCGTGGCGCCGTTGACAGCGGAGGAGGTCACCCAGGAACTTGACAGCACCGATGATCTGGTGCGCAGCTTGACCGGGTACGAGATGAAGCCCTACTTCCGCCCCCCGTACGGCGATTACGATGCCGCCTCCCTCCGCTACCTCTACGACAATGGCTACTACCTGAGCATCTGGTGGACGTGTGACACGCATGGTTGGGCTGGCTGGGGCTCACAGGACATCATCGACTACTGCACGACGAACATCGCTCATGACGAAATCCTGCTCCTGCACGTAGGCGCCGCAGCGGCTGGAGATTTCGAAGCACTTCCCGGGTTGGTCCAGTTCTTTCGTGACAATGGCTATCACTTCGTCACGATCGAGCAGATGTTGCAGCCCTGATCGGATGCGGCGAGGAAACCGACCATGCCGCTGCCCGGTGAGCACATCGACCTGGACCAGGCAGGACCTTGTGGCGGCGTGTGAAACGCGCTTTGTTTCAAGCGTGAGGGACCTCGTCGGGATTGATCGTATGCCAACGACGCGCCTCGACGTCGCCCGGGTGACAGGAATTCGGCACGGTGCTGGAGAACAGTTGCCCGTGCCGGGCTGTCGTCGCGAGGAACTGGCAGGGGAGACCCAAATCCTGGGCCTCCCCTGCCGCATGTTGAATGCAGGCCTGGCGAACTCGATCTAGCTGCTCGGGGTCGCTTCAGGGGCTTCCTCGTGATGGTGGCCTTCGTCACCTGTTTCGGCCAGGTAGATCGTGACCGTCAGGTTGTCGCCATCCGGGTGCAACAGTGCCAGACCCTGGTCTTCACCACCATTGGCG
>JAXLWT010000067.1:0-15876 GCA_046328375.1 Thermomicrobiales bacterium
GAAGCAACGACAGTCTCGCCGGTGTGGCTATCAAGCTGGGCGACGGCGGCTCCGGTGGCGGCGTAGAGACGAAATGGCTGCATGGGTGTTCCTCCGGATGTACGTGGACTTGTGTGCGTCGCGTGGGGCGCAGAATAGTGCCCAAGCCACGCCGTGCGTTTCTCCGCTGGCGCACGCTCCGGCGCCTTGTGTAGTGGATCAACATGGTGCCGTGACGGTCGCCAGTGTCATAGCGCACTACAGACCGGGCTCGAGGATGCTGGGCATTGCTCGTGACACCCTGACGATGCGCCACGCTGCTCCACAACCCCATCGCTGGGACGTTGCCAGCGCGGGGCTCTACACTCGGGACGTGGGACATGCCCATATGTGAGACCGAATGGTTGCGGGCAGCCGGTCGCCGCAACTCCTCTCCGGTGTACCCCGTCTGATAATGGCCAGTGGGGAGAACGGCCGATTCCAACGGGCCGACCCACTCATGGGGTTCGTGAACGTGAGCATGATCATGCAGCAGTGTGGTGAAGAACAGGACACATGAGCGCTGCCCGAGATGTGGTGATCGTCGCGGCCACCAGGGCCTACGACCTTTATTTGCGGTACGCCATGTACTTCTGCCAACCTGGTCGCTCATTCCAGCCCATCGAGCGGATCGGGTTCTACACCGGCAACGAGATCAAGCCCTGTTTCCCACGTGTTCTTGCGCGTCGTGACGACGTTCAGTTGAGCCAATCCATGGCTCATACGCTCCAGCGTTCGTCATCGCATGAAGACGCCGCCATCGGACTCCTTATGGAACGTCTTCTGGCGGACGGCGTGCTCCATGAGGGCGATGTCCAGCAACTTTTCCTGCTCTCCCCCGCCACCGATCCTTGCACCCTGGTTCTCCCTGGCCCGATCCCCAATGCTTCCGTCGGGCCCCGAGGACAGCGCGTCGCGTGGACGCAAAAGCAGCGCTACATCAGTTCCGCTGCACTGAACGCAGTCCCGAGAACAACCGCCGACCTTGACGTCGTGGCGGTGATCGAAACGAACCCTGGCGAGGCGCACGCTCCGGGACCTCCCGTTTGCTCGGGCCTCCAAGCCAGGTACCCCACCGCCCCTCGTGATAGCCGCGCGCGTGACGTATTCAACGCCGAATGGGCGCGAGATGCCGTGGCGTCCGGCCCTGACTCCTGTCAAGTACATCGCGGGGACACGTCTGGCACGACCGCGATTTCGGAGCCTCGGGCGCGTCGGCTGGTGGGACAGCCTCCCTGGTACCAGGAGATCCAGAATATCCACGACCGGCACTTCAGTGACCCGTGGCAGGATCGCGTTGACGCCATCAACCAGCGCTATCGTCTCTCGCGGCAGCACATGCTGTTCACGCCTGATCCTGAAGGTCCAATGCCCTGGTTCAATGGAGACATTGAAGCCGTCGAACCCGGGCGCTGGGTGCTCGTGATTTCGCTCAACCATTATGTAAACCCCGACGCGCGGGCATCCCGGGAGCGCGATGACGGTGCCAGGAACACCCCTGAGTCGTACTGGGATCACCGGCGCACGTTCAACACGGAGTTCTGGTACCGGAAATTCTTTGGTCCGCTCGCACGGGTGGCGGCGACGGCGCTCGGCGAGCCGTTGACCAGGGAGCAGGAACCGGCATTCGCGACGAACCGGATGATCTTTGTCGAGATTTGCCCCTATGGCTCACAGAAGTTCAGCCTGCCCTGGCAAACCGTCTCAGAATTACTGTCAACAGACCCTGGTTTTCAGCTTGCGGCCGACGTAAACCGCCTGCTCATTGAACGCGGCCAACCAGCCCTGGTGATGGTCAATGGCCGCAGAGCCATCGACATGTTTGAGCATCTCTACGCGCATGCGCTCACCTGGAGGGACATTCGCTACGAGTCGTGCGATCTTCCCCGGGAAGGCCGCAAGCCAAAATCGCTGATCCATTCCTGTGGTTCACTGGACCTTGGCCAACACTCCGTACCGGTCGTGGGGTTTCCATTCCTGCGCACTCCGGCGACCCATAACTCACACGCCGAATTGGCGCTGCTCGCGGGCCACATCCGCCGGTGCCTAGAAGGGCGAGCCTGTGACGCACCCGGAACGGAGCGGAGAGCGGAAGCAGCAAGTCAGGAGAGCACGCAGGATTCGCCCGGCTGATGATGCTTTCACGCGGAACAGCCTTCGGACACCTCGTTCAAAGGGCCGGCAGGGGTCGTCACAGGGCGACCAGGGCAGCGCGTGCTACCGGGTACACTCCGTCATTGACGTGCGCAACGCAAGGCTTACCCGTGACACAGGCAAGGTGGCGACAAGCGAAAGCGGGAAGGGACCTGGCCCGTACGCTGGTCGCGTGCCTCATCATCTTCGGCTTGATCAATATCCCGGTGGAATGCGCAGTCGCCACCGGCCCGCACTCGATGTTCCTGAGCGCGGTGTCAGTGGCAGAACTCCAACACGCGGCTGGGCATCACACGGCCACGGCGGACGCTCCGGCTCACCGCAGCGCTGCCCATACGACAAATTCCATGCGACACGGCAGCGAAGAACGCGCACCGACCACGGCAGGCATGGCCGAGATGCAGGACTCAGCGTCTGATGATGCCTTGCCAACTCCAGCGGGTTTCGCCAATAACGCGGTCCCGCTCCGCGCGACAAGTGGTCCCAAGCAGGGCGCCCGCCTGGGTGGCGTCTCGCTTCCCATCTCCACGTACGTCTCTGAACCCTCCGGACATCTCCTGGCAGGGCCCGAACCCCCTCCCCCGAATCTGGCCTGGCGCGTGATGTAACGGTGCGATCACCCCTCGGGTGATCGTTCACGTTGTCGTGCACTTCGATGCTCGCCGGGCAGTCCGTCGCGGGACCTGCAGCGTGGCGCTGGTCAGGTGTACCAGCGGCACGTTGCGAATCCCGGAGACAGATTGCTGCCAAATCCAGGAGTGTTCACGTGTTTTCCACTGCACATCGTCATGGTGCGCCGTGTGCGTGCCATCGTCGCCATCTGCTGCGCGCCGCGTTCGCTGGCGGGGCAGCTCTGGTCGTTGCCGCGCTTCCGCGCATGGCCCTGCCGCTCCGCGCGGCCGAGGGCGAACTGGTGGTGGCCAATCCGGGCGTCAACTTCCGGACCGAGCCAGACCGCGCCTCGATCGGCATCTACCCCCTCAACACCAATATCTTTGAGGGCCTCGTGCGCCTGGGTGAGGACTACCAGATCGAACCGATGCTCGCGGAGTCGTGGGAGTTCATCGAGCCCAACACCTGGCGCTTCAAGCTGCGAGAAGGCGTGACCTTCCATGACGGCACGCCCTTTACGGCCGGGGCCGTGGTCTGGTCGATGAGCCGGGTTGCGCGAGCCGGTGGTGGAATGAGCGGCGTCGATGAAAACTCGACGGTCGCCATCGACGATTACACCGTCGAGATCACCCCTGCGCAGCCGAACATGCGCTTTCTCGAGAAGCTGGCTCATCCGAGTTCGGGCAGCATCGTGGCGACGGACACCGACCCGGCGACATCGCGCGTCGGCACGGGCCCCTTCCGCGAGGTTTCCTACACGCCAGAAGACAGCTACGTGGTGGAGGCGAATCCCGACTACTGGGGTGAAGCGCCGCAGTTGGAACGCATCACCTGGCGTTTTATTCCCGATCCCACAACCCGCGTCCTGGCGCTGCAGGCCGGGGAGGTGAATCTCGTCTCCGAAGTCCCACGCGAATCGGTGGCTGATGTCGAAAGAAGCGGGTTCCAGATCTTCCGCTCGCCAGTCGGTGGGTACAGCGCACTCTATTTCAACATTCATGGCCTGGAGCCGTACGACCTGGGGCAGGATCCTGCGATCCGTGAGGCGGTAGCGGCCGCGGTCAACAAGGACGCCATTGTCACCGGTGTCTGGCAAGGCAACGCCGAAGTCGGCGTGACAATGATTCCGCCGGCCATCCTGGGCAGCGCGGCGGAGAGCGTAACGGGAATTGCCTACGAACCGGAGCGTGCCGCCCAGATTCTTGACGACGCTGGCTGGCTGCCTGGCGCCAGCGGCATCCGCGAGAAAGGTGGCCGCCCGCTCAAGTTGGTGCTGGTCAGCGGCTTCCCGTCTGCTTCAGCGCACGGGGCCCTACCAGAGCTGGTGCAGGCGCAACTGCGCGAGGTTGGCATCGACATCGAGATCGTGTCAACCGAGGACACCGCCACGTACGAGGCGCGGCTGCAGACCGGAGAGGGTGATCTCTGGGTTGAGGCCGGCTCACAGAACGACGGCGACCCCTGCTTCCTTCCCGATCTGCTCTTCTTCAGTCCCCAGGAGGGAGGCGATCCCGAAGCCAACATGTACGGCAACGCCTTCGCCCCCGGCCCGGAGTACGACGCGCTCATCGAGACCTGCCGGGCTGCGCCAACCGTTCCGGACGTCCAGGATGCTGCTGCCGCTGCCGTGCGGTTCCTGATTGACGACGAGCAGGTGGTCATCCCGATTGCCGGCCTGACCAAGATCTACGCGGCAGCGCCGACCGTCAGCGGGTTCGTCCCGCACCCGTCCGGCCTCAACCAGCGCTGGACGAATGTGGCGATCACGGAGTAACGCGCCATGGGATCGTTCCTGATACGGCGGTTGCTCTACCTGGCGCCACTGTGGGTCGGCATCTCGCTCATTGCCTTCATCCTGGCCTCGCTGGCCCCAGGGGACCCGGCGCGCATGTCCGCGCAGGAACTGGCAGGCCGACCGCCAACCCCGGAAGAGGTGGCGGCGGAGCGCGAGCGCCTGGGACTGAGCGCACCCTTCCCGGTGCGCTATGTCCACTGGCTCGGCAACGCCGTCCAGGGTGACTTTGGGTTCTCGTACCGCTCGGGGGAGCCGGTCACCGCGGCGCTGCTCCAGCGGCTCCCCTCGACCCTGCAACTGGCGGCTGCAGCCACGCTGCTCGCCGTCGCGCTCGCACTTCCGCTCGGCGTGCTGGGAGCGATCCGACGAAACTCGCCGGCCGATCACCTTACCCGGGCCGTCGCCATGGCTGGGGCATCCATGCCCAGCTACTGGCTGGCCTACCTGCTCATCCTGGTCTTCGCGGTGCGTTTGCACTGGCTGCCAGTGAGCGGCCGCGGCGGTTGGCAGCACCTGGTGCTGCCGGCCGTCGCCCTGGGCCTGGGCAGCGCCGCAGTGCTGATGCGCCTGACGCGAGCCGAGTTACTGGAGACGCTCAACCAGGATTACGTCCAGACCGGGCGGGCGAAAGGACTGAGCGAAAGCCGGGTCGTAACCGGTCACGCCCTGCGCAACGCCCTGATCCCGGTGGTGACGATGACCGGCATCCAGTTCGGGACCCTGCTGGGTGGGGCAGCCATCGTCGAAACGGTGTTTGCGTGGCCCGGGATCGGGAAGTTTCTGGTCGATTCCATCTCGGCGCGTGACTACCCGGTGATCCAGGGTTTCGTGATCGTGGCCGGCACCACCTTCCTTCTCATCAATCTGGCGGTCGATGTGGCCTACGCCTGGCTCGATCCCCGGATCCGGTTGGCAGTCTCGTGATGACGACCAATTCGGCCGAGCGCACGCTGACCCTGCAGAGGGGCAACTCCAAGCCCTCCCTGCACCTGCGCCGGGACCACCCGACGTTGGCGGGCACTGGCGGCCGCACCAGTGCAGTCAACTGGGCGCGGCGCTTCATGCGTGAGAAGAGCGGCGTGGCTGGTTTCCTGATCCTGGCGGTGCTGGCGCTCCTCGCGGTAGCTGCGCCGTGGGTGGCGCCCCACGACCCGATTAACGTCGACCCACAGGCCATGTTGGCGGGGCCCAGCCGCTTTCACCCGCTGGGTACCGACAACCTGGGGCGAGACATGCTCAGCCGCCTGATCTGGGGTGGCCGCTGGTCGCTCGGGATCGCGCTGGTGGCTGGGCTGATCATCGCCGGCATCGGCACCACGGTCGGCGTGGTTTCCGGGTTCGTGGGTGGCCGCCTCGACAACATCCTGATGCGCATGGTCGATGTCCTGCTGGCCTTCCCCAGCCTGGTGCTGGCCCTGGCCATCGTCGGCACCGTCGGACCCGGGACGGTGAACGTGATGCTGGGGATGGCGGCCGTGTGGTGGGCTGACTACGCGCGCGTGGTACGGGCCGCCACCTTGCGCACGCGGGCGGACACCTACGTCGAGGCTGCCCAGAGTTGCGGGTGTCCGCCGTGGCGAGTGCTCATTCGCCACGTCTTTCCCAACGTCCTGCCATCGGCCATCGTGCTGACAACCTTTGGTTTTGGCGGGCTCATTCTCGCGTTGTCGGGACTTGGCTTCCTGGGACTGGGGGCGCAACCGCCCATTCCCGAATGGGGAACGATGCTCGACGACGGGCGGCCGTTCTTTCAACGCGCGCCACAACTGATGCTCTATCCCGGGCTGGCGATCGCGCTCTCGGCGCTGGGCTGCAACCTCGTGGGCGATGCCCTGAGGGACATGCTCGATCCGCGCCTACGGCGTTAACGCCGCCGTCGATTCTTCTTGACGGTTCGCCAGGGCGAACCTGAGCTGTACACCTGCAGGAGAACAACCATCATGACGGTTTCCAACAACCATTCACACCTTTCTCGTCGCATGCTGCTCCAGGCTTCCGGCCTGGTCCTGGCCGCGAGCGGGCTGACCTTCGCTGGCGCATCTCCCCTTGCCGTGCGGGCAGGCCAGGAGGCCAATGTCTTGCGGATTGGCGCAACGGGCGACCGAAACATTGCCGAGCCGCCGTTGCCGAACGTGGGCATGACGATCCCCAATCCCAACATCTTCGAGACCCTGATCATGCTGGATGGTGACTTCCAGCTCCAGCCGGGCCTGGCAGAGACCTGGGAGTTCATCGAGCCCAACACCTGGCGCTTCAAGCTGCGGGAGGGCGTCACCTTCCACGACGGCACGCCCTTCACCGCTGAGGCGGTCGCGTGGACCATGAAGCGCGTCGCCGAAAGCGGTGGCGGTGTGCTCGGCGTCGATGAAAACTCGACGAAGATCATCGACGACTACACCGTCGAAATCACCCCAGCCGTGCCGAATCTCCGGTTGCCTCTACAGATGAGTGGTCCGCGCACCGGGAGCATCATTGCGCCGGGCACCAACCCGGCCGAGGTACGGGTTGGCACCGGGCCCTTCCGCGAGGTGGAGTACATACCGGAAGAGCGCTACCTGGTGGAACGCTTCGAGGATTACTGGGGCGAACCAGCGAAGCTCGACCAGATCGACTTCCGCTTCCTGCCCGATCCCACCACCCGGCTCCTCGCACTCGAGGCCGGCGAAGTCGACCTGGTGTACGACGTCCCGCGCGACGCGGCCCCCGGCTTGCAGGATGGCGGGACGTTCGAGTTGGCGGTCTCCGGCGTCGGAGCCTACCAGGCGCTGGCGGTCAATATTCATGGCGCTGCGCCATACGAACTCGGCCAGGATCCGACGATCCGGGAAGCCGTCGCCATGGCGATCGACAAGCAGATCATTGCCAGCGCCGCCTGGCAGGGCTTCGCTGTCGTCGACAACGGCATGATCCCGGCGGCGGTGCTGGGGGAGGCCGAAGCCGACATCACGCAGGTCCCGTATGACCCGGAAGCAGCGGCACAACTCCTGGAGGATGCGGGCTGGGTCGCCGCTGGAGACGGAATCCGCGAAAAAGATGGCCGCCGATTGCACCTGGAACTGATATCCGGCTACCCCACCGCCGAAATCCAGGGTACCGCCCCGGAACTGGTCCAGGCACAACTGCGCGAGATCGGCATTGACGTGACGATTACGCAGATCAACGACTCTGGTACCTACAACGACCGCCTGGTCGAGCGGGCTGGCGATCTCTGGATGGAGGTCGGCAACCAGGTCGACGCCGATCCCTGCTACTTGCCCGCCTTGCTCTACGTCAGTCCAGACCCGGACCTCGATGACGAAATGAACTCGTACTCGAATGCGTTCGCGCCGGGCGCCGAGTTCGACGCCGCAATTGCCGAATGTGGTGAATCCGCGACCCAGGAGGGCGTGCAGGAAGCTGCGGCGAAGGCGATGAACGTGATGATCTCGCAGCACATCGTTATGCCACTCGTCGGCATCCAGCGCATCTACGCACACTCGCCGCAGGTAGCGGGCTTCGTCGCACACCCCGTGCAGTTTCTGCAGCGCTGGGAGGCCGTCTCGCTGGAAGGAGCGTAGGAGCGCACCAGCCGCGACAAGCGGCGCTGCTGGTTCCGTCACGGGGTCCCGGACTGACCTCCAGCAAACAGCCTTTGCTGGGCGAGCACGTTGCTCGCCCAGTGAGACGCCAACTGTCGGAATCTGCCGCGGCCACGATCACCGTGGCCCTTCCACACGTACCGAAACAGGGAGCTACCGACATGACTGCTCATCCCTTGTGCTCACGGTTGATCGCGATCGTCCTGATGCTTACGGGGACGCTCGTTGGAACTGCGGCCATCGGCGCCCAGGAGGGATCTCCGGTTGCGGCTGAGACCGGCCGAACCGTGTATCCGCTGACCATCGAGAACTGCGGTTTTGCCTACACGTACAGTGCGCCACCCTCGCGGGTCGTCTCCATTTTCAGCCCCGCCACGGAAACGCTGGTGGCCCTCGGTTTGGCTGATCGCATCGTTGGAACGGCATGGAACGATACAGCGCCCATGGAGAGCCAGCGCGACACAATCGAGGCGTTGCCGGTCCTGGCAGAGGAAATGCCCGCGCGGGAGGTGCTGCTAGCAAGCACGCCTGACTTTGTCTACTCCACGTACGACGGCACATTCGCGGACGATGGTGGGGTCGGCACGCGCCCCGCACTGGCCAGCGCCGGGATCGCGACCTACCAGAGCCTGAACTACTGCGGTGACGGCGCCACGAGCCTGGATGTGATCTATGACGATATTCGCACACTGGGCATCATCTTCGACGTCCAGGGCCGCGCCGAGACCGTGATTTCCGGTATCGAAGACGAGGTCAACGAGGTCGTCGTGCGCACCGAGGGGCGGGAAAGCCGGCCACGTGTCTTCCTCTTCGATACCAGCGGCGATCCAAACGGCCCACCCTGGACGGCGGCCTGCTGTGGAACGGCCAACGAGGCAATCGACCTGGCAGGAGGCGAGAACATCTTCGCCGATCTGGAAGGAACGTACTTCAACTTCGCCCAGGTGAGCTGGGAAGAGGTTGCCGCGCGCGATCCAGAGGTGATCGTCATCGCCTTGTTCGCTGGCGATGATGCCGAGGAGAAGAAGGACGTCTTTCGCACCAATCCCGGTCTGGCCAACGTGACCGCTGTTCGCGACGACCGATTCATCATCGTTCCGTACAGCGAGATCATCCCCGGCATCCGCGCCGGCTCATTCGTCCGCCTGTTGGCCCAAGGGATGTTCCCGGAATAGTGCTTGGGCTCGTGGGCGCCTGTGACGAGAGGAAGTAGACATGTCCAGACTGGTGATCCTGGCTCGTTCAATACTCTTCCTGGGCCTGCTCCTTGGACCTGGCCAGCTCTGGCCGGAAGCGAGAACCCACGCCCAGGAGGAATCTCCCCTCCCGGCGGCGCGCACCCAGTATCCGCTGACGATCGAGAACTGCGGCCAGACCCTGACTTTCGAGCGGCCGCCTCAGCGCATTCTGGCGACCTACCAGAACGTCGCAGAGATTCTCGTTGCTCTGGGTTTGACCGAGTCCATCGTTGGGGTGACCTATGGTCAGACCTATCCGGCTCCAGCTGGATACGAGGAGGAAGTCAACGGATTGAACTGGATGGTCGACGAAAGCGAACCACAGGCTGCGCGTGAGGTGGTGCTAAGCGCGCGGCCCGATTTCGTCCTGGTTGCGTATCCCGCATACGACCTGGACGCAAACGCAGGCTACGCCAGCGAGGCGGACTACGCCTCGATCGGCGCCCAGCTCTTCCGCATTACGGATCAGTGCCTGAGCGACGCATCATCCAGCACGATTGAAACGGTCTACGCCGATATCCTGGCGCTTGGTCAGATCTTCGACGTGCAAGAGCGCGCTGAGGACCTGGTAGCCACCATGCGAGACCAGATTGCCGAGACGCAGGTAGCGGTCGCTGACCGGCCGCCGGTGGAGGTCATTTTCAGCGGCGGGGCAACCGAGGAGCAATTGACGGGTCCGGTCGATGTCTACGGCGCGGGCCTGAACGCGGACATGATCCGTCTCGCGGGTGGCCATAACCTCTTCGGCGACGGCGCCGAATCCTATCTGTCGGTCAACGCGGAAGAGTTCGCGCGACAGCAAGCGGATATCTTTGCCCTGATTGATACGGATCCTCCCTTTTACGGACCCGTAAGCGAGCGCGCGAACCTGCTGTTCACGACCTTTCCCGAGATCCCGGCGTCTCGGGACAAGCGCTTTGTCGCCGTCGATGGCGCAGCCTATGCGGCTGGCATCCGTATCCCGGAAGCCATTGACGTCATGGCCCGTTCTTTTCACCCGGAAGCGTTCCCTGAGTCAAATGCGACCCCGGCGGCCACCGCGGAAGGTTGATTCACGATGGGAGAGGTAGCAACGAAGGCGCCTGAGACGGGGGGCCAGCGGTATCCACCTTCGCCAGGGCGTTCCGGTTCGATCCTGCGTGCCTCGGTTCGACAGCAGAGCGCACAGCTCATCGACGGCGGGAGCTACGGGCTGCTCATTGGTGTCCTGAGCGCCCTCCTTCTTGTGTCGGTGCTCGTGGGAATCAGCATCGGCGCGGTGTCGTTGCCGCTGTGTGATGTGTGGACCTCAATCGCGCGCCACCTGACGGGCGGGGTTGCAGCAATGGATGATGTGAACGACCGCATCATCTGGGAATTCCGCACGCCGCGGGTGCTGCTGGCTGGCGTCGTCGGCGCCGGGCTGTCGGTTGCCGGGACCGTGCTGCAGGCTCTGGTGCGCAACCCGCTGGCTGATCCCTATGTGCTTGGCGTCTCATCAGGCGCGTCGCTGGCAGCAGTTGCGGTCATCCTCCTCGGATCCGCGGCGCTACTTGGGCTCGGCGTTTCGCTGGCGGCATTCCTTGGCGCCATCGGCGCCATGCTCGCCGTCATGGCGCTGGGCCAACGGTCCGGGCGCTTCTCTCCGACGCGTCTCATCCTGGCCGGGGTGGCGATCGGGGCCTTGTGCAGCGCCGCCACGAGCTATCTCCAGATCAAGGCTCAGCCGCAGCAGTTGCAGGGCGTCCTGTTCTGGTTGCTCGGGTCCGTGGCCGGGGCCGACTGGCAGGATTTAGGTGTCCCATCTGCGGCGGTACTCGTGACCTCTGGCTGGCTCCTGCTGCAGGCGCGACCGCTGAATGCATTGCTCATGGGAGAGGAGTCGGCGACCGCGCTCGGCGTGGATGTCAACCGGTTCCGCCTCCAGCTCGTGATCGTGTCGTCGCTCCTGACCGGGGCTGTCGTCGCCGTATCGGGTGGCATCGGCTTCGTCGGCCTGATGATCCCGCACGTCGCTCGGATGCTGGTCGGACCTGATCACCGGCGGGTCCTGCCGACCGCGGTTCTGCTGGGCGCTTCATATCTCATCCTGGTGGACCTCGCAGCGCGCACGTTGCAGCGGCCGGTCGAACTGCCCCTGGGCATCTTCACGGCCTCGATCGGTGCACCGTTCTTCATCTGGTTGATGCGCCGCACGACGAGGCTGGGAGGCGCGTAGTGCGAGGGAAGCCGCTCACACATCTTCACATGACAGGAGACAACACCATGCAACTGTTCAGAGGTCTGTTCCGGTCGCTCGCGGCCGGGGCGGTGGTCATGGTCCTCGCCGGCGTGCTGCCCGCCATGGCAGACGCTAACGCGACGCCCGTGGCTTCACCCGTGGCCTTCCCGCTCACCCTGCCCGATTGCGCAGGCAGCTCAGTGACCTTCGACAAGGTGCCGGAACGCATTGTGACTCTGGATGCCTATGCGGCCGAATTCGTGATCGCGCTCGGGTTCGGCGACCGCATCGTCGGCACCGGCTTCCCGCATCCCGATGCGCAGATCCCTGCTGACTTGAAGGATGACTTTGCCCGTATCCCCGTCCTCGCGGGCGGCCTGGCCGGCGACATGAATGCGCTCCCCAGTACAGAGGTAATCGCCGCCGCCAGGCCAGATCTGGTCTTGACCGCCTATTCGGAACTGCTCGGCGCCGCTGACGGACAGATCAACCCGGCGGACATGTCCGCTATCGGCGCGATCTCCTTTGCGGACTGCTTTGACGTCAGCTCAAGTGTCATCACGAACATCGACGGCACGTATCGTTTCGCCCAGCAGCTTGGCCAGATTTTCGGCGTGCCGGACCGCGCCGCCCAACTCGTGGACACCATGCGCGCGCGGCAGGGCAAGGTCACCGCACGGGTGACGAGCCTGCCGCCGACGCGCATCGTGGTGATTGCCACCGATCCCAACGACGGCCAGCCAATCGCGACCTTTGGCGGCGCAAGCCTCTCGAATGGGATCATGACACTGGCTGGCTGCACGAACATCTTCGGCGACGAGCCGAGCCCCGGCTTCTTCCCGTCCGCCGAGGAGGTCGCCAAGCGCGATCCGCAGGTGATCCTGGTGCTGACCGACTACTCCACGGATGATGGCGACGCGCTGACCGCGGCAATCGGGAGCAACGCCGTGCTCGCCGGCACCAGTGCGGCCCGCGAAGGCCGCTTCGTGGAGATGTCGCATGTGATCGTCGGCGGGGCGAGCCCGCGCAACATTGACGCGGTCGAGGCGCTGGCCGCCGCGTGCCATCCAGCGAATTAGTCACCAGGAGGCGCAACATCATGACCGATACCACGACACCAACGCGACGCACCGTCGGCATCCTGATTTTCCCGGAGGTCGAGGTCCTCGACTTCTGCGGCCCGTTCGAGGTCTTTGCGATTACGCGTAGCGGTGACAGTCTCGACGATGAAGAGCGACTCTTCGACGTCTACACCATCGCGGAAGAAGATCAGACCGTGCGCTGCCGGGGCGGGCTCCTGGTGCAGCCGACCTACACGATCGAAAACCACCCGCCGCTCGACATCCTGGTTGTTCCCGGCGGCGCCGGCGCCGACGTGATCTACGCCGGCAACGAGCGAGTGCTGGACTGGATTGCGGCCCAGGCCGCTCAGATCGAACTGACGACGAGCGTATGCACGGGGGCCAAATTGCTGGCCAAGCGCGGGCTGCTCGACGGCAAGCAGGCGACAACCCACTGGGGAAGCGTCGAGTCGCTCCAGCGGCGCCATCCGGAGGTCGATGTGGTCGGGGATGCCCGGTTTGTTGATGCCGGCAAGGTTGTGACCGCAGCCGGCGTCTCGGCAGGCATCGACATGTCCCTGCACGTCGTTGGCCGCCTGTACGGCGAGAAGATCGCGGCCCGTACCGCCCGGATCATGGAATACGACGGGTACACGCCGCGCAACAGTTGACAAGGCGGCCCCGGACCATCCGCATGACCAGGAGCCTGGCGCGTGCGGACGACATGCTGAGGCGGGGCCAGATCCTGCCTCATTAAGCGCCTGAAACGCCAGACCTGCAGCAGCGCTGGGCGCTGCTGCAGGTCCACGGCAGCCAAGCGCATTGCCAGGGAGTTCCGCGCGCCGTGGTTGCGCCAGGCGGGACGTCAGGGAAACGAGAGAAATGATGCGAGTGAGCATCGCCGGACTTGAGGTCTCTATCGATAACGTGCGCATCGTTGACGGGATCGATCTTACGGTCGAGCCCGGTGAGATGGTTGGCATCATCGGCCCCAACGGCTCGGGCAAGAGCACACTGCTACGAACGATCTACCGGGCTTTGAAACCGACAGGTGGAGTAGTCCGGCTAGGCGACGACGACGTCTGGAGTATTTCCAGCAAGGAGTCAGCCCAACGCACAGCGGTTGTGACGCAGGAAACCCCTTCGGAGTTCGACTTCAGCGTGCTGGAAGTAGTCTTCATGGGACGAACCCCGCACAAAAAACTCCTCGAAAGTGATACCGACAACGACTGGGACATCGTCGCGGCCGCGCTGGAACAGGTCGGCATGCTCGAGAAGGCAACACGCGTTTTCGCCACGCTCTCTGGCGGCGAAAAGCAGCGTGTGCTGGTCGCGCGAGCGCTCGCGCAACAGAGCAAGATCCTGATCCTCGACGAACCAACAAATCATCTCGACATCCTTCACCAACTCGACATCCTGGCGCTGGTGCGTGGACTCGGCATCACCGTGCTCACGGCTCTCCATGATCTCAACCTCGCGGCTGCCTTTTGCGACCGGGTCGCGGTGATGTCCGGCGGCCACCTGGTGGCGGTCGGCGTCCCGGAAGAAACCCTGACCCCAGAGCTAATCGCCAGGGTCTTCGGCATCAGGGCGTACCCGGTACTTCATCCGGCGACCGGTCGCATGCTGCTGGCGTTTGCACGGGAATCGTGACTGAACCGCATGGCTTCGTCATGCTTGGCGCGCAAGCAATCACCGCCCAGGGCAACGACCAGTGGTGGGTACACTTTCGCACCAGCGACTGCAGCACGGGACGTGCGTATGACTCAGGTGTCCTGGCGACAAGTGGAGCGACGCAAGCGCCTGGTTCCGCTCCTGGCGACATTCATCGTGATCCTCGGCATGCTCAATATCCCGGTAGAATGCGCTGTCGCGGCCGGCCCTCACTCCTTGTTCCTGGCACCGGAGACCGTTGCCGAATTGCAACAACGGAAACCACATGCGGCGTTCACCTCACCCGCGCGCCACGCTCTTCCTGCAAGCACACCGATGGAACGGGGTTCCGGGGCGTCCGACAAACACTCGCACCCCGCGCTGCCGACACCAGCCGGATTCGCATCGCGCGCCATTCCTCCGCGCGTCATCGCCAATCCCCTGAGGGGTCCACGGCTCGTTGGCCTCATCCCACACATCAGCACCTGGGTTGCGCCGCTCCTGGAGCGCAAGGCCATGGGTCCAGAGCCTCCACCGCCAAACATGAATGGGTCCGAGGCGATCCGCTGTGGCCTCGGTTGGATCTGACTCCTGCTGAGGGGAGGCAACTTCCGCTCCGCGGGCTACCGCAACAGGACACGCCTCCGCGCTTGCGGCAAACCGATCCTCGATTTCTCCTGTACGCGCGCCAGGCGTCAAGCGCTTCAAAGCGTCTACCGCGCCCAACGTCCTGGCAGGGTTCTGGAAGGAAGCTATTCATGCTTAAGAACGCATCTCCACGTCTGCTCATTCCCGCCGCGCTCATGTTCGCCAGCCTCACCGCTGGAATGGCCGTCCCCGGCCAGGCGCTGGCCCACGCCGCCGATGGTCATCCTGCTCGCATTCACAAAGGATCATGCGAGGCCACCGGCGCAGTGGCAGATCAGTTAACTGGAGTGGGCGCCTCCGTCTCCCTCGAGGGCACGCCCATTGCCGAACCAGCCATGATGGGCGCGGAAACGACGACATCGATCGATGTCAGCGAGACGACCGTCGCCGAATCGCTTGATACGTTGACGCGTGAGCCGCACGCTATCGTCATCTACGAGAGCGACGAGGCGATGGACCACTCGATTGCCTGTGGCGACATTGGCGGCAGCACCACTGCCGACGGCACGCTGGCGATCTGGCTCTCCCCCGCCAATGGCGGTGAAGACCAGGGTCTGGCACTGTTGCACCCGGATGGCGACAACCTGACCGTCACGATCTACCTGGCCGAAACAGGTGACGAAGGCCACCATCACGAGGAAGCCCCTGAAGCGACCCCGAGCAGCTAGTTCGAGTTCGCCAGGCCTGCATTCAACATGCGGCAGGGGAGGCCCAGGATTTGGGTCTCCCCTGGCAGTTCCTCGCAACAACATCCCGGCACGGGCAAGTGTTCTCCAGCACCGTGCCGAATTCCTGTCACCCGGGCGGCGTCGAGACGCGTCGTTGGCATACGATCAATCCCGACGAGGTCCCTCACGCTCGAGACAAAGCGCGTTTCACACGCCGCTCCAACGTCCTGCATGGTCCAGGTCGATGTGCT
>JAXLWT010000068.1:0-15060 GCA_046328375.1 Thermomicrobiales bacterium
TCCAGGATCTGGATGCGGTTGTTGTTCCGGTCGGCCACCCACAGGTTACCGCAGCTATCCGCCGCGATTCCCGCCGGGCCGTTGAAGGAACTCGACCCGCTCCCTTGCGAGCCAGCCGACTTCACAAAGTCCAGGTTACCGCCGGTGTACTCAAACTTGAAGACCTTGTTGTTGCCGGCGTTGGTCACATAGACGTAGGTCGTGTTGCCGTCCTTGTACACGGCAATGCCCTGGGGTGACGACAGCGAGCCGTTGCCACTCGGCGTCCAGTTGTTGTTGTACGAACCATCGCTATTGAACAGGAAGATGCGTCCAGTCGATGAGCTGTCCACAACCCAGATGCGGTTGTTGCTATCGATGGTGATGCCACGCGGGTTCGGCAGTTGGCTGCGGCCCATTTCGGTGATCAGGCTGCCAGAGGTGCTGAAGCGTCGCAGGCGGCGCGAATCGCTGTTCATCACCGGGTCAGAGACGATGACCCGGGTCTTGCTACTGTCCTGGTTCACGCCCACGCCGCGCGGCTCCTGGAACTGCTCGGAGCCACTACCGGCACTGCCCCACTTACGAATGAAGCTCCCGCTCTCATTGAAGACCTGGATGCGGCGGTTATCGGTGTCGGTAACAAAAACCTCGCCGTCCCGGCTGATGGCAATGTCCCACGGGTTCTTGAACTGGCTGTTGCCCGTCCCGAAGGAACCCCAGCGCGTGTTGAAGGAGACACGGGTCGGGCAGCGGCTACCGCAGCGGCCATCACTGCACTTGCTGTCGCAGCAATCCTTGCTCTTCTTGCACTTCTTGCCGTCAGCCTTGCACTTCCCCTTGTTCTTGTTTTTGTCCTTCTTGTTCTTTTTCTTCTTGTTTTTCTTGGCGTCGGCGTCTTCAGCCAGCAGGCCAAGACCCGCTACGCCCGCCAGGGCGCTTCCGCCCAGCAGCCCAAACAGACCGCGACGGGGCAGCGCGGGCGATGTACTGTCGCCCACGCGCCGCGTCAGGTCATCGAAGAATTGCTCATTCACCAGGAAGTATCCCCTGCATCTGATCATCACCAGACCGGCGTGATCCGCGGTTTCCCCAATGCGACACGCCGCTTGACCAGCCGTCTCCCTTTCCCAACGCACAACGGCGACCCGCGGTTACCTCCGGGAGCGTAGGCAGCGACACCGCTCCCGGCCACAAAGCCTGAGAAATCTTGCCCTCTGGGCTACGGAATGGGGCCAACGACGCTCAGGTCTGGAGCGAGAAACGTACGCAAGACGTGACAACGGCCGGTAGGCCGCCCCTATCGGCTAGGCCGGCGTAGCGACGTTCGGCATGAAGCGCATATCGCCGGTTGGACCGGAGATCGTCAGCGAGAAGCCATCGATTGCGTAGCCCGTGGCGTCGTGCAGGGCCTGCACGAAGGGCTGCTCCAGGGAATCCTCAGGACAGAGCGCCAGCGTGGTTTGCGTGATGGTGATGTCCAGCAGGCCGTCAGCGGCCGTCCACACCCCAGCCACCCAGTTGCAGTCCGCGTGAGCGCTGATCTGCCCATCTTCCAGGAATTGCACCGTGTAGCGCCCTGGCTCATTGAGGGGGCCAGTCGTCGGGAACTCGGTCATGCTCCACACAATTGGCGGGATGGCGGTTTCGGGGCCTGGAACCGGGGTGCTCACCGTCTGCGCCTGGACAGGCATCGCCACGCTGGGCGCCAGGCCAAGGGCTAACAGGGCGGCCACGAGCGTGGCTTGCAGCAGAGTACGCATTCACTCACCTCCACATGGGGATCGAACATGGCTCGTTGCTGAGACGCATGAGCGATCGTGGAGGTTCCGGGAAGACGTAAGGGAGAAACGGTGCCCTGATGGTCAGGTAGCGAGCCCGGCTGGGAAGCAAGGGAGGGAAGGGGCTCGCTACCTGGAAACCATCATGCTCCTCAACCGGTGTTCTGGCATGAGTAGAAGTACGTAGTTTCCGGTTGAGGACTTCCCTGGTTGGAGCCGTGCCAATGCGCTCCGGCTCCGCCAGGTTGGTGTCGCTGCCTGGCTGGGGCAGGACACCGGTGTCAAGAACTTCGTTGCTGGCTTAGGGGAGTGGACGCGGCTGCACGTCTGTGAGGGCGCGGCTATCCGCGCCGAGGTGCATCGCAGCCACGTCGAACAGGATGAAACCAGCAACGGCGGCTATCAGGATCAAGAGTTCGGTGGGCACCTTCGGGCCCCTTTCGGTCGTCAGGTATCGCGCAAGCAATTGGTTGGGTCGTTGGGGTGGTGGGCTTGACCAGAGTTGCACGATCTCCACCCAGTTCAGTCCGGTCCGGCATCACCACCCCCGCGACCACGAGACAGAGATTAGGGCAGGCAACGCTCCCTGACAGCCGCAAAATTGACCATTCGTGCGGCTGATGCTGCCTGCCCGGGCTGGTCAAAAGTGCCCACCGCCATCACGAGCCTGGTGACATTAGGCAGCTACGGCGGCCGTCAATGGCCAGCGCTTGGGCATCCGCTGCCGCTGTTGTCCCCACCGCCTACCCGGCCATCGCGTTGCAGCCGCGTCCCCCTGGCCCAGATGACCCACCTTCCGGCGTCTTGCCCTCTGACCGGCATATCTCCCTCTGCGTGACTGCGTGAAGCGGATCCAGGCGCCACCACCGCACCTCCAGCGTCAGCTAACGCGCACCCCGCGCGATTGCGCACAGGACAGGGACGCAAACGGAGCAATGCGCGATAGAGTGGTGGAAAGTGCGAAGCAGACCCTCGTGCTTGTGCGGATCAGCGACAGGGGAGGGCAGGGTTCGGTGCTGCTCGCGGGAACAGCCGGCAAGCCAGGCGAACGGGAGCCGGTCCAGAAGGCGACAACGGTGCAGCGTGTCTTGCCCGGCGTCGCCGCCCACCTGGCTGGGCCCGGAGCATACCGTTCGGGTTCTGCCTTTGCGTATGGTCAAAATTGACCATACGCTGCAGACAAACGCGCCGCTCCACTGGTCAAAACTGACCATTGTCTATATCTTTCTCCCGGTAGTTCGCCTCCCATTTTTCACTTGCCGCGGGGTCGCGCTGAACAGATGGGCGTGGCTGCGGGACGAACACAGGCCTGGAGCGTTCCGCGGTGAGTGCGCACCCCTTCCATACCGCCAACACGCGTATCACCGAGGGTCTGTACGGGCGGCGAGATGATCGCGCCGCACTCCATGCCGCCTGGCAAAAGGCCTGCGATGGCGTGGGAGGCCTGGTTCTCCTGGCGGGAGAGGCAGGCATTGGCAAGACCTCCCTGGTCGAAGAACTCATGGTTGCGGCACGGATCAACGGCGCCGTTATCCTGACTGGCCATTGCTACGATCTGGAGAGCGGCTCCCCATATGCGCCCTGGGGAGAACTCCTGCGCAACACATCAGCCGAAGCTGGCTTCCCCAGCCCCGCAACGGACACCCACGACGCCGGCCTGATGGAAAATGCCGGCAGCAAGGACGCGCTCGCCACCCGCATCGGCACTTTTCTCGCGGCACTCTCGGTCAAGCACCCGGTCCTCCTCGTCCTGGAGGATATGCACTGGTCTGACCAGGCCAGCCTCGATCTGCTGCGCGCCATAGTGCGCCGCGTCTCGGCCTGGCGGGTGCTCATCATCGCGACGTTCCGCGACAACGAGCTCACCCTGGATCAGCCATTGCACCGGGTGTTGCCGCAGCTCGTGCGCGAGGGGCACCCGCTCCGTCTCGATCTGCGTCCCCTCACCGCGCCCGATATCCAGGGCCTCGTCGCCGCCCGCTACCAGTTGACTCTGGAAGAAGAAGCCCGGCTCGTCGCGCACCTCCAGCGCTACACCGAAGGAAATCCGTTTTACCTGGAGGAACTGCTCCGCACGCTCGAGCACGAGCAACTCGTCACGCTTACTCCCCATGGTTGGCGACTGGGCGATCTCGCGCGGGCCCCAGTTCCGCCGCTGGTGCGGCAACTCATCGATGACCGCGTCGCCCGCCTGGGCGCTTCGACACAGCGCCTGCTCCAGCTCGCCGCCGTCATCGGGCAGGTCATCCCGCTTGAGTACTGGCAAAGTATTGCCGGCGTGTCGGACGAGGTTCTGGCTGGGGCAGTCGAAGAGGCACACGCCGCACAGCTCTTGAAAGAAACGCCGGATCACACCGCCCTGGCCTTCAGTCACGCGCTCTTCCGTGAGGCGCTGTACGGCAGCATCTCGCTCCTGCAGCGGCGCGCCTGGCACCGGCAGGTGGCAGACTTGCTCGCGGAGCGCGCCGCACCAGAGCCGGAAGCAGTGGCCTTCCACCTGGTGCAGGCGGGAGACGGCCGCGCAGTTGAGTGGTTGATCCGCGCCGGTCAACGTGCTGAGCGCCGTGACGCCGCGCGGGACGCAATTGCCCGTTACGAGCAGGCGCTGCCACTCCTGGAGCGGCAAGGACCTTCGGACGCACTGGCCTGGCTGCATGCGGACCTCGCTGAATCCTACCGGTACATCGACCTGGCGCGCTCCACCGCTCACCTCGACGCCGCGGAACGCACCGCGCAGGGCACGAAGGATCCCCTCCTGTCACTTGCGGTCCGCTGGCTGCGCGCCCGCCTGCGCGGATTCCTGGGACAACGCGTCCTGGCCGATCTCCGCGACTGCGTCAAGGCGCTTGACGCGCTCTCTCCCCAGGAACGGGCCGAACTGGCCAGGATGGGCCGCCTCCACGTGCCGTCACGCGGCCTCCTGGCGCAGTGGCTGGCGTTCATCGGCCGCTACGACGAGGCACGTGTGTTTGCCGAATCAGTGCTGGCGGAGGACGCGGACGCCGCGTCTCCTGTCCGGCGCAATGAACTGGGCGGCGCCTACATCGCCCTCGCCCTGGTTGATGCGGGCCTCGGGCGTCCCGCCGCGGCTCGCGCCGCGTTCGCTGCCTCGCGCGACCAGTTCCGTTCCCTGGACAGTACCTTCATGACGGCCTCGACCCTGAAGTGGGAGATCATCGAGGTGGCCCTGGGTTACCACGCCGATGATCTCCGGGAACGGCAACGACTGCTCTACGACTACGAGCAATCGATGGCGCGCATGTCCAGCTTCGCGGTCTTTTCCAGCACGCGGCCCCTGCTCCAGGTCTATGCCCCCGCCACGATCGAGGGTCGCTGGGACGAGGTGCTGGAAGCTGCACAGGCATACCTGCAGGTACCCGCCTGGCGCATCTCATCGCTTGCGGCGCTGGGGGACATCGAGCGTCTCCGTGGCGATAGCGATGCCGCGTGGGGGCGCATCCGCTCCGGAATCCCTGGAGGCCCGGCCACCGAACCAGGTGACCTCTACTTTGTGGATATGCTCGCCCTGCAGCGCCTCGCCGCCGAGCTCTGCCTGGATGCCGGGGACCTGGAGAATGGCCTCGCGTGGATCACCGCGCATGAACGCTGGCTCACCTGGAGTGGTCGCATCCTTAACCGGGCCCAGAGTGCGTTACTTCACGCCCGCTATCACGCGCTCCGTGGCGACCTGGAGATGGCAGAAGTCGCCACGGAGCACGCGGCCTCCCTGGCCGCTTCCCCCCGGCAACCCTTGGCATTGCTCGCCGTGGAGCGCATGCAGGGCGCGCTGGCCATCGCACGAGGCCGTTTTGCCGAGGCAGAAGCCCATCTTGGTGCGTCCCTGGCCATCTGCGACGCGTGCGCCGCGCCGTATGAGCGGGCGCGTACGCTGCTGGAAATGGCCGTGTTGCGGCAAGCGCAAGACCGCCCGGCGGATGCTGCGTCGGCGTTGGAGGACGTGAGAAGGATCTGCGTACCGCTGCGTGCCGAAATGGCGCTCCAGAGTGTCGCGGAACTCGAGGCGCCGGCTACCGCCACGGCTGATGCGGCGATATCGGGCCTCTCCCCGCGCGAAGTCGAGGTCCTGCGCCTCGTAGCGCGAGGCCTGAGCTACGCGGAGATTGGCACGGAGCTCTACATCAGCCCCCGCACCGTCGCCCGCCACCTGCAATCGATCTACGCCAAACTCAGCCTGGACTCCCGCGCCGAAGCCGCTGCCTATGCCTATGCCCACGGCATTGTCTAGCAGAAGATTTCCTGCCAGGGAAAGGCAGGAGCGCTCGCGGTAGCGATGGGCCTCGTTGCCAGGCGGTTCCTGATGGCACGGAACAGGATCCGTACGCCAGCACCTCACCGTGCCGCTTCGCAACCTGCCCTGGGCGGTTGCAGAGGCCGGTGATTTCGCAGATATCCGTATTTTTACCAATAGCGATCCATCTGGTTCTGTCTGATGATACGTCTGGCTCATGCATCACAGGATGCCCGCAGGAGGCACGCGTTGGACGCTGAACGATTCGATACACTCGCCAAGGCGCTCACCGGCACGAGATCTCGCCGGTCGGCGCTTGGCGCCGCCATTGCCGGCGGTGTTCTCAGCGCCCTTGGCCTCACCCAGGGAGTGCCAGTTCGGGCGGCCCAGGATGATCTCTGCACCATCCCCGGAGCGGGCGGAACCTGCGTGCTCGACTTCGAGGCCATCGTGCGTGAGGGTCCCAGCGCGAGGCAGCCTCTCGTTGCCGGAGGATCACCCGGCAGGCTGCGCGGGTACCTGATGTTTACCCGGGGCAGAACCGGTGATCTCGAAGACGCCAAACTGCTCCTCGACGATGGCAGTAGCCTGCCAGTCACTGGCCTGGCTATAGGGCAAGGATTCCAGGCACGGATCGACTTTGGCCAGGGGCAGGCACTGGTCGCCGTGGGCGTCGGTGAACCGGACGTGGTTCGCTGCCTGGGCCGGTTCGACGGCACGGTGACGAGCACCGTGATCGGAGATCTCGGGGAATGGCACGCCCTGGCTGGAGTGCAGAACATCCCCGGAGCTGCTGGTGGCGGCACCCAGTCCACGGGAGGCGGCGCCCGCCCAGCCAGCACCACCGGCGAGACCGGGCTCCAGCAGTCCCGGGGCAACTCGCCCACTGGAGGCAGTGGCAGCAACGCCTCAAACGCGGAAGGTGACAACCGTCCAGTTGCTGAGACAAGCGGCACGCAACCTGACAGCAATGCCAGCGGGAGTGGCAACGGATCGAGCGGCGGGACCGGCGGGAATGACGGCAGTTCGCAGGCCTCCGGGAGCGGTGATCGCCCGGCCAATGAGACCAGCGCCGGCAGTGACACCGTCGAGGCACGCCAGGAAGCCGACGCCGGCGAAGTAACGCTGGCCTGCCCGGAATCCGAAACGCGCTGTGGCAGCAACTGCGTCGACCTCCAGGCTGACGCGAGCAACTGCGGGCAGTGCGGCAATGCCTGCTCCAGGAGTGAGGATTGCCGTAACGGCATCTGCGCTGCGTCTGACGGTGAGACACCCTGTCCACCAGGCCAGACACGCTGCAGCAACACGTGCGTGAACACGACGAGTGATGTCTTCAACTGTGGCACGTGCGATCACGTCTGCGCCCTCGATGAAGACTGTACGGGCGGGCAATGCGTCTCCATCGCAGCTGACGTTCAGGATGAGAATGAGCCGCAGTGCCCTGCGGGGCAGACTCGCTGCAGCGCCACCTGCACGGACCTGCAGACCGACGAGTCCAACTGTGGAACCTGCGGCGCCACCTGCGCTAGCGGCGAAGAGTGTGTCAGTGGCGTTTGCACGCCACCTGCGCCCGTGCTCTGCCCGGAAGGACAGGTCCGCTGTGACGGAATCTGCCGGGAGGCACTGCCAAACTTCGGCAGCCAGGGCATCAGTTGCCCAGGTGGCGGAGGTGTGCCAACAGAATGCCCGGCCGGACGGGAGCTGTGCAATGGCGCCTGCTTCCCCGCAGGGACCTGCCAGCCTACCGATTGCGCACCTGGCTGGGGCTACTGCTACGGCGTTTGCCGCGACTTCCAGAACGACCCCGGGTACTGCGGTGGCTGCACTCTCCCGTGCACCGGCAACGCCTACTGCCAGGGCGGGCGATGCGTCGGTTGTTCCTCAAGTCTGACAGCGTGCGGGACCGACTGCGTCGACACAAAGACAGACCTGAACAACTGCGGTGGCTGTGGCAACCTCTGTGGCACCCAGTGCATCAATGGCGAGTGCACGGGTGTTGGCCCGACTCCCGGGTGCGCGCCAGGAACCACTCGCTGCGGCAACGCGTGTGTCGACCTCACGAGAGATCCCGCCAACTGCGGCACGTGCGGCAAAGTCTGCAGTGCAGACTCCACGTGCTATCCACCCGGGGAATGCGGCTTTTCAGCGGAGTACTGCGAAACGTTGGGCAAACAGGCCTGTGGGCTCGGCTGCGTCCCCAGGAGTGACCCATTCAACTGCGGTGGCTGCGGCCAACTATGCCCCGGTGGCTATGCCTGCGATGCTGACCTGGAAATCTGCTACATCATCGGCGACTCAAAGCTGAATGGCGTGAAGCCAAAACCCCGGCAGTCGCTCGCTCCGGCCGACCAGCAAACGCTGGCGCCAGCTGACGGGGCTACGTGCGCGCCCGGATTGGAAGCGTGCGACGGGGTCTGCTCCGACCTGACGACCGACATGCTTCATTGTGGTTCGTGTGGGAACGCCTGCGTTGCCGGAGAGACGTGCCAGGCGGGTACCTGTGCGACGCCTGACTCGTCGCCCGATGATCAGGTGCTGGCGCCAGGTGACACGGAGCCGGAAACAGGCGGGAGCGAGCCTGAGCCTGCATCACCCTCGTGCCCGGAGGGTCAGGTCGAATGCAGCGGCACGTGCGCCGATCTCACCACGGATTCGCTCAACTGCGGCGCCTGCGGCGTTGTCTGTGGACCTGACGTTGCCTGCGTCTCCGGCGCCTGCAGCGAGCCGTCCGAGCCGGTTGCTCCGGGGGAGAGCAACGTACCTGCCTCGGAGGACGATACTGCGGCGCCAATCGCGCCACCTGAATCAGCGCCGGAGACGGATTCGGTGCCAGAGGACGTGGGAGAGCCGGCTCCCCCAATCGATCCAGACTCCGCGCCGGCCGACGGAGACTCTGCGCCAGCCCCGTAGCTCGCGTCGCTGGCGCACTGGGCCTGGACTGGCGCTAGGGAGACCAAGGCGCTTCTCGTGGTGCCACACGACCCGGCTGGCACCGGGAGAAGCGGTGCCTCTATTTGTCATGCGCCGTTGAGCGCGCGGTATCTGCCCGGAGAGATGCCGTAGGCGGCGGCAAACATCCGCGTGAAGTGCGCCTGGTCAGCGAAGCCTGCCGCCAGGGCGATATCGGCCAGTGACTGAGAACTGCCGAGATGATCACGCGCAGCGTCGAGCCGGCGCAGCAGCGAGTAGCGATAGGGGCTGGTCCCCAGTGCTGCCCGGAACTGGCGGGCCAGTTCATAACGGGTCAGCCCGCTGACTGCCTCCAGCTCATCTGAACGAACCACACGTGTCCGCTCCGCATCAAGAAAACCTCGTACTCGTTCGATTGCTGCCAGATCGAGGCTGCGAGGCGGTGGCATGAAGCCAGCGCCAGCCAGGCTCTGCGTGATCTGCAGCACCAGATCGTCGGCCGCCAGCGGCTCAAGGGCGTGGGCAAAGGCCCGGCGGATGCCCTTCGCCAGGGCAAGATCGCGGAGCACGGGTTGCCTGGCAACAGGCAGCGTGGCCCGAAGACCAGCGATCTCGCGGGCAGCCGCGAAGATCAATGCTGGCTCGATGTAGATGAGACGGTAGCCGAAGCCCAGCCCAGCGCCGGCGTACCCGTCGTGCAGTTCGTCCGGGTGCAGCACGACAACGTCGCCAGGCAAGCTGATGTGCGTGGCGCCGCGATACCAGAATGCCTGGACCCCGGACTCCGTCACCCCGATGGCATACGTGTCGTGCCGGTGCCGCCTGTAGGCGCGACCCTGGAACCAGGCCTCGAGCAGGGCAATACCTGGCGCGGCCACCTGTTGGCGGATCCAGTCCGGCGCGCTGGACTCGCACGATCGTTCAAGACCCGGCGACGCAGGAGTATTAGTGTCGATGCCTGTCCCACCCCTGTCATTCACCCGGAGCACTCCCAGGGATGTCCACCGAGCAGACCGTGACCTTCCTCTCCTTCGCCGTCGCTGCCGCCATCACACCCGGCCCCAGCAATATCATTCTTGCCTCGACCGGTGCGAATGCCGGCGTGCGGCGCGGTCTGCCCTGCCTCTTCGGCGTGACGCTTGGCATGGGCGTCATGCTAGCCACCGTGGCCTTCGGCGTTGGCAGTTTCATCCTCGGCCGTCCGCAGGTCCTGGCCGCGCTGCACTGGTTCTCCATCGCCTTCCTCTTCTGGCTCGCATGGAAGATTGCCACAGCCAGGCGCGTCACGGAGTTCGGGACGCAGGAGATCATGGGCTTCTGGCAAGGGGCGGCCCTGCAATGGGTGAATCCCAAGTCGTGGCTCGTCTCTGCCAGTGCCGCCGGCGCCTTCCTCAGCGCCGGAGCGGGCGCCCTCGGCCAGTCACTTGCACTTGGCGCGCTCTTCGTGCTGGCCGCGCTGCCCAGTTGCTTCACCTGGTTGGTCTTCGGGGCGTCGGCGCAGAGGCTATTGCGCACTGATCGCTCGCTACGCGCCTTCAACCTGATCATGGCCGCGCTGCTGGCAGGCTCGGCACTCCTCTACGTTCTCTAGCCGTTCGTGGGGCTATACGCCAGACGAGTGTGGACACGAAATTGCAGGGAAGGATGCCGAGCCCGGCGAGCGTAACCGCGCTGTTGCGGGCGAGGAGCAACGCAACGGCGCCGGTGTGACCAGGACCCGGAGTGCTTCGTCTCCACCCAGGTTTCCGGGACCGGCTCACCAGCGCCGTTGCGATGTCTTGAGAATATGGTGAGACCGCGAAGCCGGCTGCCCTGGAATTGACACCTCTCCAGTCAATTCGAGAACACCCGGATACGCTCCGCCGTCTCGCACCAGGAAGGACGGTCCATGACGGTGCAACTCGTGTTTGTTCAGGGCGCAGGAGGCGGAGCGCACGACGAGGACAGCGGGCCGGTCGAAAACCTCCAACGCAACCTCGGGACACGCTTCGCGGTGCACTACCCCAGGATGCCGAACGAAGACGACCCTTCGTACGAGGCGTGGCAGCAGGCCATTGCACACGAACTGGCCAGCATGACGGGACCGGTGATGCTCGTCGGCCACTCCCTGGGCGGGTCGGTGGTCATCAAGTGGCTGAGCGAGCGGCAGGGCGAGCAGCCCATCGCCGGCGTGTTCCTGGCAGCGTCGCCATTCTGGGGTGGGGCCGGCTGGCGCTACGATGGCTACGAGAAACTGGCGCTGCCCCAGGCAGTCGCCGCACGCCTTCCGTCCGCAATGCCCATCTACCTGTACCACTGCCGGGATGACGCCGTTGTGCCATTCGACCATCTGGCACTCTACGCCGACGCGCTCCCGCAAGCCACGGTGCGAGCGTTCGACACAGGCGGTCACCAGTTCAACAACGACGTTTCCGCCATCGCCCGCGATATTGCATCAGCCGCTCCATGACCAGCGGAGGTGCGTCGAGACCACGGGGCCGCTGCGACTCAATCGGGCGGCGGTTCGGCAAACCATGGGACGTCGTGTAGCGCACGGGTGCTGGCTTGCCGCGCGCTCCCGTGCGCCATATTCACTTCCCTGCGCGAACGCCTCTGCGGCGTGTGAGTTCTCCAGCCGGCCCTAGAAGATCACGACGCTACGGGCGGTTTCACCGCGCCGCATCGCCTCGAATCCGTCGTTGATTTCATCCAGCGAGATGCGAGCAGAAACCAACTCATCCAGCTTCAGGCGGCCGTTCATGTAGAGGTCCACGTACCGTGGCATGTCGATCCGGAAGCGGTTTGAGCCCATGTTCGACCCCTGGATCTTCTTTTCGTCCAGGAATTCGGAGCCGGGCAGTTCGATCTTCTGCCCTTCCGGGATCATGCCGATAATGGTCGCCGTGCCGCCCTTGCGGAGCATGGCGAATGACTGCTCCGCCGCGACCTTCAGGCCAATCGCCTCAAAGGCGTACTCCACGCCGCCACCCGTCAGCTCCAGCACCTGCGCGACGGCATCACCATCCGCGGCGTTGATCGTATCGGTCGCGCCGAACTCGCGCGCCAGCTCCAGCTTCCAGGGCATCATGTCGATGGCGATCACGCGGCTCGCCCCCGCGATCCACGCACCCTGCACCGTGTTCAGCCCAACGCCGCCGCACCCGATCACCGCCACGGTGCTCCCCGGCGTCACCTTCGCCGTGTTGAACACCGCGCCCAGGCCAGTCGTCACGGCGCAGCCGATCAACGCCGCGCGGTCCAGCGGCATGTCCTCACGAATCTTGACCAACGTGTTCTCGTGCACCAGCAGGTACTCGGCGAAGGCGGAGAGACGCAGGAACTGGTGCACTTTCTGGCCGTTGCGCGAGAGGCGGGACGGCTCGCTTGCGTCCCGCTCCAGCCCCTGCCGGTTGCAGAGGACCGGGCGGCCCGAGAGGCAGAACTCGCAGCGGCCACAGAAGATGGAGAGGCAGCCGATGACATGGTCCCCGGGCTTGAGATCGACAACCTCATCCCCCACCGCCTCCACAATGCCTGCGACCTCGTGGCCCGGGACGGTGGGCGTCTCATGGAGGTACTTGCCTTCCATGAAGTGAAGATCGCTGTGGCAGAGGCCGGCGGCGGCGGTCCGCACCAGCACCTCACGCCCATGAGGGACATCCACCTGGATTTCGCCAACCTCCAGCATGGAGGGGATTGCTTCAAGCACTGCCGCGCGCATGGAGATCTGTCCTCTCGCCAGTCTGCCGCGTTCCGGGAGCCCACGCTCCGCCACGGCGCCACATGATGCGCCCATTCTCGCTGACAGGACCGGGAATCGGTAGCTGACACGACGCGGAACGGAACGGCTCTCTCCCTGCGCGGCTGCCAGAGCTGAGCGGGGCTGAGGTACCAGCACTGGCATACTCCCCTGGCCGCTCAGTGAGCGGAAGCACGACCTTACGTGCAAAGCAACATGCTATGGTGCCGGTATGGGTGATCCACTGCGGTTTCATGTGCAGATTGTTCCCAATACCGATTGGGACACGGTCAGGGCCCGCGTGCAGGAAGCTGAGGCGCTCGGCTTCGAAGCGGTGGCCCTGGCGGATCACCTGGTGGACTGGACCGATCCCAGCCGCCCCTGGTTCGAGGCCTGGAGCGCCCTCGGCGCCCTGGCGGAAGCCACCAGCACCATCCGGCTGACCACGGTGGTCACCCAGATTCCGCTGCGCAACCCAGCCATGCTGGCCCGCCAGGTGCTCACCCTGGACCATATCTCGCACGGGCGCATCGAGCTGGGCCTCGGCACTGGCTTGACCATCGATCCGTCGTACGCCATGGCCGGGCTGCCAAACTGGTCTCCGCCGGAGCGCGTCGCACGGTTCGCAGAGTATTGCGAACTCGTCTCGCTGCTACTGAGCCAGGAGGTCACGACCTACCAGGGAGAGTTCTACCGAGTGGAAGGGAACGTCATGCAGCCGCGGCCGCGGCAGGCGCCGCGCCCACCCCTGCTCGTCGCTGCCCTGGGTCCGCGCATGATGGCGCTGGCGGCCCGGCACGCCGATAGCTGGAACAGCCTCTCGTTCCAGGCAGACTTCGGCGCTCAACTGGCAGAAACGCGGGCCCGCTGTGCCGCGATTGACGAGGCGTGTGCCGCAATCGGGAGAGATCCCGCGACGCTCCGTCGCTCCTACACCATGTTCGACGTGCAGGCACGGCCCCGGGGCGGCGCCATGTCGTACTACACATCGCAGGAAGCCTTCACCACACAGGTGAGCGAGATCGCCGCCCTGGGCATTCGCGATATTGGCATGTACTACCCGGCCGATCCCGCCCAGCATGCAACGTTCCAGCAGATCGCCACCGAGGTTCTGCCCAGCCTGCGGGCTGCGTTCTCAGCCTGACCCCACATGTCCTCGGACAAGTGTTCTGCGGTACCATGCGCCGCGGTTCAATTGAGATGTCAAGCTGTGGCAGGAGAACGCCTGGTGGGCAAAGCCGACGCGCCGGCTGAACAGAAACATGTCTTCGTTATCAATGACACCGTAGCCATCCTCGAGCTCTTCCGGGCAATGTTGGAGGATGAAGGCTACCGGGTGACGACAGATGGCTTTTCCGTCGAACTCGTCGAGATGCTTGGTCGCGTCCGGGAGGCCAGGCCAGACGTGGTCGTGCTCGATTTCGTGATCCTCGACGAGGGCAAAGGCTGGCAGTTCCTGCAGCTCATGAAAATGGATCGGGAAGCCAGAGACATCCCGGTCATTGTCTGCACCGCGGCAGCCAAGCTGGTGGAAGAACTGCAGACCCACCTGGACACCATGGGTGTGGCGGTTGTGCTCAAGCCGTTCGACATCGATCACCTGCTGCAGGAAATCGAGAAACGCTGCGACAGCCCCGTCCTCGATTAGGATGCCGTGATTCTCGTGTGACTCCTGAGAGCGCAAAACGACCGACGTGGACCAGCAGCCGGCAGGGAACGCGAGCGATCAGCCTGGCGTCGGCCGACTCCTCTGCGACAGCGCTGGAGACATGACGCCAGCGTAGACCCCTTTCAGGCGGTGATAGCTGGTCCCCGCTGGCCGCCACGTGACCACGCGCGCTGCTTCAGGCGCTAGGAGCCAACACCCACTACACGGTTTCCGCCACCCGTCATCAGCGGCTTGCGCGCCACCTCAGACAAGGTGTCCAGCAGCAGGGGGTAGTTTGTTTCGGCGGCGTAGTGCGTTTCGGCGCGTTCCCGGCTGCGCGCACCCATCTCGGGCAGTTGCGCCCGGTTGTCAATCGCCCAGCCCATACGGTCAGCCAGCGGCGCCTCGCGGTCAGCTTCGATCAGGAAGCCGCCCACGCCGTCCTCGACCATCTCCGGGATGGCGCCGACCCGCGTCGAGATGACCGGCACCCCCGCCGTCATCGCCTCGATGATCGCGTACGGCGAGTAGTCAAAGCGCGTCGGGAAGACGAAAAGATCGAAGCTGGGCAGCACTTCGGTCATCAGCTCGATCCAGGGCACTTCGGTGCGGATATCGACATTGCGCAGGCCCGTCAGGCCACGCGGCGGGTCGTGCGTCACCAGCGTCAGGTGCGCTTGCTCCGCAAAGTGTTCCTGGTGCACTTTCAGCAGCAGATCACCGCCCTTGCGAATGAACCCATTGCCGACAAAGCCCAGCTTGAGCAGATCGTCAT
>JAXLWT010000069.1:0-14479 GCA_046328375.1 Thermomicrobiales bacterium
CCCGGTAGGGAGCGTTACTTGTTGACGGCCGCGGATCATCGCTCTGCCACTGCGGGTCTGGGCTAGCTGGAAGGTCAAGCACCCGGATCACGCTCTCGGCGATGTCATCTATGTACGTGAAGTCGCGGCGATGCTTGCCGTAGTTGAATACGTCGATTGGATCACCCGCCATCATGGCCGCGGCGAAGCGATACAGGGCCGCGTCGGGCCGTCCCCACGGCCCGTAGACATTGAAGAACCGCAGCCCCGTAGTAGGTATATGGAAGAGGTTGGAGTAGCTGTGCGCCATGAGTTCATTCGATTTCTTCGTGGCTGCGTAGAGGGAGAGTGGGTGATCGACCATGTCGTCCGTGGCGAAGGGCAGTTTGGTGTTCCCCCCGTAGACAGAACTGCTCGAGGCGTAGACCAGGTGATCGACGTTGACGTTGCGGCAGCCCTCAAGAATGTTCAGGAAGCCAACGAGATTTGCCTCGGCGTAGGCATGGGGGTTCGTGAGGGAGTAACGGACGCCGGCCTGGGCCGCGAGGTTGATGACGCCCTGGGGCGCGAACGCCGCAAATGTGGATGAGATCGCATCCTGATCCGCCAGATTGGCCCGCACGAACGAGAAGCCCGGCTGGTCGGCGAGTTGAGCTAGCCGGGCCTCTTTGAGGTTGACATCGTAGTAGTCATTGATACTGTCGAGGCCGGTCACCTCATCGCCGCGGGCAAGCAGCCGTTTCACCACATGGAAACCGATGAATCCGGCGGCTCCGGTTACTAGCACTCGGCCCACGTTGCGGTCACTCCCGGTGTTTGATGTCTCGCCATCTGCCTGATGGTGTAGAGCGTACTGCCGAGTGTCCTTCCGATGCCGGGCCCGCGGGTTGCGGTCCCTATACTCGGGGCATGGACAGTCACGCCGAGCCTGATGAAATCCTGCTCGAAGGGATGAGATTCTACGGATATCACGGTGTACACCCCGAGGAGCAGCGCTTGGGACAACGGTTCGTGGTTGATGTCGCCCTCGCGGTCAGCTTGCAGGCTGCCGGTGAGCGCGATGACCTGGCGCTAACGGTCTCCTATAGCGCGGCGTACGCCGAGATTCGGCGGGTCGTAGAGGGGGAGCCGCGCCAGTTGATCGAGGCAGTCGCCGAGGAGATTGCGGCCGCGATGCTGGCGCTGGATCAGCGGGTGCAACGGGTGCGGGTGCGGGTCGCCAAGCCGGAGGCACCGGTCAGGGGCTCGGTCCTGGACGCCGTGGCCGTGTGTGTTACGCGCTGGCGAAGGCTTGAGGAGTCCCGGGCATGAGTGAGGACCAGGCGGGCGGGATTGATCAACCGCGCGTCGAACGCGCGGTCCGAGAAATTCTCAGTGCAATCGGCGAAGATCCAGACCGTGAAGGGCTGCAGCAGACTCCGGCGCGGGTGGCGCGCGCGTACGCCGAGCTCTTTGCGGGGCTGCGGGAGGATCCGCGTCACCACCTCAATGCCACCTTCGACGAGGGGCACAAGGAGATGGTGATCCTGCGCGATATTCCCTTCGCGTCGCTGTGCGAACACCATTTGCTGCCGTTTACCGGCGTTGCACACGTCGGCTACATCCCCCAGGGACGCATCGTCGGCCTGAGCAAACTGGCGCGCCTGGTCGAAGGCTACGCGCGGCGGCCGCAGGTTCAGGAACGGCTGACCAGCGAGGTGGCGGACGCAATCATGGAGGTGCTGCGCCCAGATGGCTGCGGGGTGGTGGTCGAGGCCGTCCACACCTGTATGACGATCAGGGGCGTTGAGAAACCTGGCGCCGTCATGGTGACCTCAGCGATGCGGGGTGGGTTTCGCCAGCGGCCAGAGACGCGCGCCGAATTCATGGCGATCGTGCGCGGCGGATCGCGGTGAGCGACACGTGGCGAGCGTGGCAGGGCCTGTCCGCTGGAGTGCCCAGGGAGCAGATAGCCCCGACCTGCTGGGGCGGGCACGAGCTCCATTGGGGCGCCACCACACATGTGATGGCGGTGCTGAACATAACCCCAGATTCATTCTCAGGCGACGGCCTGGACGGCCACATGGACCTCGCCATCGCGGCCGGCGTGAATGCAGCCGCGGCCGGAGCCTCAATCCTCGATCTGGGCGCAGAATCAACGCGCCCTGGTCACACGCCGGTGCCAGCCGCGCAGCAGCTGCAACGCCTCATGCCTGTGCTGGAGACGATTCGCGCCCGAACACCCGTCCTCATCTCGGTCGATACCAGCAAGGCCCTCGTCGCCTCCGCGGCGATACGGGCCGGCGCAAACCTGGTGAACGACATCCGGGGCTTTACGGACGATCCAGAGTTAGCCGATGTGGTGGCGGACGCCGGTGTGCCAGCCGTTTTGATGCACGATATCAAGCCTGAAACGGGCGTGGACATTGTTACCAGCATGCTGCGCGAATTGTCGCGGCGCCTCGATTTCGCGGTGTCGCGAGGCGTGCCCTGGGAAAACCTGATCATCGACCCCGGCTTCGGATTTGGGAAGGACTGGCGGCAGAATCTGGAACTCCTGCGCCGCCTGGGGGAGTTTCGCGCCCTCGGCCGGCCGATCCTGGCGGGGCTGTCGCGCAAAAGTGTGATTGGGCGTGTCCTGGGTCTTCCGGAGCAGCAGCGGCTGGAAGGCACAGCCGCCGTGGTGACAATGGCTGTCGCCGGTGGGGCGGACATCGTCCGGGTCCATGATGTGACGGCCATGACGCGCGTGGTGCGAATGGCAGATGCGGTGGTTCGCGGAGCGCCCGCTGAGGGCATGACATGGGTGGACGGTCCACCTGCATGACGCACTCAGCGACCGCGTACATCGGACTCGGCGCGAATCTAGGTGACCGGCTTGCCACACTGAGAGAGGCCGTGCGGCGGTTAGGCGACGTGGGGATCGTGACCGGCGTTTCGTCCCTGTACGAGACGGCGCCAGTCGGCTACGCGGCGCAACCAGCCTTCCTGAACGCTGTTGTCGAGCTGCAGACGACCCTCGACGCAGAGCGGTTGGTCCAGGCACTTCTGCTCATTGAGGCGAGCCTCGGCCGGACACGGAGCTTTCGCAACGCGCCGCGTACGCTCGATCTCGATCTCCTGCTGCTGGGTGACGCAATGGTGGCGAGGGATGGCGCACACGTACCTCACCCACGTCTCCAGGAACGGGCGTTCGTCCTCGCTCCATTGGCGGAGATTGCGGCGGATTGCGTCCATCCGGTCCTGGACCGCACGATCCAGGACCTGTACAGCGCTCTGGAATCGACGGGCGGCGTCGAACGCGTGGCAGGACCCGAATGGGCTACTCCGCCAGCAAGTGACGCAGGAAAAGCTGCGGGTCATTCAGGAAATCCCGCGTCAGACTGACGTGCTCCAGGTCCTTCCAGGCGATACGCTCAGGCGCACCGTCGGAAAGCTGGTAGATCGTTGCTCCAGGGAATGCCATGAGGATCGGCGAGTGTGAGGCGATGATGAACTGGCTTTCGCCGCTGCACGTCATCTGCCGCAAGAGAGAAATCATGGCGAGCTGGCGCATGGGGGAGAGCGGTGTTTCTGGTTCGTCCAGGAGGTAAAGACCGCGTGGCACAAAGCGCCTTTGGAACAACGCGAGGAAACTCTCGCCGTGCGATACCTCGTTCATGACGGCGTCTGTGCGCCGGAGTTCTCCAATCTCACGCTGGTATGCACCGCGAGCCATGCGGCGACCCAGCGATTCTGGACCCGGCGAAGCGTTGAACGTCTCCAGCTCATCTTCGAGCGAGCTCCGAAGTTGCGAGATATGCCGGGCGAACCCGAAGAAGTCTTCCGAGCGCAGGAAGTACCCGCGGCGGCTCCGTGAACGCCAGACCAGTTGCAGGGACCTGGCGAGCTCGCGCGCTGGTTCAAGACTTTCGTCACGTTGGAGATCGACGCCCGCTATGGCAATCGCGTTGGCCGCGCAGGCTATCCCCTCGAGCATGGCGGATTTGCCAGTTCCGTTTTCGCCAACCAGGAACGTTACCGGGGTGTCGAATGCCAGCGGTGTTCTGGCCAGTGCAGCAATTGCTGGCACATTGAAGGGGTAGCCAGCCGTTGCCGCTTCTTCGTCGGGCCGAACAAGCCCGACGGACCGCAGGTGAATCATTGCCTGAAGATCGAGATTGGCGAAGCCCGAAGTTCCATTGCGTGCGACCTCCGGTGCGAGCGAGTTGCGAAGAGGCGCCGCCTTGCCTGGGCCACCGGCGCACCGCGAGGGGTCCTCAGCCTCGTTCTCCGCCGGTTGCGTGTAAAAAGGATACGGGAGTGTTTCAAAGAGGTGAGATTCCTGGTCCCTTCAAGCGAGACTCTCCAGTCGCCCGTTGGCGCGCGCTTGCGGGTCTCGTGAGAGGCCGCTATAGTCCGCCCGCAGTCAGCACGCCGCAAGTGCGATGAGGTTTACGTACCCGCCCATGACCAGCCACCCAGATCCATCACATGCCTGGCCAGCCAACGCGCTGATCATCAGTGCAGCGACAACTGGCTCCTGGCCGACCAAGGCCCAGAATCCAAATGTCCCCACCACGCCGGAAGAGATTGCCACAGCGGCCATTACCTGCGGCGAGGCTGGGGCCGCCATCGTGCACATCCATGTGCGTGATGAGCAGGAGCGTGTGACCTGCGATCCCGAACTGTATGGCCGCGTCCGCGACTTGGTCGAGGCGGCCGGGTCGAACGTCATCATCAACATGTCCACTGGCGGCGGCGCCGGCACCTCAACTGATGAGGACCGCATGGCGCCGGTGGCACTGCGACCTGAAATTGCCTCGTACGATTGCGGTTCCGTGAACTTTGGCGAGCGCGTATTTGTCAATTCGCCGTCGTTCCTGCGTGAACTCGCCGTGCGCATGAACGACGCACGCGTGAAGCCGGAAATCGAGTGTTTCGAACCAGGCCATATCTGGAACGCGCTACGGTTGATTGACGACGGACTGCTGTACCCCCCGTACTGGTTTCAGTTCGTGCTTGGTGTGCGTGGAGGCAGCCCGCCAGAAGTCAAGCAACTCGTGCACATGGTGGAGATGTTGCCGCCGGGCGCACATTGGTCGGTCTGCGGGATCGGCCGGGCACAGCTGCCTCTTGGTCTGGCGGCGATGGCGATGGGCGGCCATGTGAGGACCGGCCTGGAAGACAATATCTGGTACCACAAGGGTGAACTGGCGCAGAGCAATGCCCAGCTGGTAGCCCGCATTGCGCGCATTGCTGGAGAAATGGGCCGGCCGCTGGCGACTCCCGATCAGGTGCGTGCCCTCCTTCAGTTGCGCACCGCGCCGGCTGTGGTCACCGCGGACGCCTGACCCGTGGTCCACCGCGTAGCCGCCGCTCAGGTCGCCCACGAAACGAACGTCTTCTCGTCTGAGCCAACGGACTTCGATGCGTTCCTGGCCTCCGGACTTCACGTCGGCCGCGAAGCAATCATCTCTGGCCTCGACACCAACAGCGAGTTCGGCGGCTTTATCCGTGGAGCCGCCGCGCAGGAGTTCGATCTCCTCCCGGTGCTCGCCGTCTGGGCTACGCCTTCGGGTATGGTCACCGCCGACGCCATCGAACGACTGTCGGGAATGCTGGTGGCCGGCCTGCGGGAGCAGATGCTTGATGGCCCGATCGATGGCGTGCTGCTCGCCCTGCACGGCGCCATGGTCACCGAGATAGATGACGACGGCGAGGGCTACCTGCTCCAGGTCGTGCGAGAGACCGTCGGACCCGGGATTCCGATCGTCGCGACGCTCGATCTTCACGCCAACATCTCGCCGCGCATGGTGGAACTCGCAGACGTCCTCATTGGCTACGACACGTACCCGCACATCGATATGTCCGAGCGCGGCGAGGAGGCGTGTGCGGTCATGGCGCAGCTCCTGCGCGGAGATGTACGACCCACGCCAGTCTTGCGCAAGCCGCCCCTCTTGCCAACGTCCCAGCGATGACGACCGGGCGGATGCCCATGCGTTCGATCATGGAGCGTGCCCACGCGTTGGAGGAGGACCCGCGCGTCATCAATGTGACCGTCGCCGGAGGCTTTCCCCCGTCGGACACGGCTGACGCAGGGTTCGGCGTTGTCGTAACGACGGACGACGATCCCGAATTGGCCGCGGAGTTGGCAGATGTGCTAGCGGCAGAGGCGTGGGCACTGCGCGATGGATTCCTTGGCGGCGTGGCAACGTTCGAGCACGCTGCCGAGTTGATTTCCGCGGTGGATCAGGATGACGACCTTGACCGCGCTGCGAGCGGCCCGCTCGTCCTGGTCGACATCGCCGACAACCCGTGGACCGGGGGGCCTGGCGACAGCGTGGAACTCGTGCGCTTTCTTTTCGCTCACCGGGTCCAGGGAGCAGCGGTGGCGCTGGTACGCGACCCGCAGGTCGTGGAGGAGGCAATCAAGGCTGGGCCCGGCGGCCAGATTGCCGTTGACCTCGGAGGCAAGATCGACCGCTTGCATGGAGACCCGCTCCCGGTCCGCGCCCGCGTGAAACTCCTGAGCGATGGCCGCTATGTGAACGACGGGCCGATGATGGCGGGATTGGAAGTGGATCTGGGCAGGAGCGCGCTGCTGCTCTGTCAGCCGGCCGATGACGACACGACGCCGCCGGTCGAGGTGCTCGTCACCACCAGGGCCGAGACGCCGATCGACCTCAACGTGTTCCGCAGTCACGGCGTGGATCCGACGCGGCGCCGTGTGCTGGCGTTGAAGGGCAAGGGGCACTTCCGGGCCGCATTTGAGCCGATCGCGCGCCGGGTGGTGCTGGTCGAGGGACCAGGCATAACCGGAGCAGACCTCTCGCGGCTCACCTTTCGCAAGGTGCGTCGCCCGATCTGGCCGCTCGATCCAGCCGAAGCAATCGCGTTTTCCACCGCCAGCGGTTAGGACAGACTGTTTCCGCTTGAGACGCGACGAGGGCGGCCAATTGGCCGCCCTCGTCTGGTGTGTTCTCGAACCGATCGACTACCGGTCTTCGGCGCCGACCTCACGGAACTCGGCGTCTACCGTCTCGTCGTCTTCAGCACGTCCGCCTGCGCCCGCGCTGGCGCCGTCAGCGCCATCGCTTCCGGCGCCTGAGGCGGCGGCCTGCTCGTACATGGCTGACCCGGCCTGAGTCAGGACGGAAACCATGGCTTCGTACGCCGGGCGGAGACGATCCGCGTTGGTGGGATCGTTCTTCAGGATCTCCTGGACATCGGCGAGCTTGGCCTCGAGATCCGTCCGTGTCGCTTCCGGAATCCGGTCGCCGTACTCCTTGAGCGTATTTTCCGCCTGGTGCGACATCGACTCAGCGTCGTTGCGCAGGGAGATCGCCTCACGGCGCTGGCGGTCCTCTTCCGCGTGGGATTCGGCTTCCTGGACCATGCGCTGCACTTCGGACTCAGAGAGCCCCGAAGAACCAGTGATGGTGATCTTCTGCTCCTTGCCAGTCGCCTGATCCTTCGCCGTCACGTTCAGGATGCCGTTGGCATCGATATCGAACGTCACGTCGATCTTCGGTGTGCCGCGGGGAGCTGGCGGCAGACCATCCAGGATGAACTTGCCAAGGCTCTTGTTGTCGGTCGCCATCGGTCGCTCACCCTGGAGCACGTTGATCTCAACCTGCGGCTGGCTGTCAGACGCGGTGGTAAAGGTCTGGCTCTTGCGGGTCGGGATGGTGGTGTTCCGCTCGATGAGCGGTGTTGCCACGCCTCCCAGCGTCTCGATGGAGAGGGTGAGGGGCGTGACGTCGAGCAGGAGGATGTCCTTGACCTCGCCGCCGAGAACACCGCCCTGGATCGCTGCGCCAAGCGCCACGACTTCATCCGGGTTGATGCCGCGGTTCGGCTCCTTCCCGAAGAAGCTCTGGACCTTGCGCTGAACCGCCGGCATACGGGTCTGACCGCCGACGAGAATCACCTCATCGATGGCGCTCTTCGATTGGGCAGCGTCCTTGAGCGCAGCCTCCATCGGGGCGACTGTGGCGTCGATCAGTTTCTGCGTCAGCTGCTCCAGCTTGGAGCGGGTCAGCGTGATGTTCAAGGTGCTTGGGGCCGCTGGCGTCCGCCGTGATGAACGGCAGGTTGACGTCGGTCTGCTCAACCGAGGAGAGCTCGATCTTCGCCTTCTCAGCCGCTTCCTTCAGACGCTGCAGGGCCATGCGATCTTTGCGGAGGTCGATGCCTTCCTGCTTTTTGAATTCGTCGGCCAGGTAGTCGATGAGCACCTGGTCGAAGTCGTCACCGCCGAGATGGGTGTCACCGTTGGTCGCCTGCACCTGGAAGACTCCGTCCGCCAGGTTCAGCACGGAGATGTCGTAAGTGCCACCACCGAGGTCATAGACCGCGATCTCTTCGTCGCCCTTGTTCTCCAGGCCATAGGCAAGCGCAGAGGCCGTAGGCTCATTGATGATGCGCAGCACGTTCAGGCCGGCAATGCGGCCCGCGTCCTTGGTGGCATCTCGCTGGGCATTATCGAAGTAGGCGGGGACGGTGATCACCGCCTGATCGACCTTCTCGCCCAGGTAGGCCTCGGCGTCGGTGCGCAGCTTCTGCAGGATCATCGCGGAGACTTCCTGCGGGCTGTACCACTTGTCGCCCATCTTGACCTCGACATCGCCATTACTGGCGGCGCGGATCTGGTAGGGGACCTGCTCCTTGTCCTTCTGCACCTGCGGGTCATTGAACTTGCGACCCATGAAGCGCTTCACGGAGTAGACCGTGTTCTCCGGGTTCGTCACCGCCTGGCGGCGGGCAAATCGGCCCACCAGGCGCTCGCCGTTCGGTGTCATGGCAACCACGGAGGGGGTCAGCCGTTCACCTTCGGCATTGGGGATCACCGTCGGCTCGCCACCTTCAATGGTGGACATCACCGAGTTGGTGGTTCCCAGGTCAATTCCGATCGTTCGTCCCATGTCCGATGTTCTCCTCTCCCTGTACCGCTACCTGATTCCTGGCGACGTACCGGGTTTCAACTTCCAAAGATTTCATTCTGTGGGCGCAGGTCCAACCTTCACCATCGCGGGCCGTAACATGCCCTCACCAAGCCGGTAGCCTGGCTGATAAACGGCCACGACGGTATCGCCGCCAGCCGGGTCCATCTCGACCGCCTCGTGCACAGCAGGATCGAATTGCGTGCCCAACGCTTCCACGGGGGAAACGCCGTGCTTCCGCAGCGTGTTCAGGAACTTCTGCTCCACCAGGCGCAAGCCTGCAATCATCGAGGCCGTCTCTTCGGTGTCAGGAACCGACGATAGTCCGCGCTGAAAGTCATCCAGGACTGGCACAAACTCGCGCAGGAGTTGCTCGTTCGCCGCCAGCCGCTGCCGCTCCCGATCCTGCTCGGTACGCCGCCGGTAGTTCGCGTATTCGGCGGTAGTTCGCTGCAACTGGTCCAGATACCGGTCTCGTTCAGCGGTGATCGCTTCCAGTTCGGCGCTAGCCGCCGCCGCTTCCGCGGTCGCTGCCTCGTCTTCTGCCATCATCTCCGGAGCGATATCCTCCGGGCCGTCTGTCATCGGTCTTCCCCCAGCTCCCCACCAGGGGGAGGGTTGCGGCTTCCCCTGCATGCGCTGCCTGCGCCGGGCCAGGAATTGCTCGTACGGATCGCTCATCAGATCCTTCGCCTCACTCGCCGTTCAGATCGGCCATGAGATCGCTCATCAGCCTTGCCATGTAGCGCACGGATGAGATTGATCGATCATAAGCCATCCGCGTTGGGCCAACGACCCCCAACACACCGACCACTTCGCCGTTGATACCGTAGGTCGAGACCACGATGCCCAGCCTGCGCAGTTTGTCCTCCGGATTTTCCTTGCCGATGAAGACCTGGACATCCGGCTCGTCTCCCAACCGGGGCAACATGGCACTCAGGAAAAGTTCGCCCCCGAGGAGGCTCAGCAACTCCTGCGCCTCAGCCGCGTCGCTGAATTCCGGCTGCGCCAGCACATTTTCCAGGCCGGAGTGCCGGAGGGCACCGCTGCTGGCCATGCCGCGCATCGCCGCGACGATGTGAGCCAATGCGATGAGTGCTGCTCCACTTGCACCAGTGGCGTGCGCCTCGATTTCGTCTGCCGTCAGCCCGCGCAGGGCCGCCGACAGGGAATCGGCCAGCGGTGAGAGGATCTCCTGTCCGGTGTCCTCTGACCAGTGCGCCATGACCTGGCGCACCGCGCCGGTACTGGTGACGATAATCACCAGGCCAAGCCGCGGCTGCAGGGCAACCAATTCCACATGACGGAGCCGCGGCAACTGGGCGACCGGCGCCGAAACGACCGAAACGTTTCCCGCGGCCCTCGCGAGCGTGGCCGCAGCCAGTTCAATCCAGCGGTCAAGCTGAAGCTCGGCCTCGCGGAACTGCTGGAGAATCGTCTGGCGCTCACTCGAGGGCAATTCGATATCACCCATCAGGTTTGCCACGAAGTAGCGATAACCCTGATCGGTCGGAATGCGTCCCCCGGATGTGTGGAGATGCTGGAGATAGCCCAGCTCTTCAAGCGCCGCCATCTCGCTGCGGATTGTCGCAGGAGACACGCCCAGACCAGTTCCCGCAGCGAGAGAACGGGATCCGATAGGCCGGCCAGTAGCCACGTACTCGCGCACCACAAAGCGCAGGATCAGACGCTGCCGCTCGGTTAACGGCGGAGCTTCATTTCCTGAACGCTGATTGGCACGTAGTGACGATTCGCTCACGGCTCTCTCCGTCGGCAGTTTAGCACTCTCGTTGGGAGAGTGCTGACGAAAGAGTAGCCTGTGACATGAGCTATGTCAACCTTGTGGAGTCGCAGCGATTGCGCCCAGGCGGGAACGCCAGGCGGGTTCCGGATAAAGCTGCGCGCCCCTTGGCCTGCTCAGGAGACCGGGCCGTCCTCTCCGGTGAGCCAGGACGTGCAGGCGGCACAGCGCTTCGCGCCGGTCGCAACGGGGCTCAGGCAGTTCGGGCAAACGGCTGGCGCGGGTTCCTCCTTCTTCGGCGCGGCGCGTGCCATGAGGGCATTCATGGGCCGGACGATCATGAAGTAGAGGACGGCGGCGATGATCAGGAAAGAAATGACGGCGTTGATGAACAGACCGTAGCGAAATTCGCTGCCGTTGATCGTAAAGGTGAGTCCGGAGAAGTCCGGCTGGCCGCCGAGCGCCCCAATAATCGGAGTAATGATGTCCGCCACCATGGAGTTCACAAGCGCGGTGAACGCAGCGCCGATGACCACCGCCACGGCCAGGTCGAGCACGTTTCCACGCAGGACGAATTCCTTGAATCCGTTCACGAGATCCTTCATCGATCCGGCTCCTTTTCGCTCGGCGCCTCTGGCGTCCATGCCTCCCTGGACATCGTGCCACGATCGGGCCGGCAAAGATAGGGGGAACGGGAAATTCGGATGGTGGCAATCGGGAGGACGCACCGCAGTCGGAGGTGGAGACACGCGGATCTGGGTTGTCACCCCCACGGTGTCAGCGCGAATCGTCGCCCCGGTGGAGGATGCGTTCCGGCAGGGCAAGCAATCCCCGGAGTGCCTCCGCCACACGTCCAACCGGGGTAGGGGGCTGGGCAGTTTCCGCAAAGTCCTCGGCAGCGGAAACGGGACCGACGTCGTGACCGAGGTCGCGCTCGATCTCCCAGCGGTGGCGCATGACCCACAGGTAGACATCGGCTTCGGTCTGGTTGGGAAAGCGATCACTCAAACCCTGGGCCCGGGCGACTTCAATAATTGGGCAGTAGATGTACTCGTACCAGTCCGCGACGGCTTCGCGATCGGAGACTGGCTCATGCCGGATGGCAGCCAGCCAGTCACGGTGTCCCTGGATGTGCTCCCAGATTTCATCGTAACGGCCGAGGGCAGAGGGCCGAATGTCGTGGTCAGGCTCCAGGCGATCGAGGTCCGTGCGACGCAGGAACTCGGCGTACTCTGCCTGGAGGAGCATCTCATTTGGTTCCATCTCGGCGTAGAACGGTGCGCGGATGTGTCCTTCGATCACCTCCGCGTCGATGTATTCCTGGCCGCGCTCACGGGCAACGCTGACACGGTGATTGCCGTCCTTGACGAAGTAGACATCACCGACTTTATAGAGCTGGATGGGCGGCAGATACACATCCTGATAGTAAGCCCGGTCCACGTTTTGCCAGCGGCCCGCCGTGAAGCGCTGTCGCGGAAAGAACGCGCGGTTGAAGTCCTGGAAGCGGTCCATGCTGCCAACAATCTGATCAAGCCTCACTGTTTGCAGGCCGCGGTAGCTCTCACCTTCAGGTGAGACACGCTGCCGTACCTCGTGGTAGGGGATCAGATCCCGGGAGCGGCGAGCGATTACCGCCCGCACATCATCCAGAAACGCGCGGTGTCTTGCGCGTTCGAAGTCCTGCCGGACCTCCGCCTCAAACGGTCTGCTCATGAACAGCCTCGCGCGCGGAGATTGCGGTCAAGGGCGCAGGTTCAATCTCGAGCAGTTTGTACGGGAAGACATTGATCACATCAGTGTCGTGAAACCGTTGCTGGTACGGCTGGGAGCGGTCGTAGAGGTGGATATGCCCATGCAGGTGATAGGCAGGCGTCCACCTGGTCAGGAAGCCGCGGAGCGACTCGAACCCACGGTGTGCGGGGTCCGTGCGGTCGTTGACGTCCCGGGGTGGAGCGTGGGTCACCAGGAGGTCGAGCGCACGGCCGTGCCGAATGCGGTTGTACTGGAGTTTGGGCGCCATCTTGCAGGCCATGAGCCCAATCTGCCACTCGGCGTACTGGCCGGTCTGGTCCTCTTCATAGCGCAGGCAGCCTGGGATGCCGGCGAGGATGAGACCGGTGCCGGGATCGGTGACGACCTTGCCGCTGATATCGATGGCCCCGCCCGGCTCGCACGTGCGACCCTCGCCACACCGGTTCTCATGATTGCCGTGGACGTAATAGAGCGGCCGGTTCAGGGAGTCCGAGATGAATTCCAGGTAGCTCACCGGCAAGTCTCCGCAACTGATCACAAACGCCACGTGGCCCATGCGCTCGCGCAGGGTCTCACTGTGGATACGGGGATCAGCTTCGTCGGTGACCGCGAGAATCGGGATCGTCATTGACACAGTGCGGGTTCAAACTCGGAATAACGCTTCGGCGGGCGTGCACGCGCAGCAGTGTGCGTGCACGCATGGTACTCCACCGCCGCCTAACGCTCGCGCTCTGACTTGGCAGCCACAATCAGGGTGCGTAGCTCCGACGGGGAAAGCCCGGCGACTGGCTGCCCAATCATGGCTTCGATCTCTTTCGGTCCGTTCAGGCCACGGTCACGGGCCCAGGGCCAGAAGGCGCTCCACGAGTACTCGGCAAGATCCGCGTCTGGCGTGGCAGCTGGCGCGGTTGCAGCCGGAGACGCCTCCCGGCCAGTTTGGGCGGGGCGCTCTCGCAGTTGGGCTGGCGCCTGGACCGGCTCACGCACTGGTTCCGTGGGCGCCGTTTCGGCGCGGGCGGCTGGACGACTCGTCTGTGCCGCCCGGTTGAGCGGCACCGGTGCGGCGGGCTGCGCGACAGGGCGCGATGCCGGGCGCTCGGCAACAGGGCGTGCTGCCGGCACGGTGGGCGTTTCGTCGCCGCGTTCCCCGAATTGTGCGCCGAAGCCGAGTGCATTCAGCGCCCGCCCGATGGCCTTGGTCTCGGCTTTCTCAATGAAATCGGGAAAGTCGTTTGCGGTCTCGCTCCCGTAGCCAGTCGCTTTGCCACCGGTGGGCAGCGTGACCGTGGCCTTGAAGATCGCCATCTGCTGGTCATGCTCGACCATTTCGGTAATCAATTCAGCGTCCGGGTGCTCCTTGCGCAGCCACAACAGGCGCCATTTGACGTCGAGGTAGTCTCCGCCGCCACGGCCACGCAGTTGACGCAAGTAGGGTGTCGGATCGAAGCCGCTACCGCGCGACGGTGAGTCTTCCCGTACGACCCGGGGCGGCTGTTCGGCAAGTTCGTATTCGGAAGCTGCCGGGTGCGTATCATCTGGCTCGGCGCCAGCCTGCAGTCGCAAATCCCGCTCGCTGCTGTCCTGTGACATGTCCCGGCTCCCGAACTAAGGCTGCGCAGATTGACCTGTAGGGCGAACGCAGCGGGGTAGGCATTCGTAGCTTTCAGTATACGAAGCGAACGCATGTTCGCAAGATGTGACATTCTGGCACAGATGGAGCGCGAGAGACGTCATGGAACCTGAGCCGATTTCTGCCGAGCCGCGTACGCCAGTTAACCGTCCGGATGTGCGACCTTCTGCGCCGTTTGCCGAAATCCTGGACATGGTCTGGCCAGAGACGGGCCTACAGACCAGTTCCCGTGTTTCCCTGCGGCCGCGAGACACCTTGGGGGAGGATGACGTGGTGGAGCTGGAGATCGATTTCGTGCGTCTCGCCTTGACGCCACTGGAGTTCATCCAGCTTGCGTCCTTTCTGCGCATGACTGTGGACGGCCTGCTGGAGCAGCACCCGGGCTTGCAGCGCGCGGTGGTCAACGCGTTCGATATCCGCGATTAGCGTGCTGGCCGCTCTCCCGGCACTACCTCACCCGATGCGGCCTCAACC
>JAXLWT010000007.1:0-178791 GCA_046328375.1 Thermomicrobiales bacterium
AGAAGAGCGACCAGTGCGGGGGTGGGCTGAGCTGCAAGCCGGCCAACTCCCAGAACTCCTGCTTTGCCGACACCGAGAAGCGCTGCTGCAAGCCGGTCGGCGCGAAGTGCGATGACGGCTGCGAGTGCTGCGGCGTCGATGTCATCTGCAACGGGGGCTACTGCGATCAGGCGTAGCGCCAACGTGTAGCACCAGCATGAAGAGCCGGAGGCATCATCGTGATGCTTCCGGCTTTTGTCTTGCCCGGTTCTTCACGCGGGGCGATTGGTCCCTGGCGTACGCTCCACGGCGTCATCCGGTGGGCCCACCTGGCAGCCATCGGTGAGCGCTGTGGTGAACATCCTGCTCGCTTATCGTGCAGCCTGTCAAAACTGGCCTCCGTTTGCATCCATTGCTCCGGTATCATCGTCTATGAATCGAGCCATAGCTCAACCGTATCTTGCGCGGGCAGATCAGGGAGCGCATTGCGATGGAGCTACTCGAGCGGGAACTGCCGTTCGCTCAGCTTGAAGAGCACGTGCGCCAGGCTGAAGCCGGGCATGGCCGCCTGGTGCTCATCGGTGGGGAAGCTGGGATCGGCAAGTCTGCCCTGCTGGATGCTTTCCACCAGGGCATTGCGGGTGAGACCACCGTGTTGCGCGCGTCATGCGATGCCCTCTCGACGCCCGCGCCGCTCGGCCCAGTACGTGACCTGGCGCCTGCCCTCGGGTTGAGCATCGGCGAGCAGCATCTCGATCGCGATGCACAGGAACGGCTCTTCCGCGATGTGCTGGCGGCGCTCTCTGACCAGGGCGCGCTGACGGTGGTTATCTGGGAGGACGCGCACTGGGCCGATGCAGCCACGCTCGACCTCATTCGCTTCCTGGGGCGGCGTGTTGACGGGCGGCAGACGCTGCATCTCGTCACCTACCGTGACGATGAGATTGGTCCGGATCATCCCTTACGGCTGATCCTCGGGGACCTGGCCACGGCCCGGTCTATCCACCGCATGACACTGCACCCCCTGACCGAGGCGGCGGTCCAACAGCTTGCACGTGGCAGCGGACGAGATACGGACGCCCTGTACCGGCAGACTGGCGGCAACCCGTTCTTCCTGAACGAAGTCCTCGCTGCACCTGGCCAGAGCGTGCCGGCATCCGCTGCCGACGCAGTCCTGGCCCGCGCGTCGCGGCTCTCTCCCGAGGCGCGCGCCACGCTCGACGTTGCGGCCGTGATTGGTTCGGTCATTGATGCCGACCTGTTGCTGGCGGTTGCTGGGCCTGTTGCCGATGAGGTCGACGCGTGCATTGCTCGTGGCCTGCTGCTTGGCAAAGGTGAGCACCTCGCCTTCCGGCACGAGTTGGCGCGTGAAGCGATCCTGAGCGCGTTGGCCCCGACCCGCCGCCGCCTGCTCCATGCTCGGGTCCTGTCCGCGCTGCGCGAACTGCCGGAAACCTCGCGAGACCTGGCGCGCATGGCCCACCACGCCGAGGCAGCGGGCGACCGCCAGGCGGTCCTGGCGTACGCGGTAGCCGCCGCCGAGCAGGCGTCCGCCTTCTTCTCGCATCGCGAAGCCGCCGCCCAGTACGCGCGGGCGCTGCGATTCGGTGATGCCCTCCCGCCCGCTGAGCGCGCTGCGCTCCTCGAGGCGCGTTCGGTCGCGTGTTACCTGGGTGACCAGGGGGAGGAGGCGATCGCCGCGCGTCGCATGGCCCTCGCGATCTGGCAGCGCCTCGGTGACGCGCGGCGAGAGGGGGAGTGCCTGCGCTGGCTGTCGCACCTGGCGTGGCGCGGGAGCGAGGCTGCTGCTGCGGCACAGGCAGCGCTGGAAAAGCTGGAGCCGCTGCCGCCGGGTCCTGAACTGGCGATGGCCTACAGCAACCTGGCCCAACTGCACATGCTCGATCACGATCTCCCGGGAACGCTGCAGTGGGGAACGCGGGCAATTAGCCTGGCAGAGGAACTGGGCGAGACGGAAACGCTCGTCCACGCGCTGAATAACGTTGGCTCTGCGCGGGCGTACGCCGGCGATGCCGAGGGGCGTGACGACCTGAAGCGAAGCCTGCAGTTGGCGCGCGCCGCAGGACTCATCGATCATGCGGGCCGAGCGCTCGCCAACCTAGCCTACACCGCCATGCTGGCGATGCAACTGGACGAAGCTGAACAGTGGTTGGCCAGCGCGTTGGCCTTTGCCAGCAAGCATGATCTCGACTCACGCTCTGGGTACCTTGTCGCGACGCGCGCGGCACTCCACGTCCTGCGTGGTGAGTGGGATGGTGCCGACACGGAACTCGGCCAGCTCCTGGAGCGGCCGATGCTCTCGACCGTGACGCGCATGATGGCCCTGACAACCTGGGGAGAACTTCGCGCTCGCCGGGGCGAGGCCGAGGCCACGGCCTGCCTCGACGAGGCGCTGGCGCTGGCTGACGACACGGGCAAGTTGCTCCGCCAGGCGCCCATCCGCGCCGCCCGGGCAGAAGCCGCCCTGCTGGTAGGTGATGCGCCGCGTGCCCGGGCTGAGATAGAGGCAGTGCGCGAGGCGGTTTTTGCGCGAGCCAACCCGTGGGACCGGGGCCGGTGTGCCTGGCTCTTGTGGCAGGCAGGCGAGCGTGATATTCCCCTGGATGGCCTGGCAGATCCCTTTGCCAGGCAGATCGCAGGTGACTGGGCTGGTGCTGCCGCCGCCTGGCGAACCGTCGGTGATCCGTACGCGGAGGCTTGCGCGCTGGCCTCCGGGGATGACCCCAACCTGATCCGCCAGGCGGCCGGGACATTCGAGCGACTTGGTGCATTTCCCGCGCACCGGCAGGCGATTCAGCGCTTGCGAGTGCTCGGCGAGCGAGACCTGCCCGTGGTGCGGCGTGGGCCTATTGCTACCACCCGTTCCAATCCGGCGGGGTTGACTCAGCGGGAGGTGGAGGTCCTGGTACTGGTCGCCGAGGGGCTGCGTAACCCGGAGATCGCCGAGCGGCTCTACCTCTCCCCCAAGACCGTCAGTCATCACCTGTCCACCATCCTCGCCAAGCTAAACGCCGAGACACGGACTGAGGCGGCCCAGGTCGCGGCAAAGATGGGACTTCTCCCCGCGTAAGCTCAGCCCTCTTCCCTCCAAATATCAGATTCCCGCCCGATGTGCGGAAGCGTGCTACGGCATACCCTCATGACACAGGCACGCGAGCGTCGGGTGCCTGAGGATGAGGCCGCACGATGCCTGCCACGCCGGACGTACATCCCGGTGCTTCGGACAGGACGCACATCGCACGCCTCTCACCGGAGGAGGTTGCCGCGGAATTGGAACGCGCAGAGGTTCTGCTGACGTGAACGCTGTTCTCGTTCGTCGTGTCAACCACGCACCTTTTTCCCAACCACGGCGTACCGCGAGGTCATATGCAGGAGGCGTCATGCAGAGCGTCTATTTCAAGGAAGTCGAAGCCGCGTATATGCGGAGCCGGGTGCAGGATGCGGTAGCTGCCAGCAGCCTGGCTGCACAAGCAGTGCCGCAGAGCACGAGGCACCGCCGGTCGTTCATCCCGAGCCTGGTCCGGGAGTACCTGCGAGCACGTGAGGTATTCCAGCGACAGCGGCCGGTGCTACAGCGCTTTCCAGGCGGGCAGGAGTTGCCCGCAACCCAGGCCTGACCCTGCCTTCTCGCAGAGGGGTTAGGCAAAAAACTTGTCAGCGCGGCCTGCTCAACGGCGGGCCGCATGGCTGCCAATGACGATGAGGGAAAGAAAGGACTGGTCCGCAACGGCTAGGCCCAACTGAAAATCAGTTCACACGATTGGGGTCCCGGTCAGGGAAGGTGGAGCCCGAATCGGGACCCCGTCTCGTGTCAAAGACTTGAGCAGTCAGGCATGCATCAGGAGGCACCATGTTCTCACGCACTCGCGCCAGGAGCCTCAGATTCTCACTGTATCTCGGGCGTGGCCGCTGAACGGCTGACTCCCCAGCAGAACCACGACGGACTCGCGGAGTCCTCATCTCTTCACAGCTGGGTCTGGTTGACTAACTCAGGTGGCGATCTCGCCATGTGAACTCTGGACATCATCTGCCCGCAACCATCCCACAGCAGTTACCCGTTACCGCGACGACAACGCGGTGCTGTTCCCACCTTGACACGCAGCCTGTTCCTCGCCTGGCTGAGGCCAGAGGACAGGCGGCGTGTAATGAGGACCATGACCTGACCGCCCGGCAGAGAGCCAGGCCAGGATGAAGAAAGGCAAGTCGTACACAGCATGGATTTCACGACGTTTGACACCATTTCTCGCACTGTTGCTACGTCTCAGACCCGCCGCTCGGCCCTGCGCGGGCTGGTGGCTGGCGCGGCCACGCTCGTCGCCGGTGGGGTTCTCCTCCACGCTGAGGACACCTCCGCCAAGCGGCGCAAGCGCGGCAAGGGCAAGGGGAAGGGCAAGGGCCTGCAGCCCGGGCAGCGCTGCCAGAACGACACCCAGTGCACCAAGGGCTACATCTGCGAAGTACCGGTCAACGGCAGTAACAGTGATGAGTACTGCTCGGGGGGCCAGGGAGCCGGCTGTGGCGCTCCCAATGGGGATGGGGACGATACGTTCCCGTTCTGCGCGGTGGGCTTTGCCTGCACCCCGACCGGGAACACCTACACCTGCCAGGCGGTTGAGGTCATCGACATCGAGCGCTAGCGTACGGTCGAAACGGGCGGCGCAATGCCGCCCGTTTCTCGTTGTCCATCCTTGGGGAGTTCCCGTCGCAGCCTAGCCAGATGGCTCCGGTTCGTCTGGTGTCAGCATGATGGGGTGAGGGAAGACCGGATCCGCGCCGCCCGGGTCGCTGAAGCGCACCGCTCTCGCGTAGGCGTAAATGCTGTCGATCCCGGCCTGCGAGATGTTGCCGCCCTGTTTGAGTTGGTCCAGGGTGCGCACCAGGTCCTTGTAGGCCCACGGCGTCAACTGGTCGCAACGGTTGGCCGGCGAGCCGCCACCGTCGAGGATTTCCGGTTTGTTGGACCAGTCGTCGACTGGGCGCCCGCCGGTCGCCTGGCACACCACGCCGTCGATGATGCCAGCCGGGCGCGGGAACTGCTGCGGCACCGCCTGACCGTCAGGTCCGAGCAAGAGTTGCTGGAACTCCGGGTTGGTGTGCAGGTCGATCATGAGTTGAGACCAGATGGGACCAGCACCTTGGATGCCGTCAATTTCGGCTAACGGGTCGTTACGCGTGTTCCCGACCCAGACTCCGATGGAGACATCGGTGGTGAAGCCGATTGTCCAGATATCCCGGAAGTCGTTGGTGGTGCCGGACTTGGCCGCGGTGGGACGCCCGAGTTGGGTCTGTGTGTTCCCGAACAGGTTGTTGCGGGTAAAGATCATGGACCGGGCTTCGTTGTCGGTGAGGATGGAGATCAGTTCGTAGGCAATCTCCGGCCGGAGCACCTGCTCGGCGTTCTGCAGCGAGTGCTCGCGATCCAGCTCGTATAGGACATTCCCTTCGCTGTCGGTGATCTTCAGGATCGGCGTCACAGGAACGTACTTGCCCATATTGGCGATGGTGGAGTATGCGTTGTTCATCTCCAGGGGCCAGACATCGCCGGAACCCAGGCCGATGGAGAGGCCGTAGTCCGCCGGATGCTGCGCGAGCTCGTGCTTGATCCCCATGCGCCGCGCCATCTCGACAATCGCCTCGGGGCCCCCGGCAAACTCGACCGCCTTTACTGCCGGAATGTTCAGCGAGTTGGAAAGCGCGGTGCGCACTGAGACCGCGCCGTTGAAGTTCCGCATGTAGTTCTGCGGCTCGTAGTACTCCATCGGTTCGCCGAACTCGTCGGTGGCTCCCGGAGTTTCGATCTTGAACGGCGCGTCGAGTACGACCGTGCCCGGATTCCATCCCTGTTCGAACGCGGCGGCGTAGACGATCGGCTTGATGGAGGAACCGGGCTGCTGCGGCGAGGTAGTGATATTCACCTGGCCCTCGATGGCCGCGTTGTTGAAGTCTGCCGAGCCCACCATGGCCAGGATTTCCCCGCTCCAGGGGATGACCACGGTCAGAGCTGCATTCTGCGCCCGGTAGTACTGCAACTGCTGGATGTTCTGGGCGACAACCTCCTCGGCCCGGTTCTGCAGGTCGGTATCGATCGTCGTGTAGATGTTGAAGCCGCCCTTGGTGAAGTCCTTGTCCGGATACTTCTCCGCGAGGTACTCGTACACGTACTGCACGAAGTGCGGGTGATCGAGCACCGCCCCGTCCCCATCCCGGCTGGGATAAACGGTGGGCCAGTCAGCGTGGGCGGCGTTTGCTTCAGCACGCGTGATGTAGCCGAGTTTGACCATCTGGTCGAGCACGTACTTCTGGCGGCCAATCACATTTTCCGGGTAGATCGCCGGGTTGAAGTAGGTCGGCTGCTGCGGGATGCCAGCGAGCAGCGCCGCCTCGGAGAGCGTGAGGTCTGCCGCCGGCTTGTGGAAGTAGGTTTGGGACGCCGCCTCAACCCCGTACGAGCGGTTCCCGTAGAAGATCTGGTTGAGGTACATGGTCAGGATGTCGTGCTTGGAGAACTGCCGCTCCAGCGCGATCGCCGCCAGCGCCTCTTTCCACTTGCGTGTGACTGAAAAATCGTTGCCGATTTCTTCACTGTGGATCGAGCGCACCAACTGTTGCGTAATCGTCGAACCACCGGAGGAACCGGTCCCGCCCGCCATGATGGTGACACCGCGGACGATGGCCATCGGCTCGACGCCATCATGGCTCCAGAAGGTGGCGTCCTCGGCGGCGATGGTTGCGTCGATCAGGTAGGGCGAGATTTTTTCGTAGGGAACAAAGGTGCGCCAGCCGTAGTCCTGGTCGGCCACTTCCTGGAGCAGGTTGCCGTTGCGATCCAGGATGCGCGTGGTCTGGAACGTATCCGCGGAGACATACGAGGCGTTCGGCAGGCTGCCGTTGATCTCCTCGTATTGCTGCACTGTGGCTGCGGCTGCTGCCGCAATCGAGAGCGCCCCCGCCACAATTGAGGCCGCAAAGATCAGGAGGATCGCTGCCGCCAGGCCGGCCACGATTCCGACAAGCCGGCCGGCATTACTCCGCCGCCGTGACGTGCCCGGCAGCAAATGCGGCGGGAGGGGCTTACGCCGGCGGGTCCCCGCGCCGGCACGGCCGGCCGTCATGCGATCCTGATAAAGGCGAGTCCGGGAGAAACGCTGGGCCATGGGTCACCTGGATTACCGGCGCACCTCACCGGCGGACGGTGCAGCGCTCCACGATGGGTCTCACATCCATAACGCGCGACAAGCGCCGCCGGATACTACCATGCTCGGTTTTTCCCCCTTCGGGCAAACATGACTGAGAGCCGGACGGCGACTGCCAGCCGTGACCGGTGTTGCGACGGGCGGGGGTGTGATCAAGGCCCTTGCGCAGTCCTGCTCAACCTTGGGAAAGTTGGGCTACTTCATGGTCCTCGCCATCGACGCAAACTCGTGTTATGAATAGTTGCGCGATCTCCAAAGATGCTCTGCTGGATCGATCTCACAGATCTTCTCGCAGAGCGTTTCTCTCCCGGATGCCCGGAGACGATGCAGTCCATGGGAAACGAACCCGGGGGTAGGATGGGGGTAGCGAGCGTGGGGAGAGCGGCGACGGCCTTGATGCCGGCGACCGCTGAGAGGACAGCAAGCGCGGCTGTGCTCGAACCGGCGGTGCATCTGACATTTGACGACTGTCTTTCGCGCCATGGTGCGGAGATTTATCGCTATGCCCTGCATCTGACGCGAAATCGCCCGGATGCAGACGATCTGTATCAGGAAACCGCGCTCAAGGCATTCCGGGCCTGGCATCGACTTCCATGCGATGCCAACCATCGGGCATGGCTCTATCGCATCGCGACGAACGCCTTTCTCAGCGACAAGCGCAAAACCTCGCGGCTGCGCTCGCTGGACGCGGACGCCGGGGCGGAGACGATTCCGGCCGCCAGCCGGGATCATGATGACCGCCTGGATGCCAGTGACCTCCTGGGAGAGGTCGAACTGTTCATTGAATCGCTGCCGACCAAGCAGCGTATTGCGCTGGTGCAGCGCAAGTACCTGGAACTCGGGTACTCCGACATTGCCGTGGCCCTCAATTGCTCTGAGGATGCCGCCCGGCGTAGCGTCCACGAAGCGTTGCGCAAGCTGCGCGATCGCTTCGGCGACAGGATGTGAGGAACATGATCAGTCCGGGAAGGAACCAGTAGCCATGGCGACCCATGTTGTAGCCACCCCCGGACACGAGCCTCCGCGGCTCGCAGACGCAGCAGCTTCCGCAGACGATCCCTGCGATATTGCCCTGGCGGCGATGCCCGCCCACGTCATTGGGGATCTCTGCGCGAAGGACGAAGCCTGGCTCCAGCATCATGTAGCGGAGTGTGGCTATTGCCGGAATGAGATGTCGTGTTACGAGAAGGTCGACAGCGTCCTGGGCGCGTGCTGCGCGGTGCCTGACGCGGCCTGTATCCCCCCGGTATTGAAACTCCCGAAGCGAGACGTGGTCTGGTTTACCCGGGTTGCCAGCCCGTTGGGCGATTTGATCCTGGCCGCTACCGAGGATGGACTGCGCGAGATCGAGTTCGGGCGCAATCACTCTGAGGCTGAGTTCGTGCAGCGGATCAAGGAGACCGGGGGCGACCCCGTGCCGGTGGCCAGGATTGCTGACGCCCCCCTTGCCACCCGGCGTACCCTTGAGCGTGCTGCCGCCGAACTCGATGAGTATTTCGGTGGCCATCGTGCCGAGTTTGATGTACCGCTGGACTGGGGGCACATGCCCCCATTTCAACGCGCGGTCCTGGAGGCAACGGCCTCTGTCCCTTTCGGCCATGTCGATACGTACGCCGGGATTGCGCGGCGGATCGGCAACCCCAAGGCCACGCGCGCGGTCGGCAACGCGCTCGGTCGCAATCCCATCCCCGTCATCGTTCCCTGTCACCGGGTGATCCGCTCTGACGCGTCGTTAGGCGGCTATACGGGCGGGTTGAATATCAAGGAACACCTCCTCAGCCTGGAAGGCGTTCGCATTTCCTGACCCGGGGTCCCTTCTCCTTTTTCATCCAGTTTTCTTCACTCGTGTCACGAGCTCCAGCCTGGCTGTGAGTTCCGCCACGCCGTGGCAGAATGCTGCCGGAGTGTGACGAATGGGGGAGGGGTAGATGAGATACGCGCTTCGCTTTGACGGTAGCCAGCCATGCGATCTGCGCGAAATCAGCACCCATGGGGATCCCGCCGCCGACCGTGACGCCGGTGAGGCAGAGCTGGACAAACTCATCAAGCAGATCGGCGACCTGCAGACCCTGCTCTATGCAGCGGACTCTGACGCGGTGCTGATGGTGCTCCAGGGCATGGATACGTCCGGCAAGGACGGCGTGATCCGCAAGGTGCTGGACGAGGTGGACGCCCAGGGTGTGCACGTCTGGGCGTTCAAGGTGCCAACGGCGGAGGAGAAGTCACACGACTTCCTCTGGCGCCACCAGTTGCACACCCCTGCCACTTCCATCATCGCCGTCTTCAACCGCTCCTACTACGAGGCCGTGCTTGTCGAGAAGGTGAAGGGGATCGCCTCAGAAGAGGTCGTCGAGAGCCGCTACCCGCACATCAACGACTTCGAGTTGCTGTTGACTCAGTCCCGTACCATCGTGCTCAAGTTCTTCCTGTACATCAGCAAGGAGGAACAGGCCGCCCGGCTCCTGGCGCGTCAGCGTGATATCACGAAGTCGTGGAAGCTGTCGCTGGGTGACTGGCAGGAGCGACAGTCCTGGGACGAATACATCGACGCGTACCAGCGGGCGATCGCTGCGACAGCGACCGCGTACGCTCCCTGGTACGTGGTGCCCTCGGACCGCAAGTGGTACCGGAATCTGGCGGTTGCGCAGGTGATTGCCGAAACCCTCGAACCCTACCGCGAGAAGTGGCTGAGTGATCTCAAGGCACGGGGTGACCGGGAGCTCACGATCCTGCGGCAGGCCGGCTACGCGCGTTAGCGTCCCGGCGGTACGGCCCGGGTGATCACCGCGTCGCGGACGCGTTCCCAGGCTGGCGCGGTGTCATCCACAAGCATGTGATCCGCAGGGACCTCGATCAGGCGAGCGCCAATCTTTCGGGACAGGTCACGCGAGTCTTGCGGCAGGGTCGTGGGGTCTTCCAGGCCCTGCACGATGACCCGCGACGTCTGCGGGGCTAACCGTGACCGACTCGCGCGCTGGCCAAGGCGGCGCAACTGATACAGCGAGTGCGTGGGGACAGTCATCCCTTCCTGGAAACCACGCTGCACCTCAGGGTCATCGAGGTCGGCTCCCGGCGCCATTTCGGCGAACTTCAGGCGTGTCTCCGGATTGCTGAAGTCCAGCTTGCCGAACGGCTGAAACGTGGGCATGACGTAGTGGGCAATGGGCAGGAGCGCAGCACGCGGGTCCGCCATGCGCCAGTAAGGGGCGAGAAGCACGAGCGCGTCGGGGCGAACGTCCGGGTCTGCCGCCAGCGCGAGTGCCAGCGCGCCACCCATGGAAAACCCCACCAACGTGCGGTGATCGGCATCACGCGTTGCCTCCAGCCACGCGTGTTTGGCTGCGTCCAGCCAGTCTTCAGCACGCACGCGTCGCAATTGCGCCCGGCCCGCTTCTCCGAACCCGGGTAGCAGATCGGCTCGCGCACTGACCCCTGCAGACGCGAGAGCTTCAGCCAACGGGCGCAGTTCACGCGGCGTGCCCATGTACCCATGCAGGAGGAGCGCAGCCGCGCCTGTGGGACCCGCGGCTGGAATCTGGAAGGTCGCTTCGTCGTCTCTGCTCATCGGAGATCGCCTTGTCCGTGGCGCGCCCGGCCAGGTCTCCTGCCACCCTGTGCTACGCTCCCGGCGCGGCGCCGCCGCGACGTACCGGGGGGGAACAGGGTGTCACTGGACGAGCTGCGCGAGATTCTCGAACTCGCGGATAGCCGTCTCTGGCTGTTGCTGGCGCTGTGCATCGCGCTGGTGTTCACGATTCAGTCCGTGGAAACGGCAACCGAGGGTGCATGGCCCCACCAGCGGAGGCCAGCGCGCATGGCGCCGCAGGCCCGCGCAGCGGGCAGCGCTTGGAGCCTCGTGTCGTTGTTGCTGCTACCAGGATTGCTGCTGGCCATCCTCAACCTGGCGGTCGTGATCTGGTTGGCGATCCCGCTCAGCCAGGCACAGGTCCTGGGCGGAGTGCTGGTCGCGATCTGCTGGATCATCTTCGTCGCGGCCAGTGCGAATCTGCTTGGCATGGGAAGCCTGTTGCGGCAGGGTGGAGCGGCAGGTCCCCTGGCCCTGGTCGTGGTGCTCCTTGCCGGCGATCTCCTCCTGCTAACAGGACTGCTCCTGGTCATCCCCGACATTGATGCGATCCGCCGCTCCCTGCCGGTGATTGGCGGTTAGTCGCTGAAAACGACCCGCCGGTAGCGCTTCTTGCCAAAGCGAAGCAGGACACTCCCGGCGTCTTTCGTGAACACGACATCCACGTCTGAAACGCGTTCCCCGTTGATCGAGAGTGCTCCCTCGGCTGCTTTGCGTCGCGCCTCTCCACGCGATGCAACCAGCCCCGCGCGCGTAAAGAGGTCCGCCAGGGTCATCCCCTCGACATCCGCGGTGGCAATTTCTGTCGTCGGGATGTTCGGATCGTCTGCATCTGGCTCGCCGGTGAAGAGCGCTCGCGAGGCGGCCTCCGCCTGCGCAAGTGCATCTTCGCCGTGGGAGAGTCGTGTCACTTCCTGTGCCAGCACCTGCTTCGCTTCGCGCAGGGCAGCGCCGCCTGCTGCCGTCAACTCCGCAATGCGTGCGTCCGGCAGGAAGGTGTAAAGGCGAAGCAGCTTCTCCACGTCCGCGTCATCGACATTCACCCAGTACTGGTAGAAGTCGTACGGCGGGGTGAGCGACGCATCGAGCCAGACAGAGTTCCCTTCCGTCTTGCCCATTTTTTGCCCGGACGCTGTGGTCAGCAGGGGCGAGACCAGGGCGAACGCCTGGCCGCTGTCCGCCTTGCGCACCAATTCCACCCCGGCGACGATGTTGCCCCACTGGTCAGAGCCGCCGAGTTGCAACGTACAGCCCTGGGTACGGAAGAGGTGGAGAAAGTCGTACGCCTGGACCAGCCGGTAGTTGAACTCCACGAAGTTCAGCCCCGTGGTTTCCAGCCGGGTGCGGTACGTCTCCGCTGTCAGCATCTCATTCACGGAAAAGTGGCGGCCGATGTCGCGCAGGAACGGGATGTAGCGTAATTCGAGCAGCCAGTCCGCATTGTTGATGAGGATCGCTGGCGGGTTATCTCCAAAGCGGCCACCCTCGAAGTCAAGGTGCCGATCGAACTGGACCAGGATCTTCTCCAGGTTGCTCCGGATGTCCTCTTCGGAGACCAGCGCACGCGCTGAGGTCTTTCCAGAAGGGTCGCCAACCAACGCCGTGCCGCCGCCGCCGAGGGCGATCGGGCGGTGCCCGAATCGTTGCAGGGTCGCCAGCATCATGATGCCGAGCATGTGCCCAACGTGCAGGGAGGGCCCGGTCGGATCGAACCCCTGGTAGAGCGTCACTGGTCCCGCCGCGAATGCCTCACGCAGGCCCTCGGCGTCCGAGACATCCTGCACGAAGCCACGCCGCTGCATGTACTCCAGCGGGCCCACCCCGGCAGCGCGAGCTTCGCTGATGGCGTCGGTGCCGGTGTACGTTGCAGTCACGAGACTCTGGCTCCTGTTACTCGGAGAGGACGTGCGAACGCGCTGTTCGCAACGGTGAATGGTAGCAAGCCGTGCCAGCGCTGCCCGGCTGGCACGGCCGGTGTCCCGCTAGCCCGCTGCCCCGAAGACAGGGGCGATAAAGACGGAGACGTCTGTCGACAGGCCGTCGACGCCCGGCTGCAGGAAGGCAATGCCCGTGAAGCCGGAATTGTTGAGTTCACGTAGGCCGATGATCACGGCGCCGCTCGGATCGACCGCGCCACCGATTTCGCCACACGCGATGTACGTGCCGATCTGATCGGCAGACAGGTGGACGTTGACCGCGTGCGGGGCGGCCAGGATGTCGGCCAAAGGCAGCGGCACGTTCGTGTAAGAACTTTCCGCGGTCGTGGCCAGATCCGCCTGACCCACGGGGTCACTTACGGCCGGCACGAGATCAGTCAGCGGGGCAACGACTTCCCCAAGGTTGGTGCAATCACCGCTGTGAATATGGGCTGGGCGCGGCGTAAGGGAAGCGGCTGTGGGTGTTGCCGCCTGCGCGACAGCAACGGGTGTCGCCGCGACCGGGGTGCCAGCGACTGGCGTGGCGTCCTGGGCGAAACCGGAGAATGTGGCGGCGACGAGAGCGCAAGCGGCCAGCGCACCACCAGCGAGAAGAGTCGGTCGGCGGACGGTCACGGGAACCTCCTGGGCGCAAATACAGGAACACGTCTGGCAGCGGGATGCCAGACGTGTTCCATTGTGTCATACGGCAGTCGCCGCGGTAATGGCTTACGGGTTAGGCGTGGACTCGCCGCCCATGTCCATGCCGGTCATGGTGTCCGGGGTCGCCATGGAGTCGCCGCCGGTCGCGGTCTGATCCGCCGTCGCGGTTTCGTTGTCAGTCGACGTCGTGTCCGCGTTGGCGCCATCGCGGTTGCGGCCACCGGTCTCAGCCAGGAACACGGTCACGTCCGTGGATGCGCCGTCCGCACCGGGCGCCAGGTAGGCAATGCCGGTGTAGCCAGAATTACTCTGTTCGCCCAGGCCGATGGTCAGGGAGCCGTCCGGCGCGACCACGCCTCCGATCTCACCGCAGGCGATGTAGACGTCGATCTGGTCCGCTGAGAGGTGGGCGTTGATCGCGTGGTCGCCCGCCAGGATCGCATCGAGGGTCAGGGGCACATTGGTGAAGGACGTTGCACCCTGCGCAGCGCGGTTGCGCTGTCCAACCCGGTCACCTTCCGGCGCGGTGAGATCCGTCAACGGGGCGACAACCTCGCCCAGTTCATCGCAGTTTCCAGAGTGAATATGGACCGGGTGGGCCTGCATGCCGCCGGTCGCGGGTGTCGCATCCTGGGCATTGACGGTGAGCCCGCCAATGGCACTCGTCAGCACCAGGGCTCCGGCTCCCGCGAATGTGAGTAGACCTCGTCGATGCATTGATGTTCTCCTCCCGAGACGCACTGAGGCGCTGCTTGCCGCATAACTGCGACACGGCACACGCGCAGGTTCCATGCCATCTCGCTGACCACGTGTCACCGTGAAACGGGTTGCACGTGTGGAACGTTGACGCATCGGACGGCCTGAGGGTACGTTCACACGATTGCCGGGGCGGGCCGTTGAGGGATGGTTGTCCGCACGCCCTGGCAGGATTGAGGAAGGACGTCAAAGACCATGTTGAGTAAGAGAGCGCTGGCGAGAGCTGCCGCTTTGACAGGAGCCCTCACGCTGTTCGGCGCGTCGCTCCCCCTGGATGCGGCGCTGGCCCAGCAATCCCCCTCGGTCGCGCTAGAGCAGGCGCGCAAGGGAGAAGACGGTTCCTCGAGTGCCGGCGCAGGCTCTGGCAACATGTCCAGCGGGACCGCCAGCCGGGATAAGAACGGCAACGGCGGCAACGCGAGTGCCGGGAGCGCCGGCGACGTTGCCACCGCCGACGGCTCATCCGGGACAGGGAGCGCACCCGCGGAGGGCGAAGCCGCGCCACTGCCGGAAAACGCCGAACTGCTCGATCGCCTCGGCATCCTGGACGACGTGACCACCTACGGCATCGACGTCCTCGTGGGCATGGATATCCCGGTAGAGTTGCTGCCCGCACCGGAGCCGGAGACCACGACATCCACCGCCCCCGCCGATGTCAACACGGGTGGCCAGGGAACTTCTGGCACTCCAGCCGGTGGGAACACCAGCGCTGCTACTGAAGATGGCAAGGGCGAGAAGACGCGTGACCGCCCGCGCAAGGATGGCGCCACGGCTGACGGATCGACCGAAGGTTCAACGGACGGTACGACCGCAACTGACTCCGCGACTGGTACTGACGGGAACTAACCGTGGGAATCGCAACTGCGGCCGGGATGCGCTGAACGAACGCGTAGCTCGAACCGCTGCCGAGCCGCAGTTCGATCGTACAGGACCGCCCTGGCTCCTTAAGAAGCCAGGGCGGTTTGCGTCCGCGGCCGTCTGCGATGAACGCCGGGCCGCGGCTGCTCTGCCGGTGCCGGGTAAGGGGGTTGGCAGGCCCGCCGGCGACCCGTCGTTGCTCGCACTTCAGGGCGATGCATCATCGAGACTCCGCACGTGTGGTGAGAGGAAACCGAGAAGCGTCACCGCCGTGCCCAGGAGTCCTACCAGCACAAAGAGCCAGCGGACACCGATGAGTTCACCGAGCGGCGTCGCAATCACCAGGCCGATCGGGGCCGCCAGTCCCATGATGGTTGAAAGCAGCGAGAGCACCCGGCCCTGCAGGTGATTCGGTACGCGCGACTGCAGTAACGCCGTGAATGGGGCACTGCCGGCGGTAAACGTAATTCCGCTCACCAACCACCACACGGTGGCGAGCCAGAACATGGTGGGCGGTGACAGCGCGGTGAGTGCAACGGCCAGGCACGTGAGGGCAAAACCCCAGAGCAGCCACAAAGCCCTGCGCCGGGGCGACAGGATGGCGACGAGAATGCCGCCGGCCACCATGCCTCCTCCCCCGAGGCTCTCCAGGATGGCGACTTGCGGGGCGCCACCGCCGAAGTATTCCTTGACCAGAAGGGGCGAAAGCATGAATGACGGCATGATCACCAGGACGACGGCTGCCAGCAAACCGTAAATCTGGCGCAGCCCCACATCCTGCCAGACGGTGGCAACTCCCTCCCGGAACTCTCCCCACAGGCTCGGCCGCCCTGCAACTGGTACGCGTGCCTGCGGGATAGTGAAGAAGAGGAGGGGAACGACCCCCAGGACCGCAGTCATCACGTCAATACCAAGCGCCAGGCCGATCGGCATCACGCTGATGGCCAGCGCGCCCAGAGGCGCTGCTGCCACGGTGATGACGCCAGCCAGCGTCTGGTTCAGACCCGCAGCGCGCGTCAGGAATGACTCCGGTACGAGCATCGCGGTGCTGGCTGCTGCCGCCGGTTGCTGGAACGCCTGCATGGCGCTGCGGATGAACATCATGGCGTAGATGTGCCAGAGTTGGACGTTGCCAGTCATGAACAGCGCGATCAGGACCACCATGCAGGCGGCGCTGATCAGATCCGCTGCGGCCATGATGGCGCGACGACTGTGCCGGTCGGCAAAGGTGCCCCCGAGCGGACCCAGCAGCGCCTGCGGTAGCAGCCCGACGATCCCGGCGGTGGCCAGGGCGGAGATGCTGTTCGTGGTGTCGGTAATCCACCAGAACAGCACGAACTGGGTCAGGGAGGAACCGACCAGTGACAGCGCTTGCCCGGAGAACACGGACCAGAAGCGCAATTGCCAATTGGCCACAGGATCGGGTGTTGGGGCCGGTTCCGGGGAGCCGGCAAGGGTGACAGCCGTCTCCATCAGGCAGTGGCCCGGCCAGGGGGATAGGAGAGGCCGCGCAGGTATGTGCGAAGCTCGTTCTGGTTGGCGGGCGTGATCCTCGCGAAACGTCCCATCCAGATGCCATCGGCGGCAAAGCGCACGGCCTCGAGGGTGGGACCGGTTTCTTCCTCGCCATATCGTTTCAGTTGGTCCGTCAGCCAGGCTCCCCAGCGAATGCTGAGGTGCGGATCCATCATCACTGACCGCCAGAGAGCCGACCATTCATCGAGATCGCTGACGTCGACGAGACAGAGATCAAGGTACGCGCGGGTAAAGCGGCCGTATGGCTCGGGATCTGGAGCCATCGCCTCCTGGAGTCCCTGGTTGAACTGGGTCACCAACACGTCGAACACAGCGTCGATCAGCGCCTGCTTGTTCGGAAAGTGGTGCAGGAGCCCTCCCTTGGTCACCCCGGCTGCCTCTGCCACCTGCTGCAGGGAAAGTGCGGTCAGGCCCTGCCTGGCCGCGAGCGTGATGGCGTTTTGCAGCAAGTCCCGGCGCACGATATCGGGCCGCTTCTTACGGGTGTGGGCAGAGCTCACGGGTGGAGATTCCTTGCGAAGGGTGACAGCATCCTGGTGGGCCTCCCCAGGACGCAACTCACGTTGAGAATATCGTAGCAAAGATACCTACCAGTCGGTATCTTTGCAGGAGTTCGTGGTTGGAGGAGTTGCGGGACCCCGGCCAATTGACCGATCAGCGTCAGGACTGCACTCCCCGCGGCAGCGTAACCCGGGGCGTCTCCGCGCCCGCCGCCCGTCTCCTGCCGTATCCTGAGCGGAGTCGTGCTGGCGACGCTCACAGTTTGCCGATGGAGGATTTCAGGCGCCGATGGCTGAGATGGACCGTGAAACCCGCTTCACCATGGATACCTCGTCGATCAAGTTCGGTCCTGGCGCCACGCGCGAGGTCGGGGCGGACATGGCTCGTTTCGGCGGGCGGCGTGTCATGGTGGTGACTGATCCCCGGTTGGCCGGCGGTGAGACCGTGGCGACCGTCATGGAATCGCTGAAAGCGGAGGGGATCGACGCGGTCCTCTACGACCGTGTCCGCGTCGAACCAACGGACACCACGTTCATGGCCGCCGCAGCCTTCGCCACCGAGGGCAGGTTCGATGGCTACGTGGCGGTCGGCGGCGGCAGCGTCATGGACACCGCCAAGGCAGCGAACCTGTATGCGACCTATCCTGCACCGCTCCTGACCTACGTGAATGCGCCGATCGGCGAGGCGAAACCGGTTCCCGGTCCGCTCAAGCCGCTTATCGCTATCCCGACCACGGCCGGCACGGGCTCTGAGACGACGGGTGTGGCCATCTTCGATCTGGAGTCGATGCACGCCAAGACCGGCATCGCGCACCGTGCGTTGCGGCCGGTGATGGGGATCATCGATCCGGACAACACCCGCTCCATGCCGCCGATGGTCGCGGCCTGCTCTGCGCTCGACGTGCTCTCCCACGCGGTGGAGTCCTTCACGGCTTTGCCGTACGACTCGCGGCCTGCCGCGACACACCCCGGCCTGCGACCGGCCTACCAGGGAGCCAACCCCATCTCTGACATCTGGGCCAGCAAGGCGATGGACGCCATGGCCCGAAACATCGTGCAGGTGGTGCAGGACCCGGACGACGACGAGGCGCGGGGCGAAATGTTGCTGGCGGCAGCCTACGCCGGGATCGGGTTCGGGAACGCCGGGGTGCATTTGCCGCACGGCATGAGCTACCCGGTGTCCGGCCTGGTGCGGGAGTACCGTCCACAGGGGTATCCGCAGGATCACGCGATCGTGCCCCACGGTATGTCCGTAATTCTCAACGCACCTTCCGTGTTCCGCTGGACAGCGCAGGCCAATCCGGCACGACACCTCGAGGCGGCCCGGTTGCTGGGAGCCGAAACTCGTGACGCGGCCGACGAGGACGCTGGTGAAATCCTGGCAGGGGCCATCATCGACATCATGCAGAAGGTCGGGATGCCGAACGGCCTGGCGGCTGTCGGGTTTGGACCAGACGATGTCGACGTGCTTGTAGCGGGCACGGTTCCGCAACACCGGGTGACCAAGCTCTCGCCGCGTCCGGCCAGCGAGGATGACCTGCGGCAGCTTTTCCTGGGCGCGATGTCCTACTGGTAGCCGCCGCGAACTCGCCTGATAGGCGTACACTGGCCAGTTCGCGCGGGATGGGGCGTCCCGGGCCAGACGAGGTGGAGCGCGTGGCAGAACTGACATCAGGTGACAGCGCGGGTTTCGAGCCGATTAACGGCCGAGACCCCATCGTACGTCGCGTCCTCGCGGCGCTCGTGGCAGACGCACGGCGTGACCCGGAGCGACTGGCCGCTCTTGCTGGACTCTCGCCAGACCAGGTGCGCGAGTTGATTGGCAACCTGGAGCAGCAGAAGGTCATCCGCGGCTATAAGACCGTCGTGGATTGGGACCGCCTCGGGGCCGAGCGCGTAGTGGCCTTCATTGATGTCAGCGTCTCACCACAGCGCGAAGTTGGTTTCGACCAGGTTGCCGCGCGGATTTACCGTCACCCTGAGGTGCGCTCCGTGCACCTTGTTTCCGGCGGTCACGATCTGCGCATCGTGGTGGAAGCGCCGACGATGCGGGAGATTTCCCAGTTCGTTTCTGAAAAGCTTGCACCCATCGACCACGTGACGGCGACGAACACACATTTCCTGTTGAAGGCGTACAAGGAAGACGGCGACGTGCTGGTTGAAGATCGGCCGTCTGATGATCGGTTGCCGGTGACACCATGAGCACGTTGCGACTTTCCCGGGCCGTCGAGGCAGTGCCGCCCTCTGGAATTCGGCAGTTCTTCGACGTCGTTTCACGCATGGAGGACGTCATCTCGCTTGGCGTCGGCGAGCCCGACTTCGGTACGGCGTGGCGCGTGCGCGAGGCAGCGATCTACGGCCTGGAGCGAGGGCGCACGACCTACACGTCCAACAGCGGCCTGCTCGAGTTGCGAAAGGCAGTCTCTGGCGCGCTGGGAAGCCGCTACGGTCTGCAATACGACCCTGAGCAGGAGATTCTCATCACGATCGGGGTCAGCCAGGGGCTCGACCTCGCCCTGCGAGCCCTGCTGGATCCCGGGAGCGAGGTGCTGATTCCGGATCCGGCGTATGTGGCCTACCCGCCCTGCGTCTCGATGGCGGGTGGCGCACCGGTCTGGATCCCGACGTTCGCTGAGGACGGGTTTACGCCCCGAGCCGATGAGATCGAGCGGCGCATCACGCCGCGCACCCGCGTGCTGATGCTGAATTACCCAGGGAACCCGACCGGCGCGGTGCCCGACCGCGCGGCCCTGGAAGCGATAGCCGATGTCGTCCGCCGTCATGACCTCGTGGTCGTCAGCGATGAGATCTACGACCGGCTCTCGTACGACGCGCCGCACATCTCGTTCGCGACCCTTCCAGGGATGCTGGACCGGACGTTGTTGCTGAATGGCTTCTCCAAGACGTACGGCATGACGGGGTGGCGTGTGGGCTACGCGGCCGGGCCCGCGGAACTTGTTGCCGCGATGACTCGCATCCATCAGTACACGGCGCTCTGTGCCTCGCGGCAAGCGCAAGAGGCGGCCGTAGAAGCGCTACGCGTGCCGGACCGCGACGTGCAGGCGACGGTCGATGACTACGCGATGCGGCGTCACGCCATTGTCAATGGGCTTAATCGCCTTGGTCTCCGGTGCCACCTGCCAGCCGGCGCGTTCTACGCCTTCCCGTCGATTGAGTCGACCGGGCTCTCCTCGTTTGACTTCGCGAATCGCCTCCTGCACGACGGCCGCGTGGCCCTCGTCCCAGGCGACGCCTTTGGTCCCGGTGGAGCAGGGCATGTGCGCTGCGCGTACGCCACCGGCCTGGCGCAGATTGAGGAAGCCATCGAGCGTATTGACCGCTTTCTGCATTCACCGGAGATTGGAACACTGGCTGCTGGCCAGCTCGCATCACCTACGAGATAGGGATGCTTCTTCGGCCGCGCCCGACACTTGAGCGTGACGGCGGGCAAACACACTGATGCCGCGTTGGGCTCTCGACGGCCGTGCACGGGGGTGGCACGGTCCAGGCCGTTGGTCGGCGGCCGCAGGGCGCCGTCTGACCTCTGGATTGCCGGCTGTCACTTACTCCTTGCCCGTCGGGCTGCTTGACCGGTAAAGCGTGTCGAGCCTGTCGAGTAGGGCATCAGGGTCACGTCCATTGGCGTCTCGCAGCCAGGTGTGAATCTGCTTCCCGGACTCTTCCTGCACGTGCATGAACCCGTCGTAGCGGGGACGCAAATAGGCGTGGTCGAGATTGTCAAGGGTGTCCAGGAAGAAATTGCTGGATGCCGCGTTTACCGCCTGGTCGGTCCAGGCGGCGCGGTGGCCCGGCTGCCCGCCGCTCGTGAAGTAGACGCCGCACTGCACGTCAGCCTCGACAACGAAGGCGGCGTACGTGGCAGCAGCTTGCGGGTGCCGGGAATGACGAGACACCGCGATTCCGGCCCCACCGAGGATTCCGCCTTGCGCGTGGTCTGCTGAGCCAAGAGGCACCGGCCCGAATCGGATCAGGTTGCTCCGGAAACCGGGGCGGCCGTAGTTGGAATAGCCGAATAGTGCCGGCACAAAGGCAACCTCACTCGATTCGGCCATCAGGTCCAGCATGCGCGGTGGGTTTCGCTTCAGGGATTCCGGATGCGCAACCCGGACCAGCGCCGCAAGCAGGTCCAGCGCATGGCGCCCGGCAACTCGGTCGACAACCCGATCAGGGCTGGCATACGGCGGTTCGCCAAAGGCTGCGCAGATGGTACAGAAGCACATAATGGCATCGACCGGGATCAGCGGAAGGCCGAGAAGTGGACCATGCTGCTCCGAGGCATCAGTTGCGGCACGCAGGACATCGTCCCAGGTCCGGGGCGCGCCGCCGAAGGAATCCAGCAGATCTGGTCGGTAGGCGGATACGTGACCAGCAGCGTCGTTGGCGAGCGCCCACTGGTGGCCACCGTAGAAGTAACTCCGGTGACTGGGACCGACACTGTTTTCCGCCTGGATCGCCAGTAACTCAGGTGAGACCAGATCGTCGAGCGGCATCAGGCAGCCGTTCGTGGCCGCGAAACCGACGAATGGATGGTCGATGATCAGCAGGTCGTACGTTTCAGCAAGCTTCTGCACCGGAAAGTCCGCGAAGTCCTGCAGGCTCCGGGTCTGCCACTGCACCGACACCTCGGGGGAGATGGTGCGATAGGCTTCCGCCGTAGCGACCATGCAGTCATGGCCGCGCGGGTGATCCCAGCTGACGCCGCGCAATGTAACCTCGCTCATCCGTGCTCCCTGTTGTTGCTTTGTTGCCGGTCAGAGAACGTGTCCGGCCCGCGTGCGGTCGTTTCTGGACGCCTTTGGAGTCCGCTGATCACCCGTTCTTCGGCGGCGATGATGCGAGCCAGCAACGGGCCACGCTCCTTGCCCGCCACGAACTCCAGTTCGCGCATCCCGAGTGGGTCGATTTCTTCCCGAATCAGCCGCAAGGTCTCCGGCGACGGCAGCGCCGTTTCGGAGAGATTGGGCGAGACGCGCGGTGAGAAGCCCGTTTGCTCGCGCACGTGGTCGAGGGTTACCCCAGAGTGCAGCGATTGGAGGACGAACTCACCATGATCAGGGTCCAGGCGGAACACGGCCAGGTTGGTGATCAGGTAGACATCACCCGGCTGATACCCGGAATCGCGACGTTCGTCATCCCGAAGCAAGCCACGGGCAGCGCTGACGTAGTCGACATGTTCGACCAGGGAGAGCGGCGAGTGCCGCGGCAGGTACAGCATGAAGTGGCGGTGGAGGTTAGCAACGTCGGCCATCCCGCCCTGGCCGGGCAAGCGGATTCGCCGGCCGCTCGGTGACGTGACTTCGATGTTGTTCGTGCCTCCCCAGCGGTCGATCTGCGAGGCGCTGACCACCTCGTGGGTAACCCGGCCCCGTTGGTAATACCAACGGTAACTGTCGTCGCCACCGCAGTGCAGAACCGCCGTCTGGAAGTCGAGTGATTCCGCCAGGATCATCATCATGGGCCGATTGGCCACGTCGATGAGACCGCCATTTGCAGTCATGAGCACAAGCGCGGGCGCGTGGGTGCGCTTGGCGAGCAGGTAGGCGACGGTGGCGAGGGGCGAGACGGAGCCGACCGAACACACGCTGTCATTGTCAATCGTTGATGCGATCCAGTTGATCATGACCTCGGCTGGGGTTGCCGGGCCGGCCTCGGGCTCCAGACCCGCCAGATTCACGAGGTCCCGGCTCGTCACCTGCTCAGGGCTGATGGTTGCGGCAGCCGCGAGCCAGATTCCGCGGATGTCGTCTGGAACCTCTGGCACCGGCTCCCCGTCAACGATGCGATGCAGCGCGGCGTAGTCGGACGGATAGAACGGCAGGCACGAGGTTGGCCAGGCTCCGTAGGGAACCTGGCTGATCGCGGTCACGAACGAGCGCGGTACGACATATGACCGGAGGGAAGAGGCGTCCTGCAACGTACCTGTGGGCACGATCTCTTCGACGGTCACCAACACCTGCCGGCTGGCGAAGATGCTGCTGAGATCCAGCCCCCGGGCGCCCTGGATTTCCACGTTGCCAGCTCCGTCGGCGCGCTGGGCGTGCAGGAGCAAGATGTCGAGCGGGAGGGCAGGGACCGTCGCGACCTCGCGGCCGGACCACGGATCAGGGTGGAGCCGGGCGAAGCCGGAGCGTTGGACGATGTCAGAACCGTGAGGCGGGGGAAAGGGCATGGATTCCAGCCCGTCGCGCGCCGCTTGAAAGCCCTGGATCATCCCGAGCGCCGTCCACTCGGAGAGCGGCACGCGGCCCGATTCGACTGCGGCCCGAAACTGTGGGGCCAGGCCGAACACGTCCAGGTTGTCGAAGCAGAGCGTCATCGAACGCACCGCGTCCGCCGCCAGCAGCCATTCGAGGATGAGCCCGCCGCCCCAGGAAATGAAGTCGAGATCGCGCACCCCGGCCTCGATCACCGCGCGGGCCAGCGCAATCGGCGCTCGCGAGAAATGGAAGCCGCCGATTCCAAGGCGGTCACCTGACTGGACCCGGCTTGCCAAGGCGGCGAGGGATTCGAAGACGGGTTGGTTTGAGGGCGGGGAGGCGAGGCGCGTCATCTCCGGATCGCGCCCTGCGCCTCCAGGTCGGCGATTTCCTCGTCGCTGTAGCCGGCGAACTCGCGCAGCAATTCGGTCGAGTGCTCACCAAGCAGCGGCGCCGGTCGTTCAATTGTGCCTGGTGTTTCGGAGTACTTGACCGGAATGCCAACACCCCTCACTCGCCCTGCCGTGGGGTGCTCCCACTCCACGATCATTTCGTTTTCCGCAACCTGTGGGTCGGCTTCTACGCCGGCAAAGTCGTTCACCGGTGCGCACCAGATGTCTTCCGCCAGCAGCAGCTCGAGCCATTCGTCCGTGGTGCGGTTAACGAAGGCGCGGGCGAAATCGGCGCGAACCTGGTCTCGTCCCTCCATGATCTGCGATTCGTGGCGATCCTCGTAGCCGGGAACCCCGGTCAGTTGGGCGAGCTTGCTGACAGAGTTCATCGCGATCGCGATGTAGCCGTCCCTGGTGGCGTAGAAGCCGTACGGCGCCCCCAGGTAGGCGCCCGGGATGCCGCTCCGGCTCCGTTCAGGCAGCCCGGCGCCATTCAGGTAGAGGCTGAGTTCCTGGATGTGCAGGTTCATGATGGAGTTGAGCAGATTAACGTCAACCCGCTGTCCCTTGCCGGTATGTTCCCGGCTGTACAACGCGGCCAGAACGCCATAGACGATGTGGAACCCGGCCGTGAAGTCGGCGGCGCCGACCGCGATGCCAACCGGGGGATCGTCCGCGTCGCCGTTCAGCCAGCCGACACCGGCCACCGCCTGCACCAGCAGGTCCTGGCCCGGCCGCTTTACGTACGGGCCTGTCTGTCCCCAGCCGCTACTGGCGCAATAGATCAGCCTCGGATTCCGCGCCGCCAGGGTGTCATAGCCGAGACCGAGACGCTCCATCACTCCTGGCCGGAAGTTTTCGATGACGACATCTGAGCGATCGACGATGCGCAGTGCGGCCTCCAGACCCGCTGGATTCTTCAGGTCGAGCGCGACGCTGCGCTTGTTGCGGTTGAAACTGAGGAACGATCCGCCCTCGCCGCCGATGTAGAGGTTGGCCATGCTCCAGTGGCGCATCCAGTCACCCTTGAGCGGTTCAATCTTGATGATCTCGGCCCCGAGATCACCCAACATCTGGGTGGCGAAAGGGCCCTGGGCGAGTTGCGTGAAATCGGCGACGACGAGTCCCGTGAGCGGTCCGGCCATGCGCGAAGGATCTCCTCAAGATTCCGTTAGTTGAAAAGTGGTGAAAGCAAGCCGCCGTCCACCCGGTAGCAGCCGCCAGTGCAGAAGCTCGCTTCGTCGCTCGCCAGGAAGAGCACCAGGTTGGCGACTTCTTCCGGACGACCGACTCGTCCGAGTGGATGAAGCCGGCCCCAGCCCGCGATTTCACCCTCCGGGTCGTTTGCCCCAAAGATATTGGCGGCATCCTCCAGCATCGGGGTGCGGATCGAACCGGGGGCGATGCAGTTGCAGCGGATCTTCTCGTGCGCGTAATCAAGCGCCACGGTGGTCGTGAAGCTAACGACTCCTCCCTTCGACGCTGCGTAGGCCGCGACCGTCTTCTGGGAGGCAAATGCCTGCACCGAGGCGGTGTTGACGATCGCCCCACCGCCTCGTTTCCGCATCTCCGGGATCGCGTACTTGCAGGTCAGGAATGTGCCCTTGAGGTTGATGTCGATCTGCAGGTCCCAGTCCTCGATCGTCAGGTCCTCAACGGTGCCATAACGCACTACACCGGCATTGTTGTAAAGCACGTCCACGCCGCCAAAGGCGTCCGCAGCAGCCGCGATCAACCCCTGGACTTGTTCCGGGGAGCGCACGTCACAGGAAACCGTTTGCGCGCGACCGGCAGCGGCGCTGATCTCATCGACCACCGCGTTGGCCTGCTCCAGGTCGACATCACCGATCGTGATGGCGCCGCCTTCACGTGCGAACGCCAGCGCGGCCGCGCGCCCCAAGCCCTTACCGGCTCCAGTGATCACGATCGATTTGTTGGCAAATCGTTGGTTGCGGTCAGACATGGAGGTCTCCATTCGTGCTACCGCTCACCGGCGGCGAACGACGGATAGTTGAGGAGCTGTCCGGCAATTGGCATCTCGCCCCTGGTCAGGTGCCAACGCGACAGGCTTGCGACGACCAACGTGCGTCGCTCTGGTCCACAAAAGGCGATATTGGTCGGGGTCGCGAAGGTGACACTCGCCCAGTCGTCGGCCACGATCGCCAGTTCGCCGTCGGGAGCCAGGCGGTAGATGACGTCCGGGGTGTAACAGGAGATGTAGAGGTTGCCGTCGACATCGAAGGCGAGCCCGTCCGGCACGTGACGCGGGAGTTCGACCAACGTCCGTATGGCGAGGTCATGTCCAGGGCGAAGATCGACCGCGACCACGCCAGGGAGATCCGAGAGGACGACACAGAGCGTCTCACCTGCGGCATCCAGGGCGAGCCCGTTTGGAAAGGCGCCAAGGTCTGCCGCCAGGACCTCCGTGGTGCCATCGGGACGGACGAGGAAGACGCAGCCATCGCGCTTCCCGGAACTTCCCGAGTCGGAGACGTAGAGATTTCCATCAGCGTCGAATACCGGGTAGTTGGGCACGCGCATCGGACGTCCCGGCGCACCGGCGCTCCAGGTCGAGATCGTACCGTCCGGTGCAATGCGCGCGACCTGGTGGTTGGCCATGTCGCAGGCGTAGATAGCGCTTGCGGCGTCCAGGCAGAGGCCGAGGATGAAGCCACCGGTGGACGCAATTTGCTCCACCGTCCCATCGGGGGAGATCCGGTAGATCTGGCCCGCCTCGCCACCGGCGAACACCTCGCCGCCTGGACCGCACGCGACCCCTTCGGGATGATCGAGACCTTCGACAAACGGGGCGAAATCGCGAATATCCATTAACCGCGGGAGATTTCGCAGTTGCTCCTCGTTCATGCGCCGTCGCTCCCGCTTTCGTCCTGGCTTACCAGGCCCTCAGGGCTGAGGCCGGTGACTGCGCCGCGGCCGTGAAACACCGTTGCCAGCAGTTCGGTCTCAAGCGACTCGCCCGGCGCGAGCGAGCGTTGGGTTCCGGACTGTTCGATCACCGCAACCAGCCCGCCACCGGGCCAACTGGTGAAGGGCTCGATGGCCATGGTGTACACCCCTTGGTACCAGGGGTACCCCGAGGAGCCGTGCATTTCCTGCCAGAACCAGGCGAAGGGAAAAACCTCAACTGGCCAGGACAACCCAACGCCGACGCCGAGTTCCCCGTTGCGGAGGGCATACCAGCCATATTCGCCGGCAAAGTCGCCCAGGTACGCCATCGTGTGCCGTGGCTGACCTGATTCGCCGGGAACCAGGGAGAGGTCGGTCGCCTGGCCATCACGGACGACACGCGGCCATTCGTTCAGGAGCCCGGCACGAGCGGGCGCCAGGCGGGACCGCCGAAGCCAGGGTCGGCACGGACGGTACGGGCATTGGTGTCGATCTGGCAGCGGTCGGAAAGGAAGGGGGCGCCGAATGCAGGATGATGCCCCCACATGAACTCGATCGCCTCGCCACCCTCGTTAGTGACGCGTTCCCGCAGGCGAAGCACCTCACTTCCGGCGTCGAGCCGCATGATCCGCTCGATGCGGAATGGGCTACGACGCAACCGAACCGCCAGCGTTAGCTCCACATGGTCGTCCGCGTCCCGGCCGAGCACGTCCCAGACCGAGGTCGAGGCCTCGCCGTGAAAGTTGAGTTCGACGCCCCTGTAGTGGCAGGGGCCGCCACCGCTGGGAAAGATTTCCTGCCATCCCCCTGGTAGGCATCAAGCCAGGCTGACCTGCGAGGGTTTCGGCGACGGAGACGCCGCCGATCGGTTGATGTCCCCACGGGCTCTGCCAGAGCAGTTCAATCTCCGGCTTCACGACGAGTGAGGTAATGTCGGCGCCCTTGCCCGGTGTGACCACGACCCGCAAGCGGTCGTTTTCCAGCGCCAGGCTGGAACGCCACGCTCGAGCGTGACACCTTCGATCCAGCAATTCGTTGACATCAGGATCCTCTCCCTCCCAGGTCCGGCTCTCAGCGAGGAGACGCTGGCGGGCCCCGTGCAGGTAGACGGCGATCAGCATCACCAGCCCGGTGATGACCAGTTGCTGGTGGTGTGCACGCCGAGCAGGCGCAGCCCCTTGGCGGTCATGCCCAGGATGAGGACGCCGAGCACGAACCCACCAGATTCCCCCTGTCCACCCGAGAGACTCCACCCCGCCCAGCACCGCCGAGGCGATCACGATCAACTCGAACCCTGACCCCGGCGTCGAAGTACCCCGTTCCGGTCTGGGACGCTACAAGCAGCCCGGCGATCGCTGCCGTCGTGCCGGAGAGTACAAAGAGCACAAAGGGTTGCGGCCCACGTGAATACCGGATACGCGGGCGGCGGTTGCGTTTCCGCCGATGGCGTAGATGTTCCGTCCGAACTCGGTACGCGTCACCATCAGCCAGGCGAGGGCGATGATGACCATGGGCGAGAATCCCGGGCAATGGCACGAACAGGAAGTCCGATTGCCAGAAGTTCGTGAAGGCCGAACTGCTCGTCCACGACCGGCGCGCCCGGCTTGGTCCAGACGTAGACGAGGCCCTGCAGGGTGAACATCGTGCCAAGCGTCGTCATCAACGATCATGCCCTGGACGCAGACCAGGTAGCCATTGATCGCGCCAACCAGCGGCCCGGTCAGCAACCCGCCGAGAATGCCGAGCCACATGCTGCCCGTGGCGCTGAAAATCGTCACGGTCGCGACACCGAACGCCAGCATCGAACCAATGCTCAGGTCCAGTTCTCCGGAAAGGGAGCAGGAGGGTGAGGCCTACCGCCGCAATGAGGTTGGGCGAGACGTCCCGCAGCAGGTCCAGAAAGGTGGAAGCGATCGGGCCGATGGCGTAGCGATGACGAAAAGGCCGCAACGAGGAGAAACAGGAGCAGCAGCCCTACCTCCTCGTGGCGAGCCACCGGCAGCAGGAAGGGCCGCCAGCCCCCGTGCTGCGTGGGATGGATGGCGCGGCGCCAGGTACCGCACCCATCAGGCTGCCTCCTCGCCGCTTTCACCACCGGCGGCGGCTGCGACCAGCAGTTCCCGGCTGGCGCCGGCACGTGGCAGTTCGGCGGTTGATGCGGCCCCTCCCTCATGACCAGAATGCGGTCCGGCTATGCCCAGGATTTCGGTCGTCGAGATGAAAATGATGCCGATGCCCTGGTGAGCCATTTCGTCGATCAGGCGGTAGATCTCCGCCTTTGAACCGACGTCAATGCCCGGGTAGGTCTAGCCAGGATCAGCAGCTTGAGTTCCTTCTGCCGCAGGAGCCAGCGTGCCATGAGCACCTTCTGCTGGTTGCCTCCGCCGAGGTACCGACCTGCTGGACGAGTGACGGGCGTGCGGACGGAAAGGCGCTGGACGTACTGGCAGCGGCACTGGTTTCTTCTCTGGAGTGAATCCAGGTAAAGTCGGAAAGCGGCGTAGTGCGGCGAGCGTCATGTTTGTCCGGACCGACAGCGGCAGTACGAGCCCATCGTCCTTGCGGCTCTCCGTGAGCAGCCCCATGCCCTGGGCAATCGCGTCACGCGGCGCATTGGGTTTGACGATCTGCTCCAGCCATACGCACCTCGCCCGCATCGCGAGCAGCCGCACCGAAAAGCACCCGGCCGAGCGTGTTGATGCCCGCCTCATCAGGCCGAAGACCCCGACGACCTCCCCTGCGCGCACGTCGAGGGTGACCTCCTCCAGTCCGATCCGGAGACTCCCGCGCTTCGAGCAGGACGGGGCCAGGTGTCGTGGGCGTTTGGGGTACAGGTCCTGCAGGTCACGGCCGACCATCCAGGCGACCAGTTGCCGCGGCGTCGTCCGCGAGACCAGCTCTGTGACGACGCGGCGACCGTCGCGAAATACGGTAACTCGATCGGCAATGCGATATTTCATCCAGTTTGTGTGAGACATAGACGATCGCGACACCACGTGCCTGCATCCTCCTGGACCACGCCGAAGAGCCGATCGATCGCCGGGGCTGGCTGCCGAGGTCGGCTCATCCATCACGATGAGACGTTCGCCGTGACAGTGCCCGGGCGATTTCCACAAAGGCTGCTCGGCCACCCGCAGTTCCCCGACTGGGAGGTCGACGTCGATCGCCGTACCAAGCTCGGCAAGCAGGCCTGCGTGCGCTGCCTCATTTCGGCAAAGTCCACCAGCCCGCGCGGAGTGTGCGGGTAGTGGCCGAGAAAGACGTTCTCCGCCACCCCGAGGCCCGGCACCAGGTCAAGCTCCTGGTAAACGACCTTTATGCCGCGGTCCAGGACGCCGAGGACCGCGAAACTCGACCAACTCGCCATTGACCCATCGTGCCGCCGTCCGGGCGCGATACAGCCCGGCCATGATCTTGATCAGGGTACTTGCCGGCACCGTTTTCACCCAGGAGGGCGTGGACCTCTCCGGGGTGGACCTCGAAATCGACATCGTCCAGTGCCACCACACCGGGAAAGACTTTGCGGATGCCGCATATCCAGCACGGCGTGCCTGGTGTCCGGCGTCGGACTGGACGAGATCGGGCAAGGCGTCGCTTGAGGCACGCATGCCCTGATCGCCAGGATGGTTCACGTTCGCCCCCTGGGTTCAACCTGTCTACTCCCTCGGGCCGAGGGCGCGTCGGCGGCGCGCGTCGAGCAGCACGGCAATGAGGATCACCAGGCCGTCACCGCCAGCTGCCAGCCCGAATTGATCCCCAGGAGCACGATGCCGTTGTTCAGCGTGCCGAGCAACAGCACCGCGAGCAGCGTGCCGACAAAGCGTGCCCCGCCCTCCGGCCAGGCTTCGGCCCCGCCAAGCAGAACCGCACCGATCACCTGGAGCTCGAACCCAAATCCAGCGTTGTTCTGGCCAGAGTTCAGGCGTGAGATCAGGATGAAGGCGGAGAGGCGCAGCGAGGTCGACGTGGCGACGAAGCAGAGCGTCTTGACCAGGTGAACCCGCAGGCCGGAGAGTTCGGCCGCGCGTGGGGTTGCCGCCCACGGCGTAGACCGACCGGCCAAACGTCGTCTTTGTTAGCAGAATGGAGAAGCAGGACAAAAAATGCCGCGGCGATGACCACTGGCCATGGCACCCGGCCGATCAGGGGCAACCGAACCGCAAATCCAGTCCTGATCGCCTGAACGATTCCAGCTTGTGCTCGTTCTGAACCGCCGCGTCCGTAAACGTGTAGGCCAGGCCACGAATGATCGTCAGCATCGCCAGGGTGACGATGAACGAGTTGATCTTCAAACCCAGCGTCAGCCCGGCGTTGATCAGTCCGATGGCGACACCGGCCAGCAGGGCGATCAGCCAGTCCCAACGCCAGGATCGTGCGTGGCGTTCAGGGTCTGCATCGCGATGACGCCGACGAAGGCCTGGACCACCGGACCCAACCGAGAGGTCGATCTCCCCAGGCGATTACCAGCAGCGTCATCCCGATCGCGGTGATGGCGGTCATCGAAATCTGGCTGAGAAGGACAAAAACGTTGCGTTCGGAAGCAAAGACGGGCGAGAGCACCAGTAGAATGGATGCGAGCAGCGCGCCGACCTCAGCAGGAAGGACGCCCTCCTGCGTGCGGAACAACCAGTTCCGGCCGCGGCCAGCGCGGTCGACCCGCCTGGAGGCGGTGTTGCTCCGGTCTCCAGTACCTGGGCGCGGCGCATGCTCTGTTCTCCCGGCGGTGATGCTGAGCGAGGCCGCCACGTGGCGGCCCTGACGTTCAGGACGCGGTTACTTTTCGCCTCGACCGAAATCTGGGCGATCGCGTCGAAGTTCGGCGAGGCGTCGCCGTCCTTGGTGTAGTAGTCGCCAAGGTTGTCCGCCGTCACCGCCACGGTCGGGGCGACGATGTGGGCTGGCAACTCCACGCCGTTCAGCGCGGCACCCCGGCGTCAATCAGGAGGCGTCCTGGTATTCGGGGAACATCGCCGCCGGTGCAGACCTTGTAGGGTCCACCCTCGGCCAGCGCGTCCTTGCAGGCATTGCCCTCGCAGCCGAAGCCAACGACAAGCAGATTTGCCGTGTCGCCGCCCTGCGATTCGAAGGCCGCAGACCGCCGAGCGCCGAGTCGTCATTGATGCCGAAGACATGTTGATATCCGGATTCGCGGTCAACGCGTCTCCTGCCGCCACGACGGCCTTGTCCTTCAACCCCCTGGCCGTCAACGGAGGCCACGATCTTCGCGTCAGGAAGCACCGACTTCAGGCCATCGGCGAAGCCCGTGGAACGGGCCACCGTCGTGGTCAGGGCAGGCAGGCCATCGTCGAGCGCATTGGCGGTTCCCTCAAAATTGTCCTGGGCGTATTTCTCGGCCCAGACGCCCACCTTGAACCCGGCGGCGTAATCATCGATTGAGACGAGCGTGGTGCACGTCTGTTGAAGAAGATTCGCAGATGATGGGTTTCCCGGTCTCCTCGGCGATCTTCACGATCGTTGGACCGGAGGCCTTTTCGTTCACCGGCGTAAAGTTGATCACGTCGACCTGGCTGGCGACCTCCTCGACTGCAGCAAGCGAAGCTTGCAGGTCGAGATTGGCGTCCACCTGGCTGAAGGTGATCCCGTAATCCTCGGCACGAGCGGCCTACCCTTGGTCAGGTTCTGGTACCACCATGAACGCCGTAGTTGATGACGTGACAGAGCCCGGCACCTTGAACCCATCGGGCAGCGTCGATCCATCGCCCGCACGATGGCATCACCCTCTGCACCCCTGATGGGAGTAGCATCCTGGGCAATCCAGGCGTTCGAGTGTGTGCGGCCCATGAAGCCGCAACCGACCAACCCAACGTTCAGCGTGCGCTTCGCCGCCATTGGCAGAGACCCTCCATGGAGACCAGGGACACTCCGTAGTGCCTCACGAGTGGATAGGTGACTAGGGCCTGTCTGCAAAATGGGATATCCTCAGCGGCATGGAACGACATGCCTTGACGGATGAACAGTGGGCACGCCTGCGCCCGCTGTTGCCCCCGCCGCCCCAAGGTCGTGGTCGCCCGCGAAGCGATGACCGGCAGATCGTGGAGGGCATCCTCTGGCGGCTCGCGACCGGCGCACCGTGGCGCGACCTGCCGGAGCGATTTGGCTCCTGGCGCACGGTGTATTCGCGCTTTCGCCGCTGGCAGCAGGCGGGGGTGTGGGAGCGGGCGCTGGCCGCGCTCCAGGCCGACGCCGATGCCGCCGGCCAGGTGGACTGGGCGTTGCACTTCCTCGATGGCACCACGGTGCGCGCCCACCAGCACGCGGCGGGAGCGAAAAAAGGGGCGGCGAGCAGGCCCTCGGCCGTTCCCGGGGCGGCTTCACGACGAAGATTCACCTCCGCACCGAAGGGGGCGGCAAACCGATGACGGTCGTCCTGACCCCAGGCCAGCGGCACGAGGCCACCCAGGTTGGCGCCTTGCTCGAGCAGGGCGCGGTCGGACGACCCAGCGGTGGGGCACCCCGGATCCGTCCCGACCGGGTCGTTGGCGATGCGGGCTACACCGGCCGGCCGGTCCGCTCGTACTTGCGCCGGCGCGGGATTCGCGCCGTCATCCCCCGCCGCGCCACCGAGTCGCGGCGCGGCACCCGCTTTGATCGGATGGCCTATCGGCAGCGCAACGTCATCGAGCGCACCATCAACCGCCTCAAGCAGCACCGCGCCATCGCCACCCGCTACGAGAAGCTGGCGGCCACCTACCACGCCCTGCTCACCATTGCCGTGATCCTCCTCTGGTTGTGATTTTGCAGACAGGCCCTAGTACTACAACGGCACATTTCTGGTTTCAGCGGTGAGGCAGCGTTTGTAGTGGCTGCGGCGGGCGTCGGCCTGGCGTCTGCGCCGCCAGCGTGACCCGTGCAGCCGCAGGCGTCGCTGTTCGACGTCGAGGACCGAGGGACCGCGAGCAAGCGCCGCACCTCCGGAATGGTCAACGGGATCAGATCGCCAGCATCCCCCCCCTTTTTCGCCACGCGCGGCAGCGGCGCGGGTCACGGCCAGGAAGGCATGGGCGAGCAGGCAGAGCGTGATGTGGCGATGCCACCCCTGCCAGGAACGCACCTCGTACTGATCCAACCCAATGGCCTTAGCATGCTGAAAGCCTTCCTCGATCACCCACCGCGTGCCGGCCACGCGCCAACTCCGTGAGGGTGGTCTCCGGGCTAAAGGCCCGGTAGTAGGCCAGATCGTGCGCATCGCTGAGCGAGCGCCGGATGAGGAGCCACCTGGGCCCAGCCCTCGTTGGTCAAATACGGCAGCCGGGCGCAGGCCCAGTCATAGGTCCGTGGTCCCTTGCTGCCCATCCCCGACCGCGAGCCGTTGCCAGCCCTCCTCCGGGATCTGCGGCAGCGAGCCCTCCACGCGTACCTGCCGGCCGTCATCCCAGATCGGGTGGGATCGGGCCAGTAGGGACATAGGACCGCTGCTGTCCCTCAGCCAGCGCCGCAAATCGCCATCATTGCCATAGATCTCGTCCCCGGTCACCCAGGCGGCGGGGACGTCGGCCGCAAAGGCGCGCGCCAGCATCGTTTGCGCCGTCGCCCTTGGTGGCGAAGGTCACCTCTGACGGGATGCCCGCGGCTTCCCGCCGCTCCCGCGTCCTCGGTCCAGGCCTTGGGCAGGTACAGCATGCGGTCCAGGAACGCGTGCCCCTGTGGGCTGGCGTAGGCCAGGAACACCCCGATCTGGCTGTTCTCGATGCGTCCCGCCGTCCCCGAGTACTGCCGCGCCACGCCGGCCGACTTGGTGCCCTTCTTAAGAAAGCCGGTCTCGTCCATGACCAGCACGGCGTCGGGATCGCCCAAGTGTTCCACCACATAGTTGCGCAGATCGTCGCGCACGGCGTCAGCGTCCCACTGGGCGGTGCGCAGCAGGCGCTGCACGCCATCCGGGGTGGTCTCTCCCAGCGCCTCGGCCAGTTGCCACCCGTTGCGCCGCTCCACCGCGCTCAGTAATCCAGCCAGGTAGTGGCCAGCCCGCGCCCGGACCTCGGCGCGGACGAAACGTGGGGCAATCCGCGCTTGCAACGCAGACAAATCGTCGTGCCAGGTGGCAATCTGGTCCTGCGAAACGAGGTCGTGCGGGGGAACAGGCATGCGGCGACTCCTCTCCGGGCAGGCCGAGGAGTCTACTGAACTATCTGCCGTTGTAGTACTAGTCACCCGCCGCAGGAGCGCTGCTAATCCGCGCTCCCGCAGCCCGCATTCGGTTGCTATCCGCCCAACGAAGTCTCCGCGCTGAGATCCTCAGTGACGTTGCGCGGAAGCCCTCGCATTACGCCTCGATCGGCAGACAGGTATTGGTGAATCCCTCGCAGCCCCCGGAGCAACACTGAACCGTGTTCTCGCACGCCACGCCGAACCCAAAGCAGACCTCCTGCCGGCAGGTGCATTGGGTGATCTCAGCGCTGCTGATGCACTGGCAGTTCCCGGTCTGGCAGGCAAGCGGCGCATCCGGATCGCAGAGATCTCCCGCTTCGAGCGCGCCGTTCACGCAGGTGTCACCCTGGCAGATCTGGCCCGGCTTGCAGCAGTTCGTGCCACAGGCGATCACGTTGCCGGGGCAGGTGCACTTCTTGCCCTGGCACGTGGCGCCTCCGCAACACTTCTTCTTCTTGCCCTTCTTGCTCTTACATTTCTTTCCCGGCGCGACGCACTTCGCGGCGGCGGCGTCGATCCCCAAGCCACCGAGCAGCACGGCGCCGGCGGCCGTGCCCGCCACGCGACGCAAGACGCCGCGCCGTGTCCCACAACCCCACGTCTGCGCCATTTCCTCAGTTGCAGTTGCTCGTACCATCGCAGGCCTCCTCTCGACTGTATGCCGCGACGCGTCGTCAGCGGCCATGACAACGAGACTAGGCAGGCGCCATTAGTCAGCCATTAACGCTTCATCGGCCGTAACAGCGAGGGATTCGTGGAGAAGGGGTTGTCGTGGCGAGGGCGCATGGGAGTCGAACCCACCAGTGAGGGGAGCACCCCCACTCACACAATTTTGAAGATTGGGGAGGCCACCGGGCCCCATCCGCCCCCAGGAGAAGGCCGAGTGTAGCACCCGGTGGCTGGCTCGCTGCCCGGCTGAGATGCCCTTAGTCGTCGGGCGCCATGTCCTGCAGGCGGACAGCTCCACGCTCCGTAACGCGGAGGACAGGAAATTCGCGCGAGCGGTCGTAGGCCAGGGTGCCATTGGCGACGAGATCGTCGATGGCACCCTCGATCTTCGACTTCTGGAGATCGGTCAGTGCGCCGAAGAACGGGGAGCGGTCCGCCTGGATGCGGCTCTGGACCGAGCCCTCCAGTAGCCGGGTGAGCCCGGTCTTGCCGAGCGGGAAGGGCAGGCTGGCCATCGCGCGCAAGATCGTGTCGATGTCCTGCTGCGTGGCCACGTTGCGCCGGGTGGGGCGCGTCTCGCGCTGCGGTTTGGCTCGCTGTGTCTCGCCGAGGCAGACGTCGCAGGCGTCGCCGCAGGGCGGCAGGCGCTCGCCAAGGTAGGCCGCGAGGACCGCGTGCCGGCAGCTTCGTCCTTCGGCGTACGCCATCATCTGGTCGACACGCCGGCGGGCGCGCCGCGCGGCGTCGTCAATCACACGCTGGAGTTTGGCGGCCGTGTTCGCCTCGATCGGGAGCAGGCGCAGGCAGGGCAGCCGGTGGCCGGGCGTCGCGTCCCAGCCCGGTTGGGCATCGAGGACGCGGGCCAGCGTCTCCGGCGAGACGCCGAGCGCGCTGCAGGCGGCCGCGGTTTCGATGCTGAACTCTTCGCCAAGTTGGGTCGGCAGCGGGGCCCAGGCGGTGAAGCGTTGCCAGATCTCGGCGTCCTCGGGGTTATCAGCAACCGCGCCATCGGCGTCCGAGGTGCGCCGCAGCGACCAGGTCACCGGCGCGTTGGCGTGCCGTTCCAGCAGCCCGCCCTGCTCCAGCAGCCCGATGCCAATACGGGGATCAGGTCTTTCGTCCGGGTCGTCGTCGATGTCCCCGGTGACGACGATGCGCGACGGGTCGAAGATGGCCCAGGCGCCGCCCGCGTTCTCGCGAATGCCGGCGAAGACCTGGCGCAACTGCGGCAGCGTCATCGCATCGCGGTTCGCCAGCTTGGTCTGGTTGCCACGATCGCTTGCGGTGTAGAGCAGGATGCAGCGTGATGGCTGGCCGTCTCTTCCGGCGCGGCCTGATTCCTGGGCGTAGGCCTCCAGCGACGTGGAGGGACTGAGGTGGATGATGAAGCGCACGTCTGGCTTGTCGACACCCATGCCGAAGGCGACCGTGGCGACGACGACGCGCGCCGCTCCGCGCATGAATTGATCCTGGTTGCGCTCACGCAGCCCGCGTTCCAGCCCGGCGTGGTAGGCGACGGCGCTGACCCCGTTGTCACGGAGGACGCCGGCGAGGTTGTCGGCATCGCGGCGGGATGAGACATAGACGATGCCGGTGCCCGGCAACTCCCGGCACAGCTCGACCACGCGCCGTGCCTTCTCTTCCTTTCGGTTGAGTCGCTCGGCGGAGTAGGTGAGATTTGGCCGGAAGGAGCTGGTGCGCACCACATCCAGGTGACGCCGGAATGCTTTTTCGATGGACGCCGCGGTTTCGGCGGAGGCGGTGGCGGTCATGCCCAGGATCGGCGGGTTCCCCAGCTCAGGCAGGGAGGCCGGGATGGAGAGGTAGTCCGGCCGGAAGTCGTGCCCCCAGAGCGAGATGCAGTGCGCCTCATCCACGACAACCAGGGAGACGCCGCCCTGGCGCAACGCGCGCAGAAAGGCGGGCTGACGCAAGCGCTCAGGCGCGGCGTAGACGAGCGCCGGGCGACCGCTGGCGATGTCGCTGAGAGCCGTGCGTTGCAGGTCGGGCGACAGGGAGCTGTTCAGCAGCACGGTGCGCTCGCGCAGGGCCGGTGGGAGACCTTCGACCTGGTCCTTCATCAGGGCGATCAGGGGCGAGAGCACCAGCGTCATGTGCGGCAGCAGCAGCGAGGGCAACTGGAACGTCAGTGACTTGCCCGCGCCGGTCGGCAGGATCGCCAGCGTGTCGCGCCCGGCCAGGATCTGGTTGATGACCGCTGCCTGGCCGGTGCGCAGACCTGGGAAGCCGAAGACGCGCTGCAGGGTTTCCAGCACGCGCGGATCAACGATTTCCTGGTCGAGTGGCACTGAGGTCATGGTTGCCGCATCGTCCGCGGCGGCTTCGGCATCGAGCACCTCGCCGGGTTGCGGCTGACTGGTGGCGGTTGAGAATGGAGATGGACGTGCCAGCTCGCCGGATGCCGGGACGGTTTGCCCGGACCCGTTCGTGCCGGCGCCGGGGTTGGCAGGAGATGCTGGCGGGGTGGGCACGCTCTCCAGCCCAAGCGCTTGGGCGATCTCCGCGGCAAGTGCGGCGGTGCGCTGCGCTTCCAGTGCCACCAGCCGGTGCCGCAGCATCTGGCTGCGGCCGGTTTGCCCGAGCATGTCTGCGAGCGTTGCGGCCGAGGCCACCTGCGCGGCGGTGAGATGCGGGAAGTCGACGAGCGCGCGCTGCAGCGCGGCTCGCGCTTCGTCCGGGTCGCCACCCAGGAGGGCGATCCGGCCCAGGGAGAGCTGCGGCGTGATGCGGCTCGGGTCTTGCGCCAGTTGCCCTGACCAGAAGGCGTGAGCTGTCGCGATATCCCCCTGTTGCAGCGAGACCTCGGCGTAGAGCGCATGCACGGTGGCCAGGTTGCTGTGCTTAGCGAGCAAGTCGTCGGCAATGTCTGAGGCTTCCGCGACCTCACCCAGCTCCAGCAAGGCGCGGCCATAGCTGGCGCGGGCGGAGGGCGCGGGGTTGCGGCCAAGTCGCTCTTCCCACGAGGTGCGAACCGCCTCCACGTCTCCGCGCGCCAGCGCGAGTGCGGCGCGCTCATCCAGGAGGTTGGCGCTTTCGCCCCGCAGGTCAAGGGCGCGAGCAAGCGCTGCTTCCGCTGCCTCGAACTGGCCGCTTACACGCAACCAACCGGCGTAGCGCAGGAGCAGTGGGGGAGGCAACTGGTCGATGGCATCGTTGTCCAGCAGGGGCAACGAGGTGAACGCAGCCACCGAATCCGGTGGCGGAGCAGTCGTGGTCAAACGTGTTCTCCATGGAAGGCGGAGAGGAGCGGGGCCGCACGGCTAGTATAGAAGGTCAGTATTCCGGTTCCGAATCGCAAAGCCGCACATTAGAGGCAGGATGCCGCCGTGCAGATTTCACGAGTGTTTTCCACGATCGACGCTCATGCGGCCGGGGAGCCGTTGCGCATCATTACGGCCGGTGTTCCGCCCCTGCCTGGAGCCACGATTCTCGAGCGGCGGCAATACATGCTGGACCACCACGATGACATCAGGCGTGTCCTGCTGTTTGAGCCACGTGGCCACGCCGACATGTACGGCGCCATCCTGACCCCGCCGGTAACGCCGGACGCGGACTACGGCGTGCTCTTCCTGACCAACGAGGGCTACTCCTCGATGTGCGGTCACGGCGTGATTGCCCTCACCACGACGCTGCTGGAGATGGGCATGCTGCCGCGCCGTGGTGAGACTGAGACGCCCGTGACCTACGACTCGCCCGCCGGGCTGATCCGCGCCGTCGCCATGCATGATGGCGAGCGGGTGGCGGCCGTGCGCTTCCAGAACGTCCCCGCGTTCCAGTACCGGCGCGGATTGGAGGTCGAGACGAGTGCGGGACCGGTGACGGTCGATGTTGCCTGGGGTGGGGCGTTCTACGCGCTGGTCGAAGCCGCGGCGCTCGGCCTCGAAGTTGTTCCGGAGCAGGCTGCCCGGCTGACCGCGCTGGGCATGGAAGTCAAGTACGCCGTGCAGGACCTGGATTACCCGGTGCATCCTGAGGAACCTGGCCTGCACGGGGTCTACGGCACCATCATCACGGGACCACCTCGCACGGTTGATGGTGACGGCCGGAACATCACGATCTACGCCGACGGCGCGGTCGACCGCTCCCCCTGCGGCACGGGCACCTCGGCCCGGCTGGCAAACATGTACGCGCACGGGCAGATTGGGGTTGGGGAGCCGTTCCGCCACGAGAGCGTGATCGACACGGTCTTCACCGGCAAGGTTCTTGCAGAAACGGGTGTGGCTGGCCTGCCGGCTGTCGAAACCGAAATTGCTGGCCGTGGCTTCGTGACCGGGCTGCATCAATTCCTGGTGCAGCCGGATGATTCCACCTCGCAAGGATTCCTGGTGCGTTGATGACGACTCTCTCCCATCGACTTTCGCGGCGCTCTCTCCTTGCTGGAGCGGGCGCCACTGCGGCCAGCGCCGCCCTGCCCGGCATTGGACGCGCGCAGGCGACGGCTGGGCCGTGGCCGACGAATGGGTGGAGCGTCGCGGAGCCGGCTGACCATGGGGTGGATGCGTCGCTCCTGGCCGATGTTGACGCCCGCGCCGTAGGAGAGGTGCCCGCGATCTCGGCGCTGCTGGCGGTGCGGCACGGCTATCTCATCTTCGAGCGGTACTACAACGGCCTGATGGCCGAGGATCCGATCAACGTGCGCTCGGTGACAAAGAGCGTGACCAGCACGCTGGCTGGCGCTGCCCTGCGTACGGGTCTCTTGAGCGGGTTGGACGCGCGCACGGGCGACCTGATCCCGGACCGGATCCCGGTTGACCATGACCCCAGGGTGGAAGAGACGACGCTCTGGCAGTGGCTGACCATGACCAGCGGCTTGCAGTGGGATGCCTATGGCGACTGGCAGCGTCTGCTGGACGCGCCGGACTGGGTCGCCATGACGCTGGGGCTGCCCGTTGTCGGGATTCCGGGGGAAACGTACGTCTACAACACGGGCGGGTCACATGTGCTTGGCGTCATCGTGGCCGCAGCGGCCGGGAAGCCGCTTGAGGAGTACGCCGGGGAAGTGCTCTTTGCACCGCTCGGGATCCGGCCTGGCGGCTGGATGCGCTCCCCGCAGGATGAGGTGAGCGCGGGTTCCGGGCTGGAGTTGACGGCGCGCGACATGGCCAAGCTCGGTCTCCTCTACCTGCGTGGCGGCGAATGGAATGGCCAGCCGATCATCACCCCGGAGTACGCGCAGCAGGCAACGACCTGGCAGAGCGCGGGTGACTCGACTGGTGGCTGGGCCAACTACGGCTACCAGTGGTGGGTCACGGCCACCAACGCGGGCTACCCCGCCTACTTCGCGCTTGGGTACGGTGGCCAGCACATTTTCGTGGTCCCCGCGCTCGATCTCATCGTTGTCGCCGGCATCGAGCGGCGCGTCACGGGCGACGAACTGCGCACCCCGCGCTACCTGATCGAGTCGATTGCGGCGGCCTGCATTCCGGACTGAAGCGCCGTAGAATCGCGAGAACAACGTCAAGAGCGGGGCGCCGTGTCCCCATTACCCACACGGCTCGGAGGGGACTGCCAGATTGGCGGTCCCTTTTTTCGTGTTTCGGTGGGGCAGACGAGGAGGAACGTGGACGGTGCAGGAAGTTGTGGCGGCAATCTTTCTCATCACCATGGCGGTGATCATCAGCGAGAAGCTGCATCGCACGACGGTTGCCATGGCGGGTGCGATGGCCATGGTGGTGACAGGTGTGCTCGACCAGGAACAGGCGCTGGCGTCGATCGACGCCAACACCATTGGCCTGCTGGTCGGCATGATGATCATCGTCGACATCCTGCGCCGCACCGGCTTCTTTGACCACGTCGCCTGGCGCGCCACGCAGCTCCTGGGTGGTAGTCCGTGGCGGCTCATGGCGGGGTTCATGGTCTTCACGGCTGTCGCGTCGGCGTTGCTCGACAATGTGACCACCTTGCTCCTGTTGGCGCCGATCACGCTGTCCCTTTGCCGGAGTCTCGGCCTTGATGCGCGTCCCTTCATCATCTCCCAGGTGATTGCCAGCAACATCGGTGGCACGGCGACGCTGATTGGCGACCCACCGAACATCATGATCGGCGGCGCGACAGGGTTGAGCTTCATGGACTTCCTGGTCAACCTTGGTCCAGCGGTACTGCTGATCCTGCCGTTGACGATCGCCTGGTTCTGGTGGGCCTACGGGCGGCAACTCATGCCAACGGCTCCACGCGCGACGGGCGCCGAGCTGCCGGGCCGTCCATTGCCACCAATCAACACCGGCAGTGGCAACCTGATGCGGGTGTCCCTCATTGTGTTGACCGGCACTATCGCCGGGTTCTTCCTGCACGGCGTGGTGCATGTCGCCGCAGGTACGGTGGCGCTGATGGGTGCAGTGGTCCTGCTGCTGCTGAGCCGTATCGATCCTCATGATGTGCTGGTCAACGTCGAGTGGTCCACCATCTTCTTCTTCATCGGGCTGTTCATCGTCGTCGGCGGGTTGGAGCACTCTGGACTCATCGCAGCCGTTGCAGAGCAGGTCGTGTCCGTCGTCGGGGGCAACTTCGTGCTGGCGACTCTCGGTCTGCTCTGGTTTTCCGGTCTTGCGTCGGCCATTGTCGATAACATTCCGGCAGTGGCGACGCTCATCCCGCTGACCTTCGCGGTCGCCCGTCTGCTCTTCCCGGACCTGGCACACCTGGATGCCGCAGCCTTTGCGGTCCAGCCCGAGGTGACACCGCTCTGGTGGGCGCTGGCGCTCGGCGCCTGCCTGGGGGGGAACGGCACCCTGATCGGCGCCTCGGCGAACGTGGTCGGAGTCTCGATCGCCGAGCGGCACGGCCGGCACATCGGGTTCTGGGGCTTCACCCGGGTTGGCCTGCCAGTGGCGCTGGGTAGCCTCCTGGTAGCCACGGTCTACGTCTGGCTGCGTTACCTGCTGTGAGCATCAGCGACCAACCCCCAATCAACGCTAGAATGAGCGTGAAAGCATTCGCACAGTGATTGCCGCGCTGCGACATCGTGTCAGGGCGGTAAGGGGAGATGGCCACGCATGGTCCTGAGTCGGTTTGTCGGCGCAGAGGTGCGCCGCAAGGAAGATCCGCGGCTCATCACAGGCTCTTCGACCTACGTTGACGACCTGAAAGTGCCCGGCATGGGCGTGGTCGCGCTGGTGCGTAGCCCGCATCCGCACGCGACGATCGTGTCCATCGACAAGTCGGCGGCGCTGGCGATGCCAGGAGTCCTCGCTGTCGTGACCGGTGATGAACTCGCCCAGTTCTGCGGCTCCCTCGCTGGCGGCTCTGCCGAGGGTGGCAGCGGCGAAGAGGCGAACCCGATCGAGAAGGAAGAGGAGTCCGAGGAGTCTCCTCCGATCTGGCCGCTGGCTCGTGGCAAGGTCCGCTACGTCGGGGAGGCGGTCGTAGCCGTCGTCGCCGAGTCGAAATACCAGGCGGAGGATGCCGCTGAGGCGATCGAAGTCGAGTACGACGTGCTCGACAGCGTCACCGACCCGGAAGCCGCCATGGAAGATGGCGCCCCACAGCTCTACACCTCACAGAAGAACAACATTGGCGCCCGCTGGGACCGCGATCACGGCGATATCGAGGCGGCGTTCAAGGATGCCCCGGTGGTGGCCAAGGCGCGCATTCGCTCGCAGCGCCTCTCGGCGGTGCCGATGGAAGGGCGAGCCGTCGCGGCGATGCCCGATCCGCTGATCAACGGCCTCACCGTCTGGACGTCCACCCAGGCGCCGCACTGGAACCGCACCGGCATCGCGGCGGCCATTGGCTTGCCCTCCACCAAGGTGCGAGCCATCGCGCCGGAAGTGGGCGGCGGCTTCGGCGTCAAGATCGGCGCTTACCAGGAAGACTTCATCGTCGCGGCGCTGGCCTACAAGATGCAGCGCCCCCTGAAGTGGGTTGAGACCCGCACCGAGAACTTCCTGGCCACGAACCACGGCCGTGACCAGTGGGCTGATGTAGAAATCGCGGCCGACGAGAATGGCCGCGTGCGTGGCCTCAAGATGCACGTGGTGCAGGACCTGGGTGGGTTCCCGCGTGGCACTGACCTGGCCGAGTTGACCGGACGCATGTCCTGCGGCTGCTATGACATCCCGGCGCTCGAGTTCCGCTCCACCAGCGTCTACACGAACAAGATGGCGCTGGGCGCGTATCGTGGCGCAGGGCGACCCGAGGCAGCGTTCTACGTCGAGCGCGCCATGGACCTCCTGGCTGACGCCGCTGGTCTCGACCCGACCGAGGTGCGCCGCCTCAACTTCATCCCGCCCTTCGACAACGGCTTCACCACGAACGCGGGCGAGAAGTACGACACCGGCGACTACGAGAAGCCCCTGAACCGCGCCCTGGAGCTGGCCGACTACGCCGGTCTCCGGAAGCAGCAGGCTGAGGCACGCAAGGAGGGCCGCTACCTCGGTATTGGCCTTGCCTCCTACGTCGAGATTTGCGGCTTCGGGCCATTTGAGAGCGCGACGGTCCGCGTCGAGACGAACGGCGACGTCACGGTCTACACGGGCATCTCGCCGCACGGCCAGGGCCAGGAGACCTCCTTCGCCCAGATCGTGGCGGACGGACTTGGCGTGTCGATGGATGTCATTGGCGTGACGCACAGCGACACGCTGAACACCCCGCAGGGGAACGGCACCATGGGTAGCCGCGGCCTGGCCGTCGGCGGCGGCGCGGTCGTACTGGCGATGAACAAGGTGCAGGAACGCGCCAAGGCGATCGCCGCACACCTGCTGGAAGCCGCGCCTGAGGACATCGAGATCGAGGACGGCTCCTTCCGGGTCAAGGGTGTGCCTGACCGCGGCGTCGCCCTCGCCGAGATTGCCGCGGCGGCGTACGGTGGCTCGCTGCCGCCGGAGTTCGGCGCTGGCCTCGAGGCGACCGAGTTCTTCCGGCCGGAGGACGAGACCTTCCCGTTCGGCACCCACATTGCCGTAGTGGAGGTCGATCCTGACTCCGGCGTGGTCAAACTGGTGAAGTTCCTCTCCGTCGACGACTGCGGTCCGATCATCAGCCCCAAGCTGGTGCGCGGCCAGGTACATGGCGGTGTGGCGCAGGGTATCGGCCAGGCGCTGCTGGAGGAGATTGTCTACGACGAGTCGGGTGAGCTCATCACCGCGACCCTCAATGAGTACGCCATCCCGAAAGCGGTGGACTTCCCCGAATTCGAGACGCACCACACTGAGACACGCACCTACCTGAACCCGCTCGGCGCGAAGGGCATCGGTGAGGCAGCGACCATCGGTTCCACGCCGGCGGTGGCCAATGCCGTCATCGACGCGCTGGAGCCGTGGGGTGTTACCCACCTGGATGTGCCGATGACCGCAGAGAAGGTCTGGCGCGCGATCCAGGATGGCACGTCGAGCGCCGCAGCGGACTAAACCTGGGCCGCAGTTTGCGACCGAATCAACAGGCCGGACCACATGGTCCGGCCTGTTCCGTATCTATCGTCGTGTAGCCGTTTTGTCTTCCTCGTTCGGGGGACTCTGTCGATTGCCGCTGCTATGGCTGGTCGATCACGATGCCCCGTTCGGTGGCCCACGCGTCGATCAGGCGTCGCGCAATGCTGAGTTTCTGGGGGACGGTGGGCAGGTTGCCGGTGTTGTACCAACTGGCTTCCGCAAGTTCCCCGTCATCCAGGGAGATTTCTCCACCCGCGTACTGTGCGCGGAAGCCGATCATGATGCCGTGCGGGAATGGCCAGGGCTGGCTGCCGAAGTAGGTTATCTTCGTGACTTCCAGCCCCACCTCTTCGCGGATTTCGCGCTCGACGGCTTCTTCCAGCGATTCCCCCGGCTCGACGAATCCCGCCACGATGCCGAAACGGCCGGGTGCAAACTGGTGCCCGCGTGCCAGCAGGATGTCATCGCCGCGCTCGATGAGCACGATGATGGCCGGCGAGAGCCGCGGGTAGGAGATGAGCCCGCACGCGGGGCACTGTCGCGCCCGCTCACCAGGCACGGGTTCGGTCTGGGTCCCGCAGCGGCCGCAGTGCTGATGATCCCGGTCCCAGGCCACGATTTGCGCTGCGCGCCCGGCCAGCGCGAAGATCTCGTCGGGAACGCGGCCGTGGAGCGCGCGCAGTCCCAGCAGGGCGAGTTCTGCCGGAGGCTGAAAATCGGGAGCCAGCTCCGCTGACCACAGGGGTTCATCATCGAGATCACCGAGAAACTGGAACCGCAACGTCAGGACTTCAAGACGCCGCAGGTCGTCCCAATCCGGGAAGCGGACCTCACTGTCCAGCTCGGCGATCAGCAGCTCTCCCTGCACGAAGGCCAGGCAGCGGCCAGCTGGCTGTCCGGCCGGACCAGCGGATGCCCGTTCGTGCGGTTCAATGCCTGGGGTAAACGTTGTGCCTCTGGTGCTACTCATGCGTGTGGCGTTGCTTCCGGTACGGGCGTCCCCGTCGATTCCGCATCGTAGGCCGCTTCGAATGACATGATGCCGGCGTCGGCCATCAGGGAAAGGTAGAGCTTCCCGTCCCGGAAGACATGGGAGCGGACGTAGCCAAGGTCTTCAACGAAGTCGTTGGAGAGAGAACCCTGCGGGCACATCATGCGGGTCATGCCGCCAATCTCGAGCTTGAGCTGGCTGTCCTGCGCTGACCATGTCCCGCGGGCCCGATTGCAGTCAGCCTGGACGGCCAGTCTCCCGCCAGGCAAGAAGGTGAGCGTGTAGCGGGATGGCGCATCCGGGGTGACGAGAGAGCCGTCACTCCCCTCAAACCGCTCCCACTGCCAGACAACTCCCTCCAGAGCTGCCCGCATCGTCAAATCACCGGCGCTCCCGGAGAGCAGCAACAGGCCATCCTCATCAAAGCGGAAACTCGTTGCCGCGTTGAGGGCCGCGACAAACGCCTGATCGTGGGATTCCGGCGGGCAGAGGGCGAGCGTGGAAATGCCGGGGTGGACGACCAGCTTGCCATCGACGAGCTCATAGCTTGAGCGCCCACGGTTACAGTCCGCCTGGATCAGGAGTGATCCGTCGGGCAGAAACTGTGCGGTGTAACGCTCCGGTTCGGTGATCTCTGTCTTTGCCCCGGCTGCATCCGTGATGGCGATGACTTGCCAGACGACAGGCGGAATCGTGTTGCTCGTTGGCACTGGCGTGGCAGCGGTCAAGAGGGGAGACAAGGAGAAGAACGGCAGTAACAGCGCAACGATGATCGACATTGCAGGTCTCCCCACGCTGGTGATGCTACGGGGTCACAACGACCGTGCCGAGCATGTTGGGATGGTAGACGCAGTAGTAGGGGTACGTCCCCGGCGTATCGAATTCCTGCGTGAAGGTCTGGCCAAAGACGATGGCGCCAGAATCAAGCGCCGAGATGGCCTCGCCAACGCCGGTTGAGGTGTGCGGCGCATTGTCCTGGTTGGTCCACGCCACGCTTGCACCGGCCGGAATCGTCACGGTCTCCGGTATGTAGACGAAGCCCTTGATCGTGACAGGAATCACCAGGCTTGTATCTGCCGCATCAGGCGCAGGTGGAAGTTCGGTGGTCGCGGACATACCGGGGGTGACGTGAAGCTGCAGCAGAGCCGGACGCGTGTCGACAGCGCCTGTGTCGGGCAGAGTTGAAACTGGCGAAGCGTCGGTTTCACGAGCAGCGTTGCCGACAACCGCCATCAGCCCGAAGGCTACCGCGCACGTCACGACGGTACGCAGAGTGTGTGACATAAACCCCGTTTCTCCGTTCCACGACGCTTCACGCCACGCGTGGCGCATCTGACCCATTCACCTGAGGTTGCAGGCGCGAAAGATACACGCTCAGTCGTGCCGTTTTGTTCCCATAGGTCGGGTCGCTGTGGATTTCTTGGTTCCAGATTTGGGGCGAGGGGAGGTCCTGACAGAGAGGATGCCAGGGCGCCGCGTGATCGCGATTGCGGGCCCGTGCGACGTCTGGCTCACGGGACCGTGACGCGGTTGCGCCCAGACCGGACGGCAGTGCGATCCTCAGCGCCCCGGGCTCAAGCCACGCCTGATTCCAGCCGCACAGGGGAACGGCCGTCTCCCGTTCTGGTTCGGGAGACGGCCGCGTCCACGACCGGTTGATCTTGTCTGCGCCGCCATTTTCGGGGCAACGATGTGCCCGGGGGTGATCTACCCCATGCTGCTGGTGCGCACGGGCTCGATTACCAGGATGACTCGCGCTTCCACCAGGCCAGGTAGTTCGTCTGCACCCGTGTACTTGCGGATGATGGCGCGCAACCGGCTTCCGTCCCGATCGGCATCAACCGCCGTCACACGCCCCCGGACTTCGAGGTAACGCGCCGGGTTCGCGGGATCGACGATCGAGAGTGCGAGGCGCGGGTCGCGCTGGAGGTTTCGATATTTCTGACTGTCGGGGCCCGCAGCAATCAGCAGGTGGGTTCCATCCCAATCGAACCAGACGGGCGTGGATTGCGGACTGCCTTGGGGTCTGGTGGTCGCGAGGTGGGCGATCAGCGGTGCTTCCAGCAGGTCGCGGTGGCTGGCCGGGATGACGCCGGCTCTCGGTTCGCTCATTTCCTCAGACCACCGCCTCGTCTTGCGGTTCGATGAACTCAAGGTCCAGCTCGATCTTGACCTCGTCTCCGAGTGCGAGCGTGTCCATACCAATCGGCAGGAGACCGAATTCGATCCCGAACTCGCTGCGCCGCAGTGATCCGGTGGCGCTGAACCCGGCGTGACGCCTGTTCTGTCCGGGGAACTCCTGGACGCCGTTGAACTCGACGGTCAGGGTCAGCGGACGGGTGCGGCCATTGAGCGTCACGTCGCCCTGCAACTCCCAGGCCTCGCCCGCGGGCCGGATCCCCCGGGAGACAAAGTGCATCTCGGGGTGTTCATCGGTACTGAAGAAGTCCGTGGAGCGCAGGTGCGTGTCACGGTCGGCGTTGTTGGTGTTGATCGAAGCCAGTTCGACCGTCGCCTCAACGCCTGTTTCCGCCAGCGTCGGACCAACGTCAAGCGTCGTGTCGAAGCGGTCAAAGCGCCCTCGCACCTTCGCCAGTCCAAGGTGCCTGATCGAGAAAAGCACGCCGGAGTGCAAGGGATCCACGACCCAGCGACCGGGACGCAATCCGAGTTCATGGGTCACGTCTACAACTGGAGCGCTCATGAATGGTTGTCCTTTCGGTTAGAACCGTCGCATCGCTATGCGCGATTGGACGGTTCCCTTATGTAACAGAAGGCATCATATGGTACGGTTCGCGATCATGGAAGAAGGCACTCAAAATTCACTTGGTCACATTTGCCATACCGAGCCCGCTGCCGAAGTGCGCCGGGTGCTCGATCTGGTTGGCGACAAGTGGTCGTTGCTGGTGATTGCGCTGCTTGGCGATGGCCCACATCGCTTTACCGCGCTGCAGCGCGAGATTGGTTCGATCAGCCGCCGGATGCTGACGCTGACCCTGCGGCAACTGGAGCGCAACGGGCTGGTCCTGCGCACGGTCTACCCGGTCGTGCCGCCCCACGTGGAGTACCAGCTCACGCCGCTGGGCTTCACCCTCATGGAGGCGATCCAGGGCATCGTGAACTGGACGGTGGCACACCACCCGGAGCTGGCTGAGGCCCGCGCTGCGTACGACGCGCGGCCTGACCCCGTCGCAGGTTCCCTCTCCGGTGAACCGGACGCTTCTGGCGCCCGCGGTGTGTCAGCAGGGCGCGCTGCAGGCGAGCACGCCGCGCGGTAGCTGGGTCCGAACTCGCCCTACCGCGTGTTCAAGCAAGCCGTCTTGTGGTTGCCTTCCAGGGTAATGGCCGCGATGCCCGGCGCGGGTGCTGGATCCAGAAATGGGACGTTTGACCGCGGCCGTTGATGGCCGTGGCTACCCCGTGGCAGAAGATGCTCGGGATGCCGGTCAATCACCTCTGCCTGCGGCTGAAATCGGCCCTGATGAAGCACGAGGAAAGCTCAGATCAAGACCTCATGCGCCCGATGATGACCGGGCCTCCTCCTGGCCGGGTTGAGTGACGCAAATAGCTACGGACAATTCGCACACATCTTCATGAGAAGGTGGGGAATCGGCTGCGATTCACCCGCGAAAATGCACAACCGGGATGCAAGTTGCGCATGTCCGTTGACAGGTGGAGAAGCCCATTCATACAATCCGAACACGCTGCGGGAAAAAAGGTGGTGGCAACGGCTGTTCATGCTGTTGTGACAAAAGGTCTCGCAGTCACACGTGCGGCTGGCGCACGCGGTGACCATCATGAGGAGGGTCTCGTGTCAAGGGAACTCGCCACTCGACGGCTCGTAGCCGATGCGTTGGCTGGCCGGCTCGATCGCCGCACGGTGCTGACGCGGGCGGCCGCGCTGGGTGTCAGCGTGCCGGTCATGGGCCTGCTGGCCCGTGCCACGTCCATGCCAGCGCTGGCTGGTGATCCGGGTACGCTGGAAATTACCTCCTACGACTGGCAGGCTGCGCTGCACCCGGGCCTGACCGTTTACAACGAGGAGTTCAGCGCCAAGATCCCGACCAAGGCGGAAATCGCGCCTTCGGCAAACTTCAGTGCAGACATCTTCCTCTCGGAAGCTGCTGACAAGAAGAGCACCTGGGATGTCTACACCGGTGTGACACCATTCCTGGAAATGGTGCAGTTGGTTTCCGCGGACGTTATCGAGCCGTGGGATCCGTATGTCCCCGAGGGCGTCCTGGACGACCTCTTCCCGCCGATCCGCGAAGAGGGCTCGTACGACGGGAAGTTCTACGTCTGGCCGTGGTTGCTGGACATCATTGTCAACGGCTGGAACGCGGAGCTGGTGACGAAGGCGGGGCTCGATCCCGAAGTGGCCCCGGTTACCTGGGATGAGCTCCTCGCCAACGCCAAGAAGGTGATGGACAGCGGCGCGGCGCCGTTCGGCGTGACGTTTGACTACCACGCCTGGCGGTCGCTGATCCCGATTTCGCACTCGATCAGCCTGGATGTCTACGACAAGGACACCGGTCTCTTCATGTGGAACGGCGACGTTGCGGTGCAGGCGCTGGAAATCATGAAGCAGATGATGCCGCTGGCCAACCCGGACGTGCTCAACCCGGGCGCAACCGACGGTGGCGTGAACCAGACGCCCGACGAGCAGGCGTTTGCCTCTCAGCAGGTGGCCTACTACGTCAAGTACCAGAATGCGCACCTGCGCTTCGCCAGCACCTGGCCGGATCCCAGCCAGGTCCGCTTCGGCGCCCTGCCGAAGACCGCAGATGGCGCCGGCGGCACGGTCTTCTGGACCACTGGCGCTGTGCTCCTGAAGTACGGCGAGAACAAGGAAGAGGCCGGCCAGTACATGGATGGCCTCATCCGCGACCAGCGCATCTGGGAGAACTCGATCAAGGGCAACCTGCCGGAGAACCCGGCGGTCGGTCAGCTCCCCGTGCTGCAGAGCATGTGGGACGAGTACGAGAAGAACCGGCCGGACTGGCTGGCGGACTGGGCGTTCGCTATCAAGGACGCCCTGCCGACCGCGCAGGCGATCCGCCCGACCATTCTTTCCATCCAGCAGTTCGACCTGGCTGCACCCTTCTACCTCGCGTACCTGCGTGGTGAAGAGAGCGATGCCAAGGCGGCGCTGGACAAGGCCATGGACGCCGTCCAGGCCGCGTACGACGACGCGACTGCCTAGTGCATGCGCTGCCCGGAGCCGGCATATTGCCGGCTCCGGGCACATCTCCTGACAGGCTCCACCGCAGCGACGCACGGGGAGCAACTGCCGCGAGGATCTCGAGGATCAGATGGCACAGCTTTCCGTTCCGAATCCGGAAAGACCACCGTTCAACCCCGGTACGACAACCCGGCAGCGCTTTTCAGAGTGGATGGCCAACGTCGGTATTGGTTGGCTGTTCCTCATTCCGGCGCTGCTCTTCTTTATCGGGTGGCAAATCCTGCCAATCGTGCGGGTCGCGTGGTTTTCGCTGCTCGACTACCGCCCGATCCAGGCCTCGCGGCCAGTCACGTTCGTGGGGCTGGACAACTTTGCGCAGGCCATAGCGGACCCGCTGCTGCATCAGGGTATCTGGCGAGCTCTCGTCTTTACCGCCTTCTTCGTGCCAGGCATGATCATCTTCCCGATGTTCCTGGCGGTGCTGATTGACCGGGTAACGCACCCCCGGGTGGCCGCGTTCTACCGAATCATTCTGCTGATTCCGGCCATGATCCCCGGGCCACTGATCTTTCTGCTCTGGAAGTGGATGTACGACGGCTATATCGGACCGATTAATTACATCCTGACAGATGTGACCGGCCTCTACACGATCCAGAACCAGCCGCAATGGATGAGTAACTCGTTGGTGATTCCCGCCCTGACCATCATGGAGTGGTGGTGGGGCCTTGGCTACCACACCATGTTCTTCCTGGCCGGTCTGGCTACCGTGCCGCGCGACCTCTTTGACGCCTCGCGGGTGGATGGAGCCAACGAGTGGAAGATGTTCTGGACCGTGACGTTCTGGCGGCTGCTGCCGGTGACGCTGGTCCTGGTGGTCCTCCGCTTCGGCACGGCGATGGCCGTCATTGACGAGTACCTGATCATGGGCGGCTTCCTGCGCGACCGCCCAACCTACACCTGGACCGTGTACATGTGGGACACGGCGTTCCAGGGTGTGCAGGACCGTGGATACGGTTCGGCGATTGGCTGGGTCGGCACCTTCTTCATGTTGGTGGTCGTTGCGATCCTCTTCCGGCTCTTCCGGCCACGGGACTAGGGAGCACGCACTCGAATGGCAACAATGGAAACGGTCTCCGAGTTTTCTGCCCCGATTCCTGCGGCATTTGTGACGCCGAAGCGATCCCGCATCAAATGGGGCACCGTCGCACGCCACGTTGTGCTGGCGATCTTCGCGCTCATCATCCTGCTGCCACTCTTCTGGGTCATCCTGCTGTCCGTGAAGTCTCTGCCTGATGCCTACCAGAATGACATCTGGCCGAAGACCTTCGACTGGACGCACTACGGCTATTCGCTCACCAAGATTCCGACCCTGCCACAGAACTACATGAACAGCGTCGTAGTGACGCTTGGCACGGTGGTTGTGGCAACGATCCTCGCCGTCCTGGCGGGCTACGTAATGGTGTTCTTCAACCTGCGCGGGATGCCGGTGGTCTTCGCGGCGCTGGTCGCGTCCATGTTCTTCCCGACACGCGTGACTGCGGTGATTGCCATCTTCGAGACGCAGAAGGACCTCGGGTTGCTCAACATCCCGGCGGGCCTGATCTTCCCCTACGTTGCACTCTCCCTGGCGATCTCGATCTTCGTGATGCGGGGCATGTTCCAGACGATCCCCCGCGAGCTCTTCGACGCCGCCCGCATTGACGGAGCCGGCCCGGTGCGCACGCTGCTGGGCATCATGCTGCCGATGGTCAAGAACGGCGTGGTGGTGGTGATCATCATCAATTTCGTGGCGGCCTGGGGTGAGTACCTGCTGGCGAAGACGCTGAATACGAACCAGTCCGCGCAGACGCTGCCTGTGGTGCTGGCGACCGCCACGGGCGGAATGGGCGCCTGGGTCTGGCCACGGCTGGCCGCCGTCTACATCATGGCGATCACTCCCGGCCTGATCATCTTCGCCTTTGCCCAGCGCTGGTACATCAAGGGCCTGCAGGAAGGCGCGCTCAAGGCGTAGATTCTTTCAACCTGACCGAGAGACACGTGGCGAGCCACTGGAACTCGGTTCCAGTGGCTCGCTTTCTCCAGCGCGTCGCAGGCAAACTGGGTGTTGCTTATCCGTCCTCGTGTCTCCAGACAGGCTCGATCCACGCGGTTTGGCTGGGGACGTCGTCCCTGAGACTGGCGTTAGAAATAGTTCTCCGGGAGACCCATGGCGTAGCCGCCATCGACCTGCAGAGACTGGCCCGTGATGAACGCGGCGTCAGGCTGACAGAAGAAGAGGACGGCCGCCGCGACGTCCGCGCCGTTGCCAACCCGGCCGACCGGAACGAACGGCTTGATGCCCTGCCACAGTTCTCCTTCGTCCGAGTCCCCCGGGCGATTGCCGATTGGGCCGGGCACGACGCAGTTGACCGTGATGCCCGAAGGCCCGAGCTCCCAGGCCATGTTCCGCGTCATCGCTTCCACCGCCGCCTTGGCGCTGTCATAAACCAGCGTGCGGCCATGGCAGACGTGAGCGCCGACGGTGCTGGTGTTGACGATGCGGCCCGCGAGACCGCGCTCGCGCATGTGGCGAGCGGCATGCTGGGCCAGGATGAAGGGTGAGCGGTAGTTCACGTTCGTCTGCGCGTCCCAACTGGCGTCGCTTACCTCCCAGAACGGCTCCCTGGTGCTGGCGCCGGCATTGTTCACGAGGATGTCGAGCTGGGGAACCGCGGCCAGCACCTCATCGGCCAGGGTGTGCGCTGCCGCGTGACGGCCCAGATCCGCCGTGAACCCGATCACGGTCACGCCGGGTCGCGACAACTCCGCGACAGTTTGCTCCACGTCAGCAGCATGCCGGCCATGGATGACCACGTTCACTCCTGCATCGGCCAGCTTTTCGGCAGTGACGCGTCCGATGCCGCGCGTGCTGCCCGTAACCAACGCCGTTTTCCCTGCCAAACTCGTCACGTGCGACTCCATTTCCACTCCGGTTCATACTGGTAGGGATGGTATCGCGGCGTCAGGGAGATTGCGCCGCAATCCAGGAGGCGAGATACTCAGGGAGTGCTATTCTGTAGTTCTGTATAAAGAAGGAGAGAATGCGTGTCGACACTGCGGGAGCGGCAAGCTCCGCTGAAGCAGCGATATCAGGAGGATCCGGAGAGCGGGAAGATCGTGATGGCGGTGCGCAGCATCACTGCCGGCAACGACCCGACTCGCTGCACCATCGCGACGACCGACGCCAACGGCAAGGTGCTGGCCTCCTGGGAGGCAGCAGCCCACCCGATGGCTGGTGGCGACGGCGAACTCGCCTGCTCGGGAGATCTACTCCTGGCGTCCCTGGCGGCGTGCCAGGAGATCACCGTCCGCATGGTGGCGTCGGCCATGGGAGTCGAACTCCAGGAACTGGAAGTCGTCGTCGAGGGCGACATGGACTTCCGGGGCACCATGGGCATTGATCCCGAAACGCCAGTTGGGTTTACGGCCATCCGTTCGACCGTGCGGTTGGCCGCTGATGTCCCGGAGGACCGGCTGGCCAAGCTGGCCGCACGAGCGGAAAAGTACTGCGTGGTTGGCGCCACGCTGCGTGAAGGAACTGCGCTGACGACGGATATCTCGGCTCGCAGCGTGAGTGGAGTGGCGTGACGATGACTTCGAGCAACGGACATCACCCCGAGCAGGAATCTGCCCAGGACGAGGATCGAGTCTTCGGGTTCGACACCCTTGCAGTGCACGCCGGACAACGTCCTGACCCGGTCACTGGCGCCCGCGCGATGCCGATCTACCAGACAACATCGTTTGTGTTCGAGGACAGTGACCACGCCGCTGAGCTTTTTGCGCTGCAGCGCTTTGGCAATATCTACACCCGGATCATGAACCCCACCACGGCGGCCTTTGAGGAACGCGTGGCAGCGCTGGAGCAGGGCACAGGCGCAGTGGCCACGTCTTCCGGTCAGGCGGCGCAGTACATCGCCATCACGACGCTCCTGGGACCCGGTGACCAGATCGTCGCCTCGAACGCACTCTACGGCGGAACCTACACCCAGTTCGACGTGACCTTGCGTCGCTGGGGCGTCGATGTCGTGTTCGTCGATCCGTCTGATCCCGAGAACTTCCGCCGCGCCATCACCGAGCGCACACGCCTGGTCTACGGCGAGACGATCGGTAATCCACTGATCAGCGTGCTTGATATCAGTGCGATTGCCGATATTGCGCACGAGGCGGGGGTGCCGCTGATGGTGGACAACACCTTTGCAACGCCCTTCCTGTGCCGCCCGCTGGAGCACGGTGCGGACATCGTGGTCCATTCGGCCACCAAGTTCATCGGTGGCCACGGGACGGCGATCGGCGGCATCATCGTCGAATCGGGCCGCTTCCCGTGGACGAACGGCAAGTTCCCCGGGCTGACCGAGCCATCTCCGGGCTACCACGGTATCCGCTTTACGGAGACGTTCGGCGAGTACGCGTACCTGATGAAAGCGCGCGTGGAGAACGTGCGCGACATCGGGCCATCCATCAGCCCGTTCAACTCGTTCCTGTTCCTGCAGGGACTCGAGACGTTGCCCGTACGCATGGCGCGCCACACGCGCAATGCGGAAAAGGTGGCGGCGTTCCTGGTTGATCACCCTGGCGTCACCTGGGTGAACTACCCGACGCTGCCGGACAGTCCTTCGCGGGAACTGGCCGCGAAGTACCTGCCGCAGGGGGCGGGTGCGGTCTTCACGTTCGGCGTCAAGGGTGGCCGTGACGTGGGGGCTCGCTTCGTCGAGCACTTGCGCCTGATTTCGCACCTGGCGAACATCGGAGACGCCAAGACCCTGATCATCCACCCGGCCAGCACGACGCATCAGCAGATGACCGACGAGCAGCAGGTCGAGGCGGGTATCCGCCCGGACATGGTGCGCATCTCGATCGGCCTGGAAGACGTTGAGGACATTTGCTGGGACCTGGATCCAGGCGCTGCGCAAGGCAGGCGCCGTGTCCGGAGTCTGTGTCCAGCACAGGAGTTCCCGCGCGAGCCACGCAGTACGACCGAATGCCACCATCCGCGCCACAAGCGGTGCCCTGGAACGCCTATGCGCATCCTGCAGGACAACAAGAGCATTGCCATGGTCGGCCTTTCCGCCGACCCCATGCGTCGAGTCACTTCGCCGCGATCTACATGCAGGCTGGGGGTATGACATTATCCCGGTAAACCCACGCTGCGCGGGACAGAAATTGCTGGGCCAAACGGTCTACGCATCGCTCGAAGAAATACCCCATCCGGTCGACATCGTGGATGTGTTCCGCAAGCCGAGTGAGGTCCCGGCCGTGGCGCAGGCGCCATTGACATCGGCGCCAAGGTGCTCTGGCTGCGGATTGGGGGTCGAGAACGAGGAGGCAGGTCGCATGGCGCGTGCCGCGGGCCTGGACTTTGTCGAGGACCGTGCGTGAAGATCGAACACGCCCGCTTCTTTGGTGGATTGAACCTGGTCGGGATGAACACCGGGGTGGTGACCGCGCGACGGAAGATCAGGGGAGCTAAGCGAGTTGCACGTTCTGCTCTTGCGAGAAGCCTCTCCCGCGCATCGGGAGAGGGCTCGCGGCCTACGCGGCTGGGTTACTTCGCCCTAAAGCAGTCCTCGACATGGTCATGGCCGGCACACGCTCTGCATGAAGGCATAGCAGATGGTGCTGCCCACGAAGCGGAAGCCACGCTTCTTGAGCGCCTTGCTCATGGCATCTGACTCCGGGTCGAGGCGGAACCTCTCCGCGCGGACGCGAACGCGAGCGGCGGGGCCAAATTGCCAGATGTAGGCGTCCAAAGGTGCCGAACTCCTCCTGGGTCAGGAGGAACGCCTGCGCATTGGTGATCGACGCGCGGATCTTCAGCCGGTTGCGGACGATCCACAGGTCCGCCATCAAGGCGGGCGACATCGTCATCCGTGTACGCGGCAATGCGTGCGGCGTCGAAATGATCGAAGGCCTCGCGGAACGCCAGGCCGCTTACGCAGAATTGTGATCCAGGAGAGCCCGGCCTGGAAGCCTTCAAGCAGGAGCAACTCGAAGAGTTGCTGGTCGTCATGGCAGGGCACGCCCCACTCGTCGTCGTGATATGCCGCATAGAGATCTGAGCCGTTCGCCCAACTGCAGCGCACGATGTCGTCGCGTGCTGTCATCAGAGCTGGTCCCGGGGATCGAGCGCGTCGCGCAGCCGTCACCCACGAACGTGAACGAGAGCGTGATCAGGGCCACAGCCAGGCTCGGCGCGATCAGGAGCCAGGGCTGGATGCGGTACGCGGACTGCCCTGCCTGGATCATCTGGCCCCAGCTGGTCGGGAAGGGCGAGTCCAGGCTGACGTCCGGCCGCAGCCCGATGCCAAGGTAGGTAAGGACCGCCTCCGAGATGATGGCGCCCGGGACGTGGGAATGCCCCGGCCACGATGATTGAACTGAGCGCGTTAGGCAGGATGTGGCGGGTGATTTGACGCCAGGAGGAGGACCCGCTGGCGCGGGCCGCCTCGACGTATTCCTTCTCCTTCAGGGCCAGCGTGTCGCCACGGACTTCGAGGCCGTTGCAACCCCGTCCAGTTGATGATGGAGAGCGTGACAAGAGGAGGACCAGGCCGTTCCAGCAACCTTGCCGACCGGCGTCTCCCCCAGGGAGATCTGCATGATGATGAAAAACAGGAGTGCCGGAAACGCGTAGACAATGTCAGTAAAGCGCATCAAGACGTTATCGAGCGTTCCGCCAGCAGACCCGGCGGCCAGGCCGACCGGTATGCCGACCAGCATGACCAGCATAGGGATGAAGCCGACAACCAGGAAATCCGCGTGCCGTAGACAAGGCGGCTGAAGATGTCGCGTCCATTGCCGTCGGTCCCGAGGATAGTCCCAACTGCCCGTGGTCTTGGGTTATCCGTCTGGATCCAGGCGGCCTGGCGGTATTTGCCGGCGACTTTCAGATCACTGACAACGGGGTTATGGCGCAATGGACGGCGCCAGAATGGCGGTAGCGGCGAGAAACACGAGGAATGCGAGGCCAGCCATCGCCAGCAGATTGCGCCTGAATTGCCGCCACGCGTTCGACCACAAGCTGCGTGACGCGCGGGGCGTCCCGAAGACCCGGAGAGGGTCACCCAGGAGAGCTTCACTGGCGAGTGTCATCGTTGCCTGGGACATCGTCGATTTTCCTCCTCTCTACCGCTGCACGCGAATACGTGGATCGGCCAGGCCATGGAGAGGTCGACCGCAGCATTCGCCAGAGCCGCAGGACAGCGTAGAAGATGGCCGTGCCCATGATCACCGAGTAATCGCGCTTGGAAATCGACTCCACAAACTCGCGGCCAGGCCCTGGGGCACCAGATCGACTCGATGATGATCGAGACCGGTAACCAGGTCGACTTGCGGCCAGTCCAAGGATGGTCACGATCGGCCAGCGCGTTCCGCAGCATGTGGCCGCTGATAACGCTACGGCTCGCCAGGCCCTTGGCCAGGCGGTGCGCACGAAGTCCTGTCGCTTGATCTCCAGCATGCTGCTGCGCGTCGAGCCGGGCGATATACGCCATCGTGCCAAGACCGAGCACGATGCCGGGCAGAAGGTACGCAAGGACCGAACCCTTCCCACTCCTCTGGAGAGCGAATGGAGAGAACGAGAACGTGCGGCTGAGGAAGAGAAGAAGGAGCAGGCCACTGACGAAGGTGGAGCCGAGATACCCAGGGTGGATGTCCCGAGGCACAGGTAATCGATCCACGTGTTCTGTTTGAGGGCCGCCAGAACGCCCAGCGGAATGCCGACAAGGACCGAGAAGATGGTGGCCACGACCACCCAGCTTGAAGGAAATGGGGAACTTGCGCGCGATCAGTTCCTGGACGGACTCCGCGCCCTTGGATGCGTAAGAGGGACCGAGTCGAAGCGGAAAACGCCCTTCATGTAATTGAGGAAGCGGCTATCGGTGATCTCGTCAGCCAGCGTAATCGGGTTCTTGACGCCGGCCTCGCGCGCCGCGGCGAACGCGTCCGGATTGAACCAGAGCGGCTTGTCCAGGCCGAACTTCGCGTCCAACGCCTTGATCGTGGCCGGCGGCAGCGTCTTTCCCGATCCCATGGACCACCCGGGGCGCGGTACATGAGGAAGAACGTGACCGCGCCGGAAACGGCCACGATGACCGGGATAATCCGAGGAAGGAGCGCCGGAGCGCGAATTCGAGCATGCGGGTTACCTTGATGATGGAGATACAAAGCGGCGGGGGTGCACCGTCGCACCCCCGCGGAATCGTTAGCCGTTTTTCGAGATCGTCATGAGGATGAGAACTGACCGGGCCACTCGCCTTCCGCCGGGGTGGGGTCATAGCCGGTGACATTCGGTTTGACGACGAAGTTGGCGGCAAGGTTCATGATGAATGGACCGGGCTGATCCTGGACGAGAATCTCACCAGCTTGCTGGTAGTACTTGATGCGCTCGTCCTGATCGACCGTGGTGTCGCCCCAGCTTTGTCAGGCGGTCGAATTCCTCGTTGCAGTATCCCACGCCGAGAGCAAATGAGGAATCGCAGGTCCGAACACACTCAGCCAGTTCGGGGATCCGGGTAGTCCTGGGCCCAGCCACCAAGCGTGACGAGCTGCGGATGCGTCGTGACATCCTTCGAAAGTGAGATCAACGTCGTGCCGTCAGTGGGTTGCAGGGTCAGTTCGACGCCAAGGATGTCCCCGGAACTGGCCGGCCATCCACTCAGCGCGTTCCTGCGCCCCGAACGCTTCGCCGTTGTAGTACATCTCGATCTCGGGCAGATTCTCCGGACCACCGTAGAGAGGACTCGGCGAGGGCCTTCTGCGGCTGCGCCGGATCGAAGGCGAAGGCGTCGGTCTCGATGGCGCCTGGCGTCCCTGAGGGAATCCATGAGAGTGTCGGCGTGCAGTCACCCGAGCGCACTTCTGCGCAGTACGTCTCCCCGGTCGAATGCGTACGCGAAGGCTTGTCGCACCTTGGGATCGTTGAACGGTTCCGTGGTGAGGTTCATTTCGAGGTTGTAGGTGGATGCCAGCGGATAGACCACCATCTCCTCAGCCAGGACAGGATCAGCCTGCACCTCGGGGATCTGCGGCGGCTCCAGACTGACAATATCCAGGTCACCGGATCGATACGCCTCAAGTGCAACCGCGGCGTCATCGACATAGACATAGTCGATGCCATCGAGCTTGAGGCGCCCCTGCCAGTAATTGTCATTTGCCTCGAAGGTCCACTCCTGATCTTCGGCAACGCTGGAGACCTTGAGGGGCCGTTGCCGATGTGGTTCTCGGCACTCTTCCACCAGTTATCGGGATCCTTGGCCACGATCTCCGACTTCACGGGGTAGAGGACCCAGGTGTAGGCGATGGTGTGGAAGTAGGGTGTGGGCTCAACCAGATCGACCTGGAGGGTCAGATCATCGAGCGTCCTGGCTCCGAGCGCGCTCTTGGCGGCGTCGTACTCTGGGGTGTATTCCTTCGCCCTCGCCGTTCTCATCGAGCGCGAGACCCGCGAACTCCCTCGCACCCCACGACCCAAGACAAGAGATCGACTGATACTCACCGCCGTCACCGGATCGCAGGTGCGCTCGATGGCGTAGCGAAAATTCTCAGCGGTCAAGGGGGAGCCGTTGCTGTAGAGGTCGGGGCGCAGGTGGAAGGTAATCTGCGTGGCGTCGTCGTTGTACTCCCACGACTCCGCGGCGGCTGGGCCGCGTATTCTGCTCGGTGTCGAGCCGGGTCAGCCCCTCGTAGACGAGCGCCAGGATGGCAAGTTCGTTCGCGTACGAGCTCTTCTGCGGATCGACCGACGTCCGGGTACACGATCTGGTGGATGCGCAGCACATTGCTGGAGTCCTGGGCCGCAACGCGGAAACCCGGGCAGCAGGAGCGTTAGCGCCAGCAATAATGCACATACCCCCATCGATCTTCGCTTTTCAGACAATGCTTCATACCTCTCCCCAGTGAATAAAACTTCCAATTGGAGTGGACCATGGGCGATGATGTTGCCGAACGGTACTGGACCGTGAGGATACGGTCAATTCCGCATGGTGGCGCGGAAAACGAAAGAACGCGGCGATCCGCGAGGATCGCCGCGTTCAAGGCTCGTGTCAGCCAGCTAGCTGCTCTTCTCGATCGTCATGATCGAGCCCAGGTAGCCAGGCCCTCAACCTCATGGCGGTCGGCGTGTAACCCGGATCACTGCCGGGTTGACGACGAACTTCTGGGTGAGGTTATAGAGGAACAGGCCTGGCTGATCCTTGACCAGGATTTCGCCGGCCTGCTCGTAGAACTTGAGACGCTCGGCGAGGTCGACGGTGGTATCACCCTGCTCGATGAGCTTGTCGGAATTCCGGGTTGCAGTAGCCGACTCGCTCGGCGGGAACGTGGCAGCACAGGTCCAGTAGACGCTCAGCCAGTTCCTGGGATGAGGTAGTCCTGGATCCAGCCGCCGACGAAGAGCAACTGAGGGTGAGTGGTGGAGTCCTTGCGCAGGGCTGTCAGTGTCGTGCCGTCGGTCGGTACGTGGTGACCTCCACGCCGAGGATGTCGCGGATCTGGCCCACAACCCACTCGACCTGCTCGCCGCGGCCGGCGACATCACTGTTGTAGTAGAGCTTGATCTCGGGCAGGTTCTCGGGACCACCGTAGGAGGACTCGGCGAGGCCTTCTTGGCCGCCTCCAGGATCAGCGAAGGCGTCGGTCTCGGTAACTGCTTGACTCGGTGGAATCAGGAGAGGGCCGGCGTGCGATCACCTGCGCGCAGATCTGTGCAGAGCATCTCGCGATCCATGGCGTAAGCGAACGCCTCACGCACCTTGGGATCGTTGAAGGGCTCCTGGGCCAGGTTCATCGCCAGGTTGTAGGTGGAGGCACTGGGGTAGGAGACCAGGGCGGCAGAGAAGATCCGGGTCCGCCTCGACCTCGGAACCTGCGGCGGCTCGATGGTGACGATGTCCAGGTCGCCCTGGCGATGAGCACCAGGGCGACGGAATCGTCTACGTAGACATGCTCGATACCGTCCAGTTTCAGGGCGTCCTGCCAGTAATTGTCGTTGGCCTCAAAGGTCCACTGCTGGTCCTCGTCGGTCGCCATCAGCTTTGAATGGGCCATTCCCGATGTGGTTCTCGGCGCTCTTCCACCAGTTGTCCGGGTCCTTGGCCACAACCTCCTTCACCGGGTAGAAGACCCAGGTGGCCAGGCGAGTGTGTGCATGTAGGGGACCGGGCGGACCATGTCGATCTGGGCGTCGATCATCCGCAGCAGCGCCGAGGGTGGCGTGCTGCCTGTTCTCCTTGGCGATGCTCACCGGCTTCGCCATTCTCGTCGACCACGCGAGGCCGGCGAAGTCCGCGCGGCCCACGATGTCGAACAGGATCGACTGGTACTCACCCGCGGTCACTGGATCACAGGTGCGCTCGATGGCCGTAGCGGAAGTTCTCCGCGGTGACCGGAGAGCCGTCGCTGTACTTGAGGTCGGGACGCAGCTTGAACGTGATCTGCGTCGCGTCGTCGTTGCATGTTCCCACGACTCCGCCGCCGCCGGGACCATCTGCTGCTGGATATCCGGGCGCGTCAGGCCTTCGACAGCAGGGAGCCGGATCGTGATTTCCGCCGTGAAGGAACTCTTCTGCGGGGTCCACGACGTCCAGGTACGTGATCTGCTGCCGCAGGACGCTACCGTCATCCTGTGCCGCGAGGCTGGTGGTGCCAGCGTGGGCGATCCAGGGCCAACACAATGAGGGGAGGCTAACCTGACCCCAGAGGCGAGACGTGCGGAGCATGGGCGTTCTCCTCTGTCGCGTATGCGCAAATTCCCCAATGGGCGGTGCGCCGTGGTGCATGAACTGTCCAGCATTGGCCCCCTGTCAATCGAGGAAGCTACGAGCGTGTGGTCTGGACCACGGGGTTGTGTCGTCCTCGCCGGACCTCACATGGGGCCAGGTGCGCCTCCCACACGACGTTTCTCCAGGCAAGACACCGGAGCCCGGCGGTGAGCTTGGCCCGTCAAGCTCTGGCGTCGTCTGCAGAGATCGCTTGATCACTGTGACCGGCGTGCCGACGTCGCCGACCGGCCATCCAGGACGCAATGTCCAGCGGCAGGTTGATGCAGCCGTGGCTCATCGGGGTGCCGAAGTTGTTGTGCCAGTACGCACCGTGCAGGGCGTTGCCGAGGTTGTCGAAGTGCCAGGCGTTCGGTACGTCTTCATGTAGTACTCGTCGCTGATGGTTCCCTCATGGTCTGCACCGGGTACTTGGACAGGATGGAGTGGAACCCAAGGGGCGTCACGGTCCTCCGGGCACATCAGCCCGCGCCGGTGCCCAAACCCAGCAGGGTGACGACCGGTTCACATTCTCCCATCCCCGCCCACATCCGCGCTGCCAGAGATGGAGACCACGATTTCACGCCAGCCACCCTGCTGGGGGCCAGGGGCCGCGGACCAGCCGTCATCGACGGACTCAGCCGAAGGCTCCGGCGTGGCGGGGGCGACCCACAGATCCTCGCTGTACGTCGGGACATCCTCAGGCTGCTCGATCGGCTCTGTGGCAATCCCGGCGTTGCTGGCGGCAATATCCCCAAGCGGGAGAGGATCAACCTTGTCCGGGCTGTGCAGCGCGGGATCCCGTTCTCAAGTACTGAACCCGTGTGCCGTCAGGAGCGCGAAATGCCTCGAGTAGTGGCGAGCCAAGCAGCGAGGCCGCTTCGTCAGTCGTCCAGTAGGTGAGGAACGGCTCGCGGACGGTGTGACCGGAGGTGACGACGTTCAGGCACCCGCTCCCGGCTGGCGGACAGACAGTGCGCTCCAACGCCCGGTCAAGAGCACATGCGACGCGCCTGTCTTCCGCGCGGTGTCCAGCGCCTGCTGACCGGGATCGAAGTGCCTGGACCTGGTTTTCGGGCGCCTCATCCGGGAGGTGAACCAGCGCCGAAATGCTCGTAGTACTAAGATGATGTCCGCACCATAGACCGTACTGTGCTGCGCATGTTGAACTCTCCGTGACGGGGTCCCCGGGAGGGCGCGTTCTGCGCCAGGGGTCGAGGAAAAGCCGATGGCTGTATGGCCAGTTTCTGGTACGAAGACCGTGCGCGGTGGCGCCAACCCATTCCTGTGCGGATGTGTATCCAGGACCAAATGAGATGCACGCGGCGACGGCCGCAAGTGATCCTGATACGAATCGGGTCCATCGCGCGAAGGCGCCTGGCGCAGGGTCGAAGCCCCTTCCCCCATACTGTTTCTCCCGGTTCGTGTTCCTCAGCGTCACCTCACCAGGTAGCGCCAGAGGTCTTCCCGAGGCCGACATCACCGCCTCCCCGCACCTTCGTGTGGTGAATTAGCCCCATTGGGGGATCGTCGAAGGGCATGTCGCTCGACTGGATTGAACCTGTCCCAACGCCGCCGGCGTTTCGCGCGGCACGCGGACCCGTTGATTGCGGATATTCTTCCCCGGCGTCTCCAAAACCCGGCCGATGTCGCGGAGTTCCTGAACGCAACCCGCGACCTGCGCCCTCGACGTAGCTTCTCCCCAACATGGAGCGTGCCATTGCGAATCGCTCGCGCGCTGAAGATCGCCGGAGTCGATCCATAGGGGTCTTGGGGACTACGACACTGATGGCGTCACGTCCACCGCGATCTGGCCTTCTTTCCGCGCGCGGCAGCCGGTACAGCCGCAAACGGTGCGCTTGCCGTTCCGGGCAAGGGCTACGGGCGTGGTGTGATTGGCGTCAATGACCTGGCCGACGCAGAGTTCGGTGCTCGTGCGGTGGACTGTGGCGGCCAGGACAACCACGCCGCGGTGGCAACGGCGCGCGGCAACGTGTACCTCGACGTCATCATCGTCGATCACCATCGCATCATCGAAGCGCCTCCGGAACGGCGATCGTCGTGTCCGCGCAACTCGACCCGGAATCTCCTTACCTGGGGATGTCCGCAAGTGGGCGGCTACCTGGTGGCCGTGGCGCTGTCGCAGTCTGGATTCGACGCTGGTGATGGATCAGGTGTCGACCGCGCTCGTTGCTGGATCTGGCGATGATCGGCCTGGTGGGTGACGTCTCGCCGCTAGTGGGGGTGAACCGCGCCCTGGTGCGAGACGGACTGCATCGTTCTGCAGAAACGGCCCATGTCCGCCCCGGTCTGCAGAGCACTGGCGGAGTCTGCAAGGGATGAACCTTCATCGCGTCTCCAGCTCAGAGATTGCGTTTCTTTCTCCCCGCCTGAACGCGCCGGGCCGGCTTCGCGGCGCGTCACCTGCCTACAGACTCCTGATGGCCGACTTAACCTGGCCGAGGCGCGTAGCCTTCGCATCACTTGTCTCGCAGGCCAACCAACGCCGGAAGGCGGTAAAGCAGAAGATCCATGGTGAGGCCGAGGGCTTCCTCTCGCGAGATCCGCCAGGATGCAGCGCCGCTTCCTGCTGGTCTCCGGCCAGGACTGGGAGAAGGGGATTGTGGGCCTGGTGGCCAGCGAAACTCTCGGAGCAACTGGATCGGCCAGTCCGGGGTGCTGAGCATCGCGGGGAGATGAGGCGCACGGCTCGGCGCGATCGGTCCCGGGCTTTGACCTGGCCGCTGCGCTGGCAGGCCTCGATCATCTGCTCCTCCGCCACGGCGGCCACGAGCAGGCCGCGGGTCTGGCCGTTGCGGCGGATCGCCTGGCGGACCTGGAGGAGCTTTGCACCGAGCTGTAGTTGCCCGCCTGCTGCTGGGACCGGGCATCGATCGACGCGGTCTTCCCGGCCAGGAGCACGAATGTCCCTGGAGACCCTCGGCGAGATCCAGAAGCTGGGACCATTTGGTGAGGCGAATCCTCAGCCGATCCTTCGCGTGCGCCGCGCGCCGCTGCGTGACTACGACGATGGGGAGCGAGCGGCGGCGCCCGGAAACCAACATCGGAACCGGCGTGTCTGGGGTGAGCGCTATCCTCTGGAGTGGGGCACATCGCTCCCGCGAACTGGTCGAACAGCAGGCCGTCGATCTGGCTGGAAGTCCTGGGTGCAGATGGCAGGGCACTCGCCGGATCCAGATGCGGCTGATGGACTTCAAGATCTCATAGCCGAAGGTAGACGAGAACGCCTGGATCCGGAAACGGGGTTTGCGAAAGCCCTGAGCAGGCCGTACCGGCTTTCACACACCAGCAGACGCAGGCCACGCTTTCCGGAAAGGTGGCTCGTGCTGATCATCTTCGCTCCCCTGGGCGCTCGCGCCGTCGCCTCCGTGTTGCGCCTGAGTTGTGCCGCGGCGACAGCATCGGGCAGGGCGGTTCCGGCCAATGGCTCGATCCTGAAGGCCGAGGAGCCCGTATCGACGAGGGTGTCATCGACGAAGCGCGGCAGCGATCACCTGGTCCATGGTCGACGCGAAAATGAACTCCATCTCTTTGCGGACAGCCGGAGGTAATTCGCTGATATCCCGTGCGTTCTCCTGCGGCGCGACCGTACGGCGAATGCCATGGCGGTGCGCCGCGGCGCCTTCTCGCGGAAGCCGCCGATCGAGAGGACCCGTCCCGCAGCGTGATTTCCCCAGTCATCGCCGTGTCCCCACGCACGGGGCGCCGGGTGAGCGCGGAGATCAGCGCGGTGGCCATCGTAATCCCGGCCGAGGGGCCATCCTTTGGAGTTGCGCCCTCCGGTAGGTGGATATGCAGATCAAGCCTGGACTGAAAATCCGGGTCGATCTGGTGCTCTACCCGCGAGCGCGCATCACGGCCGCACGAGCGGACTCCTGCATGACGTCGCCGGCTTTCCCGTAATCGTGAGCGTGCCCTTGCCGATCATGGTGGCCACTTCGACCGGAAGCAGTTCGCCGCCGACTTCCGTGACGCCCAGGCCAATGGCCAGCCCGACCTGGTCGTCGCCGACATGAAGATCCTGAGTAGCGCGGCGGGCCGAGCAACTCGACGGAGTCGCCGTCGGAGATGCGGAGGCGATTCGTCTTCCCCCACCGACATCCCGGGCGAGGCGCCAGCGGGTGGCGGCGAGTTCACGGTCCAGTTGGCGGACGCCGGCCTCGCGCGTGTATTCACGCACCAACGTCGTCCACGTGCGTCCCGGGATGGTGACCGATCGCTCCTGCAGGCCGTGCGACGCGATCTGCTTTGGGAGCAATAGCGCTTGCCGATCTCGATCTTCTCTTCCTCGGTGTAGCCAGGGATCTCGATCACTTCCATACGGTCACGCAGTGGCCGCGTATTGGCGCCATGCTGTTGGCCGTGGTCAGGAAAAGAACCTGCGACAGGTCAAATGGCATGTCCAGGAAGTGGTCGCTGAACGTTCGATTCTGCTCTGGGTCCAGCACTTCCAGCATGGCCGAGGCCGGATCGCCCCGGTAGTCCGAGGAAAGCTTGTCGATTTCATCCAGCAGGAGCACCGGATTGATTGTGCCAGCCTGCTTCATGGCTGAGATGATGCGTCCAGGCATGGAGCCAATGTATGTGCAGCGGTGACCGCAGATCCTCGCCTCGTCGCGCACGCCACCCAGGCTGACACGCACGAAGTTGCGTCCCATCGCGGCGGCAATTGACCGCCCCAGACTGAGTCTTGCCAACACCCCGGAGGACCGACGAGACAGAGGATCTGAGTCGCCGAGGCCCCAGTTTCGGCGGTCAACTTCCGCACCGCCAGGAAGTCCGAGACCACGCTCCTTGACAGCCTTCAGCCCAAAATGCTCGGCGTCCAGCAGGCGCTCGGCCTCGAGCAGGTCGAGTTGGTCTTCCTCCGCTCGTGCCAGGGGGAGGGCGAGGACAGTGTCGAGGTAGGTGCGGACAACGGTAGCCTCGGCAGAGACGCCCGGCATACGCTCAAGACGCGCGAGACTTCCTTGGTCACGCGGTCGGCGGCCGCGGCGGGCATGCCGCGCTGGGTGACGCGAGCGCGCAGGTATCGAACTCGTTGCCGTTCTCACCGCCGAGTTCGTCGTGAATCGCCTTCAGTTGCTCGCGCAGGTAGTACTCGCGCTGATTGCGATCGATCTGGTCGCGTACCCGGTCCTTGATGCGACGCTCAAGGACCGCAACGTCGATCTCCGCCGCCAGGTGCACCGCGACGCTCTCGAGCCGGCGCAGCGGATCGCAAATTTCCAGGAGCGCCTGCCGCCTGGCGACGTCAGTCAGGAGTTGCGTCGCCAGCAGGTCCGCCAGGTGGCTGGGGTCAGATGCCCGCTGCACCATGTCCTGCACCTCGACCGGCAGGGCACCGCGTGCATCACCGTAGCGGTTGGCCAGGTTCTGGACGTGGGCGATCAGCGCGCGGGCTTCGGACTCCGGCGCGTCGGGCTCATCCAGGATTTCGCTCTGGACGGTGTAGTAGCCCGGATTGCTGATGAAATCGCTGATGCGAACGCGGCAGACACCTTCCAGCACCACCTGCACGTTGCCGGCAGCCTGCCGTTCCGAGGAGACAATGGCGACGAGGGTGCCGACCTGGTGCAGGGCATCAGGTCCCGGCTCATCGACCTCAATGTCACGATGGGCGGTCACAATGAGGTGGCCGTCTCCGGCCAGCGCCTGTTCCACGGCGCGTACGGAGCGCGGCCGTCCTACGAGGAGGGTGACCACGTTCCGGGGGAAAACCACAACATTCTTCAGCGGGAGAAGCGGCAACCGCTCCTGCACGCCGTCTCGCGGTGCGCCAGTGCTCACGCCGGCCAGCCTTGCATACGAGAAGGCCCCTCCAGGGGACGAATCGCGTGTGCCGAGCGAGCAAAATTGGCAGGGCGCCCTCGCCGACTCCGTGTCGCGGGATAGAGATCATACTCGCAGCGGTGACCGCGGGGAAGGGGTCAGCATGGCCGAAACGAAAAACGGGTGACCCTGCGGCCACCCGTCCGGATACGATGTGATGTTGGAGATTACGGCCCAACGTCCAGGCCGGAACCCGTGGACCCGAGTGAGCCGCCGTTGTCCTGGAAGAGGACATCGAAGCCATCACCAGGTGCACTGGCATCGAGCGGCTTGGCCTTGATGTGGAAGCTTTCGTACTCGGAAAAGGGCTGGGCCACTTCGAACTGTGCCTGTCCCTTCCCATCCTGGCCAACGGTGAACTCCGAGACCGGAACCAGCTTGCCTTCTTCGTTCACCACCGACAATTCGTAGGTGCCAGCGGCCTCTTTTGAGTTGATGTCGACCTGCAGCATCCCGGCGCGCTGATCGGCGCCGAGGACGATCTGCCCCTCGGCCTGCGGCGCAGCTTCACCCGGTGAGAGCTGGTAGGAGGTGGTTCCCGAACCAAAGTTCGTCAGTTCCGACTGCAGATCTGCCAACTGGCTGGACTGCGCAGAGATCTGATCCCGCAACTGCAATCCCCACATCCCGGTCACCACCAGGGCGATGAGCAGGGGAGCCGAAATAGCGGACATGATCCAGCCCGTGCGCGACTGCCTGGACCGCTGTGCTGGCGAAGATTCTGCCCCGAGTGATGATGCTGGCAGAACCAGGTCATCATGAGCAGTAGATGGCGGCAATGTTGGTGTGCGAAACGCCTCCATCGAGGTCATCGGGAGCGGCGTTGCCGCCACGGCGCGCTGAGCGTGAGCGACACGCGCGAAGAGCGCGGCCTTGCTGGCAACAGAGGGCTGCAACTGGGGCGCCAGGTACACAAGCATCCCGGCAGTGGCGAGGGCATCTTCGACGGTCCGCTCACATGCGGGACAGATCCGGATGTGAGCATCAACCGCGGCCTTCTCGGCCTCCTCGAGAGCGCCGAGCGCGTACGCGGCGGCAAGGTCATCCACGTGGCCAGCCGGCATCAATGCCGGATTCGCCATCTCGCGCGACCCGGCAAGCCGGTAGGTGCGCCGAGGCGTTGGCTGGTAACCGCGGTTATCGCTCACGCCAGCTGTGCTCCGTCACTACCGAGTGCATCCTTGAGCTTCTGCATCCCAAGCCGCATCCTCGTCTTGATCGTGCCGAGGGGTTCTCCCAGCGCTTCCGCAATCTCGCGCTGGGTCATTCCCTTGAAATACGCCATCTCTATCGCTTCACGCTGCGCGTCCGGCAGTTCCGCCAGGGCGGTCCCAATGGTGCCTCGCAGCGTGCCAAGCCAGACTTCTTCTTCGACATCGGCGCCAGACCCTGTGTCAGGGACTGCCGCCAGCACCTGTTCTGGCTCTTCGCTATCCGCCTTCTGTGGCCGGCGCTTGCGCTTGCGGATCTCATCGATCGACAGGTTGTGGGTAATGCTCAGCAGCCAGGTGACGAAAGATCCTTTACCAGCGCTGAAATTACTGCCCTGCTGCCAGGCGCGAAAAAACGCCTCCTGCAGGATCTCCTCCGCGAGTTGCCGATCACCCACGATCCGCAGCGAGAAGGAGAAGACCACCCCGGAATACCGATCGTAGAGCACCTCCAGCGCCCGGGCATCACCCTGCGCGGCGCGACCAATCAGGTCGGCATCGCTCGCTTCGATGAGGCTGGTTGCGAAGCCTGCCTCGTCACCGACCGGCATGGCCAAAGGTGCCTCCAGGCCGGTCTGCCTCGATATACGGCGTGACCAGCGGATTTGGATTCATCGAGTGCCCGGCGAAGCGCTCACAGGCGGTCCGCCGTTCTTCGCCCTGGGACCTGCGGGTTGTGCGGGCGGGGAGGCACTGCGCGCAAGTTTACCGTATTGCCTTAACAGCACTGGCATTTTCGCCGGTTCCATTTCGACTATGGCGCACCCGTTCCGGTCAGGTGGGCGGCGTTGATGGCTGCCCATTCTGTGTCCGGTTCTGCCAGTCCGACCGCTTCTCGCGCTTCGCCAGCGACGAAGAGCGAGCCGGTTACAAGAAGCGGGCTTTCGGCGCGCGTGGCATGGAGAGCAGACGCCACGTCGTGAACGACCTGGACGGCGAATCCCTGCGCGGCGGCGGCAGCGGCAATCGCTTCGGGGGAGGCGGCGCGAGGCGAGGACGCCCGGGTAGCGATGAGACGGGACGTGAGCGGCTTCAGTTCCGCCAGGAACGCCGCGAGATCCTTGTCGTTGCCCATTCCGACAATGACCGCCGCAGCGTCGGCACCAATCTCAGACCGCCACGTGTCCACAAGTGCCCTCGCTGCGGCCGGAGTGTGGGCGCCATCGAGGACGAGGTCCTGGTCGTTTACTTGTATCCGCTCAAAGCGCCCGGCCCACCGCGCGTTCCCGAGTCCCGCTCGTACGGCGCTTTCGGGAATGGACAGATCGTGAGCTCCCAGGACGTACAGGGCCGCGATGGCGGTACAGGCGTTCTCGACCTGGTGCGGCCCGGGGAACCCGACGCGGAGCTCGGGCCAGATTCCCCAGGGTCCAGTCGCCGTGAAGTCGCGCCAGTCACCTTCCCAATGCCAGTCCACGTTCCCCATCAAGAGCGGGGACCCCAGCTCTGCGGCGACCTGCCGGATGGCAGTTGCGGCCTCCAGAGGCTGCGGGGAGACGACAACGGGTGTGCCTGCGCGCAGGATACCGGCCTTTTGCTGCGCAATTTCCGTGAGGGTGTTGCCAAGCACTGCCGTGTGCTCGTAGTCAATGAGCGTAATGACGGTCACCAGGGGCTCGATGACATTGGTGGCGTCGAGTAATCCGCCCAACCCCACTTCAATGACTGCGAGGTCGCATTGCGCCTGGGCAAAGGCCAGAAAGGCCATCGCCGTTACCATTTCAAACGTGGTGACCGTGTCAAGCTCCGGGTCCGCCGCTTCCAGGCGGCTCGCGGCAGACGCAACCTCCGCTGCCAGGCTGGCAAAGGTGGAGTCTGTGACGGGTTGACCATCGATAGCGATCCGCTCCGGGAAGCGGTGCAGGTGCGGCGAGGAATAGAGGCCAGTTTTCAGACCTGCCTGCCGGGCGCAACTTGAGATGAGGGCGCACGTCGAGCCCTTACCCTTGGATCCCGCCACATGCACCAGCGGTACCGCGCGCTGTGGCCCGCCCAACTCGGTGAGGAGCGCACGCATGCGGCGAAGGCCAAGGGCGGCGCGCTCTGGTCCCCCAAATGGATTGGAAATCAGCCCGCGCTCATAACTCGAGCGCCGCCAAAGTTCTTCCAGCGCTTCCCGGTACGACCACGCTGCCACTGGCACTTCCTGTGTGAAATCGCCGTTTCCGTCGACCCGAATTCGGGCTCGTGCGAAGTATGGGCTTGCCCGGAGGTCACTGCATCTGGCATCTTGCGCACGAACACCAATCGAGCAGGGTGCCCGAATTCCTGCGATTGGTGCGCCGACTTGCACACTGCCGTTGCGTCGAGGCCCGCGGAGGCGCACATTTCATGAGACTTGCTGACCGGTTCATCTGCCCAGATTGCCAACTCTCGCCCCATGGGGAGGTTGGTGCAGCGTGATGCCAGGCAGATTTGCCGGGCGCGCACCACAGCCAGAGGGCCCCAAGCCTTTTTCTGCGGAGTGGGTGGCTGCCCACGAACAGCCTTCGGCGGTGGTTGCCACACTGCCTCCCCGTTCGCGGTTCCGGCTGCCGGAATGGTTTCCGGGAGAGCGGGCGACCAGCGCCGGTCTGCTCGTTGTCGTGATCCTGCTGACGGTGTACCTCACGATACCGGCGGGTCGCGGAGGTCCGCTCATGCACGCTGGCGGACCTGCGGCGGAGGATCTCGCGGCGCAGCCGCTTGCGGCGCAGGCGAGTGCCGCGCCGGATCCGACCGTCGTACCGGTTCAGTCATTGGCACAGGAGGTGCAGCCAACCCTGGCGCCGGCCGTGGCACCGACCAGCGTTCCGGAGGTTGTGCCGACGGAAGCGCCAACGGCCGCCGCGGCGCCAGCGGCGATGGCTACCGTGCCGCCCACATCGCGCACGCCGCTTGCGGAAACGCTGCTGCCGGCCTATCGCATCGTTGCTTACTACGGACACCCCCACGACGCAAACATGGGTATCGTCGGGGAAATGCCGCTTGACGAACTCACCAAGAAGTTGCGCAAGCAGGCGGATGCCTTCGAGGCTGCCGATCCGTCACGTCCGGTGGTGCCAGCCCTCGAACTCATCGCGACGGTTGCCCAGCGCGATCCGGGGTTCGACGGAACCTACATCCTGGACACTGATCACGAAACCCTCCGCGAGTACATCGATTACGCCGCAGAGCACGACATGCTGGTCATCCTGGATGTGCAGATAGGGCGTGGGTCCGTGGCTGCTGAGATCGAAAAGGTGCGCGACCTGCTGGAGCGTCCCAATGTGCACCTGGCGCTCGATCCCGAGTTCGCCATCGCGGAAGGGGAGACCCCCGGGGATCATATCGGATCGCTGGATGCAGACAGCATCATCTACGCGCAGCAGGTCCTGGCCGAGATTTCCGCAGAGCAGGGTATTCCACCCAAAATGCTGATCGTGCATCAGTTCCGCGAAGACATGATCACGGGGAAAGACCGACTGGCCCCAATGCCGGGCGTGCAACTGGTCATCGACGCGGACGGCTTCGGGGAGCCCGAGCTCAAGACGTTCGTCTACAACTACCTGGTGCGAGACGAGCCCGTTGAATTCGGCGGTATCAAGCTGTTCTACAACCAGGACACCCCGCTGATGAAGCCGCGGGACATCCTCGACCTGGTTCCGGCCCCGGATGTGATCATCTACCAGTAAATTGCCCCTGCAGTGGCCGGTTGACCAGCGCCCTGGAACGGGCGAACATCGCGCGTGTGAATCAGCGTGACTGGGGAGCGTTCCGCAATGGTGCGATGGGGAATGATCGGCGCAGGAACGATTGGTCGAGAGTGGATGGCTGATGCCATCGCGGCACAGCCGGACGGCGAGTTACGGGGCATCGCCAGTTCCGACCCACAACGCGCACGTGCGTTCGCCCAGGAAAAGGGTATTCCCGTCGCCTACGAATCGGTTGCCGCCTTGCTGGCCGATCCTGACATCGATGCTGTCTACATCAGCACCACCAACGACCTCCACAAGTCACAGACACTGGCCGCCGCCACCGCCGGCAAGCATATTCTCTGCGAGAAACCGCTGGCCTTGACCCTGGACGATGCCAGAGAAATGGTAGCTGCCTGCGCTGCCGCAGGCGTCGTGCTGGGGACAAACCATCACCTTCGCAACGCGGCGACCCACCGGGCAATGAGGGAATTGGTTACCTCTGGCGCCATCGGCGACGTGCAGGCTGCGCGAGTCTTTCACGCCGTCCACCTTCCGCCACACCTGCAAGGCTGGCGTGTCAAGCGTCCAGACGCGGGCGGCGGGGTCATCCTCGATATCACCGTGCATGATGCTGACACCGTGCGCTTTGTCCTGGATGACGAGATTGCCACGGTCACCGCCATGACTGCGTCCCAGGGCATGGGTGAGGGCGTGGAGGACGCCGTGATGGGGGTGATGCGGACCGCCCAGGGCCGGTTGGTGCAGTTCCACGATTCGTTCACGGCGCGCCATGCCTACACGGGGCTCGAAGTTCATGGCACCGACGGGTCGCTCTACGCGCGAAACGTGATGACCCAACAGCCAGTCGGCACGGTCGTACTGCGGCGCGAGGGCGTGGAGGAAGAGGTGACGGTCGCGCCAGAGAACCTCTATGTGCGCTCAGTTCGCCAGTTCAACGCTGCCGTCAGCGGAGTGGGGCAACCAGCAGCCACGGCTCACGATGGCCTGTGTTCACTGGCTGTTGCGCTCGCGGCGCTGGAATCAGCACGCACGGGGTGCATCGCGCACGTGCCAGCGGTGTAGCTGTCAGCGATAGCGGAATTCCTGACCGAAGGAGATCTCATCGATGTCTGATGAGGCATGGCTGGCGCTCAATGCCGAGCAGGCCCGCACCGCCGCCGCCATTTTCGAGCGTATGTTTCCGGCCGACGACGCCCCAGGCGCGACCGAGATCGGCGTGGTGCGGTATCTGGACCGGGCGTTGGCAGGGGCGTACCGTGAGGACGCGGCGCTCTACCGGCGAGGCCTGGCCCAACTTGAGGCCGCCAGCCGGGCAGTCAACGGGGTTCGCTTCGATTACGCACCCAATTCGGCGCAGGACGCGCTGCTACGGGCGCTGGAGGGCGGTGAGATCGCCCATTGGCCGTCCCAGGAGCAGATCGCGTTCTTCCGGAAGTTGCGCGCACACCTGCAGGAGGGTCTCTTCAGCGATCCGCTCTACGGCGGGAATATCGACAAGGCCGGGTGGCGTGCGCTTGGGCATCCCGGCGTCTGGCTCGACAACAGTGCTGAGGAAAATCTCGCGACAGAGCCCGTCGACAAGGGCGGGCGTATCCAGTCGCTGGCGGACGTGGCAGGTGACCTCGCAGCGCTGGCACGGCCACGTGATGTGCCTGGATATGACCCGCAGCGGGGCGCCGCGGACCCGCTCCTGGATGCAGATGTCGTGCTGGTCGGTGTCGGTGGCGTCGGCGGCTTCATCGCTCCCGTTCTGGCAAAGGCCGGCCTGCGCGTGGTCGGCCTGGAGGCCGGGCCCTGGTGGGACCTGGCTGATTTTCACCCAGACGAACTGGGCCACGCCTACTACTGCCGCGCTGAGCTCGGGCAGAAGTTCAAGAGCGAAACGCCGCGCTGGCGCACGAACAATGGTGCGCCAGACCAGGAATTGACCTTTTCACTGGGCCGCATGATGAATGGTGTCGGCGGCTCGGTGATCCACTACGGTGGTTGGCTACGCCGCTTCCCGGCGCACAACCTTCGGCTGCGCTCGCACGCGCTGGAATGCTGGGGACCGCAGGCGATTCCCGAGGGGTGCACGACGCAGGACTGGCCGGTGACCTACGACGAGTTGCGGCACGCTTTCACAGATGTCGAGCGGATCGCTGGTATCGCGGGCGATGACCGCGACGTCTTTCGCCCGAAGGACGCCGAGTACCCACTGCCGCCCACGCGCCCGTTCCGCATGGGCGAACTCTTCACCCGGACCACGCGCGAAATGGGTTTGCACCCACACGCGGCGCCAGTTGGGATGACCACCCGGCCGTACAACGGTGAACCGGCGATGACCTACACCGCCTGGAACAACGGCTTTGGCTCATGGACGGGCGACAAATGGCACCCGGCGCTGACGTCCGTCCCGGAGGCCATCGCCACCGGCAATTTTGATCTCAGAACCAACTGCCGGGTCACAAGAGTTCTCACGGATCCTGACGGCCGGGCGTGCGGCGTGGCCTACGTCGACTCACTGGGACGAGAACGGGAGCAAAGGGCGAGAACAGTCATCCTAGCTCCGTACACGTTTGAGACCGTGCGGCTGATGTTCCTCTCCGGGACGGACAAGCACCCTGATGGCCTGGGCAACACCACTGGCCAACTCGGCAAGCACTTCATGAGCAAGATGTTCGCCCACGTTGACGGCTACTTCCCGGACCTCATTTTCAACCGCCACACGGGACCGGCAGCGCAGGCCGTGGTGCTGGATGATTTTCTTGATGCCTCGTTCGATTGTGGGGCGCATGGATTTCTCGGCGGTTCCACGCTTGGGGCGGAAAACCAGTTTCTCCCCATCCAGATCGCACGAGAGGCCTTGCCACCCGATGTCCCGGGGTGGGGCCAGGCCTACAAGGATCATCTGCGGCAGTGGCAGCACCTTGGGGTGGTGCGGATGCAGCCAGAAGCGCTCTCGTACGAGGCGAATTTCCTCGACATCGATCCCCGCCACCGTGACCGCAGCGGTCTGGGCATGCCGGTGGTGCGTGTGACCTATGACCTGCAACCGAATGAGCATCGACTGGCCTCCTTCATGGAGGGGAAGTGCCAGGAAATTCTGACTGCGATGGGAGCGACAAAGACCTGGAATGGGCCGCGATTCACAGGGGCCGGGAGTTCTCACGACCTTGGGGGATGCCGCATGGGAGATGACCCTGCGATGAACGTCACTGATCGAAACCTGCAGGTACACGATACGCCCGGGCTCTACGTGTTCTCCGGCGCTGTCTTCCCGACCTGTGCGGGCGTGAACCCAACGCTGACCCTGTGGGCACTTTCGCTGTGGGCGGCGCGCAACCTGGTCGACACCCTGCGCGGGGCTGCGGCATGAGCCAGGACAACGGGGTGGTGGATCTGCGAGTTGAAGACCAGGTTGCGTGGATAACGCTCCGCCGCCCAGCCAAGCTCAACGCTATCAGCGTCGAGATGCTGGCCGACCTGGACGCGCATATCGCCGGCGTTGATCACCGGCAGGACGTGCGCGTTGTCGTGCTGACGGCGGAAGGGGAGCGGGCGTTCAGTGTCGGGGCCGACGTCAATGCCTGGTCTGCCCTCGATCCGCTGGACATGTGGCGCTGGTGGGTGCGCGACGGACACCGTGTGATGCAGCGCCTGGCCTCACTGCGCCAGCCGGTGGTGGCTGCGGTCCAGGGGCTGGCTTTCGGTGGCGGGTTGGAACTCGCCCTGGCCGCGGACATTCGCGTCGCATCTACCAGCGCCGCTTTTGCCATGCCGGAAGTCACGATCGGGACGCTGCCGGGGTGGGGTGGCACCCGGCGACTGCCTGACGTGGTCGGGGTGGCTCGAGCCAAGCAGATGATCTTTTCTGGACAGCGCATCGACGCGATAACCGCCGAGCGTTGGGGCCTCGTCAATGAGGTGGTGGCCGCAGACGAGCTGACAGGACGCGTCACGCAGCTAGCGCGGCAGATCGCCGCGAACGCTCCTATTGCCGTCCAACTGGCCAAATCCGCCATCGATCGTGATGTCACTGCTTCCGAGGCGTTTGCCGGAGCGCTTGCGGCCGGTGCCGAGGATGGCAGGGAGGGTATGGCTGCCTTCCGCGAAAAGCGATCGCCGCAATTCCGCGGCGTTTAGTCCTGATGACTCAAGGAGCACATTCGTGACGAGCTTCACCGTCGATGCCCCGCTGGAGGCGCGCGCTGAGCAGGCGCTGGTCTTTGCGCAACAGCAGGTTGAGCGGCTTATCACGGCCCACCCTGATTACTTTCCCCTCTATACCGAAGAGGGGAAGTGGCAACACGGGAAGCAGTCCTGGACCAACTGGTGCGAGGGGTTCCTGGGCGGCATGATGTGGATCTTCGCCCGCCGCACGGGTGATGCACTCTGGCGGGAGCGGGCTGAGCATTACGCCCGCCTGGTGGAAGAGCGGCAGCATGACACCAGCGTGCACGACCTGGGGTTCGTCTTCTGGTCGACCTGGAAGCGCTGGTATGACCTTACCGGCGATGAGGCGGTCAAAGAGCGCGTTGTCCAGGCCGGTCGCACCATGGGCCTACGCTTCAATGAGGAGGGCAAGTACTTGCGCTCCTTTGTCGCGCCAGAGAGTTGCTTCATCGACATCATGATGAACGTCGGGATCATCTTCTATGCCGCCAATGAGCGTGGCGACACGGATCTCCTGCGGCGAGCGACCGAACACTGCCTCACGACGCGCCGCTACCTGGTGCGGGGCGACGGGAGCACCGCACATGAGGGCATCTTCGACCTGATCACGGGCGAATTCCTGCGTGAGGACACTCACCAGGGCTGGCGTCCTGACTCGTCCTGGGCTCGAGGGCAAACCTGGGCGCTGTATGGGTTTGGTACGGCCTACCGCTTCAGCGGTGACGAGCGTTTCCTGGATACTGCCGAGCGCTGTGCTGATTTCTACATCGCTCGTACACCCGAGGGCGGAGTTCCGCCGAACGACTGGGAAGAGCCAAGCCCGCGACGAAAGTATGAGAGTTCAGCAGCAGCAATCGCCGCGAGTGGTCTGCTGCAACTCGCCGAACTGACCCAGGATCCCGAACGGGCTGCGGGTTACCGCGCGTACGCCCGCCGTATCCTCGATACGCTCCTGTCTCCCAACTTCCTGGCGGTGAACACCCCGGGTTGGGAAGGGATCCTGCGCCGTGGCAGCTACCACGAGCGGCTGGACCTGGGCGTGGACGAGAGCGTGATGTGGGGTGAGTACTTCTTCGTCGAGGCGCTGGACAAGCTGTTGGGGGCGCCGGCGCTCTCCTGATACGTATCTGTTGACGCGTTGTGCGCGTACGGGTACAACTCGCCGCACACGTGAAACGATTCTCATGATGTTTCCCCTGCCGCGCAGGGGCCGGGCGTGAGCACGGCGCGTGCAGGCTGCGCAAAGGTGCGAGCCAGAACTCTGATAGCCAGGAGGTTTTCAGTGGGGAACGTGACAAAGGCGTTCACGGCCCGCGCTTCACGGCGCGGCATGCTCAAGGGCAGTGCAGCACTCGGAATCAGCGCCCTGGGGCTCGGATCCCTGACGCGCGAGATGACCTTCGCGCAGGACGAAACCCAACTCGAAGTCTTCTCGTGGTGGACCTCTCCGGGTGAGGCGCCGGCGCTGCAGGCGCTCTTCGATGCGTACTCGGCGAAGTACCCGGACGTCGAAATCGTGAACGCAGCAGTCTCCGGTGGTGCTGGCGTAAACGCGATCGCCGTCCTGCAGACGCGCCTGCAGGGTAACGAGCCACCTGACTCCTGGCAGACGCACGTTGGCCGCGAGTTGATCGACCAGTATGTGGTACCCGGCTACACCCAGCCGATCACGGACATTTACCAGTCCGAGGGCTGGGCCGATGTGATCCCGGCGGGCCTGGTTGACCAGGCGACCTGGGAGAGTGAGCAGTACTCGATCCCGGTTGGTGTCCACCGTGGGAACGGCTTCTGGTACAACAAGGACGTCATGAAAGCCAACGGGATCGAAGTTGGCGACACCCTCTCTTTCGATCAATTCTTCGAAGCTGCTGAAAAGTTGAAGGCCGCAGGCATCCCTGGCATCTCGCTGGCCATGAAGGACACCTTCGCCGGCGCCCAGACCTTCGAAAACACCCTGCTCGGTACGGTTGGCCCAGAGAAGTACGACCAACTCTTCAAGGGCGAGGCGTCGTGGGATGACGATGGCGTGCGCCAGGCCGCCGAAACCTACGCGAAGATGCTCGACTACGTGAACGATGATTTTTCCGCCCTCTCCTGGGACCAGGCGACGGCGATGATCATCGAGGGCAAGGCCGGCTTCAACAGCATGGGCGACTGGGCCTACGGCGAGGTCGTCGCCAAGGACGCGGTCGACAAGATTGGCTGGGTCAACCATCCCGGTACCGACGGCTCCTTCGTGCTTGTGGTGGACAGCTTCACCCTGCCGGTGGGCGCGCCGCACGCGGAGAACGCGACGAACTGGCTGAAGGTGCTCGGCAGCAAGGAGGCCCAGGAAGCGTTCAACCCGCTCAAGGGCTCGATCCCGGCGCGCACCGATGTCGATCGCTCGCTGTTCTCTGCCTACCACCAGTGGTCGATGGACAGCTTCGCCAAGGACGCGCTGGTGCCCTCTTGCGCGCACGGCCAGGCATCCTCGCCGGCGTTCAAGCAGGCGTTCTACGACGCGGCGGTGGCGTTCGTCACCGACCGCGATGTGGATGCCTACATTTCGGCGCTAAACGACGCTGCGGCGCTCGACGCCGAAGAGACCGAGTAACCAATCTCGCCGGGGTTGCGACAGTGTCGTCGCAACCCCGGCGCTGGTTGCCTCAGTTCTTCCAAACCTGCCCAAAGGATTGCCCGTGGCGGTTTCCTCTCCTGCGATACCACGTGATGTGGACCACGCCACACGCACGACTCAGCGTCCAGCGTTCTCGGCTGAGCGCATTTTGTCCCCCGCGCTGCTGGCGCCCTCCGTGGTGGCAATCTTCGTCTTCGTCTACGGGTTTATTGGGTACACGTTTTACGTCTCTCTCACGAACTGGAAAAGCGCCAAGCCAAACATGACGCTGCGGCGTCCCATTGGCGCCGTCTACGCAGACCTTTTCTCGCAAACGCGATTTCAGATCGACCTGCGCAATACGGTCGTGTTCACGATCCTGTTTCTCCTGATGGCGGTTCTCGGGGGATTGGCCCTGGCGATCCTGCTTGATCGCCATGTGCCTGCTGGCGGGCTCTTTCGCAGTATCTTCCTGTTCCCCTATGCGCTCGCGTTCATTACGACCGGTGTGGTCTGGAGTTGGATCTTCAACCCGGAAACGGGCATCAACCTGCTGATCAACGCGACCGGTATCAACACCGCGCTGGCAGCGGCTGGCATGGAGCCAATCAAGCCGGGGTGGATCACGAATCCGGATGTGATCTGGCAACTGAATGGCCTCATCGCCAATGTGTACCCGCCGGCTGCCGAATGGAGCCTGAAGCTGGGTGTGCCGGTGGCCATGATTCCTGTCGCCATTGCTGCGTCCTGGCAACTCTCCGGGTTTGCGATGGCCATGTTCCTGGCCGGGCTGGGCACTATCTCCCCGGAAGTACGCGAGGCGGCTGCGCTCGATGGCGCAACAGATTGGCGACTCTACAAGGATGTCATCATCCCGCTGTTGAACCCGATCACGATCAGCGTGCTGGTGATCCTGACGCACGTCTCGCTGAAGATCTTCGACCTCATCTACGCCATGTCTGGCAAGGGACCTGGTTTCGCGACCGACGTGCCAGGCATCTTCGTCTATGAAATGATCTTCCGGGCCCAGCGCTACAACCTGGGCGCCGCCGCTGCCATCGTCATGCTCGTTGCCGTGGCGATCGTCATCGTGCCCTACCTGGCACGCCAACTGAAGTCACTCTGATGCAGGCACTGGACTCGCTTCCGCAACCAACGCCCCGCCGCAAGAACCGTGTCGGGCAGTGGATCGTCGTGGCTTTGCTCATCCTGGCGGCCGCCTTCTACCTGATGCCGGTTTACGTGATGGTCATCAATGGGCTGAAGGACAAGTCCTACATGACCCTGGGGGACATGTGGAAGCTGCCGCAGATCTGGAACGGCGGCGGCTTCCCGCTTGCCTGGGAGACGCTGCGCCCGAACATGTGGGCCAGCCTGCGCATGGTGATTCCCGCCACCATCCTTTCCTGCCTGCTCGGCGCGCTGAACGGCTACCTGCTTTCAAAGTGGAAGTTCCGTGGCTCAGATACGATCTTCACCCTGGTGCTCTTCGGGATGTTCATCCCCTACCAGGCGATTCTCATACCGCTGATTCGCTTCCTGGATCAGATCGGGCTGTACGGCAAGTGGCAGGGGCTGGTGCTCGTGCACGTCATCTACAGCATCCCCATTGCCTGCCTCATCTTCCGCAACTACTTCACGAATATCCCGAATGAACTGGTCGAGGCGGCGCGCATCGATGGCGCTGGACTCATTGCCATTTTCCGGCAAATCATCCTGCCCCTGAGCCTGCCCGCCTTCGTGGTGGTTGGCATTTTCCAGTTCACCAACATCTGGAACGACTTCCTGTTCGGCGTGACGGTAGTCTTCAACCCCAAGGACCAGCCGGTGACCGTGGCCCTGAACAACCTCAACGGCACCAACTCGGTGGACTGGACCGTGGTTATGGCAGCCGCCGTGCTGGCGGGCCTCCCAACCGCCCTGGTCTACATCTTCCTCGGCCGCTACTTCATCCGGGGCATGCTCGCCGGCTCGATGAAGGGCTAGCCCACGTACACGAGACGCACCATGACTGCCAGGACACACGCCGATGTCGTGATCATCGGTTCGGGAATGGGTGGGGGCACACTTGCCTGGGCGCTGCGTGACCTCGGGGCGCGTGTGCTGCTGATCGAACGTGGGGATTTCCTGCCGGTTGAAGCGCAGAACTGGAGCCCGGAAGCGGTTTTCGTCGAGAATCGCTACAAGGCGAAAGAGCAGTGGCGAGACCGGCACGGCAACTGGTTCTCACCCGGCGTCCATTATTTCGTGGGTGGCAACACCAAGGTCTTCGGCGCCGCATTTCCCCGCCTGCGTGAGGCTGATTTCGGGGAGATTGCGCACGAGGACGGCATCTCGCCCGCCTGGCCCATCTCGTACGACGATCTGGCGCCGTTCTACGACCGTGCCGAGCGGCTGTACCAGGTGCACGGGCAGGTGGGCGCTGACCCCACGGATCCGCCGCGCTCCGGCCCTTTTCCTTACCCGCCGATGCCCGCCGACCCGTACATGGCGGACCTGGCCGCGCGTTTCCGGGCGCAGGGTCTGCACCCAGCTCCGCTACCAGTGGGCCTCGATTTTCAGCCGGGTGGAGCTTGCATCCGCTGCAAGACCTGCGATGCGTTCCCGTGCATGGTCCACGCGAAGGGCGATGCAGACGTGCGGGCGGTGCGACCGGCGCTCGCCGGCGGCAATGTTGAACTCTGGACCAACAGCTATGTGGAGCGCGTCCTGACCAATGAGCCGGGTTCGCGCGTGACGGGCGTGCTGGTGCGACGCCAGGGAGGCGAGCGCCAGACCGTGGAGGCGGATTTCATTGTCGTTTCCGCTGGCGCCGTGAACTCCGCGGCGCTCCTGTTGCGGTCGCGGAACGCTCGGCACCCGAATGGGCTGGCGAACAGTTCTGGTCTGGTTGGGCGCAACTACATGGTCCACAACAATTCCGTGCTGGTCGCAATAGATCCCTTGCTGAAGAACGACACCGTCTTCCAGAAGGTCATCGCCATCAACGACTTCTATGGCCCTGGCTTCGATCCTGACTTCCCGTACCCCATGGGCAGTCTGCAGCCGGTCGGTAAGTTGCAGGGCGCCATGATGCGCGGCGCGGCCCCGTGGGCTCCTGGCTGGAGCAGGGACCTGGCCGCCCAGAACAGTGTGGACTGGTGGGTGATGAGCGAGGATCTGCCGGACCCACAGAACCGGATCACGCTCGACAGCCAGGGCGCCATCGTCGTGCACTGGACCCCGAACAACCTCAAAGCTCACGAGCGATTGATGCAGCAGGCGAAGCGCGCGCTGCGCCGTGCTGGCTACCCGATCCTGCTCAGTAAACAGATGGGGATAGAGACAAACTCGCATCAGTGCGGCACACTTCGCTTTGGACATGATCCAGCGACCTCGGTGCTGGACCCGCTGGGGCGCACCCATGACCTGGAAAACCTGTATGTGGTCGATGGCTCGTTCTTCCCGTCTTCGACCGCGGTCAACCCCGCTCTGACTATCGCCGCTCAGGCCCTGCGCGTCGGCGATCATCTCCGGACCCGGCTGGGCGCTGCCGGCGCCGCTGCCTGAGACGAAAGGACCCTCGATGACAGAAACTCCGAGCCGCCTGGCGGGTTATCGCCACCGGCGCGATCATTTCTTTGGCACCCACGCGCATTCGCCGCTTACCGACGAGCAGCGCGAGAAATTCACTGGCCTGGACTACTTCCCGGAACGGGAGGACCTGGTGCTGGCGCTGGACCTCGACGAGAGCGGCGATTCCGTCGGCGAAGCCGTGGTCCTCGATACCACCGACGGCCAGCACAAGCACTTCTTCCGCGCGGGTGTCGTGCGCTTCGAGGTAGATGGCCAGCCCGTGGAACTGACCATGCTGCGCGATGAGCGCGGGGGACTGTTCCTGCCATTTCGCGATAGATCTGCGGGCAAGGAAACGTACGAGGTGGGCCGTTACCTGGAACCGCAGAAACTCCCCGACGGACGCCTCCACGTCGACCTGAACTACGCCTACAACCCCTTCTGCGCCTACGGCTCCGGCTGGAGTTGCCCGATTCCGCCGGAAGAGAATCGCATCAACGTCACGATTCCCGCGGGGGAGCGCGCGTTCCGGTTACCGGAGTAACGCCGCGGGGCAGCTCGTTCTGGTGCACGGAGACCGGGCATCATCGAGACCTCGAAGGTGGCGCGCTGCCATCGAGGTCTTGATGGTGCCCACTAGCGGAACTGGTGAGCGTTCCGCAACTCGTGTTCCCTACGGGCCAGTCAATTCGTCGATCATCGTATTGATCTGTTGCTCGGCCTGCATCAGTCCAGTCGCGGCGTCGATCTGTCCGAGGCAGACCGCGGTGAAGTTGTCATGGATTGCCTGCCAAAAGCGATCGCGGTTGTGAACTGGGCCTACCCATCTCCCGTACGGCAGAACGGCGAACGCGGCCTTGAGCAATGGCACCGCCTCGAGAATGGCTGGATCGTTCTCCAGCGCCTTCAGGGAGGGCAGCGTGTACGTGGCGAGATTCCACGCCCGCGCGTTGTCCGGCTGAGCCATGAAGTCGATGAATTTCCAGGCCGCCTCCTTCACCTCGGGTGAGGCGTTCACGTTGACGACGTCGGCCCAGCCAGACTCGGCCGCGTACCGGTTCTCGGTCCCTGCATAGGGCGGCATGTTGACGTAATCGAATTTCAGATCTGGGAACGCCGCTTGGCCCTCTGGAATGACCCACGGGCCGCGCATCGACATCGCAGCCTTACCCTGGAAGAAGAAGTAGAACCGGTCCCCGGTGTACGACGTCTCGTCGTCAACATGATATTTGACAATAAGATCGATCTCGTCCTGCCAGGCCTTCTTTGCGGCGTCGGTCTGGAAGTTGACGTGAATGCCGTCTTCGGCCCAGTAATCCGCACCCTGCTGCAGGATCATCGCCAGAAAGAGGAAGGTGATGCTGTCGTTGTCGGTGAACTGGAAGCCGGCCTGCGTGATCCGTCCCTGGTCATCGTAGGTCGTTGTTGCAACCGCGTCGTCGATCAACTCCTGCCAGGTGGCCGGCAGCGCGGTCACACCCGCCTGCTCGAGAATGGCCGGGTTGACCAGCATGCATCCGTTCTCGAGGTTGTTCTCCTTGGGCATGCCGTAGAACTGCCCGTTGTATTCAAGAGCCCCGTAGGCCGCCTGGTAGTAGCGGTCGGTGTAACCCTCAGCCAGCGGCGCGGGCACGGGATCGAGCAGGCCGAACGCGGCGTAGTCGGTGACCCAGGTGCCAAACATCTGCTGAATGTCGGCCACCGTGCCGGAGTTGTAGCCCGTCTGGAGCTTGCTGATGAGGACGTCGTACGGGAAATACTGGTAGACGATATTGATATCCGGGTTGGCCGCCTGGAAGCGTTTGATCATTTCCACGTTCCCGGCAACCCAACCTGGCCCGCTGTAGGACCACCAGGAAACATTGAGCTTGCCTTCTACGGGCCCGCTATAGGTGACTTCTTCCGGTTCCGCGGCAGGCGACGCATCTTGCGCCCAGCCCAGACTGGGCCGGTGCAACGCGATGCCGGCTGTCAGCGCCGCAGCACCTTTGACCAGATTCCGGCGCGCGATTCTCGTTGTCCGTCGTGACATCACCGGCCTCCTTCGCCTCTCTGACGCGTCGCGCAACGCTCTCGGCAGACGCTTTCTGGCATATGAATGGTGTTACGCCATTGGTTGTGGTGCAGGATAGATCTGCACCTGATGGAGTACTGGTCGCTGCCGCACAAGGACCGCTTGCCAACCGGGCAGTTGTCGTCCTGCACCGTAGTCAATTTCCACGCGAGCGAAGTAAATCCTGACATCTTTCATGTTGGCGTAATGTCTCTGGTGGCGGGCATGCTAACGTTCTGCCCTGCCAGCGTCAATATCCCGGTTATCGTCGTCGGGAGGCAGTGCAACTCGCCCGGGGCGCGGCATCAAGGTCGGTCTCAATGCGGGCTCCGGTTGTTGGTCTTTTCAGCACTGCGATGAGAGCGTCGCGATGAGGAATGCGGAACTGCTTCTGGGTACGCCCGGGCGAGTCAGTAGGTTGATCCATCCTGGCGAGCCAGGACGCTGTGCGATGAACCGGACCTCCGGCACCCGGTGTGAGGCGATGCAGACGGCCCAGGCAGACAAACCTAGTGAACTGGAGGACAAGCCTTGACGAAGATCGCCATCATCGGCGCGGGAGGGTACGTCTTTCCGCTCCGGCTCATCGGTGACATCCTCAGCCATCCTGAGCTGCGAGATTCGACGCTGGCCCTGATGGACATCGACGCTGGCCGGCTGGAAAGCACCGCCAGTGCCGCGCGGGCGCTCGTCGCCAACCACGGCTTTCCCACCCGCATCGAGTCCACCACTGACCGCCGGCGAGCGCTCGAAGGCGCCGATTACGTCATCGTGACGTTCCAGATCGGCGGGCTGGACGCGTACCGGCTTGATGTGGAAATCCCGCGCCGCTACGGGATCGATCAGACCGTTGGCGACACACTGGGACCGGGCGGTGTCTTTCGCTTTCTGCGAACCGCCCCGGTCATGCGTGAGATAGCCGCCGAATTGCGCGAGTTGTCTCCGGGCGCGCTCGTGATCAACTACGCCAACCCGATGGCGATGCTCTGCTGGTACCTCGACCGGCTGGGACAGAAGACTGTCGGCCTCTGCCACAGCATTCAGGCCGGATCGCGGTTCCTGGCGCGACAGGCCAACGTCCCGTACGACGACGTGCAGTTCCTGGCGGCCGGGATCAATCATTGCGCCTGGTTTCTCCAGTTCCAACATGGCCAGCGCGACCTTTACCCGGAGATTCGCCGTGCGATGGAACTTCGCTATGGCGCGGAAAGCAGCCGCGATCAGGCCGGCATCGCCCCGGACCCCGAGGCTACCCTCTACGAGGGCCGTGTGGAGCGCGTACGGACCGAGATGATGGCCGCGTTCGGCTACTTCCACACCGAATCGAGCCACCATTCATCGGAGTACGTGCCGTATTTCCGCAAGAACGCCGCGCTCGTCTCCGAGTATCTGCCAGAGCGTTGGGATTACTACGAACTCTGCTCTTCACACGACGACACGGGCCACACGGAGTCACTCCTCGCCGAGTTGACGAGCGAGCTTAAGCCATCGATTGAATACGGCGCCACGCTGATCCGAGCGCTGGAGACTGGCGAACCGAGCATCATCTACGGCAACGTGCCGAACCGTGGCGCGATAACCAATCTTCCCCAGGGGTGCTGCGTCGAGGTGCCGTGCCACGTTGACTCGACCGGTGTCCATCCGTTTGCAGTTGGCGTGCTGCCGCCGCAGTGCGCTGGCATCAACCGCGCCATGGTCAACGTCCAGGAACTGGCAGTGGAAGCCATGCTGACCGGGAATCGCGAGCACGTCTACCACGCGATCATGCTGGATCCCCTGACGGCAGCGGTGCTCACTCTACCGAAGATCCGGGAGATGGTTGACGACCTTTTCGCAGCGGAAGCCGCGTGGCTTCCCGACTTTTCGCAGGCGACAGCTTGAGCTCTGGTAGACGCCGCGAGTTGGGCCTGCCTCCTTCAGGTCAGGCAGGCCAGATTCCTCGTCTCAGCAAGGAACGATCATCTGGACGCGAGCGTGCCGTGGAGAACCGCTGGGAAAACGTTACAGGACGGCGTTCGCCTTGACGGCCCACTCAACCAGGCCGCGTGCTGCGCTCTCGGCCTGGCTTTGACCGCTGGCGATTGTCCGGCCGAGCAAGGCGCCTGCGGCTTCACGCGGCCAGCGGTAGGTGGTGCGACGCACCTCAAGGTAATGGCAGTTCGATGGGTCGAAGACCAGTTCAGCCAGGACCCAGTTCCGCGGCCGGCCATCCAGGAGCCAGAGGCGGCGGCCATCCTGCCATGTGAACGGCGTCGTCGTTGGGGCGACAGTGACGGTGACGTTTCCGCCGGCGCCGGGGTCGTTATCAGGTGGTGGACATGCGCCGGTTGGCACTCGTGAGCTCCTGTCCCTACGGCACCGTAGAGAGCACGCCACAGCATTGCTGCGGTCGTGGCCCCTGGCGATGGAGAACACGGGGTGCCGGTCGGTGAAGTTCTCCAGGCGGGGCGGTGAAATGCTTCCGAATCCGACGCCAAGAGCGTAGCACCGCCTGTTGCGGTGTGCCAAATTGACGATGAGGCCCGAGGTCAGGGAATCACTTCCAGCGCAGCAGACTGCGCCACCTGCCCGTTCAGGGATATGGTGATTTCGTAGGTACCCGTGGGCCACGCCGTGTCAGTGTTTCGGCTGAGCTGAAAGGTCAGCCACTCTTCCGCCTGCGGCGTGTCGATCGTCAACGTGGTGGAGAACGCATCGAGGGATGTGTTGTTGTATGTCCAGGCTGCGCTGACCTGGCTCCCCGGTTGCAACGCGTAAGCCGGGACGTTGGCGACGATGAACGGCACATCGCTCGTCAGTTGTGTGACTCCCGGGACAGGAGTTGCCGCCGTCATCGGTTTGTCCGACCACTGGATGTCGCCGAGGCCCGCGGCGTGGGGCAGAGGTGTAGCAGGGGCAGGCACAGTAGGGGTTGCCGGCAGTGGGGTCCCGGTTGGCGGCGCACTGGTGGCCGGGGCCACCATTGTCGGCCCACCACCGCATGCTGTCAGCAGGGCAAGACACAGCCCTGCCGCCGGGGCCAGAGCCCAGGCGCGCCAGGTCTTTGCCCAGTTGTCAGGCTGCTTCCCCCCGTGGCCCAACGAGTCTCCTGCTGTTCCCCTCATCCGCATTCCCGGAGTGAACTCTACACCCAGTGTGCACACGTTTTGGTGTGAGACCCTCGATCACGGCATAATGCCGCCAATGCATGCGTGAATACCGCCAGGAAGGACGTCTCCCCGTGACGTATCGCCCATCACCGCGGGACGAACAGCGCCCGTCCGAGACGTTGACGTTGCTCCCGCTCGTCATGGAGCCCGGGCCAGACGAAGAGATCGCTCGTCCCGCTGAGCGTGGAGAGAGCGCCCCTTATCTCAGCATCGTGGCGCCAGCCATGAATGAAGAAGGGAATATCGCGGATCTTTACTCGGCGATCGTGGCTGCTGTGGAGCCCCTCGGGCTGACGTGGGAACTGGTGCTGATCGACGATGGCTCATCAGATGGCACCTGGCAGGTGATGAATGAGCTGGTGGCGAAGGATTCCCGTGTCATCGCCCTGCGGCATCGCCGGAACTTCGGCAAGGCACGGGGCCTGGCAACGGGCTTTGCCATCGCCCGTGGCGAGATCATCATCACCATGGACGCGGACCTGCAGGATGACCCGGAGGAGATTGCCCGGTTCCTGGCCATGCTGAATGACGGGTACGATCTCGTTTCTGGTTGGAAGCAGCGCCGCCAGGATCCTCTTGGCAAGACCATGCCCAGCAAGTTCTTCAACGCGACCGTGCGCCGCGTTTCTGGCGTGCAACTGCATGACTTCAACTGTGGATTCAAGGCGTACCGCGCCGATGTCACGCAGAACATTCGCCTCTATGGCGAACTCCATCGCTTCACGCCGGTCCTCGCGAATGCGGAAGGCTTCCGCGTCGGGGAATTGCCCGTGAAGCACCACGCGCGGCGGTGGGGCAGTTCCAAGTACGGCTGGTCTCGCCTGGTCAAGGGGTTCCTGGACCTGCTGACTGTCACGTTTCTCACGCAGTACCGGCAGCGACCCATGCACATGCTGGGTATTCCGGGCCTGGCGGCCATCGCCGTCGGCGTTCTCCTCGGGCTCTGGCTTACGGCCGAGAAGCTGATAACGGGGGCTGCCATAGGCGGCCGTCCGTTGCTTCTGCTTGCGGTACTACTGGTGCTCGTTGGCGTGCAGTTTTTTGGCATCGGACTCATTGGTGAGTTGTTCGTGCATGGCTCCCAGGTGCAGCTGGGCCGTGGGAAAGCAACGCCTCTGCGCGAGGTCGCTGGAGTGGGGGCGGAGCGACTGGAGCGAGCTGGGCTGTTTGCCCCAGCGGCATCGTGACGGCAGTTCCTCCCACGCATGCAGAGCGGGCCAAAGCGGAGCCGTCATGGCGGCGTGCGCTGCGGCCGCTCCTCTCAATACCGACTCCAGTCATCTTTGTCGCTGCCGCGCTGATTGCGACGTACGCACTGTGGCGACAGGGCAGCCTGGAGGCGGTGGCCACGTCTTTGCGGGCAACCGATCCGCGCTGGATCGTCGCCATCCTCCTGGTCTACGCCTGCAGCATCTTCGTGCTGGGTGTGCGCTGGGACGTGCTGGTGCGCCTGGTGGGTGGGCAACCCCACTGGATGTCTTCGGCCGAAGTCTTCCTGACGTCGGTCATCGTGAACTACGCCGCTCCGATTGGCCTCGCTGTCCCGACGCGCGCCGCGCTGACGGTCCGTGATCTGGGGCTTACCCCGATGCAAAGCAGCGTGGTGGTGGGCTGGGAGCTCTTGCTCGATGTCGCCGCCCTCGGACTCATCGGGCTGGCCTGGATCATGACCGGCGGTGGCCCGTTGCTTGTGAATCTCTTGCCTGGCACGGGAGCCCTGGTTGCGGTCGTCGCTCTCGGTCTCGCTGGCTTGCTGGGCATCGCGCTCGTCGGCTGGAAGACCGCGTTCGGGCGACGCCTGGTGGCACGGCTGCGGCCGCTGTTGCTTGCGCCAGCGCAGCGACCCGGCTACGCGGTGATCGCCGTCCTGTTGACCGCGCTGTTCTGGGCCGCGCAAAGTGCCGTGATGGCGGCGCTGGTTGGCCTGTTCGGCGTCACGCCCACGCCAAGCCTCATGCTGGGCTTGATGGGGCTGCCCATGCTGATCGGCATGCTCAGCCCGGTGCCCGGCGGCGCCGGGGTGCGTGAGGCCTTGATGACCGCCATGGCCGGTGTCGAGGGGCAGCCGGGTGCTCCGGTCTTGCTGGCGGCAGTGGCGTATCGCCTGGCGCTCTTCATTGTGACCCCGGTCGTCTGGGGTGGGTTACGGTTCGTGAGGATGGCGACCTCGCGCAACCGCTGAACGAGAACGCTTCGTTTACCGTGGAGAAGGCATGGATCTGCAGTCGCACGCACAGGCTTCGAGCAACTTTCGCAAGCACACGTCGGGGAACCCGGTCCAGCAGGTGCTGATCGACCGCTTTCATCGCCGCATCGTGGATGAGGTGGTACAGCTTTCACCGCAACACTTCCTGGACGCAGGCTGCGGTGAGGGGTTTGTCGCGAAGTTGCTCCTGCAGGCACTGCCTAATCTGCATTTGACAGGATGCGACCTCTCACAGGGCGCCCTGGCGGTCGCTCGCGATACGAATCCACGCGCGACGTTCGTGACGGGCAGCGTGACCGAGATACCGCTGCCGGACAAGAGCGTGGACGTGGTCGGCTGCTTCGAGGTGCTGGAGCATCTGCCGGATGATCTGCCACGGGTTGCGCTGGCAGAGTTCCGCCGTGTAGCGCGGCGGGCGGTCATTCTCAGCGTGCCGCACGAACCATTCTTCTGCCTGGCCAACGCCGCCCGTGGCAAGAATCTCGATATCCGCCCCCGTGGCAGTGACCCAGATCACAAGCAGTTCTGGTCGCAAGCGGCATTTGGGGAGATGGTGGGAGAACAGTTCAGGGTGACGGAGCTCACGGGCTCTTTTCCCTGGACCATTTGTGTGGCACAGGTGCCTCGTTAGGCATCCTCTGGCGTGGCCGGTGGGGTAGGCTGAGCGCGGTACGAATGAGAGAACGGGAACCCGCTCATGGAGACACGGCCGCGACGGTGCGTTGCCTGCTCCCACATGAACCCGCCGACCGCCGAGTTCTGCGCGGAGTGCGGCGAATTCCTTGATCGCGTCACGCCGGGTGGTCTCGCCCGGGCGCGCCAGACGCAGTTCACCCTGCCTGATTACCTGCTGGCTGCGCGTGAGCGCGAGCGTGAAGAACGGCGACGGCAGCTTGCCTACCAAACGGGGCAGGGGATCGGTGTTCTGATTTCGGGTGCGCTCATCTGCGGCCTGGCTCTCTGGTTTGGCGGGAGCAGTCAACCTGGCTTGATTGGGTTCGGCATCGGCCTACTTGCCCTTCTGGCCGGACTCTGGCAACTACGGCGTGACACCCAGAACATGGCGCGCGTTGGCCTCGCTGCCCTGACGATCTCATCAGTTGTCGTTGGCGCGGCCCTGGTGCAAACCATCGGACCGATTGCCGCGCCTGCTCCGACTCCAGCACCACTGGCGATCCAGCCAGTAATGCCAGTGACACCAGAAGCCGCGCCCGATGAAGCTCTTGCCGGCACGATGCCCATGTACCGGGGCAATGCCGCGCGTACCGGGCAGAATCCGGGGCCGGGTCCGACCACGCGTCCGCTGGTGGCGTGGAAAGCGTTCGTGGGCGGAGAGTCATACGCCTCACCGGTGGTCGGTCTGGGCGAGGTGTTCGTGGCGACAAAGAGTGGAAGCGTGGTTGCCCTTTCCCTGCGTGATGGAAAGGAGCAGTGGAGCGTTGATGTCGATGAGTACGTCGCGCGCAGCACCCCTGCGTTTGATGGCGAAACGCTGTTTGTGACGGGTGGCTACGCGATTGTCGCAATCGATGGCGCCACCGGAAAAGAGACCTGGCGGAAGTCGCTGCGCTTTGCGGGGAGCTGCTCGCCGGTCGTGGACGACGACCGCGTCTATGCGGCATCCCAGGAGGGGGCGATAACCGCGTTTGCCAAGACCACTGGAGAAGAACTCTGGCACTACGCGGACGGCGACCTGGTCTTCAGCTCGCCAGCGTTGGCGAACGACGAACTCATCATCGCGGATGTTTCAGGGCAGATTACTGCCCTGAATGCTGAGACCGGACGCGAGGTTTGGCAGGTACGGCTCAAGGCAGAGGTGCATGCCACGCCCGCTATCGTGGGCGATCGCGTCTTTGTTGCAACGACCTCGCCGGAAATCGTGGTCCTCGACCTGGCGACCGGAGGCGTGGTCTGGCGGGCTGAAGCCGGCGGCCCTTCCTCCCCGGCCGTCGCGGATGGCACGGTCTACATCGGTGGCGAAGACCAGTCGGTCCGTGCGCTCGACGCTGCTAACGGCAAGGAGCGCTGGAGCACCCCGCTGGGCTATCCGATTGCGTCATCTCCGGCTAGCGCCGGTGACCTGATCTACATCGCCAGCGGTCCGACGATCACGGCGCTCGATGCGGGGAGTGGTAAAACCGTGTGGGGTCATGTCGCCGGAGACATCATCACTGCGGACGTGGCGGTCGTCGACGGGATGGTTATCGCGAGTGGGCACGACGGGTATGTGTATGCCTTGCGCGCAAATGTGCGAGAATCAGGACCCACGCAGCCGGCCACCTGACCGGAGGAGGGGGTTTCCCTTCGCGCCATCAGGTTGTACAATGCGCTGGGCGTAACTGAGCGTCCGGCGAGCAGCGGTCGGGGGGCTGCCTGCACGTCGATCTAGGGCTCGGGGTGAGAGTCGCGGAGGGAAAGGTCATGAGCAACGTCTCGTTCAAGCGGCTTAGCGTCGCTTTGGTGGGCCTCGCGGTGCCGTTCGCAATGGTGGGCGCTGCATCTGCTGCCCCGTCCGCCGGTGAGGTCTCCAGCGTTCAGCTGGCTTGCCAGGCGTACTTCGACATCAGCACCTGCACGGGTGCGGTGACTGAGGGCGTCTACGATGTGGTCGAGAATGAGGTCAACGCTGGCCTCACGGTCGACTACGTCCTCGACCTGGGCGCGCCGTCTGGCACTGAGCCGGGCGACTTCGGCTACGACATCAACGGTATCGCCGTGAACCCGCTGCCGCCGCTGATCCCGGTGCCGGCTGTTCCGGGTGTGCCGTACCAGTAGTCTTTGAACAGCCCCCGGGCGGGAAACCGCCTGGGGCTGGAAACAGTGAGGCCCGTGCGATCCATGGATCGCACGGGCCTCACTGTTTCCCGCGTTCAGGTGCCTGGGCGGCTAACCGGTGTTCTTCAGGCCACCGGCAATGCCGTTGACGGTGCGCAGGATCGTCCGCATGGTGTCGTCATCCACGGCGCCGCCCCGGGCCCGGCGCAGGAGTTCGACCTGCACAAAGGAAATTGGATCGACGTACGGGTTGCGCCTGTCGATTGAGCGTCGCAGGACCGGATCGCGTTCCAGCAGGCGATCCTGATCGGTCAGGGCCAGAATCTCCGAGACAGCCAACCCGTGCTCCCCAGCAATGCGCGACCAGATCCGCTCCCGTACATCCGTGTCCTGGACGAGTGAGGCATAGCGAGCCGCGATATCGAGATCGGACTTGGCCAGGGCCATCTCCGCGTTCCCGATCGTGGCGGCGAAAAAGGGCCAGTCGCGAGCCATTGTTTGCAGGATTTCCAGACCGAACCGCTCGCGCGCGGTGGCCAGGCCGGTTCCCACCCCGTACCACCCGGGCAGCAGGAAGCGCGATTGCGTCCACGAGAAGACCCAGGGAATGGCACGCAGGTCCTCGATGCGGTGCGTTTGCTTCCGCCGCGCCGGCCGGGATCCTATCTGCAGCCGGGCAATCTCCGCGATCGGTGTGGCTTCCTCAAAGAAGCGAACGAAGTCAGGATCGCCGTAGACGAGATCCCGGTAAGCAGTAACGGCAGCGGAGGTGATCTGGCCCATGACATCTTCGTACCGCGCCAGTTGTTCGAGTTCTGGCGTGGCGAGCAGTTCGACGCTGCTGGCCAGGACCGCGCCGGTCACGAGTTCCAGTTCCCGCCGGGCGATCGGCGCCGTGGCGTATCGGCTGGCAATGACTTCGCCCTGTTCTGTCAGTTTGATCTGTCCATTGACCGATCCCGGTGGTTGGGCCAGGATGGCGACATTTGTCGGTCCACCACCCCGGCCAATCGCCCCGCCCCGCCCGTGGAAGAACTGTTGCCGGACCCCGTGCTCCGCGAACAGACGAGTGAGATCACGCTGCGCGGTGTAGAGCGCCCAGGCGGACCCAAAGAACCCGATTTCCTTGTTGGAGTCGGAGTATCCGACCATCACTTCCTGCACATCGCCACGGCTGGCGAGTGCCCTCCGGTAGACAGGTAGATCGAGCAATTGGCCCATGGTGGCAGGAGCATGGCGCAAACCCTCGTCCTGCTCAAAGAGGGGCGCAATGGACAGGCGGGCGTTGCCCCCGCCAGGATCAGCGAGACCGGCGTCCTTCATCAGGAGTAGCACCGTCAGGACATCTGAGACCGTTTCCGCGCCCGAGATGACATAGGACTCGATAGCGCCGCGATGCCGCCCGGATATGGCGCCCTCGATCATGCGGAAGGTGGCAACCACTTCGCGTGTTTCGGTCGAGAAGCTGTCAAGGTTCCTCGGTGCCAGAGGGCGTGGGTTCTCGATTTCTCGCACCAGCAGGTCAATGCGTGCGGGCTCCGCCAGCGCGAGAAAATCTGGTGTCACACCTGATGCATTCAGAAGCTCCGTGATCGCCCCTGCGTTGCGCTTCGCGTGATCACGGATATCCATGACGGCGAGGTGGAAGCCGAAGATCTGGACAATGCGGATGAGATCGCGGAGGTCGCCGTCCGCGATGCGCAGAGCCCCCTGTTCCCGCAGCGAGCGGTCGATCAACCACAGGTCTTCGAGCAGGTCGCTCGAGGCAGGATAGCCAGCCTGCCGGTCCTCAAGTGCGGCGCGTACGCGCTCGCGCATGAGGGTCAACACCTGCCGGTAGGGCTCCCCGGCGTTGAGCCGGGCAACAGTGGCCGCGGTCTCCGGGAAGAGACCGGCGAGCTCCGCAATGAGCGGGTCCAGCAGCGGCGCCGGACCGGAGATACTCTCAGCCACGGAGATGCGTCCGGATAGCTCGATCAGCTTGCTTTCGATCAGGCCCAGGGCGGCGCCCCGCATGATGTCCAGGGCTTGCAGCGTGATTTCCGGGGTGACGAACGGATTGCCGTCACGATCCCCGCCAATCCACGTCCCGGGCATGAGCAGCGGCGGAAGATCAACCACCAGGCCGGGGTAGAACTCGGCAACGGCCGCCTCCAGGTCCCGATAGATCTGGGGCATGACCTCCACGAACGTGGAGAGCAGGTAGACGAGGCTGGTGCGCACCTCGTCCAGCACGGTCAGGCCGATGGCGCGAACCTCATCGGAGTACCAGAGTTCTTCGACGGTGTGGGCGAGACGCTGCTGCAGGCGAACCTCCTCGTCCTCCGTCAGGCTGCGCTCATCCAGTTCGCGCAGAATGGTGAAAATCCTGGCGAGCTTGGCGATGATCGTTCGTCGCCGTGCTTCAGTGGGATGCGCGGTCAGCACCAGGCGAATCTGCGCGTGCGCAAGGATCTCTCCCAGCCGCTCTGGGGTGACCCCGCGTTCGGCAAGGAGTCCGATCGCTTCGCGCACGGATCCGCGCCGTGGCCCAGGAACACGCATTTCGCGGGCGCGAATGCGACGGATGCGCTCACTGTCCTCGGCAAGGTTGATGAGCTGAAAATAGTTCGTGAAGGAGCGCACCAGCGACTCGGCTTCATCGCCAGTCAGGCTCTGGACCAGCCCATCCAGTGCCATGCCGGCGGCGCGGTCACCACTGCGAAGAGCCTTGGCGTTGGCCCGGGCCTCTTCCGTAAGGGCGAAGGCACGGTCGCCGCTCGAGGATTGCAGGACCTCGCCCAAAAGCCCGGCGAGCAGATAGACATCGTCCGAGAGTGTCCGTGCTGGCACAGCACCGGGGGCAACCTCGATCTCGGCCATGGACCTCCCTCCCGCATCCTGGTGACTGGGTTTCATCGTCTAGTCTAGGGTGCGCTGACGCTGGCGCGCTGTCCCGTGAGCACAATCGGGGCTGCAGTTTGGCGTGCTTCCTGGGCTCGGATATGATCCTCCACGCACGTGCGTACGGGCAGGTAAGGCTGCGTTGCCCGCCTGGTGCCCGCAACGCCCATTGGAGGTTCTCTTGACTGCAATTTCGACCCCGCCAGCCGGGGCCGTGACGGCTGCGACCGCCACGCGCCCCCTGACTGCCGAGGAACTGGCAGACCGCCAGACGCCCTCATCTCCCTCCGTTTCGCCGGATGGACGCCGCGTGGCGTACGTCGTCACGCCCAACGGTCAAAAAGGAGAGAAGGCGGCCCACGCCATCTGGATCGCAGGCGAGGATGAGTCCCCTCGCCAGTTGACCGCGGGCACTCACGCTGACGGCTCGCCCCGTTGGTCCCCGGATGGGAAGCACCTGGTCTTTATCTCGGACCGGCTGGAGAAGGATGACGACGGCAGCCAACTCTTCCTGCTCCCCATTGTTGGCGGTGAGGCCACGCCGCTCGGCGCCCTGAAGGGAAGTCTTTCGCAGCCGAAGTGGTCGCCAGATGGCCGTTTTGTGGCTGTTCTGCGCACGGATCCTGAGCCAGAGGAGGTCAAGAAGCGCAAGAAGGATCGTGACGACGCCATTGTGGTGGAGGAGGAGCCGTACTTCACGCGTTTGTGGGCGGTTGAGGTGGCCACGGGCAAGGCGCGCCTCCTGACCGCAGCCGACCGCGAAGTGCGTGACTACGACTGGCTCCCCGAGAGCGACGGCCTGGTCGTCATCACGACAAACGAGATTGGCTGGGACGCCGCAATGGGGCCCAGTCAACTTTGGGAAACCCCGCTGAGCGGCGGGCGATCCCGCCTGATTGCCAGCCTGGGCACGACCGGCTCAACGCCGATTGTCGTGGACACGCCCGCAGGCCGGAAGGTGGCCCTGCGCATCGATGGTCATCGGGCTCAGCCGTCTGACTCAATCTGGACTGTGGCGTTCGAGGGTGGGGAGGCGACAAATCTCCTGCCACACCTGGGCGGCATTGTCGAAGGGCTTGCGGCCTGGCCGGGCCACGCCGGAAAGGTTGTCGCGCGGATTGTCGAGCGGACCCGGGCTCGTCTCTACGGCGTGGATATCGAGACCGGGGAGTTGACGCCCCTGACGCCGCCCTCCATGGCGGTGACAGGGAGCATCATCGGGGGACCAGCTTTCTCGCGTGATGGCAACAAGGTGGCGTTGCTGTGGAGCGACAGCACAACGCCGGAAGAACTCTTCCTGGGCTCCACTGGCAGCGATCCTACCCGTGTGACCTCCCTCGGAGAGGCCTTTGCCGGCCGCCTGCAGCCAACCGAGCATGTCACCTGGCTAAGTGACGGCGGGGTGGAGATCGAAGGTATCCTCACGTACCCGGCGGGCTACGAGGCGGGGAAGCGCTACCCACTGATCGTCGAGATTCATGGTGGTCCCTCCTGGCAGTGGGAAGACCGGGTGATGCTGGACTGGCATGACTGGGCGCAGATGCTGGCCAGCCACGGCTACGCCGTGCTGATGCCAAACCCACGTGGCAGCACTGCCTACGGGCACGACTTCCAGAAGTTGCTGCAGGATGATATCGGGGGCGGCGAATCCCGCGACCTGGTGACAGGCGCCCTGGCCATGGTGGAGCGGGGGATTGCGGATCCGGATCGGCTGGGCATCGGCGGGTGGAGCTGGGGCGGCTACCTGACGGCCTGGACGATCACGCAGACCGATATCTTCAAGGCTGCGATCATGGGCGCAGGTCTTGCCAACCTCGTCTCAGACCATGGCCAGGACGATATTCCGTCAGCAAACTTGCTCTACTTTCCTGGGCACCCGTACGACCATATGGAGATGTACTGGGCGGCGTCGCCCATCCGGCACATCGCGAACGTCAAGACCCCGACCCTGATCCTGCACGGCGATGCCGATGCCCGGGTTCACCCCGCGCAGGGCATGGAGTATTTCCGCGCCCTCAAGATACGAGGTGTCCCCGTGCGTTTCGTGCGCTACCCGCGGGAGAAGCATGGTATCAGCGAGCGGGCCCACCAGATTGACCTGATGGACCGGGTCGTGGATTGGCTGGGACGCTACCTGCCGCCAGGCGCTAGCCCAGCAGACGCATGATGGTGTTCGCGTAAACCTTCGCCTGCGTAACGAGGTCGTCGATGAAGACGGCCTCGTTTGCGCCGTGCGCGTTCTCGCCTCCCGGGCCGTACCCGACCGTGTCAATGCCCGCCTGGCGGTAGAAGCGGCCATCGGTTGCCCCAGCCCAGGCCACGAAGTACTCCGGTTCTCTGCCGGTGACCTCACGAACACTGGCCTGCATCGCCTGCACGAGAGGAGAGGTGTCGTCGGTGATGTTGGCCGGGATATGGTCCGCTTGCGGGTTGACATCCAGGGTGTAGCGGAAGCGAGGATCCTCTGCCGCGACTTTCGCGAGAGCCTCTTCAATTTCCGCTACCGCGCTCTCCAGCGTTTCACCGGGGATGAGGCGGCGGTCGATGGAGAACGTGCATTCGCCGGGCACCACGTTGTGGGCCACACCCGCGTGGATCGTGTTGATGCTGATCACGGGCTTGCCGATGGCCGGGTGGAACTTGTCGATATCCTTCTCAAGTTCCAGGATTGCCTTTGCCGCCAGCATGATGGCGTTCACACCAGTGGCGCGCGCCGCGGCTGTGTGAGAGGCGCGACCGTGCACCGTCACGTTCACCGCCAGCAGACCTCGCTCGGCGTTGCGAACCTTCAGGTCACTCTTCTCGCCGATCAGGCAGTAATCTGGGCGGGGGAGACGGCCAGCGGCCACTTCGTCCAGGACGAAGATGGTGCCAAACTTGCCACCCACTTCCTCGTCACTGACGACGTGGACCTGCACGCGTCCCTTGAGTGGGGCGTCCTTGAGGAGTTGCATCACGTAGAGCATGACCGCGACGGCGCTTTTCATGTCGGACGCCCCGCGTCCGACCAGTTTGCTGCCATCGGCGCTGAGCGTCGGCGCGAAGGGCGGCGACTGCCAGGATCGCTCGTCGGAGACTGGCACGGTGTCCAGGTGCCCGTTCATGACCACGGTCGGTCCCGCGGCGCCATCGCCCAACGTGACAATGACATTGGGCCGCGCCGGATCGAGCGAGACGACCTCGCAGGAGATGCCCTGCTCGGCGCACCACGCCACCACGTCGTCCATCACGGCGCGTTCTTCGCCGCTGGTGCTCGGCGTAGCAATGAGGCGGCTGGCCAGCGCGACGATCTCGTCGCGGTTGACTCGCTCAGCGGGCGAGCCGGTCATGCGGGTTCCTTTCCTGGCGCACAACACCGTTCAGCGCATCTTGCGAGCGCCGTGTCCGCGTGTGTCTGCCCATGCTAAAGACGCTCGAAGCGCTCCACATCGATCACGAATACCACTGCGCCGCCAACTTCAACCTCAAAGTTTTCCGGCATGTAGAGGAGACCTGGCTCCAGCGCAGGGGAGTACGGCACTGCGACCTGGGTCCGTCTGCGGCAGGTTCGCCGCAGGATGGCCTGGACCGAGGCGACCTGGTCATCCGGGACGCCGATAAGCAGGCTGGTGTTTCCGGTGCGCAGGAAGGACCCCGTGGTACTCACCTTGGTGAAACGATGCCCCGCAGCAATCAGGGCTTCGGTGAGTGCCGACGTGTCTTCATCCTGCACGATGGCGATTACGAGCTTCATTGATCTTCCTCCCGTTCAGGGGCGGCGCGTGTAACCGCACACGTCGCTCCACGGAGGCATCGCCGCGCCACCCTGGGCGCGGCCATCATAGCCGATGTGCGCCGATGAGCGGTCTGGCGGTTGCGCCTGAATCGCGAACGACCTATTCGTCTGGATACTCACCCAGGATTGTGACCAGTTCCTGGTGCAGCATGCCGTTCGTGGCGACCACGACCATATCATGCGCGTTGAAGGGTCCACCTTCGCGGTCAGAAACCTGCCCGCCGGCCTCCGCAACCAGCAGCGCGCCAGCTGAGACGTCCCAGGGCTGGATGCCACGCTCCCAGTAGCCGTCGAGCCGCCCTGCGGCGACGTAGCAGAGGTTCAACGCGGCGGAACCGGTCTGGCGCAGCGCCCGCACCCGCTCCAGCAAGGCACACCAGGCCACGCCCTGCCGCCGGCGTTGCTCAACCGTGTGCGCGAAACCGGTCACGAGGACGGAGGCATTCATCTGGGCAGTACGTGTGACATGAATCGGCTCGCCATTCAGTGTGGCGCCGCCGCCCCTGACGGCTCGGAAGAGTTCGTTCCGCATTGGGTCATAGACGACCCCGGCCACCGGCTGGCCAGCGTCCTCCACCGCGATGGAAACCGCGAACGTCGGCAGGCCATGGGCGAAATTGGTGGTGCCGTCCAATGGATCAATCACCCAGCGAAAGCGCGCGCCGGTGTTCTCGCTGCGGCTCCCTTCTTCGCCAAGCAGATCGTGATCCGGGAAGGCGGCGCGCAGGCGCGAGGCGATGAGTGCTTCCGCAGCCCTGTCGGCTTCCGTCACCAGGTCGAGCGGGCCCTTGAAGCTGATGTCGTGTGGTTCCCCGAAGCGATTGCGCAGGATGGCGCCAGCATCGAGGGCGATGGCCACGGCCACATCGGCAAAGACCTGTAGCTGCGGATCGATCACGTGAGAGATTCCTTCCATGGTCACGCGCCCGCGCCGTTCCCGGCGCGGAGAGGGATTCGTTGCTCCCAGCATCTTGCCATGTTTGAGGCAGAGTGTGGCTGGTTAGACCAGTGCCAACCTAGGATGCACGTCCATTTCCCACCCGGACTGGTTGCCACGCCGGATTACCCAGGCAGCGGCACCCGCAACCATGGCGGCGTTGTCAGTGCAGAAGGTGAACGCCGGGAAGGCAACGGACACTTCGGGGCCGGCGCGCTGGATGATCTCCCGGTGCAGCCGCTCACGCAGGGCGCTGTTCGCGGCGACGCCGCCAGCCAGCACCACCGTCTTCGCTCCAGTCTCCGCTGCCGCGAGCGCCGTCTTCACCGCGAGCGGCTCGACGATGGCATCCTGGAAGGACGCCGCGAGATCGGCGATTGGCGCATCTTCAGCGAAACGTGGCGGCCGGTGCTCACGAAACGACGTGCCTGCGGAGAGGGTGGGCGGCTCTTCTTCCTCCGGCAGGCGGAGTGGCGCGCTCAGCCGCAGCAGGGCTGTCTTGAGACCGGAAAAGCTGAAGTCATGCGTCCCGGGCAGCCAGGCACGAGGTAGCTCGAAGACATCTGCGCGGCCGGCGGCGGCAGCACGCTGCACCGCCGGCCCACCCGGGAAGCCAAGGCCAAGCAGGCGTGCGCCCTTGTCGAAAGCCTCACCGGCCGCATCATCCAGGGTGCGGCCCAGATGCTGGAAGACCCCGTGCCGTTGCATCAGGATCAACTCGGTGTGTCCACCGGAGACAAGCAGGCAGAGGACCGGGAACACGGGTTCCGGAGTCTCCTCGCCGGGCATTGCCAGCCAGTTCGCATAGATATGGGATTCCAGGTGATTGACCGCGACAAGCGGCCGCCGCATGGCGTAGGCCATCGCCTTGGCCGCGTTCACGCCGACAACCAATGATCCAGCAAGCCCAGGTCCCTGCGTCACCGCGATAGCGTCGATGTCGTCGCGCTCGATGCCAGCTTCGGCAATCGCCTCCTGCACGACGGGGATGATCGACGTCACGTGCCGGCGGGCGGCAAGCTCAGGGACAACGCCGCCGTGGGAACGGTGGAGATCGAACTGCGACGAGACCACTGACGAAAAGACACGGCGGCCATCCGCGACGACGGCTGCGGAGGTCTCATCGCATGAGGTTTCAATACCAAGCACGATCATGAGCCCACCCCGGGACCCGGTACGCGAGCGGACGGGTCCGGGTCGAGGAATGGCGTGACCCCGCGGGGATCTATCTTGCCCTGCAACCGGACCTGCAGTTCAGCGCGGTGAGCCTCAAGTTCTGCCCGCACATCGGGCTCACTCAATGCCCTGGACCACATGATCAGCGCGTCTTCGTTGTTGTCGCTGTAGTACCGCTTGCGCACACCATGCACCGTGAAGCCGTACTTGCGGTAAAGCGCCTGGGCGGGCTCATTGGAGACGCGCACTTCCAGGGTCAGCCAGTTCGCGCCTCGCGCGATGGCGGCGTCAAACATGCTGAGCAGCAACAACTCACCAAGACTCTGGCCGCGGTAAGCAGGATCGACGCCGATGGTGGTCACGTGCGCCTCGTCGAACGACTGCCACATGCCAGCAAAGCCGATGATCTGCGATGGAACCGTCTCTGTTTCGTGGCGGCGGCCAAGGTGAAGCGGCAAGAGCGACCGGCGGGGCATGTTGCGTGTCTGCGTGGCCTCCTCGTGTGCTTCGTCGCCTGACGGAGCGAGTGAGCGGAGCACGACATAATGATTCTGCTTCTGATCCTGCAATTCGCGCCGGTAGGCAGAGGCGGGCCAGGGATTTGGGAAGCACCGGCGCTCAACGCGACCCACGGCCGGGACATCATCAAAAGTCATGGGGTCCAGCCGGTAGAGCGGCGCGGGCGCATTATCTGATTGCTGAGCGGATTGCGTACGCTGGAGCGAACTCATGGCGTGGACCGTAGCACCAGCCCACGGTGCGAAACAACATTCCCACCCGGTACGCCATGGCGGCGTGCCTGGGGCTAGCGCGAGAGGTAGACGGGTTCCAGCAGCATTGGGTCCGCTAGATCCTGCGCTTGCCACTTGCGCCAGGCGAGTTCGGCTACCGCGCCCGGCTGGCGGTAACGCAGTGCGGGAGGTGGGAGGAATGCGTTCGGCAGATCGGCCAGTCGTGCGGCGTGCTCGGGCGCAAGTTCTCCGGCAATGACGAAGCGCGCCTGGGCGGACCCACCAAGGTCCTCCACGAGGTCGTCAGGCGTCCCGTTGTGCGGCTCGCCAAGGGACGCCACGTCGCTACCAGCACTCGCAAAGTGCTGCCAAACGAGGCGACCACGGCCGGCTGGCAACGTTGCGACAATCCGCTCATGCCCCATGAAGGGGAGGGCAGTTGCCTCCAGCGTCGAGACGGCAATCAATGGCGTATCCGCCGCGAGATGAAACCCCTTGGCCACACCCATTCCCACGCGCAGCGCGGTGAATGCACCCGGTCCGTTCGTCACCGCCACCGCTGCCAATGCGTCGCTTGAGATGCCTGCGCCGGCCAGCACGTGGTGGATTTCGCCTAGTAGCGTTGTGGTGTGGGTCCGCTCGGCAGGCCAGGTGCGAGTCGCGAGATGCGCACCATCGTAGAGTGCGACTGCGCCCTGCGCGGTAGACGTGTCAATGATGAGGATGGGCGACTGCGCTGTGGGCTCGATTGACATGTGACCGGTCTGTGCTCCAGTTGGGCACGCGATCGCGCCCTGGGTTGTCCAGTGTAGCGGGGCAGATGGCCTCAGGTAGGTCAGAGCGAGGTCAGCGCCTGCTGCAGTGCCGGGAGGCGCTGCAGCCAGCCGGTCGCGGGGACGCCGATGATTCGTACGCGGCGGCTGCCCTCTCCGATGTAGCCGATCTCCACGAGCAGATAGCGGTCCGGCAACATCCCGCCCGCACGCTCCGGCCATTCCACGATCGCGATGCCATCGTCGGAGGATGTCAGTTCGCTGAAGCCAATCGTCTCCAGGTCAGCGGGGTCATTGAGCCGGTAGAGATCGAGATGAAAGAGGCGGAACCTGGGCAGGGCATACTCGTTGACGAGGGCGAATGAGGGGCTGGAAACGGTCTCGTGCACGCCCAACGCGCGGGCGATTCCCTTCGTCAGCGTGGTCTTGCCCGCGCCAAGGTCGCCGTGCAGGAGGACGACATCGCCAGGCAACAGCCAGTCGCCAAGCACCTCCCCGAGCCGATCGGTTTGCGCGCTGCTTTCCGTTGTCACCTGGAGTTGCGCGAGGTCGTCTGTCATTGCGCGCCGCCGGCAAGAGCGGCAGGCTGGGCCAGGGAGAGATTCTCGGAAGGTGGTACCGGGGCAGCGGTGCCCCACTGCGGCGGGGCAACGAAGGGCGGATTGGAGTCGAACTTGATATCGAGCTCCGTTGCCTTTGGGTCGCTACCGGCCAGGTCGAGCAAGATGCTTTTGCTCGTGATATCCCACGGCATGGCCAGCAGCGCCGAGCCGTCGGGACTCCAGGTGATGTCTCCTGAAAGTGTTGAATTGACCTCGGTCTGGAGAGGTGCACCGTCCGCCCCGATCACGTTGATCAGGTTCTCTTCAGCGGTGTACGCAAACCGCTTGCCGTCAGGTGACCAGGCGGGCATGCCGGCGCGCTGGTCCGAATCTGCGATCACGGTCAGTTCGTTGCTCGCCACGTCAAGCGCCCGGATTGCGGTCGATGGCGGCTCGTACCAGGTCTGGCCGAAGCGGCTGTAGAGGAGCATCGTGTCGCCGAGGGGCGACCAGGTGGTGTTCCAGACGTCACCGACCCGGCCTCCAGTCAGGTTTTCTATCTGCTGACTGGCAAAATCGTAGAGGTAGACATCCCCGGGCGCATGCTGCGGCCGGTCGTCGCTGCTCATGTCCTTCGCCACGAAGGCGAGTTGCCGGCCATCCGGAGACCAGGAGGGATTGAACGCCAGTTCAAACGCTTTGCCGGTGAGGTCCTGTTCGATGCCGGAGGAGAGATCAAGGACCCGCACGCTGATGGAGCCACTCTCCAGCATCGCGTCGTAACCAGCGAAGCTGGTGTAGGCGAGGCGTTTGCCGTCGGGGCTCCAGGCGGGTGCAGTGTGCCCGGAGATGCCGGTGCCAATGAGGCGCGGCGCTGATCCGTCCACGCCGACCAGGTACAGATCCAGATCACCAGAATCATCAGTCGGGTCTGGGGCCATGAAGGCGATCTGCGAGCGATCCGGGCTCCAGGTTGGCCAGATGACCTGGATATCCGGAGCGAGTTGCCGCTCCATGGATCCTTCCGGCGACATCAGCCAGAGCTCACGGTTGTGGCCGACCAGCAGCGGCCCATGTTCGCGCTGCAGTGTCGCCAGGTCTGCACGTGCCTCATGGTTTGCTGGATCGAGGGTGGCCAGGTCCCGCAGGCTGTGTTCGGCAGCGGTCCAGTCGCGCACAGAAAGTGCAGCATCAACGTCGCGGTGCAGTTCCAGGCCGAGTAACCTCCTGGCGTCTCCCAACTCGACGGTCACGTCACCCAGCGTGGGTACCGCTGCCGCCACCGGTTCCAGGAGTGAAACCGCGGCCACGTAATCCCCGCGCTGCATGGCCTCCCGGCCTGCGGCGTAGCTCTCTTCCTGCGGCGCGAGGAGCGCCGAGAGCCGGTCAGCGCGCTGAGCGGCGTCCCGATAGCCAGGAATGGCGGAGAATGCCGCCCGTGCCCCCACGAGATCGCCGGCGTTTTCAGCGGCAGCGGCAGCCGCATACGCGGAATTGAGCCAGGCGCGCTCGGACAGCTCGCGTTCACCGAGCGCGCCAGCGATGGCGAAGAGCAGGAGCAGCGGAGCCAAGCGCAGGGCGCGGCCGACGGTGCGCCTTGACGAAGGCGGCTCGGCTTGAGGGAATGCGATGTCAGGCGTGGCAACTGGCGCAAGGCACTGCGGACAGTGCGTACCATGGTCGGTGATGAGCGTGGCGCACGTGGTGCAGAAGGTCATGAAGATACCCGTCTGGGAGGGGATGACAACATGCCCACGACGGACCGCCACGCGTTCGAGCGGTCCCCTCCGCACGCGACCTGGGCAGCGCGAGCGTCAATTGTGCACCGGTGATGGGAATGCGATCAAACCCCCGGGTTGAGGTGCTGGTGCGGGCCCTCCTGGCGCTGGCGATCCTGGCAGCGCCAGCGCTGGCGCTGCTTTACAGTTTGCCGGCCGGGCTGGCGGTGCTGGCGATCGGGCTTTTCATCCTGGCCAACGTGCTTTACAGCACACGGTCGATGCTCGAGCCGCAGGCACTGCGGCTCATTACCGCCCTGGTCTGGGTGAACGTTGTGCTCGGCCTGGCCTGCCTGGCTGCTGCCGCGTGGATGCTCACGGCCGGTTAGCGTTCGGCGGCTGCCGGTGTCTTGCGCCGGGACCGGTTGGCCGGCTTCTTCTCCGGTTCCTCCATGCCCGCCGTCTTGCGCGTGGTGCGCTTGCGGACTGGCTTCTCCGCGGTCGCTGGCTCGGTTACGGGCTCTGCAGCGGCCTTCGCTTTCCGGCTGCGGGGTTTGCGGGCAGGCGGTGTCTCCTCGCGGGCCGCTTCGAGCTCGGCACGGGCGATTTCCGGGAGTTCGATCGGTGCGAACCCGAGCACCAACGAATGCTCGACGATATCGCGCTTCAACATTCCCTCTGCCTGTCGCAGGCGGCCTCGCAGTGGGTGCTCCGGATTGACGTTCTGTAGCATCTCTCCGACCTGGCGCAGCAGGTCAATCGTCTTGTTGAACGTCATGACAAGATCGCCCTCGGAAAGCTCGATCTTGCCGCTGATCTCGGCCATGGTCGCGCCGCGGCACCACGCCCGGGCGGCACCGTAAAAGTTCGGGTTGTGGCCTTCCGAGATCGCCAGCCCCTCGCTGCGCTCTTCGCCCAGGACCGCATGCTCAACATCCTCGATGCGGCGGCGAGCCAGCACCAGGCGGTCGGGTAACACGAAGCGGTTGCCGTAGCGGAACTCGCGGTCGAAAGAGAACCAGGAGAAGACTTCGGCCAGGTCTTCCGGCGGCAGGTGATCGAGCACGCCGCGGTCCACAAGCTCGCAGAGGATCAGGCCATCGTTGTCGAAGACGTCGGCCAGCATGTCCGCCTTCTCGGTGGGGTATCCGCGGTGCAGATATCCGAAGCGGTGCAGGACGTTGCGGATACCGCGGATTACGTTGCGGAGCCGCTCTTCCTCCTGGTCGATCTCACGGCCCAGCGCCTCCTCCAGTTCACGTCGTTCCTTATCGAGGCGATCGACCTGGGCGAGGTAATCGCGGTGCTCGTTGCGGCGCTCGCACGAGTGACAGGGGTGCTCCTGACGCTCCTGCCACAAGGATTGGGTGAGGGCTTTCGCGTCGTCCAGGTCTGTCGCCAACAGTGCCACACGAGCGGCGGTCCGCTCGGTTTCGAGCGCACGGTGGGCAGCTGCCATCTCGTCCAGGTCAGGCAACTCAAGAGTGGCGACGGTCCGCCAAAGCTCTTCCAGTTCGTCTGCTGCAACCAGCGTTGTCGCGTCCGTCACGGCATCGTCCGGTTCGAAGAGCGCCTCCGGCACGGTGACCCGCTTGTCGGTGAGGTGATCGATCTGGCGGTACTCCGTCAGGAGGCGGATGCTGCCATCCTTGTGGAGGAACCGGCCAACCCCTCCCTGCTTGCCTTTACCAAGCAGGATTGCCCAGCCGCCATCGCGGATGTGCGCAACCGCGCCGGGGCGAGCCGCCCGCAACGCCCGGCGAAGTGCCTGACGGCCCGGCTCGCTCCAGGGCACCGAGATTTCGACATCGCGCAGGACGGTGGATTGCTCCGATTCGAGGCGGCGTTCCTTGCCCTGGGCAGCCGTCAGGGAGCGGTTCAGGCGCCGGTAGTCTTCCAGCAGTTCGTCGCCAGCGTCGAGACCGATGAGGCAGCCCTGGGGAATCCTTTCGATTTCCTCGCCAATGGCGATGATCTGGTCCTCCAGATCGCGGATACGCTGGCTGCTCTGGAATTGACCGAGACTCTGCTGGAGGAGGGCGCGCACGCGTTCGCCGTGGGGAGGGTCCCACAGGTTGAGGACCGTGTTGTAGCGAATGGCGAACGCGGACTGCACCGGGTGCAGTTCGCCCGTGGCGATATCAAGCGTTTCGCGGAACGTGAACCAGGGTGAGTAGGGCACGACCACGTGCCCAAAGGGATCCATTCCGCGCCGTCCGGCGCGCCCCGCCATCTGCTGAAACTCGTTCGGGATCAGCATGCGGCGGCGGCGGCCGTCCCACTTGCTCATACGCCCGATCACGACGGTGCGCGCCGGCATGTTCACGCCGAGTGCCAGGGTGTCCGTGGCAAAAACCACTTCCATCAAGCCCCGGGCAAAGAGGATCTCCACGAGTTGCTTCAGGATCGGCAGCAAACCGGCGTGGTGGAAGCCGATCCCCTTGCGGGCAAGGGCGGTGATCGTCTGCACCTGCTCCAGCTCGCGGTCCTCGTCACGCATGCCGGAAAGTACGGCGTTGATGGTTTGCTCGATCAGGTCTGCCTGGCGCGGGGTAACGAGATTCGGGCGCATGACGGCCAGGCGCTCAGCGTAGGCCTGGCAATCCGCGCGGCTGAACAGGAAATAGATGGCCGGCAGCATGTCACGGGATGCCAGCGCGTCCACGATTTCGCGTGGTTGCGGCTCGTCCATCTCCGGGGTGGCACGCTCCGACTTACGGCGACCGAACCCTCCGCGCGCGGACTGCTTGCGTAGCTCGCCACCCGTATGTGGGAAATCCTGGACCTGCTCGCCCCGGTGGTTCACGACCAGATTGAGTTTGCCGTCGTGGAAGTAGTGCAGGGCGAGCGGCACAGCGCGATCAGTGTGGGTGATCAGGCGGATTGGCCGGTGCGTGCGGCTGATCCAGTCGGCAATCTCGTCCGCGTTGTTGATCGTCGCCGAGAGGCAGATCAGCTGGACGTGGTCCGGGCAGAGAATGATCGCCTCTTCCCAGGTGGTCCCGCGCTCTGGATCGGCGAGGTAGTGGATCTCATCGAAGATGACGGTGTCGACGTTGTCGAGGTCCCAGGGAGTCTGCAGCAGCATGTTGCGCAGGACTTCCGTGGTCATGACCACTGCCCGTGCGTCGCGGTTCTCGGAGACGTCACCGGTGAGCAGGCCAACTTCGTCGCCGTAGATCGCTCGCAGGTCACGGTACTTCTGGTTGGAGAGCGCCTTGATGGGAGTGGTGTAGATCACGCGGCCAGTGCGCTTGAACGCGTCCCAAACGCCGAACTCGGCCACGACCGTCTTGCCTGTCCCGGTCGGGGCAGCAACCATGACGGAGTCGCCGTGTAACAGCGTACGAATGGCTTCGCGTTGGAACTCGTCCAGCGCAAACGGATAAAACGCCTCAAACTGTCCAATCTCGGCGTCGGTGCGGTCGATGCCGGGCGCGGATGCCGAATCGGGGACAGGCAACGCATTCGCCGGCGAGGTGGCGGAGGCTGCGATATCGGGTTGGTTCATCACGCGACGTGGCCAGGGAGTACGTCCATCATGGCCGGGAATCGTAGCAGCCCTGATCGGCGCGATTTGTTTCCATTGCTGCGTTGAGCACAGCGGTGCTGCGAGTTGCACAATGCCATGGGCAGATGGGTGAGCCGGCTGAGAGCGGCGCCACAGGCAGTGAGGTTGTGCGTGGACGAACGCCGCGTTAGCGACATCGGGGAATTCGGGCTGATCGCGCAGCTCGAGGCAGCGCTGCCGGATGACGTGCGGCGGAGCGCTGCAGTGGAACTGGGCATCGGTGACGATGCGGCCATCTGGCAACCCAGTCCGGGTGCGAGCGTGGTCATTACCACTGATAGCCTGGTTGAGGGGATTCATTTCCGGCTGGACTGGACCGACTGGGAGAGCCTTGGCCACAAGGCGTTGGCTGTCAATGTCTCCGATTTGGCGGCGATGGGTGCCGCACCCAGGATTGCGGTGGTGACGCTTGGCCTCAGGGGGAGCGAGCGCATGACGGATCTCATCGCGCTCTACGCCGGCATGGGTGAGGTTGCCAGGCGGTACGGCGTGGTCATCGCGGGCGGAGATATCGTGCGCTCTCCCTTCGGCCTCGCGTTGCACATTACGGCGTTGGGCGAACTGCAGGGAGCGGAGCGGCTGACGCGGAGCGGCGCCCGGCCAGGCGACATCATCGGTGTCACCGGTACCCTGGGGGCCTCGGCTGGCGGGATGCAACTCCTGGCTGATGACTCGGCGCCACGTACGGCGGCGACAGCGGACCTGCTGGTCCAGGCCCACCTGCGGCCCGAGCCACGGGTTGCACTCGGTCAGTTGTTGCGGAAGCACGGCGCCAGCGCCGCTATGGATCTCAGTGACGGCCTGATGGGCGATTTGCCAAAGATCCTGGCCGCCAGCAATGTCTCGGCAGAGATCGATCTCCGCGAGATCCCGGTCGCAGCGGCTGTGCGCGCGCTCTTCCCCAGTGAGTGGCTCACGTTTGCCACGCGCGGAGGGGAGGACTACGAGTTGCTCTTCACGGTGCCCGAAGAAGGTTGGCAAGCGATGCACGACGTGCTGTCTTCCGCGGCCGGTCAAGTTCACGCTATCGGGCGCATTCTGCCAGCCGATGATGCACCTGCAATCACCGTCATAGGACTCGATGGCATTGCTCGTCAGGAAGCTCCCGGCGCGTTCGATCACTTCGCCCGGAACGACTGACACTCGCCTTCGTTCTGTAGATACTCGAAACCTGGTCGCACGGAGCCGGTTGTCTGCAGCGTAATCGGGAAGGTGCTGAAATGCCTGTACGCGCCCTCGTCCTGGCGGTAGTGCTGACGGTTGTTGTCACCTTCGCGTCTTCGCCTTCCGTCCCGGAGGTTGCTGCCAAGCGTGACCGGCTGAAGCCTTTGCCTTGCACCGTCGAGCCTCGTACCCTGCCCGGGAACGCCGGTCAATCCGTCGCGACCCCGCTCCCGGTTTCTGTGGTGGGCTTTGAGGCAGACTCGTGGGTAGACAGCCCGGAAGATCTGCCGCAGGGCGAGCCGGCCAGCCAGGAGACCGTGGACGAAATCACGGCTTCCGTGCAGGAGTACGCTGGCTGCTTCAACACAGGAGACGGGCTGCTGACGACGGCCATGCTCACGAACAACGCTCTTGCGTACCTTGGTCCACTGGAGGATGTGGTAGCGGCGCTCAATGATCAGGCTGCAACGGATCCACGCTCCGTTTCCTGGGTACGCGTGGATGATGTCCGGCAATTGCCGAACGCAAGAGTCGGCGCGGTCGTGACGCAAGGCGTCGTCTACGGGGATGGAGCCAAGGGTGTGCCGCAGCAGGCGTTCTTCATCTTCGTGCGCGAGGGTGATCGCTGGCTTTTCGATGGCCAGATCAACGGCAACGTTGACCCGTCCTACGCCACGATACGTCCGGGAGACGGCGTATCACCTGACACGGAGAACGATCGTCTCCTTGCAACGGCCCGGGACGGCTTCATGGAAGTTGATAGTGCCATGTACGCGGAGCCGACACTCATGGGCGCCAACCTCATGATCGAGGCTAAGGTGATGGTCGGATTTCTGGGGGAGGATGACGTGAGCAGGGTTACCTGCGAGTTGTTCACCATCGAACGCGGAGCGGCCGGCGCGACCGTTACGACCTTCTGCCGAGCTGATGAATCGCTCGCCGGACGCGCCGCCTATCTTGTCGTCGATGCCAGCAACATTCGTACGCGAGGTGACGGCATTCCGTACCGCTGTGAGGATGTCGCCCCACTGGCCGTGCATGTGGCGTTCTCGTGTACTGTTGATTTCCCCCCCATGGCGCCGTAGAGCGCGGCTGAACCCAGCCGCGGCCTGCCGTCACCTGTGCATGGGAGCTGCGGCGCCGCTCTAACCTCGGCGTTTGTTGGCCGGTGACTCCGTCAGTGATAGCGCATGGGCCATGGTGTGAAAAAGATCGGTGTTTTCAATCACGCCAGCCAGATGCTCCGTGCCTGGTCCAATCGCCGTAATGGGTACCGGCGCCGAGGTGTGGCCCGTGGTCGCCCAGCCGAGGACGAAGCCGTAGTCGGTGCCGGCCACCGGGAAGGGACCATCTTCGCCGGCAAGGAGAGTATCCAGCAGCCCACCGCCCGGCTCATAGGGGTATGGCTGATCGAGTGAACCAGCCACAGCCAGGCCGCCGCACTCATGATCGGCCGTAACGATTACCGCCGTGTCCTGGTGACGGCTCGCGTAAGCGAGGCCAACCTGGACCGCCCTGTCAAGCTCCAGCACACCTTTCAATGTGAGGGGAGCATTGTTGCGGTGCGCCATGCGGTCGATGGCCGACTCCTCGACCATCAGGAAGAAGCCATTCGGATTGCGAGAAAGAACCTCGATCGCTGCCGTGGTCAGGTCAGCCAGGGAAACGGGCGGGTCGTAGACGGCGCCTAACCCCTCCTCCGTCTGGACGAAGAATTCTTCGCCTGAGAAGAGGCCGAGGAGCGGCGGATTGACCCCGGTGCTTGCGCGCTGCTCCAGATTGGCAGCCAATTCACGTTCCGTCATGACCACGTCGTAGCCCAGTTCGGCCGCGCGGACGACAAGATCGCCCTCCTGGCCCACCCCTCGCCAGCGCGCGTCCTGCGTCAAGGAGGCGGGCAGGCGCTGACCACGTGGGTACCAGTGCACGGCGCCGCCGCCCAGGATCACATCGACCTGGGCCTCCTCGATGTACTGGCGAGCAATCGTGCTTTGGGCGGCCCGGAGCGGGACATGTGCGGCGAAGGCCGCCGGCGTGGCGTCCGTGATCTGGCAGGTGCTGATCAGTCCGACCGAGCGTCCCGAGGCCTTGGCCATTTCGAGGATGGTCGGTCTTCGCTCGCCGTTCACGTCAATCGAGACGCACCCATTTTTCGTCTTGAACCCCGTCGCGATGGCGGACGCCGCCGCCGCGGAGTCGGTGACGAAGGTGGTGGGATCAACGCACATGGTGCCCATGTGGCCTAACACCGGCAATCGGTCCATGGCAAGGCGTCCGTCTCGCCCAGCCGCGAGCAACTGGCCGGCAAACCGGTGGGCCTGGCCCATGCCGTCGCCAATGAAGAGAATCAGGCTCCTGGCCAAAGGTGGAGCGGTAGAAAGTGTGGACAACGTCAAAACAACCTCTGGTCGGTCAGTCAGTTTTCGCCGACACTGCGGAGACATTGCCGCGTCGGCGGGGCATGACCCGAACCGCAGTGGTTCACTTGCGAGTATCGGTGCCAGCGCCGCCAGTGTCGAACAGCGCGGTGGCGCTGCTCTTGCGACATGGCGCGCAGGAGTAGTTACAGGCGGGTGTTACCATGCTTGGCGGTTTCAGATCCTGGATTCGGCGACGCCTGGTACGTGACGCCGATGATGCGGAGGATGACCTGGACGACGAGGACGACGAGGAACGCGACCACGGTGCGCTGGTGCGCAAGGGCGAGCTTGTCACCCTGCGCCAGCATGTTCCGCATAACCGGGAAGCATTCCAGCGTTGGTACGCCGATCCGGAAATTGCCAATCTGCTTCGCCACGACCTGGAGCCATTGACGGATTGGCAATCCCGTGGCTACTTCGACTCCTTCATTTTGCCTTCCTCTGCCCGCGGCACCTGCTTCGCCATTCATGCACGCAAGGGCAAGCGTCTCCTGGGAACCACCGCGCTCACCGACCGCTCCCGCACCGGCGATACGAACTCCGCGCTGTTCCGGATCGTGATCGGCGAAAAGGACGCGTGGGGCCACGGGTACGGCACCGAAGCAACGCGCCTGGTCATGGACGAGGCATTCGACAACCTGGGGCTGGATGAGGTGCGACTGGAGGTCTTTTCTCACAATGCCCGCGCGATTGCCGCGTATCAGCGGGTGGGGTTCGAGGTGATGGGGGAGCACGTCGAGTGGGTTTCACGACGGCAAACCGAACTCCGCGTCATCGAAATGCGACTGACACGCGAGGCATTTCTGGATGCCTCAGGCGAGCGCAAGGCCGGCAAACGCGGATCTGCCAGCCGGGAAAAGCGATCAAGGCCAGAGCGCCAGGCGGAGCGCGAAGAACGCAAGCAAGCGCATGCCGACCGCCGGGCCGTCAAGCAGGAGAAGCAAGACCGCAAACGTGATCGAGGTCACAACCCGACGAATCCCGGACCATCGGTAGCGCCGACCGATTGACAGACGGGAACGACCCCCGTACTATCCCGACGGGAGGCAATTGTTGCGGCAATCTCCGCCGGTCAGTGACCTGGGAAGTGCTGACCTCTGTCGCAACGTTGATGGGAAGACAATTCAGGGGGTGGGACCGCGTGACTGAGAACGAGCGCCGCGCGACAGATTCTCTGCGGGCATCGGATCTTCTGGTGCGAGCCTTTGGGGCAGCAGGACTCATTGCCGTCGCCTTTGTGCTGCTTCTGGTTCTCAATCCAGCCTAGAATTGAGCGGCAAGTGCCGCCGAAGCTGGAACCGGTTGGATAGTTTTGGCAAACCCGGCTCTGCCGGGTTTGTTGTTTTCCGGAGGAGTCGATGCCGTATCCGCGCCTGGTCCTGGTGTTCCTGCGGGTGATGCTCATCGCCCTGGTCGCGCCGGGCTCACTCCTCCTGGGTGCATTGAACCCCGCCAGGGCGCAGGAAGACGCCCCGACGCGAGTGCGGGTCGTGCATGGGCTTGATGGCGTAGGGCCCGTCGATATCTACCTTGATGGTGGCCTGGCACTTATCGGTCTTGATTTCGGCGACACGAGCGGCGAGCTCAGAGCTGCCGCAGGCGATCACCAGTTCGCCGTCGTGCCGACCGGTGGGTCCACGGACAATGCGCTCGTGGCGGGTTCGATCACGCTCCGTGCTGGCCGAGAAATCTACGCCACGCTGGTCGGGACCGCGGATGCCGCGAGCGTAGGTCTGTTCCTGGTCGATGACCGACCACTCGATGCGGGCCGCGCCCGCTTCCGCATCATCAATGGGGCTCTTGATTCCAGTCTGGTCCCAGCCTTTGCTGGCGGCGACGCGCTGACTGAGCCTCTGGCATTTGGTGATGCCTCCGAGTACGCACAAATTGACGCCGGCGTCTACGATCTCGATTTCCTGGACGAAGCCACCGGCACCGTCGTCCTGTCGCTGTCAGGCGCCGAGTTTGCGGAAGGTACCGCGAACGACATCCTGGTCGTGGGCCAGGCGGCGAACGGCACCCTGGCGAACATCGTGGAGAGTAGGCCAGTTGAGGTAACGCGGCCAACGGGCCGCAGTGGCCAGATCGTGACGGGTACCTGCGACGATCCCGGCGACCTGGTGGCGGACCTGGGTCTGATCCTGCCGGGGCAGGGCGCCACCGTCGGTGTTGCCAGTTCGGAGCCGACGTCACAAGCGTACGCCTCGGCTGCCGTCCCGTTCGATACCCTGACGGCTTCGCCGCACTCGATTGTCGTACGCTCCGAGGCCGGTGACCTGGTGGCCTGCGGCGAGGTCGGCGGCAACCTGACAGATACAGGCTCTCTGGTGATCGCGTTAGAGGGATCAGGCGCGCCGCACGGAGTCGCGGTGGTGGCGCCCGGGCTCGATGCGCCGGACACCACTGGTGTGTCGCTCTTCATGGTCGATTTTGCCGCGGAGAGTTCATTGCCCGCCGCTGCGACGCCCGTCGCGGCTGGCTAGTTCCTCTCGGGAGCTGATCTGCTCTCCAGGTACTCATGCGCCATTTCTTCGGCGGTGGCTCGGTCACCTGGTTGGATTCGCCCATCGATGACCGCCTCGCGCAGATACTCCTTGAGCGCCTTGATCCAGGGTCCTGGAGGGCGCGTGAAGAGCTGCATGAGGTCATTCCCGTCGAGCGGGCTTTCCAGTTCGGCGAGCGAAGCCTCTGCCGCGAGCCGATCAGCGTGCGCACGAAGCCCGGCGACGCGGCGAGCGGCTTCCTGGCGCTTACGCTCGCGGCCCGACGTGACGTCTGCCGCCGCGAGATCAAGGAGATCGTCCCAGGCATCGCCAGCTTCAAGTGCCAGCCGGCGCACGGCGCTGTCGGTCCAGGTCGCGTCGTAGGCGGCGGGCCGTCCATGCAGTTCGATCAGGGTCGAGACGCGAGAGCGGAGCGCCTTGTCTGCGCCCAGGCGTTCCAGCAACGTGCGCGCCATCTCTGCGCCAACCCGTTCGTGCCCAAAGAAATGGACCTCACCGTCGAGCGCGACGCTGCGCGTGTACGGCTTGGCGGAGTCGTGCAGGAACGCCGCCCAGCGCACGGCAGGGCGCGGCGGCGCCTGGGTGACCACCCGGATCGTGTGGTCCCAGAGATCCTTTTCGCGAGCGAGCCGTCCGCTCAGGTCGATTTCTGCTTCGCTAGCCAGACCTGCCAACTCAGGTAGGGCAACGCGAAGCAAGCCAGTGCGGCGCAGCACATCCAGACCGTGATCCGCCCAGTTGCCAGTGAGCAGACGTGTGAGTTCGGCCAGGATTCGCTCGTGACTGATGCGCTGGAGGCTCTCGGCTTCTGCCGCCATCGCGTCCTCGGTGTGCCAGTCGAGGCGAAAACCGAGTTGCGCAACGAAGCGGGCAGCGCGTAACAGCCGGAGTGGATCTTCGGCGAAGCGTTCAGCCGGTTCGCCGACGGCACGGACGATCGCCAGCGCGATATCTGCCTCACCGCCCCACGGGTCAATGACCTCACCGCTGAGCGCATTGATGGCGATCGCGTTCATCGTGAAATCGCGACGAGCCAGATCGTCCGTCAGCGTGGCGTCGAACGCGACTTCTGGAAAGCGCGTCGCATCCGGGTAGATCTCACGGCGGTAGGTGGTGATTTCAATCTGGGAGCGCTCTGCCGGCTCTCCGAACACTGCGCCGATGGTGCCATAGCGCTCGCCGATTGCGTAGGTGGAAGCGGCGCCCGCCGATTCCAGGAGTGACTGCGTGATGTTCGTCGGGGCCGAGGTCGCAAAATCCAGGTCGGCGGGAAACGGGAGGTTCAGGATGGCATCCCGGACGATGCCGCCGACCAGGAAAAGTTCGTGACCCGCTTCTGCAAAAACCTGCGCCAGATGCGCGGAAATCTCTCGCTGCGGGGCTGGCAAATGCTCCAGAATTGACCCCGTCACGGTGTTCTTCAAGCCCCTGCCAAGTACTCGCTACAACCTGTGGCTGGAGTCTACCGGACATCCCAAACAAGAGGCACTGCTGCCGCCCTCCCGGACGCTGGAGTTACGCGAAATCTCTTGTATTCTTGAGGGTGCGGCGGTGCGCATCAATTGGCAACACGCAAGTCTGCGCCGGTTCCGTTCGTTCCCCGGAGAGGAGTCTTCTATTCGTACGTTGCTCTCGCTGTTGGCAGTGCTCTTGCTGGTGCTGGCCAATGGTTTCTTTGTGGCCACCGAGTTTGCGCTGGTTTCCGTTCGCCGCACACGGGTTCAGCAACTTGCCGCCGAAGGTCACCGCCAGGCAGAGAAAGTGCTGGCGGAACTCAGTCACCTTGACACGTACATCGCTGCGACGCAACTGGGCATCACCATGGCGAGCCTGGCGCTCGGCTGGATTGGTGAGCCAGCGGTGGCCTCGCTCATCGAGCCACTGATCCACAATCTCAGTTTCATTCCTGAGGGATCACGCGATGCGCTGACGCACACCATCTCGTTCGCCATTGGCTTCTCGCTGATTACCACCCTGCACATTGTTATTGGTGAACTCGCGCCAAAAAGCCTGGCACTGCAACGCCCGGAGCAGACGGCAATGTTCGCCGCTGGCCCGATTCACTGGTTCTACCTGGCGTTTCGCCCGGCCATCGTCGGCTTGAACACTATTGGCAACGCCGTAGTGCGGATGATCGGCATCGATCCCGCCAGCGGTCACCAGTTAGTGCAATCCGCAGAAGAACTCCGCCTGGCAGTCGAGGCCAGCCGGGAGGCGGGGTTGGTGGAAGAGGCCGCGCACGACCTAGTGGACCGTGCTCTGCTCTTTCCGGACATCGAGGCCCGGCACGCCATGGTGCCGCGTACCGAGATTACGGCGGTTCCACGCGACGCGGATCTGGAAGAGGTCATGACCGCGGCGACTGCCTCAGGGCATTCCCGGCTGCCGGTTTACGATGGTGATATCGACCATGTGGTGGGCGTCATCGATGTCAAGCGGCTGTTGCCGACGCTCCTGGCGAGCGCCAACATCTCGAAGAATGGGACGCCAGGTGAGTTCAGCATGGATGAGACGATGACCACCGTGCTGGCAGTGCCCGAAACCGCTTCTGCCTCCGACCTGCTACCCCGGCTGCGCGCAGCCGAGGCGCCTTTTGCCATCGTCATCGACGAGTACGGAGGCACCGCGGGCCTGATTACGCTGGTCGACCTCGTGGAGAGCCTGGTCGGAGAAATTGCCGATGAGTTCGAGCCGACCGCCGAGAACGGCCGAAGGACGGCGGATGGCAGCTTCTCGCTCGACGGGCTGACGACCCTGATGGAGGCCAAGGAGTTCTACGACCTGGATCTCAATGACGACGATGTGGAAACGGTTGGCGGCTTCGTGTTCAGCGCCCTGGGCCGTCCGGCCGTCGTTGGTGACGAGGTGGTGACGGAGGAGGGGCAGATCCTGCGCGTCGACGAAATCGATGGCCTGCGCGTGGCACGTGTCTGGGTTGGTCCGGCGCGTCACGACGGAGATGCAATCGCCGTTCCGGCCGAGCAGGCGGTGTGAGCGAGCCGCCTGCCCCGCCGCGTGCTGACCTGGATAGCCGGGCCCGAACGCTCCTGGCCAACGAGCGGACGTTCCTGGCATGGCTACGTACCGGATTGAGCCTGGTGGCGGCGGGGCTGGCGGTCGCCAACTTTCTTCCATTCGGTGTAATCCCAGGTGTTCACTACGTCCGCATCTATTCCATCTTGCTCGTCGTGAGCGGTACGTTGCTGGTCCTGATCGGCGGGACGCGAGCGCGACGCGCCTCACAACGGATCGAACAGGGACTATCCGTTTCGTCTCCGACCGGGCTGTGGGTCGTCGCGGTGATCGCCGGTATTCTTTGTGCCATGGCCATCCCGCTCATCTTTGGACTGCGCGGATCGTGAGTGCGCAGAAGGCGGTCGCTGCACGGAATCTGCACGGAATGACGCCGGAACACGCGTTGTTAGGCGTTCTGGCTGCCACTGAGAGCGGTACCGGACACGGTTATGACCTGGCGCGCTCATTTGCACCTGGCTCTCCGCTGGGCAGCGTGCTGCACCTCGAAGCCGGGATGATCTACCACCACGTCAAAAAACTGGAAAAGCTGGGCTGGTTGCGGGTGGTCAGCGACGGGGGGCGACGCCCCGGGCGGCGCACGGTCGCGATCACCGGTGAAGGACGCGACGAGTTGCGCCGCTGGCTCGAGGAGCCGGTTCTGCATACACGCGAGGTGCGCCTGGAGTTCCTGGTCAAGCTCTATCTCGCCCTGCGGCTGGACGAAGACACAGCCAGGCGGCTGATCAACGAACAGCGCGTTCTGCTTGCCGAAGTCCGGGAGACTCTGGCGCGCACGCCGGTTCCTGCTCTGGAGACGGCGCCAGAGTTTGGCGCGCTGGTGCGCGACTTGCGAGCGATGCAGACCGAAGCAGCCGAGTCCTGGCTGGGGAGCGTGCAGGACCGCCTTGGTGGCTAGGTCATGATGATGGGCGGCCCTCGTGGCCGCATGATGGCAGCGCCGCCACCGGGCGAGAAGCGGCCGATTCGGGCTGCGACCGTGCGCCGGGTCGCCACGTTCTTCCGTCCCTACCGGTGGCAGGTTGCGCTCACCGTTGTAGCCATCGCCCTGGTGGCGGTGATCGGCCTCGTTAACCCGCTCCTGCTCAAACTCATCATCGATGACGCCATCCCGAACCGTGATCTGCGCGAGCTTTACCTATACGTCGGGTTGATGATCATTCTCCCGATCATCACGGGCCTGATCGGTATCGGCCAGACCTGGCTGAACACGCAGATCGGGCAGCACGTCATGCGCGACCTGCGGAACGCGCTTTACGCGCACCTGCAGCAGATGCCGCTGCGCTTCTTTACCGCCACGCGCACGGGCGAGATCCAGGCCAGGCTCAGTTCTGACGTCAGCGGTGTGCAGCAGGTGGTCACCGACACCGCGACGTCGATTGTGAGCAACCTGGCGACGGCGATTTCGACGGTCGTCGCCATGGCGGTCATTTCCTGGCAGATGACGCTGATTTCCCTGGGCATGCTGCCCTTCTTCCTGTTCCTGACCTACCGGGTAGGCAACATCCGGCGCGAGGTCCAGGGGGAAACGCAGGAAACCGTCGCGGACCTGACGGCCCAGACCGAGGAGACCTTATCGGTCAGCGGCATGCTGCTCTCGAAGGCCTTTGGCCGCCAGCAGCACGAGGTGGCGCGCTTTCAGGAGGTGAACGCACGCCTGACCGCGCTGCAGATCCGGCAGCAGATGGTGGGCCGCTGGTTCTTCATGATCATCGGGACGTTCTTCTCGATAACGCCGGCCATCGTCTATCTCTACGCCGGCGTGCAGATCATCGGCGGCGCGCAGGATCTCTCGATTGGCGACATCGTGGCGTTCACCACGCTGCAGAGCCGGCTCTTCTTCCCCCTGGGGCAGATGCTCAATGTGCAGGTGGAAATCCAGGGGGCATTCGCGCTTTTCGACCGTATCTTCGAGTATCTCGATCTGCCGGTGGAAATCACCGACCGGCCTGGCGCCGAGGCGTTGCTTCCCGCCGACGTAGCTGGGCGAGTCCGCTTCGAGCACGTCTCCTTTGCGTATGAGCAGGCAATCAACAAGGAGGCAGAGGCGGAAGAGGGCGTGGATGTGACGCCTGACGCTGCCCCGTTTCACCTCGATGACATCGATTTCGTGGTCGAGCCAGGGCAGTTGGCGGCGCTGGTGGGACCGAGCGGTTCCGGCAAGACAACCATCGCCATGCTGGTACCGCGCTTCTACGATGTCGACGCGGGAGCGGTCACCATCGACGGGCACGACGTACGCGACGTCACGCTGGCCAGCCTGGGCGAGGTCATCGGGATCGTGACCCAGGAGACCTACCTGTTCCACGCCACAATTCGCGAGAACATTGCTTACGGCAGGCCAAATGCTACCGATGCCGAGATTCGTGCTGCCGCGCAGGCGGCAGCGATTGATGCGCGCATCATGGAACTCCCGGACGCCTACAACACCGTGGTCGGGGAACGTGGGTACAAGCTGTCTGGCGGCGAGAAGCAGCGGATTGCCATTGCTCGCGTCATCCTGAAGGACCCCCGCATCCTGATTCTTGATGAGGCGACCAGCGCGCTGGATACCCACTCCGAGCGCCTGATCCAGGCCGCACTTGACCCGTTGATGCGGGACCGCACCACGCTTGCCATCGCCCACCGCCTGAGCACCATTCTGGCCGCAGACCAGATCCTGGTGGTGGAGCGGGGCCGCATCGTCGAGCGTGGCACCCACGATCAGCTCCTGGCCAGGGGTGGGCTGTATTCGCGCCTCTACCGTGAACAGTTCGCGGCCAGCCGCAGTGCCGAGGTGAGCCAGGAGATCGCGCCGCCAGCACTTCCGCTCTGAGGAAGTCAGCACCGCGCGGCCAGGAAAACTGCGCATCTGGGAGCATTTCGCCGCGTCCCAAGCGCGCAGTGTGTTACCGTCCTGAGAGGAATTTTGGAGTGGGGAAAGGGCGGTCGCCATGCTGTGGCCAGTGACCACAACACGCCATGGTTGAGACCTTTGCCGCGCCGTCCCCATTATTGCTGCTCGCTGTTGCGCTGCTCAGCGCACCGCTGACGCTCCTGCTGGGATGGGGACGGCCACGACTTGCCGCGGTGCTGGCAGTTGCCCTGGCTGGCTCGTGCTACCTGCTCACCCTCTCGTCATGGCTTGGAGGTGGCGGGGCCGTTGAGTTTTCCTGGGTGCCGAGCTGGGACCTGCGCGTCAGGCTTGCATTTGACGGCGTCTCCGCCATCTACGGGTTGCTCGCAACGGGGGTAGGCACCGTCGTCCTGGTCTACTCCAGTGTCTACCTGCCACGGCATCTCCACCACCATCACCGTGACCCGGGTGAAGCGACCGTCTTCTACTCGCTGATCCTGCTCTTCATGAGCGCCATGCTCGGCCTGGTCATGGCGGACGACCTGCTCTTGCTCTTCATCTTCTGGGACCTGACAGCTATCACCTCGTACTTCCTGATCGGGTTTGACCGCGACGAGCCGGCCTCGCGTCCTGCTGCCCTGATGGCGCTGCTGGTGACCGGGGGCACGGCGATCCTGATGCTGGTCGGTGTGATGATGCTCTGGGCGCAAACGGGCACCATGTCCGTCAGCGAGCTCGTGGCCCAGGCCGAAGGGACAGACGCGTTCACGATCGCAATCTGGCTGATCGCCATCGCGGCACTGGCCAAGAGCGCGCAAATGCCGCTCCACTTCTGGCTGCCGCGCGCCATGGTGGCGCCGACACCTGTTTCGTCGTACCTGCACTCCGCGGCAATGGTGGCGGCTGGCGTGTTCCTGCTGGAGCGGCTCCTGCCGTTGGTGCATCGGGCTGCGTGGTTGCCACAGGCGCTGCTCGTGACCGGGCTTTGCTCGATCATGATTGGCGGCGTCCTGGCGCTGGGCCGGGACGACATGAAGCGCGTGCTGGCGTACTCCACCATCGGCCAGTACGGCTACGTGGTGGTGATGCTCGGCCTGGGCGGGGTGTACGGTGCTGTCGGCGCGGCCATGTACGTGCTGGCACACGCCGCGGCGAAGTGCGCCCTGTTCCTGACAGCAGGCGCCGTGACCGAGGCCACCGGCAAGAAGAACCTCTCCGAGGTGGGCGGCCTGCGACGGCCCATGCCGCTCCTGGCGGTGACCAGCGGCATCGCGGCGGCGGCCATTGCCGCGCTTCCAGGGACGATGGGATTCTTCAAGGACGAACTCTTCTTCGCCGCCATGCATGAGGCGGGAACTGGCTTCACCGTTCTCGCCGTCGCGGCGGCGGCGTTGACGTTCGCCTACATCGCGCGTTTCTGGGGGAGCATCTTCCTGGGGGAGTTGCGGACCTCCCCGGGGAAACTGCCGTGGCTGATGCCTGCCGCCGTCCTCGCCCTGGCTGCCGTCTGTGTGGTGTTTGGCGTCTGGGTAGGACCGGCCAATGAACTGGCCAATGCTGGCGGAAGTGCCTCCCTCTTCGAGAGGGTTTCGGTGGGACTGGCTTATCACCTCGACACGCGGCCCGAGAACCTGATGGCGCTTTCCGCCTGGGTAGGAGGAGCGGCGATCCTCCTCACCCTGCGCCTTTGGCAGGTGGTGTCGAGGTTTGTGTCCGACATCGGGGCGCGGTTCGGCCCGGAGCGCTTCTACCGTCGCTCGCTGGAGAGCGTCAATGCCATCTCGGACCGCATGCACGGGTACGAAGTGCATGACCTTCGCAGCCGTGTGGCGACGGTACTCCTGCCGGTCGGCGTTTTTGTCCTGCTTGGCCTGATCTTTACCCCGAACGAGGGGATGTTCCTTGCTGGATCCTTGGCGGCGAGCGACCTGGAGATCATCCTGCTGCTGGCCGTCGCCTGCCTGGCGGCGGTGACGACGACCCAGGTCCAGGGCCATCTCACCGCAGTTCTGCTCGTCTCTGCCGTCGGTTTTCCGCTGGCAGCCGTTTACGCGTTCCTCGGTGCGCCGGATGTGGCCCTGGTCGCGGTCCTGATGGAGACGGTGCTCTCGCTCCTGTTCATCGGCTTCCTGGCTGCAATGCGCGACCGTCCGCGCGTCTCCGGCTTCGAAACAACCCGGGAAGGTCTGCATCGGAATCGCGACCGCTTTATCGGGGTGCTGGCGGGAGTCGCCTCGTTCGTGGTGGTCTGGGGCATCTTCAGCAAGCCCGCCGCCATCGAGAGCGTGGCGACGCAGCAGATTGAACTTACTCCGGCGGCGCATGCCAGCGACGTGGTGACCGCCATTCTTTCCGACTTCCGGGGTTTGGATACGATGGGCGAAATCACGGTCATCGGGATCACCATGATTGGCCTGATCACCCTGCTCCAGCGTCCGATGCAACGACGGGGACGCGAATGACCCAACGCATCACCCGCCTGCTCTTTGCGCCGACCCTGATGGTTGCTTTCGCCGTGCTCGTCAAAGGCTATGTCGGTGCGGGCGACGGCTTCGCTGCCGGTATCATTGCCGGGCTGGCGTTCCTCATGCAGTTCGTCGCCTTTGGCGAACGCAATGTCCGGCGCAGCCTGCACACGCGCTACGCCCCGATCGTCGCCATGTGCGGCCTGGCCGTGGCCCTCGCCTGCACGTTTCTGCCGGTGCTGCGCGGCTTGCCGCTGCTCACCCACTGGCCCCCGGCGGATGCCAAGGTGCTGCACTTTGGCTCGCTCGAGATCCTGACCGCGTTCGTTTTCGACGTTGGCGTCTTCCTGCTGGTGGTGGGTTTCACCGTGACCGGTCTCGCGCTGGTCGGCCGTGCCGAATCACGGGAGCAGCCACAGCCGTGACACTGCTTGTCTCTGTTGCCGTCGCCGTTCTGCTGGGGTCAGGCAGTTACCTGCTTCTCAAGCATGACCTGATCCGGGTGGTGGTCGGCGTGCTGCTCATTTCCAATGGCGCCAACCTGTTCATCATGATGGCTGGCCTCCGGCGAGGGGCGGCCCCAGTATTGCCGGTACCCGAGGGAATGGACATTGCAGACCCCCTGGTGCAAGCCCTGACGTTGACCGCCATCGTCATTACCTTCGGAGTCACGGCGCTCCTGCTAAGCCTGATTTACCGCGTCTACCTGGCCCACGCGACACTGGACACTGACACGCTGGCTGAGGCCGAAGAGGTGGAGGAGCAATCCGCGGAATCTGACGCCGGCGCTGATGATCCCGAGGATGATGAGGCGGCGCTGCTGGAAGAGGGGAGAGCGGCATGATGCTGATCGCCCCTCTGGCGACGTTCTGGATCGGCGGGCTGCTCCTGTCCTTGGCGGATGGACGGCGGCGCGGCAATGCCGGATTCGCCGCGTTGATACTGGGCGCCGGACTGGTGGCAAACCTGATCCTCGCCCGCGACGTCCTCGTCAACGGTCCCCAGGAGATGGTGGCAGGTAACTGGCCAGTGGGTGTGGGCATCACGGTGCGTGCGGATGCACTGGGAGTGGCTTTCGCGCTGACTGCGAGCGCGGTGATCTTTGTCGCGTTCTGCTATGAGTTGTCTGGCGGTATCGAATCTCGTTCGTTCCCGGCGCTCTCACTCTTCCTGGCCGCGGGCCTGACCGGGCTCTTCCTGACAGGGGATGCGTTCAACTTCTACGTGTTCTTCGAAATCGCCATGATTTCCTCGTACATCCTGGCAGCCTACGGCGAGGAGCGGCGGCAGCTACGCGCTGCCGTGATCTTCGCGGTAGTCAACCTCCTCGGTTCCGTCATCTTCCTGATTGGTATCGTCTCGCTCTATCACGTGACCGGCACACTGGACATGGCCCGTATTGCGGCACGAATCCCGGTGGTGGAGGAGAACCCGGCGATCATCGCCGGCACACTGCTCTTTGTCGCCCTGGCCGTGAAACTGGGCATCTTCCCGTTTCACTTCTGGCTACCCGCTGTCTACACGGGAGTCCACGCCTCCGTCGCCGCGATGTTCAGCGGCGCGCTGGCCATCATTGGCGCCTACGGCTTGCTCCGCATTGGAGCAGGCATGCTGCCGCGCGAGTTGGCCCTGTCCGCACCAGTGCTTGTCATCCTGGGCGTTGCGAGCATTCTCTACGGCGGCCTGCAATCCGTTTCCCGGCATGAGCCTTCGGCGGTGATCGCGTATTCCTCGATCGGCCAGGTCGGCTACATCCTGATCGCCGTGGCGATAGGCGGCCAAATTGGCCTGACCGCTGCGGTGCTGTACACGATCATCAATTCGGCAAGCAAGACCCTGCTCTTTCTCTCCGGGGCTCAGGCCGGGCGGTACGCCGGCCTTGCGTTCGCAATTGGGGCGTTCAGTGTCGCGGGAGTTCCTCCGGCCCTGGGATTCTGGGGGAAGACCGCGCTCTTCCGGGCCACGATCCAGGACAGCAGCGAGTCGGGACGAATCGTCTTGACCGCGATCGTCATCCTGGGCGGAGTGCTGTCGCTTCTGTACATGTTCCAGTCCTACGGCCGTACGTACTGGCACGCATCCACCGCCCTGGCCAATCGCACGGAGGCCCTTCGCACTGGCATCGTGCTCCTGCTGGCGCTGCTGGTGCTGATTTCCGGGCTGTGGCCGGAACCGCTCCTGGCACTGAGCGAACTCGCGGCGGCGACCCTGATCCCGGGAGGGGGCTGATGCGGACGCTGCTCGGGACCATGTTGCTGGCTGCGACCTATTGCCTCGCCCTGGCGTCGGCCAACCCCTGGGATATCGGCATGGGGCTCGTGCTGGGGTTCCTCGTGCTGCGCGGGTTCCGGTCGTTCATTTTTCCGGAACCAGCACCGGCGGCGGGGAGCCTGCTCAGCAGCCTGCTGCACCTTCCTCGTCTCATCATCGCCGTGTTTGTCGAGATTGTGCGAGGGACGGTGAATGTGGCCCGGGCCGTGTTGTCCCCGCGGTTACCACAAGATGATGGCTTCGTATCGATTCCGGTGGGAGCGCGCAGCGAGGAGGGGGTTGATTTCTCCGGATTCCTGAACACCCTCTCGCCAGGCAGCGTGTACATCGGTATCGATACCGACGCCAACTCCTGGGTCATCCACGCCCTGGACGCGGAGGATGCCCAGCAGGTGGCGGCTGAAGCTCAGGCGTTCTATGAGCAGTACCAGAGACCCGTTTTGCCGTAGCAGGAGCGTTACACCGTGGACTTGAACCTGATTGGTGCCGGCATGATCTGGATGACATGGCTCCTGGCCGCGATTGTCATCTTCGCCATCCGCACGCCGTCGAATGCGGTGCGCATCCTCGCGCTGGACGCGATGACCCTGATACTGGTTGCTGTGCTGGTGCTCTTTGCCACATCGCGGCAGGAAGCGTATTTCATGGACGCCGCCTTGGCGCTCGCGCTTGTTTCGTTCGTGTCGACGGTCGCGGCGTCGCGCTGGTTAGCCGCAGGGCGCATCCTGTGATGGCGATGACGCTCCCGGAAATCATCTCCGACGCGTTCATCCTGCTCGGACTGTCCGTCATGACGATCGGGGTGATCGGCATTTTCCGCATGCCGGACGTCTACACCAAGTTGCACGCGGCGTCGAAGTCGGTGTTTCTCGGAGTGTGTTCGCTCCTGATCGCCGTCTCCTTCAGTGGCAATCCTGACATCGTTGCGCGTGCAGTCCTGATCGGCGTGTTGCTGGTCTTCACGACTCCAGTTGCCGCGCATGAGATCGCACGTGCCGCTGCCCGTGAGCAACTGGCACGCATCGAGAGTCACGGGCAGCCGCCTGTGGGGTAGTTGGCCTACGGCCGGGTCGTGATGGGCGCCAGCGGCACGTTTGTTCCTTCGGACGCGATGGGGAAGCGCACTACCGCGACGGAACCGTGCTCGGTTGGGCCGATGTGAAACTCTCCGTTGAGATCGGCCGTGACGAGCCGTTGCACGATGCGCATGCCCAGGCCACGGCTCTCCGACGGATCGAAGTTGTTCGAGATGGCCACGCCGTCGTTGGCGATTTCCACCACGGCCTCGCCGTTTTCCTCGACGGCGGTGATGGAAATGATGCCGCGGTCTCGCCCCTGGAAGCCGTGCTTGACGGCGTTGGCCACGATTTCGTTAATGAGGAGCGCGAGAATGGTCGCCTGTTTCGACGGCACCACCACGTCGCTCTTCGGGATATCGAAGCGGACGGTCAACCCCGGGGGAGTCAGCGTGCCGTAGGCTTCGTCGGCGGCGTGGCGCGCGATGATGTCAACGGTCGTGCCACCGAGGCGCGATTCATCACTGAGCAGATCGTGGACGGCGGCGATCGCCTGAACCCGGCTGATGGCTTCGCGCAGATGAGAGGCCCACGGGGCCGATTCGTGATGACGCAACTGGATGGAGAGGAGCGCCGCAACAGTCTGCAGGTTGTTGCGGACTCGATGGTGCATCTCCTGTAACAGGGCCGAGGCGACTTCGAGGCCGCGCCGGGTTTCCTCGTAGAGGGTCGCGTTCTCGATCGCCATTGTGGCGGCGTCAGAGAACGCCTGAAGCAGGCCTAGCTGATCCTCCGGGAGTTCCGCGTCGGAAGGCATGCGCAGGCAGAGCGCGCCGAAGGGCTCCCGTGCCGAGCGCAATGGCAGGCAGAAGAGGCGCCCAGATCCGTCGAGATAGTCCATATCGACAGAGCGGGCGGCGTTGGTTTCCATGACTTCGCGGATGACTTCATCCCGGCCTGGTTCGTCGACGACGTCGCGGGCCCGGTCAACGCGGTAGCCAATAGTCAGCGGCTCTGTGGCGCTGCCGTCTCGTCCCGAGAAGCGGAAGATGGCAGCGGCCTCGACGTTGAAAAGGCTCACCGCCTGCTCTGCTATCAGGCGCAGGACATCCTCCAGATCAAGCGTTGACGCGATAGTGTGTGAGACCCGCTGCATGGTCCCGAGTTCGGCGATCTTGCGCTGCAGGCGGGCGTCGGTCCGGCTGTAGAGGCGCGCGTTCTCGATGCCGATTGCCAGCTCCCCGGCGACGGTTTGTAGAAAGGTCGTTTCGTCCTCGGAGAACTCGCGGCGACTGATCGAAAAGAGGTTGATCACGCCGACCAGCGTCTCTGGCTTGCCAGCACGGTTCAGAACCATCGGCACGGCGATCTGCGAGGCATAGACTCCTTCGCCAGTAGCTGGAGCCAACGGGTTTGTGGCGTGTTCGCCGACATCGCCGCCCGTGATGATGCGCCGTTCCGCGGCCGCCATGCCGGTAATCCCTGCTCCGGGATGCATCGTCAGCGCGCCAACCGCAATGGGGTTGAGGCCGACGGCGGCCCGCAGCGCGAGCGTGTCTGTCGGTTCGTCGTAGAGCAGGATGCCGCAGGCGTCGGCGCCTGTGGTGTCCGCAAGCACGCGCACCGCCGTCTCCAGGCGATCGGTGAGGTTGAGGTCTGCCGTGGCGGAACGGTTGATGCGCCGCAGCGCAGCCAGCCAGGGCAAGGGAGCCTCTGGCTCACCAGGGTCCAGGCCCTCGCCCAGCCGCGCCTCGTCGTGAAATGCGGTGGCGAGGGCGGCCAGGGCAGTGCCCGCCGCCAGCGCCGTGCCGGCGTCCCCGCCCTGGCCACCGGTGCGTTCGAAGAGGTCTTGTAAAGCAGCCACAGCGGCAGACATGGCCTCTTCGAGCCGAAGACCACAACGCCTGGCTTCCGCGCCGAAGGCCGCAAAGATATCGCGCAGCGGCTGCGCCCCAGCAGAAGCGGACGCATGGGAGGGATAGGAGGTGCGCAGGTCAGCGATCAGTTGGTCGCCGAGGTCGTGGATGGGAACGGCTTTCACGGTGACGCCTCAACACGAAAGCGGCCGCCCGGCACTGCGACGGGCGGCCACTGCTGGTGCAACGATGCTGGGTCCGTTTAGTCGAGCGAAACCTTCTGGCTCTCGAGCCGGTTGAAGACCATCAGGCGGGGTTCGGTCATATCCTCGATGGCGTACTTGATACCTTCGCGGCCGAGGCCAGATGCCTTCACACCGCCATACGGCATGTGATCGATGCGGTACGTCGGCACGTCGTTGATCACGACGCCGCCGGCCTCGATGTTCTCGAAGGCGACGAGCGCCTTCTCCAGGTTATTGGTAAACACGCCCGCCTGGAGGCCGTACTCGGAATCATTGACCTTTCGAACGGCCTCGCCGAAGGACTTGACCGGGAAGATCGTCACCAGCGGCGCGAACGCCTCCTTGGAGCAAACAAAGCTCTCCGGGCTGGGATTTTCAATGACGGTTGGCTTGAAGAATCCTTCCGTGTCCTCGCCCCCGGCCAGGATCTTCGCCCCGTCCTTTGCCGCATCCTCAACCCAGTTCTTGGTGCGCAGGAGAGACTTGCGGTCGATCATCGGGCCGAGATCAGTGGTGCGGTCGAGCGGATCGCCCAGCTTGATGCTGTTCACGGCGGTGACAAGCTTGTCACGGAACTCGTCGTAGACATCCTCGTGCACGAAAACGCGCTGCACGGAGATGCAGACCTGCCCGGAATAGGCAAATGCGCCAACCTTGATGCGGTTGACCGCGAAATCGACATCGGCGTCGCTGTCGACGATGACGCCCGCGTTGCCGCCCAGCTCCAGGACGACCTTCTTCATGCCGGCACGGTTCTTCATCGCCCAGCCGACATCTGGCGACCCAGTGAAGGAGAGCAGCTTGAAGCGCGGGTCCTCGACGAGCGCGTCCCCGACCTCGCGGTCCATCGGCATGATGCTGACGGCGCCCTTGGGGACACCGGCTGCGTCCACGATCTCGGCGAAGATGAGCATGGTCAGCGGGTCGCGAGACGGCGGCTTGAGGACGATGGTGTTCCCGGACGCGATGGCCGGCGCAATCTTGTGCAGTGCCAGGTTCAGGGGGAAGTTGAAGGGTGAGATGCCAGCGATGGGGCCGATGGGGAAGCGGCGCACGATGGCGTTGCGGCCTTTCGACGCCGGTAGCAGGTCCAGGGCGATGACTTCGCCCTCCATGCGCTTGGCTTCCTCGGCGGCAGTGACCAGGGTGAAGACACCGCGATCAACCTCGACTTCGGCATCGCGGATTGGCTTGCCTGCCTCGAGGGCGATGATACGGGCGACCTCGTCGCGGCGGTCCTTGAGCCCTGCCGCCATCTTCTCGAGCAGGGTAACTCGCTCATAGGTCGGCATGACGCGCATGACTTCGAAGGCCTGCTCGGCGCCGACAATCGCCTGCTCCAGTTGCTCCTTGCTGGCCTGGTAGGTGATGCCAACCAGTTCACCGGAGTAGGGACTGCGCACTTCCAGGGCGTCGTCCGACGTCTGCCATTCGCCCGCAACATAGATCGGGTAGGTCTTCGCCGTGGATTCAGTCGTGGACTCGGTCAGGGTTGTTGTGGCCACGGGATGTCCTTTCGTGTGAAACGTTGCGGAGTGACGCGGCGCCGGGATGGGCTAGCGTGATACGCCCTTACCGAGCACGCCGGGTCCGAGCAGGTTCTTGCCGTCCCGGGTGCCGGCCCAGGCGTCGGCGGTGCCGGTAAATTCACCGGTCCCGCTCTCCCACCAGTTGGGACGCTGGCCACCGATCGAGCCTAGCTCGGTCTTCGTGTAGATCAGCCCATCACGATCCATCACCGAGAGTTCGTATTCGTGGCTCATGGTGATGGCGTCGACCGGGCAGACCTGCGAGCAGAGGCCACAGAACATGCAGCGGCCCGCGCGCAGGATGAATTCGCCCAACTCACGGTCACCCTCTTCGGAGGGAACGACATGCATTTCCAGGCAGGAGGTGGGGCAGATGCGCGCGCAGAGCCCGCAGGCGACGCACAACGCCTCACCGGTTTCCGGGTCGGTGCGCAGGGACGGCAGGCCCCGGAAGCGCGGCGACATGTGTCGCTTCTCCTCCGGGTAATTGATGGTCACGTTCGGGCGGAACAACCGCATGAACGTGATCTGGAACCCCTTGACTTCATCGAACATCGTGGCGTTCTCCGCTGATCTAGCGCGATCCGTTCGTGCTGACCAGGTGTGGTTTCAGGATCGACCCGGGCTCCAGGATGGGCGTTCCGGCGTCGGTGTACGACATGGTTGGCGCGTTCACGCCGTTGCGCTCCAGGCGCGCGTACGTGATGCCACCGTAGCCGGGCACCAGACGCGCAATCTCATCCATGATGTGAGCGGAGTTGCGATAAGCCATCGCGTATCCCATGCGGCGAGAGAGCCGCGAGAGGACATCCGCAATCGTCTTTGCTTCACCCATCGGCGGGACCGCCGTGCGCAGGCGTTGCACCGTACGGTCGTACGAGGTGAAGGTTCCGTCCTTCTCCGGATACATCGCCATGGGCAGGATGGCGTGCGCCAGCTTGCCCAGCGGCGTATCCGCGTAGGAATCGAAGACGGCCAGGAACTCGAGGCGTGGGAGCGCCTCCATGAGATCCTGGTTGACGGCGGTGAAGCGGCCGGCGATCGAGTTCTCGATCACCATCGCCTTGATCCGGCCGGACTCGATGGCGGCAGGCAGCTCGGCGAGCGTCAGGCCAGCGGCGCCAGGGAGCGATCGCACCGGGCGGAAGCCGTTGCTCGTCGTCGCCTCCGCGCCCCAGCGCGGCATCCAGATCGTCTCGAACCGCTGGCGGTTGGAAACATCCGCGACATCGAAGCCGCCAGGTAGCTGCGCCGGGTGTGCACCCATCTCGAGCGCGCCCTGCGAGTTGGCGCCGCCACGTGGGCTCGCTACCCCGCCGCCGGGGCGGCCCAGGTTGCCGGTGATGATCGCCAGGTTGATGCAGGCCGCCGTGATTTCGCCTGGATCACCGTACTGGTCCGCACCGCTCTGGTGAGCCACCGTCTGGTAAATCAGCGAGGCCGGGTAGCTGTTATCCGCATTTGCGCCGGCGCCACCAGTCGCGTAGATCGTGGCCGCCCGCTTGATCTGGGCCGAGGACACTCCTGTGGCCTCGGAGACACTTTCCAGATCGTACGACGCCAGCGACTGACGGAAACCGATCTGGGCCTGGCCTTCCAGCCCTGGACTGGCCAGACCGGACTCCAGGATTTCGCGCGCAATACCGTTCAGCAGCGTCGCGGTGGTGCCCGGCTTTGGCTTCAAGTGCAGCGGCGAGCGCTCACCCAGGGCGTAGTCATCCAGGCTGATGACCACGTACTTCGCCTCACGGTAGAGGACCGAGTGGTAAAACCAGTAGGAGGTTACCGGCAGGGTTGCGCCCAGGTTCGGGCCAATCACCAGGCCCGCCTTCACGTCGGTGAAGAGCTCTTCCTGGTTGTTGGTGCTGCTGACGTCAACGCCCAGGCTGCGCCGGGTGGCGTTGCCAACGGCGTCCTGCTGGGCACTGAGCAGCCGGTCAACGTTCGGGCTGGCCATGACGGCGCGGGTGAACTGCTGGGAGATGTAGATTTCCTCGTTCGTGGCGTCCGGCGAAGCCAGAAGCGCGAACTGATCACCCTGGTAATGCTGCAGGTTCTCGGCCAGGAACTCGATGGACTCGTCCCAGGTCGCCTCGTGCGCGAAGTTCGTGCCGTCTCGCTGGGGCTGTCGCAGGATGGGGTAGTAGAGGCGAGAGGCGCTCTGCACCTGCTCGTGACCCCACTTGCCCCGCTCGCAGAGGTAGCCGTGGTTGACGCCGCGCTCCCACAGGTTCGTCACGCGGCGGACAATGCCACGGTTGGACTCAACGTTGATCGTGCAGCCGTTATCGCAGAAGCCGCAGATCGTCTCAGTGGTGTCCAGTTCCCACGGGTGCATCCCGAAGTGGCGGTCTGTAAGTGCACCGACCGGGCAGACAGCGATGCACATGCCGCAGGAGGTGCATGGCGTGTCAGTGAGATCCTCGCCGTAGGCCGGCGCGATGGAGGCTTCCAGGGACCGGTTGACGCTCTCGATCGCGATCGCGCCGATCATCTCGTCGCAGACGCGTGTGCAGCGGTTGCACATGATGCAGCGGTCCCACTTGTAGTCGATCAACTCGCTGAAGTGGGTGTAGGGCTGCGCGAACTTTGGTCGCCGGTACGGGTTGGCGTGGATGTTATGGAGGTAGGTGTTGTCCTGCAGGTAGCACTCACCGGATTTGTCACAGGTGGGGCAATCCAGCGCGTGGTCGATCAGGTACATCTGCAGGATGAACTGCCGCGCCTCCATCACGGAGGGAGAGTGCGTCAGCACCTCCATACCATCACCGAGTGGCGTGGCGCACGACTCGATCAACCCACCTCGCTTGCCCAGGATTTCCACCGTGCAGATGCGGCAGGAGCCCCACGCCCGCATGAGGGGTTGATAACAGAGGTTCGGGACTTCGATGCCGGCCATGCGAGCAGCTTCGAGGATGACGGTCCCGGCAGGAACGGTCACCTCCTGCCCGTTAATGGTGCCAGTGACCATTTTGACGTCAGAACGTGTGGCTGTAACCATTGGTTGTGTGTCTGCTCCAGCCGGATTTCGCGACCGCACTGCGGGCATACCGGAACCGCTACTGAGCCAGTCAATCAGGCGCAAGTTTACCACGCGACCTGCTCAAAACTGCCGTAACAGGGGCAGAAGTGCCCGCGGGTGGTGGTAGACTTCCCGGCCGTTCGCAAGGCTCCGGCCCGAGCAGACGGGGAGACACTTGGCCACCAGCGCACCAGTTCTTGAGCAGACCGCAACCGCGTACGAAGTCGTCATCGGCCTCGAGGTTCACGCTCAGCTTCTGACCCAATCCAAGATGTACTGTGGATGCTCGGCGCGCTACGCGGACGCCGAGCCAAATACTCATGTCTGCCTCGTTTGCGGGGATTTCCCGGCGCGTTGCCAGTGATGAACCGGGCGGCCGTGGAAGCAGCAATGCTGACGGGACTGGCGCTGAACTGCGAGATCCCGCCTCACTGCAAGATGGACCGCAAGAATTACGTGTACCCGGACTTGCCCAAGGGGTACCAGATCTCGCAGTACGACCTGCCGCTGTGCATCAATGGAACGCTGGAGTTCATCTCCGCGGGCGAGAAAAAGCGCGCTGGCATTACACGGGTGCACATCGAGGAGGACACCGGGCGCCTGGTCCACCAGGTTGACGCTGGCGGCGCGCAGATCAGCCTGGTTGATCTCAACCGCTCCGGCGTGCCATTGATGGAAATTGTCGGGGAACCGGATCTGCGGTCCGCTGAAGAGGCACGTGACTACCTGATCGCACTGCGCCAGATCCTGCGCTACATCGGTGTCTCGACCGGAAACATGGAAGAGGGGGCATTCCGCTGCGACGCGAACATCAGCGTGCGCAGAGTTGGCGATCCTCTCGGGTCGAAAGTCGAAGTCAAGAACATGAACTCCTTCCGGGCTGTCGAGCGCGCGCTGCTCTTCGAGCAGGAGCGGCAGTTGCAGCGCATCCAGGAGGGGTTGCCCATCGAGCAGGAAACGCGCGGCTGGGTAGAAGACCGGGGAGTTACGGTATCTCAGCGCACCAAAGAGCAGGCGCACGACTACCGGTATTTTCCGGAACCGGACTTGCCGCCCCTCGCGATCTCGGCCGAGATGGTTGACGCAGTCCGCAGGCGTATCCCCGCGCTGCCCGTTGAGCGGCGCGAGCGCTTGCTCACAACCTACGGCCTGAGTAGCGCGGACGCGGATCTGCTGACCGCCGAGCGCGATACTGCTGATTACTTTGACGCCGTCGTGGATGGCGACTCTGCGGCACGAGCCAAGGCCGCCGCGAACTGGATCCTCAACGACCTCATGGCCCTGCAGCGGGTGCGTGGCCTGCCGGCCGATCAGTTGCCACTCACGGCGGAACAGCTCCGCGATCTGCTTGATGCGCTGGACGAAGGCGCGCTCACCGGCCGCGCCGCAAAGGAACTCCTGCCGCAGATCGAAGAGGGCGAAATGCCGCGGGCTGCGGCAGTACGGCTGAACCTGGTAGCCCTGAATGACGAGGGGCCGGTCATCGAGGCCGCCCGCGCCACACTGGACGCGTTCCCGGCCGCCGTCGCGGACTACAAGGGCGGCAAGAAGGCAGCGATCGGCCGACTGATTGGTGAGACGATCAAGCGTACGGGCGGCCGTGCCAACCCCGATCAGGTGCGGCGCATTCTGGAATCCGAGCTCAATGCCAACTGAACCTGGGGCGTCCCGGCGACGTTGGATGTGTAAGCGTTAGACCCGCCAGGCGGCGCAAGGGCGCGCCTTCCGGGAGGGAGGAACAGTCGTGGACACACTTACCTCAGACACCGTGGCGACAGCGGCCTTTGTGCCGACCCACGAACCGGATCTCTTTGAGGTTGCTGTCGCGCAATTCGACATCGCGGCCGACGTGCTCGGTCTCGATGATGACATGCGGAAGATCCTGCGCCACTGCCAGCGTGAGATGACCGTGCATTTCCCGGTGGAGATGGACGACGGCTCGGTCGAGGTCTTCACGGGCTACCGCGTTCAGCACAACACGGTGCCAGGCCCCACCAAGGGCGGTATTCGCTACCACCAGAGTGTGACGCTGGCCGAGGTGAAAGCCCTGGCCATGTGGATGACCTGGAAGTGCGCCGTCGTCGGCCTGCCGTTCGGTGGGGCCAAGGGCGGTGTGGCGGTGAACCCGAAACTGCTCTCGCAGGCGGAACTGCAGAACCTGACCCGCCGCTACACCACTGAGCTGCAGCCAATCATCGGGCCGAACAAGGACATCCCGGCGCCCGATGTCAACACCAACCCGCAGATCATGGCCTGGCTCATGGACACCTACTCCATGAACGTCGGCTACTCGGTGCCGGGTGTGACGACCGGCAAGCCGATTGTGCTGGGTGGCTCAGAGGGGCGCAGTGAGGCTACCGGCCGCGGCTGCGTCTACGCCATTGAAGACGCCGCGCGCGTGCTCTCCCTGGACATCAGCAAGTCGAAAACCGTGGTGCAGGGGTTCGGCAATGCTGGCTCCGTGGCTGCGCGGCTCATGGGTGAACTGGGTTCGACAGTGGTTGCCGTCAGCGATTCGCGCGGCGGCATCTACAACCCGAACGGACTTGACCTGAGCGCCGTGGCCGCCCACAAGAAGCGGACCGGAACGGTGGTCGGCTTCCGGGAGGCGGAGCCCGTGACGAACGAGGAGTTGCTGCTTCTGCCGTGTGAGATCCTGATTCCGGCGGCCATGGAGCACCAGATCACGGCCGAGAACGCCGGCCGAATCCAGGCTCGCTTGATCGCAGAGGCTGCCAACGGGCCGACCTCACCCGAGGCTGACGAGATCCTGCATGATCGCGGTGTCTTCATTATCCCGGACATTCTCGCCAATGCTGGCGGCGTCACTGTCTCCTACTTCGAGTGGGTTCAGGCGCTGCAGGCATTTCCATGGACGGAGCACGAGGTCAACGAGCGCCTGCGCCGCATCATGAGCCGTTCCTTCAGGGCGGTTCACGAGACTGCCGTCCAGCACGACGTACACATGCGGACGGCGGCACTCGTCCGCGCGATTGACCGCGTCGCCGAGTTCACCCGCGTGCGAGGCATTTACCCATAGCTGTGCGCTGGAGTTCCTGTCGCGCCCACATGCATCCAGCGGAAAGTCGAAGGCCGCGGGGACCACGTGGGCGCGCTAGTACCGGAAGAATCGCAACCGGCCTCGCCACAGCGCACCTGGGTCTGGCCGGCGTTGCTCGTCGGCTCCATCCTGGCGCTGATAGCGGTGCTCAGTTTCGCTGGCGGCATCATCGCCGAGCGAGAGTTCTTCTCCGCTGCCCTACGCGGCCCGGATGCCAGTACATCGGCCTCCACCGAGGCCGCGTTCCCGCGCCAGGCCGAAGTGCGCTCCCTACTGGAGAGCGAATACTTCTTTGTCCCGGCTTCGCCAGAGGCCCAGGCGACGTTCTGGGCCCAGGCGGATCAGGCGGCCATGCAGGGGATGGCTATTGCAGCCGCGACGCCTGCGGCATCCCTCGCCGAATATCAGCAGGAACTGGACTACGGCGCTGCCCAGGGCATGATGGCCTCCATGCCCGATGACTACACCGTCTTCCTGGAACCGCTGGAAGGTGCTCCCCTGCGTGAAGAACTAGCCGGGGAGTACGAAGGCATCGGCGTCTGGGTCGAGCACCCTGAAGGGCGATTCACCATTGTCTCCCCGATTTCTGGCTCGCCTGCCGACCGTGCAGGTTTGCTCCCCGGTGATGTCATTGTTGCCGCGGACGGCACAAAGCTGGAGGGCCTGGAAAATGATGCCGCGATGTCGCTCATCCGCGGGCCGGCCGGGACCTCCGTGAACCTGTCGATCGAGCGCGAGGGAACCGCTCCGTTTGACGTGGAAGTCAAGCGTGAGGAGATCATCATTCCGGCCGTGGTCTACGAGACGGTCGAAGAGGGGACGATAGCCCACATCACCGTCGCCATTTTCGGTGATAACACCACCAAGGAACTGGACGCGGCGCTGAAACGGGCCAAGGAAGATGGAGTCTCCGGCATCATCCTGGACCTGCGCGGCAATGGCGGGGGCTGGGTGACGAGTGCGCAGGAGATGATCGGGCGCTTCGTGCCGGCAGACAAGGGGCCCGCGCTCTACCAGGACGCCCACCTGAACCAGGAGGACGACCTGGAAGCAGAGCCGATCGAGGGCGGCGGTGAAGACACCTTCGAGACCCCGCTCGTCGTCCTGACTGATGGTGGCACCGCCAGCGCAGCCGAAATCGTGTCCGGCGCCATTCGCGACTACGGCCGTGGAAAGCTGGTTGGGGAACCCACCTTCGGCAAGGGCCTTGTGCAGCGCGTCCATGACTTCGATGACGGCTCGTCCGCCAGAATCACCTTTGCACGATGGCTGACGCCAAACAAGACGCCGATTCCGGAAGACGGGATCAAACCGGATATCGTGATGCCGTTCGTGCCGGACATCGAGCGCGATCTGCAACTTGACGCGGCGGTCGCCTTGCTGCGCGGAGAGCCATTGCCGGCTATTCCCGCAGCGACACCTGTTGCGACGCCGCTCGCTACGCCCCTGGCGACTCCCCTGCCATAACCTGCGCCGGAAAACGCTTCCCGAGATTTAACAAAGCGATTTCCGTCCGTTAACACGCGCCGGTTTACCGTTGCTGCGTGATGAAAGAAGCCTGGTCCTCTCCTGTTCTGGCGCCAGTGGCGCCCTTGCCCGATGCCGCAGAAGAGGCGCATGTCCTGATCGTTGAAGACGATCCGGTGCTGCGCTCGACGCTGGCGTATGCCCTCTCCCGTGAGGGTTTCCGTGTTCACGTGGCCGCGACAGGTGAATCTGGCCTGGAGGTGGCCCGGAAAGAGTTGCCGCGTCTTGGCGTGATCGTGCTGGACGTCATGCTGCCGGGCATTTCTGGCATGCAGGTCCTGCGCGCCCTCCGCAAGGAAACGCGTACCCCCATCCTGATGCTCTCCGCGCGAGGCGAAGAACAGGACCGTATCGACGGCCTGGAGCTTGGCGCGGATGACTACATCGTCAAGCCCTTTGTGTTGCGCGAACTGGTCGCGCGAGTGCGAGCGGGCGCCCGCCGCAGCGCAACGCCCGCGGCGCAGCCACCCCTGGTTCTGCACCGTGGCTCGCTCCGGATCGAGATTGACCGGAGGCGGGTGCTGGCTGGGGACGAGGAGCTTGTGCTGCGGCCGAAGGAGTTTGGGCTCCTGGTCACGCTGGCCATGGAGCCTGGCCGTGTCTTCGACCGCCAGTCTCTGCTGGATGCCAACTGGGGCGAGGACGTGATCGTGGACGAGCGCACGGTCGATGTTCACGTGTCGTGGCTGCGCGGGAAGTTGGCCGACGCTGGGGTGACTGGCGTGGCGATTCGCACCGTCTACGGCGCGGGCTATCAGCTCGTGCTCGAGCGCGACGATGCCGTCGCGTACGACCCGGGAGCGGTCGCTTGAACATGTGCGATTCCGGGGAGGTTCCCGGTGTTGCGGAAGGTCGTGGGCAAGAGCTCAGCGGCCGGAGCCTTTTCCAGAAAGGGAGTGCGAAGGTGAGGAAGCCGGTTTTTGGGGCGCGGGGCCGTGGGGCTGCGGCAGCGATCCTGTTGGCTGGGAGCTTGATGCTGGGCGGTTCGCCCGCGTTGGCGCAGGACGTTGACCTGAGCACGCTGACCGGCAACATCGAGTCCGATGGCTCGTCCACGGTCGGACCGCTGACCCAGGCCGCGGCAGAAGACTTCGTCGGCTCAGCGCCGAACGTGCAAATCAGCGTCGATATCTCCGGCACCGGTGGTGGCTTCAAGCGCTTCTGCGACGGCGAAACGGACGTGCAAAACGCGTCCCGCGCCATCAAGGACGAAGAAGCTGCAAACTGTGCGGCCAAGGGTGTCGATTGGTACGAGTTCGAGGTGGCCTACGACGGCATCACCATCGTCACCAATAAGGAAAACACCTGGGCGACCTGCCTGACCGTCGATCAGCTCAAGCAGCTCTGGCAGAAGGAAAATCCGGCCATGACCTGGGCGGACCTGAATCCCGAGTGGCCAGCGGACACGGTGAGCCTGTACGGACCGGGCACCGACTCGGGCACCTTTGACTTCTTCGTGGAGACGATTCTCGGCGAGACTGACATCCGGGAGGACTTCCAGCCCAGCGAGGACGACAACGTCCTGGTCTCTGGGGTAGCTGGGGATGTGAACGCTCTGGGCTATTTCGGCCTGGCGTACTACGAGGCCAACCAGGACACGCTGAACGCGGTGGCTGTTGATAACAACACCGGCGAGTGCGTGACCCCGTCACAGGACTCGGTGCGGGACGGCAGCTACGCCCCACTTTCCCGCCCTCTCTTCGTCTACGTCTCCGCGGAGTCCCTGAAGCGCCCCGAGGTTCAGGAGTTCGTGCGCTTCTACCTCGAGAACGCGGCTGAACTTGCGCCAGAGGTTGGCTACGTGGCCTCTCCTGATGAGGTCTACGCTGCTGACATGAAGGCGTTCGAGGACGACATTGCTGGTAAGGGCACCCCTGACAGCCAGCAGGTCATGGCGACCCCAGCGGCATAAATTTCGGGAAGCCTGCGGTGGGAATCTCCCCGCCGCAGGCTCCTTCTATTGTCAGGTGACTATGAGGATGGTTGGTTTCAGTGGGATGCAAAGATGGCTCTAAACACGCTGGGTGAACTGCCAGCAGCACCCGTCACGGCGATGGATCTCTCAGGCAAGCGCTCGCGATCAGCCTCCGAGTCAGCCATTGGCTTCCTCTTGATGGTCTGCGGCGCTATCTCACTCCTGACCACGATCGGCATCATCGCAGTGCTGGTCCAGGAAGCGGTGATCTTCTTTAGTTCGGTACGCGTTACAGATTTCCTGTTTGGGACCACCTGGACTGCGCTCTTCAAGACACCACAGTACGGGGTGTTGCCGCTGGTCGGCGGCACGTTGATGATCGCGCTGATTGCGATGCTCGTGGCCGTTCCACTCGGGCTGATGAGCGCCATTTATCTCAGTGAGTACGCACCGCGCAAGGTGCGGGATGTGCTCAAGCCGGCGCTCGAAATGCTGGCTGGCATCCCGACGATTGTGTTCGGTTTCTTTGCCGTCAACTTCATTCGCCCGGAGATCCTGAAACCCATCTTCCCCGGGATCGGCCCCTTCAGCGCCCTCGCGGCCGGCATTGCCGTTGGCATCATGACGATTCCCCTGGTCGCCTCCCTGAGTGAGGACTCGATGCGCGCCGTGCCGCGATCGCTGCGCGAAGGCGGGTATGCCCTCGGCGCTACCAAGCTGGAAGTCTCCACGCGGATCGTCGTGCCGGCCGCGATTTCCGGAATCATCGCGTCCTGCATTCTCGCGATGTCACGGGCTATCGGCGAAACGATGATCGTGGCACTGGCCGCTGGGTCCAAGGCGCAACTGTCCGGTAATCCTCTTGAGCCGATGCAAACCATGACAGGGTTCATCGTCCAGGCTTTTTCGGGTGACGTCGTGGTGGGATCGCCGTCGTACCTCTCATTGTTCGCCGTCGGCTTGCTGCTCTTCTTCATTACGTTCGCGTTGAACCTGCTCAGCCAGTGGGTAGTCAACAAATTCCGGGAGGTGTACGAGTGAGCTCGCAGTCTGTTGCGCAGCGCTCGGTGGGTTCTCTCGAGTCCGTGGGAGAGAAATCGAACCTGCCCGGCCGCAAGACCGCGGCGAGCGTCATGGAGTGGGTGCTCTTTGTCGCCACATCGTTCGCCATCCTTGTGTTGCTCGCGCTCGCCTGGGACATCATTTCCTCCGGCGCGGGCTGGCTCTCCATGCACTTGTTGACCGATGTGCCGTCCCGCAAGGCGGAGCAGGCTGGCATGCGCCCGGCGATCCTGGGCACGCTGTGGGTGATTGGCCTGACCGCGCTCATCGCCTTCCCGATCGGCGTGGGCGCGGCCGTCTATCTCGAGGAGTACGCACCAAACAACCGCTGGACCCGGCTACTGAAGCTGAACATCGCCAACCTCGCCGGCGTACCGTCTGTGGTGTACGGCCTTCTGGGCCTGGGCGTGTTCGTCTCACTTTTCAGCCTGGGGCGCACGGTAATCTCTGGTGCCCTGACCCTCGCGTTGCTCATTCTGCCGGTGGTAATCATTGCCAGCCAGGAGGCGATCCGCGCCGTCCCGTCCTCGCTGCGCCAGGCGGCGTTCGCGCTGGGCGCAACGCGCTGGCAGGTCGCGCGCGATCACGTTCTTCCAGCGGCCATGCCGGGAATCCTGACCGGAATCATCCTGTCGGTTTCACGCGCTATCGGCGAGACGGCGCCACTGCTGGTTGTCGGCGCCGCGGCGTACGTGACTTTCAATCCCTCCGGCCTCACGTCAAAATACACCGTTATTCCGATGCAGATTTACGAATGGGCGCGTCGTCCCCAGGCCGAGTTTACCCAGCTTGCGGCGGCCGCCATCATCGTGCTGCTCGTCGTCCTGCTGATGCTGAACGGTGTTGCCATCTTTCTGCGCCAGCGAGCCAGTTCCAGGGTCCGCTGGTAAGCAATGTCCGTGAATTCCCAGGTGGGTAAGCAAGAAAGCGAGTTCAATCCCGTGGCAACGACCACACTCGGACGCGACCTGGTAGCGATGCCTCAGACAGCGTCTCAACCCATTGTTTCGATCAAGGACCTCAACGTCTACTACGGGAATTTCCACGCCGTCGGGAATGTCACGTTCGACGTTCCGAAGAACCAGATTACGGCGTTGATTGGACCATCGGGCTGCGGGAAGAGCACCGTCCTGCGGTGCATCAACCGCATGAATGACCTGGTGCCGACTGCTCGCATCGAAGGCCAGATCGAGTATCACGGCGTGGATATCAATGCCCAGAGTGTCGATCCCGTCGAGGTGCGCCGCCGCATCGGGATGGTGTTCCAAAAGCCCAATCCGTTCCCCAAGTCGATTGCGGAGAACATCACCTGGGGCGCCAGGATCAATGGCTTCAAGGGCAACACAGGTGAACTCGTGGAAAAATGCCTGCGCCAGGCCGCGCTCTGGGATGAAGTCAAGGACAAGCTCAACGAGAGTGGGTTGGCTCTTTCCGGCGGTCAACAACAACGCCTCTGTATCGCGCGAGCCCTCGCAATAAACCCCGACGTGATCCTCATGGATGAACCATGCAGCGCCCTCGATCCGATTTCCACGCTTCGTATCGAGGACCTGATGCGGGAGTTGGCGCGTCACTACACGATCGTGATCGTGACGCACAACATGCAGCAGGCGGCACGCGCATCTGACCAGACCTGTTTTTTCTCGCTTGGCGAGAACCGCATGGGAGTCCTGGTCGAGGCGGCCCCGACCAAGCAACTGTTCACCAACCCATCAGATTCCCGGACTGAGGATTACATCACCGGTCGCTTCGGCTAGCCGGCACAAGAGGGCAGGGAGTGACCATGGTTCGCGTTGAGTACAACCTGGAGTTGGAGAATCTGCGAGGTAGTGTCGTGGCCATGTCGAGCATGGCCGACAAGGCCATTGCTCGGGCGATGGACGCCTTGCAGCGACAGGATGTGGCCCTGGCTGAGCAGGTCATCGTTGCGGACAAGGCCATCAACCGGCAGCGATGGGCGATTGAGGACGACGCGTTGCGCCTGATCGCGACGCAGGGCCCAATGGCCGGAGACTTGCGGAACATTGCGTCGGCTATCCACATTGTGACGGATCTCGAGCGGATTGCGGACCACGCCGCGGGCATAGCCAAAATCGCGATCGACACCTCAAACGAACCGCCGCTCAAGCCACTCGTCGACTTGCCTCGCATGGCTGTGATCGGGCGAGAGATGTTGAGCGACGCTATCACCTCGTACATCGAGGGTGACGTTGCGATGGCACGGCGCGTAGCCGAGCGGGATGATGAGGTGGACGACCTGACGGATCAGGTCTTCCGCGAGTTGCTCACCTATATGCTGGCGGACCCGAGCACGATCAACCGCGCCACGCGCCTTCTCTGGGTGAGTCACAACCTTGAGCGCATCGCCGATCGAGCTACCAATATCTGCGAGCGCGTCGTGTTCGCGGTCACCGGAGCGCTCGAGGAGATCAACGTCTCCACATACTAGTTGCTAACTGGTGCGCTCCCGCCTGGTGGCGAGGCGTATGGCCAGCGCCATCAGCCCCAGCAGGAACGTACCCCCCAGGAGCCAGGTCTCAGCGGCAGGCGCCGTGTCACCAGATCCGGTTCGTGGAACCTGCGAGATACGAGGCTCTCGGGACGGCAGTGACGAGCAGGCGAAGCCGTCAGCGTTCGGATCGAGGTTGAACGGATCCGACGGATCGCTGTTGAAGACTGCCTGGGCATCCTCCTGGAACTGGAAGTCGATGCAGTCCAGGTCTTCCTTGCCAACCTTGACGGGTGTATCGACGACGGTCTCGTCCTGGGCCTGCTGATCACGGTTGCGGCGATTGCGCTTCTTCTGGTTCGTCGCGTTCTCGTCGGTAGTGTCAGCCTGCGTGTTGTCCTGTGACTGATCAGCTGCAGATGGCAGGTCACCGCAGGCGACACCGTCGCCATCCTGATCAAGAGCCGCCTGACCCTCCGGGTCGTCATCAAATGCCGCCTGAGCCTCTTCCTGCGTGAAGAAGTCACTGCACGTCAGGGCATTGGAATCCTGGGAGTCCTGGTTGTCAGCGGTCGCGTCCTGCTCACTTTGGGCCTGGCGAGCTGCCTTCCGGGCAGCACGATCATCAGTTTCATTGGTGTTGGCATCAGCAGCATCCTGGGCAAAAGCAACGCTTGAGTCCTCGGCCGCCGGGAGGAGTGCACAGGCAATGCCGTCCTTGTTGGGATCGAGATTGTTCGGGTCAGACGGATCATCATCGAAGACCGCCTGGGCTTCCTCCTGGGTCGAGAAGTCTTCGCAGTCAAGATCGTCCGCGACGCTGGCATCACTCCTTGTGGCGGCATCGACCGGAAGTTCATCTCGAGCCTCCAGGCCAAAATAGACCTCACAGGCCTCACCGTCGCCGTCGTCGTCGATTGCATCAGCCGCTTCAGGATGCTCCGCGTAGTAGTCATTGGCCTCGGCGAAGGTCTTGAACGCTCGACAATCCAGGTCATTCTGTCGCGCCCAACCGCCACCAGGGAATGCCGGAAACATCATGAGTGCCAGGAGCACCGCGGTGAGCAAACGAGTCATGGTCGAGATGCCCCTGCTTTGCGTCTTACCAGACTGGTCTCCCGCACGAGCCAGTCAACGATTTGGACGAATGGCGCAGACGACGCGTTCCGCCATCGCGGTTGCAGAGAGCACGTTGCCACGACGGTGGGGCTTTGACAAGGGGTCAGCCGGGGTCACCGAGGGCTGCTGAATCCGCCCAGGCGCGGCCGGGATGTGACGTGCGCCACGTTGTTACGGCATCCATCAGCGTGGCAGCAATTTCGGGGAGCTCCACGGGCGCCAGGAGCGTGGCAACGGGATCTTCGCCTTGCTGCATGGCAGCGGGCACTTCGGCGGCGTCTGCTGCTATGAGGACGAGGGGAATGTCTGAGCGCACCTCACCCGGAGCGCGATCAGACCTGCCGCGCAGGCGTTGCACAAACTCCAGGGCACCGATGCCGCCCAGCGCCGCGTCCAGCAGGATGATATCGAACGACCGCAGGCGGAACACCTCCAACGCCTGGAAGGCGTCAGCGATGACGCTTGTCCAGAAGCCGGCGTAGATCAGGCCCTCACCGAGAAAATCCGTCAGGTCGGGGTCTGCACTGACGATGAGGACGTGCGGTCGTTCGAGGGCGCTGGTCATGACTCCCCCTCGCTCTGCGCAGGGTCGTCGGCTACGGTACGGCCGGTTTGGCGCGGCGCACGAGTGGGGCGCCAGCGTCGCAATGCCGCGGGAGGGACGATTCCTGGTGTGGGATGTTCGGGACATGGAAACTGAAGCACACCTGCAACGATACCTGAGCCTCCTGGATCTTGGTGCTCACACCCTCTGGGTTACGACGGAGCGGCGCACCTTCGAAACGTGGCTTGGCCGCAAGGTGAGGGCATCTATTGGCGGAGCCTACACGTTTGATCCCCGTGACGGCCGTCACCTGATTCTCATCAACCTCGCCCGGATCGACCGCTCCAATCCCCGTGCCGTTGAGGTCGTGGTAGCGGAAGAGTTGGTGCACATGCGAGACCGTCTGGACGGCGACCTGCGGCGGCACGCAAAACATGGCTACGACCGCGTTGCGTACCGTGTCGCGAAATTGACCGGGGCCACGCTCGACGAGATTCGCAGTGCCACCGTTGCGCCAAAGCGGCGACCCGGCAAGTACATCTACGCCTGCCCTGGCTGCGGGAATCGCGTTCCGCGTCGGGTGAGGGGGACATGGAGTTGTGCCCGCTGCGCGCCGAGATTTGATCCGCGCTTCGTCCTGCGACTGGTCTCAAGCGGCGGGGAATGAGCAGTGGAACGCAAGATGCGATACGCTATGTACGGACACGGCTGGGAGGCCAGTGCAGCAGTGCTCTCCGCGCTGCGTGAGGGGGCGGAAACGTGACCAATACCGGCAAACCAGGCAAATGGCAGCGCGCCATGTTGGTCGCTACCAGCATCGGGGTGATAGGTGCGTCTCTGGCCGCTCCACTGGTCGACGCCGCCGCACTGGCGCCGCATGCACCTGAGGCGATGTTTCGCCTGCAAGATGAAGCCCAGGCGCAGCCCAGCCAGGTCGGTGAAGGCGACGCCGACACCGAGTCGCTCGACCAGGGTTCGCCGCCGGCTCCATCTGGTGACGACGTGGAAACGCTGGATCAAGGCCCGGCGCCAACCTCCTCAGCTCAAGTGCCCGTACCCGTTGCCGATGGCACTGTCCTCACTGCAGCGCCAGCCGCCCCAGCCGCGTCGGACATGGCCTACGCCGCGCCAGCCGGTCCACAGCTTCCGCCAGGGTTTGGCGACGGTCGGGTTCTCGTTTCGAACAACTCGCGCGGCTTCCCCGTGGGTCTCGAGCCGTGTGAGGTCGGAGTCGTGTCCGGCCGCGCGTATGTCGGTGTCAAGTGTGGCGCCGACGGCAGCCCCGTCGTTGGCCACTCAACGTACGACAACTTTCCCTGGGTCATCGATCCCGGTTTCCCGTTCGAGCCGGGCGCTGATGTTGTCACCGATCCCAGTTTCCCATTTGACGAGAACAGTCCCTTCTTCGAGAGCACGCTGGACCGGACGACAGATTCGGATGTCGTAGTACTGGTCGCGCCGCGGGCTTTCCCGTTCAACAACGACGATGAAGAATCGTCCTCGAGCAATACCCCCACCGTAACGACGGGTGGTGTGGTTTCCCTGACACAGCCCGCAAAGGCGGGCAAAGACCGCGTTCGGGAGCGGACTCGCTCAACCGGGAGCGCCTCCTCTGGCGACGTCACCAGCGATCCAGGGAAGAGCCGCACACGCCGATCTGCCACGAAGCAGCAGAAGGCGAAGGTGAGCAGCGAGAGCAAGCGCGACAAGAACTCGGGTGGGAACCAGCACAACAAGGCGAAGGCCAACAAGAAGAAGGATCGCAAGGGCGCAGGGAAGGAATCAAAGAAGCAGCGCGCGAAGAGTGACAAGCGCGAGAAGCGGAACAAGGACAAGTAGGGGAGCGAAACTCGTGCGACTGGCTCGCCAGTCGCCCTGCCTCACCGCAACATCGCTCACGACAGACGACGGGAAACAACGAGCCCGTCTACCGGAACTCCGGTAGACGGGCTCGTAACGCAGGAGCGTTGTGGCTAACTCACCATGTCGACGTTATTGTTGCCGCCGCTGTCGTCCTGGTTGCCAGAGTCATTGCCATTGTTGCCATTGTCAGACGGCGCAGGGGTCGAGCCGGCCGGGGTGCTGATGATGCGTGGGCCGTCCGGGCCACTGATGACCGTGATGTCACCGGAACGGGCAAGAGCAAAGCCGCCGTTGGTGCTCACCGCCGCAATGACATCTGGATTGGCCTGTACCGTGAGATCAGCGTCGGAGAGATCCGGAACGTCATCGAGGTTCACGTTGGGATTCGTGTCCTGGAGGAAGTCCGCGCTCGAGACAACCTGCGCGTTGTGGGGGGTCGCAGGCGTCGTGTTGTCACCGCTGCTGGCGTCGTTGCCGCTGTCACTGCCATCGTCGGTGGAGTCATCGTCCGAGGCAGTTGCTTGCTGATGGCGCGTGGCATGCCGCGTCTTGCTGTGATCTTCACCATCGTCGGAGTTGTTGGCGTCGGCGTTTCGACGGTCCCTGTTGCGCCCCCCACCGTCGCCATCGTCGTTGCTGGAATCGGCCCTGCGCTCGGCGCGGGTCTGGCGATCTCGCTGACCGTCATCATTGTTCTGGTTGTCGCGGTCGCCCTGGTCTCGATTGCGCCCCCGGCCGGTGTCTTCCTGCTTGACCTTCGGATCCCGGGCGGCGCCGTTCTCGCCAGATGCGTCTGCACTTTCGTCGTTGCCGCTGGACTGAGTCGCTGAAGCTCCCGAATCGGTTTCGGAGCCACTCGTAGCCTGCGTATTCCCGTTGTCACTCGCGGAGTCGTTCGCGGTGTCCCCGCCAGTTGAGGAATCCTCCGTTGTTGACGTGTCCTTCTGGTTCTTGCCGCCGTTGTCCTCGCCGGCTGGCTGGTCGCTGGCAGCATCCGCGTCGTTCTTCTTTCCGGAGCCACCATCGCCGGCGCTATCGTCACCGGTTTCAGTCACACCGCCCGAGTCGCGAGAGGACTCCTTGTCAGTTGCACCGGAATCGCTCGCTGAAGCTTGTCCGTCTTCGCCTGCGGACGCTCCACCTTTGGTGCCTTTTTCGGGAGCATCGTCCGACGAGGATGTCTCCTCAGCAGGCGCCGATTCAACTGGCTGCGTCTCGGCATCGGTGGCGGACGAAGGGTCAGAGGCGTCCTGGGAATCGTTCTTCTTCGCACTCGTCAATTCGGAAAGCAGTGGCAGTCCCGCGATGAGCGGAACGATCCGGCGCACCGCGGCGTGGAGCCGACCGGCTGCTGTTCCTGACGCCGTGTTCAACTGACGCAGGCCGATCATGCCGCCTTCCCTCTCTGCACAGTCGACAGCCTCGTCCCGCAACGAGGTCTCTCACCGCGCGTGATGTGCGTGGCGTAGCGTTCGGTGGCGCTGGGTAGCACGCTACTCACAACGACTTACAGATGTGGGCCGTTTCCCCTGAGGCACACATTCACGTCACGCAATCAGCCGCAGTCTAGCATGAGCCTGATTCGTTTATCGTGATGAAACCTCGTACGTACGCGACGCGGACGAGGCCGAAAGCTTGCCGGCGAAGGTCACGGCGGGCAACGAGCTTTGACTATGAGGCATGAGTGTGGTGAAGGCTTCTGGCACGTCGATTGCTCCAGGAAGTCAGGAAAGCGTAGGCTTGTTGCAGCGGGGGTTACTCACCGAAAGGAGAGGCCCACTCATGAACACCTATCCTAGGGGGCGTGGCCGGATACTGCAGATTCATGGTCACGCGGTCATCGTCGCCCAATGTCCCCTCTGCAAGGGGGAGCACCGGTATGACAAGGGCCTGGTGGGCGGAGGAGAAATCGAACAGCTTCGCCAACAGGGATATACCGACGAGTGGCTACCCTGCCAGTGGGATCTGCCTGGCAACTTCTGGCGAGTTGTCCTGGTTCAGCACGGTCGCCGGACGTTGATTAACAAAGGCGCGCCAGCGCGGGAGCACCAGTGACCTCTGCAATTGATCGGCGCACGCTCTCCACTGTCGGAAGCGAAAAGACATCCAGGTGGCCTCGCACTACGCGCCGGCAAGAGCGCGTCCGCAGTGTGCTCGAGCGGAGACAACCTGACCTGACACTCATCCTGGAGAACGTCCACGACCCGCACAACGTAAGTGCCATTCTCCGCTCGTGTGATGCGGTAGGGGTGCTCCAGGTGCACGTTGTGTACTCGATCGAATCGGCACCGCCGGGGGTGTTTGCGCGGCAGACCTCGGCAAGTGCCGCCAAATGGGTCGATGTCGTCCGGCACGATTCCATGAGTGCCTGCGTGACCGCACTGCGCGAGGCGGGCTTCCAGGTGCTGGCAACGGCGCTCGGGCAGGAATCACGCCCCCTGCACGAGTGGGACTTGACCCGGAAAGTGGCGATTATCGTCGGCAACGAGATGCGAGGGGTCTCAGAGGAGGCGCTCGCGCTCGCCGATGGCTCCATCGAGATCCCAATGGTCGGCATGGTGCAGAGTCTCAACGTCTCCGTTGCAAGCGCGGTGTGCCTCTACGAGGCGTTCCGGCAGCGACTGGCAGCCGGAGCGTACGAGATGCCGGCCCTGTCGACTGCAGAACTCACGACGATGGAGGAGGACTGGCTGAATCGCTAGTCCCGGTCACCGGTGTGGAGAGACTCCGAGGGCCGTGCGTCGCCAACGTGACGACCGATCACCCGCAGGACGAACAGGCTGACCACGGTGATGACCGTCGCTCCGAGGCCCAGGAGCGTGAACCCCGCCCCAATCAGGAGGCCAATCGCTGCCGTCACCCAGATTCCCGCCGCGGTGGTCAGCCCGACGATTTGCGAGCCGCGGGTGAGGATGACGCCGGCGGCGATGAAGCCGATGCCCTGGATGACCGTGGAGGCGATACGGCCGGGGTCCGAAATGCGATTTGCGGCGGCGAGTTGATCGCTGAGCAACAGCCCGCAGAGCATGAAAAGCGCTGCGCCCTCGCAGACGAGCATGAACGTGCGTACGCCAGCAGGTTTGTCTGCGTTTTCGCGTTCCAACCCAAGGACCAGGCCTGCCACCATCGCCAGGCCGAGACGCTTGAATGTTTCAATATCACTCAGAGGTTCCACGGCGAACCTTGTTCAGGCGGCCAGGAACTGGCCGCCTGAGCTGGCTGACTCACAGAGACTGAGAGACTAGAACTGCAAGATGACTGACTGATCTGCACCGTCGCGCAGGTACCGGGCCGTGGCCTGGTCACCGGCCTTGAGGGTGTCGACCATCTGGTCGAGCTGGGCCATGCTGCGGACGCGCTTGCCAGCAAAACTGGTCAGGATATCGCCCGGCTGCAGGCCAGCGCGCTCGGCGACCGTCTGGGGGCGAATCTTGCCCACGTAGACACCCTTGGTCCCGGCTGGGACCTTTTCGGCAAGCTCAGGGTGTTTGGTCAGGTACTCCTCGGCATCTGCGGCCAGGATGCCGAGCGGCGGGCGCTTCGGACCGGCGAACTTCGCGGCAATCTTGGCCAAACGGGCCTGATCAAAGCCAAGGATCACCTCGCCATCGGCCACGGTGACGGGTACGCCCTGCTGGCCGCTGAGGCGCACCATCTCCATGGCTGCGTTGTAATCCTTGGAGACATCGACATCCTTGAACGGCACACCCTGTTGGGCAAGGTAGGCCTTGGCGCGATCACACCAGGGGCAGGTAGGGGTGGAATAGACAGTGACAGTGGGTGCTTCGGCCATGGTTGGATCCTCTATCCAGGGAACGCAGCGGAGATAGACTTGAGTCGATCCCGCCCAATTTCTTATACGTATTATGGTACCAGCCTTGACAAGGTGTGACCCGGGCTACTCCCACTCGATGGTGCCCGGTGGCTTCGACGAGATGTCGTAGACCACACGGGTAATTCCGTGGACCTCGTTGACGATGCGGTTGCTGATCCGGGCCAGCAGTTCGTGTGGCAGGCGTGCCCAGTCTGCCGTCATGGCGTCCTCCGAGGAGACCGCGCGAACAGCGCAGACGCGACCATAGGTGCGGTAGTCCCCCATGACGCCGACCGTCCGCACGGGCAAGAGCACCGCGAAGTACTGCCAGACGTCTGCCGCCTGGGGCGACGCGTCGATCTCCTCGCGCACGATTGCGTCAGCCGGGCGAAGGAGATCGAGGTCTTCCGCGGTCACGGGACCAATGATGCGCACGGCCAGGCCAGGACCCGGGAAAGGCTGGCGTTGCACGATCTCATCCGGCAGCCCGAGGGCGCGGCCAACGGCGCGCACCTCATCCTTGAAGAGGTAGCGCAAGGGCTCAATCAACGGAAAGCGCATGTTCTCCGGCAGGCCACCGACGTTGTGGTGCGTCTTGATCTTGGCCGCAGCCTTCGTGTCCGCGGACGTGCTCTCGATGACGTCCGGGTAGAGGGTGCCCTGCGCCAGGAAATCAAACGGGCCATGCTCGTCCGAGGCTGCTTCAAAGACGCGGATGAACTCCTCACCAATGATCTTTCGTTTCTGCTCAGGGTCGGCAACGCCATCCAGCCGATTCAGGAAGCGTTGGCTGGCGTCAACAAAGACCAGGTGCATGCCAAACGAGCGCTCGAAGACATCGCGCACCAACTGCGCCTCGCCCTGGCGGAGGAGTCCGTTGTCCACAAAGACGGGCGTCAGCCGGTCACCAATGGCGCGGTGCAGGAGCGCTGCTGCCACACTCGAGTCCACCCCGCCGCTGAGCGCAAGCAAGACGCGACCGTCGCCAACGGTCTCCTGGATCTGGGCCACCGCACTGTCGATGAAGTGATCAGGTGTCCAGTTTGTCCTTGCCTGGCACACCTCCACCACAAAGTTGCGCAGCACATCGCGCCCAAGCGGCGTGTGCGCCACTTCGGGGTGGAACTGGATGCCCAGGACCTTGCCGTTGCTCATGGCGGCAATGGGTGCGTTGGCGGAGCTGGCAATGGTGGTGAATCCCGCTGGTACCCGGGAGACATGATCACCGTGACTCATCCAGACATCGAGCGAAGCGGGAAGCGAGTCAAAGAGTGGGGAAGGACCGCTGATGTCGATGGAAGCGGGCCCATACTCACGGCGAGATGCCGGCGTGACTTCGCCTCCGAGCTTGTTGGCGAGGAGTTGCATGCCGTAGCAGATGCCGAGCACAGGTCGCTCGCCGGAAACCACCCAGTCGGGCAGATACGGTGCCCCGGGTTCATAGACGCTGGCTGGTCCACCTGAAAGCACAACCCCGACCGGGTGCAGGGCATCGATCTGCTCCACCGGAGCGTCCCAGGGCATGAGCACGCTGTAAACGCCAAGTTCACGCAAGCGGCGCACGATGAGCTGGCTGTACTGGCTACCAAAGTCGAGCACGACGACGGTGTCGAAATCGGCATCCGGTGCCGGGGCAGCTTGCGCAGCACTGCGCCTGGTTGCGGTCTCGGGCGAATTGGCGGTGGTCATGCGCGTGCTGGGCTCCTAGCGTTACTGAGGCGGGTCCGCATCACCAAGATAGTGGTAGGTGCGATCGAATTCCCACTCGGAGATCGTCTCGATGTCGATTTCAACGCGTGGACGCAACGGATCGATACGTTTGGTGAGGTGGAGATCGACAACCGACCGGTCATCGAAGCCAAGCGATGAGGCAAGCACGTCCAGCGTGATCTTCAGCCCGCCGTCGAGATCCCGCTTCATTGGGGTCTCAAAGTAGAAGGTGAGGTAGACACCGAGCAACGCTTCGCTAAGCGCCCGTTCGTGTGCGGGATCAATGGCGCCACTGGAGCGCAGTGCCTCGATGGCCTTCTTCGCATTACTGTGGAACTGCCGGGCTGTTGCGCTGAGGGCACGTCTGCGGCCAACTGTCACATACTGATTGTTGACGCCGGGTGGCAACGGCAACGTCAGTGAAAGCGTAACGGGTGCAGTGCCGGACATCAGGAGGTCCTCAGGTGAGCGGGGCAGCGTGAGCAGATGATAGACATCGCGCTGCTCGGAACCGGTGGCATGATGCCATTGCCCCGCCGCTGGCTGTCGAGCCTCCTGGTGCGAGTGGGTGGCGATGTGATCCTCTTCGACTGCGGAGAGGGCACGCAGATCGCCTGGCGGGCGACGGGCTGGAGTTTTCGTCGTCTTTCGACCATCTGCATTTCGCACACGCACTCAGATCATGTCGCCGGGCTACCGGGCCTTTTCCACACGGTGGCCAACACGGGACGGACCGAGCCGATCACGATCTACGGCCCGGTGGGTCTGGCCGACGTGATTCAGGGCCTCCGCGTGATTGCTCCGCACTTGCCCTATCCCGTCGAGGTGTGCGAGCTGTCCAGCGGCGATACCTTCCTGTTGCCAGAGGGCATGCAGGGTTCATGTGTGGCCGGGGAGCACGCGCTGCCGGTGCTGGCGTACCGCACGGACCTGGCTCGCAGGCGGCGATTCCTGGCTGAACGGGCCCGCTCGCTCGGCATTCCAACAGGCGCTTGGCGAACCCTGCAGGATGGGCGGCGTGTCACGGTAGGTGAGCGCAGCATCGAGCCTGATGAGGTGATGGGTCCGCCGCGGCCCGGCATCTCCCTGGCCTATGTCACAGACACCCGACCCACACCTGGGATCGCTGAGCTCATTACCGGGGTCACGTTGCTTGTTTGCGAAGGGACCTATGGTGACGACGCCCAGGCGGAGAACGCCGTACGCAATCAGCACATGACGTTCCGGGAGGCGGCCACCCTCGCGCGGGACGCTGGGGCACAGCAGCTCTGGATCACCCACTACAGCCCCGGCGTGGACAATCCGCACGCCTTCACCGGGAACGCACGGGACGTCTTTCCGGACACTGTCATCGGGCACGACGGGATGACGACCAGCCTGGCGTTTCCGGACCAACCCTCACTCACCTGAACTCGCTGCGCGCTCCTTGGCCGCCAGCGTCTGGGTGCGCTGGTAGGCCGCGTAGACCGCGCGGGAGAGGACCGTGCGCAGGCCGCCTTTCTCCATCTGGTAAATCGCCTCGGCAGAGGTGCCACCCGGAGAGGTAACCATATTGCGCAATTCGGCCATGTGTTTCCCGGAGTCACGCGCAAAGGCGACCGAGCCGGAGACGGTCTGCAACACGATTTCCTCGGCAATGCGACGCGGAAAGCCCATATGGACGCCGGCGTCGATCAGGGCTTCCATCATCAGGAAGACGTAGGTCGGTCCGGTACCAGACAGGGCCGTCGCCATGTCAACGTACTTTTCCTCCTCCACCCACAGTTCCCGGCCGAGCGCACCGAGTGCGGCCTGGACGCGGGCCTGCTGTTCTGCTGAGACGCCGGGCGTTGTGCACCACACGCTCATGCCTTCACCGACCTGGGCCGGGGTGTTCGGCATTACTCGCGCGACCGCCTGATGCTGCAGTCCGCGCGTGAGGACATCGATCGGAGCTCCGGCGAGGACGGAAATAACGACCTGCTCCGGTTGGAGGTGACCGGCAAGTTGGGGCAAGACCGTCTGCAATACCTGCGGCTTGATTGTGAGGAACACAAGGTCTGCGCCGCCAGCGGCCTGCAGGTTGTCATCCGTCGTGTCGATCCCGAAGCGCTTCTGTAGCTTTTCGCGCCGCTCGGATCGTGGGTGGCTGGCCACAATCTGATTGGGCGCTGCCTGCCCCTGCTTGAGGATGCCGGCAATCATGGACTCCGCCATGACACCCGCGCCGATGAACGCCAACCGGGTCCCAGCCAGCGGGTTCGTTCCATCCGTTGTCATCGAGGCTCCTGAATCGCGTGGTCTGGCCCACGTTTGGCGTACGTCCCTGTGCCACCATTGTAGTAGTGGCGTCGTTCCGAGGCAGATGCTGCCGATGACGCCGCACACAGCGGAAAGCGAGAGATTGTGACAAATCGGCTGGCAACGGAAACGAGCCCGTACCTTCTGCAGCACGCCGAAAACCCGGTTGACTGGTATCCCTGGGGTGAGGAAGCCCTGGCACGCGCCCGTGCAGAAGACAAACCGATCCTGGTCAGCATCGGCTACTCCGCGTGTCACTGGTGTCACGTCATGGAGCACGAGTCGTTCGAGAACCCCGAGATCGCGGCGAAGATGAACGACCTCTTCGTCAACATCAAGGTCGACCGCGAGGAGCGCCCGGACCTCGATGCCATCTACATGACCGCCGTGCAGGCCCTCACGGGGCATGGCGGCTGGCCGATGAACGTTTTCCTGACCCCTGATGGCACGCCGTTCTACGGGGGCACCTACTTCCCGCCGGAAGACCGGCAGGGTATGCCCGGCTTCCCCAAGGTGCTTGAGGCGGTCGCTGACGCGTACCGGGAGCGGCGGGAGGAGGTGGATGAGAACGCGGAGCAGATCCGGGAGATGCTGCGCCGCTCCGCGCAAGAACTGCCACTGCCACGAGACCTGCAAGGGGAAGTCGCGGATGAGGCCTCCGAGAATCTGGCCCGGTCGTTCGATGCCCGCAACGGCGGCTTCGGGTCCGCCCCGAAGTTCCCGCAGCCGGCCATCATCGAGTTCCTGCTCCGCCAGTCGAAGCGCGCCAGCGATACCCGCGCCGAGGTGATGGCGCGCCGCACACTCGACCGCATGGCTTCCGGCGGCATCTACGACCACCTGGGCGGTGGATTCGCCCGGTATGCAGTCGACGCCGTCTGGCTCGTACCGCATTTCGAGAAGATGCTCTACGACAACGCCCAACTCGCCAGTGCGTACCTGGCCGGGTTCCAGGCCTATCACGACGCCCGCTACCGCAAAGTCGCGGAAGAGACGTTGGATTTCGTCGCGCGCGACATGACCGGCGAGCATGGTGGTTTCTTCTCAACGCTCGACGCGGACACTGAGGGTCACGAGGGACGCTTCTACATCTGGACCCCTGAGGAAATCGATGCGGCGCTGCCTGCGCAGGACGCAGCGCTCATCAAGACCTGGTTCGCCGTGACACCGGGTGGCAACTTCGAGGGTACGACGGTCCTCTCCACGCCCCGCTCACTGGAGACGGTCGCGACCGAAGCTGGCGTGACGACCGAAGAACTCGCGGCGGCTATCGAACGCAGCGTGCCGGCGCTGTTAGCTGAGCGGGAGAAGCGCACACGGCCTGGGCGCGACGAGAAGGTCATCACCGCCTGGAACGGAATGATGCTCCGCGCGTTTGCTGATGGCGGCCGCATCCTGCAGCGCCCCGACTTCCTCGAGATCGCGCGAAAGAACGCGGCGTTCGTCCTCGAGAATCTGCAGCGCAATGGCGTGTTGCTCCGGAGTTGGAAAGACGGTGACGCTCGGATCAGCGGCTTCCTGGAGGACTACGCCCTCTTCATCGATGGCCTGCTCTCCCTCTACCGCGCCACCCTGGAGGCCCGCTGGCTGGAGGAGGCGTTGCGCCTGACCGAGGGGATGATCGCGCGCTTTGCCAGTGACGAGAACGCGGGATTCTTCGACGCTGCCGCTGATCACGCCACGCCCATCACGCGCTCCCGTGACCTGCATGACGGCGCAACGCCGTCTGGTAATGCTGTCGCGGCGGATGTGCTGCTTCGCCTCGGCGCGATGACTGGAAACGACGCCTGGACGGCGCGGGCGACCGAACTCCTGCAATCACTTGCCACCACCATGCGCGAGCACCCGCTCGCAGCTGGCCGCTACCTGAGCGCCCTGAGCTTCTACCTTGGCCCCGTGCAGGAACTCGCCCTCGCGGGTGACCGCGCGAACGAAGCCCTGCAGGCGCTACTGGACGCCAGCTACGGTGTCTATTCGCCGAACCTGATTGTCGGATACGTCGACGAGGGGTCGCCCGAGCTCCTGGCGCGGTTGCCGTTCCTCCAGGACCGGCCGGCGCGTGGCGGCCAGGCGACCGCATACCTCTGCGAGCACATGGCCTGCCTGCCGCCGGTCCACGACCCGGAGGCGCTCAAAGCCCTCCTGGAGACCGGGACCGGCGTGGCCTGGCGCGAGTTCTAGCGGCGCGGGAAGACGCGCTTGAGGCAGCTTGGGAGGACGCGTCCGTGTAGGCGTTCTCCCTCGGTCTACGCCGCTTCGACGGGGTTACTCAGGACGCCGATGCCGGTCACTTCTACCTCGACGGTGTCCCCGGGCTGGAGCGGGCCGACCCCTTCCGGGGTCCCGGTGAGGATGAGGTCGCCCGGATTCAGGGTCATGACGCCGCTGATGAAGGAGACAAGGAAAGCTGGATTCCAGAGCATGCTGGCGGTCGTCTGATCCTGGCGGGTTGCGCCGTTCACGCGTGAGCGCACCGGCAGATCCGAGATATCGATCTCGGTCTCGACCCATGGACCGACCGGGCAGTAGGTGTCAAACCCTTTGGCGCGAATGAACTGGCCGTCTTTCTTCTGCAGATCCCGGTCAGAGACATCGTTCGCGACGGTGTAGCCGGCAACGTAGGAAAGGGCATCGGCCTCACTGACATGGCGCGCCGTCTTGCCGATGATCAACGCCAGCTCCGCCTCGTGATCGGTGCGGTGATCGAGGTTGGCAATCTTGATCGCCTGGCCGTGGCCCAGCAGCGACGTCTGCGGCTTCATGAAAAGGACGGGTTCTTCCGGGACCTTGCGGTTCGGGTCACGCTCGGTCACGTGGGCCAGGTAGTTCAAGCCGACGCAAACGATCTTTTCCGGGTCCACTGGGGCCAGCAGTTCGACATTGGCGAGGGTAGCGATTTCCTCACCGGCGGTGACCTCGTCACCCTGGAATGGCGGACCAGAGAGCGCCAGGATGCTGTCGCCCTCCAGGGCTCCCCAGGTGGGTGTGCTATCTGCAGCCGTCCTGAACCGCACGATGCGCATGATGCAGAATGATCCTTCCCAAACTCATTCACGATTCGACTGGCGCCGATTGTACGTCTCGCCTGGGGCAGAGGCGTGCCGGATGTAGGCGCGCGGTCCGGCTTGCTGGCAGGAGCACAGAGTAAACTGAACCGTCCGAGGAGTTGAATCACGACCGGACCCGCGAATGCCCGATCTCTTTCTGGAACTCAAGGATGACGCCGGTGAATCACAGCGGCAAACCCCACTCTCTGAAGCTGAAGCCCTGCATGTTCTGACCACTGCCGATTTCAGCGGCGCACAACTCATCCCCTGGGGCTCGAATTACACCTTTGCTGTGGTGCTGGAACCCGATGGCGACCGCAGCGTGCTGGCGATCTACAAGCCGCGCGCGGGGGAAGCCCCCCTCTGGGATTTTCCCGACGGCACGCTCTACAAGCGAGAGGTTGCCGCCTACCGCTTCAGCGCGTGGGCGGGATGGGATCTGGTGCCGGTGACTGTTGTACGAGAGGGGCCACACGGCGAGGGCAGCTTGCAACTCTATATCGAGCCTGACGCCGAGGAAGAGAACCGGGAGCAATTCTGGGGCGGTGAGAACCTGGAGATCGAGCGCCTCGTCCTGTTCGATCAGTTGACGAACAACGCGGACCGGAAGATTGGACACTGCTTGCGGGATCGTAGCGGGAAGGTCTGGGGTATCGATCACGGCCTGACATTCAACTGCGAGCCGAAGTTACGAACGGTGCTGTGGCAGTTTGTCGGCCGGCCCTTCTCGCCGGAGCTGCGCCAGGAACTCGAGAGCGTCCACAATCGACGCGGTGAACTGCCGTTCCTGCTGGGCGATGTCCTCACCCCAGACGAAATCGCCTCTCTCACGCGACGCATCGAAATCCTGAATGAGCGCGGGGGACACCCGCGCCTGAATCCGCGACGAAACGTCCCGTACGGGTGGTGGTAGGTCCAACGCGAGACCGAATAGCTCAATTCGAGAAAATACATGGGGGCCTGCGTTCGACACGTAGGCCCCCAAAAATTTCGGCGCGACTACCCCGCATCATGAGCTTGGCGTGATGCGGGCAACTCTAAGGCTCGACAGCCGAACGGGAGGCGATGCCAGCGGTTAGTGCGCTGGCATCGCTGAGGCCGACTCAGGGACATCCGGCAATTCGCGGCGGCCGTGCTCGTAATCGGCCATGCGCGAGCGCACGATCCAGATCGTCAGCAGCGCTGCCGGCGCAGCCGTGATGGCGAAGCAGATCCAGACCCAGTCCATGCCTCCGCCGTTGAACTTCACGCCGATCCAGGCCAGCACGACCGCCAGCCAGATTGTGGATGAACCGATCAGCAGTGGCGTGCGGGTATCACCCGTACCACGCAGACAGCCGCTGCTGACGATGGACACTGACCAGAACGGCAGCGCGATGGCGAGCGAGTGGAGGGCCGCCACACCCTCCCGGATCACATCCGGATCCTGGGTGTAGATGCGCATCACCTGCTCGCCGAAGATGTAAACCAGGACTGACCCGATCGCCATCCAGGCGAACGCCCAACGCAGCGAGATCAGCCACGCCTTGCGGGCATCTGCCGGACGCCGTGCGCCGATGCTTTGCCCGACCAGCGCTGTCGCGGCGATGGAGAACGCGAGCCCCGGCAGGAAGGCGACCGAGAACGAGGTGAACGCGATCTGCTGTGCCGCGAGCGCCGGCGTCCCGATCAGGGCGACGACACCAACCAGCACCATGAAGGCGCCGGAATTGAGCATCTGCTCGGTCGCGGCCGGGATGCCAAGCGTGAAGAGTTCCTTGCCGACTCGTAGCTCGGGCTTCCAGCCCCAGGTCCCACGAAGAGAGATCTTCCGATTTCCCCAGACCATGGCGGCCAGCATGACGATAGCCCCAACACCGCGGCCGAGAGCTGCGCCCCAGGCGCTTCCGGCAATGCCAAGTGCCGGAAAGCCGAAGTTGCCGAAGATCAGCAGGTAGGCCACCACAATGTTGACGATGTTCGCCACGATGGCTGCGTAAAGCGGCGTGCGGCTGTCCCCAGCGCCACGGAGGACGGCTCCGCAGACGAATGACAGGAAGAGCGCCACTGCGGTCGCGGAGATGATCTCCATGTAGATCGTCGCGGCTTCTGCAACGTCCGGCTCCGTGCCGAAGAAACCAACGATGGTCGGCGAGGCGAAGAAGATGATCACCGAGATCGGGATCGCCAACAGCAGGCCCCACGAGATCGCCTGCCGCGCCAGGTGGTTGGCACGGCGACTATCTCCAGCCCCGATCGCCTGCGAGACGAGCACCGTGGCGCCGATATCGATCGCCGAGAGGATCGAGATAATGAAGAACACGATCTCGAACCCGGTGCCGACCCCGGCCACGGCAGCCGCCCCGAGGCGTGCCACCATGAACGTGTCAACCGCGCCGACGGCGGTCTGCAGCAAGTTCTCGCCGATGATCGGCGTAGCCAATCCCAGCACGCGACGCTGAGTCATGGGCTCGGCCGGGACGTGCTCTGGCTCTGGGATGAACTCTGCGATCACCCCGGGCGCCGGAACCGCCTCGGCGACTTCTAAGGCAATGTCTCTTTCGTCGAGAACGGTAGACACAGTTCCTCCGTTTCCAGAGCGGATCCGCGGGAACCGCGCCGCACACTGTAGCGTCATGCTGGTGACGGCATTTCAATGCCGCCCGAATACAACGCGGGTTGACCCACCCCGTGAGATGGATGAAAGATGAAGGTCGACTAGCCGCCCGTGCGGTACGCTAACGGCCAGATGCGGCGCAGTTCATTTTCCGATTTCCCTGACGCCGTGGAGGTAAGAGACCATGAACACACAGTACCCCTACGGCCGGAACCAGGGCAGTGGCCGCATGCAGTGGGGAGGTTACGGATTCATTGCCGGCATCGTCCTTGGCGTCATGATTGGCTGGATGTTCAGCGGGTTCGTTGGCCTGGTGATTCGCTTCGGCCTGGCGTTGCTCGTCTTGATCCCGATCATCCTGCTGTACCTGGCCTACCGGAAGTTCGTTTCACCAGTCCGGCGTATGATGACGGTAGAGTACGTGAACTCGCAGCCTGTGACGTACTCTGGCGGATACGGTACTCCAGGGGGATATGGTTCCATCGAAACGCGCCATGTGGTGCATGGGGCCCCGGCTGAGTCGCACATGCGGTGAGCATGACACCCGAACAAACGCACTTTCTGACCACTGTCGCCGAATTGGCGACAGTGACGTTTCTGGTCGGTCTCCTGATTGGGTTCATCGGGGCAGGTGGAGCGGGCGTGGCCGTGGCGATCATGACCACGGTCTTCGGACTCCCGGCGCATACCGCAGTTGGCACCGCAATCGCTGCCATGCTCTTCGTGACTGCCTCCGGCGCGCTGTCCCATTTCCGCGAGGGGAATGTCGCGTGGAGACTCGGACTGGTGGTCGGCCTGGCTGGAGCAGTCGGCGCTGTCGTTGGCGCTGATTGGAGCCAGGCGATTCCAGATGACATCCTGGCCACTGCTGCAGGCATCGCGCTCTGGATCCTGGCTGGGCTGGTCTGGGTCCGGACGCGGGTGGCGCCCGCGGCGATTGCGGACCTGGAGTGGCGCGGTGAACCGCGGCGCCAGCCGGCGGAATGGGGTGCGGCAGCCGGGCTAGGCGCGGTCGGCGGTGCGGGAGCAGCGTTCTTTGGCGTCGGAATGGCTCCGTTCCTGCAACTGGGTCTGCTCGCTATCCACCATCTGCCACTGCGGCAAACGGTCGGTACGACGATGCTGGCGTTGGTCTTCATCAGCGCTGCCGGGGGCACGGCTATGGCGCGGCACGGTGATGTGTCACCGCCACACCTCATCGGACTCACCATTGGCCTGGGCGCAGGAGCGTTTATCGGTGCTCGTTTTACCCGTCGGGCGCCGCGGTCCTTCCTGAGAGCTGCGGTGATCCTCGTGCCGTTCGTGGCGGGAGCGATGCTGCTTTTTCTCTAGAGCCACTGCCGGTCTGGACGAGTCGGCACGCATCTGCCTCGTGCCGGTGAATTCACCGGCATGAGGCGGACGCGTGCTAATGCCCTGGTGGCTAGCCGCTAATACCTGCCACTTGCACCTTCAAGCCTTCGCCACTCCGCACGGCGACCATCGCCTGTTCAAACTGATCGATCGGGAACGTGTGGGTCACCATGCGCTCAGCGTCGATCGCGCCCGCGGCGAGGATGTCGATGGCTGGGCCATAGGAGTTCTGGACGGACATCGTGCCAAGGATCGTGATTTCCTCGTTGTAGATCTTGTAGGCGTCGTACGACGCCTTCTCACCAGGAGGGCAGACGCCAAAGAGGAGGAGTTTGCCTCGCCGCTTCACGGCGTTGATCGCCGCTTCTGCCACCTTCGTGACGCCCGTTGCTTCAATGACGTTATCGAAACCGCGCGGCGCCAGGTCACGCAGATCCTCGAGATTCGTCGCTACGTGCTCGAACCCGAACACATCGCGGGCCCGCTCCAGGCGGGATTGGTTGATATCAATGATCGCGACCAGGCTGGCGCCATTGAAGCGAGCAACCTGCGCGTTGAGGAGGCCCATGGGCCCCGCCCCGTAGATGAGATAGGTCTCACCAACTTGCGGTGACAGACGGTGGAACCCTCGCACGACGCAGGAAACCGGCTCGATAAGCGCGGCGGCCTTCATCGACATGCTGTCTGGGATGGGGTAAACCTGCTTCTCTGGCACGGAGACATACTCGGAGAAACCGCCGGAGGTGTGGCTCGTACCGACACCACCAAAGTCGTCGCAGAGATTGCCCATGCCGCGCTGGCAGTAGTAGCAGGCGCCGCACGGCATGCACGGGTCGATGCCGACGCGGTCACCTGGGTTGACGCCGCGCACAGCCTCGCCGACGGCGACCACCTCGCCGCCCAGTTCGTGCCCAATGCGCACCGGGAAGACCGCTGGAGGGAACTCGCCTTCGATGATGTGAACGTCTGTGCCGCAGACGCCACACGCACCGACCTTGACCAGCACATCGCCTGGGCCGGGCTGCGGGATTTCTTCCTCAATAACCTGCACGTCGTGCGGCTCGATGACGAGCACCGACTTCATGACGATCTCCTTTGCGTGATTCCAGAAACGGTCCATCTCCGATGAGTGTCGCACAGCGCCACCGTGGTGGCGGAGGCGGTCCCGAATTGTCCCAATCGGTACACTGGTTCTTGTCTCACACGGCGCTGGGGCGTAGCCTACGTGTGTCCCGCCGCATTCAACCGCTTTCAGAACGTGACCGTGTCACTGTGCTTCGGCCAACGAGACGGTTGAACCGGAACGGGGGCGCCCGACTCAATGGATGGCCGAAAGAGCCGGCATGAAGATGTTGCGCGAGGAGCGACCATCCTTTTCGTCGCGTTTGTACTGTCGCTCCTCATCATCGGCGGGCGCCTGGGAAGCCAACGCTTCCTGACACCACCGCCCACGCCGACACCCATCCCGACGGCGACCCCAATCCCCACGCCGCTCCCCACGGCGACGCCTTCGCCACCTCCCGCACCTCCAACGCCAACGCCGCTGCCGGCAGCGCCGACACCAACGCCTACGCCTGTTCCTGTGCCCGAAGTCGATGAGGCGTACGTCCGCGACGGTCGCAACATCGTGTGTATCGATCCTGGCCACGGTGGCATTGACCTCGGGAACGTGCGCATCGTCGATGGCGAAATCGTGCTGCAGGAGAAGGACCTGACGCTGGCACACTCGCTGGCCCTGGCGGAACGCCTGCGCGCCGATGGCTTCGAGGTGGTGCTCACTCGCGACTCGGACACCGAGGTCAATCCGACCAATGAGGACGTCAATGGTGATGGGATAACCGCCGACCCTGATGGTCCGGCGAAGACCGATCAACTCGATGATCTGCAGGCTCGCGTCAACATCTGCAATCTCGCCAATGCGGACCTCCTGGTCGATGTGCATTACAACGGCGCCGAAAACACTGCCCTCCAGGGCTTCGAGGTCTGGTACAACGATCAGCGCCCGTTCAGTGGCCGCAGCCGCGCCTTCGCGGAGTTGATGCACACGGCGTTGGCCGAGGCATACGCAGGGGCCGGGTACGACGCCAACGACCGCGGCATCGGGATCGAAGACCACGCGGTGACCGGGCCGGAGCGACCGGGCAAACTCGTGCCAAGTAACATGCCGGGTGCTGTGATCGAGGGTATCTTCCTGTCGAACGACGAAGATGCGGCGTTCATAACGTCTGACCAGGGTGAAGAGACGCTGGTTGGCGCGTACGAGCGGGCGATCAAGGAGTACTTCAACGCGTATCCCGGATAACTCTTCTGCATGGCGGAATGCGGCGGCTGGGGTGGCATTTTCGTGAGCAGCGATGGGTGCGTGGGATAAGGCCGATGTGAACCCACCCGGATCATCCGGAGACGCTCCGACCTGGTCGTGGCGAGGGCGGCGCGTGCGTCCCGAACCAGACACGCCTCCGCAACGAGAGCCCCTCCCTGAGGCAGCGACGGGAAGCGATTGGGCCTGGCAGGATTCCAGCCGCCCGCCATCCAGAACCTCAAGGCCGGTCCCGAAAATGCCGAAGACGCGGCAGGACGGGCGCCTCCGCTCGCCGGCTCTTACGCTGGCCGGTGCGCTGCTGATCGTTGGACTGACCGTGCTGGCCTTTGCCGGGGGGCGCCTGTTCGGGCGAGTTCAGGAACCGACACCCGTCCCCGAGACGCCGGTCGTGGCCAGCATCATCGATCCGACTCCGGTCGAATCGACGGAGGTGCCGGTCGAAGACACGCCGACTCCCGTTCCCGAGGAGCAGACTCCCATCCCGCTGCCCGCGAACTTCACCCGGCCACCGGTGGTGTGTCTTGATCCAGGGCATGGCGGCAGCGACCGCGGGTTTACCCAGTTCTTCGATGACGGGAGTCCGGAACTGGAAGAGGCCGTGCTCGTCATGCAGCAGGCCTGGGATCTGGAAGCTCGCCTGAAGAACCGCGGTTACGACGTGGTCATGACCCGCGACACAGATGTCGCCGTGAACGCGGACGGCAAGGATGTGAACAAGGACAAACGAACCGCCGCGCACGATCCCCCAGGGTCCGACCGGAACAAGACGCTGGACGAAATTCAGGCACGGATCAACATCTGTAACGCCGCGCACGCCGACTTGCTGGTCTCCATTCACATCAACGGCTACTCAACGGAGAAGCCGCGTGGCTACGAAACGTGGTTCACGCGGGAGCGGCCCTTTGGAGATCGCAATGCGGAGTTCGCGACGCTGGCGTACGCTCACCTGAAAGAGCAGTTCGCCAAAATTGGCTACGTCCTCCCGGCGGAAGAGGAGCGCGGCGTCCTGCCCGACTCCACAGCCGATGTCCAGCGCGAGCATCCGGTCTTCAAGCACTTCATCATCACGGGACCGCAAATCCCGGGTGTGATTACCCCCAGTGAGATGCCGGGCGCTATTCTGGAATCGCTGTTTATTTCCAATCCCGGCGATGCAGCGGTCCTCACCTCCCCGGAGGGGGAGAACGCGATCGTCACTGCCTACGAGAACGCCATCGTCGAGTATTTCGATGACTATCCGCCGGGCACATAAGCTCGCGCCGGCTCTGGAGCCAACATGTCGAATGACCCTTCCGAAGATGCATCACCCGTGACGTCGAATCCGGCTGGACGAATTTCACGGCGCAAGGTCCTGGCCACGCCAGCTCTGGGCCTGGGGGTGGCAGCACTCGATGCAGTGGGGCGGCACGCTGCCGCCGCGGCGAGTGGCGAGAGGGAGCAGCGCAGCGCAGACGGTTTGCGCCAGGCAACCGCGACGCCAGTCGCGCAGGCGCCAAATTGGAAACTGCCAGACGGCATGGTGCTGGTGGCCTCACCGCGCTTGCCGGTTTCCGGGATAGGACCGGACGACGTCTTGCGGTTACTGAGTGGTGAAGTCGAGAACTGGTCGGCGGTCGGTTCTTTCGTGCCGCTGCCGGTCCGCCTGGTGGCCCTGGCCGGATTCGAGTTGCCCGAATCCGCGGCGAGCACGACGGCGCAGAGCTACGACGAACTCGTATCTATCCTGCGTGCCGATGCAGGTGCTCTCGCGGTGGCCCCGATTGATGTCGTTGATTTCCGGGTACAGGCGCTCAAGGTCGGCGAAGATGATCCGCTGCTGGTTGCCATCGAGGACGCCGTGCCGTGGCGCCTGGGCGTCGTCGGCGATATCGTGCCGGGCCGTAACGTTCACGCCCATATGGTGCAGTACGGCGATTTCACTCGTCCTTTCCTGCGTACCGCCCCGCTGCTGCGCTCGTTCGATATCACCATTGCTAACCTGGAGGGAAATCTCTCCGCCAACCTGCCGCAACCGGCCGATGCGCATTCGTTCAGTTTCGTTTCCGATCCGGCGATGCTTGATGGCATGTCGCTCGCGGGGATCGATGCCCTGACGGTGGCCAACAATCACACGGTCTGGAACAGCGAAGGGTGGGGACTCCAGGCGTTCCTGGATACGCTCGACGCCATGGAGGCTCACGGCATGCCGTATTTCGGCGGGGGCCGGGAGATCGGCGCGGCGCGAGCTCCCCTCGTTTTCGAGCTGGCTGGTCAACGGATCGCGTTCCTCGGGATTGATGGGGTCACCGCGAACTATGAGGTCGAGCCGGGAGTGGTCAACGGCGTACTCGATTTCGATGCGGGCGCAACAGCAGACCGTCCAGGCACGAACCCATTCCTGTTGAGCCAGGTGTTGGACGATATCAGCGCGGCGACGGCGGTGGCAGACATCGTGATCCCGTATTTCCACTACGGCGCTGAGTACGTCTCGGTGGTGCCGGACTGGGCGGCTGCCGCAGCCCGGGCGGCTATCGATGCTGGCGCCACCATGGTGGTGACGAACCATCCTCACGTGAACCAGGGAATGGAAATCTACGCCGGACGCCCGATTGTTTACTCCCCCGGCAATTTCGTGCTGGACCAGATGTGGGCCGCGGAGGTGCGCTCTGGCTATGTGCTGGAGATCGTCTTTCACGGCACGAAGATCGTTGGCCTGCGTATCCACGGCGTCGAAATCGAAGAGTTCCATCAGCCACGGCCCATGGCTGCCGGCGAGCAGGCGACGCTGCTCGATCGATTCTGGGCGGCCAGCGAACGCCTGGCTGCACGTGATGGCCTGACGATTTAGGCGGGCCCAACCGCGCGGCGATCTTGCGCCGCCCGCAGCGCGTTCTCGGCCTGGGAGACCAGCGCGAGGCGCGCGCTGTGGCGCTCCACGGCCTCAGCGAGGCGGCGTTCCTCCTTCGCCAGGGCAGTGAGGCGTTTCTTGAGGCGCCGTTCCGCCTTTCGCTCGTCCTCCAGGAGTGCTAACTCGGCCTCTGCCCGTTCCTTGAGCCGAGCCGGCGCGTCGGCTGCCGTCACAGTTTCGGTCTGATGTTTCGTCATGTTCCGTCTCCGCGAGGCTTCAGCCGGGTACGGCGCGTGGGGACTAGACTACTGACATGATAGTGAGGGAAGCCGCTCATGCGAACAGCGAAGGACCTGGCCGGTGACTGATGGCACCGCGCGAGTGGCTGCGGCGATCGACATTGGGTCCAACTCCATCAAGATGTCGCTTGGCCGCCTCAATGATGAAGGCAAACTTGAAGAGTTTGGCCAGGTGGTCGATGTCGTGCGCCTCGGCCAGGGAGTAGACCGAACCGGTGAGCTAGACCCGGAGCGCGTGGAAGCCGGGCTGGCAACGCTCAAGCGCTTTGCAGACGAGGCTCGCGCCGCGGGAGCAACGAACGTCGTAGCCGTGGCGACGGAAGCTACCCGGGCGGCGCGCAACGGGGCTGATTTTCTGGAGCGCGTGCGCCGTGACACGGGCATCGACGTGCGAGTCGTGGACGGTGACGAAGAAGCTGCGCTTACGTTTCGTGGCCTCGCTGCTGATACGGATCTCGACGGGCACGTGGTCGTGGCCGATATTGGCGGCGGGAGCACCGAGTTCGTCGTGGCCAACGATGGGGTGGTGCTCGGGGCGCGTTCGACGCCCCTTGGATCCGGACGCTTGACCGAGCGCTTTGTGACTACGGACCCGCCAACGCCGGAAGCCCTGGCGCAGGCGCAGGCTGAAGCGGACGGCGTCATCGAAAGGCTGACGCGTTCGCTCAAGTTGCCACGTGGGGAGAGCGTTCGCCTGATCGTTGTTGGCGGTACGGGTGAGTATCTCGCGCGGATGACCACCCAGGAGCGCGTGCTGGACCGGCGGGCCGTGCAGAATGTCCTTGGCAAGATGTCGGTCCTGAATGCGGCCGAACTGGCTGAGATCATTGACGCGCCGGAGGCCCGAGCGCGCGTGCTGCCGTCTGGCGTGGCCATTGTGGCTGCGATTGCCGGCCGGGTCCTGGCGACGCGTATCGAAACTGCGCGCAGCGGGATTCGGTCGGGGCTGTTGCTGGAAACACTCTCCCGTCCGAATTCCGCCGAAAGTCCACGCAAGCAGAGACCAGACCGAACCCCCAGGAAACCGACGGCTGCACCGCAAGCAACACACCGTGAGGCGCTGTTCCGCGACGCCATGCGCTCACTCATTTACGATCGCTGGCAGGAGCTCTGGAAGGCGATGCCTGCTGCCATCGAGGGCTCAACCAACGAAGGAGTCCATGACGTACGTGTGGCCTCGCGTCGCTTGCGAGCGGCCATGGACGTCGCGGCTCCGGCCTTTCCGAAGGGGTGGTACAAGCCGCTCCACCGCGCCGCCAAGGAAATCACCGGGGCACTTGGCGAAGTGCGGGACCGCGACGTCATCCTGGAGCGGCTGCAGGAGCAGCGCGATGTGGCGTCGCCGGCGGATTGGCCCGGAGTCGACCGCCTGATAAACCGGGTTGATGGCGAGCGCGCCGAAGCCAGAGAGGCCATGGAGGCTTATCTGGCGACCCTCATGCACGGCACCCTGCGGGACGAGGTCGAGCGGCGGTTTGGAGCGAAGGCCAGCCTCGACACGCGCAACCCAGAGGAACACCCATGAGCCGCGCCTGGCCAGTCAACAATCTGGATCCGGATGCGCCGGTCGATGTTAATGCGCGCAAGGTCCTGGCCGTCCGTATTGCCGAGCTGTACTCCTACGAACCGGCAGTTGCGGAGCCCGCCTGGTCACTCGAGCTCCATGCGATGCGTATTTCCGCCAAGCGGCTGCGCTACACGCTTGAGCTTTTTGCACCGCAGTTTGGTGAGGCCGGGAAGCGGCAGATCGAACGTATCAAGCAGGTCCAGGAGGCGCTGGGCGTCCTGCATGATCGCGATGTCGAGATCGACATGGTGGGCGCCGAACTCGGAGCCGCCATGGCGGACGAGGCTGAGCGGGTTCGCGCCGAGTTGGCAAGTGCGTCGCCGCAGCATATGGCCGCGATAGCGACCTCAGCGCTGCGTCCGCCCCCGGATGATGTGCGACGGGGACTGATTACGCTCCTGAGCATGGCGCACGCAGACCGGCAGAGGGCGTATGACGCGTTCACCTCCCTCTGGCGCACGCTGAGCGAGGAGGGTATGCGTCGCGATCTCGTTGCCCTGTCGATTTCCAGGCAAGCAGATCGTCCGGAGGCAAGCACCTCAGCATGAACCAGAGTCAGTTCGTTGATGTGGCTGCCATTGAGGCTGCTGTCGCCGGCCAGCGTGAGCCGCTCGTCGCCGCGCTGCAGGAACTGGTTCGCACGGAAAGCCACACCGGCAACGAGGGGGCAGCGCAACAGGTTGTCGCCCGCCTGATGCGTGAACAGGGCCTCAGTGTTGATATCTGGGAGCCGTCAGAACAGGAGTTGGGGCCGTACGCCGAGCATGTGACGCTTCAAGGCGGGTTCGCCGGGCGACCGAACGTGGTTGGTACGCTCGAAGGTGTTGGTAACGGCCGGTCCCTGATCCTCAACGGTCACATCGACACGGTGGACGCGGCCGATCTCTCCGCGTGGCATGCCGATCCGCATTCGGGCGACATCCGGGATGGCGTCCTCTTCGGCCGCGGCTCTTGCGACATGAAGGCCGGCGTGATCACCAACCTGTTCGCGTTGCGCGCGCTGACATCGGCGGGCCTTGCGCCGGCCGGCACGGTGACTGTTGAAAGCACAATTGCCGAGGAAGATGGCGGGGCCGGCGCTCTTGCGGCCATTCTCCGGGGTTACGTGGCCGACGCCTGCATTATCACGGAGCCCACCGAGATGAACATCGTGGTCGCTCACGGGGGCTCCCTGATGTTCCGGCTCGTCGTGCCCGGGCTTGCGGCGCACGCTGCCACCCGGAATGAGGGTGTGAGCGCGATTGAAAAGTTCTGCTATCTCCATTCCGGCCTGCTCGCGTTCGAAGCACGACGGAACGCCGCGAATGCCCACCCGCTCTACGCCCATCTGGAGAACAAGATTCCGCTCAGTGTCGGGACGCTCCATGCCGGGACCTGGGCCTCGACAGTGCCAGACCTCGTCGTCGCCGAGGGGCGCGCCGGACTCGCACCAGGCGAGAATCTGGAGACCTTCAAGGACGAGTTCGCGGCGGAAGTGCAGGCGATTGCGGCTGGAGATCGCTGGCTACGTGAGCATCCGCCACGTGTCGAGTGGCTCGCGGGGCAGTTTGCACCGTCGCAGATTGCAGTGGACCATGAACTTGTGCAGGTCCTGACGGAAGCGGCGAGTGCTGTCCTATCGGATTCCCCGCGCGTTTCTGGCGTCACCTACGGGGCCGACATGCGGCACTTCGTGAATACCGGCGGCATGCCATGCCTGATGTTCGGGGCGGGAGACGTGCGCCAGGCGCACGCGCCTAATGAGTCGATTATCATAGACGACATCATCAAGGCGACCACCGTCCTCGCGTTGGTCGTCGCCAGGTGGTGTGGAGTTTCGGAGATACCCAGCGCAGGCTGACGAGTCGCACGTCGACATCGTTGATGTAGCCGCATTGGGCATCCCTGGCATTGACCTTGCGTACAGGTCCATTGTCCGCAACGCGGGCCGCAGTGTTGTTCGACACGCGACTTGAAGGAGCAGGCAATGAAGTTCGCTTCACGCGAGGGAGCGACCGCGCGGACGTTAGCGGTCACCGCGCCAGGATGGTACAGCAGCGCTATGGCAGAGCATCGCGAAAGTTCTCAGGTGCGTCGGACGACCGCACAGACGACAACTCGTCAAGCAGGAGCCGCGGCTGTGGGACAGCTTGCTGATCTGAATTCGTACTCGCGGGCCAGCACGATCACGTTCAACCGTGGTCAGGAGATCTTCCGGCCCGGGCACGGAGAGGGATTCATCTATATCGTCCGCTCCGGATATGTGCGGTTGTTCAAGTCGCTCCCGGATGGGCGGTCGATCAACCTCGGTTTGCTGGGGCCGGGCACGGTCTTTACCCAGGAGGTCGACCCGGATGGCCTCTCCAGCGGGAGCTCCGCCGAGGCCCTGGTCGACGCGTCTGTGGCTGTCGTCGAGGCGAATGAGCTGGCCGACCTGATTCAACGGGTACCAGAACTGGCGTCGGCAGTCGTGCAGGGGATGTCACGTCGACTCTCCGAAATGCACATGTTGACCGAACATCTGCTCGCCCGGGATACGTCCGTGCGTCTCGCAGCCACGTTGCTGAATCTGTCGCGTGGTTTTGGACGCCCGACGGCTGATGGCTTGACGGCGATCACGCTGCCACTGACGCACCAGTCCCTCGCGAACATGATCGGCTCCAACCGCGTGACCGTTACCCGCAAGCTGCTCGAACTCCAGGAGCAGGGAGCGGTTCGATCACTTGGCCGCAACTCGATTGCGGTATCTCCGGAACGCCTGCTCGCGCACGCTCAGGCCGCAACCACGCAGGACCAGGCCTACGACTGATCCAGCCTGACCAGAAGAGACGCATTCTTGTTACCCGGCGTGCCTGGTGTCCGCCTTATACTCGCCAGCAGGGTGGCGCACGCCACTGCTGTGTGATCATCTTGTGAGCGGGCGACATGGCACAGGCGACGGACTTCGAAGCTGAACACGAGCGTCCCCAGGCCGTCGAGCGAGAGGTGCGGGCACCCATCGCCACCAACAGTCGTGTGCCGGGCAAACGGGAGGTAGACCTCTACGTCCGGACGTACACGACGCTGCTGCAAAGCTCTGGCGCGGTGCCAGTGTCGACGTTGACGCCAGCTCATCTCACCGCCGCCTCGTCGCTCCACGCCGGCGCCGAAGAGGTTGCGCCTGATCTCAACGCCTTCATCTACTCAGCGCAGCGCATACCCGAGGGCATTGTTAACGTCACGGATATCTTGCTTGGCCAATCGGCGCGGGGGTTCCGCCGCGCCGGCCACCCGGATGTCGATGCGTGGGAGGTTGTATCTGCCCCTGGGCGGCGTCGCCGCTGGCGCTATGACGGTGCACAGACGCTTGCTGTAACGATCGCCTCCGCGTCTGATCTCGATGACCTCGTCCCCTCGATCGTGGCCTACCAGATCGAGTGGAACAAGATGCACAGCATCATTGGCGAGGACGCGCTGCTGCGCGATCTCATTGGCCGTGCGGCCGGTGGCGAACAACTCACCCCGGAGGAGACCGCCGAGGTCGGCACGCGCCTTCTGCTCGATGCGCCGAGCTGGCAGCGGCTGCAGTCGGTCTGGGGACGGGCAGTCTGGAAGAATCTGGAACTGGTCGCATCCCAACGCAAACGCATGATGTTGCGCATGATCGGTGGGACGTACCTCGGAAACGCGCGGGCCACACACCAGTGGTGGGCTCCGGCGGAGCGGGTCCTGCACAACCTGCAGGCGATCGACCGCCCGGTCTATTTCGTCTCCTCCAACACCCACTCGATCGTGAACATCCTCTCGGGTACCTCGCGTCGCCGCAAGGCCGAGTTGATTGACTTCATCCGGCAGGGGAATTCCGCGGAGCTGAAAGACGAACTCGCGCAATTGGAAGCGGGGAACAGCCGCTCAAACTGGGAGAACCTTCTCTACTTCGCGGCACGGCCCTATTTTGCCCGATCAGGGCGAGAGCAAGAACGGCGCGCGCGCAGCCAGGAAGAGTTGAGTATCGGCATTCATCACATCGAGCCGCAGGGGCCAGTTGACGTTGGGATCCAGATCATTGAGCTCTCCCGGCTGGATCCGACGCAGTTCGATCCGCGCCTTTGTGACGAGCACGGTGTGTGCCTCGATCCGCGAGCGTCCGATGCGATCATCGTCAATGTGAACTACCCGCTCGGGCTCTCCGCGTACAACATCCTCTCGCAGGTGGGCATGAGCACCGACGAACTCCAGGGGATTTACATCCTGGGGAAGGCCGCCACCCTGAACGGGCGGATTGGCGATGTCATGATCTCCAATGTGGTCTATGACGAACATTCCGGCAATACCTACTGGTTTGACAACGCCTTCAGCTACGCCGACCTGGATCCCTATCTCGTCTACGGTGCTGCCCTGGACAACCAGAAGGCCGTCACCGTGAAGGGGACGTTCCTGCAGAATGAGGGGTATCTCGATTTCTTCTACCGTGAGAACTTTACGGTGGTCGAAATGGAAGCCGGACCGTACCTGAACGCACTCTACGAAGACATGCATCTGCGGCGTTACCCCGCGGAGGAAGCGATCAACCTGCAAACCCACCGCGGCAATGCCATGGACCTGGGCATCATTCACTACGCGTCGGATACGCCCTACACGCGAGCGCAGACCTTGGGTGCTCGCGGGATGTCCTATCACGGGATGGATTCCACCTACGCATCGACCGTCGCCATCCTGCGTCGCATCTTCGATCGGGAAATCGAGAGCGAACATCCGGACCTGATCCTGCCGACGCGCTTTGCGGTCAAGGAGCCCGCCCGCGCGTGAGCGTCAGTGGTGCCGGATTCGACTGGGCGACGCAACCCCAGTTCGAGATTGCCATGCAGGCCCGCTTTCATGAGGCCGACCTGCTGGGCCACGTCAACAACGCGGTCTATTTGCACTACATGGAGCAGGCGGCGATCGAGCACGCCACGTTCCTGGGTTTGACGGTCGAGGCCTCGCGTGCCTTGGGCGGCGTGTTCGTGGCGCGTCGGCACGAAATCGAGTTTCTCCGTGCCGCCTACCCGGGCGATGTGGTGCGTGTCCAGACCTGGTTGCTGGAGCCACACGGCGCTCGGGTCACCCGGTGCTACCAGCTTTTCCGCGTCGAGAACCCCGCGACTGAGCCCTTCACGGGACGTGTGCCACGCGTTGGAACGCCGCTGCCGGCACAGTCGGTGCTCGTTCGTGCCGCCACGGACTGGGTGTTCATGTCTGCTGACGGCAGGCCACGCCGGATTCCGGAAGGCATCCTGGCCCTGTTTGCGCGGGCTGCCGTAACGCCATCCTGACAACCAGACGTGCATACTTCTCCACATGGACACGCCCGACCTGCCCCCACTGCGCACGGCATCCAGCCATTCATCCACGCCGGCGCGTCCGGCCACATCGAGTGGAGCCGGAGGCGCATTGCTGGAGCCGGAGCCACGTACCATCCTGATCGTGGACGACGAGCCCGCTATCGTTGACGCCATTGCCTATACCCTCCGCAAGGAGGGATATCGCATCGAGACAGCCGCAACGGGTACAGAGGCCATCGCGGCGGCGCGGCGGCTTCAGCCCGACGCGATCGTGCTTGACGTGATGTTGCCGGGGGTCGATGGCCTGCAAGTCTGTCGAACGCTGCGTGCCGAATCGACCGTTCCCATCCTGTTGCTTTCGGCGAAAGGGGAGGAGATCGACCGGGTCGTCGGCCTGGAGCTCGGGGCGGATGACTATCTCGGGAAGCCATTTGCCATGCGCGAGTTGCTCGCACGCGTGCGAGCGATGCTGCGACGTGTGCAAATGATGAGCGGATCACCTGGGGGGGTGCCGCGACGTGAAGAACCCCAACCGGCGCCTCTTTCCGTCGCTGCGCCGTCGAACGAGCCTGCGGAGGAGATCGTTCGCGTGGGCGACCTGGTGGTCAACCGCACGCGGCGCGAGGCTGCGCTGGGGAACAGGCCGCTATCGTTGCGGCCCAAGGAATTCGACCTGCTCTATTTCCTGGCGGGCCAGCCGAACGTCGTGCATTCGCGCAAGGTCCTGCTGCAGCGTGTCTGGGGGTACGACTACCCGATCGACACACGGACGGTGGATGTTCACGTGCGATGGCTGCGCCAGAAGCTGGAGCAGGATCCCCAGAGCTCTGCCCGGATCGAGACCGTGCGCGGCTTCGGGTACCGCCTGATTGCTGAAGATGGACGCCAGCCAGAACACTGATTCCGGCGCGACTCCGTCTCCGCCAGCCGCTTCCACGTGGAGCTGGCTTCCCGCTGACTGGATTCGGCGGCTTACGCCCCACACACTCGCAGCACGCCTGGCGCTGACCTACGCCGGGTTGAGCATGTTGATCATCGCGGTCCTCGGCTGGCTCCTGGTCCAGACCATCGAAAGCTTCTCGATTGACCGGCTGCACCGCGATCTTCTGGAGGAGACCCTGGTCGCGGGCGACCTCATTACGCCGTACATCCGCAGCGGGCAGACTGACCAGATAGAAGCGGTTATTGATCGGTTTGGCGAGGAACTCCAGGCGCGGGTCACGGTGATTTCGCCTGACGGCACCGTCATTGCTGACAATGAGAGCGACCCTAGCCACATGGACAACCACGGCGGGCGGCCGGAGGTGCGTGCGGCGGTTGCCAATGGCACCGGGAGTGCTGTACGGCCAAGTGCCACGATGGGCGTCCCGTTCCTGTATGTGGCGCGCTCCATCGCGGATGGGGACGCTATCGTGCGCATGAGCCTGCCGCTGACCGAGGTGAGCGCACTGGTCTCCAACGTCAAGGAGCAGGTAGTTGGGGCGGTCCTCATTGCGGGCCTCTTGATGGCGGGCGCAGGGTGGTATGTGGCAAAGCGGATCGGCGATGGGCTTCGCGCCATGCGTGACCAGGCCGCGGCCGTGGCCGCGGGAGATTTCAGCGCGCGGCTGGTCCCGGCGCCGACCCAGGAGCTGGGTGATGTCGGCCGTGCCTTCAATTTCATGACGGCCACGCTCAGCGACACGCTCGAGGAGCTCGAGCTGGTCCGGGCGCGCCTGGAGGCGACGCTGGTCAACCTCACGGACGGGGTCGTGATTACCGACGAGACAGGGCATGTCGTGCTCATGAATGACGCCGCGCGAGCCATGCTGGCCGTACGTGGGTCTGTTCTCGGGGAATCCCTGATGTGGGTCGGCCGCGACCACGAGCTGTCTGAACTTGTCGACCAGGCCGTGGTTGAGTGTGGCGACGCAATGGAGCGGGTCATTCAGCATGGGCGGAGTGGGCGAACGTTGCAGGTTGCCGCACGTTGCCTGGAAGCACCTGATGAGCGGATCGGCGTCGTCGTGCTGCGTGATATCACCGAGTTGCGGAAGCTGGAAGGTGTCCGGCGCGACTTTGTGGCAAACGTCTCGCACGAGCTGCGCACACCCCTGACGTCGATCCGGGCCATGGTCGAAACGCTGGAAGCGGGTGCGATCGACGATCCCGAGGTATCAGGGGAATTCCTCTCCCGGATCATCTCCGAGGTAGACCGGCTGGCAGACATGGTGGATGAACTGCTGGACCTGGCCCGGTTGGAGTCGGACAACCTGAAACTGGCGCTCGACTGGCTGGATCCTGGCGAGATTGCCAGAGAAGCCGAGGGCAGGCTGGCGGCGCAAGTCGCCCGCTCTGGCCTGAGCATTACGACATTCACCGAACCCGGGCTGCCGCTGTTGCGAGCGGACCGGACGCGTATTGGACAGGTGCTGCTCAACCTGATCCACAACGCCGTGAAGTTCACCCCGGCCGGTGGCTCTATCCATCTTTCGGTCTCAGAACAGGATGGCTGGATCGTCTACCAGGTCGAAGACACCGGGGTGGGCGTTGAACCTGAGGACATCGAACGGCTCTTCGAGCGCTTCTACAAGGCGGACCGTTCGCGCCGATCTCACGGGACGGGTCTCGGCCTGGCCATCGCCAAGCACATCGTGCAAGCGCACGGCGGCTCGATCGAGGCGCGCCGCAACCGGCCGCGTGGCATGGTGTTCGAGTTCCGCCTACCTGTCAGTGGCCCAGCGGAGCACGTGGGTGAGGCTACGGAGCCCATGGTTGCACCGTGATCAGCGGCGTCCGGAGCGTGGGTCGAGCGCGTCCTGCAGGCCATCACCCAGGATGTTGAACGCAAAGACAGTGAGGGTCAGCGCCACGCCAGGGAAGGTGATGTACCACCAGCCCTCGCGGAAGTAGTTGCGCGCCGTGGACATCATGGTGCCCCACTCCGGGGAAGGCGGCTGCGCACCAAGCCCGATGAAGCTCAGGGAGCTGGTCGCGAGGATGGCGTAGCCCACATCCAGGGTTAACTGGATGATGACCACGGAGATCGCATTGGGCAGGATGTGGCGAATCAACAACTGCTGGCCGGTGAGACCGATACTCTCGCCGGCTGTGACGAAGTCGCGTTCCCGGATCGTCAGGATCTGCCCACGAATGAGCCGGGCATACCAGGGCCAGAAGACGGTCGCCAGGGCGACCATGGTCCAGTACAGCTCACGGCCAAGTGACGCGGCGATGGCAATCGCCAGGATCAGGGCCGGGAAGGCCAGAAACATGTCGGTGAAGCGCATCAACAGTTCATCGACGATGCCACCGAAGTACCCGGCGATTGAGCCAACAAGCGTTCCGAAGAGGACCGCGAACGTCAGGACGACGACGGCAACCTGCAGGCTGATACGCGTCCCGGCCATGACCCGGCTCAGGATATCCCGCCCCAGTTCATCAGTTCCCATGGGGTGGGTGAGTGAAGGTGAGAGGAGTTTGGAACCGGTGATGTCCTGTGCGTAGGGGTCATGCGGGGCGATAGCCTGGCCAAAAATGGCCAGGAAAAAGAAGAGCACGACCAGGCAGAGGCCGATGAAGTTGAGGCGGTTACCGACCAGGAAGCGCTTCAGGTTGCGGCGCAATTGACTGTTGCCGCGCGATGTCGCGGCCAGGCTCGCCTCAGGTGACAGGGCGGTGCTTGCGCTCGCGAGGACGGAGTTGGCAGTCGAGCTCTCGGCACTCATCAGTAGGAAATCCTTGGATCGAGGAAGAGGTA
>JAXLWT010000070.1:0-13924 GCA_046328375.1 Thermomicrobiales bacterium
GATTCATCAGATTGAACTCCCTGGACACCTGGCCGGCACTTGCCGGTCGACCACAACAGGACCTGGAGACACGTGACCAGTAGCGCAACGTTCGCTTGCTGGCACCAAAGTTGCGGTCATTACAGGAACGCGCCGGTTTTCGGCGTAGAACGGGACAAATTGGCCTGGCGGAAAGGAAACCCAACCCCGCTGTGAAACGTTCATACAGGCAGAGAACCTGAGCACCGGTGTTCAGGGTTTTTGCCTGGCCCGCCGCCAGATACAACCCCGCCGAGGATAGGACATGAAGAAAGCCATCGCGACGGTTGCACTGGGTTTTGGGCTCATAACGGGAAGCGCAATTTCTGCACAGGCGCAGCAAGCGCCGCCAGATGTCGCCTCGCTGAATACGACTGGTGATTGTGTCACGACCGGGACCCCCGGGAACTGGACAATCAGTTGCGGCGACATCAATTACTCGCCCGGTAACGCCGTCATGGTCGCGCCGCGCATCAACACGTCAAACGCAGCCGGCAGCGACGGCACGAGTACCCGCTCATCCAACAGTGGCACGTTGAACGCTTCGCCGGCTCCGGCGCCAGTGTCAGCACCTGTGGAGGACGCTGCAACCGATTCGACGACCGGAACGGTGGCGACGGCCGAAGACCAGGATGCCGACAACTACCCGGATGCCCTTGAAGCCGAGGCCGGACTCGACCCGACCAATCCCGACACGGACGGTGATGGGGTGGCAGACGGGGACGAGTTCACGCTCTACAGCACCTACCCGCTCTCATGGGACACGGACGGGGATGGCATCTCTGACGGCGAAGAGTTGTTTGGGATCAAGACCGATCCCCTTGTGAACAACAATGGCGCCGCGAGCGCGCCGGTTGCCGACACCGCGACCAGCACCCCAACCGAGCCGACGAGCGAAACGCTGTCAACTGCCCCCGCAGATACGACCACATCTGGCGCTGTTGTCACGGACAGTGACTCGGACGGCGTGGCTGATGTGGACGAGACGAACATCTACCGGACAGACCCGTACAACGCCGACTCCGATGGCGACGGGTTGACCGATGGCAACGAACTCTTCGCCACGACTACCGATCCTCTTGTCTGGGACACCGATGGCGATGGGGTGCAGGACGGCCAAAGCGCCCTGGCGTAACGCAGCCCGATCGAAGAAGCCGAGCGAAAGGGTGGCCCTACGAGGCCACCCTTTCGCGTGCATGGATTCATCGAGAGCCGCGATTCACCTCGTCTGCGCCAGGTGAGATGTATTGTTGAGCGTGACCACACTCCGGTTGTAGAAGGGCGCCTCCTGGCGTAGCACAGTGATGCTCCCGCTATGCGCGGGTATCCCAATCAGCCCTACTGCCTCGACTGGCGTCCCGATCCAGGAAGCCACTATGAAGGTGAGCACAAAGCCATGCGTGACGATGATCTGTTGATCCACGGGGCTAGCCAGGATCTTTTCCATTGCCCGGTAAACGCGAGTTGCCGCATTTCGTCGCGACTCAGCACCGGGGAGACCGTACTCATGATCCAACCGGGCAGGGTTGTTCTCTGGTGGTGGAAAGCGAAAGCGGGCTTGAAGCCACGCTTGCGGCTTCCCCTCGGCCTCTCCATAGGAAATCTCCCGCAGATCAGGGGATAGGACGATCGACGCCTGCACGCGGCCAGCAATCTGAGTCGCCGTCTGCACGCAGCGCCGCAAATCGGACGAGTGTATCTCTACTGGAGCGGCTTCAGGAATACGTGCTCGCAGATATGTCGCGATGCGACGAGCCTGCTCCTCGCCTCGCGCGGTGAGCGCGCTTTCGCACCAGCCCCCGACGAGGCCAGCCACATGGTGCTCGGCTTCAGGGTGCGTGACGACGATGAGCGCTCGGACGCGTCCTACTGGGTCCTCATCCTGCTGGAACTCTCGCACCTCGTCATCCTCGACAAGTGGCTCACGGTTTGGGTTCGTCAGATCCGGGCCGGGAGAAGACGTGAGGCAGGTGAGGATCGTTGAAACCTGCCTCATCGCGCTGCAGGGCCAGGGTCACTATGGAGACGCCATCTGTTCCTGCAATCATGTCCTGACGAACGTCGTGAACAGGAAGTCGTTCTGGTTATTTGGCTCGAAGGGTGCACTCACGTTAGCCGAGAAGAATGCGCGCCCGGGGCACGAGTTATTGAAGTCGCCACGCCAGGTGAATTCCCCCGCGCCAGCCCGAGAGAGGACGAGCGCGTAGGAGTTTCCTGCGCGAACAGGCGCTGGCGGATCAAAGGTGAAACTCACGATTGACTGGCCACCAGGCAGGGTGCGGTCATCCACGCGCGCCGTGGCAAGCGCCTGCTCGCTGGGGTGGCCGTCGACCAGGTTGGCGACTCGCAAGAAATACTCGCCATCAGAGATGGAAAAGTGATCCAGGGTCAGGTCTGCCCGGATGAGGTCCCCGGTCGCCTTGGATGTGAAGCTCTGGGCTGCCCGTCCATCTGAACCAATGATAAACCCGCTGACATTGAGGCCTTGACAGGCCGCATCAGCAACCACGTTCGGCTCCGGCGCCGGGGTGGGATTGCCGTTATGGCGCTTCTTGCGCCGTCTTTTGCGACCGTGCTCCTTCCCGGATCCAGCGGCGCCTACGGAATCGGGAGGCTGCAGGCCCGGCATGACGGCCAGGGCCACCCCGGCCAACAACGCCAATGCACGGCGCCGCGACTGATGCTGACCAAACAGGTGATCAAGATCGATGTGCAGGTGGTTCACAGTGCCGTTCCCCGGGATGCGTTCCATGACGTGATGGCATTCGGACGTACGAGGTCGACAACGGATCAAGCTTGCACGAAGGTTGTGAACACGAAGTCCAGTTCGTTGCGCGGCTCGAACGGGGCGGACAGGCCATTGGCGAGGAAGCCGCGGCCGCCGCAGGCCGTGCCGGTGCGGCTGATCCACGAGAAGTTGTCCTGGCCGTCGACCGCAAGCACGAGGGTGTAAGAAGTCCCGGCTACGACCCGGGCCGGGCTCGAGAAGGTGAACGACGCAGTGGTGATGCTGGCAGGGAGAACCGCCGCGGCCACCTCGGCCGTTGCCAGCACTGCTTCCCCTGGCAGGCCGTCAACGAGCGGAGCCAGCCGGACCAGGTAGTTATTGCTGGACCCTTGCCGGTTATCGACGCCCAGTTCGACCCTGACCAGGTCGCCGCTCACACCGGCGGTGAAGCTCTGGGCCAGGCGAGCCAGTGATCCCACAATGAACGCATCATCTTGCGGGAGCGGGCACGTGGCATCAGCACGCACGGCCGGCGCAGAGGGCTGTTGACCCTTCCGCTTCTTCTTGCGTCGCGACTTCTTACCCTTTTTGCGGGCTTCAGTCTCGTCCTCAAGGAGCGAGAGCGGCAACGCGCTGAGTATCCCCGTGGCGATTGTTTGCACAAGCGCGCGACGAGAGGCGACAGCGGGAACATTCCCGCAGGACGAGTGGGGCAGCGTAATCACAATCCTGGCTCCCTAGCGAGATCAAGCGTGGCGCGGCGCCGGGCCGTCAACGTTTGCGGCGCTGCTGAGATGGAGCCATCGTAGGGAGACTGGTATGCCAGGAATATGGCAGAAATCTGGTAATACGACACGTCGGCAGACGCACTGGGGCGGCGCAAGTGAGTGCGCCGCCCCAGTGCGTGAGATTGTCAATGAGCGGTCAGGCTGGTCTGCCGAAGGTGTTGGTCCAGTACGTCCGGCCATCAGAGGCAGTGGCGCGGCCGATGCCAATCTGCGTGAAGTTGCTGCTCAGCATGTTCGCGCGGTGGCCAGAGCTATTCACCCAGGAGGTAAACGCAGACTGGGCGGAGTCGTCGCCGGGGGCGCTCTTGTAGATATTCTCTCCCCACCAACTGTAGCTGTAGCCCGCCGCGGCGATACGTTGATCCGGCGTTCCACCTTCCGGCGAGGTGTGAGAGAAGAAGCCCCGGTTTGCCATATCTCGTGAGTGATTCAGCGCTGCGGTGTCGAGCTTGCCGTTGCGGACGAGGGCCGGCTGGCCATTCTGGGCGCGGAAATTGTTGATCAGGTCCAGGAGCTTCTCTTCTTCGGTCTGCGTGGCACCGCCGCCACCGTTGCCGTCGCCGCCGGCGATGCTGCCGCCGTCGTTGCCCCCACCGCCGGAGTTGCTGCCGCCGTTCTGTCCACCACCGGACGAACTGCCGCCCGTCTTGCCCTTGCCCTTCTTGCCTTTCTTGCGCTTCTTTTTCGCTTCGCCCTCATCAGCGCCGAGAGCACCGGCCACCGCCAGCGCCATGGCGGCGCCTGCCAGAGATCGCAGCGCCTGACGGCGAGTGCCGGGTGTCGCCAGAACGGTGGAGAGGTGATCGAAGCGCTCGGTGTCCATGTCGGGCTCCTTCTGGGTGGATCACTCGTTCCGGTCTTCCCGGTTCAGTGAGTCCATCTTGCCGGAGCCTGGCGCTCGACACTCCGTTCCGCGACACAGCGCCCCTGTGCTTCACGACACAGGGGCGCTGCGCTGAACTGCCGAGTGGGCGAGTGACTACAAGATTGGTTTCCCGAAGACATTGGTCCAGATCATGAACCCGGCACTATCGAGTGCGGTGCCAATGCCGATTTCTTGAGCACGACCGTCGAGCATGTTCTCCCGGTGACCTTCTTTGCTGGTTTCCCAGGCGTGGAATGCTTGCGCCGCTGATGCCAACGAACCGGATCCCTTGTAGATGTTTTCAGCAAGCGGGGTACCGGTATAGCCTGCTGCCGTCATGCGTTGGAATGGGTCCTTGCCATCTGGGTTTTTGTGATCGAAGAAGCAGCGAGTGGCCATGTCCCGTGAGTGAGCGACGGCTGCATTGTCCAGATGAGCTTCCCGCGCAAGCGGCGGAAGGCCTCCGTTTTCCGCCCGGAAGTCGTTGATCATCGTCAACAGGGCGTCCTGCTCTGCGGCCGAGGCGCTGCCATTGACGCTACCGGTGCACTTGTTGCCGCCGCCCTTGTTTCCCTTCTTCTTTTTCTTTTTCTTGTGCTTCTTCCTGGCTTCCGCCAGGTCGGGGGCGAGAAGTCTGTCGAGACTACCGGCAAGCGCTGCCCCTGCGAGCAGCGAGAGGAAGGATCGCCGCGTTGGGCTGGCGGGTGGATCGGAATTGACCGGAGAACGCGTGGTGTCCGACTCCATGCCCTTGCTCCTTTGTCCGGCTGACCGCCCGATGATAGCGTCAGCAACGTGGACACATTGTGCGCTTCCCGGAGCGAAAATGCACTGGTCGAGCCACCCATTGACCCCTGCGGATGCACGTGAGCGGCGCGGGGATTGCCCGTCGCCGCTCGCGCACAGACCCAGGAGCGCCTGGCCGCCTGACCAGGCGCTCCTGGGGTAGCTACTCGGTGACTTCCACGGTCGCCATCATCCCCATGTCCGCGTGATTGAGGATGTGGCAGTGGTAGACAAACTTGCCGGTGAAGTCGCGAAAGGGAATACGGACAGTAACTTTTCCATCGGCAGGCAGGTTGACCGTGTCGACAAGACTGGCCGCCTCGACCGGCTCGTCGTTGATCGAGATCACCTGGAAGTCGTTGGTGTGAATATGAAAGGGATGCTGCTGGTTATTGGTGTTGATGATGGTCCATTCTTCGAGCGCGCCAAGCTTCACCGCCTGGTCGATGCGATTCTCATCGAACATTTTGCCGTCGATCACGAAGTGACCGGCTGCCTGGTCCTTGGAGAAGGTGATCGTGCGCGATACGTCCACCACGCCCTGGTTCAGGTCGTTCGGTTCGACCAGTTTCACTGGCAGGGCGGCTGCTGTCAGGTTTGACGGGTTGACTGTGACGGTAGCCAGGAGGGCCTCAGGATAGAGGTCGCCCTGCTGGTCGTACTGGAGTGTCTTGAACTCCGCGGTGCCCGGCTCACCGCCCTGGACCAGGAGATCGAAGCGCTTGCCCGGGGCAATCGGCAGGGAATCGACGCTCTTCACCTGCCAGACCGGGTTGCCATCCTCGCCAATGATGTGGAGCTGGTGCCCGGTGAGTTGGACCTCGTAGTAGATGTCCGCGCTCAGGTTCGCCAGACGCCAAAGTTGGGTTTCCCCGGCGTCGATGCTCAGGCTCGGGTTCACCGCGGCGTTGACGGTGCGCGTGGTCGGGGCGTTGCTGTCAATGTTCGTGAGCAGGATGGCGCCGTCCACGGCCTGGTAGTCCTTGAGGACCACAGCGTATTCCGTGATCTGCCGCAGGTCTGCGGGGAGGAGATCCTGCAGCCCGTCCACCACAATCAGGCCGCCGAGACCGCCCATCACTTGCGGTTCGGTGTAGGGGTGGGCGTGTGAGTGGTACCAGAAGGTGCCAACCGGATGGTTCTCCGGAATTTCGATGACATAGTCCTGAGTGGCGCCCGGTTCGATGATGATGAAGACGTTGTCGGAAATGCCGGACGGCGACACGTGCAGGCCGTGGAAGTGCATGTTCGTGACTTCGGGAAGTTCGTTCACAACCGTCAGTTCCAGCCGCTCGCCGGGCTTCAGGCGCAGGGTGGGTCCGACGTATGTGCCGTTGTAGGTGGTGCCGACCACTTCCTGATCACCGATTGTCACCGGGCCACGGGTGACGTTCAAGGTTGCCTTGAGCACGCCGTTTTCGCTGACGTACTCCTCTGGCTGTGGGAAGGGCGCTTGTGCCACTGGCGTCTGGGCGCCGGCTTCGCGGCCGTACGGTAGCGCGCTGGCGAGCAGCGATACCGCGGCAACGCCAAGGAGACGGCGACGATGAAGAGCTGTTGGCACACCTGCAGAAGCGAGAAGGTTGGGATCGAAGCCAGACACAGTTCCCCCTGAATACGTGACCTTCGAGTCACGCCGCTATAGCGCCTGCACTTTTGTAGCGCAGGCATCATAACGCGCAAGAGAGGTGACCGCAATTTCCTTGTTCAAGTCAGGAGAAAAAGTTCGAAGGCTTTAACAAGGCGACGTTCAAACCTGAGCTCAGATAGCTGGCTCAGGGGCACGCGGCGCAGCCACCGGGTTGTCATCTCCGCCCGCCGGGGTGGCGACCAGGACGCGCTGCAGGAATTCTCGCGTGCGAGCTTCCCGTGGATGGGTGAGCAGTTCACGAGCCGGGCCGATTTCCACGATGCGCCCCGCGTCGAGGAACGCGACGCGGTCCGCAATCTGGTACGCGAAGCCCATCTGGTGTGTGGCCAGGAGCATGGTCATACCCAGGCCTTTTAGCTCGGCGATGATCTCCAGCACCTCACCCACCATTTCCGGGTCCAGCGCGGAGGTCACCTCGTCCAGGAGCAGCAACTTGGGGTCCATGGCGAGGGCACGGATGATGGCTACCCGCTGCTGTTGCCCGCCGGAGAGGCGGTCCGGGTACTCGGTGGCCTTGTCGGCCAGCCCGAAGCGATCCAGCAGTTCCCGCGCTTCCCGCTCAGCCTGCTGGCGGCTGACCCCGCGTGTCTTGCACGGCGCCAGCGTGATGTTTTCCAGCACGGTCATGTGCGGGAAGAGGTTGAAGGACTGAAACACCATGCCCACTTCCTGACGGACCCGGTCTTCATTGACGTTCGGGCCGGTGATGGACGTGCCCTCGAGCAGGATTTCACCGGCCTGGATCGGCTCGAGCAGGTTGACGCAGCGCAGCAGCGTCGATTTGCCGCAGCCGGAGGCGCCGATCAGGCAGATGACTTCGTGGTTCTCCACCACCAGGTTGATGTTCTGCAGGACCAGATGCTGGCCATACGCCTTATAGAGGCCGTTGATCTGCAGAAGGGGAGATTCGCTCACACTGCGCCGCCCATCTCGCGTTGCTGCGCCGTGCGCTGCAGCAGGTAGTCCGTGAACCGGGCCAGCGGGATCGTGATCGCGATGAACAGCACCCCGGCCACCACGTAGCTGGTGAAGTTGAACGTCATGCCCGCGTAGATCTGCGCCTGGCGCGTGGCCTCGAGCGGGCCGATGACGGAAATTAGCGCGGTCTCCTTCTGGAGGCCGACAAACCCACTCAGCGTGGGGGGAATGACCCGGCGGATCGCCTGCGGCAGCACCACGTAACGCATCGCCTGGCTGCTGCTGAGGCCGAGGGAACGTGCAGCGGCGCGCTGGCTGGCGTGGACGCTCTCGATGCCGGCGCGGAAGGTTTCAGACTGGTACGCGGAGGAGGTCAGGATGCAGGCGAGTGTGCCCCAGAAGATGGGGGAATTCGGGACCCCGGGTAACCGCAGGGCCGGCATGCCAAAGCCGAGCGTAAGGATGACCAGGATTGCCGGGGCGCCACGAAAGATGTCGATGTAGGTGACGGCCGCTGCCCGCAGCGGGAAGAGCACCGGGCTGCGGGTGCTGCGGATGATGGCCAGGATGAGGCCCCAGAGCAGGATGATCGGCTCGGCAATGAGGAAGATGCGCACATTGAGCCAGAACCCCTTCAGCACCATGGGGAAGGCGGCTACGAAGTTTTCGGGACTGAAGAACGCCTGCTGCACCACTTGCCAGCCGGTCGAGCCACCGATGACGATGGCCAGTCCACCGAAAACAACGATCGTGCTCACGAGCGCGATCAGCACCGAGCGCTGCACATCGCGCCGTTGCCAGCTCGGGGTTGGACGGAGGAGGGCCGCGACCTGGTCAGGCGAGAGATCAGATGGAGAGCGGCCGGTCATCTGACCGGGCCCTTCATCATTCTTAATTCCGGGTTCAGCCTATTTCCGGTACGCACTGCCGCTCGCGTGTCATCTCGAGCCGAGGCGAAAGATCCCGGCGTCAGGGATCGAGATGGTGTCACGTTCCAGCGAACAGCGCCTGCGGACATCGTTCCTCGAAGGCTGGGCAGCCCGAGATCTCTCCACGTCGCTCGAGATGACGCGGTGCAGTGGGTGGTGGTGCAGCGACAGGCTGGGCCGAGATCCTTCGCCTGCGGGCTCAGGATGACACAGGCGGAAGGCGAGAAGGCTCGAGCTATCACCGTACCCGGAATCGATGCAGGCTGCGTCCTGAATCCAACAGTGGTGCAACTAGGCATTGGCAATTGGCTGTAACGACCCCTGGGGCAGGGTCAATGCGTCAACGAAGCGGTCCAGGAAGCGCGGCTGATCAACGGAGGTGATCACCTCGGCGGCCGGACGCGTTTCCTGCCCAGTGAGCTCCTCGCCCGAGCGCCCGACGGCGCGCCAGGCGCCCTCCCAGGGCTCAACGTAGAACGACTTGCGCTCGCTGGACGTGATCAACGTCGGATCGAGCAGGACAGCCGGCACGAGCGGATCATGCATGCGCGCTGACCAGACTCCGTCCAGCCGGTGCTGGTAGAAGTTGAAGTAGTAGGGCAGGATCTGCCAGGCCAGTTTTCCCTGCGGCGTCGTACTGGCGCGGATACGCTCGATGTGCTCCGGGGTCAGCACGGAGTAGCGGGTGGTGTCGACCGGCACCACGATCAATGGTGCGTCAGCCGCGAAGAGCTGTTCGGCGGCCTGGGGACTGCCGGCGATATTGGCATCGAACGCGATGGGATCGCCCGGCTGCGGCTGTCGAGCAAACGCACCCAGGATGGCGACCGTGCGGAAACGGCTGAGCACGGCAGGATCGCGGTCAAGGGCCAGACCAAGGTTAGTCATGGTGGCCACGGCGATGAGATCCAGTTCTCCCGGGCGTTCCAGCGAGAGACGGATGATCTGATCAACGGCGGATTCACCGGTCACCGCTCCCCGCGGCGCCGGGAGGCCAACGTCCGCCAGGCCGTCATGCCCGTGCACCTGCGGCGCGGAGTGCGGTGGGTCCAGGGGACTCTCGGCGCCCTGCGCCACTGGCACGTGATCGAGTCCAAGTGTCTCCAGCACCTTTAGCGCGTTCTGGGCAGCGATGGCGGCACTGCAGTTGCCGTGCGCGCTGCCGACCGCCACGATTTCGGCGTCCGGCTCCGCCGCAATGGCCATCATCATTACGGCGTCATCGATGCCCACGTCGACATCGAGCACCATCTGGCGTTTTGGCATGAAGTCCCCAGGGGTAAAACCGAGTGCGTCTCACCGGCACAAGGATAGCGCTGGCCGCGCCGCTCGTTGGCGACGCAGCCAGCGCTGGAGTTGCAGGAATTGGGCTTACTCGGCGATGTGTGGGAACTCCGGGTCCTTCGGCAGCCACTCGTCGACCAGTTTCTGCCAGGTGCCGTTTGCTTTCAGGTTGGCCAGTGCCTGGTTCACGAAGGGAACGAGCGGGCTGTCCTTCTCGAAGACCATGCCCAACTCGGTTCCCGGGCCGGGCAGGATGCCGACGATGTCCAGGTTCGGGAACTGGTCCGTGGTCACCTCGATGGCGATCTGGAGGGACTCGACGTTGACATCGGTCTGGCCGTTGGCCAGCGCCTGGATCGCCTCGGCGTTCGTGTTGAAGACGGAGAGTTCCTGCTCCGGCTTGATCACGTCGGTGATGTAGGTCGCATAGGATGAGTTGACCAGCGTGCCGAACTTGTACTTGCGCAGGTCTTCCAGCGTCTTGGCGTCCTTCACCGGGGAGTCATCCGGCGCGATGATCACAAACGGGGTGCTGTAGTAACCATCACTGAAGGAGACGGCCTGCTTGCGCGGCTCCGTGATGGAAACCTCGGTCAGGTAGAAGTCAAAGTCCTTCGGGCCCGGGGCATAGGAGGCATTGAACGCCGTGTAGCCCCACTCGACCTCCTCCGGCTTGAAGCCAAGCTGTTCCGCCAGGGCGTAGACGAGCGCGCTCTCGAAGCCCTTGCCGTTGCTGGGATCGTTGTCAATGAACCAGGGCTCGTACAGTGGCTGATCCGCGTGCACGATCAACTTGCCCGGCTGCTTCAGCGGTAGCGCAGCGTGATCGATCGGCTTGACTTCGGCAACGGGCGTGCCATCCTGGGCTGCAGCGAGGCGTGGCAGCACGGTCAGGCCCAGGCCGGCCGCTGTCAATCCAGCGAGAAGTGACCGGCGATTGTGTCGAGAGTTCTGCATTTCCCATACCTCCTCAGAGCATTGCCGGCACAGGACCTCTGTGCCTGTTGCGCAGTTGCACGTCAGGTGAACGCTATTATCGGGCCGCGTGTGTGATCACTGCCCACGCCTACAATCCTAGCATGAACATATATTGATGATCGAGAACTGCACAATGCGTGCCCATTAACGCGGATCATGTGCTGGCATTCGGGGTGTGTGCCTCTTTCGCTCTGGAGCACAGCCGCTGCCGGCAGTACGAGTGCGACCTGCCGCCACGTCTAAGCACGCCGGCCCGGGTGGAACTTTACGAGAGTACGGATGCAGCGGAAGATGCCGGGATCTCTGCGTGTCTCGGCGGCATGGCAGACAATAGGAGGCGTGCCGCGCAGCAAGTGCGCCCAGGCCCGTCGCGCAGGAAAGGCCAGACGTCTGCCATGCCCCTCTCGATCGATCACATTGTTATCGCCGTGCGTGACCTGGCGCAGGCGTCCGCGGACTACGCCACGGCGGGATTCACCGTCACACCGGGCGGCTGGCACACGGGAGGCGCGACGCACAACGCGCTGATCTCCTTTGCCGATGGCTCGTACTTCGAGTTGATTGCTTTCGCCGAGCCAGACCGGGAGCAGCCGCACAAGTGGTGGCCACGCTTCGCGAAGGGAGAGGGCACCGTGGACTTTGCCATGCTCTCCACGGATCTCGGCGCAGAGGCGGAGCGGCTGCGAACGGTGGGACTTACCGTCGAGGGACCGGTGGATGGTGGGCGCGAACGTCCAGATGGCGTAAAGCTGGCGTGGCGTTCCCTGACGCTGGGAACCGGAATTCCGCTGCCGTTCGTCATCGAAGATGTGACCGCGCGGGACCTGCGCGTGCCACCGGCGCCGGCCACGGAGCACAGCCTGGGTGTGACCGGCGTCTCCGGGTTGGTCATGCTGGTGCCTGATCTGGAGGCCGCCTCCCGGGCGTACCGTGCCTTGCTGGGTGTGGAAGGGGAGCCTGTTGAGGCGTCCATTGCCGGGGTGCGCGCCGTTCGCCGCTTCACGTTTGGGGAGCAATGGATTGACCTGGCTCAGCCAGAAGAGGTCGCAAAGCAACTTTGGCGCCACATCGAGGACCACGTGGCAGGTCCGTACGAGATCATCCTGGCGACGGAGACCCCCGGTCACGCACCCATGACGCCCGAGTTGGCGCACGGCGCCCATATTCGCTTCGATTCACCGGAGTAGGGGGAAGTCATGAGCAATCTGCGCGAGTATCTCGTCCAGAAGCGGGAGGCGCTGCTGGCCAAGCGAGCTGCTGCAGCCCAGAAGGCGCCCGACCCGCTCCAGATCTCCGCCACTGTGCGTGCCGAAGGGCGGAGCGGCATCCGCCGCATCCGCATCCGGGACTACCAGATCATCACCGACAGCCCCGCCGACTTCGCAGGCTACGGCCTGGGGCCGACCGCGCCGGAGCTCCAGCTTGGGGTGCTGGGAAGCTGTCTCGCCCACTCCTTCCTTATCCAGGCGGCAGACCGTCAAATACCGATTGACGCGCTCGAAGTGGAGGTTGCGGCGGAGATCGATGCGCGTGCCGGGCAGCCAGGTTACCCGGACATTACGGTCCACCCGCGCCAGATTCGCTACACCTTGCACGTGGAATCGCCGGTGAGTGCCGGGGAGATCGCCACCTTGCAGGCGGCGATGGAGAATGCGTGTCCGATCCTGAGCCTGCTCCGGAACCCACACGAGATCAGCGGATCCGTGCAGCTCTCCAGTCCAGCCTGACCCCGGTAACAGTTGTGCCGGCCCGGGCGAAGCCATGAGCCCTTGGTCTGAACCAGTACTCTCATGCCGGGGTCACGCGCCAGGCCTGGGACCCCGTGTGTTCCCAACGCGGCAAAAGCGCACGCGCGCTGGATAGGTTCCTGCGTGGTTCCCTGGTGAAGGAGGACCTTGCCAGATGAACAGGGTGCTACGGGGTGCAATAGCTGGTGCGGTTGGCACGATTGCCCTCGATCTCACCACGTACGGCGACATGCTCGTCCGGGGGCGAGGTGCGAGCGGTGTTCCGGCGCGAGTCGCCGGCGTACTGGCTGACCGGCTCGGGGTTTTGCCGCTTGCGCCAGGGACCTCGGGCGAGATGGCGGATAACCGCCGGGAAGCGGCGGGCGCACTGCTGGGTTTTGCGACCGGGGTCGGGATAGGTGCGGCGTACGGGGTACTGCGCGGCGATCCACGGCGCGCGGCGTCGCCGCTGGCCGGCGCGGTGGTCGGGTTGAGCGCAATGGCAGCAAGCGATGTGCCGATCGCGCTGACTGGAGTTTCTAACCCGGCAACGTGGTCCATGTCCGACTGGGTCTCAGACGTGATCCCACACCTGGTCTATGGCCTGGTGACAGTCGCGGTGTATGACGCGACCCGGGGCTCGAGCCGGGCGACGTAACCGAACGGGTTGCCTTCACGCGCTGCCAGGGTGAATCCTGAGGCATCAGCGAGATCGGCCAACGCCGAGCGCGTCACCATGTGGGGATCGGGCTGGCCTTCGGCGATGACAAGCCGGCCGGTCGGCTTGAGTACGCGGTGCATTTCGTGGAGCGCCCGCGCGGGATCAGGAATTTCTCCCAGGGTCGCAACGCACAGGACAGCGTCAAACGTCCCGTCAGGAAACGGGGAAGCCTGGGCGTCTCCGAGATGAGGGGAGATACCGGTGACGCCGCGCTCTGTCGCTCGCTGCATCACGGTCTGGAGCATGGGCTCCTGGATGTCCAGGAGATCGAGGACGCCGCCCGGGGCGAGCGCCGCTGCCAGATCGAGGCTGTAGTAGCCCACGCCGGGGCCGACCTCCAGGACCCGCTGGCCAGGCGCCGGCGCCAGCATGCGCAGCACGCGGTCGCGGGGCATGAGTGGCCGGGGCAATTGCAGAAAGAGTCGCAGGGCGTAGGGACAGGCTGATGGGGTGCGGCGTTTGCCGGAAATTACCGCGCCCAGGACGACCAGGGCCAGGGCCCCGGCCAGCGTCAGCAACGCTCTCGAGCGG
>JAXLWT010000071.1:0-13589 GCA_046328375.1 Thermomicrobiales bacterium
CGCCTGCCCGTCACTGGTCGAGGCTCCGTTGCGGATCCATTGCCAGAGTTGGGCCCGCGAGATTTCGGCGGTCGCCGCGTCCTCCATCAGGTTGTTGATGGCGGCTGCTCCGACGCCCGAGAGCCAGGCATTGATGTACTGCAATGCCACGCTGATATTCAGGCGCACCCCGGATTCCGTGATTTCCCCGCCGGGAACCGTCAGGTCGGTGAGTTGCGCCGCTGTCACGTGAACATCGTCACGCTGGCGTTCCTTCTGGTGTGGGCGTTCGCCCAGGACGCCATCGAAGATCTCCGTTGCGACGGGGACCAGGCCGGGGTGAGCCAGCCAGGTGCCGTCAAACCCGTCGTTCGCCTCACGTTCCTTGTCCTCACGGACCTTGGCGAACGCGACCGCATTCGCCTCGGCGTCGCGCCGGGAAGGGATAAACGCCGCCATCCCGCCGATCGCGTGCGCGCCGCGCCTGTGGCACGTCTTGACGAGCAGTTGCGAGTACGCGCGCATGAACGGAACTGTCATGGTGATTTGCGCGCGGTCTGGCAGCGCTTCCGTACGGTCTGACTGGCGGGTCTTGATGGCGCTGAAAATGTAGTCCCAGCGTCCGGCATTGAGCCCGGCCGCGTGCTCTCGCAATTCGTAGAGGATCTCGTCCATCTCGAACGCTGCCGGCAACGTTTCCACCAGCACCGTCGCGCGGATGGTGCCATGAGGGATGCCGAGCTCCTTCTCCGCGAACGTGAAGACGTCGTTCCAGAGGCGTGCCTCCAGGTGGCTCTGCAGCTTGGGCAGATAGAAGTACGGCCCCGAGCCACGCGCCAGGAGTTCTCTGGCGTTATGGAAGAAATAGAGGCCGAAATCGAAAAGACTGCCAGACATCGGTTCGCCGTCCACCGCGACGTGGCTCTCCTCGAGATGCCAGCCACGCGGACGCACGAGAAGGGTCGCAACTTCGTCGTTCAGCTTGTACTCGCGGCCGTCGGGATTCTGGAAGGTGATGGTGCGCCGCACGGCATCGGCCAGATTCTGTTGACCCTCGACGACGTTCTGCCAGGTCGGGGAGGAAGCATCTTCCAGGTCGGCCATGAACACCCGCGCACCTGAGTTCAACGCGTTGATGACCATCTTGCGGTCGCACGGGCCAGTGATCTCCGCCCGGCGGTCCTGCAGATCCGCTGGCGCCGGGGCGACCTGCCAATCGCCTTCGCGAATGTCACGCGTGCTTTCCAGGAACTCGAGTTCGGCGCCGGAGTCCAGTTCGAGCTGCCGGGACGCACGCGCCGCGAGGAGTTCCTTGCGCCGGGGATTGAACTCACGCTGCAGTTTGCTGAGGAACATCAGCGCGTCATCGCTGAGAACCGGCGCAAGCGCGGGCTCGACCGGGGCGAGGATCTCGACACCGTGGGACATGTGGAACTCCGCATGTGACTGTGGGCGGGGCGCCCCGGCGCGGTCTGCAGGTTCAGCCGCGCGAGCATGAGGGAGCGATGATCGTGCCAGCATCATAGCCCATCGTGCTCCTCACGACGCGACAAAGCAAACGGGAAGGAGCTTTCGCCCCTCCCCGTTTGCTTCCCTCCCCGCGAAATGTCTCAGGAGATGTAACTGAGTGGATCGACGTCCTGCCCCAGGTACCTCACGATAAAGTGGACGTGGGGACCGGTAGACATACCCGTGCTGCCAACGTCGCCGATGATATCGCCCTTGGAAACCGCTTGCCCAATCGCAACCGGCGGCACATCGGCCATGTGACCATACAGCGTCTCGAATCCGTCGCCATGATCGATTCGAACGTAGTATCCCAGGCCACAGTCGCACCAGCCGGCGTACGTCACCGTCCCTCCGTCAGCAGCCGCGATGGGGGTGTACATCGGTGCAGCAAGGTCGATGCCGTTGTGGAAGTTGCAGCCGATGTTGGTGTTCCATGGCTCGAAGTAATAGGGGCTGCAGCCAAACCCTTGCGTGAAGGTCCAACTGGCCAGCGGGTAGGCGATGGCCCCGGTTGCGATGCCTGGCTGCGCCACGACCTTGGCCGGCGCGGCCGGTGCCGCGTCGCCTGGCTGGTCGGCATTTACCAGGTACCAGCCGTTCACGAACCCGGTCACGTCACCACTGGTAATCAGATACCAGGGGTTGCCAACGGGATCCCAGGTTGGACCGTCCATGACCTGCATAACGTCACTCTCAGGCACGATGCCAATTCTCTCGGCATCTGGCGCTCCGTCAGCGCGAATGTTCAGGCCTGAACCATCATCAGTTTGCGCGGCCACATACGAACCCGGAGCGAACCAGCTGTCCCCGTTTCCAGCAGAGTCAGCGCTTCCGTCGGACGCCGTCCACTGATCACCGGCCGGTTGCTGCCATGTTTCGGCAGGTCGCAGGTAGGCGCCGGATACCCAGCCGAGAAGGCCGTCGACCTGGACGGGCCACCAGCGAGTGCCCTCCATGTAAACGGTATCGACTTCGTTGATGCGAAGGTTGACGACCGTGTCGAACGAGAGACTACGCACAGCCGCGCTGCTGGAGCTTGGCTCAGAACGCAAATTCACGCCGTCAGGTTCGGATACAACGGCTATTGCATTGGCCAGGTCATCCCAAGACGCCTGAAACTGTTCGACCGCTGTCTGGGCCGGAGTCTCTCCACCCAGGCCCGCATCGGCCGGGGGCGTTTCGATACCCCCGGTTGCGGGAGCCGCAGCCTGATCTCCGTAGCCGTCAATCTGCAGGTAGAAGCCAGCAACCCAGCCGTCTTCGCCATTGTTACTCACGGGCCACCACTGCGTGACGCCATCGGAGTCATAGACAGTGTCGTGTTCGTATGTACGCAGTCCGACGACGGTACCTTCGGGCATCGTGTCTATGACCTGGGCGCCAAAACTTGGTTCCGCCCGGAGGAGCACGCCGTCGGCACTGTGGACAATCGTGCCCGAGCCCGCATCTGCCCGGGCTGTGGCAGCCCAGCCGGGTGCTGCCGGGGCGAGCGCCGACCCAATGACGGACGCGGCCATGAATATGGCCAAGGCACGTCGCCTGGCGAGCGCAGCTGCGCGGCTGCGTTTCATCTCTCGACCCTCCTGCGCGGCGCAGCCAGAATGGCCGAGCCCGCGATGCAGCTGAACGGCGGGCGCCGGGGTGGGACGCCAGTTCAGCCAATCCGCGGCACAGCCTGACGCTGCAAGCGCTGGCGCGCCGCGCAATCGCACACGATGCGGGGGGTGCAACACGGGCAGCAGGATCTGCGAGTGCGGTCCGCAGGCTCCTACCGGTTTGCTGACGATGAACGTACATCCCTCCCGTGCGCCACGCAAGAGAAGGGAATACGGTGACTTTGAGTCACAAAATGCGGCATTGTTGCCACGCTGACATGGCCTGGTGGCTCGGCATACGGCGCGCGTGAACGGGTGCTCAAAGTTCTGGCGTGGCGCAGCGGAATGCGTTGTCGCGCCGCGGCTCGTGCAGGACGCCTCCATCCCCGTCCGTGACAGTGCGTCGCCAGCAACGCTTGCGAGCGTCTTCAGCGGCCGCGCGGAGAAACAACGCGAATTTCGGAAATGGGACCTCTGGGACCCTCTGCTATAATCGCCCGTTGGCAAATCGCTGCGGCTTATGGGGTGGCTAGAAACCTCGACAGATAGGCACTGCAGCCGTTCCGCCGGGATGACGATCGGCACTGCATAAGGGGACGCGTACGCGTGAAGTTAACGATTGAGCGGCTGCCTGAAAGCCGCGTCCAGCTCGAGATTACTGCAGAAGAGGCAGAGACCGCGGCGGCTATGGATCGTGCCGCGCGCAAGGTGGGCAACCAGGTGACATTGCCCGGCTTCCGCAAGGGGAAGGCGCCGCGCGCCATGATCGAGCGTGTCTACGGGCCCGATGTCTTTACGGAAGAAGCCAATCGTTACCTCCTGTCTGACCTCTATCGGCAAGCAATTGAGCAGGAAGACCTCGCGCCCCTCGGTGACCCGGAGGTGGAAGTCACCTCCACCGAACCTCTCACCTACACGGTGACCGTTGCGGTCTATCCCACCATCGATCCCGGTGATTACGCCTCCGTCCGTATCGACCCGGTCGACGCAACTGTCGATGACACGGCGGTCGACGAGATGATCGAGACCCTGCGGAAGGCGCACAGTCCCTGGGTTGACCCGGAAAGCGAGGGCCTGGCTGTTGGCGCCGGCCTGGAGCTGACGCCCAAGACACGCACCCCCCGCGAAGGGGACCAGATCACCATCGACTATTCCGTCCAGGAAGATGGTGAGGATGCAGAGGAGCCGGTCACCGACGCAGTGTTCGTGCTTGGCGAGAGCGGCCTCCTCGGAGCCGTCGAGGACGCCATCAAAGGCCTCCGCGTTGGTGAGTCTGTTGGCTTCTCCGTGAACTTTGCTGAAGACGACGAAAGCGTCGATCAAAGCGTTCGTGGCAAGACGCTCGCGTACAACGTCACGCTGAAGGGACTGAAGGAGCGGGATCTCCTCCCGCTGGATGATGAGTTCGCGAAGACGGTCGGTGAGGCCGAGACGCTGGATGAGTTCCGTGCGTCCCTGCGAGACGAACTCCACCAGCGGCGGACCGCCGAGGCCAGGGGCCAGGTGTTGAACCAGATCATCAGCAAGGTCGCTGAAGGCGCGGGACTTGACCTGCCCGCCCCAATGATCGACGACGCGGTGGAGAACGACGTCCGCCGGATGCGGATGAACCTGGCCCAGCAGGGAGTTTCGCTGGAGGCGTACCTGCGCAGCATGGAGGCGACCGAGGAGGACCTTCGCGCCGAGTTGCGACCAGCCGCTACCGAGCGCCTTCGCAACTCCCTGCTCATGCGCGCCATTGCTGAGAAGGAAGCGATTGCGGTCGATGACACAGAGCTTGATGCCGCCATCGCCCGCATGGCTGCTGCCGCACAGAGTTCCTCACAGCCGGAGCAGGCTGCCCAGTTCGCAGCGAGCGATTATGTGCGCTCCATGCTCCAGAATGAGATGTTCGACCGGCAGTTGACGGACCGGCTGATCGAGCTGGCCACGGAAGGCCGTGGTGCGGCAGTCAATGGCTGGGTAGCGCCAGAGCCCGCCGAGAGCACCGGCACCACGCCGGCTGAGTCAGGGTCGGAGGCTTCTTCCGGGCCCGAAAGTGAGCCGGTTGCCGCGCAGAGCGGAGCTGACGCGGAGGCGTAGACAACAGGGCGGGGTGGACAAAGCAGCTCGTTGCGTGACATAACTGTGCAGCGTACGGACCGCAATGGTCCTGTTCCGGGTCTACCGGGGGGCGTTATCAGGACGAACTACCCGGTTGCGTAGCTACCGTCTCCTCCGACCCGGACAGTAGAATGCACGCACAGCAACGAGCCTGCCCCGCCCAGTGCCGCCGCGTATGGATCGGTCGGGTGTGCGGCGAGCAGTGTGAAAGAGGACCCGACCCCATGCGTATACCTTCCGTAGACAACCTCATCCCGATGGTTGTAGAGAGTTCGAACCGCGGTGAACGTGCGTTCGACATCTATTCGCGGCTGCTCAAGGACCGTATCATTTTCCTGGGCACGCCGGTCGATGACCAGATTGCCAATGTGATCATCGCCCAGATGCTTTTCCTGGCTCATGAGGACCCGGATCAGGACATTCGGCTCTACATCAACTCACCGGGCGGCGTGGTCTATTCCGGCCTCGCCATTTACGACACGATGCAGATGATCAAGCCAGACGTTTCTACATTCTGCATGGGCATGGGCGCCAGCATGGCGGCCGTGCTGCTGGCTGCTGGAACGCCGGGCAAGCGGTACGCCTTGCCGAACTCCCGGGTGATGATTCACCAGGGTTCGGCTGGATTCCGGGGGGCCGTCCCTGATATCGAAGTAGTCGCGCGGGAAACCCTCTCGCTGACTACGAAGCTCACCGAGATCATGGCCGATCACACGGGCCAGACGTTCGAGAAGGTGAAGCGTGACACTGAGCGGGACTACTACATGACCGCGCAGGAAGCGAAGGAGTACGGCATCGTCGATGAAGTCCTGGAGCCATCAAAGCCGTTGGCCGGGGTAACGCCCATTGGAGAGAACGCCGAAAACGGGCGCCAGAAGAGTTAGGCGGGGACTTCTCCCCACAGGCGTGCTTGCGCCTGTGCACATTCGGAGACGCCGTTTTCGCAGTCATTGTCCTTTCGATTTCAGTCAAGTGAGAGCGGCGGCATGAATACGACACGAGGTGGGCGGGTGCATTACCGTTGCTCCTTCTGCAACAAGGGCCAGGAGGAAGTCCGGCGTTTGATCGCTGGGCCCAATCAGGTCTACATCTGCGATGAGTGCGTGCAGTTGTGCCGCGAGATCATCGAGGAGGAGGAGCCAACCGCTCCCCGTGCGGAACCAAGTTTCGCGGGGATTCCCACCCCGCGTGAACTGTATGACCGCCTGAACAGCTACGTCATCGGGCAGGACCGCGCCAAGCGCATCCTTTCCGTTGCGGTCTACAACCACTACAAGCGCATCAATGCCGGCCTCAACGGCGATGATGACATCGAGTTGCACAAGAGCAACATCCTGCTGGTCGGCCCGACGGGTTGCGGCAAGACGCTGCTGGCGCAGACGCTGGCTAAACTGCTGGACGTGCCGTTCTCCATCGCGGACGCGACGGCGCTGACTGAAGCGGGCTACGTGGGTGAGGATGTCGAGAACATCCTGCTCCGCCTGATCCAGTCGGCGGGAGATGTGGCACGCGCCCAGACCGGCATCATCTACATCGACGAGATCGACAAGATCGCGCGCAAGTCAGACAACCCGAGCATCACGCGTGATGTCTCCGGTGAAGGGGTACAGCAGGCACTCCTCAAGATCATCGAGGGCACGGTGGCCAATGTGCCGCCGCAGAGTGGCCGCAAGCACCCGCACCAGGAATACATCCAGATCGACACCCGCAACATTCTCTTCATCTGCGGCGGCGCCTTCGAGGGACTGGAGGAGATCGTCGCCAAGCGCATCGGCAAGCAGACGCCGATCGGCTTTGGTTCCTCGTATGAGGAGCGTGGGGCGGTGGAGAATCCACTCCAGTACCTCACGCACGACGACCTGCTCAAGTACGGCCTGATTCCCGAGTTCGTCGGGCGCCTGCCGATTTCGGTGGCGCTGGACAACTTGACCCGGCCCGACCTGGTGCGGATCCTGACCGAGCCGAAGAACGCCGTGGTCAAGCAGTACGAGAAGTTCTTTGCCCTCGACAACGTGGAGCTGATCTTCACGGATGAGGCGCTTGAGGCGACGGCTCGCCAGGCCGAAGAGCGCAAGACTGGTGCGCGCGGCCTGCGCACGACCATCGAGGAGGTGCTCCTCGATGTCATGTACGAGATTCCCTCGCTTGAAAACGTGCGCAAGTGCGTCGTGGACGCGAACGTAATCAACAACCGCTCGCGTCCGCTCCTCATGAGCGTGAACGAGCAGGAGATCCCGTACGCCGAAACAGCGTGATCTGGACTGCAGTTTAACTTCGCCCCTCGTCCGTCGTTATGGACGAGGGGCATTTTGTTGCCTTCACGCAGCAATGCCCCGGTAACATGCCCGGCGTCGCGACCCGCCTGGTGTTAGGCAGACCGGAGCATGCGCACTCGGACAGGCTCGGGTTTAACGCCGGCCCGGAACCAGCGGGCAGACGCGTCACGACTCCGTCGCGTGAGGGGAGTCACTGGTGAAGGCTGACTGGACGCCGATCAAGGTCCGGGTTTGGTGGTTTCGCTCCGCGCCGCGACGATCGCTGCGCTGCAGTTGCATCGCATCACCATTTCAGAGCTGGTTGACACAATGGACGCGGGCCCGCAATGACTCCCTGGGCCACTCAGGCACCGTGAGCGTGAAATCGCAATCCTGGTCACCCACGACCTGACCGATCGCCAGCGTGCAAACGCGTTGGTGATTGCCGAAGCCGCGGTTGGTCGATACGTGTCAAACATTTCTGGCGAGCTGACGCTTCAGTCGTGGCAGGAGATCGCCGCCCAATCCGTGCCGGACGGGTCACTGGGCGGCAAAGCGCGCTGAGCGTCGGAATTCCGGCCCACTGTCTCCCCAGGAGCGCACCGGTACGGCAAAGGCCCGCAGCTCTACGACAGGCGCTCGCGCTATCCCTTCACGCTCCCGGCGGTTAGCCCGGCGATGAACTGGCGTGACAACAGGAGGTAGGCCAGGACCACCGGCGCGACGGAGATGCAGACGCTGGCAAAGATGAGACCCCACTCAGTGGTGTAGGTGCCGCGGAAGGCCATGATGCCCACCGGGAGTGTTTGCGCTTCCTCGCGCGTCAGCAGGATCAGGCCCAGGAAGAAATCGTTCCACATCCACACGCCGTTCAGGATGATGGTGGCGGAGAGAGCAGGACGCGTTAACGGCAGCATGATGCGCCAGAAGATCTCCAGGTGGTTGGCCCCGTCGATGCGCGCGGCCTCCTCGAGGTCGCGAGGGAGCGCCGCGAAGAACCCGGTCATCACCAGCACCGCCAGGGGGATCCCGAGCACCGAGTAGACCAGCACCAGGGACCAGATGCTTCCCAGGAGACCCGCTTGCCGGAACATGACAAAGATGGGAATGATGATCAACTGGACCGGCACCACGAGCCCGCCAACAAAGAGCAGGCGTAGCGGCATGCGGAGCGGGAAGGTGTAGCGTGCGAGCCCGTACGCGGCGAGTGACGCGAGGATCGTGCTGAAGATGACGCCGAGTACGGTGGCGATCAGGCTGTTCAACGTGGCGCGCTGCAGGTTCGCTTCGTCCCAGGCCTTGATGTAGTTGAACGGGTCGAACGCCTTCGGAAGCCCGTACGGCGTGCTGAAAAACTCGGGGACCGTCTTGAACGAGCCCAGGAAGACCATGATGATCGGGATCAGCACGATTGCCGAAACGACCAGCATCGTGACGTGCCAGGCGACCGTACCCAGCAGGCGAACCCACTTGGCGTTGCCGGAGACAGGGGAGACCGACATGTTCATCCGTGTATTGCCCGTTCGCGACGACCGAGGAACGTGATGAGCACCGCGGACATGATCGCCAGGAACAGGAAGAGCGTGACGCCTTCCGCCATGGCAAAACTGAAGCGGGCCTGGTTGTTGAATGACCCTTGCCCGAACGCGTCGCTGTAGATGAGCACGCCCAGTACGAGCGTCGCCCCGTCTGGCACGCCGGCGGGACCGCCCATGACGTAGATCAGGTCAAACGCACGGAAGATGAGGATAAATGAGAGCACGGTCACGATCGTAAAGGCGGGAGCCAGCATCGGGAAGGTGACATCCCGGAAGACTTGCCACGGTTTCGCGCCATCGACCAGCGCAGCGTGCCGGAGGTCCTCCGGTACGTTTTGCAGTCCGGCCAGGTAAAGCACGACGGCCATCCCGTTCCACTGCCAGGCCTGTACCACCATGACCGTCTTCAGTGCGAGAGATGGGTCCGATTGCCACTGACGCTGGAGATCGCCAAGACCGATATCGTGCAGAACCGGGTTCACGACACCGATGATCGGGTCGAGCATGAGCACCCAGAGGATGCCCGTCGCGACCGCCGACATGATCTGCGGCAGGAAGATGATGGCGCGGTAGATGTGGGTCAGGAGCGAACGCCGGTTCAGCATCACCGCGAGGCCGAGCGACACCGTGTTCTGGAAGATGAAGATGAAAACGAAGAGCTGGAGGGAGTTCCACGCTGCTTGCCAGAAGCGCGGGCTGGCAAAGACATCGCGGAAATTCTGGAAGCCAATGAACTCGCCGATAGGTCCGCGGCCGGTCCAATCGAAAAAGCTGAGATAGAACGAGCGAATGGTGGGGAAGAGGAAGAGGATGCCGTAGGCGATCAGCGCCGGAATGATGAACCAGAAATACGGCTGCTGCCAGGGCAGGCGAACCCGCCTTGAGCGAACTTCCGGAGACAGAGCGGCCATCGACAACCTTGAACGGTATGAGCCCGGGCGAGTCTCCTCCGCCCGGGCTCCGCAACCTCGAAATTCCCGTGCTGAACCAGTTTACGACTTGCTGGGCACCACAGCCTTCTGCTGGATATCGCTGAACTCCTGCGCGGAGATGCGCCCCGTCCAGAGGCCGCCGTGGTTGTCCTGCGTCGCGATCACGCTGCCGTTCAGCTCGGGCACGTCATACCAGACCGGAACGTCAACGCCGGCCGATGCGGCGACCGTTTGCGCACGGATCGGATCGTCAGATTCCGTTACGTTCTTGTTGACGGACAGCGAAATGGTGTCCATCACCATCTGCTGTGCTTCCTCGGTGGCCAACCAGTTGATGAACTTGGCCGCCGCGTCCTGCTTCTCGGGCGTCGTGAAGGCGCTCGCGGTGTAGAGCAGTTCGAAGCCAGTGGTGGTCGCGGCCTTCCCTTCCTCCGGACCCGGCCAGGCAATGAAGGAGAGGTCCGCGTCCGGGTTCACCTGCTTGTAGCCGGTGAAGTCGGCGGTGCCCGCGACCATCATCGCTCCCTGGCCGTTGGCGAAGATCGCCTTTGCGGTGGTGTAGTCGGTCGCCTCAAAGCCCTGGTTGTAGTAAGGCACCAGGTCGAGCAGCAACTGCACCGCGGCAACGACATCCGGGTCGGCCAGGCTCTTTTCGCCCTTGCGGACCGCGTCGACACCTTCTGGCCCGAGTACGGACGATGCGAGCCCGATGTACATGAAGTACGGGTGCACCCAGTCCTTGCCGCCGAGCACGATTGGCGCTTCCACGCCGGCTGCCTTGAGCGCCTCAGCGGCGGCCTTGAGCTCATCCCAGGTCTTCGGCGGCTCCACGCCAGCCTTGGCGAAGACCGGGTTGTTGATGGCCAGGCCGACCGTGTAGGCCGCCAGGGGCACCCCGTAAACTTTGCCGTCCACCTCGACCTGGCCACGCGCGGTGTCGGTCAGTTGGCTGACGTCCACCTTACCGGTGAGGTCGATGTAGGGAAGATCGCCGCCCTTGGCAACATTGACGACGATGCCGCCTTCCTGCTCCCCGAAGATATCGGAGGTCTGGCCGCCGGCAATGGCGGTCTGGATCTTGGCGCCGTACTGATCACTGGTGACTGCGGAGAAATCGATCTTGACATCTGGGTTCGCGGCTTCGAACGCCGCGATCAGGGCCTCCATCGCGTCTTTCCACTCGGGATGGTTGCCCCACATGGTGACTTCCACGGCCTCCTGCGCGGCAGCAGGTGAGACGCGAAGACCCACGGGACCGAGCGCGGCGAGGGCGGCCAGCCCACCTGCGCCTTGAAGCATGCGTCGACGAGACCACGATGACTCACGAGACATGGGGCAACTCCTTCCGCTGCAAGCCACATCGGTGCGGTTACACGGCATCTTCGGCGCCCGTTGCGCAACGGGCATTGAACGCAAGAGTTCTTGCACTATAGCATGTTCGCATTGTCAACCCCGAAGCGGCCGGCCGTGCGAATCACGAACACTCAATCGACAAATGGTGTCGCCAGCGACACGGGTATTATCTTGCCAGAAGCTGGAAAATCGCGGCAGGAGGCTGCATTGAGCGTAACCATGCACCTGCGTGTCAATGGGAAGCAGCGCCGCGTCGAGGCTGACGCGGATGCCATGCTCCTCGAGATCCTTCGGGATCAGCTAGCCCTGACCGGTGCGAAGCTGGGTTGTGGGATGGGGGAGTGTGGCTCGTGCACCGTGCTGCTCGATGGCCGCGCGATCTGCTCCTGCCTGACGCTAGCCGTGGAAGCTCAGGGGCACGAAATCACGACGATTGAAGGGTTGGCTCCAATCGGCACCCTGCACCCGCTGCAGCAGGCGCTGGCTGAGGCCGGAGGCGTCCAGTGTGGGTTCTGCACGCCGGGCATGGTGTTGGCCGCCAGGGCACTGCTCGACGAGGAGCCGCACCCCACCGAAGCTGACGTCCGGCGTGGCCTGAGTGGCAATCTTTGCCGCTGCACCGGGTACTCGAAAATCGTGGAGGCGGTGCTCGAAGCCGCCAAGGTCACGGGGTAAATCCATGCAGTTCACGCACCAGTTTTCGGTTGAGGCGCCGGCCGAGGCGGTCTGGGATTTCCTGTGCGACGTGCCGCAGATGGCGCCCTGCATTCCCGGCGCGAGCAACGTGCGCGAGGTCTCGACCAATGCGTACGACGCTGACGTCACGGCGAAGATTGGCCCGGTGTCCGCGCGTTTTGCCTGCCGGGTAACCATTGTCGACCTCAATGACGACGAGCGGACCGGCGTTGTGGAGCTGAGCGGCAAGGACACGAAACTGGGCGGTGGGGTCAAGGCCTCGATGCAGATGAGGTTGGAGAGCACCATGCCGACAGACGTCATCATTACCTCCGATGTCGACGTGCTCGGCAAGATTGGCCAGTATGGACACGGCATGCTTTCGCGCCGGGCCGACGCCATGCTGGACGATTTCGCCGCCTGCGTGAAGGCAAAGCTGGAGACTGGCTCGTAGCGACAGGCGGGAGCGCGATGGACATCATGGTCGAGAAACCGGTCGTCGCCTACGCCGCGCCGGCGAGCGTGAGCGAGGCGGTGGGTTTGCTCGCTGCAAGCAACAACGCCACGGTGGTGGCAGGCTGCCAGTCGCTTGGGGTCTTCCTGCGGCAGCGGTTGATCGAGCCAGAGCTGCTCGTGGGCCTGAAGAGCATCCCGGAACTCAGGGAAATCACCCTGTTGCCCGATGGAGGTCTCCGCATTGGCGCCATGGTCACCCAACAGACGCTGGAGATGTCAGGCGTGGTGCGCGAACGCTTTCCGGCGCTGGCCGAGGCCGCCGCTCTCATCGCCTCACCGCTGATCCGACAGCAAGGCACGATCGGCGGCAACCTCTGCCACGCAGATCCGACAGGTGATCCTCCGCCGGTCCTGATCGCGCTTGGCGCCGAACTCGAGTTGGTGTCCAGTTCAGGTGAGCGCCGCATCCCGGTCGAGGACTTCTTCGTCGATTACATGGAGACCAACCTGTCTCCGGACGAGTTGCTGGTGGCGGTGCATCTGCCTGCGCCCGCCATCAACTCCGGCGCCGCCTATCTGAAGCACCGGGTGCGGGGTGTCGATACCGCGCTGGTCTCAGCGGGCGTCGCCCTCACGCTTTCCGAGAACGAGCAGGTAATACGCGCGGCGCGTATCGGTTTGGGTGGTGCTGGTCCGATGCCGCTGCGTGCCCACTCAGCGGAACAGGTACTGGTGGGAGCCGCTCCAACTGTCGAGACATTCGCCGCCGCTGGCAAGGCGGCAGCGGCGGAGAGCGACCCCCTGGATGACACAGAGGGCAGCGCCTGGTATCGCCGCGAGATGATTTCGCGCTATGTCCAGCGCGCAGCCGACGCCGCGCTGCACCGCGCGAAGGGGGCCTGAAGTGGTGGAAGCTGTACACAACGACCTGGTTGGCAGCCGTGCGTTGCGCCTGGATGCCGCTGACAAGCTGACGGGACGTGCTCGTTATGCCAGTGATTACCGCGCTCCCGGGATGCTCCACGGCAAGATCGTGCGCAGCGACCGCCAGCACGCGCGGATCGCCCGCATCGATGTGACGGCGGCGCTTGAGTTGCCCGGCGTTGAAGCGATCCTCTTTGGCGAGGTCGGTGGCCGCTTCGGCGAAGTCGTGAAGGATCAGACACCTTTCGCCATCGACACGGTCCGCTACAT
>JAXLWT010000072.1:0-13313 GCA_046328375.1 Thermomicrobiales bacterium
AAGGGCCCGGTCTTCCTGAAGGCGGGAGAACGCTCGGATGCCTTCAACGGCCTGACGGTGGGCGGCGACTGGGAAGCCCGCATCACCGGTGGCCGCTCGGAAGCACCCAATCGCATTCCGCTCCTGGTGACCTACGACTTCGAATAGACGCGCGAACTGATCTTCACAAGCCCTTAGGTAACACGTGACGTGCCGGTTCTCCGGTGTCATGCGGTCGCGTCAAGGCGGTGGCAGCCGCCCCTACTCCTCTACGGGCGGGCCGAACAGGTGCTTGACCTCCCGGTCGGTAGCGATGTCCAGGAGGACGGGAGTTCTCTCGGCCGCGGCAAGCGCGAACGCGCCCCGCAGTTCAGGGAGAATCGCTTGCGGCTCGGTGATGCGCGAAGCCCTGGCGCCAAAGCCATGCGCGATCTGGACGAGATCCAGACCCGGTAGGTCCAGACCAGGGATACCAGGCGTGCGCTGGAACGCCGCAAACGATTTGAGAATCCCGTATCCGCCATTATTCAGCACCAGATACACGACAGGGAGCCGGTGCTGGGCGGCAGTCCACAGAGCCTGGATGCCGAAGAGCGCAGCTCCGTCGCCAATCGGGCAGCAGACCGTCTGGCCCGGACGCGCCAGCGCCACGCCGACAGCAGCTGGCATGGCGAACCCCAGGCCGCCACTGGCCGTCGCAAAGTAGGATGCCGGCCGGTCGATTCTCACCTGGTCGTAGAACGCAGCCCGTGTCGACGCCGACTCTTCGGTGAAGAGGACGTCACGAGGCATCGCCTCGTTCAGGCACTGGAAGACGTAACCGGGCTGAATAGGCTTTGTTGCCGCGTGGTGCGCCCGTGAGGCTCGGGGCGCCGGCGGCACTCGCTCGGCCGCCGTCACCGCGTCGGCAAGGGCTTTCAGCGCCGACTTGACTTCACCAATGAGCGCCGTCCCCACGGGCGCCCGCGCGGCATCAGCGGGATCATCCGTAATGTGGATCAGTTCAGTGCCCTCGGGAAGCACCGGACCAGGAATGTGCGGGTAGTAGCGAAACGCGGCCGCACCCGCGAGCAGCACCACATCGTGGCCCGCCAACCGCTCGGCGACCGGTTTCAGTGCCAGGGGCAGCGCCCCCTGGAAGAGCGGGTGGTCCTGAGGAAAGGAAGCACGCTCTGGTGCAGGCGCCTCCCAGACGGGCGCCTGCAGCCGCTCGGCCAACGCCTTCGCCTCATCCCAGGCGCCAGCGCGGTCGACTCCGGCCCCAACAATCAGCAGTGGGTTGCGCGCCGAGCGCAGTCGTTCCGCGGCCTCCGCGAGCGCAAGAGGATCTGCCTGCGGTTGCCGGTGGACCTGGCGTGCGGGCCGTCCCGAGGTCTCCACTTTCCAGTCATCCATGGGGATGGAGACAAAGGTGGGACCAAGGGGCGGCGTCATTGCCACGTGATACGCACGCTCGATTGCACCCGGAACATCCTCGGCTCGTGCCGGTTCGTGGCTCCATTTCACGTACGGCCTGGGCAACTCCGTCGCCTGCAGATTCACCAGCCATGGCTCCAGTGCCAGCATCTGCCGCGTCTGCTGACCGGCGGTCACCACCAGCGGGGCCCTGCTGTGCCAGGCGGTGACGAGCGAGCCCATGCCGTTGCCCATTCCGCTCGCGGTGTGCAGGTTCACGAAGGCCGCGTTCCCACTGGCCTGCGCGAATCCATCCGCCATGGCAACAGAGACAGCCTCGTGCAAGCCCAGCACATAGGTGAAATCGCCGGGAAAGTTGGCGAGAAACGGTTCCTCGGTCGAGCCCGGGTTGCCAAAGACCGTCGTCATGCCAAGCTCGCGCAGCAGGTTGTAGGTGACATCTCGCACGGTTGGCATCGTCGGCTCCCTGGCTCTTACCTCGGCGCACTTCTCATCTCGCGTGAAGTATCGGTTGCGCGCGAGCGCTTGACACTGTGACCCAGGGAGGGGTACATTCGTCCAGCGCCGGGGCGGCTAGCTCAGTTGGTTAGAGCGCCACGTTGACATCGTGGAGGTCACTGGTTCGAGTCCAGTGTCGCCCACCCCTGGCACTCCCCTTGCCGCACGTTTCCCCAACTCAACCTGGAGTGTGCCCTCGTGCCTGCCTTGCCCTCTCCCTCTGCCGCTGTGCGCCCGGACACTGCCACGTCGAACCCGGTCATCCGCGTCAACCACCTGCGCAAGGTCTACAACGTCCCCGAGCGAGAGTCGGGCCTGGGTGCGTCTGTGCGCTCGCTCTGGAGCCGCGAGACGAAAGACGTGGTGGCTGTCAGCGACATCAGCTTCGATGTCAGCCCGGGCGAAATTGTCGGCTTCCTTGGTCCAAATGGCGCCGGCAAGACGACGACGCTCAAGATGCTCTCCGGGTTGCTTCATCCGAGCGATGGCACCGCCTCGGTGCTCGGTTACGTGCCCTGGAAACGTGAGAAGGCCTACCTGCAACAGATGACCCTGGTGATGGGCCAGCGCAACCAGCTCGCGTGGGATATCCCGGTCGCTGACTCATTCGAACTCAACCGTGCCATCTATCGCATTCCCGAAGGTCAGTACCGGCAAACGCTCACGGAACTCAGTGATCTTCTCGATCTCGGGCCGCTCCTGACAAAGCCGTCGCGCAACCTGTCGCTCGGCGAGCGCATGAAATGCGAACTCGCCGGCGCGCTCCTGCACCAGCCGCGCGTCCTTTTCCTGGATGAACCTACGCTGGGGCTGGACGTCACCGCTCAGCGCCGCATCCGCAGCTTCATTGCGGAATATGGGGCGCGCCACAATGCCACCGTGCTCCTGACAAGCCACTACATGGCCGACGTGGAGGCGCTGGCCGAGCGGGTGATCGTCATTCATCACGGCGTGCTCCTCTTTGACGGTCCACTGAGTGGCCTGGTTGAGCGCTTCTCCCCGTACAAGACGGTGACCGTCGATCTGGACGGTCCGGCCAGCAATCTCGACCGGTTCGGTGAGGTCGTCCAGAACGAGGACGGGCGGGTGACCTTGCAGGTCCCCAAGGGAGACGCGGCCGCGGTCACGGCGCGTCTGTTGGCGGAACTGCCTGTCATCGATCTCTCCGTGACCGATCCCCCCATCGACGAGGTCATTGACCGCGTCTTCAACACCGGGGAAGAGGTCACGGAGCCGGCGGACGTTGAAGCCAACACGCCGGAGCCGGCTCTGGCATGATCGACCTGCTGCATCTCTACCGGGCCCAGTTCAAGGTCACGATTGCGGAGCAATTCCAGTATCGCGGCGCCCTCGTCATCTGGCTGCTGGGGCTGATGCTGGAGCCCGTGATTTATCTCTCGGTCTGGGCGGCGGTGGCCAATTCTCAAGGTGGCCAGGTGGACGCCTTCACCGCAGCGGACTTCGCCGCCTACTACCTGATCGCGATGATGGTCGACCACGCCAGCTTCACCTGGATCATGTGGGAGATGGAGTACTGGATCCGGCAGGGAAATCTCTCCGCGCTCCTGGTGCGGCCGGTTCACCCGATCCACCGTCATATCGCCGGCAACCTGACGTTCAAGTTGCTGACCTTTTTCGTCCTGCTGCCAGTTGTGATCGCGCTAACCATCATTTACCGGCCCAACTTCACGATCACGCCCCAAACCATCGCCGCCTTCATCCCGGCGCTGATCCTGGCAATGGCACTGCGTTTTGCCGTGGAGTGGACTCTGGCGTCGCTGGCCTTCTGGGTCACACGGATAAACGCCATCAATCAACTCTGGTTCGTGGCGTTTCTATTCCTCTCGGGCTATGCCGCGCCAGTGGCGCTGCTGCCACCGTTCGCCCAGACCCTGGCCCACTGGCTCCCCTTTTACCGCATGCTCGGCTTCCCGGTGGATGTCCTCCTCGGCCATCTCCCGTTGCAGCAGGTGCTGGTCGGACTCGGCGCGCAAGTTGCCTGGCTCGTCGCCGCCTATGCCCTGCTCCAGTTCACCTGGGCGCGCGGCATCCGCCAGTACTCTGCCGTGGGAGCCTAGGACGATGACTTACCTGCGCCTGTTCTGGATCCATCTCCGGTTGGGTGTCCTGAACGAACTGCAGTACCGCACGAACCTTGGCGTGCAACTGCTGCAATCCTTCTTCGGGTTGGCAACATCCCTGCTCGGCCTGGGCATCATCTTCTCGAAGACAGACACCCTGGCCGGCTGGCTGCCAGCCGAACTCCTTGTAGTCGTTGGCGTCTACATGATTGTCTCGGGGCTGACGCAGATGATCGTGCGGCCAAGCCTGACCCGCTTCATGGAAGACGTGCGTCTGGGAACGCTTGACTTCATGCTCACGAAGCCTGTCGATGCGCAGGCACTCGCCAGTATGCGGCAGGTGGAAATCTGGAAACTGATTGATGTTTTCGTCGGTTTGGCCGTGCTTGTCGTCGCCATCGTGCGGCTCGGCGCCAGCATCGGGGTGGAGGAAGCGCTGCTCTTCCTGCTGGCGCTGATGTGCGGCGTGGTCATCATCTACAGCTTCCTGGTGATCCTGGCTACCTGCGCCTTCTGGTTCGTGAAGCTGGACAACATCCTCAACATCTTCCAGAGCATGTATGAGGCTGGCCGCTGGCCCATCGGAATCTATCCGCCCTGGCTCCGCTCCGTGCTCACCTTCATCGTCCCCGTGGGTTTCGCGGTCACGGTGCCCTCAGAGGGGCTCACCGGTCGCACCTCGCCAACCCTGTTACTTGGCGCGCTGGCCCTGGCCCTTTTCCTGCCGCTCGTCGCCCGCGTCTTCTGGCGTGTCGGAATCCGGCACTACTCCGGTGCGTCTGCCTGACGCGGACTGAGCGACGTCCTTCTTGAGGCGACGCCCTTCGCCCGCGTGTCGTGTAGGGCCGCTGGCGGAGACGCGGTCCTCTCAGAATCCCAACGCCGTCGGTCAGGCCGGTCAAAAGCGTCTGAAATGGCCGTATCCCGACGAACTCTTCGACCAATCCCGAGACACAATGAGCAACGTCGACACCTTCGAAAGGCCGTGTCCTCCCCTCTCGAATGAAAAGTTCTCTGGAGGCGCATTCAGTCGTCAGGTGTCCGGCGACACCTGACCACCGGTGCCGCCTCTCAACGCAAGGTGGCAAACATCGAGGGCCGGTGGCAAGCCACCGGCCCTCGATGCGGTTCCCCTCGCGCTTGGAGTGAGAAACTGTCTTAGCGGATGCTGACCGAAGCCGCATCCTCGCGGCGGCGCATGGCAACGGCACCCAGGGCAGCCGCAGCCGCGGCAGCACCCATCAGGCCAGCCAGGCCAGCCTGGGCAGCGCCAGTACCGGTGGAGGGCACTTCCTCAACCACAGGCACTTCCTCGACCACCGGGACTTCCTCGACCACCGGCGGCTCGACCTCACGCTCCTTCTTGTCCTTCTTGAAGCAATCCTCGAACTCTGCCTTCAGATCGGCTGACTCGACGTCAACTCCCGCGGCAGTCTCTTCGGCAGTCGCCTTCGCCTTGGCGATCGCAGCATCGACTTCCGCTCCAATATCGGGCATCGCCACCGCAGTGGTTTCCCAATTGGGGTTAGAGCCTTCGGTCATGGCGCCGCAGTCGCTGTCGGCCATGGCCCGAGCAGCGGCAGCTTCCGTAACGGCCCAGCCTGGACCAGCCTCGGCAGAAGCGACTGCGCTTTGGGCGCTGGCATTACCGGGGCTGACAGTCAGCGTCGAGCCGCCGTTGCCGCCAAGGACGATCTGGTCATCCTGCGCGCCGACCGGCGACACCCCAGCGAAACCAGCCAGGGACAGCGTCAACGCCGCGCCCAGGGCGATTTTGGTGAAGATCAGGCCGCGAGGCGCCTTCCGTGCAGGAATCGAGCTGTTGACATCCGTCCGCATAGCGGGGTCTCCCTCCGTGTGCTGCGCCGTAACGGTGGCGGCGCTCCCAGTACTCCCTTACCGCTGCGCATGGACCGTGCCTGTGGCCCAGCGCCCCGCGCGACAGCCGCAACCTGCGTCAGGCAGGCTGTCGCATGTATCAGTAGATACGCACAGGATCGCAGAGGGTTTCGTTCCTACATCAAATTGGGCTAAATCTGGGACTTCCGGTCACTGCCGACCCCGGTTGCACTCGACTGCGCGGTCACCCACAATCGAACTTTCGCGCAATGCAGTGGCATGAGCTACAGAGGATCACTGGCAGCGGATGACCGAGAAAGCGCCTACAGCCGCTTCCCTGACCCGGCTTGCCCTGGAGCGCATCGAGGATGGCGGCATCGACGACGCCCGGCGTCTTCTGTCGCAAGCGCTCGATGTCGATCCACGCTATGAACCTGCCTGGCTGTGGTTCGCGCATATTGCGGAAGAGCCCGGGGAGCGCAAGTTCGCGCTTCAGCAAGCGCTGGTTGCCAACCCTGACTCAAACGCACGAGCCGAGTTGCCCCGCTACCAGAACGTGGAGGCACGCGTACCCGAAGAACTGGAGGAAATTGGCGGTCCTCCCCTGCCCCCGTCAGTTCCGCTTCCTCTGGAGGATAGTCAGCACCTGCGAAGCCCCCGCCGTCGTTGGGGCATCGGAATGCTCGCGCTTGTCATGGTTGCACTGGCCATTGCCGCCGTCCTGTTCCTGCGGCGCGAGCAACCAGGAACTCCTCTCTACGTGGCCGTCGCCGGTGGGATGAGCGGCAGCGGTGCTGCGTCCGGGAAGGAAACCGTCCAAAGCGCGCGGCTCTACTTCGATCGCCTGAATGCCGCGGGAGGCATCGGCGGACACCCGGTCGAGCTGCTTGTGTACGACGACCAGAATGACGCGGAGATAGCCAAACGTGTTGCCCAGGAAATCGTCGATGATGGCCGGGCGATGCTGGTGATCGGTCACAGCACCAGCACCACCTCCGTGGCCGCTTCACCGGTGTACGAAGCTGCCGGGCTGCCCGCGATTACCAGCACGGCGACGGCGGACAATGTCACGCAAAGCCCCTGGTTCTTCCGGTCCGTTTTCAGCAACAGCACGCAGGGATTCCTGATCGCCGCCTATCTCCAGGTCATCCTTCACCACGACCGTGTCACGGTGGTTGCTGGCGACGACGACTTCGGCATGTCGCTGGCCACCGGGATTGTCGAGGCATTTTCCGACAACCCCGAACAGGTCTCGCAGGTTCCGTTCGCGACGGCGACAGATGAGATTCCGCAATCAGTGGCCGAGACCATCGCCGCACTGCAGGCGATGCAGCAGCCGGGCGTCGTGGTTCTCGCGCTCCAGGCCGACCCCTCCGCCCAGTTGCTGAAGGCGATGCGCGAGGCAGGGGTGGAAACGCCGGTCGTCGGCAGTGACGCTGTTGGTTCAAACCGTTTCCTGACCAACGTGGCGGCTCTGGCGCCGAATCAGCCCATGGGCACGATCACGGACGGGATGTACGCTGCGTCTCCCTTGATCATGGATAGCCTCACCAGCGATAGCCTGCGCTGGTTTCGCGCCTACCGCGCCGCCTATGACGAGGACCCCACGTGGCGTGGCGCTACGACATATGACGCCGCGATTGCGGCCGCGGCAGCGATGGAGCAAGCCCGTGTCAGTGGCGACGCGGGTGCTCGGCAGGCAGAGCGCCAGGCAACGCGAGATGCGCTGAACGCCATGAATGGGCCGGAGACGGCCGAAGCTGGACTCCTAGGCCCGATCTACTTCGATAAGACGCGCACCATGCCCCGGTACGCGGTCTTCGGGATCGCCACCGGTGACAGCTACGCGTCTGCCTTCGAACAACTGCGCCCTTACTCCGCGTCGGCCAGCATTTCGCGTGACGAAGACCTCCAGTCCGGAGCCGCGTTCTTGTTTGACGGCCGGACCCTGGAGCGACAGCGAATTGTCTTTTCCGGGATCAATATCAACGAGATAGGCGAACTAGACACCACCAATCCCAGTTTTTACGCGGACTTTTTCGCCTGGTTCAATTTCACCGGGGACCAGGATGCGACGGACATTACCTTCGTGAACGCGGTCGATCCAGAAACCAACCTCGGCGATCCGATACGCCACGTCGAGACGGACAGCCAGACCTACGAGCTTTACCGGGTGCAGGGCCGATTCAAGGCGCCGCTCGAGTTTCGCGACTTCCCCTTTGACCAGCAGCAGTTGGTCATCAGCTTCCAGAACAGTACCTTGCCATCCTCGAAGCTGGTCTACGCGGTGGACCCGCCGTTCCTCGACCTTCCCGTGGAGGAGCGGCTGCGCAGCGGGGCGAACGCCGCGGAATCGATCAATGCCATCCCGAGCTGGGAACCGATCGACTTCCAGATTTACCAGGACACCGTTGGGACAACCGCCCTCCTCGGTGATCCCGAAGCCAGCGTCGGCGCCAGTGGCGTCGAGTTCTCGGTCTTTACGGCGGACGTCACGATCACCCGTGATCTGGGCGGGTTCCTGCTGAAGAATCTGCTACCGCTGGGGTTGCTTGCGGCAATCACCTACGTCTCGCTGTTCTTTCCCCACAGCCAGACGGGGGAGCGGGTGGCTTTTGCGGTCAGTGCCATTCTTACGGCCGCCGTGCTGCTCACGAGCGTCACGAGCGTCCTGCCACAAATCGGTTACACGGTCGCCATCGAGTGGGGCTTCTATGCCTTTATCCTCCTCTCGGCGATCTGCATCATCATCGGCCTGATCGGAGACTGGCTCTACGAGCAGGGGCGATATCAGGAGTTGCGCCGGCTGGATCTCTTCTCGCACCTCTTCTATCCCGCCTTCATCGCGGTTGTCGTGCTCGCGTACGTGTACCGGTACGGGCTTGCCTGACGACCACGCAACGAGGCTCCGGCGACATCGCCGGAGCCTGATTGCAACCAGAACTGTTTCGCGTTGAGCTACCGGCTGGCTGCCAGCTCGGCTTCACGGGCCTCAGCTTCTTCGGCGTCATCCAGGTAGAGCGAGCGGTCATTGATCCGCGGGAGCACCAGTTCCAGGAACTCCCCAACCGGCATCGCGCCCAGGTCCCGGCCATTGCGCAGGCGTACCGCGACGGCTCCATCCGCCGCTTCCCGCTTCCCGATCACCAGCATGTAGGGAATCTTCTGGAGTTGTGCCTCGCGGATCTTGGCCTGCATGCGGTCGCGCCGGTCATTCACGCTCACGCGCAGCCCAGCGTCACGCAGCGTGCGCTCGACCTCCTGTGCATACGAGACCTGATCGTCCGTGATCGGGATGATCATGGCTTGCGTCGGGGCCAACCAGGCCGGGAACGCGCCGGCGTAGTGCTCCACCAGGCCACCGACAAAGCGCTCCATCGAACCCAGGAGCGTGCGGTGGATCATCACCGCACGGTGGCGCTCACCATCCTCCGCGATGTAGTTCACGTCAAAGCGTTCCGGCAGGTTGAAGTCCACCTGGATCGTGGGACCCGTCCACTCCCGCCCCAGGGCGTCGACCCACTTGATGTCGATCTTGGGGCCGTAGAATGCTCCACCACCCTCATCGATCTTGTAAGTCAGGCCACGGTGTTCCATGGCGCGCTTGAGATCGCTCATGGCCTGTTCCCAGACCTCCTCGCTGCCAATCGCCTTCTCCGGGCGCGTGGCGAGGTAGGCCTGGAACTCGTAGCCAAAGATTTTCGCCATGTGCATGGCAAGATCGATGACGCCGCCGACTTCATCGATGACCTGGTCCGGCGTGCAGAAAATGTGAGAGTCGTCCTGCGTGAAACCTCGCACGCGCAGCATGCCGTGCAGCGTGCCTGACCGCTCGTAGCGATAGACCGTTCCCAGCTCCGCCAACCTGATCGGGAGATCACGGTACGAGTGCACCCGGCTCTTGTAGATCATGATGTGACCCGGGCAGTTCATCGGCTTCAGGTAATAGTCGACCTCCTCGATGCTCATCGGGGAGTACATGTTTTCACGGTAGGTCTCGAGGTGACCTGACGTCTGGTAGATCTTCTCCGAGGCGATGTGCGGCGTGTAGACCAGATCGTACCCCCGCGCCAACTGCTCCTTTTGCTCGAACTGCTCGACCAGGTAGCGCACCATGGCACCGTTCGGGTGCCAAAGGATCAGGCCCGGGCCAATCTCCTCGTTCACCGAGAAAAGATCGAGTTCACGGCCCAGACGGCGGTGATCCCGCTTCTGTGCCTCCTCCAGGCGGTGCAGGTGCGCGTCAAGCTCGTCCTGCGTCGGGAACGCCGTGCCGTAGATTCGCTGCAGCATCGGGCGCTTCTCGTCGCCACGCCAGTAGGCGCCGGCAACGGATAGCAGCTTGAAGGGCCCAATTTCCCGCGTGCTCTCCACGTGTGGTCCGCGGCAGAGATCGAGGAAGTGCCCCTGCTGATACGTGGTGATGATCTCGTCCACAGGAAGCTGCTCAATCAGCTCGACCTTGAACGGGTTCTCGGCAAAGATCTGCAGCGCCTCGTCCCGCGACACCACTTCTCGCTCGAAGCGCTCTGCCTTGTCACGGTTCGCGGCCATGCGCTGCTCGATTTCCGCCAGGTCTTCCGGCGTCAGCGATCGCGGCAACTGGAAGTCGTAGTAGAAGCCTTCCTGGATCGCCGGGCCAATGCCGAAACGCGCGTCAGGGAACATCTCCTGGACCGCTTCGGCCATCAGGTGAGCTGCGGAGTGGCGCATTCTCGCCAGCTCGTAGGCTTTCGCATCCGCCAGTTCGACCGCAATATCGGCGTGCGCTAGTTCATCGTTTTCGTGTGACATCGCACCGTACCTCCTGCCACCTGCGCAGCGTTCCAGCACCTGACGCATCTGGCAGCACAGACAAAAAGCGGCCCGGCATCCCAGAAAGGGACGCCGGGCCGACGTGGTTCCACCCTCATTTCAGGCGCGGTGCACCTGCTCGAAGCGACCGCTAACGGGGTCTCCCGGGCCAGCCTCCCCTTTTTGGGTTCGGTGGCCGGCTCACGGGTGGTTTTCGCCTGGGTCTTATCCGCACCGGCTCTCAGCATTTGCCGGCTTTGCTGTCGGTGTGCCGTCCGCTACTCGTCCCGCTCACAGCCTGATCTCGGTTTGTTGCCTCAAGCATAAGAAGTGGACGCGGAACGTGTCAATTCGCCGCTTGGCTGAACACTCCGGACGTTGACGTCGGACGGCTGCGAGCCGTAGAGTGATTCTGCAGAATGTCGACAATCAACAGGGTGGCCCGTGGACACACTCCAGCCCGTACCAGCTACTTCTCTCCGGGACAGCGTCTTGCCCGCCTTGCGCCGGGCGATTCTTGACGGGCGGCTTGCTGCAGGGACAAGGCTAAGTGAAAACGAAATCTCGCGGTCCATGCACGTGAGTCGCTCGCCCGTGAGGGAAGCAATTGCCCAACTGGAAAAGGAGGGCCTCGCCGAGCGATACCCGAACCGCGGTGCCTTCGTTGCCGATGTCTTTAGCAGCCGCGCTATCGGTGAACTCGCCAGCGTGCGCAATGTTCTGGAGTGCTTCGCGATCTCGCAGGCTGCACCTGCCTTGAATCCGGGGTCGCTGGAGCCTCTCCGTGTTGCCACATACGAGATGGAGGACGCAGCACAGCGACGCCAGCACGCCACCATAGGCGAAGCCGACTACCGATTCCACGAGGCGCTCGTCAGCCTTCCCGGGAACCGAACGCTGCTCCAGTCATGGCGCGGGATCGCAAATCACTATTGGGAAATCTACCTGCCGCGGATCCAGTCACTGGAGCGGGACATCGACCACTGGGGTCGCAATCACCGCCTGATCGTCGACGCCCTGGCTGAGGGACGCTGCGACCTTGCCACCATGTACTTGCAATTCAACATTCTGAACAGCGCTGAACAACTCCGCCAATTGCTGCCGGAGGCCGATGGCCGCTCAGACTCAGTGGAAGGCCACAGCATCGACGTCATTTTTCCTCGGCCTGAAGACTCGTCTTCAGGCAGCCCAGTGCAGAGCTAAGCGAGCTACAAAACGGCATTGACGACGGGCAGAGCCTGCGTAGAATTGCAGGTCTGTCGACAATCGACAGATTCAGCCATCACCGGAACGCAATAACGACGGAGTTTGCGAGATGGAACGACACGCATCGGGGCTCTCCCGGCGATCCCTCCTCCAAATCATCGGAGCGGGAGCGGCCCTCACCGCTATTGGTGGATCGGGGATAGGCTCACCTCAACCTGTTCGAGCTCAGGACGGCGGAAAGATCACGTTCTGGGTGATCAGTCCGTTTACGCCCGACGAGAACGCTCCGCTTTATGCCGCCGCCAAGCAATACCAGGAATCGAACGGGGTCGAGGTCGCGATTGAATCCACCGCGCCGTCCGATCTTCTCAACAAGCTGATTACAACTGTGAGAGGCGGAGGCGGACCAGACGTCGTCTCAGTCGATAGCGCCTGGAACGCGACGCTGGGAGCGGCTCAGATCCTGACGGATATCACGGAGCGATTTGCCCCGATTGCCGACCAATTTTTTGAGGGGCCAGTAGGGACAGGCAAGTACCTGGACGTGCAGTATGCCGTGCCCTGGTACACCAATAACGTCGCGCTTTTCTACAACACGAAACTCTTCGACGCCGCTGGCATCGACGGCCCTCCCGCAACGTGGGATGAACTGGTCGAGAAGGGCACCAAGCTAACTTCAGGAGACACCTACGGACTGATGCTCGGTGGCGGAGGGTTCGGATCTTTCCAGTTCTGGCCCTTTGCCTGGCAGAATGGGGCCACGCTCATCAGCGACGATGGCAAGCAAGCGGAGTTCGGAAGCGAAGCGGGTCAGGAAGCCTGGCAGTTCTATAGCGACCTTTACCTGACGCACAAGATCGTCCCAGAGGATGTCAAGAGCGCGAGCGAATCCTGGGATCAGGTGTTCGCGCCATTCATCCAGGAGCGGGCGGCGATGGTGATGGCCGGCGATTGGGCAATTGGGGCCTTCAAGGACGGGAACCCGGATTTGCAGTTCTCGGTGGCGCCTCTCCCCAAGGGCAAGGAGTCCGCGACGGTGATCGGCGGATTCAACCTCGGTATCCCCACGACCGCGCCGAACCCTGATGAGGCATGGAAATTCATTGAATGGCTCACCGCCAGGGAGCAGGAGAGTGTTCTTCAGGAGTACAACCGCATCCAGGCCCGCGCCGATATCCTGGATACGGAGTACGCCTCCAAGGATCCACTGATCAAGGTCTTCATCGACCAATCTGCCGTTGGGCGTGCGCGTGCAACCGTGCCGGCATGGGATGAAATCGAGAATACCGTCATGGCCGATGCCTGGGACAGTGTCCTACTGGGTGAAGCCACGCCACCAGAGGCATTAGCCGATGCCGTCGAGCAGACGAATGAGTTGCTAGCCGAGGAGTAGTCTCGAACGGTTGGCAGTATCGAGAACTGTGTTCGGCTTCCCGCGAGACAGGCGACAGGGGAGCCGGACCCCGTTCAGTTCAACGGGATCTCACGTGGAAGGTGTCC
>JAXLWT010000073.1:0-13116 GCA_046328375.1 Thermomicrobiales bacterium
GGAGCGCAGCGCGGCACGATCCTTGTCGGTGAAGCCGAGGATAAAGCCGTTGGGGTCGTAGCTCGGGACGCTGGCCAGCGCCAGGACCTCGCCATCCTGCGGGTCGAGCACCACACCCGCACCCTGCAGCTTCGGCTCGGCGCGGAGAGCGTCGTAGACCTCGGCCTGGAAATCGCGGTCAATGGTCAACTGCACGTCACGAGGAGGAACGGCGGTGCGGCTGGCAATCGTTGACCGCTCCACCCGGGAGCTGCACTGCACCACGATCAGGCGGCCGCCCGGCACGCCAGAGAGGATTTCGTCCGCGCCCGCTTCGATTCCCGCCTGGCCAATCGGCTGCCCGGGGACAAGGGCCGGGTTCGCCTCCAGTTGCTCCGCTGTCGGCTCGGCGATGTACCCCGTAATGTGCGCGGCTTTCTCACCAAGGGGGTAGACCCGCTCTGTCGCGGACTTCACGGAGATACCGGGCAACTGGGAAATCACATCGAGCAAGCGGTCCCGGTCCGCATCCGGGAAATCCTTGATGGGGACAAACCAGTTGGGATCGGCGCTGGCGAAGAGTTTTTCGATGTCGCCGATCTTCATGTCGGTCAGATCGCTGAGCTCCGTCATGATGGCGTCGTACTGCTGAGGCGGCACCTGCCCGGGGACGATACCGACACGCTGCACCGTCCCGTCATAGGCGAGTGGTTCGCCATTCCGGTCGAGAATCTTGCCGCGTCCAGCGGGAAGTTGGTCCACATCGACACAGCCGTCGCTGCCCAGCCCGGAGAAGATGAGTGACGGGCTCCAGGCCACGCGCCAGCCCGCGTCCTCCCGCACCAGCGGGATCGCATTCTCCTCGGAAAACTCCCCGACAACGCCTGACTCAAAGGTCACTGACACCGGGGCACGCCGTCCGGAGACATCTCCGGCCAGACTCGCGTGAACAGCGGAGAGTTCCGCACGTTCCGCGATGCCCTGGTAGCGGCTCACGAAGTCATCAAGGGGAATAGCGCGCTGCACCGTACCGGAGGTGAGCTGATACATACCGGCGTAATCCCCGGAGCTCCAGCGGTCGACCCACGCGGCGGCGACATCAGCTTCGCTCATGTCGGGTGCTGGCGGCGAGGCAACGGCGAGTTCCGCGTTTTGCGTTGCTGCGGTTGGCTCCGGAACCCCAGGCGCCGGGCTGGCGACGGCGGGCGTGTTGGGCGTGGGCTGGCCTGCCAGTTCGCGCAGGTTGCTGAAGGGCGGGAGATCGGGCCGCACGAAGAAGCCGTACGCCGCAATCCCGAGCACCAGGACAACAAGCAGCACCCAGGGCCAGCGTGCTGGCGCGGGCTCGTAGAAGACTGGAGTTTGTCTGACGCGGCGTGCCACGAAGGATGTGTCCTGCGGTGAGAAGCCACTACCGGCTGCGGGGAAGGCATCGCCGATGCGGGGCTGCGTCCCGCATGAAGAAGCCATGATGCGTTGGCGGGCCGCTTGGAGAATGCTGGCATCCGCCCTCCCATGGCGTCAAGCGTGTTTCATTGAACGACCACAGCGGTGTAATGCCTGATACGTCAGGATTTGACGACACGGGGTGTTTGGGAGACAAAAGCACTCCTGGATTGGGGGACGGGTAACGGGGGAAGAAGCCCATGCTGCGAGCGCCGTTGTCAGCGGGAGACAGGGACGAAACGCAGGAACTGGCTCCCTGGCCCGGTGTGAGGCGTCGCGCGCTCCTGCGCGCGGGGCTGGGCGGGGCCGTGAGCCTGCTCGGCGCCCGGGGTGCTCACGCGCAACTGGGACCGGGCGAGTTGGCGGTATCACCACGCCGGGTGCTTGTCCTCGGCGCGGGCATGTCCGGTCTTACCGCTGCGTTGGCGCTGCACCGGCGCGGTCACGATGTCCAGGTCATCGAGTACCAGAACCGGGTCGGCGGGCGTTTGTTGTCGGTCCCACTGAAGGGCGGGCAGTTCACCGAGGCGGGTGGCGGCCATTTCCGCTCGAACATGCCGCTGGTGCTCCGCTATCTGCGCGCGTTCGCGCTGCCTGTGATGAGCATGAATGACGGGTTGCCGCGGTACCTGATCGGCGGGGAAAGCGCCCAGGCATCCGATCTGGCGGATTGGCCCTGGCAGTTGAATGAGGATGAGCGCAATCTGACCGTCTCGTCCAACCTCAACCGGTACCTGTTCCTGAACGGGCTGGATTCGGCGTCGGTGCTCGATCCCGGGTGGCCCGATGCGAGCACGATTCGTCGCCTCGATAGCCTGACTCTCGGGGAAATGATTCGCCGCGTGGGAGGATCCGAGGCGTTCCTCTCGTTGCTCGATGCCCATGGGGGAACCTTCACGAGTCGCTCACCCGTGCTCGGAGCACTTCCGGATCTCGCCTACCACTTCGGAGATCAAAACCTGTTCCGCATTCGCGGCGGCAATGATCTGCTACCCCAGGCGATGGCCGCGGTCCTCCAGGACCGCATCGTCCTGGATGCCCCCGTCACGGTTATTGACCAGACGGGACCGCGTGTACGAGTGAGTGTGGCGGATGGACGCGAGTTCACCGGCGATGCCGTGATCTGCACCATTCCGTTCACGGTGCTGCAAGAGATCGAGGTGCGGCCTGCCTGGACCGCCGGCAAGCAGCGCATGTTTGCCGAGATGGAGTGGGACAACACGGTCAAGGTGATCGTGCAGACCCGCACCCCCGCCTGGCTGGATCACGGCGTGCACGGGTGGCCCATGGCCGGCGGGGATCGTTCCTGGGAGCGGGTGATCGATATCACCGGCGATGGGCCGGGCGGCTACGGCAATGTCTTCTTCTATCTCAACGGCGATAACGCGAAACGGGTGCTGAGCAACCCTGTGGCCACGCGTGCCCAGCAGGTCGTCGATGCCTTCCGGGCGGACATGCCGGATCTCTTCGACGAGGTGGTGACCGTACAGGACTTTGCCTGGCCGGAGCAGCCCTGGATCCGTGCCTCGTTTGGCGGCCCACCCGTCGACGGCGGGTGGATGATCGCCGAATGGACCCGGCCGGAAGACCGGCTGTATTTCGCCGGGGACTTCACCACCATGAAGAGCGGGTGGGTTGAGGGTGCCCTCGAATCAGGCCTACGCGCCGCGCGCCAAATCGATCCAGCCATTACCGCTGAGGAGGAATTGCCTGGCGAGGACGGGTAACGACAGGGTGTCCTGAAGGGGAACCAGTCTCCAGCCCTGGCGACACGGGGTCAGCATCGCGTGATGCGCAGCCCGTGTTTCGTGCGACACCGATGAGGACGGTCGCTGCGCTGGCGCTGCGTGTTCTCGATTTGACACCTTCCCTGTCCGGGCGCTGGCCGACGTGAGGGTGCTCTGCTGGTGAAATAGGTGCAGCACAGGAACGACCTGGCGCCGACCACACCAAGCAATGGAGACCACCTCAATGGACACCACGACCTTCGACACCCTCACCTGCACCGTCTCCGCCTCCTCCACCCGCCGCTCGGCCCTGCGTGGGCTGGTGGCTGGTGCGGCCACCCTCGTCGCTGGTGGGGTTCTCCTCCACGCGGAAGACACCGCCGCCAAGCGCCGCAAGCGCGGCAAGGGCAAGGGGAAGGGCAAGGGCCTGCAGCCCGGGCAGCGCTGCCAGAACGACAACCAGTGCACCAAGGGCTACATCTGCGAAGTACCGGTCAACGGCAGTAACTCTGATGAGTACTGCTCGGGGGGCCAGGGAGCCGTCTGTGGCGCACCGAATGGGGATGGGGATGATACGTTCCCCTTCTGTGCGGTGGGCTTTGCCTGCACCCCGACCGGGAACACCTACACCTGCCAAGCGGTGCCGGACGACCTCTAGCCGCTTCCCTCTCCACTCCCTGTTTTCACCCCAGGTATCGGGTAATCGATACCTGGGGATTCTGCTTGTTCGGGTACAGCCGAAGGACGCCTGAACTGTACGGACACGCCGCTGTCACGATCAGGTCCCCACGCCATTCCCGTGCTCTGCAACCTGCACCCTTTGCTCGTCTGACAGGTGGGTGCCGGAGGCACGACCCGCCATGCCCTGGGCGGAGACTGCAGGCCAGTTCATCGGAGGCTTGGCTCCGGGATCAGGTGGTGTGGTCGGGGCAGCTCCGGGCCGTTAACCGACGCTGCGCGGGCGCACCAGAGCCGGGGTGAGGGCGCGCCCTCGTTACGTGTGAATCAGGTGCCCGGCTCGGGATCAGCCCCCCCGGGATGCGTCCGCGTTAGCCCGGAGCCAGGCCACGATGTCCTCGCGGTTGATAGAGATGATCTCGTGACCGACGACGTGGGCGGGTAGCTCGCCCGTGAAGACCGCGTGGCGTACTCGCTCGACACCAATCAGGAGCGCCTCTGCGGCCTCTTCCGCGGTGTAGTGATCGTGCTGCAACAACTCGTACGGCGCCTCATGCAATCGTCGTTCGTCCATCTCGACTCTCCCGTGCATGCCTCAGTTCGCGCGACGGATGGTAACAAGCTCTGCCATGCTTGCGGCAGTCAGCGCGACACGCTCGATCCGCCACGGCAAGAAGCGGTGCGGGTGCGCCGGCACTCCGCCCCTTGCTGGCATGGCCAACTCGGCGCGGGCCAGCCACGCCTGGCCGCAGGCTCGCCCGGAGGATCAGGCACGCCCAGGCTTGCCACTCCCGGTCCGTCCCATGGCGGATCGAGAGGGCCGCGTGGACTCACCGGTGAAGGAAGCCGCCACGGCGGAGCTCCGCGGTGCCAGCAAGCGCAACACCACCGTCCGGCATCATGACGCCGTCATGTGCACGACGAACGCAGCGTCGCGTCGGGTCCCGGTGATCGTGACGATGCGCATCGGGCTCCTGTCGGGTATCGGTCCTCCGCAGCAGCGCCCGTCTGAACCAGCGCGTCCCCGAGCACACGCGAACTCAACAACGCATCTCAAGAGCGATCCGGGACACGCTTCCCGGCACAATCGGGAATCTGCTCCCTTCCTCTCGGGAATTCCCGGCTCATAGGCTGGGCTCATGCTCGCCGGCGACAGCGGACAGAGCAGGAACCGGGGCGACAGCCCGAACAGGAGAGGATGTCATGAACCGCCTTTCATTCCTTTGCCAAGCCGCCGCGACGATGCTTGTCGTCGGTGCCAATGCCTTCGGGCGACAGACGATCCACGCGCAGGAGGCGACACCAGCCGCCGCCCTGGCAAACCCCAGCGAGCCCGACGCCGTGCTCGTCGTCGACGACCAGGGATTCACCCCTCCAACCGGCTCGGTGGCGGGACGCACGCTATTGACGGTGGAGAATCGCGGCACGCTGCCACTGCACTTCTTCGCGGTGCGCATCCCAGAGGCAATCAGCGATGCGCAACTTGAGACCGACATGAGCTCGGCCGAGGGGGAACCGGCATGGTTCGACCTGACGAAACTTCCCTCCCTCGGGAATCCCGACTGGCCGGCACCTGGCGGTCAGGCACAAGGGGTGATTGACCTGACCGCTGGCCGCTGGCTGCTGGTCGACCCGAACGGCGGGCGCGAGCCGGCGGTCTGGGTGGTCAACGAGGGAGAGGCGCCCGCTGCCGGAGGTGAACCTGCCGCTGACGTCCAGGTGGAACTCCGCGAGATGGCGTTCACGGGCCTGGATCACCCAATCCCATCCGGGCCCCGCACGTGGAAAATCACGAACCACGGCGCCCTGGAGCACGAACTCGCCGTGCTGCCCGTTGCGGAAGGGACGACCGAGGCGGATGTCCTCCAGGCCATCACTGATCTCATGGAACAAGGTGATCCCAGCCAGTTCACCCCGGTCGCCGGCCAGGGCATCGCTGCGGCAGGAGTCACCAGTTGGCAACAATTTGACCTGGGCGCAGGGTCCTATGCTGCCGTCTGCATGTCCCCGATGCCGGGTGAGGGGTACCGGCCCCACGCGATGGAAGGGATGGTCAAGGTCTTCACGGTTCGCTAAATGGCCCCGGGGCTGCCGGGATGTGATCGGTCCATCCGATCCGGCAGTATGATGCCTGCGAGAGGTGCTTCGTGAAGGCTTTGCGCTCACATCCGCTGCCAGTAGCACTGCTCGGCGGATACCTCGCCATCATGGCAGCCACCTACACCCTGATGGTGATGGCCTGGCTGACACCGGGTTACGAGCGAACCGGCCAGGAGTCCTGGTGGTTCTCGACGTGGCCTCTCCTCTTCCTGGCGTATCCGGTCGTGGGCGCCCTGGTTGCGGCGCGCCAGCCACGCAACGCCGTGGGATGGCTCTTCTGTGCCCTGGGGATGCTCTGGGCACTGGTCCTCTTTGCCACGGCGTACGCCGGGTATGGGCTCAAGGCGCGTCCGGGAGCGCTGGCGGGCGCCGAGGCAGTCAACTGGTTTCAGTCATGGGCGTTCTTTCCGGCACTTGGGCTGATCCTCATCTACGTGCCGCTCCTTTTCCCCAACAGCCGCCCCCTGCGACCACCCTGGCGCCTGGTTGGCTGGACGGGAGCAGTGGGGATCGGACTCGTGGCGCTGACCTTTGCGTTTGCGCCAGGGGCGCTCGACGACGGAATCGGCGGCTTCCCCAATCCGTACGGCATCTTGCCGGAATCGCTCGTTATGAGCTTTGCCCTCCTCGGCTTTCCCCTGACCTTCGCCAGCGCCGTCGCGGCCTCGATGTCGATGGTATTGCGCCTCCGGCAGGCGCGGGGGCCCGAGCGTGAACAGTTGAAGTGGATTACCTTCGCCACGGCCATTGTTGCTGGAGCTTTTCTTGGCCATCTGGCCCTGCAACTCTCCAGCCTGGCCGAGCGCGTGTGGTGGTACGGGATTCCCTGGGGCATGGCGCTGTGCGGCATACCCGTGGCTGCCGGTATCGCCATCCTGCGCCAGGGCTTGTTTGACATCGACCTCGTCATCAATCGCACGCTGGTCTACAGCGCACTCACGCTCTTCGTCGCCAGTGGCTATGTTCTGCTCGTCGCTGGCGCAGGCGTGCTCTTCCGCACAGAAGGCGGAGTCGTGTCGCTTGTGGCGGCCGGCGTCGTTGCCGTCGCGTTTCAGCCCCTGCGTGACCGCGTGCAACGCACGGTCAACCGGTTGCTCTACGGCGAACGTGATGACCCATATGCGGTGCTCTCACGACTTGGACAGCGGCTGGAGAGCGCGCTGTTGCCAGAGGAGATCCTGCCGACCATCGTGCGGACGATGCAGGAGACGCTTCGCCTGCCCTACGTGGCCATCGTGCTCGACGCCGGCGCCGCGCGCGTGCCCGCCGTGTCGGCGGGCTCCCCGGTTGCCGGTGTCCTGCACTTGCCGCTGGTCTACCAGCAGGCGCCGATGGGCGAATTACTCGTGGCCCCCGCGGCCCCGGCGAGACATTCGGCCAGGCGGACCGCCGGCTCCTGGCGGACCTGGCGCGCCAGATCGGTGTTGCCGCCCATGCCGTGCAACTCACCGCCGAGTGCAACACTCCCGCCAACGCATCGTCTCCGCCCGGGAGGAAGAGCGACGGCGACTGCGCCGAAGTTGCGTGGCCTCGGCGCACAACTCGCCGCGCTGGCGATGCAAGCCGGCGCGCTGCGGACGATGATTGCCGACGATCCGGCGGCTGCAGCGTATGCCGCTGAACTTCGCTCAGAGTTGCGATCGGCGGTGTCGGATATTCGACGCCTGGTACATGGCCTGCGTCCGCCAGCTCTCGACGAACTGGGACTCGTTGGCGCACTGCGGCAACGAGCGTCCCAGTATGAAACGGGGGGCTTCGCCGAGACGGCCGCGGGAGTCGGGAACAACGATTCCCACCTGGCCATCTCCGTGGTCAGCTCCGGCGGACATGCCGCCGTTGCCGGCCGCGGTCGAGGTCGCTGCCTTTCGTATCGTGGAGGAGGCGATCGCCAACGTCGCGACGCACGCCGCCGCTCGTAGCTGCCGCGTGACCATCGAAATCGCTGGCGAACTGACGTTGATCATCGAAGATGATGGCGCCGGCATCGATCGCACCCGCGGGCTTGGCGTGGGACTCTCTTCCATGCGGGAACGCGCCGAAGAGTTGGGAGGGCATTTCCAGATCATGAGGCGCTGATGGACCCGGCACCCGGGTGCTGGCAGTCTTACCGCTCCCAGCAGACGACAACTGACCGCTGATGGGACCTGAACCGATCCGCGTCGTGATCGCTGACGACCATCCGCTCTTCCGCAAAGGACTGCGGATCTTGCTCGAGGCCATTGCCCGATTTCCTGGTGGTTGGAGAAGCCGCGACCGGCCAGGCCGCCGCGGTTGAAGCGCTGCATCGATCTACAGCCAGATGTGGTGCTGATGGACCTCCAGATGCCCGGCGGCAGCGGCATCGAGGCCACGCGCGAGATTGTCGCCGCCAGTCCATCGTCGAACGTGCTGGTCGTGACGCTCTTCGAGGATGATGACTCCGTCTTCGCCGCGCTGCGCGCAGGCGCTCGTGGACTACACCTCCTCAAGGACACCGACGAGGACGAGATCATCCGCGCGATCCGCGCGGTCGCCACGGCGAGGCGATCTTTGGTCCGGCCGTGGCAACCCGCGTGCTGGCCTACTTCGCCGGACCACGGGTAGTGCGCCACCACAAGATCTTCCCGACACTGACCGAACGCGAGCGCGAAATCCTGGGACACATGGCTCGAGGACGCGCAACGCCGAGATCGCGGCCGAGCTCTTTCCTGAGCCAGAAGACGGGAGCCGCCAACCACGTCAGCAACATCTTCAGCAAACTCCAGGTTGCCGACCGGGCAGAAGCCATCATCCGGGCCCGGGATGCCGGGCTGGTAGGACCGCGGCACCTCTCGACTGGGGACACTGCCTGCCCAACCTGGTCATCACGGAAATCCGTCTCTAACGTCGGGGGCGGGTTGTTTGCAGGACCTTGTGACCAGACAGCTCGCGGTGGCGTCAGCGCCGCGGCGGCTGTCGCGCCTCCGGTCCGCCCGGAGCACCTGCATGAGTGTGCCCGCCTCAGTCGCCACGTCGCGGTCGCTCACTTCCCTGCTGCCAGGTGCGACCATCACCGCCGCTCCGTGAAAATGGCGCCGTATCGCTGGAGGATGCACCTTATCGAATTCCGGACGATTGAGCCGACCATCAGGTGAGAGGTGTTCATCGGCCACGGCTCACGCAGGAGGCGGAAATGTCCCAGGTCCACGTCCACAATTTCGCGATCTCCCTGGATGGATTCGGCACCGGCGAGGGGCTGACGCTGGAGTCGCCGTTCGGGCACGCCGGGGAGCGGCTGCACGAGTGGATGTTCGCGACCCGCTTCTGGCACGACATGGTCGGCGAGCCCGGCGGCAGTATCGGGATCGACCACGTTTTCGCCGCCCGGCATGAGGTCAACATCGGCGCCGAGATCATGGGTCGCGGCAAGTTCGGACCACCGCAGGCCGGACCCTGGACTGGCGTGGGCACCGAGGAGGAATGGCGCGGCTGGTGGGGGCCGAACCCGCCCTTCCACACGCCCGTCTTCGTACTCACCCACCACCCGCGGCCATCCATCGAGATGGAGGGCGGCACGGTCTTCCACTTCGTCGATGCCAGCCCCCAGGAGGCGCTGGAACTGGCCCGGGAAGCTGCGGCTGGCCGTGACGTGCGGGTCGGGGGCGGACCGGCAACGGTGCGGGATTTTCTAGCCGCCGATCTCATCGATGTGCTGCACCTGGTGCAGGTGCCGATCGTGCTGGGGCGTGGGGTTCGCCTCTGGGACGGCCTGGAAGGGCTCGAGGCGCGCTACGCCATCGAGGCCGTCTCTGCCCCGAGCGGCGTGACGCACCTCACGTTCACGCGCAAGGCGCGGGTTTCTCCAGATGCAGGAGCGGTGTAACGCCAGTGCGGCATGGACCTGATCCCGGAGCGCGTTCAGGAGAACTCCCATTAAGCAGGCTGGCGGGACGGGGTTGCGCTGTCCCGCGCCCGGGTGCACCCTGAGCCGGTGGGCCTCTGCCTTCATGTGCTGGCCTGGGCGCCCCAGGACCTCACGCGCCAGCATCGGCTCCGTTCATATGACGACGGTCAGCCAGGGGCAGGCTGACTGCGCGCAGCCGGGGGGCTATCCGCGGCACCGGCTCGCCAGTAGCCTGCGGACCGGCGATGGCGCCGGGCATCACGTGGAGGTGAGAGCGTGGCGGAGAACACGTCCGGCGCGACATCAAGCTGGCGCATGGCTGAGGCTGTCACCCTGGCGGCCGGTGCGATACCGCCAGCTGCCCACGTGGTGGCCGCGATTGTCTCGGCCCAACTCGGCGCGTCGCTCGCCAAGTTCCTGTTCGCCTCGCTCGGGCCCCTGGCCACCGTCTCCCTGCGCAGCGCCTTCGCGGCGATCGTGCTGCTCCTGGTCTGGCGCCCTCACCTGCGCGGCCGTCCCCGGGCCGATCTGCTTGCCGCGCTGGCGTTGGGCCTGACCCTGGCGGGGCTGAGCCTCAGCTTCTACTCGGCGCTGGCGCGTATCCCGCTCGGGGTGGCCATGACCCTGGAGTTCGCCGGCCCGCTCGGTCTCGCCCTGGCCGCCTCCCGGCGGCGGCTCGATCTGCTCTGGGGTGTCCTGGCCACAGTGGGCATCCTCGTGCTGAGCCCGATTGGCGGCGCCGTCGATCCCCTCGGGGCGGGTCTCGCCCTCCTGGGTGGGGCCTTCTGGGCCGCCTACATCCTGCTGAGCGCGCGCATCGGGCGCACGATCCCGGGCGGTGCTGGCCTGGCAATGGCGATGGCGGTCACTGCCGTGGTCACCCTTCCCTTCGGGGTTGCCGCGGGCGAACGTGTGGCCGCCGACCCGGGGGTGCTCTTGACGGCGCTCGCGGTGGCGATGCTCTCCTCCGTGATCCCCTTTTCGCTGGAGCTGGAGGCGTTGCGCCGCATGCCGGTCCGCGTCTTCGGCGTACTGATGAGCCTGGAGCCGGCAATCGCGGCGCTCGTGGGACTGGTCGTCCTGGGCGAGACGCTCGGGGTCCGTGAGGCGGTTGCCATCGGCCTCGTCGTGGTCGCCAGTATTGGCGCCACCCGGACGGCGGCGCCTGGTGCAGGCAGCACGAGCTAGCGGATACGCCTCCCATTCGCCCGCACCCGGTGTGCGCGCCGCTTGCTCGACGGTTCATGCCTGCACCGTGCAGCACCGCTGGTGCGCGGACAGGCTGAAACCGCGCTGTGGATCCGGTTCAGGCCGCCACGCTTATCGGCACGCGCCAAACCTGACACAAACCCCCGGTGAGGTTGACCCATCGCAGCTCGCTGGCAACCGGGTCGTATCACCCGTTTCCCTGTCGGTCCCGGTGCTGACGCAAAACAACCCCGCTGAACATTCGGCATTGGAACGACAGAGTTGGCCGCAGTCGATCACCGTGTTGCCACCGCCACACATGGTCGAGCCATCGACCAGGTTGAAGCACGTGGCACAGGTCTCGCCGCAGGTCGCTGCACAGGTGGCACAGATGCCGTTGGCACAGGACGGCGTGGCGGTGACACCGCAGAGGCAGGTGAGCGTGCCGCCACAGCCATCGGTTTGGGCGCCGCAGACATTGCCCAGGCTGGCGCAGGTTGCAGGCACACACGGGACATTCCCGCACTTGCCGACGGTGGCGCCCATGGCCAGCAGTTTTTGCTGCTTGCGCCGATAGCGGCGGATGGTCTCGCCGTTGAGGCAGTAGAACGCCTTCTTGTGCCGGAAGTGCTCCCCATTGACGGCCTCGTGCTCATCGCGCTGATGGCGCCTATCTCGTGGAGATCGGGCCGCGACCTCGCCCGCCATGCGAGCACCAGCGCTTGTCAGGGACACGCCGGCCAGGGCGCGCACGATCCCACGGCGCGTAGTTGCCGAGCCCACAGCCCGGCACAGGGCAGCGAAGTGCGTGTCGTCCATTGATGCCCCCAGTTACAGTGAGTTCTCACTGCCATCCAGCAGCAAGGACTACCTTATCGGGAGCACCCGCCTGCGTCCCCGGTAGTGACGCCCAGGCATTACGGGGTTTTCTACGGGGATTCCGAATGACAGGTCAATCCCGGGCGCAAACAGGCGTTCATTTACCCCTCACCAGAGCCCAGGTTCACGCCGCGCTCTCGCTCAGGGCCAGGATGCTGGGGAGGCCAGTCGACAGCGTGCGCCAGGTCTCGCCCGCGTCTTCGGTCAGGAGCAGGTCGCCATTCTTCAGCCCCGCGATGAGGGTCCGCGGGCGGTCACGCGGGGCCAGCAGGGCGTAGGGCATCGCCCGCAGCGGGCGCGCCAGGCCGCTCCCCTCCCCGCCCAGCGCCTGCCAGGAGGCATCTCCCCGTTTGCGGTAGATCACGGCCTGGGCGTCGCCACCCGGCCGGTGGGCCAGGGAGGGGCCAGGGCTGGCCGAGATGTACCAGAGATCCGGGTCAGCGGCATCCACCGCCACGGCCCAGGTGTAGTGGCGGTCCATCCCCTGATCGACACCACGCCACGTCATCCCCGCGTCCCCGGAGAGTGCGACCCCGCCGCCGGCCGCCTCGTAGACGCGTTCTGGCGCCAGCGGGTGCGTCGCCAGGGCATGCGCGTCGGGCTGCGCACCCGGTTTGCGGTCCTCCCAGGTGAGGCCGCCGTCGCGCGTGGTCATCACCCCGCCCAGCTCGATCCCAACGTAAATGGTGCGCGGGTCCGTAGGGTGCAGGGCGATCCAGCGCGCATGGTGGGTGTAGGGCCGTGGCGGGAAGGACCAGGTCGGGGCGCTGGGCAACTCGGCCAGGGCTGGTGACGGCTGCCAGGTGGCGCCATCGTCTGTGGAGCGATAGAGCATGCTCGGCTCGGTGCCAGCGTAGACGACGGAGCGGCCCGCCACCTGCTCAGCCGGCGAGATGGCGATGGAGAGCACGCGGGCATCGGCCATGCCGGACCCGACCGATTCCCAGGTCTCGCCGCCATCCAGGCTGCGGTAGACCCCGCGGTCGAAGGTGCCCACGAAGATACGCCGCGGATCGTGGGGATCTACGGCAACGCACATCACGCCGCGCCCCTCGAGATTGAGCGAGGCAACGACGGTTTCGCCGGTGTGGCTATCAAGCTGGGCGACGGCGTCTCCGGTGGCGGCGTAGAGACGAAATGGCTGCATGGGTGTTCCTCCGGATGTACGTGGACTGGTGTGCGTCGCGTGGGGCGCAGAATAGTGCCAAAGCCACGCCGTGCGTTTCACCGCTGGCGCTCGCTCCGGCGCCTTGTGTA
>JAXLWT010000074.1:0-12654 GCA_046328375.1 Thermomicrobiales bacterium
ATGGCGCGCCACACGCGCAATGCAGAAAAGGTGGCGGCGTTCCTGGTTGATCACCCTGGCGTCACCTGGGTGAACTACCCGACGCTGCCGGACAGTCCTTCGCGGGAACTGGCTGCGAAGTACCTGCCGCAGGGGGCGGGCGCGGTCTTCACGTTCGGCGTCAAGGGTGGCCGTGACGTGGGGGCTCGCTTCGTCGAGCAGTTGCGCCTGATTTCGCACCTGGCGAACATCGGCGACGCCAAGACCCTGATCATCCACCCGGCCAGTACGACGCATCAGCAGATGACCGACGAGCAACAGGTCGAGGCGGGTGTCCGGCCGGACATGGTGCGCATCTCGATCGGCCTGGAAGACGTTGAGGACATTTGCTGGGACCTGGATCAGGCGCTGCGCAAGGCAGGCGCCGTGTCCGGGTCTGTGGTCAGCACAGGAGTTCCCGCATGAGCCACGCAGTACGACCGAACGCCACCATCCGGGCCACAAGCGGCGCCCTGGAACGCCTGCGCATCCTGCAGGACAACAAGAGCATTGCCATGGTTGGCCTTTCCGCCGACCCCATGCGGCCGAGTCACTTCGCCGCGATCTACATGCAGGCTGAGGGGTATGACATTATCCCGGTGAACCCACGCTACGCGGGACAGAAATTGCTGGGCCAAACGGTCTACGCATCGCTCGAAGAGATTCCGCACCCGGTTGACATCGTGGATGTGTTCCGCAAGCCGAGTGAGGTCCCGGCCGTGGCGCAGAGCGCCATTGACATCGGCGCCAAGGTGCTCTGGCTGCAGTTGGGGGTCGAGAACGAGGAGGCAGGTCGCATGGCGCGTGCCGCGGGCCTGGACTTTGTCGAGGACCGTTGCGTGAAGATCGAACACGCCCGCTTCTTTGGTGGATTGAACCTGGTCGGGATGAACACCGGGGTGGTGACCGCGCGACGGAAGATCGGGAGCTAAGCGAGTCGCACCTTCTGCTCTTGCGAGAAGCCCTCTCCCGCGCATCGGGAGAGGGGCTCGCGTTTCGCGGCTGGGTTACTTCGCCCTGAAGCAGTCCTCGACATGGTCATCGACCAGCCCTGCGCTCTGCATGAAGGCGTAGCAGATGGTGCTGCCGACGAAGCGGAAGCCACGCTTCTTGAGCGCCTTGCTCATGGCGTCTGACTCCGGGGTCGAGGCCGGGACCTCTCCGAGCGCACGCGGACGCGAACGCGGCGGCGGGGCAAATTGCCAGATGTAGGTGTCAAAGGTGCCGAACTCCTCCTGGGTCAGGAGGAACGCCTGCGCGTTGGTGATCGACGCCTGGATCTTCAGCCGGTTGCGGACGATCCCTGGGTCCGCCATCAGGCGGGCGACATCGTCATCCGTGTACGCGGCAATGCGTGCAGCGTCGAAATGATCGAAGGCCTCGCGGAAGGCAGGCCGCTTACGCAGAATCGTGATCCAGGAGAGCCCGGCCTGGAAGCCTTCGAGCAGCAGCAACTCGAAGAGTTGCTGGTCGTCATGGCAGGGCACGCCCCACTCGTCGTCGTGATACGCCGCATAGAGGTCTGAGCCGTTCGCCCAACTGCAGCGCACGATGTCGTCGCGTGCTGTCATCAGAGCTGGTCCCGAGGATCGAGCGCGTCGCGCAGGCCGTCACCCACGAACGTGAAGGAGAGCGTGATCAGGGCCACAGCCAGGCTCGGCGCGATCAGGAGCCAGGGCTGGATGCGGTACGCGGACTGCCCTGCCTGGATCATCTGGCCCCAGCTGGTCGGGAAGGGCGAGTCCAGGCTGACATCCGGGCGCAGCCCGATGCCAAGGTAGGTAAGGACCGCCTCCGAGATGATGGCGCCCGGGACGATGAATGCCCCGGCTACGATGATTGAACTGAGCGCGTTAGGCAGGATGTGGCGGGTGATTTGACGCCAGGAGGAGGACCCGCTGGCGCGAGCCGCCTCAACGTATTCCTTCTCCTTCAAGGCCAGCGTGTCGCCACGGACGAGACGTGCAACCCCCGTCCAGTTGATGATGGAGAGCGTGACAAAGAGGAGGACCAGGCCGTTCAGTAACCTGCCGACCGGCGTCTCCCCCAGGGAGATCTGCATGATGATGAAAAACAGGAGCGCCGGAAACGCGTAGACAATGTCCGTAAAGCGCATCAAGACATTATCGAGCGTTCCGCCAACGAACCCGGCGGCCAGGCCGACCGGGATGCCGACCAGCATGATGACCAGCATGGGGATGAAGCCGACAACCAGGGAAATCCGCGTGCCGAAGACAAGGCGGCTGAAGATGTCGCGTCCATTGCCGTCGGTCCCGAGGGGGTAGTCCCAACTGCCCGTGGTCTTGGGGTTATCCGTCTGGATCCAGGCGGCCTGGCGGTATTTGCCGGCGACTTTCAAATCACTGACAACGGGGTTATGTGGCGCAATAGACGGCGCCAGAATGGCGACAGCGGCGAGAAACACGAGGAATGCGAGGCCAGCCATCGCCAGCAGATTGCGCCTGAATTGCCGCCACGCGTTCGACCACAAGCTGCGTGACGCGCGGGGCGTCCCGAGAGACCCGGAGAGGGTCGCAGGAGGGGCTTCACTGGCGAGTGTCATCGTTGCCTGGGACATCGTCGGGCCTCCTCTCTACCGCTGCACGCGAATACGTGGATCGACCAGGCCATAGGAGAGGTCGACCGCAACATTCGCCAGAGCCACCAGGACGGCGTAGAAGATGGCCGTGCCCATGATCACCGAGTAATCGCGCTTGGAAATCGACTCCACAAACTCGCGGCCGAGCCCTGGGGCACCAAAGATCGACTCAATGATGATCGAACCGGTCACCAGGTCGGCTGCAGCCGGTCCAAGGATGGTCACGATCGGTATCAGCGCGTTCCGCAGCATGTGGCCGCTGATGACGCTACGGCTCGCCAGGCCCTTGGCCCGGGCGGTGCGCACGAAGTCCTGCCGCTTGATCTCCAGCATGCTGCTGCGCGTGAGCCGGGCGATATACGCCATCGTGCCAAGACCGAGCACGATGCCGGGCAGAAGGTACGCAGGACCGAACCCTTCCCACTCCTCTGGAGAGCGAATGGGAGAGAACGAGAACGTGCGGCTGAGGAAGAGAAGCAGGAGCAGGCCACTGACAAAGGTGGGCACCGAGATACCCAGGGTGGATGTCCCGAGGCACAGGTAATCGATCCACGTGTTCTGTTTGAGGGCCGCCAGAACGCCCAGCGGAATGCCGACAAGGACCGAGAAGATGATGGCCACGACACCCAGCTTGAAGGAAATGGGGAACTTGCGCGCGATCAGTTCCTGGACGGACTCCGCGCCCTTGGATGCGTAGGAGGGACCGAGGTCGAAGCGGAAAACGCCCTTCATGTAATTGAGGAAGCGGCTATCGGTGATCTCGTCAGCCAGCATAATCGGGTTCTTGACGCCGGCCTCGCGCGCCGCGGCGAACGCGTCCGGATTGAACCAGAGCGGCTTGTCCAGGCCGAACTTCGCGTCCAACGCCTTGATCGTGGCTGGCGGCAGCGTCTTTTCCCGATCCCATGGGCCACCCGGGGCGCGGTACATGAGGAAGAACGTGACCGCGGAAACGGCCACGATGACCGGGATAATCCAGAGGAGGCGCCGGAGCGCGAATTCGAGCATGCGGGTTACCTTGATGATGGAGATACAAAGCGGCGGGGGTGCACCGTCGCACCCCCGCCGGAATCGTTAGCCGTTTTTCGAGATCGTCATGAGGGATGAGAACTGACCGGGCCACTCGCCTTCCGCGGGGGTGGGGTCATAGCCGGTGACATTCGGCTTGACGACGAAGTTGGCAGCAAGGTTCATGATGAATGGGCCGGGCTGATCCTGGACGAGAATCTCGCCAGCTTGCTGGTAGTACTTGAGGCGCTCGTCCTGATCGACCGTGGTGTCGCCCAGCTTTGTCAGGCGGTCGAATTCCTCGTTGCAGTATCCCACGCGGGAAGCAAATGAGGAATCGCAGGTCCAGAACACACTCAGCCAGTTCTGGGGATCCGGGTAGTCCTGGGCCCAGCCACCAAGCGTGACGAGCTGCGGATGCGTCTTGACATCCTTCGAAAGTGAAATCAACGTCGTGCCGTCAGTAGGTTGCAGGGTCAGTTCGACGCCAAGGATGTCCCGGAACTGGCCGGCCATCCACTCAGCGCGTTCCTGCGCCCCCGAACGCTCGCCGTTGTAGTACATCTCGATCTCGGGCAGGTTCTCCGGACCACCGTAGGAGGACTCGGCAAGCGCCTTCTTGGCTGCCTCAGGATCGAAGGCGAAGGCGTCGGTCTCGATGGCGCCTGGTGTCCCCTGCGGAATCCATGAGAGTGTCGGCGTGCAGTCACCCGAACGCACTTCTGCGCAGTACGTCTCCCGGTCGAATGCGTACGCGAAGGCTTGCCGTACCTTGGGATCGTTGAACGGTTCCGTGGTGAGGTTCATTTCGAGGTTGTAGGTGGATGCCAGCGGGTAGACCACCATCTCCTCGGCCAGGACAGGATCAGCCTGCACCTCGGGGATCTGCGGCGGCTCCAGACTCACAATATCCAGGTCACCGGATCGATACGCTTCAAGTGCAACCGCGGCGTCATCGACATAGACATAGTCGATGCCATCGAGCTTGGGGCGCCCCTGCCAGTAATTATCATTCGCCTCGAAGGTCCACTCCTGATCTTCGGCAACGCTGGAGACCTTGAAGGGGCCGTTGCCGATGTGGTTCTCGGCACTCTTCCACCAGTTATCGGGATCCTTGGCCACGATCTCCGACTTCACGGGGTAGAGAACCCAGGTGTAGGCGATGGTGTGGAAGTAGGGTGTGGGCTCAACCAGATCGACCTGGAGGGTCAGATCATCGAGCGTCCTGGCTCCGAGCGCGCTCTTGGCGGCGTCATACTCTTCCGGGGTGTATTCCTTCGCCTCGCCGTTCTCATCGAGCGCGAGACCCGCGAACTCCTCGCACCCCACGACCCCGAACAAGATCGACTGATACTCACCCGCCGTCACCGGATCGCAGGTGCGCTCGATGGCGTAGCGAAAATTCTCAGCGGTCAAGGGGGAGCCGTCGCTGTACTTGAGGTCGGGGCGCAGGTGGAAGGTAATCTGCGTGGCGTCGTCGTTGTACTCCCACGACTCCGCGGCGGCTGGAACCGTATTCTGCTCGGTGTCGAGCCGGGTCAGCCCCTCGTAGACGAGCGCCAGGATGGCAAGTTCGTTCGCGTACGAGCTCTTCTGCGGATCGACGACGTCCGGGTACACGATCTGGTGGATGCGCAGCACATTGCTGGAGTCCTGGGCCGCAACGCGGAACCCGGGCAGCAGGAGCGTTAGCGCCAGCAATAATGCACATACCCCCATCGATCTTTTCAGACAATGCTTCATACCTCTCCCCCCAGTGAATAAAACTTCCAATTGGAGTGGACCATGGGCGATGATGTTGCCGAACGGTACTGGACCGTGAGGATACGGTCAATTCCGCATGGTGGCGCGGAAAACGAAAGAACGCGGCGATCCGCGAGGGATCGCCGCGTTCGGGACTTCGTGTCAGCCAGCTAGCTGCTCTTCTCGATCGTCATGATCGAGCCCAGGTAGCCGGGCCACTCAACCTCACTGGCGGTCGGCGTGTAACCCGTCACTGCCGGGTTGACGACGAACTTCTGGGTGAGGTTATAGAGGAACGGGCCTGGCTGATCCTTGACCAGGATTTCGCCGGCCTGCTCGTAGAACTTGAGACGCTCGGCGGGGTCGACGGTGGTATCACCCTGCTCGATGAGCTTGTCAAATTCCGGGTTGCAGTAGCCGACTCGCTCGGCGAACGTGGCAGCACAGGTCCAGTAGACGCTCAGCCAGTTCTGCGGATCGGGGTAGTCCTGGATCCAGCCACCGACGAAGAGCAACTGAGGGTGAGTGGTGGAGTCCTTGCGCAGGGCTGTCAGTGTCGTGCCGTCGGTCGGCTCGATGGTGACCTCCACGCCGAGGATGTCGCGGATCTGGCCCGCAACCCACTCGACCTGCTCGCCGCGGCCGGCGACATCACTGTTGTAGTAGAGCTTGATCTCGGGTAGGTTCTCGGGACCACCGTAGGAGGATTCGGCGAGGGCCTTCTTGGCCGCCTCTGGATCGAAGGCGAAGGCGTCGGTCTCGATGGCGCCAGCGACTCCAGGGGGAATCCAGGAGAGGGCCGGCGTGCAGTCACCTGCGCGCAGATCTGTGCAGAGCGTCTCGCGATCCATGGCGTAAGCGAACGCCTCACGCACCTTGGGATCGTTGAAGGGCTCCTGGGCCAGGTTCATGGCCAGGTTGTAGGTGGAGGCACTGGGGTAGGAGACCAGGGCGGCAGACAGATCCGGGTCCGCCTCGACCTCGGGAACCTGCGGCGGCTCGATGGTGACGATGTCCAGGTCGCCGGCGCGGTAGGCCTCCAGGGCGACAGCGGAGTCGTCTACGTAGACGTACTCGATACCGTCCAGTTTCGGGCGTCCCTGCCAGTAATTGTCGTTGGCCTCAAAGGTCCACTGCTGGTCCTCGTCGATCGCCGTAACTTTGAATGGGCCATTCCCGATGTGGTTCTCGGCGCTCTTCCACCAGTTGTCCGGGTCCTTGGCCACAACCTCGGCCTTCACCGGGTAGAAGACCCAGGTGTAGGCGAGTGTGTGCATGTAGGGGACCGGGCGGACCATGTCGATCTGGAGCGTCAGATCATCCACAGCCTTGGCGCCGAGGGCAGCGCGTGCTGCCTCGTACTCCTCCGGCGTGTACTCCTTGGCTTCGCCGTTCTCGTCGACCGCGAGGCCAGCGAAGTCCGCGCAGCCCACGATGTCGAACAGGATCGACTGGTACTCACCCGCGGTCACTGGATCACAGGTGCGCTCGATGGCGTAGCGGAAGTTCTCCGCGGTGACCGGAGAGCCGTCGCTGTACTTGAGGTCGGGACGCAGCTTGAACGTGATCTGCGTCGCGTCGTCGTTGTATTCCCACGACTCCGCCGCCGCCGGGACCGTCTGCTGCTGGTCATCCAGGCGCGTCAGGCCTTCGTACAGCAGGGCCAGGATCGTGATTTCCGCCGTGAAGGAACTCTTCTGGGGGTCCACGACGTCCGGGTACGTGATCTGCTGCACCCGGAGGACGCTACCGTCATCCTGTGCCGCGAGGCTGGTTGCCAGCGTGGGCACGATCAGGGCCAACCCCACAACGAGGGAGGCTAACCTGACCCAGAGGCGAGACGTGCGGAGCATGGGCATTCTCCTCTGTCGCGTATGCGCAAATTCCCCTGTGGGCGGTGCGCCGTGAGATTGCATGAACCTAGCCCAGCATTGGCCCCCTGTCAATCGAGGAAGCTACCGAGCGTGTGGTCTGGACCAGAATACGGGGTTGTGTCGTCCTCGCCGGACCTCACATGGGGCCAGGTGCGCCTCCCACACGACGTTTCTCAGGCAAGACGCAAAAGGGCCCGGCGGTGAGCCGGGCCCGTCAAGTACGTGAAATCTGCAGAGATCTAACTGATCACTGTGACCGGCGTGCCGACGTCTGCCCAGCCGTACATCCAGGACGCAATGTCCAGCGGCAGGTTGATGCAGCCGTGGCTCATCGGGGTGCCGAAGTTGTTGTGCCAGTACGCACCGTGCAGGGCATTGCCGAGGTTGTCGAAGTACATGACGTTCGGTACGTCTTCAACCTTGTAGTACTCGTCGCTGATGGTTCCCTCCATGGTCTGCACCGGGTACTTGGACAGAATGGAGTGGAACCCAAGGGGCGTCACGGTCTCGGGCACATCAGCCACGCCGGTGCTGACCAGCGAGGTGACGACCAGTTCCCCATTCTCGTACGCCCACATCCGCTGCTGAGAGATGGAGACCACGATTTCACGCCAGCCACCCTGCTGGGGGCCAGGGCCCGCGGACCAGCCGTCATCGACGGACTCAGCCGAAGGCTCCGGCGTGGCTGGGGCGACCCACAGATCCTCGCTGTACGTCGGGACGTCTTCAGGTTGCTCGATCGGCTCTGTGGCAATCCCGGCGTTGCTGGCGGCAATATCCCCAAGCGGGAGAGGATCAACCTTGTCCGGGCCTGTCTGGCGCAGGATCCCGTTCTCAAAGTACTGAACCCGTGTGCCGTCAGGAGCGCGAAATGCCTCAGTGAGTGGCGAGCCAAGCAGCGATGCCGCTTCGCCAGTCGTCCAGTAGGTGAGGAACGGCTCGCGTACGGTGTGACCGGAGGAGACGACGTTCAGGCACCCGCTCCCGGCTGGCGGACAGACAGTGCGCTCCAACGCCCGGTCAAGAGCATGAGACGCGCCTGTCTTCCGGGCGGTGTCCAGCGCCTGCTGACCGAGATCAAGTGTCTGGACCTGGTTTTCAGGCGCCTCATCCGGGAGGTAGACCAGCGCGAAATGCTCGTAGTACTGGATGGTGTCCGCACCATGAACCGTACTGAAGCCGCTGCGCGGCTTGAACTCTTCCGTGACGGGGTCCCCCAGGAGGGCGCGTTCTGCGCGCCAGAGGTCGAGGAAAAGCCCGTCGGCTGTATGGCCAGTTTCCGGTACGAAGACCGTGCGCGGTGGCGCCCATTCCTGTGCGGACGTGTAGCCAGAACCAAATGAGATGCACGCGGCGACGGCCGCGAGTAGTGCAAATGCGAATCGGATCCATCGCGCGCGAGCGCGCGGCGCAGGGTCCGAAGCCCCTTCCCCCATACTGTTTCCCCCGGTTCGTGTTCCTCGGCGTCACCTCCCCAAAAGGTAGCGCCAGAGGTCTTCCCGGGGGCCAGTATACTCACGCCTCCCCGCACCTTCGTGTGGTGAATTAGCCCCATTGGGGGATCGTCAGGAGCGGCATGTCGCTCGACTGGATTGAACCTGTCCCAACGCCGCCGGCGTTTCGCGCGGCGCACCCGGACCCGTTGATTGCGGATATTCTTGCGCGGCGCATTCAGAACCCGGCCGATATCGCGGAGTTCCTGAACACCAGCCCGCGACCTGCGCCCGACCCGTGGCTTCTCCCCAACATGGAGCGTGCCATTGCGAGAATCGCTCGCGCGCTGAGGTCGGGTGAATCCATAGGGGTCTTTGGGGACTACGACACGGATGGCGTCACGTCCACCGCGATCCTGACGCTAGCACTCCGTACTGCGAGCGGCGGTACACAGCCGCAAACGGTGCGCTTGCCGTTCCGGGCCGAGGGCTACGGGCTGAGTGTGATTGGCGTCAATGACCTGGCCGACGCAGGGGTTCAGTTGCTCATTGCGGTGGACTGTGGCAGCAAGGACCACGCCGCGGTGGCAACGGCGCGGCAACGTGGCCTCGACGTCATCATCGTCGATCACCATCGCATCATCGAAGCACCCCCCGACGACGCGATCGTCGTGTCCGCGCAACTCGACCCGGAATCACCTTACCTGGGGATGTCCGCAAGTGGGCTGGCCTACCTGGTGGCCGTGGCACTGGCGCAGTCTGGATTCGACGCTGGTGATGGATCAGGTGTCGAGCCGCGCTCGTTGCTGGATCTGGCGATGATCGGCCTGGTGGGTGACGTCTCGCCGCTGGTGGGAGTGAACCGCGCCCTGGTGCGAGACGGACTGCGTGTTCTGCGAAACGGCCATGTCCGCCCCGGTCTGCAGGCGCTGGCGGAGTCTGCAGGGATGAACCTTCATCGCGTCTCCAGCTCAGAGATTGCGTTTCAACTTTCTCCCCGCCTGAACGCGCCGGGACGGCTTGCTGACGCGTCACCAGCCTACAGACTCCTGATGGCCGACAACCTGGCCGAGGCGCGCGCCTTCGCCTCACTTGTCTCGCAGGCCAACCAGCGCCGGAAGACGATGCAGCAGAAGATCCATGGTGAGGCCGAGGAACTCCTCTCGCGAGATCCCGCCAGGATGCAGCGCCGCTTCCTGCTGGTCTCCGGCCAGGATTGGGAGAAGGGGATTGTGGGCCTGGTGGCCAGCAAGCTCTCGGAGCAACTCGACCGGCCAGTCGGGGTGCTCAGCATCGCTGGAGATGAGGCACACGGCTCGGCGCGATCGGTCCCGGGCTTTGACCTGGCCGCTGCGCTGGCAGGCCTCGATCATCTGCTTCTCCGCCACGGCGGCCATGAACGGGCCGCGGGTCTGGCCGTTGCGGCGGATCGCCTGGCGGACCTGGAGGAGGCCTTGCACCAGGCCGTAGTTGCCGCCGCCACGCCGCCACCGGGACCGGGGCGTCTGGAAATTGACGCGGATCTTCCAGCAGAGCGGATGTCCCTGGAGACCCTCGGCGAGATCCAGAAGCTGGGACCATTTGGTGAGGCGAATCCTCAGCCGATCCTTCGCGTGCGCTGCGCGCCGCTGCGTGACTACCAGACGATGGGGAGCGAGCGGCAGCACTTGAAGCTCAACATCGGAGCCGGCGTGTCTGGGGTGAGCGCTATCCTCTGGAGTGGGGCACATCGCTCCCGCGAACTGGTCGGACAGCGGAGCGTCGATCTGGCCGGAGTCCTGGAGTGCAATGAATGGCAGGGCACTCGCCGGATCCAGATGCGGCTGATGGACTTCAAGATCTCATAGCCGAAGGCAGACGAGAACGCCTGGATCTGGCAGCGGGGTTTCACGAACACCCTGAGCAGGCCGTACCGCGGCTTTCACACACGAGCAGACGCGAGCCACGCTTTCCCGGGAAAGGTGGCTCGTGCCGATCGTGCTAGCTCCCCTGGGCGCTCGCGCCGTCGCCTCCGTGTTGCGCCTGAAGTTGTGCCGCGGCGACAGCATCGGGCAGGGCGGTTCCGGCCAATGGCTCGATCTGGCCCAGGATCCCATCGACGAGGGTGTCATCCAGGCGAAGCGCGGCGGCGATCACCTGGTCCATGGTTGACGCGAAAATGAACTCCATCTCTTTGCGGACGGCCGGAGGTAATTTGCTGATATCCCGTGCGTTCTCCTGCGGCGCGACCATGCGGCGAATGCCATGGCGGTGCGCCGCGAGCGCCTTCTCGCGGAAGCCGCCGATCGAGAGGACCCGTCCTCGCAGCGTGATTTCCCCAGTCATCGCCGTGTCCCCACGCACGGGGCGCCGGGTGAGCGCGGAGATCAGCGCGGTGGCCATCGTAATCCCGGCCGAGGGGCCATCCTTTGGGGTTGCTCCCTCCGGCAGGTGGATATGCAGATCAAGCCTGGACTGAAAATCCGGGTCGATCTGCAGTTGCTCTGCCCGCGAGCGCGCGTAGCTCACGGCCGCACGAGCGGACTCCTGCATGACGTCGCCGGCTTTCCCGGTAATCGTGAGCGTGCCCTTGCCGATCATGGTGGCTACTTCGACCGGAAGCAGTTCGCCGCCGACTTCCGTGACGCCCAGGCCAATGGCCAGCCCGACCTGGTCGTCGCCGACATGAAGGTCCTGAGAGTAGCGCGGCGGGCCGAGCAACTCGACCAGTCGCCCGTCAGAGATGCGGAGGCGATTCGTCTTCCCCCGCACGACATCCCGGGCGAGGCGACGGCAGATGGCGGCGAGTTCACGGTCCAGTTGGCGGACGCCGGCCTCGCGCGTGTATTCACGCACCAGGGTCGTCCACGTGCGTCCAGGGATGGTGACCGATCGCTCCTGCAGGCCGTGCGACGCGATCTGCTTTGGGAGCAAATAGCGCTTGCCGATCTCGATCTTCTCTTCCTCGGTGTAGCCCGGGATCTCGATCACTTCCATACGATCACGCAGTGGCCGCGGTATTGGCGCCATGCTGTTGGCCGTGGTCAGGAAAAGAACCTGCGACAGGTCAAAGGGCATGTCCAGGAAGTGGTCGCTGAACGTTCGATTCTGCTCTGGGTCCAGCACTTCCAGCATGGCCGAGGCCGGATCGCCCCGGTAGTCCGAGGAAAGCTTGTCGATTTCATCCAGCAGGAGCACCGGATTGATCGTGCCAGCCTGCTTCATGGCTGAGATGATGCGCCCAGGCATGGAGCCAATGTATGTGCGGCGGTGACCGCGAATCTCCGCCTCGTCGCGCACGCCACCCAGGCTGACACGCACGAAGTTTCGTCCCATCGCGGCGGCAATTGACCGCCCCAGACTGGTCTTGCCCACACCCGGAGGACCGACGAGACAGAGGATCTGGGTCGCCGAGGCTCCAGTTTCGGCGGTCAACTTCCGCACCGCCAGGAAGTCCAGGATACGCTCCTTGACAGCCTTCAGCCCAAAATGCTCGGCGTCCAGCAGGCGCTCGGCCTCGAGCAGGTCGAGTTGGTCTTCACTCCGCTCGTGCCAGGGGAGGGCGAGGACAGTGTCGAGGTAGGTGCGGACAACGGTAGCCTCGGCAGAGACGCCCGGCATACGCTCAAGACGCGAGACTTCCTTGGTCACGCGGTCGGCGGCCGCGGCGGGCATGCCGCGCTGGGCGACGCGAGCGCGCAAGGTATCGAACTCGTTGCCGTTCTCACCGCCGAGTTCGTCGTGAATCGCCTTCAGTTGCTCGCGCAGGTAGTACTCGCGCTGATTGCGATCGATCTGGTCGCGTACCCGGTCCTTGATGCGACGCTCAAGGACCGCAACGTCGATCTCCGCCGCCAGGTGCACCGCGACGCTCTCGAGCCGGCGCAGCGGATCGCAAATTTCCAGGAGCGCCTGCCGCCTGGCGACGTCAGTCAGGAGTTGCGTCGCCAGCAGGTCAGCCAGGTGGCTGGGGTCAGATGCCCGCTGCACCATGTCCTGC
>JAXLWT010000075.1:0-12629 GCA_046328375.1 Thermomicrobiales bacterium
TTGGTGAAATCATGGCCCACGATGGCAGCGTCTTCCAGCCGACCGGGCCCGACGGCTCACCAAAGCCCACCGCTGAGCCCGGCCGCTGCGAGACCGCCATCACGGCCGCCTGCTCGGCCGGCAAGTCGGCACAGAAGACCTCGTGGAACTGCGCCGCATCGATGTAGAGTTCGATCCCTGGCTCGTCGCCACCGCTGGGGTACTGCGCGGGTACGAGCGCCCCGCCCAGCAAGCTGTCGGTTGACTGCTCGGCCAACGCCTGCAGCGATTCGCCCTCATCCGGGATGAAGCCGCAGATGTAGACAAGCCCCACCACATTCCCGGCCATTGGCGCGGCGTTGGAGATGACAACGCCACCGTAGGAGTGGCCGACGAGGAGCACCGGGCCGGCGATCTGATTGACCGCGCTGGCGATGTAGGCGGCATCGCCCGAGACACTGCGCAGCGGGTTGGGCGGCGCCACCACCGGAATCCCCTGCGCCTGCAGCCGCTCGATCACTCCAGCCCAGCCAGAGGCATCGGCAAATGCGCCATGCACGAGCACAACGGTCGGTCCATTCGCCGTGGGTGTGGCATCAGTCATCGGAGTTCCTTCCTGGGCGTGTACGGACGGGCTGCTGAAGGCGGCGGTCGCAATGAGAGTGGCTCCGGCCGCCGCGAGACCGAGCACCTCGCGGCGAGAGCGCTGAGGCGTCTGATCGAGGGCTCGGTGAGAAGGGGTGAGGCTGGACATGGCGCATCCTCCGCGCATAACGATTGATCGCGTCGAGTTTCGTCACGCTCCCGGGAATGGCCACATGGTATGGGATCGAGGAGGTGATTTCCCCGGTAGGTTTACCGGGTTGGGTCGCCGCGACAGGCGCTGGCTTCCCCGCAACCTTACGGAGGCGCTGGTGATCGTCACCCCAGGCCGTGGCGAACAGCAAACGCAGTGGCCGCCACGCGCGAGTCCAGCTCCAGCTTGGCCAGCAGGTTGGCGACGTGGTAATTGACGGTGCGCGTGCCGACGAAGAGGGTCTCTCCGATCTCGCGGTCGCTCATGCCTGTCGCCAGGAGCCGCAGAACCTCGACTTCGCGCGGCGTGAGGTTGAACGCGGCTACGGCATCTGGCGTGAGCTGCTCGCGGCCGCGAGCGCCGTCAACAGTCATGGTCGCTGCATCGACGATGGCCTCGTCCAGCGACCACCCCTCGCCCACAGCCCAGTTCGCCTCGAACACGTCCAGCGCCAGCGCTCCCCTTGCTGCCACTTCGGCGCGCTGATATGACGGCTGCGTCCAACTCGACATGGCCGCGCCGGTTGACCCGCGCAGCGCCGAGGCAGCGCCGAAGTAGCGCGCTGCACGTGCCGGGTCACCACACACCATTGCCAGGATGCCAATCGCGACGTACGTCTCTGCCAGGTGCCGCTTGTCCTCATGGGTCTTCGCCTGGTCGAGGCTCTCCCGGTAGCGGGACCACGCCAGACCAAAGTCACCCTGGCGCACCGCGAGGTCACCTGCGATGCGCAGCGTGTCCCCCAGCGCCCAGGCGAACCCAAGTTCCTGCTGGCTCACGCGGGCTTCCTCAACGAGCCTGGCGGTGATATCCAGGTCTCCCTGGATCAGGGCAATCTGGCCGCGGTTAGCACGGGCCATACTCGCCAGTTGCGGCCCCGGGGTCTCCGTGATCGCGGCAAATCCCGCGATGGACGCATCCGACCAGCGTGCTGCCTCCGCCAGGTCTCCTTGCTGCGCGGCAACCAGGGCCAGGCTGAGCAGCGTGCTCGCTTCCGTGTAGCGATCCTCAGCCTCGCGGGCCGCTGCCAGCGCCTGCGTCAGCCAGGAACGGGATTCGCTGATGTCACCCAGCAGGTACGCCAGCCAGCCAATCAAGGCCATGGCGTCACCAAGCAGACCCGGCGGCGCGTGTCCACTCAAACGCAGGGCTTGCGCCAGCCAGTCGTGCCCTTCCTGGTAGTAGCCCCGGGTCATCCAGAACGCCCGCATGGCGCAGCTCAACGCCAGGCCGAGTTCGGCATCCTCGCGCTTGATCGCCCAACTGAGCACGGCGCGGACGTTGTCATACTCCAGGTCCAGGCGGGCGTGGAGCGCGGCGACCTCCGGTGAAACTCGTCGCTCGCGCACGTACTGGGCCAGGGACAGGATGTACACCGCTACCGCCTGGCGGGCGCGCTCTTCCTCCCCGGTTGACCGGAGTTGCTCGTTCCCAAACTCCCGTACTGTTTCAAGCATGCGGTAGCGCGGCGCGTTGCCATCCATGTCCGGCATCACCTGTAGCAGGCTCTTCTCGACCAGGGAGGTGATCCCATTGAGGAGATTCAGCGTTGCACCCGCGTCACCGGAAGACACGCCCCCACCCCGGTCGTCACCCACGACCGCGGCTGCGCCATGCAGGTCAAAACCACCGATGAAGACCGAGAGCCGGCGAAAAAGCCGCTGCTCCTCCGGTTCGAGGAGTTCGTAACTCCAGGCAATGGCCGCGCGCATCGTGCGCAACCGGTGCGGCTGGTCCCGGGCGCCCTCTGTCAGCAACGGCAGCGCCTGGTCCAGGTGCGCGAGCAGGGTGGCCGGCGGCAGCGAGCGCAGGCGGGCCACAGCCAACTCGATCGCCAGCGGCAGGCCGTCCAGGCGGCGGCAGATCGCCGCAATCGTCGCGGCATTGGCAGCGGTGATCCCAAATGCCGCGTCCGCCGCCTTCGCCCGCGTCACGAAGAGCTGGACGGCCTCTGGCACGGGCAGCGGATTGATCGGCACGACGTGCTCACCCGAGAGCCGCAGCACCTCCCGGCTGGTGGCCAGAATCGTCAGGCCAGGACAGAGCGCCAGCAGGTTGCCAAGGTCAGGCGCGGCGTCCGTGATCTGCTCCAGGTTGTCAAGCACGAGCAGGTACTGGCGCGGTCCGAGGTAGGCCAGCAGGCGCTCCTGCGCTGACCCGGCGTCCGTCGCATCGAGCGCGAGGGCGCGCACGAGCGTGGGCAGCAACAGGCGGGGATCACGCAAGTCCGCCAGCGGGACGAACGCAACCCCGTCCGCGAAGGACGCGGCGACATTCGCCGTCACCTGCAGCGCCAGCCGCGTCTTGCCCACCCCGCCAGGGCCCGTCACCGTAACCAGCGGGACCGCCTCGTCCCGCACCAGGGCGCTAAGCGCAGCCAGCTCCTGCTCACGCCCAATCAACGGCGTGCGTGGCAGCGGCAGCGCGGCGGTATGCTCGCTCACGGGCTACCGGCGGTGGATATCTCCTCCCGCATTACGCATTACGAGTCGGCGCGACAGCGGTACTCCTCGCCATCATAGCTGCACACGTAGCAGTCACAGCAGGGCGATCCACCTGGATTACAAACAGAATCTGGATCGACGCACGCGGTCTCGAGGCAGTCATCCTTCTTTTTCTTGTGCTTCTTCTTTTTCTTCTTGCCAGCCTCGGCGAGGGAGATACCGAGCGCACTGCCGGCCGCCGCCAGCGAGAACGCGAACAACGAGCGACGGGACTGAGCCAGGGCACGCGAGAACGCATCGAAACGCTGATCATCCACGGGGCAAACTCCTTGATCGCAGACAGGTCGCGGGCCAGTTTGACCGTGTTCTTTGCCACGCAGTCTAGTGGTTCGGATCCTGCTCCACAATCAGGTCTGCCTCCACCGTGGCGTGCCTCAGTCCTGTCACCCCGGCACCACCAGATCCCGCGTCACCCCCGCCGGGCTGGCGAGGCCACACAGCCAGAGATCGCGCGCCAGCTCCGCCTGCAGGAGGGAGAGCACCTGGCGCACACCCGCTTCACCAGCAACCGCCAGCCCCCAGTGAACAGGCCGCCCGATCAGCGCCGCCTGTGCACCGAGCGCCAGCGCGATCAGGATATCCGTGCCCCGCCGCACGCCGCCGTCGACCAGCACTGGCACCCGCCCCTGCACGGCCTCAACCACGGCGGGGAGCGCATCGAGCCCGGCCACGATCCCGTCAAGCTGGCGGCCGCCGTGGTTGGAGACCAGGATCGCCTGCGCTCCGTGCGCCAGGGCCCGTAGCGCGTCCTCCGGATGCACTATTCCCTTCACCAGCACCGGCAACCCCGCCAGCGAGGCCAGCCACTCGATATCCGCCCAGGCAAGCGACAGATCGAACAGGGAGGCGAGTTCCCGCGCCAGTGGCGAGCGGGCCTGCGCCGCGCCATCGAGCGGCGGGCCCGGCGGCGGTAGCGTGACAGCCGCGCGCTCTTCCGCCTCGCGCCGGCCGCGCACCTGGGCGTCCACCGTCAGCACCAGCGCCGAGGCTCCCGCCGCGGCGGCCCGCAGGACCTGCTCCCGGGTGCGCTCCCGGTCGCGGAAGACATAGCAGCTGCAGCCACCACTCGCCGCACTCCGCGGCAATCTCCTCCATCGGTACGCTGGTGACGCTGCTCATGATGTAAACCGTGCCGGCCGTGCGGGCAGCCCGCGCCGTGGCGCGCTCGCCATCCTCGTGCGCCAGGCCGTGCCGCCCTGCTCGGCGCCACAAGGACTGGCAGCTCCAGCCGGTGACCCAGCAACTCGGTCGCCGTCGAGACCTCCACCCCGCGCAGGACGCGCGGCACCAATCGCCACTGCGCGAACGCGGCGCGGTTTGCGCGCAAACTCGCCTCGTCCTCGCTGCCGCCCGCCATGTAGTGCCAGGCCAGCGGCGGCAGCCGCTGCCGCGCCGCCTCCTCGAACTCGTGCAGATTCAGGAGCCCGGTGAGCGCGTCGTCCATGCGTTCGTCACCCTGAATGGGTCAGCAGGTCTTTCAAGGGCTTACAGATGCCAGGCGCTACCTGCAATACGACCCATGCTGTTCAATCCCAGATTGAACTACATCTCTCAGTAGGTATTACGCGGCTATCTCTGCCCAACCAACCATGACCTTCAATCCACCTAAGAAGATAGAATTAGCGTATGGACGTGCATCGAAATTCACCATCTTGGCTAAACCCTGAAATGCTCAAATGGGCGCGGCTTTGGCGTGGACGCACTGTCTCCGAAGCCGCCCAGAAGCTCAAAAAATCCCCCGAAACTGTTGTTGATTGGGAGAATGGAATAGGCAGCCCAACCGTAAAGCAAGCGCGAACACTAGCTGCGTTCTATGGCCGCTCATTCATCGAGTTCTTCCTCCCCGAGCCACTTGATCAGCCACTACGATCACTGGTACCCGACTTTCGTCTCGAGCCAAATCTCAAATTCCCAGAAGACACATGGGAGGTTCGTCACGTCCAAAATTGGGCCGCCACCCAGCGTGAGAACGCACTTGATCTCTTCAGCTGAGGATCGGGAGGCAACTCCAGACCTCCTGCAGGAATGCACGCGCACCTAATGGATGATCCCGAAGCAATAGCGGTTACCGTACGCCGTGCAATTGGCGTTCCAATAGAAGAACAACAAAGCGCAAACGTTTCGGATGCAGGCGCTTTTGCAGCCATTCTGCGCGCAAGTCTTGAACGTGCAGGCATTCTCACGCTAAGAGCTCCCGAACTTAATGCGCTAGGAATTCGGGGCGTATGTCTCGCAGAGTTCCCACTCCCTGTAATCGTCTTTCGAAATGAGGCACCTGCGGGTCAGTCCTTCACCTTGCGCATGAGCTTGGGCACATCATTCTTGGACAGAGTGCGATTTCCGGGGGTCAACAGGCCAATCAGATCGTCAGCCAGTGGAAAATTGGTGCAATCGATTTGCAGGTGCCTTCCATTTCCAAGGATCGTCAAGTTTAGAGATCGGGTTTGCAAATTTCAATACCTGAACCTACGCTTTCCGACCAAGTTCTACGATCACTTGCGAGAAAATATCGAGTAAGCGAACACGCAATGCTCGTGCGTCTCGTTCAGCTTGGCTTCGTGCATAAGAGCCATTACTGGGAGACCAAGCGACCCCAATTTGACGCTGAAGATCAAAACTACAAATCGTTTGGACGGCCAAAATACTACGGAAGCCGATACGCATCACGACTCGGCAGCCTTTACACCCAACTTGTCCTAGATGCCTGGGGACAAGGACGAATCACGAACTACAATGCAGCGGAGTATATGGGAATAAAGAATATGTCCCACCTGTATCGGATATTCGGGATCACTTTTTACGCAGCAGTGAAGCGGTATTGCTTTGACACATCTGCGATCTCCAATCCCCTGGAATTCTTGCCAGAGGACATTCATGGTTGGCTATGGGCGCACATTTGCGAAGTGATCGAAAGTGGGGCAATTGCAGTTACGACCGAGATCTAAGGATGTTCTACCTGCGACCCTGGAATGATCGGAGAGTGCATCAGAGCAAATCGCAGCAATCTGCTTTTAGAGGTTGAGGATCCCAGTTGGCCGTGGGCAGCCTATGTAGCAAGCGCGGCGGCACTGCAGGTTGCACACCAGCACTTCATTTCGGAGTTTACGGGTCGCTCGCCTTATGACTGTCTGCCCCAACGATATCTCAATCATCGTCGCCCCCAAACGCTCAATCACTACGATTGCCCCTAGTCAGGCGGAAGCCCGAATTGTTGATCCGGGAGCACAGAAGAGAAAAATCCCCAATGTTTGCGACATTGAAGGCATCGCGCATAGCGATTTCAACGGCTTTCTGCGTGCCGAGGGCATCATAAGACCAAGGTAGGCTTAAACGTGTCTCCGGAAACCCTTTGACCCACGCATTGCAACTGTAGTTAGGTTCGAGGCTGCTCGCACGCACCGTCAATCACTAAATAGGTCTCCAGGGAAGTCACCGGCTGCGCTGGTCAGGTCGGCCAGCACAGCCGGTACTCGGGACCCTTATTACGCCCCAGCTGCGCGCTGCTCCTCCCAGTCATTGCCGCTGACCACGGCGATCTCGACGTTCACCCCAAGGGTGGCGGTGACCGCCTCACGCAGGGCGGGGAGCAGGCGGGTGGTAATGCGGTCCCGGGCGACGGCGTTCGGGGCGCCGACGAGCAGCGTCTCCCCCTCACGGCCGATCAGGCTGGCTGGCCGCAGCCACGTCTCCAGGTCAGCGCGGCTCACGCTCCCGCGCTGGGCCACGTCGTCGAGGACGGCCGCCCAGACCTGCCGGCTGGAGAGCCCCACCTCCGCGATCGGGAAGTTCACCGGCTCTGCAGCCAGCACCGGCTCAGCGGCACGGACCTGGGTCGACTCCCAGGAGGCAGGCGCCACCGGCTCAGTTGGGCCCTGCTGCGTCATCATTCCCGCGTTCGTGCCAGGGAAGCCATCGCGCTCCCAGCGCTGCAGGATCTCGCGCAGGCGGCGCGGGGCCACAAAGGCGCTGCCCGCCTCCACCGCTTCCCAGACTGCCGCCTCCAGCCAGCCCCAGCCACTCCCCGGCACATCCGCGCCCGCAGCCGCTGCGCTCTCCGCCACCGGGGTGAAGCGCTCGGCCAGGTCCCGCAGCAACTTCCGCTCCGCCGGCGTCGCCGCGCGGTCGTTCGCCCCTTCGAACGCGCGTAGAGCGGCCATCTGTGCCGCCGCGTCCACGGGCGGTTGCGCTCCCGGCCCACCTGTCGTTACTGGCGATGATACCGACACTGCCAGGGAAGAGCCCAGCGCTGGCGCCAGATTTTCCGTCTTCCCCTTTTCGTCTTTGCCCGGTCTCTTCGTAGTTGTACGTGATTCGTCATACGTCGTGTTGGTCGGTGCAACAGAGGTTGGGCCACCTCTGTTGATGGCTTCAACATCGCTCCGCCCCCGGCTGCGTGAACCTCTGTTGGTCCGTGCAACATCCACCCCTGAACCAGTGTTGATGGTTGCAACAGAGGTTTCTTTCTCCTCTGGCATGGTGACAGCATCGCTGTCATTGACCGCTGCCGGGATTGCCGCCTCGTCACGGCTGCTGGGCACAAAAAAGTCGGGGTCGTCGCTGGGGGTGGCGCCGCCACCCTTCCTCGCCGCATGACCGGCCCTGGTCCGGGCGGAGGCGCGGGTCTCTTCTCCCTCGGCCCGGGCGGCCAGTTCCTGCCAGACCGGAGTGCGCCGCACCTCGGGCAGGATCTGCGTCCAGACGTTCGCTCCGTCAATGGGCGAGAACTTCGGGGAGAAGACGCGCCGCACATAGCGGTAGACCGCGCGGTCGGCTGCCGCCAGTTCGGCCACCCGCAGCACATGGGGCGTGCCCAGGGTGAAGTCGTCGCCGTGATCCTTCACCCGGTAGAAGTTGTGCGGCACCTTCCAGCGGCGGCCCTGTGGGTCCGTGCGCAGCACCATCTCCTTGCGGATCTCGATCAGGTCGAGCGCCACCAGGATCTTGTTGATGGTAATCAGCTCGGCGCGGTCCTCGCCGTAGAAGTCCGCCTCGCTCTGCTGTGAGGGAAAGGCGTACCCCCGGTGAGGTGACTCCTCCCGGCGGTCGGTCCAGACCGTGTAGGAGTTGAGCAGCCCCACGCCCTTCAGGCCGATGAGGGGTGCGTACTGGGTGACCAGCGCGTTCCAGTGCCAGAACCAGCCGCGCCGCCGCACGTCCTCGCCGCCGCGCGTCGCTTCCGGCACGGCAGCGAGTTGCTCGGCGGGCGCGCCCTGCCCCGGGTCTTTCCGGCGTGTCGTCACGCCCGGATCTCCCGGAGCATAGTGTATTGACATGCCCGAACGGACGGGCATAGAATCTCGGTGTCGCCTGGGTACAAGCAACCCTCCCTTGGCGGGGAACATGGCGGCGAATTCGTTGCGATCTGGCGCTTTGTGGAACTGAACAGGCGGTTTGGCGACGGTCCGTTCAGTATCCGGCTAGCGCATCAGGTCCGGTAAGCACTCACAATCGATCCTCCGGGAGAAAGGCTGGCGTTGGCGCGCCGGCCTTTGTCGTTACCGGGGAATCGATCCTTCTGGCAAGGGCACTCCTGTTCACGGCATTTCCCGTGTCTCGATCTTGTCGAGACACGATTGAGGCGCGGGTCATATCCTTCCCGGCCCGCTCTAATGAATGGACGGACGGCCGAGGCGGTCGCGGATCTCACGGATCCCCACCCCCTCATCGCGCCAGCGCAGGACCGTGCGCAGGGTCTCCAGCTCGCCCTCATCGAAGAGCAGCATGCCGCTCCCGGTGCGGGCGCAGGGCTGAATGATTCCCTCGCGCAGGTAGAAGTCCATGTGCGTGCGCGCCAGGCCGGTCATCGCCCGCAGATCGCTGGTCAGGTAGAGCCGTCCCAGCGGTGGCGCCAGCTGCGCGATCCCGCCTGGTGCGTGCTCTCCGGTGACTGTCTCGGCCACTGCGTGCGCTCCTCTGCCCATCGATCGCCCTGTGCGACCGGCCGCTCATCCTGGCAAAGCTCCCGGAAATTGGCGTTTCCCATCACTCTGCACCTGCATAGTAAGAGTGGCCCGGGGGGAAGTAAACGGTGTGTCCAGCAGGCACCTGACAAGGAGGACCATCGGGGTGATGTGCCCACGCTGGCACAGCCCTGGCAAGGGGGTTGCCTGCTCAGGCACGGCCTGGTTGCGTTGGTTGACTGTTAGCCAATACGCCGTTGCTGAGGATCTACCCTCGAATTGACTGGTAGCCAATTGCCTGAGCCGTCACATGTCTCCCGTGCAACACGTTATGGACAAGCCAGGCGTTCCAGTTGCGTTGACGGTGGTGACAGCGTGGCAGCGTATCCTTACCTGCACCCGCTTGGAGCCCCGCACACAGACCCCGGCAGCCGGAACATCCCCGCGCTGACCGGCGACGCGTGGCCGTGTCCGGGAGGGGCGCGGCGGCGCAGAGGGAGGGCAGATGGACGCACAGCGGTTCGATAGCCTGGCGAAATCGCTTGCCGGGAGGTTGTCCCGGCGCGGCGCGTTACGCCGCATGGGGGCAGCGGCAGGGGCTGGTGTGCTGGCGGCCGCCGGCGCCCGGGAGGACCAGGGCGGAGTTCAGGCGCTGATTGCGGCGCAGAGCACCGACAAGCCGCTCTACACCATGATCCGGCGTTACTCGCTGGATGAGCCGACCGCGAAGGTGCGGCGCGCCCTGCAGCAGGGCTACACCGACGCGGCCTGTAAGGCGCCTGGCTTTGTGGCCTACCTGACGGTGGAGGACGAGGACGGCGATTTTGCGACCGTCGCCGTCTTCAACTCGCAGGCGTCCCTGGAGGCCTTCGCGAAGCAGGAGGCGACCTGGATCGCCCAGAACCTGGGGAACCTGCTCCCCGCGCCCGAGGAGGTGACCTCCGGCGATACCTACATCCACGCCGTGGCGCAGAAGGGGTTCACGAACACCTGCCCGGCGCGCCCCGCCAACCAGGCGCAGGGCGCGGCCACCGTGGCGCCGGCGAACGGCAACAACGGCTCGCTGCCGACGGCGGTCCCGGGGAACCCCACCCCCACTCCGCTGCCGACCTCGACTCCGGAACCCGCCTGCCGGGATGCCGGGTGTGTCTGCACTACTGGCACGCAGCGCGCCTGCAAGGGCGACCTGGTCTGCTGCCCGACTACCGACCTGATGGGTGGTCCTGGCGTTTGCCGCACCCAGGCGGAGTGCTACCCGAACCAGTGCCCGGCCAATGGCGAAGCTTGCCCGGATACGTGTAGCACCGGCGCCGCCTGCCCGGGCTGCTGCTCCGGCTACTGCGCCGCCAACGGCACCTGTGGTGACCAGCCAGCGTCGTGCACGGGCGAAGGGTGCGATTGCAACGGCGGTGTCCAGGGCGCGTGTGACGCCGGCCTTGTCTGCTGCCAGGGAGGGCAGTCGATCCCCGGTGGTGCCGGCACCTGCCAGACCGAAGCCAACTGCCAGGCCCAGCCCTGCACCGGCTCCGGCTGCGCCTGTACTACTGGCACGCAGTCTCCGTGCGACAGCGGTCTCGTCTGCTGCGCCACCACCTCCACACCGGGCGGGCCCGGCACGTGCCTCGCGGAAGCGGACTGCACACCGGTGCCATGCACCGGCCAGGGGTGCACCTGCAACGGTGGCGTCCAGGGGAACTGCGACGACGGCCTGGTCTGCTGCCAGGACGGCGAATCTGCTCCGGGCGGCCAGGGCACCTGCACACCCCAGGCTGACTGCACACCGGCGCCCTGCACCGGTGAGGGCTGCGCCTGCAATGGCGGCGTTCTCAACGCCTGTGACCAGGGGCTGATCTGCTGCCAGACAGAATCGGTACCGGGCGGGCCGGGCACCTGCACCACCGAGGCCAACTGCGCGCCGCCCGCCTGTACGGGCGCGGGCTGCAGTTGCAACGGCGGCGTCCAGGGCAACTGCGATGACGGGCTGGTCTGTTGCCAGAGCGGCCAGTCGATTCCCGGCGGGCCGGGCGTCTGCGTGGCCGAAGGTTCCTGCGTTGAACAGACGTGCGTGGCGACCGGCACCGGCTGTGACGCTACGTGTAACTGGGGTGATAACTGCGAGAGCTGCTGCAGCGGCTACTGCAACTCCACCGGCGTCTGCGGCGATGAGCCGCCGGGTAACCTCTGCGTTGCGGACGGCGCTGCCTGCACGGACGACTGCGTCGATGGCGCGAGCTGCAACTCCTGCTGCAGCGGGTTCTGCAACGCCTCGGGCGTCTGTGGCGACCCGCCGCCCGCCAGCATCTGCGTCGCTGACGGAGATCTCTGCCCGAACAACTGCTCCTGGAGCGATGGCTGTGATGCCTGCTGCAGTGGCTTCTGCAATGGCTCCGGCAACTGCAGCGAGCCGGGAGCATCCGCTGGCGCCTGCGGCGACGAAGGTTGCCAGTGCGCCGACAACAATCCCTGCAACGAGGGCCTGCTCTGCTGCGACGACGGCTCGGGCGTCCGCGGCATCTGCCAGGCAAGCTGCTAGGAACCGATTCGGCTCCAGCCCACGCTGAGGGTATTCAGCGCGGGCTGGGGTGACGCACCCTCACCCCAGTCCCTCTCCCTGCGCGCAGGGAGAGGGACTTTCCATTTGGCGGCGATGGATAACGAGCCGAGCCCCCCGAACCGCTCCCTGGGGCTCAGGGAGCGCTCGATCGCTGACCCCGCAGCGGGCATGTTCGCCACGCGTACGATTGCCTCTGGGGGAGAAATCCCCTTGCTGACCTCCAGCCGCGCTAGCGCCTGCCGCCAATACGCCGTACGATCCTCCATCTGCGCGACGCTGGACCAGGCATGAAGGGGAGGCCCGTGGACACCACCTATGACACGATCGTGATCGGCCTCGGCGCCATGGGGAGCGCCACCCTCTACCACCTGGCGCAGCGTGGACAGCGCGCGCTCGGCATCGAGCAGTTCGAACCGGCGCACAACCAGGGCTCCACGCACGGGCCGCATCGCCTCATACGCACCTCCACCCTGGCTGGCGATGCCTACGTCCCGCTGGCGGACCGTGCCCTCACCCTCTGGCAGGAGCTGGCGGATGTCTCCGGTGTGGACCTGGTGCACATGAATGGCGAGGTGCGCATCCTCGATCCCGTGGCGGACCCCAACGCGGCGCGCATTGCCGACGCCATGGTCGCGCAGGGGTTCCAGACCTGGCTCTCGCCTGAGGATCTCGCTGAGCGCTTCCCCGGTGTGCGCCCCGGCGAGGGCATGCGCGTGACCTGGGAGGAGCGCGCTGGGTACATTCGTTGCGAGCAGGGTGTCCTCACTCACCTCGACCAGGCGCGACGCCATGGCGCTCAGGTCCGCAGCAGCGAACCCGTCACCGGCTTCACGCCGGACGGCGCAGGCTGGCAGGTCAACACGGTCAAGGGCAGCTACTGTGCCGGCCGCGTAATC
>JAXLWT010000076.1:0-11418 GCA_046328375.1 Thermomicrobiales bacterium
TCCGGCACGAACGGCATCACGATATCCGGTTTGATACCGTCTTCCGGAATCGGCGTCTTGTTTGGCGTCAGCCATCGTGCAAAGGTGATCCTGGCGGACGAGCCGTCATCGAAGTCATGGACGCGCTGCACAAGGCCCTTGCCGAAGGTGGGTTCCCCAACCAGCTTTCCGCGGCCGTAATCGCGAATGGCGCCGGACACGATTTCGGCTGCGCTGGCGGTGCCACCATCAGTCAGGACGACGAGCGGGGTCTCGAAGGTGTCTTCACCGCCGCCCTCGATCGGCTCTGCTTCCAGGTCGTCCTCCTGGTTCAGGTGTGCGTCCTGGTAGAGCGCGGGCCCCTTGTCTGCCGGCACGAAGCGCCCGATCATCTCCTGCGCACTCGTCACCCAGCCCCCGCCATTGCCGCGCAGGTCCAGGATGATGCCGGAGACTCCATCTTCCTTGGCCCGTTTCAGCGCCGCGTCCAGTTCCTTGGTGGTGTTATCACCGAAAATGGCGACGGTGATGTGGGCTATCGTCCCCTCTGCGACCGTCTCGTAGACCACGGCCGGAATGATGATCTCCTCACGCTTGACTTCCACGTCAAACGGAGCGGTTCCCTCGCGCTCGATCGACAGGTTCACGGAGGTCCCGGCCGGCCCGCGGATGAGCGACATCGCGGCATCATTCTCCAGGCCCTCCAGCTTTGTGCCGTCCGCGGCAACAATGACATCACCGGGGAGCAAACCTGCACGGTCGGCAGGCGAGCCAGAAATCGGGGAGACAATGGTGAATCGCCCTTCAGGGTGCTCGACCCAGACGCCGATGCCTTCGTACTCCCCGGCTAGTTCCTCACGCAGGGGAGCACCCTCCAGCGGTTCCAGGAAGACGGTGTAGTCATCGGGCATGGAGGCCATCATGCCCTGGGCAGCGCCGTAGTCCAGTTCCTGCTGATATTCGGCGAGGGATGCCGCAGGCGTCGCGGCGGCAATTGCCATACCCTGCATGGCCGCCTGATCCGCCTGGGCCCAGAACGTCGCCTGGGCCTCTGGCGAAGCCGGGACAAAGAAGTATTCGCTCTCCAGTAGGGAGCGCACTTCGGCCTGGCGCGGGAACGCGGCCTCGGTGGAGGCCGATGTACTGGCATCCGGGCCGCGTAGGGCAGCGGAGAAGAACTCTCGCTCGGCGATGATGCCGCCAGCGAAACTGAGCACCGCTATCAGCGCCAGGATGGAGCCGACGAGCAACGCCGGCCAGACCCAGGTGCGCTGTGGCGAGGCCGGTTGCGATTCTTCCGGTACTAGCGCGCCCACGTGGTCCCCCGCGGCCTTCGACTTTCCGCTGGATGCATGTGGGCGCGACAGGAACTCCAGCGCACAGCTATGGGTAAATGCCTCGCACGCGGGTGAACTCGGCGACGCGGTCAATCGCGCGGACGAGTGCCGCCGTCCGCATGTGTACGTCGTGCTGGACGGCAGTCTCGTGAACCGCCCTGAAGGAACGGCTCATGATGCGGCGCAGGCGCTCGTTGACCTCGTGCTCCGTCCATGGAAATGCCTGAAGCGCCTGAACCCACTCGAAGTAGGAGACAGTGACGCCGCCAGCATTGGCGAGAATGTCCGGGATAATGAAGACACCGCGATCATGCAGGATCTCGTCAGCCTCGGGTGAGGTCGGCCCGTTGGCAGCCTCTGCGATCAAGCGAGCCTGGATTCGGCCGGCGTTCTCGGCCGTGATCTGGTGCTCCATGGCCGCCGGAATCAGGATCTCACACGGCAGAAGCAGCAACTCCTCGTTCGTCACGGGCTCCGCCTCCCGGAAGCCGACCACCGTTCCGGTCCGCTTCTTGTGGGCGGCCACGGCGCTCAGGTCAAGTCCGTTCGGGTTGTAGATGCCGCCGCGCGAATCGCTGACGGCAACCACTGTCGAACCCAGTTCACCCATGAGCCGCGCAGCCACGGAGCCCGCATTGCCGAACCCCTGCACCACGGTTTTCGACTTGCTGATGTCCAGGGAGAGCACGCGCGCGGCGTCTTCAATGGCGTAGACGCAGCCGCGGCCGGTAGCCTCACTGCGCCCCTCTGAGCCACCCAGCACAATTGGCTTGCCGGTCGTCACACCCGGCACCGAGTAGCCGACGTTCATGGAGTAGGTGTCCATGAGCCAGGCCATGATCTGCGGGTTGGTGTTGACATCGGGCGCCGGGATGTCCTTGTTCGGCCCGATGATTGGCTGCAGCTCAGTGGTGTAGCGGCGGGTCAGGTTCTGCAGTTCCGCCTGCGAGAGCAGTTTCGGGTTCACCGCCACACCGCCCTTGGCCCCACCGAACGGCAGGCCGACGACGGCGCACTTCCAGGTCATCCACATGGCCAGGGCTTTCACCTCGGCCAGCGTCACACTCTGGTGGTAGCGAATACCGCCCTTGGTGGGGCCTGGCACCGTGTTGTGCTGAACGCGGTAGCCCGTGAAGACCTCGACCGAGCCGTCGTCCATCTCCACCGGGAAATGCACGGTCATCTCACGCTGGCAGTGGCGCAGGATCTTCCGCATGTCATCATCGAGACCGAGCACGTCGGCCGCGATGTCGAATTGCGCGACAGCAACCTCAAAGAGATCCGGTTCGTGGGTCGGCACAAAGGCCGCTGTCGCCACGGTGTCTGAGGTAAGTGTGTCCACGACTGTTCCTCCCTCCCGGAAGGCGCGCCCTTGCGCCGCCTGGCGGGTCTAACGCTTACACATCCAACGTCGCCGGGACGCCCCAGGTTCAGTTGGCATTGAGCTCGGATTCCAGAATGCGCCGCACCTGATCGGGGTTGGCACGGCCGCCCGTACGCTTGATCGTCTCACCAATCAGTCGGCCGATCGCTGCCTTCTTGCCGCCCTTGTAGTCCGCGACGGCGGCCGGGAACGCGTCCAGTGTGGCGCGGGCGGCCTCGATGACCGGCCCCTCGTCATTCAGTGCTACCAGGTTCAGCCGTACTGCCGCAGCCCGCGGCATTTCGCCCTCTTCGATCTGCGGCAGGAGTTCCTTTGCGGCGCGGCCGGTGAGCGCACCTTCGTCCAGCGCATCAAGCAGATCGCGGAGCTGTTCCGCCGTGAGTGGCAACTGATCGGCCGGCAGGCCACGCACCCGCTGCAGGGCCATGAGGTCGTTGAGGATCCAGTTCGCGGCGGCCTTGGCTCGTGCCGCAGAGTCGCCATCCACGACGGCGTCAAAGTAATCAGCAGTATCGCGCTCGGCGGTCAGCAGATCCGCGTCCGCGCTACTCAGGCCGTAGGTTGTGAGCAAGCGCTCGCGGCGCTCGACGGGCAGCGTGGGGAGACGCCTGCGGACTGCGTCAACCATCTCGGCCGAGATCGCGAGGGGCGGCAAGTCCGGTTCCGGAAAATACCGGTAGTCGTGCGCCTGCTCTTTGGTGCGCTGAGATACCGTAACTCCCCGGTCTTCTACCCAGCCGCGCGTTTCCTGCTCGATGGGCAACCCCTCCTGGATGCGCTGCAACTGCCGCTCCTGCTCGAAGAGCAGCGCACGCTCGACAGCCCGGAAGGAGTTCATGTTCTTGACTTCGACTTTCGACCCGAGAGGATCGCCAACTCTGCGCACGCTGATGTTCGCGTCGCAGCGGAATGCCCCCTCTTCCATGTTTCCGGTCGAGACACCGATGTAGCGCAGGATCTGGCGCAGTGCGATCAGGTAGTCACGTGCCTCTTCAGCGGACCGCAGATCCGGTTCCCCGACAATTTCCATCAATGGCACGCCGGAGCGGTTGAGATCAACCAGGCTGATCTGCGTGCCGCCAGCGTCAACCTGGTGGACCAGGCGCCCGGTGTCCTCCTCGATGTGCACGCGAGTAACGCCAGCGCGCTTTTTCTCGCCCGCGGAGATGAACTCCAGCGTTCCATTGATGCACAGCGGCAGGTCGTACTGCGAGATCTGGTACCCCTTGGGCAAGTCCGGGTACACGTAATTCTTGCGGTCCATCTTGCAGTGAGGCGGGATCTCGCAGTTCAGCGCCAGTCCCGTCAGCATTGCTGCTTCCACGGCCGCCCGGTTCATCACTGGCAACGCGCCGGGAAATCCCCCGCAAACGAGGCAGACATGAGTATTTGGCTCGGCGTCCGCGTAGCGCGCCGAGCATCCACAGTACATCTTGGATTGGGTCAGAAGCTGAGCGTGAACCTCGAGGCCGATGACGACTTCGTACGCGGTTGCGGTCTGCTCAAGAACTGGTGCGCTGGTGGCCAAGTGTCTCCCCGTCTGCTCGGGCCGGAGCCTTGCGAACGGCCGGGAAGTCTACCACCACCCGCGGGCACTTCTGCCCCTGTTACGGCAGTTTTGAGCAGGTCGCGTGGTAAACTTGCGCCTGATTGACTGGCTCAGTAGCGGTTCCGGTATGCCCGCAGTGCGGTCGCGAAATCCGGCTGGAGCAGACACACAACCAATGGTTACAGCCACACGTTCTGACGTCAAAATGGTCACTGGCACCATTAACGGGCAGGAGGTGACCGTTCCTGCCGGGACCGTCATCCTCGAAGCTGCTCGCATGGCCGGCATCGAAGTCCCGAACCTCTGTTATCAACCCCTCATGCGGGCGTGGGGCTCCTGCCGCATCTGCACGGTGGAAATCCTGGGCAAGCGAGGTGGGTTGATCGAGTCGTGCGCCACGCCACTCGGTGATGGTATGGAGGTGCTGACGCACTCTCCCTCCGTGATGGAGGCGCGGCAGTTCATCCTGCAGATGTACCTGATCGACCACGCGCTGGATTGCCCCACCTGTGACAAATCCGGTGAGTGCTACCTGCAGGACAACACCTACCTCCATAACATCCACGCCAACCCGTACCGGCGACCAAAGTTCGCGCAGCCCTACACCCACTTCAGCGAGTTGATCGACTACAAGTGGGACCGCTGCATCATGTGCAACCGCTGCACACGCGTCTGCGACGAGATGATCGGCGCGATCGCGATCGAGAGCGTCAACCGGTCCCTGGAAGCCTCCATCGCGCCGGCCTACGGCGAGGATCTCACTGACACACCGTGCACCTCCTGCGGCATGTGCATCGCTGTCTGCCCGGTCGGCGCGCTGACAGACCGCCACTTCGGGATGCACCCGTGGGAACTGGACACCACTGAGACGATCTGCGGCTTCTGCGATAACGGCTGCACGATCAACGTTGAGTCCAACCGTGGCATTGTCCGCCGCGTGACGAACCTGTGGGAGCGCGGCGTCAACCACGGCTACCTCTGCGAGCGGGGCAAGTGGGGTCACGAGCAGGTGCAGAGCGCCTCTCGCCTCTACTATCCCATCCTGCGACAGCCCCAGCGAGACGGCACGAACTTCGCGCACGAGGCGACCTGGGACGAGTCCATCGAGTTCCTGGCTGAGAACCTGCAGCATTACCAGGGTGATCAGTTCGCGCTTCTGGCTTCGCCGGACGCCACGAACGAGGAGATCTACATCTCCCAGCAGTTCACCCGCGCCGTCATGGCCAGCCCGAACGTTGACCGGCTGCTCAGTGCCCAGCAGGACGCAGTTGGCAACGCCACCCGGCGCAGCCTGGGCGTTGACGTCAGCAGCACCAACAACCAGGAAGAGCTCTTCACCGACGTGAAGGCGGGCCTGGTGATTGGCCCGAACCTGGGCGCAACCCTGCCGGTAACCTCCTACTGGTTTTACCACTCGGTCCTCTACCGTGAGGCGAAGTACGTGGTCATCAGCCTGGATGACTACGCCCTGGGTGAGCGCTCGCCGCTGCACTTGAAGCCAAAGCCGGGCACCACCGCGACGCTGCTGAACGGTATTGCGCGCGAAATCCTGGAGTCCGGTCTGGCCAGTCCAGGGCTGGAAGGCCAGGCCCAGATCGGTTTCCGTCAGTCGCTGGCGTCGTACGATCTGGAAAGTGTCTCCGAGGCCACAGGAGTGTCTTCGGCTCAGATCAAGCGGGCGGCCACGATCTACGCGACTGGTGGCGCCGGCGCAAATGCGGATAACAGCTACCCGGCCTCGCTGATTTACCAGACGGTGGCTCACCAGAGCGGTGCGGACCAGTACGGTGATCCAGGCGAAATCACGGCGGCCTGCATCAACCTGGCGATCATCACCGGCAACCTGGGCCGCCCCGGCGGCGGGGTAGCGAGCCCACGTGGCGGCGCCAACTCGCAGGGCGCGCTCGAGATGGGTGCACACCCGGCGCAGCTACCTGGCGGCTTCGATGTCGCGGATGTTTCCAACCGCCAGCGGTTCGAGACGATCTGGATGCCGCGCTGGGGCGCGGAGGCGACGACGAGCAACGGCTTCCGCCCGGTGCGATCGCTCCCTGGCGCCGCTGGCCTGACGCTCGCCGAGCTGCCTGCCGCCATCGAGTCCGGCCGGATCAAGGCGATGGTGATCGAGAACTCGATCGCCGGCCGCTTCACCGCCGTCAACCAGGATCTCATGGAGGCGCTCCCACGCCTCGAGTTCCTGGCCGTCTTCGATTCCTACGCGGATACGCCGCTGGGCAAGCTGGCGCACGCCATCCTGCCCATGGCGATGTATCCGGAGAAGGACGGAACCTTCACCTCGTACGACCGTACGGTGCAACGCCTGCGCACGGCGGTCCCGCCGATGGGTGAAGCGAAGACGATTACGGATGTCCTCTCACGGCTCTCTCGCCGCATGGGATACGCGATGGCATATCGCAACTCCGCTCACATCATGGATGAGATTGCGCGTCTGGTGCCCGGCTACGGTGGCATCACGTATGCGCGCCTGGAGCGCAACGGCGTGAACGCGCCAACCATTTCGTACACCGACGCCGGAACGCCCATCCTGGAGCCCGGGTCGATCCTGAAACCACACCTGGTCAGCACGAACGGATCGCGCTAGATCAGCGGAGAACGCCACGATGTTCGATGAAGTCAAGGGGTTCCAGATCACGTTCATGCGGTTGTTCCGCCCGAACGTGACCATCAATTACCCGGAGGAGAAGCGACACATGTCGCCGCGCTTCCGGGGCCTGCCGTCCCTGCGCACCGACCCGGAAACCGGTGAGGCGTTGTGCGTCGCCTGCGGGCTCTGCGCGCGCATCTGCCCCACCTCCTGCCTGGAAATGCATGTCGTTCCCTCCGAAGAGGGTGACCGTGAGTTGGGCGAATTCATCCTGCGCGCGGGCCGCTGCATGTTCTGTGGCCTCTGCTCGCAGGTCTGCCCGGTCGACGCCATCACCATGAGCCACGAATACGAACTCTCGGTGATGGATCGTGATGGGCTGATCTACACGAAGACCGAGCTAGGCTCGATCGGTGGCCAGCGTCCCAACTGGTGGGAGAGCGGGACCGGTGAATTTACCGGCACTGCCGACGCCTGGGCCGGCACCCGAGACGGCAAGAACTTGCTCGGACCCGGCGTGCTCGGTAAGGGTGTATCACGCTAGCCCATCCCGGCGCCGCGTCACTCCGCAACGTTTCACACGAAAGGACATCCCGTGGCCACAACAACCTTGACCGAGTCCACGACTGAATCCACGGCGAAGACCTACCCGATCTATGTTGCGGGCGAATGGCAGACGTCGGACGACGCCCTGGAAGTGCGCAGTCCCTACTCCGGTGAACTGGTTGGCATCACCTACCAGGCCAGCAAGGAGCAACTGGAGCAGGCGATTGTCGGCGCCGAGCGAGCCTTCGAAGTCATGCGCGTCATGCCGACCTATGAGCGAGTTACCCTGCTCGAGAAGATGGCGGCAGGGCTCAAGGACCGGCGCGACGAGGTCGCCCGTATCATCGCCCTCGAGGCAGGCAAGCCAATCCGCGATGCCGAAGTCGAGGTTGATCGCGGTGTCTTCACCCTGGTCACTGCCGCCGAGGAAGCCAAGCGCATGGAGGGCGAAGTCATCGCCCTGGACCTGCTACCGGCGTCGAAAGGCCGCAACGCCATCGTGCGCCGCTTCCCCATCGGCCCCATCGCTGGCATCTCACCCTTCAACTTCCCCCTGAACCTGGCACTGCACAAGATTGCGCCGGCCATCGCGTCCGGGAACACCATCGTCCTCAAGCCGCCGTCTCGCGACCCGCTGACCATGCTCATCTTCGCCGAGATCGTGGACGCAGCCGGTGTCCCCAAGGGCGCCGTCAGCATCATGCCGATGGACCGAGAGGTCGGGGACGCGCTCGTCGAGGACCCGCGCTTCAAGCTGCTCTCCTTCACAGGGTCGCCAGATGTCGGCTGGGCGATGAAGAACCGTGCCGGCATGAAGAAGGTCGTCCTGGAGCTAGGCGGCAACGCGGGCGTCATCGTCGACAGCGACGCCGATGTCGATTTCGCGGTCAACCGCATCAAGGTTGGCGCATTTGCCTATTCCGGGCAGGTCTGTATCTCCGTGCAGCGCGTTTTCGTGCACGAGGATGTCTACGACGAGTTCCGTGACAAGCTTGTCACCGCCGTGAACAGCATCAAGCTGGGCGATCCACTCGACCGCACCACTGATCTCGGCCCGATGATCGACCGCAAGTCTCTCCTGCGCACCAAGAACTGGGTTGAGGATGCGGCAAAGGACGGGGCGAAGATCCTGGCCGGAGGCGAGGACACGGAAGGGTTCTTCAAGCCGACCGTCATTGAAAATCCCAGCCCGGAGAGCTTTGTTTGCTCCAAGGAGGCGTTCGCGCCGCTGGTGACGATCTTCCCGGTCAAGTCCTTCGGCGAGGCCGTTCGAAAGGTCAATGATTCCGAGTACGGCCTCCAGGCGGGCGTGTTTACCAATAACCTGGAGAAGGCGCTCGTCGCCTTCGAGAACATCGAGGCCGGCGGCGTCGTGATCAACGACGTGCCGACGTACCGCATCGATCACATGCCGTATGGCGGTGTGAAGGCATCTGGCCTCGGCCGCGAAGGTATCAAGTACGCCATCGAGGATATGACCGAACCCCGCCTGATGGTCTTCAACCGGCTCGAGAGCCAGAAGGTTTCGCTCGACTAAACGGACCCAGCATCGTTGCACCAGCAGTGGCCGCCCGTCGCAGTGCCGGGCGGCCGCTTTCGTGTTGAGGCGTCACCGTGAAAGCCGTTCCCATCCACGACCTCGGCGACCAACTGATCGCTGACCTGCGCACCTCCTATCCCTCCCATGCGTCCGCTTCTGCTGGGGCGCAGCCGCTGCGCGATATCTTTGCGGCCTTCGGCGCGGAAGCCAGGCGTTGTGGTCTTCGGCTCGAAGAGGCCATGTCTGCCGCTGTGGCTGCTTTACAAGACCTCTTCGAACGCACCGGTGGCCAGGGCGGGGACGCCGGCACGGCGCTGGCGGCGGGCACTGCCCTGGCCGCCCTCGCCACCGCATTTCACGACGAGGCGCGGCTGGGCGAGGGCCTGGACCCTGGTGAGCCAGAGGCTCCCTTGCCCTGGCTGGCTGCGCTGCGGCGCATCAACCGTTCCGCCACGGCAGACCTCAACCTCACCGATCGCCTGGAGACGGCGGTGCGCGTGCTTGCGGACACCACAGGCGCCGACGCCTGCGGCATCCTGCTCTACGACGAACCGACAGACACGCTCGCGCTGCGGGCCGCCGTCGGCCTCAACCCCATTGCGGTTGGCGCGCTGACGATGCATCCCGGAGCAGGGATTACCGGCATGGCGGCCGCGGAACGGCGCATCATCACGGGCGGCGATGTCGGCGAACACGCCACAAACCCGTTGGCTCCAGCTACTGGCGAAGGAGTCTATGCCTCGCAGATCGCCGTGCCGATGGTTCTGAACCGTGCTGGCAAGCCAGAGACGCTGGTCGGCGTGATCAACCTCTTTTCGATCAGTCGCCGCGAGTTCTCCGAGGACGAAACGACCTTTCTACAAACCGTCGCCGGGGAGCTGGCAATCGGCATCGAGAACGCGCGCCTCTACAGCCGGACCGACGCCCGCCTGCAGCGCAAGATCGCCGAACTCGGGACCATGCAGCGGGTCTCACACACTATCGCGTCAACGCTTGATCTGGAGGATGTCCTGCGCCTGATAGCAGAGCAGGCGGTGAGCCTTTTCAACGTCGAGGCCGCTGCCATCTTCCGCTTCTCGGGACGAGACGGCAGCGCCACAGAGCCGCTGACTATTGGCTACCGCGTTGACCGGGCCCGCGACGTCGTCGACGAACCAGGCCGGGATGAAGTCATCCGCGAAGTCATGGAAACCAACGCCGCCCGCTCTGTCGATATGGACTATCTCGACGGATCTGGGCGCCTCTTCTGCCTGCCATTGCGCTCGGCACGGGAGCCCTTCGGCGCGCTCTGCCTGCGCATGCCTTCCGACGCGGAACTCCCGGAGGATCAGCTAGGCCTGCTTCAGGCGTTCTCTGACGCCGCCACAATGGCGATCGAGAACGCGACCCTCTACGAGGAAACCCGGCGCGGCCTCGAAGTCGCCTCGGCCCTGTTACAGGAGATGCACCATCGAGTCCGCAACAACCTGCAGACTGTTGCGGCGCTCCTCTCCATCCAGTTGCGTCATCACGAATCGGCCCCGTGGGCCTCTCATCTGCGCGAAGCCATCAGCCGGGTTCAGGCGATCGCCGCCGTCCACGATCTGCTCAGTGATGAATCGCGCCTCGGTGGCACGACCGTTGACATCATCGCGCGCCACGCCGCCGACGAAGCCTACGGCACGCTGACTCCCCCGGGGTTGACCGTCCGCTTCGATATCCCGAAGAGCGACGTGGTGGTGCCGTCGAAACAGGCGACCATTCTCGCGCTCCTCATTAACGAAATCGTGGCCAACGCCGTCAAGCACGGCTTCCAGGGGCGAGACCGCGGCATCATTTCCATCACCGCCGTCGAGGAAAACGGCGAGGCCGTGGTGGAAATCGCCAACGACGGCGTGGCCATCTCGAACAACTTCGATCCGTCGGAGAGCCGTGGCCTGGGCATGCGCATCGTGCAACGGCTCGTCACGGCCGATCTCAACGGAGAGTTTCACATCGGCCCAACGGAGCACGGTTCCGTCGCGGTAGTGCGCTTCCCCATCGCGTCCGAAGGAACAAACGTGCCGCTGGCGCCCATCACGACCCGGCCGTAGGCCAACTACCCCACAGGCGGCTGCCCGTGACTCTCGATGCGTGCCAGTTGCTCACGGGCAGCGGCACGTGCGATCTCATGCGCGGCAACTGGAGTCGTGAAGACCAGCAACACGCCGATCAGGACTGCACGCGCAATGATGTCAGGATTGCCACTGAATGAGACGGCGATCAGGAGCGAACACACTCCGAGAAACACCGACTTCGACGCCGCGTGCAACTTGGTGTAGACGTCCGGCATGCGAAAAATACCGATCACCCCGATCGTCATGACGGACAGTCCGAGCAGGATGAACGCGTCGGAGATGATTTCCGGGAGCGTCATCGCCATCACAGGATGCGCCCTGCGGCTAACCAGCGCGACGCCGCGACCGTCGACACGAACGAAACAAGCGCGAGCGCCAAGGC
>JAXLWT010000077.1:0-10551 GCA_046328375.1 Thermomicrobiales bacterium
CGCGAAATGTGCGGTGCTCGCGCCTCCTGTTGCCATTGAGCCCGAGCCCGGCATGCCTGCGCGGTGTCACTCCCTTCCCAGCTCCGCCACCGTGCTCCCCTCTCCCGCGCATCGGGAGAGGGGTTGGGGTGAGGGTTACGCTATGACGCCGTGAACGCCGTCCACAACCGGCTGTACTCGTCGAAGTTGTCCGGGTAGGCCTGCCAGTCCGCGATGTGCTCCAGGCGGGTGTCCAGCGCCGGGCGCTCTTCGGGCTTGGCGCCCATGTACCAGTAATCCCAGGCGTTGATCCCCTCGACCGGGGATTCCTGCTCCTTGAGCAGCGGCTCCACCACGTCCGGCCGCGGCGAGTAGTAGCCCTGAACGCCAAGGACAGAACCGACCACGCCGCTCTCCAGCGACCAGTTGATGAAGGTCATCACGTCCGGCATGTGCTGCGTGGCGGCGGACACGGTCGCGCCCTGGATCCAGCCGTTGCTGCCCTCGGTCGGGTCGTTCACGAAGACCGCCTTGGCGCCGCTGGCCACGGCTGCCGCGCAGGCGCTGGCCCAGAAGTCGCCGACCCAGACCTCACCGGCAACCAGCAGGTCGACCAGTTGGCCGAAGTCGCTCCAGAAGAGACGGAATTGTCCCTCCTGCTTCTTCTGGTTCAGGAAATCGAAGCAGATCTTGAGGTCGTCGCTGCTCAGGTTGTTCAGCGCGCCGGAGAAGGTGGCCTGCTTGGTGCCCTGCAGGAAGGTGGCCACCTTCATGACCGTGGTGATCGGCTCGTTCAGGAGGGTAGCGTGCCCCTTGTTGCCCGGGTCAAAGATCGCGCCGTAGGAGGTGAGGTCGCCCTGCGTCGGGCCGTCGAGGTAGCCAAAGGCATCGAAGCCGAACCAGGTCGGGGTGCCGATGAACTGCTCCATCGTCTTCGGATCGACATAGGTGCCCGCCATGGGCCAGCCCGACTTCTCGCTGGAGCCTGGAGAGCCTGCCTCGCGGAAGAGCGGCAGCACCTTGTCATTCCAGGCCGGGACATCCGCGACCGGGAAGGCCTGGATGGCGTTCTGGGCCAGGAGCGGTGCGTTCTGGCTGAAGTTGACCTGGTTGACGTCGTAGTCCTTGTAGTTCTGCAGCCAGAACGTGATCTGGTTCCCGAGGATCTGGGAGTTGCCCTCCATCGTGATCCCGGTGTCTTCCTGGAACTTCGTCAGGATGCGCGGATCCTCGGTCAGGCTGAGGCCGATCTCCCGCAGCACCACGCCCTGCGCCGCGGCATCAAGTGATTGGAACCTGCCGAGGGCGCCGATGGCGGTAAACGCCGCGCTGAGCTGGACGCCTCGCGCCAGCAGGCGGCGGCGAGTGGTGGAGTGATCCGCCGCGAAGCGCATCGCGGTCATCTGCTCGTAGGTCAGGTGCTTCGGTGTCATCGTTCGGTCCTTTCTGCGTGCCACTTCCAAGTGTTCCATCGCGGTCATCGCTCCCGGTGCATGCCGGTGTGAGCGCTCCTCCTTCCGTGGCTACGGGGTCAAGCTTGCAGGTAGTGCACGTCGTTCGGGTTCCACCATGCCTGGTAGTTCTCACCGATCACCGGCCGCAGGCGCTCCGTCTCTTCCGCCGAGACATCCGTTGTTAACGCGCCGCCGGGGCCGTGCAGGAACCACGTGACGACGGAGCCGGCATACTCCAGGGCATCCAGCCGGACCGTCAGCGTCGCCGCACCGTCAGGTGGCGCTCCGAGGTGAATCGCATCAGCGCGGATGACGGCGGTGCTGGCGCCGCGTCCCACCCGATTCGCGCCTGCGCCAGCCGGGAATGTGCCCATCTTGCCGCTGAAAACATCGCCATCGATCGTGCCGTCGATCAGGTTGTTGCGGCCCACGAAATCAGCGACGAAGCGGGTGGACGGGTAGCGGTAAACCTGCGTCGGGCTGCCCGACTGCTCAATCCGCCCCTCGTTCATGACGTAGACGCGGTCGGCCAGGGCCAGCGCCTCGCTCTGGTTGTGGGTGACGTGGATGAAGGTGAGACCGAACTCGTTGTGCAGGGCCTTCAGTTCGGTCTGCATGGCCAGTTTCAGCTTGGTGTCCAGTGAGCCAGTCGGTTCATCGAGCAGCAGCAGGCGCGGCTTGACGACCAGGGCGCGGGCAATGCCAACCCGCTGCCGCTGCCCGCCGGAGAGTTCCCCGATTTTGCGCGTGGCGAGTGGCCGCAGCCCGACGCGGTCCAGCATCGGGAGCACGGCCGCCTCGATGGCGGCCGGCTTGTCACCCCGAATCTTCAGCCCGTACGCCACGTTCTGGTAGACGTCCAGGTGGGGGAAGAGCGCGAAGTGCTGGAAGACCATGCCGAACCCGCGCTGGTTCGGCAGGAGCGAGGTGATCTCCTCATTGCCGACGAAGACGCCGCCGGTTGTAGGGGTTTCCAGCCCGGCGATGATGCGCAGGGTGGTCGTCTTCCCGGACCCGCTCGGGCCGATCAGGGAGATGAACTCCCCCTCGCCGATCTCCAGATCGAGGTCGTTGAGCACGGTCGTGTCGCCGAAGCGTTTGCTGACGCCCGCGAGGCGCAGGTACCCAGAACTGCTGTGACGTCCATTCCCGGCGGCAGGTGCGCTGCTCATACTTCAGGTCATCTCCACGGATCGGTCTCTCATTCGTCAAACAGGTGCTGGCTGGCGGCCAGCGTCAGGCGCGTGCGCCGGATGTGCGCGCGCATCATGCTGCTGGCATCAGCTGCGTCACGCCGCTCCAGCGCATCCAGCAGCATGCAGTGATCGACGTGCGTCATCGGCAAGGTCGTGTCCGCTGGATCCCACTTGGCTGCCACCATACTGTAGTAGACGCGACGGTACTGTTGCGTTGTGTTCCAGAAGCCCTCGATCATCTTCAGCAGTCGAGACATGGGCGCGGCCGCGTAACTGGCGAGATGAAACTGGCGATCCAGGATCAACCACACGCCAGGGTCGCGTGAGCCTTCGATCTGCTGCTTCAACGTGCGCAGGTGGACCAGCGCCTCATCCGAGAGGTGGGGCGTGCTTTCAGCCAGGGCCAGCGGTTCCAGTTCCTCACGAATGCGGTACAGCTCGGCGTGCTCCGCGTAGTCGAGCCGAGCCACGCGTGCCCCGCTGCGCGGCGTAAGGCTGACGAGCCCTTCGTTCTCCAGCGTGCGCAGAGCCTCCCGCACCGGGATGCGGCTCGCTCCCAGCTCCCGGGCGATCGCCTCCTGACGCAGGCGGGTTCCGGGCCGCAGGCGGCCATCCAGGATGGCTGCGCGCAGATACCGCGTGGCGACCTCGCTCAGAGGCTCCCCAACGTTGCGGTCTGGCTGGGCAGCCGGTGCCTTGTTGCTGGTTGTCACAGGCGGCAGCACAGACACAAGTGCCACGATCACCTCGCGCAAGCCGGGCAAGTGTGCAGAGATCGCACCCTGCAATTCTCCGTGAATGGATACAAAAGGGATCCTATCGGCCAGATTTCCGCATGTCAATGGGCGAGCGAGCCGGTATTGGATACAAACGGCGATGTTCCTTCCCTCGCGGGCCAGAAGGCTGGTCCAGGACGTTGGCAGGAGGATGAACGCCCGGCGAGTGTTCAGAGGATGGAAGGAACGAGTCTGCGAGTGCCCGCGTATGGTCGATAACCTGGCAATGACAAGGACTGCCTGGACAGGGATGTAGCTCGTTTCCGGAATGCGGCGAGTACACCCGCAAGTGGATTCAGGCGTAGGCGACCCAACCGCGAAAGGTAAACCCGGCGTAGAACAGGGTCACGTTCGAGAATCCGGCCTCACGCAGCAGGGCTTCGTCCTGCTCCGGGGAGAGCAGAGGGAGCAGGTCACCGATGCCCTGGCTTGCGGCGATCGCATTCTCGCGCTCAACGCCGGAAGCGGCAGCAAACGCCGCGTAGCGAGAGAGCCAGAGTGGGCGCTCGTCGTCACCCTGCGGAAAGCTGAAGTGCGCCACGACAAGCGGCGCGCCCGGACGTAACCGCTGCCGCAGTTCTCGCAGGGTGCGCAGTCGATCCGCTGCCGGGAGGTAATGGAGCGTCAGGAGACAGGCGGCCGCGTCGAACGGCCCAGCCGGTGCAGATTCGATGTACCCCTCGCGCAGGTGGACGCGCGCGGCAAGCGGGCCCAGCGACTCTTCAGCGAGGTGAAGCATGGCGGCCGATGGATCAACGCCATCAAATGCCCAACCTGGCTGGCCCTCGGCAAAGACCTTGAGCTCCATCCCGCCACCAGCTCCCAGCACCAGGACCTTTGCGTCCTGTGGCGCGCGCTCAGCGAGGAGGATCATTGCCATTTTGTGCAGCGATGCGAGCCCAGGCACGAGCCGCGGCGGACCGTCGGCATAACCGGCGATCGCCGCCGCGTCCGCGAAGTGCGCGGTTGCCCGCCGCTGGCCGTTGGTCGCACGCTCTAGATCGCTGCCGGGACTGTCGTCAAGATTGGGTCCGCGTTCGTCCATCATTCGTCTTCCTGTTCTCACGGTCCGGTTGACTCCGGAATAGTTCTTCGAACCCAGGGCGGCATCAGGTCCGGTCCGCGGGACGATTTTCGACAGGGGTGTGCCGCTGTCTCCCCCGGCGCAACGCCGGCACGTCGCGCTGGGCATTGCCCCGCCACGCTCTTGGAGGCAGTTTATAATGTAGTGAGTGTAATTACATTTGCAAGTTTGTCGGAACATCCAGAAGGCCGGGACGTTGGTGGGAGACGCCCGGCTGGAGGTTCCAGAGCAGGCTGCCCTGACGGGGCCTGCTTCCGTGATTCCCGGCGCGTCGAACAGCGTCAGTTTCTTGCAGTAACTCCCGTACGCGCTACGGGCGACCGCAACCCCGACCACCCGTATCCTGCCACTTGAGTTGAGGTCACGTCTCCGGTTTTCTTCGATGTGGCCATACAATGGAAGAGCGAGCAACGTCGTGAGGCGGGGGAATCGCGATGGATTCTGCAGAGCAGTTGGCGCGGCGTCCGGTACCAGCCCGTGACACCGGGTGGGCGCACCGGACCGCGCCGAAGTTGCAGCGGCTTGGGGTCACCCCGAACCAGATATCGGTTGCCAGTGTGGTGTTCGCCGCGGTAGCCGCGGCCTGCTTCGTGGCATCGGCTCGCGTAGCCGATGGCCCGCGGATTGTCTTGCTATTGGTCGCGGCGGCGATGATGCCGTTGCGCCTGCTCTGCAACCTCTTCGACGGCATGCTGGCCGTCGAGGGCGGATTGAAGTCACCAGTAGGCGGCATCTACAACGAGTTGCCGGACCGCTTCGCCGATACGCTCTTCCTGGCGGGCGCGGGGTACGCCGTGGCTGATTTTGCCTGGGGCGCGCAACTCGGCTGGGCGGCGGCGACCTTCTCCATCATCGTCGCCTACGTGCGGGCGCTCGGCGTAACGCTGGGCACCCCGCAGTTCTACGACGGTCCCATGGCCAAACCGCGCCGCATGCACGTGTTGATTGCGGGTTGCATCCTTTCCATTGTTGAGGTGTTCGCAGGCTGGCCGCGCGGGAGTGTCATCGCCGTAGCGCTCGTCGTGATCCTCATTGGCGAAGCCTTGACGGTTGGCAACCGCGTGCGCCTGATCGCGGCCTATCTCAACCGGGAGCTAGCGTGACCGGTCTGCTGGCCCAACTGATCGCACTGTTCGCTCGCGTTGCCAGCGGCCCGAGCGTGCGCGTGGCCGGGGCGAGTATCTGCGACGGGCAGTGCATCTTCTACGCGAATCACACCAGCCACCTGGACGTGGTTGTGATCTGGGCCGTGCTGCCACCCTCCATCCGCCAGCGCACGCGGCCCGTGGCGGCTCGCGACTATTGGGAGAAGAGCGCGCTGCGTCGCTTCGGCGCCACCCGCGTCTTCAACGCGGTGCTGGTCGATCGCGACGGGATCCTGGCCGCACTGCGGCAGCAGCTCGAGCAACTGATGGCTGCGCTGGACGAGGGTTCCTCACTGATCATCTTCCCCGAGGGGACACGGGGTGAGACCGGCGAGGTCGCTCCCTTCCGCGCCGGATTGCACTTCCTCGCGCGGCAGCGGCCCGATGTCGATCTCGTCCCGGTCAACCTGCACAACCTGGGGCGCATCATGCCGAAGGGGGAGTTCGCGCCGGTGCCACAGCTCAGCCGGGTAACGTTCGGTGAGCCGATTCACCTCGAACCGAAGGAGGGTAAGGACGCCTTCCTAGAGCGGGCGCGCCTGGCGCTCATCGCACTGGATCCCACATGAGCATCACGAACCCCTTGACCATGGATCCCCAGTTGCAGGTGCTGGGCGGCGGTATCCTGGCGGTGCTGATCATCGCCACCGTGGTCGGTGAGATTCTGGCGCGGCGGGCCAGCAGTGCCTCCGCTCGAAGCACCATCACGAACCTGAACGACCGCATCCGCTCCTGGTGGGTGATGGTGGGCGTGCTGGCGCTTGCGCTGTTGACCGGGCGCACGGGAGCGGCGGTCCTCTTCGCTGGCGTCTCCTTCCTGGCCTTGCGCGAGTTCGTGACCCTGGCGCCCACCCGCCACGGCGATCACCGCGCGCTGCTCTGGATCTTTTTCGTGGTCACGCCCGTGCAGTACTGGCTGGTCTGGCGTGACTGGTATGGGCTCTTCGCCATCTTTATCCCGGTGTTCGTCTTTCTGCTGGTCCCGGCGCGGGTGGCCCTCGCCGGCGAGACCGAGGATTTCCTGGCGCGCACGGCCGTCATCCAGTGGGGGCTGATGATCTGTGTCTACTGTGTCAGTTACGCCCCGGCGCTGCTCATGCTCGACGTGAACGGCGAAGGTGGAGGCGCGAAGCTGCTGCTCTTCCTGTTGATCGTGGTGCAGGGGAGCGATGTGCTGCAGTACATCTGGGGCAAGCTCTTCGGCCGGCACAAGATTGCGCCGCTCGTCAGCCCGAACAAGACCTGGGAGGGGTTCGTCGGCGGCATCGCCAGCGCCACGTTGTTGGGCACCGCGCTCTGGTGGTTGACCCCCTTCGCGCCATGGCAGGCGGCCGTGATGGCGCTGGTCATCGCGCTGATGGGGTTCTCCGGCGGCCTGACGATGTCGGCCATCAAGCGCGACCGTGGCGTGAAGGACTTCGGCACACTCATTGCCGGTCACGGCGGCGTCCTGGACCGCATCGATTCCCTCTGCTTCGCCGCTCCGGTCTTCTTCCATCTCGTCCGGTATTTCTTCGCCGGGTGAGTCTGGAAACCCTGCGTATCGTGTTGCTCTGTTCGAGCCTCTGGCGCCCACGCCAGGCTCCGGTTGGACCACGGTGCGCGAACACTCGGCCCGGTCATTGCAACCCCCATCGTGGCATCACGGCGCGGCAAAGCCAGGCCCGCCCAGCACTGCATACGTCACGGGAACCGGCAGGTGGCACGAATCTCGCGGCAACCCTTCCAGAATGGGGCGTTCATCGTGCGTCTGGAACTGCGGGAAATCCCGGCAGCATTCGCACGGGCCGCCCGAACGGGAGGTAGCCATGCGTCGTGTTCCATTTGTTGCTGGTGGATTGCTCGCGGTCGGCGCGACCGTGCTGGGTTCAACGCAGATGCGAGGAAGTGCCCAATCAGGCACGCCAGAGGTTGAGCCTCGCAGCTTTGTCGGCGCCTGGCGCGTCACCTTCGATACGCCAGCCGGCGAGTCCCAGAGCCTGCTCACGGTCATGGCTGACGGCACGCTCATCTTTTCCGGGCGCCCCGTGACGCCGGCATCCGGCGGCTTCCCGGTCATTTTCAGCAGCACGGCGCACGGTGTGTGGGAATCCGCTGGACCGCTGGCCGCGGTGATGACCTGGGTCGGCCTGGTGACCGACGGTGAGGGGACGCTCCTGGCCGTCGTCACCGACAGTGTGGAGGCCTCGCTTGCGGCAGGGGCTGAGACCTGGAGCGGATCGTACAGCGCGACAGTGAACGATCCTGACGGCAATCCGATCTACACCGGCGGGGCAACCGTCCGGGCCACGCGGATCAAGGTCCAGCCCGTTGTCGCTGCAACGGAGGGCACCGTCAGCCCCGAATGACCCTGTCGCAACGGTCTTCACCGGTGGCGTCCCAGTCTCGATGTTCCTTACGACTCTCCACTGTCTCTGCCTGGTGGCGCTGGGGTCTACCTCACGGATCCGTCCATTCAGTCGCAGAGTTCTGTCCCCTGTGCCGTCTCTGCGCCGCTGGCTGAGACGTTCCAGGCATCACCGGGCGTGAGTACATCAAGCGCGAGCAGGCAGGCGCCGAGGGGGTGGTAGAAGTCTGGCTTGCCGCAGGCGTACTCGACCTCCTTGCGGGTGCCGTCGCGCGTTAGCACGGGGTACCAGCCGCCCAGGTTGTGGTCGATCTGGTGATCTACCGCGTACTGCCAGCTCGCGTCGTACCAGTGTCGGAAACTGGGCTCGCCGGTCTGGTCGAGCATGGCCACTGCGCTGCCAATCGCTTCGCTGATCGTCCAGTGATACTTGTCGCCGTCGACGATGCTGCCGTCGAGATCGAAGGCGTACTGGAACCCGCCGTACTCGCCATCCCAGGCATGTTCGATGGCAGCGGTGAAGAAGCGGCGCGCGGCCGGCATCGCCCAGTCTGTGGGGCGCTCCCGCTCCAGCAGGACCAGCAGCTTCGCCCACTCCAGCAGATGCCCGCTCAGGACGCCGTAGGGGCGGAGCAGGTGGAAGGGCGTCTCCTTGTTGTAGAGCAGGTCCGCGCGCCAGCCCTGGTCGTAGTGCTCCCAGAGCAGGCCCCTGGTCTGTTCTGGGAGATCGACCGCGACGCGGCGGGCGATCGTTTCTGCCCGGTCAAGGTAGAAGGTCTCCCCCGTCGCTGCGTACGCGGCAAGCATCGCCTCCGTCATGTGCATGTTGGCGTTCTGCCCGCGGTAAGGATCGACAATCGACCAGTCCTCGCTGATCTCGTCCACGTAGAGACCATCCACCTCCCGCCAGAAGCGGGTCTCCAGGATCTCGCTCACATCGTCCAGGAGGTCGCGTCCCTCCAGCCCGCAGGCAACGGCCGTTGCCGCCGTGAGCAGGACGAATGCGTGGCCGTACGCCTGCTTGCTGCGATCAACTGGCTCCCGGCCGGAGAGCACCCACCAGTAGCCACCGTTGACCGGATCGCGGTGCGCCTCGCGCAGGAAACGCAGGCCATGGTCGGCGGCAGCCAGGCAGTCATCGCCATCTCCGAGGCCGTATCGGTCAGCCAGAGCGAAGCTGTTGGCGTAGCGGCAGGAACTGACGAGGTGACGCGTTTGGCGGTCGAAGACAGAGCCGTCGTCCGCAATCTGGGCGATGAACCCGCCGATTTCGTTGTCCACGCTGCGCGGCAGGTAGAAGTCGATCAGCGATTGCGCCTGGCCACGCAGGAATGACGAATCTGCGAACCCGTTCGTGGCCATCGGCTCGGACCCTGTGGTTGCCATGCTCAGCCTTGCCTCACCGCGTCTGCTCTTCGTCGGCCAGTGCAGCCAACCGCCCCTGGCGATCCGTACCCTCTTGCGCGGCGACCAGTTGCAGCGCTCGCTCCAGGCGTTGCTCGAAACGATCCAGGTGGCGGTCCATTGCGGCGCGCGCCGCGACGGGATCGCCGGCGGATATCGCCGCGAAGATCTCCTCGTGCCCCTGCATCGAGTAGGTGACGACGTCCGGATCGCGCCGCATGGTGACCATGCTCCCGATACGCCAGACCTGGCTGATCGGCGCAATGAGCACGCGCAGCAGTTCGTTCCCGCTCGCGGCGATCAGGGCGTCGTGAAAGGCGATGTCCGCGGCGTTGTACGCCTGTGGGTCGCCCATGCTCTGATACAACTGCTCCATGATCCCGGACAGGGTCGCCAGATCCTGCGGAGTCCGCTGGCGCGCGGCGCGCTCGGCGACTTCCAGTTCCACCATACGCCGGATATCGAAGAGGTCTGGCAGGAGGTCGTCGATCAGGCCAGCTTCGGTCCGGATCCGCAGCAGGTCGGCGTCGATCTCGCGCCAGGACGCACGTGGCAGGACGACGGAGCCGAGCCCGTGCCTCACTTCGATCAGGCCCACCCCGGCGAGGCGCGCGAGCGCTTCACGCACGACCGTGCGGCTGACCTCGAACCGCTCGCCGAGGACGTGCTCCGTGGGCAGGACGCTCCCAGCGGGGAAACGACCGGTGATGATCTCGGCGGCGATGTCGGTGACGACCGCGTCGGCACGGCGGCGTGCCTTCATGGCAGGGTTTCCTTCAACAGTCGTCGAACGGTCGCGGTGCGCGATCCATGCAACGATGACGCGATCATGTGCCGTGTTGCCTGTCACGCTCCAGGCGGGAGAGTCACTGCTGGTTCCGGACCTGGCGGCGATCTTCGCCGCGCCAGCCTACGATGACACAGGATAGACGGATGGTGTTGAAGGCTGGGGGAGCAGGCGGTAATGCGGCTGGAGAACAAGGTTGCGGTGGTCACCGGTGGCGCGCAGGGTATCGGCCAGGCGGTCGTCGAGAAGTTCGTTGCTGAGGGCGCGAAGGTGGCGTTGCTCGACATCGATGAGCCACGTGGCCGCGCCACGGCTGTGGCGCTCGGGGCTGAAGAGCGCGGCGTGTCCTTCTTTCGCTGCGACATCACCCGCGAGGCAG
>JAXLWT010000078.1:0-10494 GCA_046328375.1 Thermomicrobiales bacterium
CTCGTTGTCCGTCAGCATCTGCGGCGGCTGCGCTCCCGCCTCCCACCACTTCACGACGTGCGGTTTGATCTTGTCGAACGACTCGAAGGCCAGGTCTAGATCAACCGGATAGACCTCGTCCTTTGGCACGCCCGCCGCCATCACCGCCGCCTCCACGAAGGGCAGCTGCGCGGCGGCGGGCATGGCGCGGCCACCCGGGAACTTCTCGACGTCCCAGAAATCGGCCCAACCCTGGGGCGCTTCCGGGTAGGCATCGGTACGGTAGGCCAGGATCTCGGCGAAGAGGACGCTGGCCAGGGAGTGCTTGCCCACAAACTCCGGAGAGATGTTCTCCAGGTCGAAGTAGGCGTAGTCCATCTCCTCGAAGTAGCCGTCGAGTGCCAGCACATCTCCGAGGCCGAGCCAGACGACATCCCACTCGATGTTGCCGGTATCCACCATCGCCTTGATCTTCGAGGGGTCAGGGCTCTCGGCGACCGTAACCTTGATCCCGGTCAACTCCTGGAAGGGCTCAATGGTGGAGATGAGCTGAGCGTCCAGGACCGCGCCGCCCCAGGACGCGACGATCACCTCACCGCTCCCCTTCAGCTTTTCCGGCACATCGGTGATCTCCGGCAGCGCGACAGACGCCGGCGTGGCATCCTGGGCGGCGGCCGGCCGCGTGAACGGTGATGCGCCAAGGAACGCAGCGCTGCCAGTTAGCGCCGCCAGAGCGCCGCTACGGCGCAGCAACTCACGCCGGGAGTAGTCGAGTTTCCGCATCGCATGTCCTCCAGTCTCTCGATGTCTCACAGTCAGCTCGAAGCTCATGCTGTACAGCCGCCAGAACGGCTAGCGAGCCTCGATCTCCTCGAGGGCCGGAACCCAGTCGAAAGTGCGCTTCGGTCCGTCGCCGGGAGCCACCCAGTGCACGCCGTTGCGGATCACGCGGGCGATCTCCGGGTTGTAGTAGGTGGGATGGCGCTCGTGGCCCGGCCGGAAATAGAAGATCTTGCCCGCGCCACGGGTGTAGCAGCAGCCGCTGCGGAATACTTCGCCGCCAGCAAACCAACTGACGAAGACGAGGTCATCCGGGGCAGGCACATCGAAATGCTCGCCGTACATTTCCTCTTCTGGCAACTCGATGTATTCGCCAACGCCATCCACAATCGGGTGCGTGGGGTTCACGACCCAGAGGCGCTCCTTCTCGCCATCCGCGCGCCACTTCAGGTTGCAACTCGTCCCCATGAGCGCCTTGAACGGCTTGGAAAAGTGCGCGGAGTGCAGGACCAGTAGCCCCATACCATCGATCACTACGCGCTGTTGCACGCGACGAACGACCTCGTCCGAGACGTCATCGTGGTACATGTGGCCCCACCACACCAGCACATCGGTGTCGGCCAGCCGATCCACGGTCAGTCCGTGCTCCGGCTCATCGAGGGTCGCGGTGCTGACCTCGAAGGTCGGGTCCTCGCGCAGGATTGCAGCCAGTTGGGCGTGGATCCCCTCGGGATAGACCCGGGCAATACGCTCTTCCTCACGCTCCTGCCGGTACTCGTTCCAGACGACAACGCGCGTTCTCGCTCGCATCAGGCCTCCTGTTTTCGGGGTGAACGACCGGTGAAGCGCTTCACCGGCAGTCTCAACCCTCAAGCGGCAGGAGAGTCAAGAGGGAGGAATCGAGACGAGGTATTGCTGCCAGCAGGATCGCTCGTGGTCCCTGAACTGATGCAATCACCCACTCGTGACGCTGGACTCGGCGACGATAATGACGGAGAACTGCGCCTGGCAGGCGCGGATAGTGACGGCAGCCTGTCGTGATCGGGCGCACCACCTCATGAGACTTGATCCCCATCGCCTGGCGCGCGCGAAAACGCAGGCCAGTTGCATCTGTCCTGAAACCAAGCAAAAGCCGAAGACTCTATGAACAGCTCAATGTCCCAGGCTCAGGTTGAGACACAAGTTGGCGCTATGGCCTGGCATGCACTCGAGATCGAGCAGGTGGCAGAGCTGCTCGGCGCGAACCGGGCAGGGCTCACCCTGGAGGAGGCGGCGCAGCGTCTTGCGCGGATCGGACCGAACCGCATCCAGGGCACCGCCGGCCAGCGCCCGCTTCGCACCCTGTTCCACCAGTTCCAGAGCCCGCTGGCCATCGTCCTGGTGGCCGCTGGTGTCCTTGCCGCGTTAACCGGGGAGTACGTTGACGCCGGTGTGATCTTCGTCGTGCTGGTCCTCAATGCGGCGATCGGATTCGCGCAGGAGTACCAGGCCGAGCGCTCGGTGCAGGCGCTGATGCGCATGGTGGCGCCGCGAGCGCGGGTCGTACGTACCGGACATGAACACGAGATCCCCAGCCAGGATGTCGTTCCCGGTGACGTGATCCTGCTCGAAACCGGTGGCAAGATCCCGGCCGATGCTCGCCTCGCCTCGGCAACCGCCCTGCTGATCGATGAATCTCTGCTCACCGGTGAATCGACAACCGTGACGAAGCAGATTGCCCCCGTTCCGGCAAACACGCAACCGGCAGATCGCACGAACATGGTGTACGCCGGGACCATTGTCGCCAGTGGCCGTGGTTGGGGCTACGTGGTTGCCACTGGGGATCGGACGGAATTGGGCGCCATCGCCAGCCAGATGCGCGAAGAAGTGGATGTCGAACCACCACTGCAACGCCGGCTGGCAAGTTTCACGCGTGTTCTGGGAGGCATCGTCGCGGGAGCAGCGATCGCCGCTTTCTCCCTCGGCCTTGCGCGGGGCGAAGCGCCGGCTGACATGTTTCGCGTTGCCGTGGCGCTCGCGGTTGCAGCGGTACCGGAAGGACTGCCAGTCGCGGTCACCGTCGCACTCGCCGTAGGCGTGCGACGCATGGCCGGCCGCAACGCGGTGGTTCGTCGCCTGTCAGCAGTGGAGGCGCTCGGCAGCGCCACGGTCATTGGCTCGGACAAGACCGGGACACTGACCGAGAACCGGATGACGGTGCAGCACGTCTGGGCTGGCGGCCAGGCCTTCCAGGTGACCGATGCCCCACCCTGGGGAGACGCTGCCCTTCTGCTTGCTCCGTCAGAACTCCCCTCCCCTCAGCGGCCTCTGTATCTCACCCTCCTGGCCGGTGTGCTCACGAACGAGGCCTCAGTTGTGGCGGGTGATCACAGCGTCGAGGTTCACGGCGATCCGACCGAAGTGGCGCTTTTGATCGCCGCGGAGCGCATGGGCCTCGCATCGGACGAAATCCGCGACGCCTCCCCGGTCTTTGCCGAAATCCCCTTTGAACCTGTACGCCAGTATTCCGCCAGCGTGCGAGGGGGTGATAGCGCGTTCCAGATCTTTGTGAAGGGCGCACCCGAACGGATCATGGCGATGTGCAGCGACATGCTGGGCCCAGGCGGTCCGACGCCTCTTGACGTCGACGAGATTCGCCTGGCCTCCCGCGGCCTCGGTGCCCAGGGACTGCGAGTCCTGGCGATGGCATACGGACCACTCGCTCAAACGTCGCGGGCACTTGACCCGGTTCACCCGCCCTCTGGGCTGAGGTTCCTGGGGCTGCAGGGGCTTGCCGATCCGCCAAGAGCTGGGGTGCGTGAGGCAATTGCTGCCTGCCACGAGGCGGGAGTGCGGACGGTGATGATCACCGGGGACTCGGCCATGACCGCACAGGCGATTGGACGCGAACTCGCCATCGACGCGGATGCTGCGGGAATCCTGACGGGTGCAGAACTCGCCGGCCTGGACGACGCCGGCCTCCGGTATGCCGTGCGCACAACCGCGATCTACGCGCGGGTGGCGCCGGAACAGAAGCTTCGCGTGGTGCGGGCACTCCAGGCCGAGGGTGAGATCGTGGCGGTCACCGGCGATGGCGTAAACGATGCCCCCGCGTTGAAGGCAGCAGATATCGGCGTGGCCATGGGGCGCGGCGGTACCGACGTCGCTCGCGAGGCCGCCGACATCGTCCTTACCGACGACAACTTTGTCAGCATCACCTCGGCGATTGAAGAGGGCCGCATTACCTTCGACAACATTCGCAAGATGGTCTATTTCCTCCTGTCGACCAATGCCGCAGAAGTTGTGGTGATCCTCTCTGCCCTCGCCCTGGGCTGGCCACTGCCGCTCCTCGCAACGCAGATCCTGTGGCTGAACCTGGTCACCGACTCGCTGCAGGGTGTCGCCCTGGCGTTCGAGCCCGGCGAGCCAGACGTGCTCCTCCGCTCTCCGCGCCCCATCGGTGAGGGCATTGTCTCGCGCCCCATCTGGGTGCGGACAGTACTCTCGGCCGTCCTCATGGCGAGCGGCACACTGGCGCTCTTCTGGTGGGAACTCGGCAACGGTGCTTCCCTCAGAGAGGCGCAGACCGTGGCGTTGACGTCCCTCGTCCTGTTTCAGGCGTTCCAGGCCGGCAACGCTCGCTCGGAGCGGCGCTCGCTGTTCAGCATCAGCCCTTTCTCGAACCCCTTACTCCTCGTGGGCGCCGCCGCATCCGTGCTTGTACACGCCGCGGCGCTCTACTCCCCACCCACGCAGTTCGTCCTGGGCGTTGAGCCGATCAGCCTGGACGCCTGGTTGCGCATCTTGCTGGTCGCCGCGACGTTGCTCGGCGCCGTCGAGTTGCACAAGGTCATCCTCCGCCGGCGGTGAGGCCATAGCCACGGCAGAGACCGCTCATGGCCGAAGAGTCCGCCAGACCGGAAGCACGAGATGCCCGTCAGGCTGGCAGGGTATACCGGCTCTCGATCGCCGCCTGAATCTGGGCCCTGCTCTCCGACGCCGAGAGATAGGAATTGCGCGCGACGCGCTCAGCGTCATGCGCCAGCTCCTCGTCCTTGATGATGTCTCGAAACCACTGGGCATAATCGCCACGGTGAAGGTGGTACAGCCACGTTTCGTCATCGATGCCCTCGGCAATCTGAACGAAAATGGCGAGATTCTGCGCCCGCAAATTGAGATGCCCCTGTGGACCGCGGAAGTAAAAGCTGTTCCACGGCGTAATCTCGCCGCGCGCGTACTTTCGTTGGTGACGTCGATGCGCGGCGCGTGGTGGAACCGGGCGAACTCCAACGGCCTGCGCTGATGGACGACGCCAGACGACTGTTTCGCATCCCTCTTCCGGCAACGACGAAATGTCTGGCGCTGGGACCTCGACCGCACGGGCAAACGCATCCAGGGTTTGGTCGGCCTCCTCCCCGACGGCGATGACCACGTCCATCTGTTCCAGAGCCGTCCGGGCGATGTGATCCGGGTGCACGGAGACGAGGATGGCGCCGTTCCACACTGGTGGCAAGGACAGCGCTGCCGGGCTCCAGCCTGCGGGAAGCTGGTAGTGAGCCTCGTCCGCGGCAATCCAGTGCGGCCGTCCCACCCGCGCCCGGAGCGCCTCCAACTCGGTCAGTAATCCGGCGAAGTGCGCCGGACGATCGGCATTTGGCACACCAAGCAAGTTGACAACGACGCTCTGGTCAGGATTGCCCAGGAGCCGGAGAACTTCACCCGTGAGCGGCGGCCGTTGGGCATCACCAATCACGATCGCGTTGGCAAAGTCCTCGTAGTCGCCTTCGGGGTCAACGAGGCAGAACTGGTATCCATGGTCAGCGAAGCGCTCCAGGAGCCCGGTGGCAAGCGTCGACTTGCCGCAGCCAGAGGGGCCAGCCACCAGCACGTTGGTCCCGTACGGAGAGATGGTCACCACTTCTCCTGTTGGCGCCCGGCCGAGGAGGACTTCGTGCCGCCGCAAGCGGGGGGCAAGGCTTGCCAGATCATCGGCCAGCAGTTGCTCGATGATCTCGACGACACCAGCACCGTGATCACCCTCTGTCACGTAATCGGCATGCGCCTTGAGGGCAGGCAGCGCATTGGCGACGGCGACGGCACATTCGGCGAGGCTCAGCATGGCCTGGTCGTTTTCGGCGTCGCCAACGACCACGACGTTATGCGAGGAGAGACGAAGCTCAGCCAGGGCGGCGCTCAGTCCCGACGCCTTGTTCACACCTGGCGGCAGAACCATAACGGCGCCCTTGTTGAACACGACGTGGTGTTCCAGCCCCAACTCGCGAATGGCGGCAAGTGCGCTCATTTCGTGCGGCTGCCAGGTCGCGATGATGACCCGGCCTGTGTCAATCGGCTCCACGCCCCGGGCTTGCATGGCAGCCACCAGCTCCGGAGGAGGTGGCTCAGCCAGGAGCCGTTCTTCACGCGTTGCGGGGCAATAGACAACGGCGCCGTCTTCCGCCACGATGCGGTCAAAGAGCTCGACCTGCGGCAAGTGGTCCCGCAGGTCATCGAGCCGTCGCCCGGTGACCAGGATCACGTACCGGCCCTGCTGCCGGACACGGCGCAGCGCGTCGATCGTCGCGGGCTCAACGTAGCCATCACGGGCGATGGTGCCATCGAAGTCGACAGCCAGGGCCAGATATCGCAGCATGTCCTGTTCCTGAATGCGATTGAGCGGGCGAGTTCGAACGGCACCTGTTCCCTAGGCGGCGGTCCAGCCAGCGTCCGCCGTGATCTCCGCGCCGTTGATATGGCGCGACTCATCGGAGGCCAGGAAAAGGGCGAGATCGGCAATGTCCTGCGGGTCAAGGACAGCCGGGATCAGGGCGGCATATTCTCCAGCCCGCGCCGACCCCGTTGGGTCCAGGCGCTCAGGTGGCATCGTCTCGGCGATGTTGGTTGCCGTTGCGCCCGGGCAGATCGCATTGCAGCGGATCCCCTGCTTGGCGTACATCCAGGCCGTGTTCCGCGTCAATCCGATCAACGCGTGCTTGGAGACGGTGTAGGCCGCTCCAGCCGCACCCCCTTGCAGCCCGCCAATCGACGCAATATTGATGATCGAGCCAGAACCCTGGCGCCGCATCTCCCCGACTGCGCGCCGGCTCGTATACATGGGACCATCGAGGTTGATGCTGAGCACCCGGCGCCAGATCTCGTCATCGAGCTCCCCGACGCCCTGCATGTAATCCATGATGCCGGCGTTGTTGCAGAGGATATCCAGCCGGCCGTATGTCGTGACAGCCAGGTCGATCAAGCTCTCGGCCGCTTTTCGCTCCGAGATGTCTCCCTGCTGGCCAATGATCGCCCCGCCCGCTGACCGAATGGTCTCCACTGCCGCATCCAGCCGCTCCGCGTTCCAGTCTCCGGCCACGACGGAAGCACCTTCAGCAGCAAATCGCGTCGCGATCGCCAGCCCAATTCCGGAGGCGGCGCCCGTGATCACCGCTGTCTTCCCCGCGAGTCTCATTACCATCTCCCGAATGACGCCTGTCTACATGGAGGAACATTCAGTCACCCACACCGGGTGGATCGCCATCCGCGACCACGGGCACTCGTGACTCACCCCTCCCGGGGGCTCCGGCGGCGAGAGATTGGGGTTCTCTGCAGCCGGAACCTCGGAAGAGGGAAGAGGGCCGCGCCGCCACTGGCGACACGGTCACGTCAGGGAGTACGGCCGCAACACCTGCTGTCCCTGCTGCTGAAACAAGGCGTCGTCGCCGCACCCAGGGGTGAGGACCGTGGGGAACTCGCAATACCGGGTGGATCGGCCCATGCGCAGTAGTCATGAGCGCGCCCCCATGACCGTGGGACGTTCAGGCAGGGAGTGAGCCGCGGCGACGAGGGCGGGATGCCTGGGCGTTTCCCCCTCATCCGTCCTGCCAGGCTGCACCCTGTTAGCGATCATTCCAGCAGGATGCTGCGGGTTGCCCCGGGCAGACGGCGAGAACTCGGCGATTCTCGTCAGCGGAATGCGGTATCCGCTCGTGCAATCGGGGATATAGCCCAGGACATCGTGACCGCACTCATACCACCGGATACCGCGACCACCTCCACCATGAGGACTGAAGGCGTCAGCCGCCCGCGCCGGCTCTGGCGGGAGGTCGAATCCCCAGCAAGTGGCCAGCCGCTCTCCAAACGACGTCGCGTCGGCTTCGCCGAGCCAGACTCCCGACACGTAGTCAAGATAGGCCCGTGCCAACGCTGCGGCACTGCCCGCGGAACATTGGCGTGTGGCTTCCGCGAGTGACGACGTGAACTGCGGGGCACCGACCATCGCGCGATACCTCCCGTTGCCGTGGGTCTTCCTTCTGCCTCTACGCTAGAGCGTCATCGGTCGCAGAGGCAGCCCTGTACACGGCGCGGATGTTGCAAAAGGGTCGCGGTCTCCCTTCCCCATGTCACGCCACGCTGCAGATCGTCGATCTGGCGCGGGTCTCCCGGCTGAAATGGCCTCTGGTTACCCGGGTTCGCTGGCTGACCAACCCTTGGCGATCGGCAACGTGACCGTGAACGTCGAGCCCTGACCTGCTCCAGGAGAACTGGCTTCGATGCGACCGCCTTGCGCGTCGACGAGGCCCCGGCAGAGATAGAGCCCGAGGCCCATTCCTCGCACCCGGCTGTCCCCACCGACGCGCCGGAACCGCTCGAAGACCGTTGCGACGTGCTCCGGCGCGATCCCTATGCCCTCGTCAGTGACCCGGATAACAATGGAGCTGCCTTCTGTCTCCGCACTGGTAAGCACGGTCCCCCCTTGGGGCGCGTACTTGATCGCGTTCTCGTAGAGATTGCGCACCACCTCTTCCAGGAGATCAGGATCGGCCTCGACCGGGGGAAGTGTGGACGCAAGGTCGGTGGCAAAGGTGTGAACTGCGCTCCGACCCTGGAAATCCGCGGCAATCCGGGAGATCAGCGGGTCCAGGAGCACGGGTTCCAACGATGCCTGCAAACGGCCCGCGGTAATGTCGGTCAGGGCCAGCAGGTTGCTCAACAGCCGCTCCAGGCGCTCGCTCTCCGCGACCACGTCGTGCAGAAGCTCGAGTCGCGTTTCCTCGTCAAGATGGGGTCTGTTCAGCAGGACACGGGCTCCCCCGTGAATAACACTCAACGGCGTGCGCAACTCGTGGGATACGAGCGCCAGGAAGTCGTCCTTGAGTTGCTCGGCCTGGCGCAACTGCGTGACATCCTGGACAAAGACGACGACCCGAGGAGTCGCGAGTGTCTCTTCACGGAGCACAGTGGCGTAGACAGCAACCGGCACCGTGACGCCATCAGTTCGCTTGAGCAGGAGCTGTTGACCCCGTACCCGCTCACCACGCAACGCCCGCATCCCCGGGCGCTCGCTTGAAGAAAGGAGGGTGCCATCAAGCTGCGCGAACCGAAAGTCCTCGCCATACGCTGGCAACATCGAGCCGACGGGCTCAGCCCCCCACACCATCTCCCGCATGGCACTGTTGACGAGCTCGATTCGGGCGTCTGGCGCTGTCATGAGCGCGACACCACCCGGCAAATCGTCCAGAATGTCGCGCAGTCGGTCGCGTGCCGCGGCAGCCACATCAGCCTCCGCGCGTACCGCGTGCTCCCGAGCCAGACTCAGGGCGTACTCGGCTTCGGCCCGTTTCCGGTCAGTGATATCCCGGTTGGCCTCGAGCACGTAGCGGCCACCTTCGCCGTCGACGAGGACGTGACGGCTCTCCACAAGCACCTCACTCCCATCGCGACGACGGTGAATCAACTCGCCTTCCCAGACGCGGTTTCGTTCCAGCACGGCCGATATGTCCACGGTATCGGCCGGATGACGCGTGCTGAGTAACTCGTGACTACGGTGGCCGATGGCTTCTGCTGACGAATGGCCATACAGCCGCTCAGCCCCGGTGTTCCAGAAGGTAATCGCGCCGTCCCACGCCGAGGTGAAGATGGCGTCGTACGCCAGGTTCAGGAGTTCGACCTGGCGCCTGAGCGACGCTTCGACGGACTGCCGGGCGGTGATGTCACGCACGATCGCCGCGTAATAAGGCACGTCATCGATCGCAACGCGCGCGATCGTGGCCTCAATGGGAAATTCCTCGCCGTCGGCGCGAATCGCGGTGAGCGGGCGCAAGTGCCCCATGGAACGCGTGGTGTCGCCGGTCTTGCCGAATGCGGCAATGTGCTGCTGATGGACCGCGCGAAACCGCCCAGGCAGGAATTGATCAAGCGGCTTCCCAAGGGCCTCGGCTGCTGAACAGCGGAACATGCGCTCTGCAGCCGGGTTGAACAACACGATTCGCTGCTGGGCGTCGAGGGCGACGATGGCGTCCATCGCCGATTGGACAATCGCCTGGAGCAGCGGCGCCTGGAGCGTCGTCGCAGAACGTAGCGTAAGAGCAACGGAATCGTCGGCGTCCATGGCAACCTCCACGACGGGCGCCAGAGCAGAGCACAGGCTGGATACTGAAAGTATTCATCCAATATGGTGGATAAGCAACGGCAACTGACGTATTGCGACGAAGTTGCAACGTTGACACAAGCAAATGCGCCCCCAACGCACTCCAATCAGGAGGACGATGATCTCTGCGAATCGTCGAAAGGTTCTGCTGGAATCCATGCACACACCGCCAGAGGTGCCATCGCGGATCATCGTCCTGGCACGACCTGACCTGGCACGGCAGGTTGAGACGATCCTGCGCGGTTCGGGGCATGAGGTCTACCGCACGCCTGACACCGCAGGGGTCATCTCCCTCGTCGCGCGCATCAGGCCTCACCTGGTGATCATCGCCC
>JAXLWT010000079.1:0-10404 GCA_046328375.1 Thermomicrobiales bacterium
TCATTGGTGTGCGTGGGGACGCGGCGCAAACTGAGCAGTTCAAGCGGGACTATGGCATCACCGTCAAGCGGGTGGAGTACCCCGACTCGGCGACCAGGTACCTGCTCGATCACTCAGCGCTGGTCTACGTCATTGACCCGGAAGGTCGGCTGTTGCTGACCTTCCCCTACGGCACCGACCCCGCGCTGATTGCCCAGGACGTCAAGCACCTGCTTGGCGCCTGACCCGCAGGGGTGAATGCGCGGGCACCGATTCCCAGACCGATTCTGACCATATGGAAAGGACACGAATTCATGTTCCGGAAACTGACACTTACCCTGGCCCTGATTGTGGCGAGCGCTGGCGCGTTCGTCGTAGCTGCCAACCCGGGGGCCGCTCAGGACATGGCTACGCCGGCCGCCTCACCGATGAGCGAGATGAGCATGACCGGTACTGGCGCAGCGTTCATGGTCATCGCCAACGGCGGCTCGGAGGATGACGTGCTGCTCGGAGGAGAGACGGACGTAGCTCAGGTGGTCGAGGTCCACGAGATGGCGGAGGTCGATGGGGTGATGGAAATGCGTCCCCTGAGCGACGGTCTCGCCATCCCGGCGGGGGGAGAAGAGACCCTGAAGCCAGGCGGCTACCACATCATGCTGATTGGTCTCACTGAGGACCTGACCAACGGGATGACCTATGACCTGACGTTGCACTTCGAGAAGGCCGGTGACGTGACCGTGCCGGTCACGGTCCGCCCGCGCGCCGAATTGGCCGCGGACGCCACGCCCACCGCTCCGGTAACAGCCGGCGGGATCACCATCTCTGATCCATGGTCCCGGCCGGCGCCAGCTACCGGCATGGCAGAAATGGAACAGATGGCGACGCCTGAGGCAACCCCGCAGGCCTGAATCTGATCGACCAGAACGGTCACCCGCTCGGCCGAGCGGGTGACCGTCCAGAGTTTCGCCTGGTGGAATGACCGATGGCAACAGACGACATTGCGGTACCCGGACTCCAGAACCCAGCGGCGTTCATCCCGGAACCGATGCCACAAACACGCCGGCGGCGCGACATGGGAAACGTGTCCCTCATCGTGGGCCTCTGCTTCGTGGCCCTGGCTGGCCTGTTGCTGGCGGCAGGCGTGCTGAGCGGACGCACCGGGTCGCCGCCGGCCGCGGGGTTGGCCTTTACGATTCCCGCGGGAGCGAGCGAGACGGTGGCCCGCCCCGGCTTCGACTCGGCCATCCAGATCCCGACTGATATCCGCTTTGAGTCTCCCGCCGAAGCGGTCATCACGGTGACGAACCTGGACAACGTGACGCACCGTGCCGGACCGTTCCTGGTCGGCGCCGGGCAGACCTTCACCCAGCGCTTTCCCGAGCCGGGGCGTTATCCCATCGTGTGCACGGTTGATCCGCTGGAGACCGTGGTGGTGACTGTCGAGGGCTAGGGCCCGCTTGCCACGGGCGATGAGATGGTGCTTTCCGGCGTGGCGGCGAAGCGGGCCGGGGCGAAGACCTCCAGCGACAGATTCCCCGTGGGCGTTCCCGCGGGGACTGCTGGCCTGATTCCTGTTCGAGCCTCTGGTGACCCTCGCAACTCGCCGCTGTTGCCGCCGAAGAGGGTCCGGCCGATTGGGGCAGGTGGCAGGATTTCACCGGCGTGGTCGTGCTCATCCCCGAGGGCACTCGTTGGGGCAGGCGGCGGGTCGATGCGCGAAAACTGGAAGATCAGGACGGCAGCCGCAATCAGGAGGATGCCAAGTCCAGCCAGGAGGAGTCGGGTGCGCATTGCAGACGTGATCCTGAACGTGCTTGCCCGGGCTGTCGCTAGCCCGTGAGTTCAGGATGATGGCACAACACCGTCTCCCCAGTTTGTGCTCGGGATCACCGCTCCGTCTACCATGGCGCCAATGGAACTCCTGAGCGAGACCTGGGCGTACATCGTCGAGAACCAGGAACGAGTGCAGGACGCGCTGATCGTGCACATCAGCCTCAGCGTCGCAGCTCTCCTTCTGGCCATGCTGATCTTCATCCCGCTTGGCGTCGCTGCCGCGCGGGGTGGCCCTCTCACGACGTCCATCATCAGTGTGGTAGCGGCGTTCCGCGTCGTACCCAGCCTGGCCGTCATCCTGTTGCTCCTGCCCTTTTTCGGACTGGGTTGGCGGCCCGCGCTCGTCGCGCTCACCGTCCTGGCCGGGCCGCCGCTGGTGCTGAACACAGACGCCGGCATTCGCGGCGTTGATCCAGCCACGCTGGAGGCTGCGACCGGCCTGGGGTTGACCAATCGCCAGCGGTTCTGGCGTGTAACCATGCCGCTCGCCCTGCCGGTGATCGTCGCGGGAGTCCGTACGGCTGCCGTAGAGGTCATCGCGAGCGCCACGCTGGCGTCATTCGTTGGGGCCGGTGGGTTGGGTGATTTCATTACCTCCGGGGTTACCCTGCTGGATGTGCCCACGTTGCTGACCGGGGCGGTCCTGGTCACGATCCTGGCCCTGGCCACGGAGGTGGGTCTTTCGCTCCTGGAACGACGCGTCGCGCCGCCTCGCACAAATCCTGCGTAGTTGCGTTACAAGAGCGGACGGGGCTCGCTGGGTGAGCTAATCGTCAGTTCTTGATCTACAATGTTGCCAAACGGCTCAGTCGTGAGCATATGGCGTCGCACTTAACAGAGGAGTCCATCGCATGACGCTTTCTCGCCGTTCTCTCGCTCGGGGACTTGCCGCTGCGCCATTGGCGTACGCCGCGATCCGCACCGGCTCGACCTTCGGCGTTGCCGCGCAGGATGGTCCGGTCAAGATCGGGTCCAAGAACTTCACCGAGCAGTTGATCCTGGGAGAGATGTACGCGCTCTTGCTGGAGAACGCCGGCATCGCGACAGAGAAGAAGCTGAACCTCGCCGGAACCGAGGTGGCGCAGGCGGCCCTGGTCAAGGGCGAGATTGACCTCTATCCGGAGTACACCGGCACCGGCCTGACCGTGGTCCTGGGTATGCCGGTGAATGAGGTCATGCAGGCGACGCCCGTGGGTGGGATGCCGGAGGCCACGCCGGTCGGCGCTGAAGCGGATCTCGATCAGCGCGTGTATGACCTGGTCTCGGACGGGTACGCGGACCAGTTTGACCTGATCTGGCTCGATCAGTCCGCGTTCAATGACACCCAGGCGCTCGTCATCACGCCGGACGTGGCCGAAAATGGCGCGATCACGACCATCAGCCAGCTCGCGCCGAAGGCCGGTGAGATCACGATTGTCGCGGCTGCCGACGCCCTGGACCGGGACGACGGGATCAAGGGGATCGAGCAGACGTACGGGCTGAAGTTCGGCAACGTCCTGACGGTCGATCCGAGCCTTCGCTACCAGGCAATCGAGGATGGCCAGGCCCAGGCGGTGCTTGCATTCAGCACGGATGGCCAGATCGCGGGCATGAAACTCGTCCTGCTGGACGACGACAAGAACCTCTGGCTGCCCTACCACGTCGCTCCGGTTGTGCGCGATGCGACGTTGACGGCCTACCCCGGTATCGCCGACGCCCTCAACCCGCTGGCCCCGATCCTGACGGACGACATCATGGCTGGCCTCAACTGGCAGGTCGACGGTCCGGACAAGCTCGATCCGGAAGAGGTGGCGCGCACCTTCCTGACCGAGCAGGGCCTGATCTCCGGCTAATCTGACCAACGCCCCGCCTGGGTTTCCGGGCGGGGCGTTATGCTGTGCTCCTGACGGCTCCTGGTCAGGAGCATGCAACCACAAGGGAGGTCGCGTGGCGCGGCAGACCGATCGGGGCCTATCCACCGCCTCCGCCATCCATTTCGACCACGTCAGCAAGCGTTTTCCGCAGTCGGCTGCATCGGCCGCCGCCGTCGACGACGTGACGTTGCAGATCGAGCCAGGCGAGCTGGTGGTGCTCATCGGCCCGTCTGGTTGTGGCAAGACCACGCTCCTCAAGCTGATCAACCGCCTCTATGAACCGACTGAGGGCGTCATCACGATTGACGGCCGGAACGCTCAGGAGTTCAACGCGCCCGATCTGCGCCGGCACATCGGGTACGTCATCCAGCAGGGTGGGCTCTTCCCCCATTACACCGTCGCGGAAAATGTTGCTGTGGTCCCTGGTCTCCTGGGCTGGGACAAGGCACGGACGCGGGCGCGGGTGGATGAACTCCTGACCCTGGTCGGACTCCCTCCCGAGCAGTACCGGGATCGCTATCCGGCGCAACTCTCTGGCGGCCAGCAGCAGCGGGTTGGCATTGCGCGAGCGATTGCGGCCTCGCCCGGTACGCTGCTCATGGACGAGCCGTTCGGGGCGCTGGACGCCATCACGCGCGGCAACCTCCAGATGGAGTTGCTCTCACTGCACGAACAATTGGGCCAGACCATTGTGTTCGTGACGCACGATATCGACGAGGCCGTCCTGCTGGCCGATCGGATTGCCGTCATGCGCCAGGGCAAGGTCGTGCAGTTCGATACCGCCCTGAACATCATCATGCACCCGGCAGACGACTTTGTGGCGGAACTGGTTGGCGCGGATGACACGTTGCGCCGGCTGGGGCTCGTGAGTATCCCGGCCGCCATGGTCTCCCTGCCGGCTGGGGCGACGGTCGATGGGGTCGAGCCCCGCATCAACATTTCGGAGCGGGTACGCCCGGCACTGACGCTGCTCCTGGAAGGGGGAGCGCCGCGCGTAATCGTGGAGGACCACGGCGTTCCCGTGGGATTCCTCGACCTGGCGGCCATCCAGCGCGCCAGTGTGCCGCGTGTCGACGGGCACGCCGCGTGAGCCTGGACTACCTGTTCCGGCGTTGGGACCGCGTCTGGGCGTTGACCCTGGATCACCTGACTCTCGCGGGCACGGCCATCCTGGTAGCACTCGTGATCGCGATCCCCCTGGGCATCCTGGCCGCTCGCCTGCCGCGTGTCTCGACGCCGCTGCTGGCCCTTCTCGGCGCGCTCTACACCATCCCCAGCCTGGCGTTCCTGGCATTGCTCATCCCGACGCTCGGGATTGGCAGGCGGCCCGCCGTCGTGGTGCTGGCGGTGTACGCCCAGATCTTCCTGGTACGGAACATCGTCGCCGGGTTGCGGGGGGTGGATGCCGCGACGCTCGAGGCGGCCCGGGGGCTGGGGATGACCCGCCTGCAGGAGTTCTGGCGCGTGCGCTGGCCGCTGGCCTTGCCCGTCATGATCGCCGGGCTGCGGACCGCGACGGTGACCACCATCAGCCTCGCGACGATCGCGGCGTGGATCGGCGCGGGCGGGTTAGGCACGCTCCTGTTCGAAGGGATCGCGCGGGACGACCCGAACCGTATTCTCGCCGGAGCCATTGCGATCACGGCGCTTGCCATCCTGACGGATGCGCTGTTGCGCTTCATAGAGTCACGCACCGCCATTCGCCGGGCCCAGGCCGCAGCACGGTAAGCTGCGTCGCTCGCAACGCCGACAGTTGAGCCTGGACCGGCTCTTACCTCACACGGAGCGGGGTGTGGTGCAAGAGCGCCACACCCCTTCTTGTCCCCTCCGGATGCGCCTGGATTAGCGCGACTTGTCCGCTGGCTGTTCCGCCTTCTCGGGGCCAGCGCCATCCGCGTCATGCTTGCCGTTCGTGAGTTGTTGCAGGGCCGAGCCCACCTGGCCGAGCGCGTCTTTCACACCGTCCGGCGCGTTGCCCATGAACCCATCAGTCAGGTACCCGAACTGCTGGCCCTTGAAGAAGCTTTCCGACATGCGGGAAACGGTATCCGCATCACCCCAGACGGTCATCTTGGCACTGGCCATCGCTTCGCCGAAGGCGTTGGCCGCAGCAATGCGCACCTGCTTCTCGGCTTCGATCCGGGCCAGGTCAACCTGCAGGCCGCGCGCAATCGACTCGAACTGCGCCTTGTTCTCCAGGTCCTGCCGCTCCACGGTGACCTTGGCGCGTTCCACTTCGACCCGCTGCCGCTCGACATCGACCGGCACCATCTGTGCCGCGCGCTCGCCCTCGGCCTGGAGCGACATCGCTTCCTTTTCGGCCTGGGCCCGTGTCAGGCGTGCGCTGGCTTCCTTGGCTGCCGCCGCCTCGGCGCCTTCAGCGGCTTTCACGACCGCGTAGGCCGCCACGTCTGCCTGCACCTGCTCCTGCAGGCGCTTGCGCTCGAACTCCGCCTGCGCTTCGATGATCGCGCGGGCCTTGTCTCGCTCTGCGGACTGCGTCGTTTCGACGGTGCGTACAGCCTGGCGTTCCGCCTCCATGCGCGCCTCGGCGGCGAAGCGCTGCGCCTCGGATTCGGCTCGCTCACGCTCCTTGGCGGCAATGGCGATCGCGTTCTCGCGCATCGCCAGTTCAACGGTGCGCGTCTTCTCGACTTCCGCCACCCGCGCGGCCCGCTCACGCTGCTGGTGAGCCACTTCCAGCGCCCGGTTCTTCTCGACTTCGGCCACCTGAACGGCCTCGTCGCGCTTGACCTCGGCCAACCCGGCCAGGCGGGTCTGCTCGGCGGCGAAGGTGCTGGCTTCCTGCTGCGCCTGCGCCCGCGCAATCTCGATGTTGCGGTCCTTCTGCGCCTCAGCGTTGGAACGGGCGACATCCTGCTCGAAGATGAATTGGTCGCGGGCCACGTCCTGGGCGCGCACGCGCTGGTCCGCCTCGCGCTCGATCTGGTTGCGTTCAACGCGTTGGCGCTGCGTGATCTCGGCGATGGTGCGCAGGCCCTGGGCATCGAAGACGTTGTCCTCGCCACGCATGGCGTTCGGCGGGGTCTGATCCAGGCGGGAGATGGTGACCGATTCCAGGGTCAGACCGTTGTGGGCCAGGTCCTTCTCGACGATGATCTGGACGGCCTGCGCAAATTCGTCGCGCTTCGTGTGCAGCTCGTGCAGGGGGCGTGTGGCCGCCACCGTTCGCAGCGCGGAGACCAACTTCTGGTTGACGAGGTGCTTGACGCTTTCGGCGTCGACGGAGCGCTCACCAAGCGACGTTGCCGCCGCCAGGATGTGCTCCTTGATCTTCTGCACCTTGATGTAGAACTCAGCGGCCACGTCCGCGCGCAGGTTGTCGCCGGTGATGAGGGCGTCGTGCCCCGAGCGGTCGACATCGAGGCGCATGGTCTGCAATGACACGGGCACAATCTCATGCACGACCGGGATGACCAGCGTTCCGCCGTCGATGATTGGCACCTGCCCGCCCATGCCGGTGCGCACAAATGCCTGGTCGGCAGAGGTCTTGATGTACAGCTTTGTCACGATGAGCATGAACGCGCCGATGATCAGCAGGAGGGCACCAAACACGCCCAGGATCGACTGTGCGGCTCCGCCCAGGTTGACCGCGCCCGAACTGGCCAGGATGCTGGGAACCAGGATGAAGATCAGGCCAATGATGATCGCGCCAACCGCGATGCCAGCGACTCCACCACTTCGTCTGTTGGACACCGAAACCTCCTTTTCCTCCAGGGTTGAACGACTGCGGCGCAAAACGATTTCCCTGGTCACGCGGCGGGACGGCCGCTCCCGACGCCGTACAGCGCGTCATCCTGCGTCACGAGATACGACCCGGTCGCGTCGTCATAGCGCCACAGCACAACGCGCGCGCCGGCCGGAATCAGTGCCTCGCCAGTGAGTACGCGGGCTGGCACTTCGTGCAGGGTTCCATGCTGGTCGTAAACCTGGACGCTGCCGCCAGTTGCACTGATCGGATAACGCGCTTCCGCCATCCGCCCGATGAGTTCCCGTGCTCCTGCGCCGTAGCTTTCCGTGCCAGGCATGATGCGGCCGAGCAGCCGGGTCATGACGCGAGTCAGTCCAAAGGCGCCGGCCAGTGCGACCAGGAGCGAGGGCCAGAAGAAGACGGCAGGGTCGGGCCAGAACGACCGGAAGGCGTGCGAGGCAAACCATCCGATCACACCCCAGAGCAGGCTGAAACTGATCAACACGATGGAAATAGGCACACGTCCGACGCCGAGAATACCGAGCAGGTCGTGGTCGCCAGGCAGATCGTGGTCTGCGTGGCCGGCGTGGGCATCGAAGTGCAGGCCCACGTCATCGAACGGCAACGCACCGACAGCGAGCAGCAGGACGTAGAGCACAGCGGCTCCGGCCGGCAGCAGAAAGATGAGGTTCCACCACTCCAGGAGTTCCACCGTCAGGCTCCCTGGCCGCGGCCGCGTCGCCGCAACTGCGTTGCCGTACCCCGAGTATCCGTCGCCTCGGCCTGCGTTTCCCCCGTACCGAATACGGGAATGCGGCTCGCAGCGTTCTCTTGAGATCTGACCACGTCACCGGTCACTTCGCAAGCGTACAAAGGGTTCGGGTGCGGGCGCTTGCGGTTTCGACGTGCATGCTTGTGAAGGGTGAACGCCAGATAAGGCGAAAGCGTTCCGTGGCTCGCGTCTCGCCCGGTGGTGCGCCGCAAGGGTGCTCGTGGAAATGGCCAGGGTCGACGCGATCACCCTGGCCGCCAGGAGGGCTTTGGACCTGGGGGATGGCGCCGCTGATCTCAGGAAACAGGTGAGTAGGGCGTGGCCGGCGCTCGTCGCATTAAGACGAGCGCGGGCCCTCAGGGAAACGCCGCATGCCGCGAGGGTGTCGGATCAGGTCCCCAACCGGCGGACGTGCAGCATGTTGGTGCGGCCTGACACATGGGTCATGGGCAGGGAGCCGGCGATAAGGGCGAACTCGCCGTCTGTCGCCAGGCCCTCCTCGATGATCTTCTTCCCGGCCACGCGGAAGAGATGATCCGGGTTCTCCTCGATGGGGACCACACCGCTGCGGACGCCCCAGATGAGGTTGAGGCGGCGCGCCGTTTCGATATCGGTCGCCAGGCCGATGATCGGTGGCTTCGGGCGGTACTTCGCGACACGACGCACGGACGCGCCAGTCTGGGTAAAGACCACCACGTGCCCAACCGGCGCCTCATCCGCCAGGGTGCGAGCGGCGCGGGCGATGGCGTCGGCGACACCGAGCGTCGGCTCACTGACGTTGGGAAGCGGCTTCTCGGAGGCATCGGTACGGATCGGGCCGTCGATCTCCGCCTCACGGATGATGCGCCCCATGGTGCGCACTGCTTCCACCGGGTACTGCCCGATTGCCGTTTCCGCCGACAGCATCACCGCGTCGGTCCCGTCCCAGACGGCATTGGCCACGTCCGTTGTTTCGGCACGGGTCGCCACTGGCTGCCGGATCATCGATTCCAGCATCTGGGTGGCGGTGATGACCGGCAAGGCGAACTCGTTCGCGACCCGGATGATCTCCTTCTGGGCTCGCGGCACGCGCTCCGGCGCCATCTGCACCCCGAGGTCGCCGCGCGCCACCATCAGGCCGTCTGCTGCGCCCGCAATGGAGCGCACGTTCTCCAGGGCCTGCGGCCGCTCGATCTTGGCGATGAGATGCGGTGGGCGTGGGCTGTACCACCCGGCAACCTCGCGCGCCAGGTGCAAGTCACTCGCATCGCTGACAAACGAGAGACCGATGAAGTCGACCCCCTGCTCAACGCCCCACTGCAGATCCTCGCGGTCCACCGGCGTCAGGGAGCCGCCCTTGATCATCGCCTCGGGCAGCGTCACGCCCTGGCGGCCGTGGAGTTGGCCACCGCGCCCCACATGGCACTGGGCAGTCTTGCCGTCGATGCGCTCGACCAGGAGTTCGATCAAGCCGTCGGAAATGAGGATGCGGCTGCCGGGGTGAATGAACTCGAAGAGTTGCGGGAAATCGATGCCAATCAACTCATTGGTGGTCGGCGCCGCGGTGTTGACGATGGTCACGGTGCCACCGCGGGGGATGCCTACCGACTCCTCGGCCGGGTTTGCCAGTGGGCCGGTGCGGATCTTCAACCCGCGCAGATCGAAGAGGATCGGCACCAGCTTGCCGACTTCATCAGCCACTGTCCGCACGTCGTTAACGAGCACGGCGCGCTCATCTGGCGTTCCGTGAGCGGCATTGATGCGGACCACATCCAACCCGGCCAGAAAGAGCTCACGCAGGGTGTCGCGCTCACGCGAGGCGGGGCCCAGTGTCGCCACGATCTTGACGCGACGCTCGTCATAGACGCTCAACGTTTCATCCTCTCACACGGCCAGAGCAGGTTCTTGCGAGCAGGATGGTAACAGGGTGCGGACAGGAGCGGATTGTGAGGATGTGCACTCAGTCGCGATCAGCGCCCGGTACGACGAGGTACGCGCAGACGTGGCCACCGTTGATACGGTGTGCGATGCGCGTCACCTCGGCCTCAGGGAGCGCCGCGCGCAGGAAATCGAGCTCGCTGGAGCAGGCGTGCCCGTAGCGCAACGCCACACCCAGCACGGCGCAGTTGTGTTCCGTGATGACGAACGCACCGTCCTCGCGCTCGGCGAATTCGGCCAGGTAACCATCCTCATCGAGGATATCGGCGACCGCGCGGACCCGGTCGGTAAAACTGAGGCCCGCGGTCCGCTCTCGCGCCCGCTGCAAGCGGCGTTCG
>JAXLWT010000008.1:0-157900 GCA_046328375.1 Thermomicrobiales bacterium
CAGGTACATGGCTCCGGGTGCTGACGACGATAGTGGCGCAGAGATTGCCTGCGCGCCATCTTCACTGGGCAAAGGGTTTCAACAGTGTCGCAGTTCGGGCGAACGTTGCAGCAGCCCATCGTGATGAGCTGCTGCAGGCCACCGTGATGCGGTAGGCCGGCAGACCACAACCGCAACGTGCGTGGGGCGCAGCGTCCGGCAGGAGTAATCGGAGAGGATCGAGCATGGTGCACAGATTGGCGCCGGTGCACGGGCTGCTGGCGAGCCCTGCAGCTCAAGATCGCCTCCCAATTGCGGAAGAGGCCCGCTGCCAGGGAATGGCCTGGAGAACGAGTCCGAGGATCAGCATCACGGCCGTGATGCCGTAGGCGGGAGGCTCGAACCCTGCAATCAGAAGCACGACTACCACCAGGCCAAACACGATGGGAACAGGCACCCGCCCCAGGGAAAGTGGTACGCGGAAAGGCCGTGGGGTGTCTGGATGCGTGAAGCGCAGGCGCACCAGGGCCGCATTCACGGCGGCAAAGGTGATGAGCGCCAGTAGCGAGGCCACGCTACCTGCCACCCCGACATTCCCGATGGTGAGGGAGGCAAGGCTTCCCGCCACAATGCAAAGGATGGCGAAGACGGGCGTGCCGCGGATGGCAAACGTCTGGCTTAGTTGCGGCGGAGCGTGACCGCCACGTGCCATGGCGAACAGCAGGCGGCTGGTAGCCATCATCGAGATCAGGGCGGTGTTCGCGGTCGCAAAAAGCGCCACACCGGCCAGTGCGCCAGCGAGCCCGGGTGCGCCAGCCTGCATCGCCTCTGCCAGCGGTGACGGGCTCGCGGCAAGCAGTGCCGGTTCCAGCAGCGAGACGCTCGCCGCCGCGACGAGGATGTAGAGCACGGTTGAGACGGCGACAGCAATGAGGATAGCGCGCGGTAGATCCCGCCCGGGATGACGCGCCTCTTCCGCAAGGTTGGCGATTTCCTCGAACCCGAGATAGGCAAAGAAGATCAGCGCGGTGGCGCCGAGGACGCCAGGATGCGGCGGTGTCATGAACACCTGGCCGAAGCCGGGGGTGCGCATTCCTACCCAGATGAGGGCGAGGAGCCCGGAGGCCTCGATGAGCGTGAAGACGATGTTTGCCCCGCTTGCCTCATTGGCCCCAAGGGCATTCAACGTACCAGCGGCGGCAATCACCATGGCTGCCAGGACCCATAGTGGAAGCGAGAGGAAGCGAGACGCGTAACCCGCGAAGGCCAGGCTTACCGTGGCCGTCGTCGTGATCCCGCTGGCGACCAGTACCCACCCGAGGGTGGCGGGCATCCAGCGAATGTTGGGCCAGGCTACCTGCAGGTACACGTACTCGGCTCCGGCCTGCGGGTACATGGCCGCGAGTTCAGCGTACGCGAGTCCGGTCGGCAACGCGGCGAGGCTTGCCAGCAGGAACGACCACCACAGGGCAGTGCCGGCGATACCCGCAGCTTCTCCCAGGATGCTGTAGATGCCGGCTCCGAGGATGACGCCAACGCCGTAGAACGCGAGGCTGCCCAGGCCCAGGCTGCGTTTGAGTGCGTCTGGGGCCATGGCGGGTATTCCGTTACTTTCGCGCTTGTTCCTCATCCTGCTGGGCCTGCGTCAACGCCGGTCTGAGCGCGGTCAGGCGGACGGCGAACGGTATCCGGCGTGATTCGAAATGATCGGGCGTGAGTAGAGATGAACTCAGCCTGGACTCCTTCTCGGAGAACCAGGCGATCAATCATGCATCGAGATACCGAACACGCCAACCGCGTCCAATCGAAACCACGTCGGAGCCTCCCACGGCGCCCTGCCCTGACGGCAGGGATAACGAGCTTCCCTAGCAACGGGCATGGCCTTGGGGGGAGAAACGACTGGTGGACAGGGAGCCGGTGTCATTTTGCCAGATGGCCCGATGCCGAATCTGCTCAGCCACCGGTCAGGAATCAATGAAGATGAGATGGCGGCGGAAACTATGAAAGATCCCGCTGTCTCACCGTGTCCAGCAGTGGATTCAGAAGGTGTCGCCGTTTGCGTCCTCGGCCGCCCCGGCTGCGCCCTGTTGCTCGTTGTAGGCCGCAATATCGGCGTAGACCGCCTCTGGGAAGCGGAGCTCGCGGTAAAGGTTGCACGCCTCGGGGTCGTCTGGTCTGGGACAAAGGGGGAAGTCCTGGTGCTTCTGCCACTCCAGGAGTTGCTCGCGCCCGGGCGGGTTGTACTTGTGCTCCGCAACCTGTTGTACCAGCGCCCTGGCTTCTCCCTCGTCGATACCGCGCCCCTGCAGAAGAATCTTCACCAGCTCATCCTGGCCGAGAAAGTAGCTGCCGACGATGGCCACGGTCAGCCGGCCGTAGTGGCCGATATTCTTGCCAGTTGCCAAAGCGTCGAGCAGGTAGGCCATCATCGGGCTCTGCCGCAACTCCTCACGGACCATTGCGCACCTCCTTCCAAGGGTAGGCAGGGTGTCTGGCAGGCGTCTCGTGCGCTCCCGTTCACCCCTGCGCTCAGGTTAGTCACGCATGTCGATGTATGCGCCACCCGGGCGGAGAGTACGGTTCGCTGCCAGCGGGTAGGTTCCCGCCTTGGAGTCACGCACGTTCGTCGACGCATGGGAGGGCGGCATTTGATGAAACCGAACGCGCTGAAATTCGCCCTGGCAGGCGGCATATACCTGGCCCTCATGGCAGTGCTGATCACGATAGCGAGCCTGCTAGCCATTCCCGGATTCCCTCAATTCACCCGCATCCTTATGGACATCTATGGGGCGTACGGGTACTCGGTCTCGGCTGGAGGTCTCCTGGCAGGTGCCGTCCTGGGGTTCGTGGAAGGGTTCTTGCACCTGGGCCTGCTGGCGGTGCTCTACAACCTGTTGATCGAACGGTAGGTTTCCCGACGAGACAAGCTTGTCCCAACGGTACCCCTGCCCGCGGCGAGGTACGGATCTTGGCGTCTCTGGAGGGAAAAGGGCCAAGTGCGCGCGGAGCCGCCCTCGGGAGTAGGCAACGCCGAACGCGAGCAATGTGTCACTGCCTCACGCGCGGAACACGAATGCCAGTGATCCTTGTTGCACCTTATCGCTCCTGTCCCGGGTGGCGTGGCGCGGTGAGCGTGCCAGGTCATCGCGTGCTTTGCCGGTAGACCTGGCGGAACTTGCCTGAGCGCTCCTGTTGGGGGAGATCCTGACTTACCGAAACGGTGACGTTCGGGAGCCCTTGACGTGCCAGAAAGTCGTCAAGTCGTCGCTTTACGGCGGTGGCCACGCCTTCTCGATCCGCCCCTCCCTCCGGCTCGATCTTCACCATCAGCTCCGTGGGGCCGACCTGGACGATCTGCACTCGCCGCACACCGGGCGCCTCCTCAGCTTCGCTGCCGATGGCGAGCGGCAGAATGGAGACGGTCTCGCCGCCAGGGCGTGCCAAGGTCAGGATGTCGCTGGAGCGGCCCTCTACCCGGATCACCGGGAGCGGGCTGCCGCATGGGCAGGGCTGGGGATCGAGGGTTACGCTATCACCCAGGTCATAGCGGATGATCGGCTGCACCCTGTTTGCCAGGTTGGTGATCAGCGTCGTAAAGGACGGTGTGCCTGGCGGAACGGGCCGGTACTGCGCATCGACTGGCTCCAGCGTCACCCAATCGACGTTCTGGTGCAACTTTCCCTCACGGCAGCCGAACGCGATGACCGCCGCCTCCGAGGCACCGTACCCCTCGATCACGCGTGCGTGCCAGACCACATCAATCCGTTCGCGGCCGGCCGGTGTCAGGCTCTCGGCAATCGAAAGGATGAGTGCCGGGTTGATAGCCAATCGCCCTGCTGCTGCTTCCTCGGCCAGAAGAGCGATGGCTGAGGCGTAACCGGAGACGATAACTGGCTGCAGCCGGTTCAGCCGGGAGACCGTCTGGGCCAGCGGCGCGGCGACAGATAACACTTCCAGATTGCGCCCCATTGGGTGAAGACGTCGTGCCCACTCGGCCATGACGACGCCGCCGTAGTGCCCACCGGTGGCGAGCAACGCCGCGCTGCGCCCGTGGCCCCGCACTACCCTGGCCAGCGTGTCGCCGTCCAGCATGACGGGGTACATCCGTACCCGGCTGGCGAGGTAGAGGGCAAGCGCGGAGCGGTCCTGGACGAGTACAGCGGGCTCACCTGTCGTGCCCGAGGTCGTGTAGACGAGGTACTTCCCCTGGTAAAGGGAACCGACCCGGCCAAGATCGCTCAGCCAGGGTTTGAGATCACCCAGGGTCACACCGGGATCAGTCACCCAGTCGTCAAAGCCCGCCATCAGCCGTGGCTTGGTTACACGCGGGAGGTCGGTGAAGTGTCCGAGGTGTGCTGGGAGGCCACGGTATAGCTCACGGTAGAACGGCGACGCCGTACGTGCCCAGCGTACGATGGCCTGCCGCCGGAGCTGGGCGCGCCGCTCGATCGCAGGTATCCCACCAGCCAGCGCCAGGCGTGCGTCGATCGCCCAGCCGAGAACGGCAAGATTGTTTCCGAACGATCGCATCCCGGCTGCTCGACGGCGTGAGGTCATCTGCTGAACCTTTCACCACTTCGGCTGGCTTGGCTGGGGGCACCGTCGCACGCGATCATCCGTGATCGCCCTGGGTCTTGCGCGGAGACTGTGGGCGGTCGACGCTCCGCGCTCCCCCCGTGAAGCCGAAGAGCCGGTCCGAGAGGTCGATGTTGGCGACGTGCAGTGTCCACTCGTTCCAGAGCTTGTACGCGATGATGATGATCCAGATGGGAAGACGGTGACGCTGGTAGACGGCGTATGCCTGCTGCTCTTGCCCGCGCTGGCGGAAGAGCAGGAGCGCGTAGATCATCACCAACGGCTCCAGGAAGTTTGGAAAGCAGAAGAACGCGAGTTCGTTGCGCGTCCGGAAGAAGAGTGCCTGGCCGATGGTGCGGTACATGAAGAGCAGCACGATGATGCGCTTGATCCGCCACCGGAGTCCGATGATCAGCATGACGACGTACGAGAAGTAGTCGGCGGACTTGTCGACCGACTGGTACGTCTCTTCAGGCACCCCCAACTCGAGCAGCATGTCGCCGTCGATGCAATCCAGGACGTAGTTGCCCCAGGCGCCGGCGAACGGGAACCGCAGCATGAACGACGGGATGACGAACTTGAGGGAAATGATGATCGCTGCGAGTACCCGCTGGCGTCGTGACTGGTAAGTTGCACGGGAGGCGGGAGCGCTCACAGTCCTGACCCTCCTGTCCAGATTCCCGGCGCCGAGTCTTCCTGATCGAGCGCCGTAGGTGGACCGCATCATCACGTTAGCGGTCCGGCACGAGCAGATGCTGATGGAGAAAGGCAATCTGGTCAGCGATGACCTGGGACCGCAACGGCTCGACATACACGTCAAAGTGCCCGGCTGAATAATGCCGCACTTCACCACGGGGAGCCCGCTTCGCCACCTCCACCGCCAACGTTGGTGAGGCCTCCAGATCCTGGTCAGCGACGCAGACCAGGATGGGCATTCTGAGCCGCTCCTCGCTGCCGGACCGATACCGCGGCAAGCCGAACAGGAAGCGTGGGGCAAAGGCGTTGCGCCACCCTGCGCGCTCGCCGCCAAGTGCTGCAAACGCGGCCCGTGCGTCCGCGTTGGTGAACACAGCCGCTTCGCCAGGTTCTCCAACGACGCGCGCGTAGTAGGGGGAACGGTGCATCACGGCATGTAGGCCGTCGCGGCCCGCCGCCAGGAACAGGCTGAGCGCAGTCCGTGTGAAGGCTCGCCGCATCCGCAAACCGAGGGAGCGGCCGGTTCGTCGCGCGTCGAACATCGGAACCTGCGCGACCACGGCGGCGATGCGCGGATCCTCCGCGGCGACGGCATTCACGTGACCGCCGCTCAGGGAAGTCCCCCAGATCGCGATACGCTCCGGGTCGACCCCGGACAGCGAGCGGGCAAAGCGGACCGCTGCGTGGTAGTCCTCGCGTTGTTTCCTCACATCGACGATCTGGCGCGGCTCTCCCGCGCTCACGCCAAAGTGCCGGTAGTCAATCGCCAGCACCGCTAATCCAGCCGCAGCAAATGGCTCGGCGTAGACCCGCAACAGGCCTTTCGTCCCGCTGAAGCCATGCCCCATCACCAGACAAGGAATCGGTTCGGACCGACCATCGGGCCGGTAGAGATCGGCGCTACAGGTGGCGCCGTGCGAATCGAATGTCACGTGTACTGGCGCCTTCATGGTCGAGTAACCGGCGCTCTGCCTGGCGGGGCGTCGCGCATGATGTCATGAATCCTTGACCTGGCAACGACGTAGGAGGTGAGGAGGTTACTCGGCTGCCGCGCGTTTTTCTTGCGCTTATTGTGCGCCCCGGCATCCATCACCTGTTGCTGCACGTTTGCCCGCGTGTGACGGTGGGCAAGAACTGCGTCATCTAAGGCGACCAGAGCGTTCAGTTTGTTCATGATGGGCAGCAAGGCCAGGATGTGGAGCACGCGCTGGCGAGTGCGCATGTCGCCCAAACGTTGGGTGTGGAGATCGGAATGGCCAGCATCAATGGGTGATCCTCCTGGCACTGTTAAGGGATTGGTGGACGACAGTAGCGTCGATGACGGCAGAAACACGATTACCTCATGTATCACCTTGCCGTGTTGCCAGTCACAGGCGCGGCGCAGCAAGCGCGCAGAGCGTTGCAACTTTGTTGCAGATCGAGGGTTTCTCTTCTTGGGGGCGGCGATCGGTCAGGGGTTGACGCAGGCTGTGGGACCGCTGATCGCACTGCAAAGGTCACAGTGGACACAGGCTGCATTCGGGGTCAGCATGAACGCCTGGCAGTCGGCATCCGTGCGGCACGATGAGGACGCGGGGCAGACGGTCACCGTTGCGAGCGCACAGTAGGCGGCGTTCCCGTCGTGGTTTGACAGCGTCCAGCACCACCCTGGCTGGTGATACACGACACATCGGTCCCGCCGCAGATTCCGCTGCGTTGGCTGGCCGAGCAGTCTGCGCTGTCATGAGCGACGCATCGGGAGGTGTCTTTCTTCCCCTTCCGGGGCTTTTTCCCGTCACAGATGCCGGAGCAGCAGACCTCATCTTTCCCCTGGCAGGCTTTGCCGACGGGTACGCACCCGAATTCATTCCGTTGCAGTGGCTTCCGCTTCCGCTGCTGGCGTTCGGCCGCCGCATCGAGAGGACGTGGGCCGACCGCACGGAGTGCCACTCCCGCAGCCATGCCACTGATGAGGTCACGCCGGGTGAGCAGGCGGTGGAGGACGAGCGTCATGACCTCACGTGGGGTGTGATTCATGGTGTGTTCCCTGCCGCAAGGCCGGAACCTATGCGGAGAATCTCGGCAATGCCCCGGAATGAAGCAGAACGTGTCGTGCGGCCAGCGTCTGGGGTACGGCGCGCCGCCTGATCGCCCTGGTCTTGCCGCGCTGGCCACCTGAGGTAGCGTGCCACCGCTGAGATCAGTGGACGACCTTGCCCGTGAACTGCTTCCACCCCGCGAGAGTGAATTGTGCCTGGGTCATCGCAGTAACGCGAAGGCCAGGTGGGCCCTATCCCAGGCGAGATCACCGGCTCGGCGCCCAGGTGTTTATGGAGCCACACACGCGGTACCCGCCATACAGAACCCGGAGGCGCATCGTACGCAGGCAGCGTGGGGATTCCCGGTCGATATCTGGCAATCCGCATCATCGCGGCATTCCTCGCAAGAGCCCGTCGATGCGCAGATGCCCGAGTTGCCGGTCGTGGTCTCGCACACGCCTGGCTGCCCGGTGCTCGACGTACAGTGAGTCGTCACACCGGCCGGGTTACAGAACTCGGTAGCTTGTCCTCGCACGCAGGTACTGGCGTCGTGCCCCACGCACTGGCTTTGATCGCGCTCGCCCTTCTTCGGTTTCTTGCCCTGGCAGATGCCGGAGCAGCAGACGGCGTCATTGCCCCGGCACGCTTTGCCATCGGCAACACAGCCGTACTCGTTGCGCTTCAGCGGCTTCTTCTTGCGCTTCTTGTCCTTGGTGTCCTTCGCCAGGGTGTTGCCAGATGCTACGGACGCGAGCATAAGCACCCCACCCAGGAGCCCGCTCACGACTGTCCGGCGCTGGCGCGGTTTCTCAAGGATGTCCCTGCTCAGGGCATCGAACCAGTGTCTGGTCATGAACTCTCTTTCAATTGTCAGGGCGCAAGCTTCGCACCGATCGCCCGGGGTGCTATGGCATTGGGCGTCGCTGCCATGCGGAGCTTATCCCTCGGCCTGCCGGGTACCCTGCCCTGACTGACCGAGGGAGAGCCTGATGCTTACGGAGCTACGCACGCGGTACCCTGTGGACACCCGTTAGGACATCGGATACAGGCCGCCAGTGGGTTTCCTGTCGTCACATGGCAGTCCTAGTCTGTGTCGCAATCTGTACAACTGCCCGTCGCAACGCAAAATCCCGCGTTACCGGTCGTAGTCTCACAGGTACCGGGGTGACCAGCACTCGAGGTGCAGGGGGTCCCCATGCTTCCGGCGTGGCAGAAACCGGACTGTTGCCCTTTCACGCAGCCTCCGGTGTCGTGCGGCACACACTCAGAACGGTCACGCTCTCCCTTTTTGGGTTTCTTGCCGTCGCAGACGCCAGAGCAGCAGACGCTGTCATTGCCCCGGCAGTGCTTCCCGACAGGGACGCATCCGAATTCGTTGCGCTGGAGCGGTTTCTTTTTGCGCTTCTTGTCGTTGTCCTTTTTCTCCTTCGCAACGAGGTCGCTGGGTCCTCCGGCGATGAGCCCAAGCATGCTGCCTGCGAGTCCGGCGAGGACTGACCGGCGGAAGAGCGGTTGCTCAGGGATTTCCTTGCTCAGGGCATCGAACCAGTGCGTCGTCATGAACTCCCCCTCATCACCTTGGGCGCGAGTGTCCAACCTCAGGAACTCACGGTAATCCGAGCCATGCAACATCCGCGACAGCAAGCGCGACCTGGTTGTTGCAGTTTCGTATCAGGGCGTGTAGCTGACGGGACGACGCGCTCACGCGCAAGCGAGTGGGCCTCTGGTGTCTCCACCTCTCCGTGAACGTGCTGACCTGGAGGTTGTCTCGCGATAGGGAGGAACCCTGTCTTTCGATGCCTGAGCCAGTGGGCGGTCGCCACCGAAGAAGAGGTGTCATTGAAACGTTCCTGCAACACTGACGTGCGATTTGGAGCCACCAGTGCGACGGACAGTCCCGGATGATGGTGAGTGACGAGCGATGGCCAATTGTGAACAAGCGAGCGAGCAAGGAAGTTCTTCCTATGGACACGGTATTGATCGACGACCTGGCACGTGCGTGTGCGTATCCATCGACACGCAGGCGGTTCCTCGGCGCTGCGGTCGGGCTGCTCGCATGGCGCGCGGGCCTCTCCCAGGCGAAGGCACAGGCCACGCCCCCGTCGAATATCCCGCTTGGCGGAGCTTGCACCGCAAACAGCGAGTGTTCCCAGTTCCAGGGGTGCTACGACTCAGGCCCGATTACGTGCGCTGACAACGGCATTGCCGAGGACGGCCCGCTCAATTGCTGCCTGGGAGAGGGCGGGCTGTGTGGCAACAACTCGCACTGTTGCGGTTCGTTGCTCTGCCTTGACACGGCTGGTGACGGGTGTGGAGCAGGCCTTTGCTTGCCGGCAAGCGAAGACAAGCCCATCGATCAGTGCGGCGTGGAGCAGGAGTACACCTGCAATCCTCGGGCGATGGTGACGGGAATGATGCCGGGCAGACCATGATCGGACGTCCCAGACGACTCGCAACACCGAGTACGAGACCAAAGACGTGATTCCAGCGAAAGTAGCGTAATCACATCACGCCAGTCGGCACGTCTCGGCGTAAACTAGGGCTCATGCGGAGACGGTGAAACAGCCAAGGTCGGCTGTGCCCGCAGCAATGCACGAAGACCGAGCGCGTCCCGTCAGTTGACCGTCTCAAGAGCGTGGGCGAGTAGATGCGTAAACGCCTCATCTTCGTGGTTGATGACGAGCCGGCCATCGTGCGGTTGGTGCGCACGGAGTTGCAGTCCGCAGGCTATGCCGTCATCACGGCCGCAAACGGCGAAGACGCACTCGCCAGGCTTGATGACGAGCGCCCCGATCTGATTGTGCTCGACCTGATGATGCCGGGTATCGACGGCTTCGAGACCCTGCGCCGGATCCGCGCCGAGAGCCAGGTGCCGGTGATTATGCTGACGGCACGGGCGGGTGACGCGGACAAGCTCCGTGGCCTGCAGGGCGGCGCCGATGACTACATCACCAAACCCTTCAACCCGGAGGAACTTTCGGCCCGGATCGCTGCCGTGCTGCGACGCGTTTCGGGCAGCGCACCTGCCGGCGGCCGGTCTCTCCTGCACTATCCCGGTCTTGAGATTGACCTGGAGCGCCGGAGCGTGCTGGTCGATGGCCAGGAAGTGCGACTGAGCCGCACCGAATGGGCGCTCCTGGAGCAGTTGGCGTCAAATGCCGGCCGCGTCATGCTGCACGGCGAGCTGCTGAGTCGCATCTGGGGGCCGGAGTTTCGCGACGAAGTTCGCTACCTGAGGATGTGGATCAGCCGGCTGCGGGCCAAGTTGGAGCCGAACGCGGAGGATTCCTCACTGATCACCACCTATCCCGGGATCGGCTACCGGCTCGAGGCGCCCGGCGGCGAGTAGGCGCCCGTCCGGTTACGAGTAACTGCTTCAGGCCGGACCGATCAGAGCATGGACACAATCAACCAGGTCCGCGGGGCGAAAAGGCCGGAGAAACTCGAATCGGCCGCCACCCTGGTGTTCGATCCTGTTCGCCCGTTGAAGCATGGCCGGGTCAGCGGCGGTGAAGATGACGGGAATCTTGCGCAGCCAGGGAGCGGAGGCCAGGCGTTCAACGAAGCGCCATAACTCCGGTTCGTCCAGGGCGAGGTCTACCACGAGAACGTCAGGCGCAAGCGCGGTGATCATGGCGGTCGTGGTCGGAACCAGGCTCGTAGTGGTCACGTTGTAGCGTTCGTCCTGCAGCAAGGCACGGGTGCCTTCAAGCAGAGCCGCGTCGCGGTTGATGATGAGTACATGGCGACGCCGCATCTGCTCACTCAGGCGCCCCGGTGCAACAGCATCGCTCCGCTTCCCTTGCGCGGTGGAGGGCGGGACTTCGAGTGCCTGATCTTTGCCTGGTTGCCCCTTGTGCTTAGTCAATAGGTTTCATCCATGATCTGCCCAAGCAGCCTGGCGACCATCGTTTGGAGCGCAATGTGATCGATCGGCGATGGCAGCCTGGGAATGCCAGTGGCATGACCATCACCATTGCTGTCACCGATGACGAGCACAGGAACGTGCGGTATCCGGCTCGCCAGACTGTAGGGAATCTCCGTGGTGTCCGCCCATGGGATGTCCTGGGCGATGATCACCAGGTGAGGCCTGATGCGCGCGACGAGGGAGATGACCCCTGCGGTGTCAGGCGTGCGGTAGACCTCATGTCCCGAACCGCGCAGGATCGTCTCAACCTGCCGTGCCAGGTCAGGTCGTGCCAGGACGATGATCCGCGATGGCACCTCTGGCGGTGTGTGCATGGATTCCAGCAGAACCTTTCGACGATTCGCAGAGATCATCGTCCTCCTGATTGGAGTGCGTTGGGGGCGCATTTGCTTGTGTCAACGTTGCAACTTCGTCGCAATACGTCAGTTGCCGTTGCTTATCCACCATATTGGATGAATACTTTCTCAGTATCCAGCCTGTGCTCTGCTCTGGCGCCCGTCGTGGAGGGGTTGCCATGGACGCCGACGATTCCGTTGCTCTTACGCTACGTTCTGAGGCGACGCTCCAGGCGCCGCTGCTCCAGGCGATTGTCCAATCGGCGATGGACGCCATCGTCGCCCTCGACGCCCAGCAGCGAATCGTGTTGTTCAACCCGGCTGCAGAGCGCATGTTCCGCTGTTCGCGTTGTTCGAGGCCCTGGAAGCCGCTTGATCAATTCCTGCTTCATGGCTCTGCGCGGTCCATCAGCAGCACATTGCCGCGTTCGGCAAGACCGGCGACACCACGCGTTCCATGGGGCACTTGTGCCCGCTCACCGCGATCTGCGCCGGCGGCGAGGAATTTCCCATTGAGGCCACGATCGCGCGCGTTGCGATCGATGACGTGCCCTATTACGCGCGATCGTGCGTGACATCACCGCTCGGCAGTCCGTCGAAGCGTCGCTCAGGCGCCAGGTCGAACTCCTGAACCTGGCGTACGACGCCATCTTCACCGGCGGACGGCGCGATTACCTTCTGGAACACCGTGGCTGAGCGGGTTGTGCTGGCCATTCGTCGCGCAGAAGCCATCGGCCACCGTAGTCACGAGTTACTCAGCACGCGTCATCCGGCCGATACCGTGGACATAGCGGCCGTGCTGGAACGAAACCGCGTCTGGGAAGGCGAGTTGATTTCACCGTCGTCGCGGATGGGAGTGAGGTGCTTGTGGAGAGCCGTCACGTCCTCGTCGACGGCGAAGGTGGCCGCTACGTGCTCGAGGCCAACCGGGATATCACTGACCGGAAACGGCCGAAGCCGAGTACGCCCTGAGTCTGGCTCGGGAGCACGCGGTACGCGCGGAGGTTGATGGCTGCCGCGGCACGCGACCGACTGCGCGACATTCTGGACGATTTGCCGGGTGGTGTCGCGCTCATGACAGCGCCAGACGCCCGAATCGAGCTCGTCAACAGTGCCATGCGGGAGATGGGTGGGGGCCGAGCCCGTCGGCTCGATGTTGCCAGCGTATGGCGAGGACTTTCGGTTCGCGCAGCTTCACGGCACCCTCCTTCTTCAAGCGAGCGCCCGGGGATGCGGGCGTTGCGTGGTGAGCGGGTACGGGGTCAACAGCTCCTGCTCAAGCGAACTGATGGCGTCACGGTGCCGGTTGCTGTCTACGCCACTGTGCTCCGTGCACACTCGCGACTCCTCGGGTCGTCGTCTTTGTCCAGGATGTCACGCAGTTGCGCCAGGCCGAGCAGCTCAAGGATGACTTCCTGGCGCTCGTCTCCCACGAGTTGCGCCACGCCGTTGAGTGTTATTCACGGGGGAGCCCGTGTTCTGCTGAACAGACCCCATCTTGACGAGGAAACGCGACTCGAGCTTCTGCACGACGTGGTCGCGGAGAGCGAGCGCCTGGAGCGGCTGCTGAGCAACCTGCTGGCCCTGACCGACATAACCGCGGCCGTTTGCAGGCATCGTTGAAACCCGTGCTCCTGGACCCGCTGATCTCCCGGATTGCCGCGGATTTCCAGGGTCGGAGCGCAGTTCACACCTTTGCCACCGACCTTGCGTCCACACTTCGGTCGAGGCCGATCCTGATCTCCTGGAAGAGGTGGTGCGCAATCTCTACGAGAACGCGATCAAGTACGCGCCCCAAAGGGGGACCGTGCTTACCAGTGCGGAGACAGAAGGCAGCTCCATTGTTATCCGGGTCACTGACGAGGGCATAGGGATCGCGCCGGAGCACGTCGCAACGGTCTTCGAGCGGTTCCGGCGCGTCGGTGGGGACAGCCGGGTGCGAGAATGGGCCTCGGCCTCCCATTCTGCCGGGGCCTCGTTGACGCGCAAGGCGGTCGCATCGAGGCCAGTTCTCCGGAGCAGGTCAGGGCTCGACGTTCACGGTCACGTTGCCGATCGCCAAGGGTTGGTCAGCCAGCGAACCCCGGGTAACCAGAGGCCATTTCAGCCGGGAGACCCGCGCCAGATCGACGATCTGCGGGCGTGGCGACATGGGGAAGGGAGACCGCGACCCTTGGCAACATCCGCGCCGTGTACAGGGCTGCCTCTGCGACCGATGACGCTCTAGCGTAGAGGCAGAAGGAAGACCCACGGCAACGGAGGTATCGCGCGATGGTCGGTGCCCCGCAGTTCACGTCGTCACCGCGGAAGCCACACGCCAATGTTCCCCAGGCAGTGCCGCAACGTTGGCACAGGCCTATCTTGACTACGTGTCGGGAGTCTGCTCGGCGAAGCCGACGCGACGTCGTTTGAGCGCGGCTGGCCACCTGCTGGGGATTCGACCTCTCCCGCCAGAGCCGGCGCGGGCGGTTGACGCCTTCAGTCCCCATGGTGGAGGTGGTCGCGGTATCCGGTGGTATGAGGTGGTCACGATGTCCTGGGCTATATCCTCGATTGCACGAGCGGATACCGTATTCCGCTGACGAGAATCGCCGAGTTCTCGCCGTCTGCCCGGGGAAACCCGCCGCATCCTGCTGGAATGATCGCTAACAGGGTGCAGCCTGGCAGGACGGATGAGGGGAACGCCCAGGCATCCTGCCCTCGTCGCCGCGGCTCACTCCCTGCCTGAACGTCCCACGGTCATGGGGCGCGCTCATGACTACTGCGCATGGGCCGATCCACCCGGTATTGCGAGCTCCCCACGGTCCTCACCCCTGGGTGGCGACGCCTTGTTTCAGCAGCAGGGACAGCAGGTGTTGCGGCCGTACTCCCTGACGTGACCGTGTCGCCAGTGGCGGCGCGGCCCTTCTCTTCCCCTCTTCCGAGGTTCCGGCTGCAGAGAACCCCAATCTCTCGCCGCCGGAGCCCCCGGGAGGGATGAGTCACGAGTGCCCGTGGTCGCAGATGGCGATCCACCCGGCGTGGGTGACTGAATTGTTCCTCCATGTGACAGGCGTCATTCGGGAGATGGTAATGAGACTCGCGGGGAAGACAGTTGGTGATCACGGGCGCTGCCTCCTGAATTGGGCTGGCGATCGCGACGCGATTTGCTGCTGAAGGTGCTTCCGTCGTGGCCGGAGACTGGAACGCGGAGCGACTGGATGCGGCAGTGGAGACCATTCGGTCAGCGGGCGGGCGATCATTGGCCAACAGGGCGACATCTCGGATCGACAAGCGGCCGAGAGCTTGATCGACCTGGCTGTCACGACGTACGGCCGGCTGGATATCCTCTGTAACAACGCCGGCATCATGGATTACATGCAGGGCGTCGGGGAGCTCGATGGCGATCTGGCGCCGGGTGCTCAGCATCAACCTCGATGGTCCCATGTATACGAGCCGGCGCGCAGTCGGGGAGATGCGGCGCCAGGTTCTGGCTCGATCATCAATATCGCGTCGATTGGCGGGCTGCAAGGGGGTGCAGCCGGAGCGGCCTACACCGTCTCCAAGCACGCGTTGATCGGATTGACGCGGAACACGGCTCTGATGTACGCCAGGCAGGGGATCCGCTGCAATGCGATCTGCCCGGGCGCAACGGCAACCAACATCGCCGAGACGATGCCACCCGAGCGCCTACCCAACGGGGTCGGCGCGGGCTGGAGAATATGCCGCCCTGATCCCGGCTGTCCTTGACCCGCAGGACATTGCCGATCTCGCCCTTTTCCTGGCCTCCAATGAGTCGCGCCATATCAACGGCGCGGAGATCACGGCGGACGCTGGCTGGACCGCCGCCTAGGGAACAGGTGCCGTTCGAACTCGCCCGCTCAATCGCATTCAGGAACAGGACATGCTGCGATATCTGCCCTGGCTGTCGACTTCGATGGCACCATCGCCCGTGATGGCTACGTTGAGCCCGCGACGATCGACGCGCTGCGCCGTGTCCGGCAGCAGGGCCGGTACGTGATCCTGGTCACCGGGCGACGGCTCGATGACCTGCGGGACCACTTGCCGCAGGTCGAGCTCTTTGACCGCATCGTGGCGGAAGACGGCGCCGTTGTCTATTGCCCCGCAACGCGAAGAACGGCTCCTGGCTGAGCCACCTCCTCCGGAGCTGGTGGCTGCCATGCAAGCCCGGGGCGTGGAGCCGACGGACACAGGCCGGGTCATCATCGGTGACCTGGCAGCCGCACGAAATGAGCGCACTTGCCGCCATTCGCGAGTTGGGGCTGGAACACCACGTCGTGTTCAACAAGGGCGCCGCTTGCGGTTCTGGCCGCCAGGTGTGAACAAGGCGTCGGGACTGAGCGCCGCCCTGGTTGAGCTTCGTCTCTCCTCGCATAACGTCGTGGCCGTTGGCGACGCCGAAAACGACCAGGCCATGCTGAGCCTCGCCGAATGTGCCGTCGCCGTGGCCAACGCGCTGCCTGCCCTCAAGGCGCATGCCGATTACGTGACAGAGGGTGATCACGGTGTTGGTGTCGTCGAGATCATCGAGCAACTGCTGGCCGATGATCTGGCAAGCCTTGCCCTCCGCTTGCGGCGGCACGAAGTCCCTCTCGGCCGGGCGCCAACAGGAGAAGTGGTGACCATCTCTCCGTACGGGACCAACGTGTTGGTGGCTGGCCCCTCTGGCTGCGGCAAGTCGACGCTTGTCACCGGGTTCTGGAGCGCTTCGCTGACCATGGATACCAGTTCTGCCTCGTTGACCCCGAAGGCGACTACGAGGACTTTGCCAACGCGATCGTGATTGGTGATGCCCAACGGCCGCTGCTCACGGGTGAAGTTCTCCGGCCTCGGCAATCCTGACCAGAGCGTCGTTGTGAACCTGCTTGGTGTGCCAACAGCCGATCGTCCGGCGCACTTCGCCGGATTATTGACCGAGTTGGAGGCGCTCCGGGCGCGGGTGGACGGTCGCACTGGATTGCCGGCGGACGAGGCTCACTACCAGCTCCCCGCAGGCTGGAGCCCGGCAGCGCTGTCCTTGCCACCAGTGTGGAACGGCGCCATCCTCGTCTCCGTGCACCCGGATCACATCGCCTGATGGCTCTGGAACAGATGGACGTCGTCATCGCTGTCGGGCAGGAGGCCGACCAAACCCTGGATGCGTTCGCCCATGCGGTCGAGGTCCCAGCGCCAGACATTTTGGCGTTGCCGGAAGAGGGATGCGAAACGGTCGTCTGGCGTCGTCCATCAGCGCAGGCCGTTGGAGTTCGCCCGGTTCCACCACGCGCCGCGCATCGACGTCACCAACGAAAGTACGCGCGCGGCGAGATTACGCCGTGGAACAGCTTTTACTTCCGCGGTCCACAAGGGCATCTCAATTTGCGGGCGCAGAATCTCGCCATTTTCGTTCAGATTGCCGAGGGCATCGATGACGAAACATGGCTCTACCACCTGCACCGTGGCGATTATGCCCAGTGGTTTCGAGACATCATCAAGGACGAGGGGAGCTGGCGCATGACGCTGAGCGCGTCGCGCGCAATTCCTATCTCTCGGCGCGTCGGAGAGCAGGGCCCAGATTCAGGCGGCGACGAGCCGGTATACCCTGCCCGCCTGACGTACATCTCGCAAGTTCGGTCTGGCCGACTCTTCGGCCATGAGCGGTCTCGGCCGTGGCTATGGCCTCACAGCCGGCGAAGGATGACCTTGCGCAACTCGACGGCGGCGCCGAGCAACGTTGCGGCGACCAGCAAGATGCGCAACCAGGCGTCCAGGCTGATCGGCTCAACGCCCAGGACGAACTGCGTGGGCGAGCAGAGCGCTGCGGCGTGTACAAGCACGGATGCGGCGGCGCCCACGAGGAGTAAGGGGTCTACAGCGGCTGATGCTGAACAGCGAGCGCCGCTCCGAGCGAGCGTTGCCGGCCTGGAACGCCTGAAACAGAACGAGGGACGTCAGCGCCACGGTCTGCGCCTCAGGAAGCGCCGCTGCCGAGTTCCCACCAGAAGAGCGCCAGCGTGCCGCTTCGCCATGAGGACGGCCGAGAGTACTGTCCGCACCCAGATGGGGCGCGAGACAATGCCCTCACCGATGGGGCGCGGAGAGCGGAGGAGCACGTCTGGCTCGCCGGGCTCGAACGCCAGGGCGACACCCTGCAGCGAGTCGGTGACCAGGTTCAGCCACAGGATCTGCGTTGCGAGGAGTGGCAGTGGCCAGCCCAGAGCGAGGGCAGCGAGGATCACCACAACTTCGGCGGCATTGGTGGACAGGAGGAAATAGACCATCTTACGAATGTTGTCGAAGGTAATGCGGCCCTCTTCAATCGCCGATGTGATGCTGACAAAGTTGTCGTCGGTAAGGACGATGTCGGCGGCCTCGCGAGCGACGTCGGTACCGCCGCGCCCCATGGCCACGCCGATATCTGCTGCCTTCAACGCGGGGGCATCGTTTACGCCATCCCCGGTGACCGCCACGATCTCACCGGCCTGGAGTGCCTGCACCACGCGAAGCTTCTGTTCCGGCGCCACCCGCGCGTAGATCGCGGTTGTGCGTACGGCATGCCGGAGGCCGGCGTCGTCCAGGCCGGCGAGTTCTTCTGCAATCTGCCGATTCCCGGCAGCATCCGCGTCGATGGCGAGTTCGCGTCCAATCGCCTGTGCGGTCATGGCCGAGTCCCTGGTGATCATCACCGTCCGCACCCCGCCTCGTGGCAGGCAGCAATTGCCTCACGCACCCCAGCTCTTGGCGGATCGGCAAGCCCTTGCAGCCCCAGGAACCTCAGCCCAGAGGGCGGGTGAACCGGGTCAGGCGCCCGCGACGTTTGAGCGAGTGGTCCGGTATGCCATCGCCAGGACTCGCAGACCCTGGGCACCGAGGCCGCGGGAGGCCAGGCGAATCTCGTCGACGTCAAGAGGCGTCGGACCGCCTGGGCCCAGCATGTCGCTGCACATCGCCATGATCCGTTCGGGTGCGCCCTCTCGGCTAAAGATCTGGAACGCGCTATCACCCCCTCGCACGCTGGCGGAATACTGGCGTACAGGTTCAAAGGGGATTTCGGCAAAGACCGGGGAGGAAGGGTCGCGGATTTCGTCCGATGCGAGGCCCATGCGCTCCGCGGCGATCAAAAGCGCCACTCGGTCGGATCGCCGCAAACCTCGACGCTGTGATCACCTTTTCCACAACTGAGTCTTCGTTCGTGAGCACACCGGCCAGGAGGGTGTAGATACAGAGGCCGCTGAGGGGAGGGAGTTCTGACGGAGCAAGCAGAAGGGCAGCGTCTCCCCAGGGTGGGGCATCTGTCACCTGAAGGCTCTGGCCGCCAGCCCAGACGTGTTGCACCGCCATCCGGTTCTCGGCTGCGTCCCGGTCTTGTCCGAGCCAATGACCGTGGCGCTGCCGAGCGCCTCCACTGCTGACAGGCGACGAACTACCGCGTTGCGGCCGGCCATGCGTCGCACGCCTACGGCGAGTGCGACGGTGACCGCGACTGGCAGTCCTTCCGGTACCGCTGCAACCGCGAGCGCCACGGCAACGCGAAACATGTCAGCCGGCGCTTCGCCCCGCGCAAGGCCGAGGGAGAAAGCGGCGATCGCTGCTCCCGCGACGATGCCTCCCAGAACACGCGTGTGAAACTTGCCAGCCGGCGTTGCAGTGGTGGTTCGACATCCACTTCTTCGCGCATCTGGCTGGCGATGGCGCCCAATTCCGTCCGATCCCCAGTGGCAACCACGTAGCCCCAACCACGGCCGCTGGCGACAATGGTCCCGGCGTACACCATGTTCGTGCGATCTGCCGGTTGCATATTTGCCGGAACGGGGCACCTGCTTCGTCACGGTTGTCGATTCACCGGTGAGCAGAGATTCACCGATCAGCAGCGCGGTTGCCGAGGCGAGGCGAGCATCGGCCGGGATCTTGCCACCGGTTTCGAGCAGGATCACGTCACCGGGAACGACATCCTGGCTGGGGATCTCGTGTTCATGTCCGGTACGTACGACCCGCGCTCGCGGCGCCACCATGCGCATCAGCGCCTGCACCGAGCGCTCGGCCTGGTACTCCTGCGCGAATCCGATCGCCGCATTGAGGACCAGCACGACGAAGATCACACCGGCGTCAACGTACTCCCCGGTTAACGCGGCAAGGACACCAGCGGCCACCAGGACGATGGCCAGCGGGCTCTGGAACTGGTGGAACAGGGTGCGAAGCGGGCGCTGCCAGCGGTGCCCTGGATGCTGTTCGGTCCAATCCGCGCAAGACGCTGCGCTGCCTCCTCGAGGGTGAGCCCTGCCCGGTTCGCGCCGAGCAGCTCTGCCACCTGCTCGATCTGGAGTGCATGCCAGGCCGTAGCGCCACCCTGTGTCTCCAACCCGGAGCTCTGGAGCATTGAGCTGTTCATAGAGTCTTCGGCTTTTGCTTAGTGTCAGGACAGATGCAACTGACCTACGTTTTCGCGCGCCAGGCGATGAGGATCAAGCCCTCATGAGGTGGTGCGCCCGATCACGACAGGCTGCCGTCACTATCCGCGCCTGCCAGGCGCAGTTCTCCGTCATTATCGTCGCCGAGTCCAGCGTCACGAGTGGGTGATTGCATCACTTCAGGACCACGAGCGACTCTGCTGGCAGCAATACCTGGTCTCGAATCCTCCTCTTGACTCTCCTGCCGCTTGAGGCTGAGACTGCCGGTGAAGCGCTTCACCGGTCGTTCACCCCGAAACAGGAGGCCTGATGCGAGCGAGAACGCGCGTTGTCGTCTGGAACGGTGAGTACCGGCAGGAGCGTGAGGAAGAGCGTATTGCCCGGGTCTATCCCGAGGGGATCCACGCCCAACTGGCTGCAATCCTGCGCGAGGACCTGACCTTCGAGGTCAGCACCGCGACCCTCGATGAGCCGGAGCACGGACTGACCGTGGATCGGCTGGCCGACACCGATGTGCTGGTGTGGTGGGGCCACATGTACCACGATGACGTCTCGGACGAGGTCGTTCGTCGCGTGCAACAGCGCGTAGTGATCGATGGTATGGGGCTACTGGTCCTGCACTCCGCGCACTTTTCCAAGCCGTTCAAGGCGCTCATGGGGACGAGTTGCAACCTGAAGTGGCGCGCGGATGGCGAGAAGGAGCGCCTTCGTGAACCCCACGCACCCGATTGTGGATGGCGCTGGCGAATACATCGAGTTGCCAGAAGAGGAAATGTACGGCGAGCATTTCGATGTGCCTGCCCCGGATGACCTTGCCCTCGTCAGTTGGTTTGCTGGCGGCGAAGTATTCCGCAGCGGCTGCTGCTACACCCGTGGCGCGGGCAAGATCTTCTATTTCCGGCCGGGCCACGAGCGCCATCCCACCTACTACAACCCGGAGATCGCCCGCGTGATCCGCAACGGCGTGCACTGGGTGGTTCCCGGCGACGGACCGAAGCGCACTTTCGACTGGGTTCCGGCCCTCGAGGAGATCGAGGCTCGCTAGCCGTTCCGGCGGCTGTACAGCATGAGCTTCTCGAGCTGATTGTGAGACATCGAGAGATCACTGGAGAACATGCGATGCGGAAACTCGACTACTCCCGGCGTGAGTTGCTGCGCCGTAGCCGGCGCTCTGGCGGCGCTGACTGGCAGCGCTGCGTTCCTTGGCGCATCACCGTTCACGCGGCCGGCCGCCGCCCAGGATGCCACGCCGGCGTCTGTCGCGCTGCCGGAGATCACCGATGTGCCGGAAAAGCTGAAAGGGAGCGGTGAGGTGATCGTCGCGTCCTGGGGCGGCGCGGTCCTGGACGCTCAGCTCATCTCCACCATCGAGCCTTCCAGGAGGTGGCCGGGATCAAGGGGTTACGGTCGCCGAGAGCCCCGACCCTCGAAGATCAAGGCGATGGTGGATACCGGGAACATCGAGTGGGATGTCGTCTGGCTCGGCCTCGGAGATGTGCTGGCACTCGACGGCTACTTCGAGGAGATGGACTACGCCTACTTCGACCTGGAGAACATCTCTCCGGAGTTTGTGGGCAAGCACTCCCTGGCCAGCGTCCTCTTCGCCGAGATCCTGGCCTATCGTACCGATGCCTACCCGGAAGCGCCCCAGGGTTGGGCCGATTTCTGGGACGTCGAGAAGTTCCCGGGTGGCCGCGCAATGCCCGCCGCCGCGCAGCTGCCCTTCGTGGAGGCGGCGGTGATGGCGGCGGGCGTGCCAAAGGACGAGGTCTATCCGGTTGATCTCGACCTGGCCTTCGAGTCGTTCGACAAGATCAAACCGCACGTCGTGAAGTGGTGGGAGGCGGGAGCGCAGCCGCCGCAGATGCTGACGGACAACGAGGTGCCGATGTCGGTGGCGTTCAACGGGCGCATCACCCCTATCCAGAAGGAGGGCGCCCCGGTGGATATCCAGTGGAACCAGGGGCTCCTGGCGCGCGATGACCTGGCGGTCATCAAGGGTGCGCCGAACCGGGAGAACGCGTTCAAGTTCTGCGCGTTCGCCTCACTTCCGGCCCCACAGGCGCGCTTCTCGATGCAAATCCCGTACGGCTTCGTCAACACGAAGGCGGCGGAACTCATCCCGGCGGACATCCTCGCCACCCTGCCGACCTCGCCGGAGATCCTGCCCAACCTCCTGCTCCGCGACGAGCAGTGGTGGGCGGAGAACCGCGGCCCGCTGCTGGACCGCTGGAACGAGTGGGTTCTGGAGTAACTCCTGGCGCGACGCAGGGAGTTCCTTGAACAGGAGCGGGGCCAGCATCTCGCCAGCCCCGCTCCTGGTCAGGGCTCGTGGAACAGACGAGTCAGGCTTCAACGAACCGCCTCTCACCTCCTGGTGTGACGAGTTGCAATCGTTCGCCAGTTGTATGAAGCTTGGGTGAACCACGGGGTGCCGCTGATAGCACTTGCGGAATGCGGGAAGAGGGACGGCAGAGCCATGCAGGGAGCGCACCTTGAATCGAGTGAACGTCTGGCCTCAGATGCGCCCGCAACGCGTCGACTCACGCGTCGCAGCCTGCTCGGTACCGGTATCGCCGGCGTGGCAGTCGCCAGCGGACTCGCTCGATGTCCCTCGTCGCTGGCGCAGGAGGCCTCTCCGGTTGCTGCACCTGTGGCACCTCCCGATCCGCTTGCGGTAGGGACGCCAATCATCAGGAATGACCTCACCGCCTGGACAGACCTCGGCTCGCGGCTGCAGGGCTGGCTCCTCCGACCCGGCGACCCCATGTATCCGGCCGCCACGATCATCAACGCCACTCGCTTCCTGACAACCATGCCCCAGGGCATCGCGGTCTGCGCCAACCCCACTGATGTCGCAACCTGTGTGAGTTGGGCCCGGGAGACCGGTATCCCCTTCGCCATACGCTCCGGCGGCCACAATTACGCCGGATACTCCAACAGTTCGGGCCTGGTCATCGATGTCCGGCCGCTGAACCAGGTGACTGCGGACCAGGAGACCGGAATCGTCACAGCCGGCGGCGGCGCCAACAATGCGGATGCTGGCCGGGTTCTCGGACCTGCCGGTCTCTATGTTGCTGGCGGCCGCTGCCCAACTGTCGGCATCAGCGGCCTGACCCTCGGTGGCGGCTGGGGCTTCAGCAACCGTCACCTCGGTCTCACCTGTGACAATCTGCTCAGCACGGAACTGATCACGGCCTCCGGAGAGTTGGTCACGGCTTCCGCAACGGAGAATCCGGACCTGTTCTGGGCGGTGCGTGGCGCGGCCGGCGGCAACTTCGGCGTGCACACGTCATTCACGTTCCAGGCGGTGCCCGCCGGTGATGTTACGGTGTTCAATCTGCGCTGGCGCGGGGGTGACACGCTCGGGCTGATGCTGGCCATTCAGGATTTCCACATCAACGCGCCGCGCGAAGTCGGCATGCGAACGGCCGTCAGCCCAGTCGCGTTGATGCCGGCATCTGGCACGCCGGGACCACTCGAGATCACGCTCCTTGGCCTCGCCTGGAACCCCGCGGCGGCAGTCAACGAATTGCTTGCGCCGATCATCGCGATCCAGGCTCCCGACCGCCAGAGTGTGCAGACCATGCCGTTCCCCGCAGCACGTGACGCCCTGGCGACCGATACCCCGAACGGCACGTACGATCTCAAGAACGGTTTTGCCACCTCTGCTCTGCCGGAGAGTCTGCTGGCCGCTGCCCTGGACGACCTCCAGCGGATGCCCGGCGTTCCCTCGCGGGCCCAGGAGAGCACCTTTGGGTTCTTCGGGTGGGGCGGCGCCGTCAATGATCCCGCGCCGGATGCGATGGCCTTTGTCCACCGCAACGCCGTGATGCTGGTCAAGACCGAGATTCTCTGGAACCCGCTCGACGACCCGGCGCTGATTGCGGCCAACGTGGAATGGAACCAGGCAGCCTTTGCTCGCCTGGCGCCACAACTAACCGGCGCCTACCAGAATTTCCCCGATCGCACACGAACGGACTGGGCCGAGGCGTACTACGGGAGCAATCTGTCGCGCCTACGTGACGTCAAACGAGAGTGGGACCCTGGAAATCTCTTCCAGTACGGGCAGAGCATCCCGCCTGCCTGAGGCCTGGGACATATGCGCGAGGTGGATCAGGCTCTCCCTTGGCCACGCTCGCGCCCCGGCAGTCCTGCACGAACCTTCTGCATTCCGGTTGCGCGCAGGTGCGTTTGCGCCGTGGGGTAGAATGCGCAACGCAATCTTGAGAGCATGATGAACCCGGACCAGTCGCATCGTGCGCATGGGAGATGGGGTGTTGGCGAGTCCCAGTCGCGTCCAGAACGGAAGCGGCGCAGACGGCATCGGCGCGGTTGGCGCGCAGGTCATCTTCGACCGCATTGAGAAGCAGTACGGCAACGTCATGGCCGTCCGCGAGGTCTCCCTGGACATCGCGCCAGGGGAGTTCGTGACCCTGCTTGGGCCATCCGGCTCCGGCAAGACCACGACCCTGATGATGCTGGCCGGCTTCGAGATTCCCACGGCCGGCGAAATCTACGTTGACAAGGACCCGATTGCAGCGGTGCCCCCGTACCGCCGCAACATCGGGATGGTCTTCCAGAACTACGCGCTCTTCCCCCACATGACCGTAGGGGAGAACATTGCCTTCCCGCTGCAGATGCGGAAGGTGAGCAAGAGCGAGATTCAGCAGAAAACGCGCGATGTGCTGGCTCTCGTCGGCCTGCCCGGCTATGAGGCGCGCTACCCCCGGCAACTCTCCGGCGGTCAGCAGCAACGTGTGGCCGTGGCGCGTGCGCTCGTCTTCAACCCGCGCGTGCTGCTCATGGACGAGCCCCTCGGCGCGCTGGACAAGCAACTGCGCGAACGGCTGCAGCTCGAAATCAAGGCGCTGCATGACCAACTGGGCGTGACCATCATCTACGTCACGCACGACCAGGAAGAGGCGCTCGTCATGTCAGACCGCATTGCGGTCATGAACGACGGGCGGATCGAACAGTGCGGCCCACCGACGGAGCTGTACGACGAGCCCGCGAACCGTTTCGTCGCGGACTTCATCGGCGAATCGAACTTCATCGACGGCAAGGTGACGACACACGTCGGTGAAACGACCTGCGTTGCCGTTCCCGGCCTGGGCGAAGTGCGCGCACGGCGCAAGCCTGACGCGGAGTCCGGCACCGAGGCGGCGCTGACTGTGCGCCCCGAGAAGATCGTCACCACTGACGAGAGCGCGATCCCTGGCATGAACGTCGTGAGCGGGACGGTGAGTGACGTCATCTTCGTCGGGGAGATGCGCCGCTACGTCGTGACGCTACCGGGTGGCCAGGAGTTGGTGCTGAAGGCGCAGAACCGGACCGGCGTGCAGAGCTTCGGGCGAGGTGATCCGATCAAGGTCGCCTGGAGCATCGACGACTGCCGGCTGGTCTAGCGCTGAGGGAGGGTGGAGATGGCCGTCGCCACCGGTGACCTGGCGAGCCCCGCGTCTACCGCGGAGCGAAGTGCCCAGGTTTCGCAATTCGGGAGTCTGGCCCGCAAGGAACAGTGGCGGTACGTGCTGCTCCTGGTGCCGGGCGTGGTCTTCCTCATCATCTTCTATGGCTATCCCGTCGCCGCCATGCTCTCACGCTCGTTCACGGACCCGGTGCTCGGCCTGCAGAACTTCGAGCCGCTGGTTCAGGCGCGGAGCACGATCGACATTCTCGGGCTCTCCATCCCGATGAACGCGTACATCCGCATCTTCGGGATCACGCTGCAGATAGCGCTGGTCACCACGCTGGCGACGCTTGCGCTCGGGTATCCGGTTGCCTATGCGCTCTCCTCAACGTCGCCGGCCAGGGCGAACCTGCTGATGATCCTGGTGTTGATTCCCTTCTGGACGAGCATCCTGGTCCGCTCCTACGCATGGATGGTGCTGCTGGGGCAGGAGGGGATCATCAACGAGGCGCTGATTGCCGCCAACATTCGGCAGGAGCCGATGCAGCTCCTGAACACCCGCCTGGCGGTGTACCTGGGCATGATCCACATCCTGCTGCCCTTCATGATCCTGCCGCTCTACGCCGTGATGAAGGGGATTGATCGGAATCTGCTCCGCGCTGCCGGGAACCTGGGCGCATCGCCTTCGAAAGTCTTCCTGCGCATCTTCCTGCCGCTCAGCTTGCCGGGCGTGGCCGCAGGGTGCCTGCTGGTCTTCATCCTGGCGCTCGGTTTCTACATCACACCGGCGCTCCTGGGCGGCCAGAAGGACGTCATGATCTCGATGCTGATCCAGCAGCAGATCTCCCAGCTCAAATGGGGATTCGGCGCCGCGCTCGCGCTCGTGCTCCTGGTCATGTCACTCGGCATATACGGCATCTTCACCCGGGTCCTGGGCGTGGAGCGCGTCTTCGGAGAGGCCCGCACATGAGCGCGACGTCACCCAGCACCCAGCTTCCGCCCCAGCCGCGCCGAAACGCGAAGCCGCGGCCCTCGTTCGCCACGGTCCTGCTCTGGATCATGGTGGCGATCATCCTGCTCTACCTGGTGTTCCCGGTTTTCGTGGTGGTGCCGGTCTCGTTCAGCTCCGCCAAGTACCTGCAGTTTCCGCCGCCGGGGTGGTCTCTGCAGTGGTATCAGAATTACCTGGATCGCCCGGGCTGGGTGCCTGCCACCTTCCTGAGCATCCGGGTGGCTATCGTGGTCTCCATCCTGGCGACAGTGTTGGGGACAGCCGCTTCGCTGGCGTTGGTGCGTGGCAAGTTTCCAGGCAAGAACGCGATCAACTCCTTCATGGTCTCCCCGCTGGTCGTCCCGGCCATCATCGTGGCCATCGGGATCTACTTCTTCTACGCCCAGGTGAAGCTCGTGGGGAATCAACTGGGCCTGATCCTGGCGCACACAGCGCTGGCGTTCCCCTTCGTGGTCACGAACGTTTCCGCCACCTTGCAGGGGTTCGACGAGCGGCTCGAATACGCCGCCATGAACCTGGGCGCCAACCGGTGGCAGACATTCTGGCGGGTTACGCTGCCCATCATCCGGCCGGGCGTCTTTGCCGGAGCGCTTTTCGCGTTCATCACCTCGTTCGACGAGTTGATCGTGGCGCTCTTCATCAGTGGCTCCGGGGCGGTCACGCTGCCGCGCAAGATGTGGGACAGCCTGCGCCAGGAGATCGATCCCACCATCGCGGCGGTTTCCACAGTCCTGATCCTCGTCTCGATCGTCATCCTGTTCACCGCGGAACTCCTGCGCCAGCGCTCCGAGCGCGCCCGCAGCACGAACTGGGCACGTGTGGACGAGGACCTGGGCGCCATCCAGTAGGGTCGTCTGACCCAGTTGCGGTTGAGTGTTCTGGCTCCCGCACGCATAATCGCCGTCACGCGCGGATAGCCGCGTGTCGTGACGGCGCGGCCGTGAGGGGTAGAATCGCCAGTCATGGCCAATCTGATTACCATCGCCCGGCTGGTTCTGCTCTTCATCGTCATCGCCATGATGCACTATCGCCCGGTCGATCTCGCGGCAATTTCGATGATCCTGCTCGCGGTCGTCTTTGCCGGTGACGGCCTGGACGGCTGGGTAGCGCGGAAGCGCGGGTCCACCTCGAAGTTCGGCGCCGCGTTCGATATCGCCGGAGATCGCATCGTCGAGACCGTTCTCTGGATCTTCTTCGCCTGGGAGCGGCTTATCCCGCTCTGGGTCCCCTTCCTGGTTGTGGTACGCGGCGGCATCGTCGACACGATTCGCGGCCTCGCCTACGCCGACGGGATGACCCCATTCGGCGAGCGGAACATGATGCGCTCTCCCATCACGCGCTGGTTGACGGCCGGGCGGTTCATGCGTGGCCTGTATGGCTACGTGAAGGCAGTCGCCTTCGTCTTCCTGGCGGGCTACCTGGGCTACGTGCAGCCGGAAGCTGCCGGGACCTGGCTCGATCAGCTCTACGGCATTGACATCGTGCGCTGGTTCGGCTGGCTGAATGTCTGGGCCGCTGTGGCGCTCATGGTCATCCGTGGCGTGCCGGTCATCCTGGATGCTGCGCCCTACCTCACGCAGTCGGACACGGCGACGCCATCAGCGCCCGGCCGTAACGACCGATGAACCGCCCCGCTCCATCCGTCTCGTCCACGACCACCGAGGAGCCGGAGAGCCTGCTCCCATCAGGCGAGATGCGCCCGGTGGAGCGCATGCAGCGGGCCATACGCCGGCCCAGCGAGCGCTTCCGCCGGGAGGCTCGCCAGGTCAAGCGAGAGAAGGTCGCAGTCCGGCTGGCGAATGCCACGGCGCACCTCGTGGCGAGAATGCCGCGACCCATCCGCGATGCGGCGATCGATCTCGCTGGTGCGATCTGGATCCGCAGCACACCCCACTATCGCGACAATGTCATGGCGAACATTGGGCAGGTGCTGGGGCCAGATGTCTCGCGCGTGGAACTCGAGCAGATCGCGAAGCGCGTGTTCCGCTTGTCTGCAGACAATTTCGCGGAGCTGTTGCGGATGCGTGTTGCGCCCAGCGAGCGAGTCGTGGCAGAGGTTCCGAGCGTCGCCGCCGACCTCGAGATCTTCCGCGCGGCGCGTGCCACGGGCAAAGGCATCGTGGTGGTGACTGCTCACATCGGGGCGTTTGACCTGGTCGGGCTCACCATCGGGGCGTCGGGAATCCCATTGACGGTGATGACCGGCCGCACCACGAGCCGCATGTTGTTTGACGCGGTCTCCTGGTTACGGCAGGGTCACGGCGTGCGGGTGGTGGAGCCAACCCCGGCCGGGGTCAAGGATGTTATCAAGGCGTTGCGGCGCGGCGAAGTCGCCGGCTTTGTCAGCGACTACGACTTCTTCCGCAATGGCGTTCCGGTGACTCTTTTTGGCCGGGAAACCACGCTGCCACCGGGCGCGATTCGGATAGCGCGCGATACGGGATCGATCGTGGTCCCGATGTTCGCGTACCGGGAGGATGGCAGTCACCGCCTGCGGGTCGGCGAGTCGTTCACCGTGCCCCGCACGCATGATGTCGATGCCGATGTCGCTGGTGGAATGGCCGTCCTGGCCAACCGGCTGGAGGACGGGATAGGCGCTACTCCCGACCAGTGGGTGCTGTTCCAGCGGGCGTGGCCATCGGCACCGGACGCCCACTCCCCCGCCGCTCCGGGTGGCGAGGACCTCGTGCTCGAGGCGTGAGGCGCTTGCGGCGCACGACCGGCCTGTGCAGCGGGCGAGCGGCGCCACCCGGCGGGTTCGCCCACAGGTCGTAGGGACCGGCGGCCGCAATCTCCAGCTCGACCATCTCACCCACCGGCAACGCGCCGGGGATGAAGACCATGCCGTCAACTTCTGGTGCGTGTCGCCGGGCGCGGCCAACGGTGATCGGCTCGGTGTTGCCGGCTTCGTCCTCGGCCTCGCCCACCGCTTCAACCAGGATCTGCAGCTTCTGGCCAACCAGGCTCTGGTTGCGGCGCAGGGAGATTCCCTGCTGTAGCTCCATGATCGCATTGCGCCGTTCCTCGGCCACCGCGGCCGGCACTGGTTCCAGGTCGAGCGTGACGGCCTTCGTTCCTGGCTCCGGCGAGTAGGTGAAGACGCCGACGTGGTCGAACTCCTGTTCAGCGACGAAGTCATAGAGCGTCTGGAACTGCTCGTCCGTCTCCCCGGGAAAACCGACGATGAGCGTCGTCCTCATGACGGGGTCGGCCAGGGTGTTCCGGGCGTGGTCGATGAGGCGGCGCGTCATATCGATATTGCTGGGACGGTTCATGTTGCGCAGCACGGTCTTGTCGGCGTGCTGGATTGGCATGTCGAGGTAGGGCAGCAGGGCGTCGTGCTGGGCCATGACATCAACCATGCGCAGCGTGAGCGGGCTGGGATAGATGTAGAGCAGGCGTAGCCAGGGCAGGTTCGGCACACCTTCCACGATCTGCTCCAGCAGACTGGGCAGTCCGTGCTTGATGCCAAGATCCGCGCCGTAGCGGATCGTATCCTGGGCCACGAGCACGATTTCCTTCGTGCCCTGGCCAACGAGATCCACGATTTCCTGCAGCACATGGAGCGGGCGCTTACTGACTTGGCCGCCCTTGATGCTGGGGATGGTGCAGAAGGCGCACGCGTGGTCACAGCCATCCGCCACCTTCACGTACGCGGAGGGGCCAGCCTGGGCGCGGCTGAACGTGGTCAGCATCCCTTCGCAGCCGGCGACCTCGGGCAGAATCTCCTCGCCCATGAGTTCGCCCACGACGTCGCCGATGCGGTGCCACTCCCGTGTGGTCATCACGTGGTCGACGCCGGCCGGGATGTCGTTCCTGTAGTCGCCAAGTGCCGGCATGCAGCCCGCCGCGACGACGATCTGCCCGTCCTGCCGCTGCTGAAGCAGCTCCGAGATGGCAGCGACCGACTCATCGCGCGCTGCGCCAAGGAAGCCGCAGGTGTTGACAATCACCACCCGGGCGTCATCTGGTCTGCTGACGGGCGTCATGCCTCGCGCCAGCAGCAGGTGCTCCATCCCGTCCGAGTCCACCCGGTTCTTCGAGCAGCCGAGCGTCAGAATGTGAAAGCCGCGATTGGCGTCCTGGGTCTGGCTGCCCACGCGAACAGGGGATTCGGCAAGAACCACGTTGGAATGCTCCTGGTGATACGGCGGGGTGGGGCGGGGTCGGAGAGGCAATGCTCCAGCTAGCGGTAATTGATGAACTGCAGCGCGACCGGGTAATCCGCGTCCTTCAGGGAGGCGATGACCGCCTGCAGGTCGTCCCGGCTCTTGGCCTGCACGCGCACGGCGTTGCCCTGGATCTGCGGCGTCACCTTCTTGAAGTCGTCGCGGATCTGCTTGGTGATCTTCTTGGCGAGATCATCCGGGATGCCCTTGCGCAGCTTCACAACCTGGCGAACGCGCGCGCCGGAGGCGGGTTCCTCGGTCTGGTAATCGAGGATCTTCAGCGAAAGACCGCGCCGCACGAACTTCGATTCCAGGAGATCACGCACCTGGCTGAGCGTGTACTCGCTGTTGGTGGTGATGGTCAACTGAGTCTCGGTGGCCTCAATTTCGGTCTTCGTATCCTTGAGGTCATACCGGGTGCCAATTTCGCGCTCGGTCTGATCCAGCGCGTTCTTGAGCTCCTGCATATCGAAGTCAGAAACGATGTCAAATGACGAAACGGACGCCATGCAATCAACCTCCATCAGCGGCGAACACATCATTCTACCTGATGGGGCCGCATGGAGTGGCGGCACAGCGTCAGTGTTTCTTCTTGCCCTTCTTGACGTTCACGGTCACCGGGTTCGAGGTGACGACGCCACCAGCGGTGCTCACCTGCGCCAGGAAGGTCACGTTGCCCTTGCCCGTTGCCTTCCACTGGGTGCTGGGCGCACTGCCAGGAAGGGTCGCGATGGTTTGTCCTGACCCCCAGCTACAGCTTGAGCCCCGGCAGGCGCGCAGCGTGACGATGGCGTTGCGCGCGGTTGCGTCCGAGACTGAAGCAGACAGCTTGAGGCGCTTCTTGCTCTTGATCGAAGACTGGGACGCCGAGAGGTTGATCCTGCCGAGGCAGCCCTGGGCTGTCGTTGGACATGTCGCCGGTCCTGACACCAGGAAGACGCTGTCTGCCGTATTCCAGTGGGTGTCGAGGTAGCTCCCAGGTTGCGGAAGCGGGTCAAAGTAGTCGTCGTTGTTGCAGTCAATGTCGTTCTGCGAGGCTGATTTGTCCGGACAGAGATACTTCATGGCCGGGTAGTTCGGGGAATCCGAGTAGCACATCACGTCCCACTCGTCGATGCAGTGGCTGCCCCCGCTGCTGTGTGGTGCGGTGTACTGAACCCCTCCGAGGTTGTGCATCAGCTCATGGGTGGCCGCCTGTGGCGCCCAGCAATCCCGGTCCACTCGCGAGTAGCCCGGACCGCTGTTGTTTCGGTTGGCTGGGGTGTCGCGGTCATCCTTCACCATCGTGCCGATGCCGCAGATGCCAGCGGTCGACGTGTCCGCGAAGATGAGGTAGATGCGATCTGTCCGGTCCTGGGCGCCGTCGTACATGGTCTGGATCATGGTGCCGAAGTTCTGCATCGCGGCGGAACTGAACGCGACGGGCTCGACACTGATGTTGCACTGAGCGTCGTGGACAAAGAGAAAGTGCAGCTCCTGGCCGGCGGCCAGTGAAGACTGCCGCATCAGGTCGTCTGCACCCGCCGCTGTGATGCGGATGTTGCCAATGACCTGGCTGAGGCGGTTGGTTTGCGTCTTGTCGTAGGCGTAGATGACCTGCACCCGATAGCCGCTCTGGCCATCTCCCATGCACGCGATGTTGGCGGTTTCCTGGCGCACCTCACTTGTGGAGGGCACGCCGCGGACCAGCGCACGTGAGACTCCCGGCGGTTCGGGGTCTGGGCCATGGGTGCAGCGTCCGGTGTCGCCGAGAGGAATGAGCCCGGGACCGCAGTTGGTGTCCCCTGCTGCCTCTGACGTGATGGCCGTGGCTTCGCTCCCGGAACTGGATGCCGAGCGTGACTTGCGTTCCTTCCTGGAACCGGAACGAGCGTCGCGAGCGTGCCGGGCGCGTGCCTTGCGTTTACCCGCACGTAGGGGTTCTGGCGCCTGACCCGACGCGCCGGGGGTGGGCGTTTGCGATGCAGCCTGCGCCTCCGGAGCGGCGGGGAAGCTCTGGAGGTCGGTAGGACGTGTCTCGATCGAGGTTGGAAGCGCGAGGATCAGGATCAGGGCCAGACTGAGCATTCGGGAGATGAGCATAGTCTGAATCCTCACGCAGGATGATGTGAATATGATGAGTGACTTATATCACGTTCATCTATGACATGGGAATAAGAATGGGTCGATATGACATGTCGCATCGGCTACAGAAAGGCAAAGTTCGCGTGAAATGGAGGAAATGGTTAGCAGAATTAGCACATCCGAGCGAGATGACGGGCTCTGGGAGACAAGCGGCCAGGTGTAATTAGGTTAAAATGAATCACATATGACACTTATCGCGAACTGTTCCAATATGAAATGCATTCACTCACTCAGGGTGGGAAGAAGAAGTTCGATTCGGAAGCGGTCTGGGTAGCTACGCTCATCGGCTCCGGGCAGGATCCGCGTTCTCCCAGCCGCGACGCCCGGCGAGAGCCATCTGTGGTGTCATGTCTGCCTGCGCTACGGCACCCGGCGCCGGGCGCCTCAGGCCGGGAGAGGTCTCCAGGCCGGGTGCCCACCGCGGGCGCAAGCGACGGCCTTGCATCCGGTTCGGCGACGGAAGGGATCAGGCAACCCACCCTCAACCTGCTCTACACGGCTGTTCGTTCCTCGTCACGACCGGTCAACCAGTGCGACGAAACCGCCGTAGCCGAGCCAATCATGGGTGCGCTATGCTGCGTTGGTTCTGGACAGGCAGCGACATCGGGCACGACGTGCCTTGCCGCGCGCAACGATGCAGCGAACCGTCCATGCAGGCAGCGCCCGGGGCGATGATGACCCGGTTGGCGCGCACGGGGAAGGAGGCCCGCACTCCTGACGACTGCCGCTAAGGCACCTGCCGGATCGTGGGAGATCTGGTTACGCAATGCATGCGGAGGTACCCATGAGTCGATTTTTCCGGTTGTTCGCGGTGCTGTCCCTGGTGGTGCTCTCTGGACTGAGCGTCTTCACCGGGCAGGCCGCCGCGCAGGATGACGAGATTCGCATCGTCATCGTTTCGCACGGGCAGGCGTCTGACCCATTCTGGTCGGTCGTCCAGAACGGCGCGTCCCAGGCGGCCAAGGATATGGGCGTCACGGTCGAGTACCAGGCCCCGGGCACCTTCGATATGGTGGCCATGGCTCAGCTGATTGATGCGGCTGTGGCCTCTGACCCGGACGGCCTGGTGGTCTCGATCCCTGACGCCGAGGCGCTGGGCCCCTCGATCAAGGCCGCCGTGGATGCCGGCATCCCGGTCATCTCCATGAACTCCGGATCCGAGGTAGCGGCTGACCTGGGCATCATGAACCACGTCGGCCAGACCGAGTACGAGGCCGGTCTCGGCGGCGGCCAGCGCATGGCGGAAGCCGGCGCGACAAAGGCCCTCTGCGTCAACCAGGAAGTTGGCAACTCGGCGCTCGATGACCGCTGCCGCGGCTTCACCGACGCCCTGACCGAGGCTGGCGGCTCCGTCGAAGTGCTCGCCATCGAACTGTCCGATCCTACGGGCGCCCAGCAGGCCATCGAGGCTGCGCTGACTGCTGACCCGGAGATCAACGCCGTCTTCACACTTGGCCCGACCGGCGCCGCGCCGGCCATGGCTGCCCTCGACTCGATGGGCAAGACCGGCGACATCAAGCTCGCGACCTTCGATCTCTCCCCCGAGGTCCTGGAAGCGATCCGCGACGGTAACATGCTCTTCGCCATCGACCAGCAGCAGTACCTGCAGGGCTACCTGCCGGTCGTGCTGCTCACCCTTTACAACCGGAACCTGAACACGGTTGCCAACCCGGTCATCATGACCGGCCCGGGCTTCGTGACCCAGGACAACGCTGAGCGCGTAATTGCGCTTGCGGAGGCTGGCACCCGCTAGCACCCGAGCCGACAGGGGACTGGCGATCCAGTCCCCTGTCGTGCCCATCCTTGCGGTTCCTCTACCGAAAGCGAGCCACATGTCGGCCACAGCTGCCCCAAAGGACTCGGCGAGCATTCGCACCGCTGCCCGCAGCAAGGAGATTTCCCTCTGGCGGCGCTTCCTGCTGCGACCAGAAGTTGGCGCCGTGTTTGGCGCCATCATCGTCTGGGGCGTTTTCGCCGCGCTGGCGTGGAATCGCGGATTCGTTTCCTGGCGCGGCACCGCTACCTATCTGGAAGTTGCCGCGCAGCTCGGCATCCTGGCGGTGGCCGTTGCCCTGCTCATGATTGCCGGCGAGTTCGATCTCTCGGTAGGGTCAATGATCGGCGCGTGCAGCGTCATTGCGGCGCTGATCCCGTCGGAGTTTGGCGTCAGTTTCTGGTGGGGCGTCATCGCGGCCCTGGTGTTTGCCCTGGTGATGGGGTTCCTGAATGGTCTGGTGGTTATTCGGACAGGCTTGCCCTCGTTCATTGTGACTCTGGCGTCCCTCTTCATTATTCGTGGCGTGACCGTCGGTATGACCCGCTTGATCACCGGCCGCACCCAGGTGGGTGGGCTGCAGAAGCTTCCTGGATTTGATTCCGCTTCGGCGTTGTTCGCAACAGACATTCCGTTTATGGGCGCAGCGTTTCCAGTCTCGATTATCTGGTGGCTCGTGGTCGCCGGGATCGGGACATGGGTGTTGATGCGGACCCAGTTTGGCAACTGGATCTTTGCCGTCGGCGGCAACGCCATCGCCGCCCGCATGGTCGGAGTGCCGGTGGATCGTGTGAAGATTTCCCTGTTCATGACCACAGCCGCCGCTGCCTGGCTGGTTGCCATGATCGAGATCACCAATTCTCGCAGCGCCGATGTCCTGCGGGGTGAACAGCGTGAGTTCTACGCCATCATCGCGGCGGTGATTGGTGGTGTGCTCCTGACTGGTGGCTACGGAACAGTGATCGGCGCGGTGCTTGGGGCACTGATTTACGGCATGGTGCGCCAGGGCGTCGTGTTTGCCGGGATCGATGCTGACTGGGTCTCGGCCGTGCTGGGGGCCATGCTGCTGATCGCCGTGCTGGTCAACCGCTATGTGCGCCAGCGCGCGTTGGGAGTTCGCGGATGAGCCAGGCAACCACCTCAAAGAGCCCCACGCTGCCGCTGCCGCCTCCCGGTTCGGAGCTCCTGGCACTGGATCACGCGTCCAAGTATTTCGGTACGGTCATCGCCCTCGAAGACGTCTCGATGAACTTGCTCGCGGGCGAAGTCCATGCGCTCCTGGGAGACAACGGCGCCGGCAAGTCGACGCTGATCAAGATCCTCTCCGGGGTTTACCAGCCGGACAAGGGACGCTACCTGGTGGAGGGCCAGGAGGTTCACTTCGCCTCGCCGCGTGACGCCCTCGCCCGCGGCATCGCCACGGTCTACCAGGACCTGGCCATGATTCCGCTGATGGGCATCTCGCGCAATTTCTTCCTGGGCCAGGAGCCGACGAAGGGGTGGGGCCCCTTCCGCCGCTTTGACCTGGAGCGCGCCAACGAGATCACCCGCGACGAACTCAACAAGATGGGGATCGAAATCCGCGATCCCGAGCACGCGGTGGGTTCCCTGTCGGGTGGTGAACGGCAGTCAGTGGCCATCGCGCGCGCGGTCTACTTTGGCGCGCGTGTCCTGATTCTGGATGAGCCAACCGCGGCCCTCGGGGTGAAGGAAGCCGCGGTCGTCCTGCGCTATATCGCCCAGGCGCGGGCGCGCGGGCTCGGCGTGATCTTCATCACCCACAATGTTCACCACGCCTATCCCATCGCCGACCGCTTCACCATCCTGAACCGCGGGCGCTCCTACGGGACGTTCGACAAGAAGGATGTCACGCGCGAAGCAGTCGTGCAGATGATGGCGGGCGGTGAGGCGCTCGAGGAGCTCGGCAACGAACTGGAAGAGTTCGCGCGGCGTGATGCGCTGGCCGAGAGTGCGCGACGGCAGGAAGCAGCCCAAACGGAAGCTGCCATGGCTCTCGGCTTCAAGCAGGAAGGGATCGATGCGGAGCGGGAGAGTCCCGCCCCGAACTAGCGAAGTGCCGGGTGCCCGGCAGGTGAGGAAGCAGCGGAGCTATGTCGCCAATTCGCGTTGCCAATGCGCCCGTCTCCTGGGGCGCCATCATGTTCGAGGGCTTCGGGGAGGATGGCCACGGCTATCAACAGGTGATGGACGAGATCGCCGAGACTGGCTACGCCGGGACGGAGCTCGGCGACTACGGGTTCTATCCCACCGATCCGGATCGCTTGCGTGCGGAACTGGATGCCCGGAACCTGGCCATGCTTGGCGCCTACGTTGCGCATCACCTGCGCGAAGGGGGAGAGCGCTTCGAGGCCGATCTGGCCCAGGCCCTGGTCGTGGCCCGCTTGCTGGCGGCCGTTGTTCCCGATCCGGATCGCAGCAAGGGACCATTCCTGGTTATCGCCGATGTCAATGGCACCGATCCCATGCGCAGTCTCAACGCCGGCCGCATTACGCCGGAGATGAGCCTGCCGGAGGACGAGTGGGGTGGCTACGCCCGGCGCGTCGAACAGGTGGCCCGCACGGTGCGCGAAGAAACCGGCCTGCGCTCGGTCTTCCACCCGCACTCTGCTGGGTGGGTCGAGACTCCGTGGGAGGTTGACCGTCTACTGGCGGAAACGGATCCCGAGGCGTTTGGCATCGTCTTCGACACTGGCCACTACTCGTTCGGAGCAGGTGATCGCGGTCCGACCGTGTTGGAGGCGATGGACCGCTGGGCGGACCGCATCTGGTACATCCACTTCAAGGACTGCCACCCGGGCATTGCCCGGGAGTCGCGTGAGCAAGGCTGGAACTACGTCGAATCGATCAAGCAGGGCGTCTTCTCCGAGCTCGGCCAGGGCGGCGTGGACTTTCCGGGTGTTGTTGCCTGGCTGAATGACCATGGGTATGACGGGTGGTCCGTGGTGGAGCAGGACGTGTTGCCCGGGATGGGCACCCCGAAAGAGAGCGCGCGGCGCAACCGGGAGTACCTGGCGTCCCTCGGCCTTTAGAGATGCCGGAAGCTCCAACCTTCACGATCGAGGACCTGCGAGCGGAGGACGGCGCGGCGATCGAGCAGATCGCCGCGCTCCTGCTGCGGGCCTTCGTGGGTTGGCATGAAACGCTGGAAGAGGCTCGGAAGGAAGTCGAGGACTCGCTCGATCCGGAGAATCTCAGCCTTGTGGCGCGCCAGGGCGACAAGATCCTGGCGTGGATTGGCGGCATCCCGACCTACGACTACGCCTGGGAGCTTCACCCGCTGGTCGTGCATGAGGACGCGCGCGGCCTGGGTATAGGCACGGCACTCGTCGCGGCGTTGGAGGAGAGGGTACGAGCACGAGGAGCGCTCACGCTCTACCTGGGTTCTGACGACGATGGTGAGGAGCCCGGCACCAGCATCTGGGGCAAGGATCTCTACCCGGATCCACTCGCACACGCCGCGCACATTGACGTTTTCAATCACCCCACCAGCTTTTACCGCCGCCTGGGGTTCACGGTCATTGGCGTGATCCCCGACGCCAACGGGCCGGGGAAGCCGGACATCCTGCTGGGCAAGCGGCTCACGTCGTAACTCGTTCCTGTTTCGTAGCGTGCAGAAGAACTGCCGTTCCGGTACGAGCAGCCTGTTCACTGTGTCTCGACAAGCTCGAGACACGGAAATGTGCTGGGGAGCCCCTGTCCTGCTCAAGCCGCTGACCACCCGGCTCGAATTGGCGAGGCTGTGCTCGTCAGCCCTTCTCGGCGCCGATGGTCAGTCCGGAGATGAAGTAGCGCTGCAGGGCGAAGTAGACGATCAGCGTCGGCAGCGCGACGAACATGGACGCCGCGGCGATGAGATTGTCGTCCGTGAAGAACTCGCCTCCCAGGTTAGCCAGGGATGACGTGATGGGGCGGTCGGCGCCCTGCTGCTCAAGGACTACGGCCCAGAAGAAATCGTTGTAGATCCAGGTGAATTCCAGGGTGGCGAGCGCGGCGATGGCTGGGAGCGTCAGCGGCATGATGATCTGCCAGTACTGCTTCCAGACGCCCGCGCCGTCCATGCGCGCCGCCTCGTTGAGCGACTTGGGCAGCAGCTTCATGTAGTTGCTGAGGACGAAGGTGCAGAATCCGCTCTGAAAGGCGATGTGAATCAGGATGATCCCCAGCGCGCTCCCGTTGAGCTTGCCCGAGTTCGATAGCCAGTCCGGCAGCGGGACGCGGTTGTAGAACTGGTAGAGCGGCTGGATGATGATCTGCTGCGGCAACAGGTTGCCAGCCGTAAAGATCGAGAGCAGCAGGATATTGAATCGCCAGGAGTAGCGGCTGCAGACGAACGCCACCATGCTCGAAAAGAAGAGCGTGAAAATGAGCGCGGGCACCAGGATGACGGCCGTGTTCCAGTACTTGCGGGCGATGTCGCCCTGGTCCCAGGCGCTACGGTAATTGTCCAGCGTCAGGTGCTGCGGCCAGGAGAAAAACCCGTCGCGCACGGTCTCGGTGTAGGGACGCACGGAGGCGAAAATCGCCCCGGCGATGGGCACGAGCCAGATGAACGCCGTCACGGAGACGAAGGCGTAGAGCAGGATGCGGCCCAGGGTGATTGGCTTCCGCCGCTGCGGTAGGGCTGCCCCGCTGGCGCTCATGTGTCTGCTCCCTCCTGGGTGTTGCGGTAGTGATTGGTCACGTACCAGATCACGAAGCCGAAGCAGAGGATAAACAGGATCGTGGCGTAGGCTGAGCCGCGCCCGACGTTCCCGCCCCCTTCACCCAGCAGATTGTTCGTGGTCAGGATGGAGAGCACTTCGGTCTTGCGCGGCGTGTTCAGCACGTAAATGATGTCGAAGGCGCGCAATGCTTCGATCACCGTGATGACCGCGATCACCACGTTGATCGGCTTCAACGACGGGAAGACGACGTTGCGGAAGACCTGCCACTCGTTGCTGCCGTCCAGCATGGCTGCTTCCCGCAGGGAGCTGTCGACGCTCTTCAGCCCAGCCAGGTAGAGAACCATGATGTAACCGGTGTGGCGCCAGGCAATGGCGACCAGGATAGCCACGAAGTTCCAGGAGACGCCGTAGGTGTTGCCAAAGGGGATCAGGAACTTCTGGTTCCCAAGCCAGTCGATTGACTGGCCACCACCGAAGACCTGGGTCGCCAGGCCGTTCTCGGGCGAGTAGATCACGCTCTGCCACATGAAGCCGACGACGGCCAGCGACAGCACGACCGGCGTGAAGAAGATGCCCTGGTAGAAGCGTGTGCCGCGCACGTCGCGGTCCAGCAGGTAGGCCAGGCAGATGCCAAGGGCTGTTGGCCCGATGAAGAGGAAGATGAGCAGGACGGTGTTGTTGATCAGCGCCTGGAAGAAATTCTTCTGGAAAACCGTAAAGATCTGGACATAGTTCTGGAAGCCGACCCAGTGGATATCGTCGAGGCGGATCCCTTTCCAGTCGGTGAAGGAGAGGATGATCGAGAAGATGGTCGGGATCCAGACCAGCCCCACGTGCAGGATGGTCGGGATGCCGGCCATGGCCGCTACCACCCAGACATCTCGCCCGTCAAATTGCCGCAACCGGCGTGCCCGAGGCTTCGGCACGGTGGTCGATGGAGTCTGTGTCTGTGCCTGGACTGCCGTTGCCAAGGCCAATCCCCGTCCCTGGCCCTCGCGACGTCGCGAGGGCCAGGTGAGCCCGTCCGCTGGATCGCGCCAGCCGACGGGAGTGGGCGTTCACTATCCCGCGAAGATCACCTCGGCCTGGGCCTGCATGTCCTCGAGGATGCCGTCGATGCTCGATGGGTCGGACAGGAAATCGGCGAAGGCCTGTCCGGCGACGTTGGAGGCGAACTCCGGGCTGGAGTCGCGGTCAAGGAACTGGGTAACACTGGCGGCGGCGGTGACGGCCTCCAGCGCCTTGATTTGCAGCGGTGAGAAGATCGACTGGTCGATGTCGGTTGCTGCCCCGATGATGCTCGGGTTGACCTTCAAGTAGGCCTCCTGCGCATCGGCGGTGCCAAAATGGTAGAGGAGTTCCTTCGCGGCCTCCGGGTTCTTCGGGCTGGCGGCCATCATCCAACCGTCGATCGGAGCCTCGATCGTCTCGGTGCCGAACTCCGGGTTCATCTCCGGCCACGGGAAGAAATCGAGGTCGGAGGTGTCTCCATCGGGGAAGACTTCGCCGATGAAGTTGCCGATGGTCATCATCGCGGCCTCGCCGTTGACGACGGCGGAGGCGGCCTCTTCCCAGGTGCGGCCGTTCGGGTTTTCCTGGTGGAGCGGCAGCAACTTTTCCCACTCGGTGAAGACGTTCTTCACCCGCTCGTCGGTCCAGCTCTCGCGGCCCGCCATCAGGTCCATGTGGAACTGGTAGCCATTGAGGCGGAAGTTGAGCTGATCGAAGGTGCCCATCGCGGGCCAGCGGCCGTCGTTGCCACTGGCGAAGGGCACGATGCCCGCGCTCTGCATGGCCTCGCCGAGGGTAGCGAGTTCCTCCATGTTGGTGGGCGGCGTCCAGCCGTTCTCCTCGAAGACGCTCGGCTTGTAGTGGATGCCCCAGCAATAGTACGTCCACGGCACGAAGTAGAGTTGGCCATCCTGCCCGGTCGACGCGAGCTTGAACCCTTCCGACTGGATGTCGTTCAGGCCAGCGTTCCAGACATCATCGATTGGGCCGAGGAGCCCCTGCGCGGCGAAGAACTGCATGCGGTAGCCGGCGAACCAGGGGATGACGTCGTCCGGGTTCTGCAGGTAGGTGGTGATGTTCTCCTGGAACGTGTTGTGATCGACCTCGTTCAGCTTGACTGTGACGTTCTTGTTGGGGAAGGCATCGATGGCGGCGTGCAGCGCTTGCTTCGGCAGCTCGTTCGAGTAGTTCGAGCCGACCGTAAGCTCACCGGAGGCCGTTCCCAGCTCCACCTGGGCGCTGGCAACCCAGGAGGGCAGGCTGAGGCCGAGCGCTGTGGCGCCGGCTGCTCCCTTCATCAGTCCCCGCCGGCTGACGCGGTACCCGACGGTGGAAGGACTGGGCGAGAGACGAGTGTTGCGAGTGGACATACGCACCTCTTCGTTGCAGCGACCTATGGCAACCATGGCACAGGCGACCGTTATCTGACGTGTTCAGATCGAGCTAGGATATGCCGCTGACCAACGGGCGTCAATTGAATCGTGGATCTCAGGCTGCTGTCCCGGCGCGGAAGAATTTTGTGAGGCGCATGGGCAGGAAGCCCACACCGGTCGTCGCTGTGCGAGCGCCGGGCAAGACCGTGCCCCCGGCAGAGACCGGGCGTTCAGGTCATCTGGGGTGTGTGCTGGACTGGCATCGGCGTAATTGAGACGAGATCCTGGATCTCCTGCAGGTTGACGGGGGCATTCGCTGTCCGGGCTTCCACGTAGTTGCTCATGACGACAACAAGTGACTTCAGGAAGCGAATCTCGGCGTCGAGAAGCTCAGGTGTGGCGATTTCTACCCTCGCTGCGCTGCTGGTGGTCTCGGCGAAGACCGCGACACGGAGCACCTCAGACCCCGCTTCTCCCGCAGCGCCGTACGAGGCGTGGGCGTACGTGTTCCGGATGCGGTTAGCGGCAAGTGCGGCCGCCGCAAACGCCTTGCCGGTGTCCACGTCTCGCGGCCACTCAGGAGAGATCCCTTCACACACGCGCTGAGGAAACGTCATCTTCCGGGAGTTCTGCTACTGCAACTCCAGCAAGACGCGAGCCTGATCCAGCGACATGCCAGCGGCCCAGCTTTGCGAGTTTCTCCAGGAAATCGCGACACCGTCGATCCTGAAGCTCTGCACAGCGGCGGCGTGTGACGGTCTACGTCACAAGAGCCAGGGCCGCTACTCCCCATCATTGCTCATTCTGGAATTGGTGCTGCGGGAACGTGGCGCACTCGATGCTGAAGGTCGCAACATTGGTGCACAGCGGGATCGGGACCGATCCCTGGAATAGCCAACCGCCGAATCAGGCACTCGAAAAGTCCGTCTCTGCCTGCTGGCTGAGCCATGTCCTCTTTAGGAAGCACCTCAGCTGCCGGTCATTGCCGCCGTACACGGAACGAGCTTCAGGATCCCGTAGAGAAACCCGTAACTCCTACGGGGGCCATCGCCAGTCCTCACCACTACGCTCATCGTGCCGGCCAACAAGGTCCTGGCCGGTGAGCATGCGGGCCACTGGTGGAGGTTTCCTGTGCTTGGATATGCGATCCATGAGACGGCAACACTGGCAGGGCCCCACTGTGAACGCCGCCTCCTCGGAGACCCGCTCATGGATGCACCCGAAATCGATTTCGCTCACGAAGCTGCTGTCGCGTTCGACATCGGGGTCGATGAGCGTGGTGCGTACATCGATCCACGATCGGGCAACTCATGCCAGCCGGTCGTTGCAACCTTCAGCCGTATGAAATACGGCGATCTGGACGCGCTGAACTTCTTTGCCGGCAACGTGGCCGCTGCCGCGATGCAGAATGACCGTTTCCTCGCCTTCAGCCAGCGGGCCCAGGCAGAGGGACGATTCACCTACATCATCTCTACGGCGATGTTCAACGTGCCCTCGGCGTCAAACCTGCTGGCAAGAGCAACTGCTGACTACCTCAATGTCGGGCTTGCTACGCTGGGACTCTCTCCGGTCATCAACGCCGGGCAAACGCGTCTCACGGAGAGCCTGCTTGGATACGCCCGCAAGACCCTGCAGGAGCGAGCCAGGGCGTCCATCGATGGCAGCACCGGCGCAATAACCATCGTCCCCGAGATGTTTCGCGGCCAGAGCGTCATCTTTCTCGACGATCTCTTCAATTCGGGGTATTCAGCCAATCGAACAAAAGCGCGCTTGCGAAACGTCGATGTCGCCGATGTGTTCTACCTGTTTGGGGCCAGGGTCGACCCAGAGGCAGTAGCAGCAACAGATGGCACCATTGAGTTCCATTTGAACAACGAGGTCATTGACGGCAGCCTCGAAAGCATCGCACCCATGCTCAAACGCGGAAACTTTGCGGTGGTCCAGAAGTTGATGAAGATCGCCCTGGACCCGCCGATTACCGATCAATTGCATGGATTCCTGCAGGATATCCCGACGTCGTCGATCCTGAAGCTCTACTGCGCAGCGGCGAACAACGACTACCGGCGACGATACCAGGGGCAGTTTGCTCCTTCGATCCGTGTGTATGAAGCCGTGCTGCAGGAACGCGGAGTCCTCGACGCCGACGGCCACGTCGTCCCTGCCTCGCTCGCGTCCCTGGCCTTGCACCCGTGACGGATTTCCCCCGGGCCGGGCCGCCCGCACCCGTGAGCGGCCGATTCGACGGTGCTGGGAGCGGCGAGCATCAAGCTCCTCCGCCAGCAACTCCAGACACCAACACCAGCGCCGGGGCGGCGATGGACCGCGCAACGGAATCTCTGGCGACGACCCTCGCTGACAAGCTCGCAGGGAGCCGCAAACTCATCGAGTCTGTCATCATCGCAGTGGTGACCTCGACTGGCGTCTACCTTGTTGGTTCGGTCTACACCGAGGCCTACTACGGCCGCATGTCGATCGATGTCGTCGCGCTCGATCTTCCCCCTCCGTACATCGCGCTACAAGCTGTCCACGCCCTGCAGAGCCTGCTGGTCTACCCGCTGGTGTTGCTGTTTCTGTACCTGCTGGACAAGGCTACGACCGCTCGCCTGCCGCAAGCGCGGTTGTGGCTGCGCTCTGTCGTGGAGCGCCTGGGATGGCCTGGCGTCCTCGCGCTGAATCTGATCGTTGCGTTTCCACTTCTCCGGGCCGCGGAAGCGGCCGGGTCGAACCGCGCCCTGATCCAGACCACCTCGGCCCTCAGTGAGGTGGTCAGCCTGATGCAACTCGTCGGGCTGGTGCTCCTGGCCTATGTGGTGTGGTTAAGCCTGGTCAAGCGGGCGTTCCTGCTCTCCGAGTTGAAGCAGCACCACAACGTGCCGCTGGCGTTGGTCGTCGCGATCGTGCTGCTCGGGGCCCTCGTCAACACGGCAGATCGAGCCCGGACCAACGCGGAGCGCCTGATGACCGGTGCTTCAGACACCAGCCTGATTGTCAGATTCACCCCGGCCGACGGCCGACCGCTCCCGAGCGAGGAACTCATTTTTGTGTCGATGCGCAACAGCCACTACTTCGTGGTCGAACGGCAGCCCGATCCACCGAGCGTTACGCCGCGCGCCTTTGCGGTGCCCTATCGCGCGGTCGAATCGGTGGAGTTCGAGCGGATCAACCCGGCGCCCCCTGCTGACAAGGGCTTTGTCATTACCGACGACTGGTTTGTTGATGTTTCGGTACCGTAACGTGATGGAGCAGGAGCGTCTGATGATGCAACCGGTCGCGAGCGAGGTGAACTGGTGCTGATCGACATGCATCTCCACACACGGCGCTCGAAGGACAGCAGTCTGTCGTTCACAGATGCTGTGGAGGGGGCAAAGCTGGCTGGGTTGGACGCGCTTTGTGTGACGGAACACGGCCGCTTCACGTCCGAACAGGAAGTTGCTGAAATGATGGAGCGCTATGACTTCATCATTTTCGGGGGCGCTGAGTTCAACACGACTCTGGGGCACTTCCTCGTCTACGACGTCCCAAGTACGGTCGGCTGGTCACTCGAACGAGACCTGCTGCTCGGGCGACTCAAAGCACTGGAGCAGGAGATCCAGAGTTCTCCGGCAACGCCGATTCACCACCTGGATGCCCGGTTGACGAGGATGATGGACCTGGAAATCCGCGACCTCATTCGCCAGGTCCATGGTGCCGGGGGTGTTGTGGTCTGGGCCCACCCGATGGACGATTGGTCAATGCTGCGCAAGTGGTTCAACAAGTTTTCTGAGGATGAGGGCTCGACGGACATGACGGAGTTCGCCAGTTGGTTGGGTGAAAACGAGGAAACCTGTTGGTGGCCGGAAACGATCGAGGACCTCGACGGATTCGAGATTCTCAACGGCTCCAGCAAACGCCGCGGCGTCTGCAACTTGCTGGCCGCGCAGGCTGCCGAAGCGTTTGGAAAACCAGGCATTGCCGGCAGCGATGCGCATTCCCGGTCAGCCGTGGCGCGAGTCGCGACGAGGTTCGACGGCGACCTCTCCAGACGCTCGCGCATTGGTGATCTGATGCGAACCGGAAACCCGCAGACCACCGTTTTTCAACCGGTTCCGGTTCGCGAGCGTTAACGCCTGGCGCCTCCCGTCGCCCGTGAGGAATTGGTGATCCTGGCAGAAGCGAAGTGACCGCGTGATGACCACCGGGTATTGGATCAGATGGTGACAGGCTTGCCGAAGCGACCGATTTGCTGTTCCAGCGCTGCTCCAGCTTGATACAAGATGGGCTCATTGAACGGTGAAGCAACGAGTTGCAGGCCCACGGGCAATCCGTTGTCGTCGAATCCACAGGGAACGCTGATGGCCGGCGCACCGATGACATTGAACGGACCTGAGAAGCGGCACAAGGTCTTGAAGCGGTCGCCACTTTCGAGGACCGGCTCGGCGGGCGTGTCCTCCAGCCGATAGGACGACACCGGGGCGACGGGCGTGGCCAGCAGATCCACCCGCGAAAAGAGTTCACGGTAGGCCTCCGCGATCAGGCGACGGACCCGTTGGGCGCGGATGTAAATCGTCCCGGGCAGTAGGGCGCCGAGTTCGAGGCGGTCGAGGGTATTCTGGCTGTACCGGTCGCGGTGGGATCGCAGCCATGAGTCATGGACCGTGCTGGCCTCGACATACAGCAGGGCCAGCAGGGTGCGAGCAGCCTGGATCGGGTGCGGCTGCGTGACCGGGACGGTGGTGAAGCCAGCATCCTGCAAGGCGCGCACTGCCTTGTCCGTTTCCCGGCGCACGTCTGGTTCCACCTCGTCGTCCGCCTCCGCCTGTACGACGCCAACGGTGATGCCCACGGGTGTGCGGCCGATACGGTCTTGGTAGTCAGGGACAGGGACCGGGGCGGAAGCGGGGTCTGCCGCGTCATACCCGGCGATTGCCTGCAGGAGGATCGCGTTGTCACGCACCGTGCGGGTCATTGGCCCGACGTGGTCCAGGGTCCAGGCAAGGGGAATGACTCCCCTGCGGCTGACGAGGCCGTAGGTGGGTTTCAGGCCGACGATGCCGCAATAGGCGGCCGGCAAGCGGATCGAGCCGCCGGTGTCCGACCCCAGCGACCCAAAGTCGAGGCCCGCCGCGACGGCCGCGGCCGAGCCGCTGCTCGAGCCAGACGTGCCGTAGCCGAGATTCCAGGGATTGTGGGAGGGGCCGAATGCAGGGTGGACCTCGCCGTAGGCAAACTCCAGCATGTTGGCCTTGGCGATGATGATGGCACCGGCGGCCTTCAGGCGCGTGGTGACGGTGGCATCGTGGTTGGGGACGAAATCACGCAGGATCGGTGAACTGGCGGTTGTTGGCGTACCGGCGGTGTAGATCAGGTCCTTGAGCGAGACCGGAATGCCGTGCAACGGACCCCGATACTCGCCTGAGGCGATCTCAGCCTCGGCCCGGCGGGCGTCTCGCAGCGCCTGGTCAACCATGACCGTGACGTAGGCATTGAGCTGCGGGTTGCGCGCTTCGATAACTTCGAGTTGCCGGGTCACCAGGTCGACGGGTGAGAGCGCCCTGGTCCGGATGGCCTCGGCCGCGCCGGCAAGCGTGAGACCGCCTGGCTCACTCATCCTGATCACCAGCGGCCGGCGTCACGACGAACGTGGGTAGCGGTTCCAGGTCTGCTGTCTCGAGTTCCTCCAGGTAGGCGAAATCGGCAAGGAGCGCCTGGAGACGAGGCTGCAGTTCTGCGAGGCGTCCGGGAGGCAGATCTACGCCAATTGGCGATGGAACGTCCCGGGAGGGTCCGTCCTGGAGACTCGGCATGTCCTCTCCTGTCATTTCCCAGACATCCGATATCAACGTTCCTGAAGACTCCTGCGAAAAGCCCCTCGCCCTGCAACAGGAGGCAGGACGAGGGGCTGCGCCGGGATGCTTCTCTGCTTTACGCCGGTACGCCTAGCGTCAGGATGAGTTGTGGTGGCACGCCGCTCTCAAGAGAGTAAATCGCGGCGGTTTGCTCATGCTGGCCAGGCAGCACAAAGGTCAAGGTGCCATCACCGTAGATGGAACCGGTCACATCCACCTGGGTGATGCCAGCGGGCTCCACCCGCTCGAACCAGGCTGGGGCGCCGTGCACGTTGAGCGCGCTGTCGTACGAGGGGATGTCATTCGCGGTGGCGCCGTCGACCGTCACGTAGTCGTAGATCACGCCGACGCTGCCGCCAGGCCCACCATCCACGCCTGCGCCCTGGAACGACAGTCGCGCTCCAAGCACGACGCTGTCACCCAGCCCCTCGAGGGAGAAGCTGATCAGGGCGACGGCATCCTGAGGGCCGCCCATGGCGAGTGAGGCGATGCTCTCTTCGGTCTGTGGCGAGTTTGGCGCAGAGAGAAAGACCGTCGTGTCCGCGACAGCCTCGAACGTGGCCTCCTGCGTACTGGCGATGCCGTTGGCAAGAGCCGGATTCGCATTACCAGGAACACCGGGGACGCTCGGCGGCAGCATTACCTGTCCGGGCGCAGCGGGATTCACCGTGTCCGCCGGCGCGTCGTTCGTCTCACGGGGCTGCCCATTGACCGTGCCGTCCTGCCCCACCGAACCAGCAGCGGCGTCCGTTGCATCCTGCTGCATCAGCGAGATTTGCTGCGGAGCCGTGGGAGCTGATGTTGGCGCAGCGAATGCCTGCAGAGCCGGGGAAGCGGCGCAGATGAGTGCCGTCGCGATGATCAGGCCCAGCAGGCGCTGGACCGGTTTGGCTGGATTTGACATGAACGTGTTCCGTCCCCTTCTCGACCCCGGAGGGGCGACATACCCGTTGTGACGTCTTCCCCAACGCACACCCATCATCGCCCGTTCCTCCGGCGGCGTAGCATACGCTGAAAGTCCCGATTCCCGGATGCGTTCGCGATTCGTCATGGACAACCGCGCGGGATTCGGCGGTCGATCAGGAGCGCGTGTGCTGAACCAGGCCTTGCAAGTCAATGAACGCTCCTACGACGGGGAGCCACGCTCGCATCACCATCCGTACTGCCAGGTGTTGCTGCCCGCCCAGGGGCGCATCGCGCTCGCCTGCCCCGGCGAGCGTGGTTGGGTCGGGGGCGGGCGCGTAGCCGTCATTCCACCAGGCGTCGAGCACGGCTATCACGCTCTCAGCCCCAACTGCATGGTGGTCGCGGATTTTGCCGCAGATGGCCTGGAGAACGAGCTGGCGCTGCGGCGTGAGAACACATTCCGGGCGCAGGATGGCCGATTGATCTCCCTGACCATAACCCTGCAGGCAGAAGCACGCTCAGGTGGGCTCCGTGATCCACTGGTGGCCGACGCGCTGCTCCGCTACCTCGTCGCGGCACTTGCCGTGACCGGGACACCTGAGGACGTGCGTCGCACGGCGGCGGCGCACCGGCACATCGCCGCTGCGGCCGAGGCCTTCCTGCAGGAGCACTTTCGCGAGCCGCTAACTGCCGCGGATGTGGCGGCTGCGGTGGGCACCAGCCAATCACACCTGCATCGCGTCTTTCGCGCGGAAACCGGCGCGACGCTCGTCAACCGCGTCCACCGGATGCGGCTCGCGGCGGCTGCTCAGCGCCTGCGTGAAACCGACCAGACCGTCCTGGCCATTACGCACGAGGTGGGCTTCGCGAGCCAGGCTCACCTGACGCGACTGTTCACGCGCCACTACGGGTGCTCGCCCAGCCGGTACCGGGATGCGTGCTGGAACGAGGCATGAGCAGCATCGGGCGTGTCTTCGGCAGGATGCGGCAAGACGCGGGAGCCTGCCGCCACGTATCGTGACGGGCCAGATACGTTCGTCACTCCGGGAGGCATCCTGATGAGCACGCCACAGTTTCGTGTCGCAACGTTCGATTGTTTTGGAACACTCATCGATTGGGAAAGCGGGCTGGCCAACTTCCTCTACGACATGGCGCTGCGCCACGAGCCAGAGCCGGCCGAGAATGGCCATGCCCTGCGCGAGCGGTGGGAAGCGATTCAGTTCGGCATCATCGGGGGCGAGTACCTGACGTACAAGGAGGTGCTCGCTCGCAGCCTGCAGGCCTGGATGGAGGAGCGAGGCTACCCCTGGCGGGAGGCGTACGGCCCCGATCTCGTGCGGTCGATGCGTTCCTGGCAGCCCTTCCCCGACACGCGCCCCGCGCTGGAGCAGGTGCGGCAGCAGGGCGTGGACCTGGTGATCCTCTCGAACACGGACGATGACATCATCGCGCACAGCCTGCAGCACATGGGTGTCCCGTTCAGGGATGTCGTCACCGCTGAGCAGTGCGGGTCCTACAAACCCTCGCTCAACAACTTCGAGCGCCTGCTGCAACGGGTCGGTGTTGCGCCGGAGGAGGTGCTGCACGTCGCCTTCGGCTACAAGTACGACATTGGTCCGGCGCAGGAGATGGGCATGCAGACCGCCTGGGTGAACCGTAAGGTCGAGAGCGCGCCGGGCAAGGTCCAGCCTGACCACATGTGGCGCGACCTGTGGGGGTTGGCCGAATTGGCCGGCGGGGCCGGCCCGGGGTTCTAGCTCATGAAACGGGACAGCCGCCTCTCCTTTGCCCTGCACGCGTTGCTGCATCTTGCGCAACAGCCGGGTGCCAGCATGACGTCCACGGAGATGGCTGCGTGTTCCGGCACGCACCCGGTTGTCGTGCGGCAGACTTTTGCCGGACTGCGCGAAGCAGGGATTGTGACCTCACGCAAGGGGCGCGGAGGGGGATGGCAGCTAGCGCGTCCCCCGGCCGAGATCACGCTGGAGCAGGTTCAGCGCGCACTCAACGAGCGCGTCGTTGACGTCTCCTCCGGGGAGGCTGCCGGGCACGAGGGCTGCCTGGTGCAGCGGGTGGTGCACGGCGCGCTGGACGACGCGGTGGCCGAGGCCAACCGCGTCCTGGATCGTCACCTTGCCGGCATCACCCTCGCGGATCTGGCGGCGGATGTGCAGCAACTCTGGGGAAAGCCTTTTGCCATGTCACCCAGGGTGCGCTCCAGCGCGGGCTGAGTTCGCCGCCCGGTAGGACTCGACCGCGCGGGCAGTATCCTCGGCAATCTGGTCCATGTTGATCGCTGCGCCAGCGCGCATGCCATCGGCCGCGGCAGTGATGACCTGGCCCATAGGGTCTGCCACGTTGCCGGCAATCCAGACTCCAGGGACTTCGGTGCTTCCAGCCGGACCGGGTGTCAGTCGCGTCGCGACGACCTGGCCGCCGATCTCCAACGGCTCGGCGTGGAGGCCCAGTTCGGAAAGGAAGCCGGCGTGGGCGTGGACGACGGATGCGGCCACGAGGATGTCGCGCGCAATGACGGCGCCGTCCCACATCCGAACCCCGGTCAGACGGTCGTCTGCGATCACCAGTTCCGTGACTCTGCCCGTGACGACCCGTACGCCGAGCGCCGCGAGTTGCTCCGCTTGCTCCGAGGTCAGCGGCGGAGCGGTGTTCAGGAAGAGGGTCACATCCGGGCTGATTTGCCGCCAGAGGAGCGTGGCGTGCACGGCCATCGGCCCGGTGCCGAGAATGCCGATCGCGCGTTCGCGCGCTTCCCACCCGTGGCAGAACGGGCAGTGCAGGACATCATGACCCCAGCGCTCGGCCAGCCCCGGAATGTCCGGCAGTTCGTCTACGGCGCCAGTGGCGATCAGGAGGCGGCGTGCCTCGATCTCGCGGCCGTCAGCCAGGAACACGGCGAAGCCCTGTCCATCGTCCTTCCGCTTTACGCCGATGACGTCACCGGAGACGACCTCCCCGCCGTAGCTGGTAACGTCTGCCCGGCCCAGCGCAAACAGGTCTGCCGGTGGCGTTCCCTCACGCGTCAGGAAGTTGTGCACACCGTCCGCCTGCGCGTTGCGCGGTGCCCCTGCGTCAATTACGAGCACGCTGCGCCGTGAGCGAGCCAGGGCCACGGCTCCGGCCAGTCCGGCCGCGCCTCCCCCGAGAACCACGACGTCATAGTGTGCCTTCATGCGTAGCCCTTCCACCCCTCCAGGATAATGTAATGAATAATATTACATTATACGCCCGGGGACGAGGGCCAGGCGCGGTGCTGCGGAGTGCATGGTTCTTGGGCTGACAGGGCTTCCTGGGCACGCCGGGGCGAGACTGCCCACCAGGGTGGGGTGGGCGGGGGGCTATGCCTGTAGACTGACCGGAGGAGTACGAGCGGACCGTCCGCTCGCCTCATTGTTCACCGGTGCTCCCATGCTCCGTGCGGTGCGTCACAACCTGCGGATCCTTTGCCACCTGGCTGCCCTGTTCGTCTTGCTGGGGATGTTCACGGTTCCCGTGGAGTGCGCCGCGGTCTACGGCCCGCACTCGATCTTCATCAGTGCTGACGCGGTCGCCCGGGTCCGAGAGAGTGCCCACCACACCCACGGTAATCCCTTGCCGGCGTCCGGCCTGTCGTCCATGGCCATGCCAGATCAGGACGCTCCCTCGCACGAGGCCACGTCGTCCGCTCCTGAGCCTTCCGGGGCAGGCGTGACCACGCGGCTGCCCGTGCCCGCGGGCACGATGATCGACGCCCTGATTGCCGTCGCCCTGTTCGAGACGGACGGCGCTCCGGGTCCGAACGATTTTGTGGCAATTCCCAGATTCATCTCGTTCCCTGGGGTTGGTCAACTGCCTGCCCCAGCATCTCCACCACCGCAACCCGGCTCCTGAGCCATCTGCTGACAACGCACGGGGAAGGGCGTCCTTGACGCTGTATCTCCCTGTGTCTCTAAAGGAGCCACATTTCATGTTGCGACGAACGACGCGCCGCCAACTTCTGGCGACGGCAGCGATGGCTGCCGCGTGTGGATCACTCATTACGGCTGGCCGGGTGGCCGCCCTGGAGCATGGTGCCGGCGATATCAGCGCCCATGGCATTGACCCGATGGTGGGGGTCAATCCGGTAACGGGGACCGTCTTCCTGTCCTGGGTTGAGCCTGCCGCGACTGAAGACGGCCACGAGGCAACGCCCGCGACCGCGGATCACGACATGGCCATGCCAGCGTCTGGCACCGTCATGGTGGCGCGTTCGACCGATGGGGGAAAGACCTTTGGGCGTCCGGTCGCCGCAAGTGGCGAGGACGTTGGGGTGACCACCTATCCCGGTGGTTCACCTCAGGTCTTCGCGGGACCGGAGGGCGAGGTCTTTGTGGCCTACGACCTGAATTTGCCGCATGAGGGCGTGCCCTGGGGCCGGGACATGCTCCGGTTGGCGCGTTCCACGGATGACGGGGTCACCTTCGAGCCCGCAATTGACATTTTCGCTGACCCGGATGTTGTTGAGGCCGGGACCTACCAGGACGTGTTTGCGGCGCCGGACGGCACGATCTACGCCGCCTGGCTCTCCTATCGCCAGTACGTCCCGGAGAACGGGGTGAGTGAGGAGAACGCCTTCACGCAGGTCCGCGTTGCGCGATCCGACGATGGCGGGAGCTCGTTCCTGCCGAGCGTTCTCGTGGATGAGATGTCCTGCGAGTGCTGCCGTGCCTCGCTGGCAGTGGGACCGGACAACACGCTCTATCTCGCCTGGCGCGACCAGGTTCCGCAGACCGATGGTGGTGACCCGGTGCGCAACATGGTGATCAGCCGCTCCCAGGACAGGGGCGAAACCTGGAGCGCCGCAGTCCCGATCCATGACGATGCCTGGCGCTTCGGGCAATGCCCCGAATCCGGTCCGGTTCTCGGAGTGGATCCGGGAGGAACCGTGCATGCAGCTTGGTTTACCGGCAAGGAAGATGGACCTGGCGTCTACTACGCGGCCTCAACTGACGGTGGGGCCACGTTCTCGACGCCGGAGACGCTGGCCACGGACAGCTACTTTCCTCACGCCAACGTGCGCGGTTTCCTGGATGACGAAGGGATCTTCTGGGTGACGTGGGACGACTCCCGCACGGAAGAGGGAGCGATCCAACTCGTGCAGATCGCGCCGGGCGGCCAGGTGACCACCGTCCCGAGTGAGGCGACGAGCGGGCGCACGCCAGACGTGGTGCGTGCGGGCGGAGAGATCGTCCTGACCTGGTTGACCGACGCGGGTGTGCAGCTCGAGGCGATGGCCGCTCCCGAAGCTGACGCGTAATGACCACGCGTGGATGGTGGCGCAGGCCGCTGATGGTCTGGGTTGCCCTGGTCCTACTGGCCCTGGCATCCTTCCTCCCGGTGCGCGCTGCTGAGCCTGCGCCGGACTTCTCTGCGGCCACCCTGGATGGGCAGGGTGACCTGTCGCTGGCGGATCTGCGTGGCGAGGTCGTGCTGCTTAACGGCTGGGCCACGTGGTGTCGTCCCTGCCGCCAGGAGATGCCCGTGCTGCAGCAGTTGCAGCAGGAGTACGGCGGCCAGGGCCTACGGGTGGTGGGCGTCAGCATCGACCGTGGCGACGCAGCGGCGAAGATCGAGCAATTCGCCGCTGATACCGGCGTGACCTTCACCCTGTTGCACGACCCGAAGAACACCTTCGCGCGAACCTTTCGCACGACCGGCGTGCCGGAAACGATGCTGATTGGCCGCGATGGAGAATTGCTCTATCGCTGGAAGGGCCCGCTCGAGGACAACCCGGCGGACCGGGAGATCATCCAGGCCGCGCTGGATGGCACGGCGAGCGAGGCGGTGGCACCGGTCGCGGCAGTGGCGGTCCCTGTGGCGTTCGTCGCGGGCCTGCTCAGCTTTCTGTCGCCCTGCGTGCTCCCGCTGATTCCGACCTACGCGGGCGTGATCACTGGCCTCTCCATGAATGAGTTGAGTTCGTCCGCGCCCGAAGCGCGGCAGCGCGCGCGTCGCGCCACCCTCACGAACGGCGTGTTGTTCGTGGCGGGATTCAGCGCCGTGTTCATCGCCCTTGGCGCGTCGGCCACCCTGCTCGGTGGGTGGCTGATCGAGTATCGCGTCTGGATCGCCCGGGTTGGCGGGGTCATCCTGTTCGTGCTCGGCCTGCACCTGCTGGGTGCGTTACGCATCCCGTGGCTCGACCGCACGGTCCGGGTCGAGACCGGCAGCCAGCGCGCCGGAGGCATGGGTGCCTTCCTGATTGGGGTGGCGTTCGGCGCCGGCTGGACACCCTGCATCGGCCCGGCGCTGGCCGGGATCCTCACCATCGCCGCGGCAACGGCATCGGTGCGTGAGGGCGTGCTGTTGCTCGCGGTCTATTCCCTCGGCCTGGCGATCCCGTTCCTGGCCGCCACAGCCGCCCTGGATCGCTTCATGGCCAGCTCCGGCCGGTTCCGGCGCTGGCTACCCCGGTTGCAACAGGCCAGCGGGGTGCTGGTCCTGATCGTTGCCGTCATTTTGCTCACCGATTCCATGACCCGCCTGGTCGAGCTGGCCGCGCGGATCGAGGGGTAGGTGGGCGCTGGATAGTGGTGGAGACCATGTCAACGCTTCCGGAGAGCCAGCGCGTCCTCGCTGGCGCAACAGAACCCGCGAAGGTACCCGAGGCCCGATCCTCCCGGCTGTGGACGTTCATCGGCGTCGTCGTGCTGGCCGTTGCCGTCCTGGTGGCGGTGGTGGTCCTGATCAGCCGCAGCCAGGAGCCGGCATACGTCTACCACGGTGGGGTTTTTTCGCCCGCCAACCCGGCGGCGCCACTCAACCTGACCGACATGAACGGCCAGCCCTTCTCGCTCGATCAGCTCAAGGGTGACGTGGCGCTCGTCTATTTCGGCTACACCACCTGCCCTGATGTCTGCCCGACGACCCTGACCGACTTCCAGGCGGTGAAGGACGACCTGGGGCCGAATGCTGACCGGGTGAAGTTCGTGATGGTGACGATCGACCCGGAGCGCGACACCGAGGCCAAGCTCAAGGAGTACCTGGCCTTCTTCGATCCTGAATTCATTGGTGTGCGTGGGGACGCGGCGCAGACTGAGCAGTTCAAGCAGGACTATGGCATCACCGTCAAGCGGGTGGAGTACCCCGACTCGGCGACCAGGTACCTGCTCGATCACTCAGCGCTGGTCTACGTCATTGACCCGGAAGGGCGGCTGTTGCTGACCTTCCCCTACGGCACCGACCCCGCGCTGATTGCCCAGGACGTCAAGCACCTGCTTGGCGCCTGACCCGCAGGGGTGAACGCGCGGGCACCGATTCCCAGACCGATTCTGACCATATGGAAAGGACACGAATTCATGTTCCGGAAACTGACACTTACCCTGGCCCTGATTGTGGCGAGCGCTGGCGCGTTCGTCGTAGCTGCCAACCCGGGGGCCGCTCAGGACATGGCTACGCCGGCCGCCTCACCGATGAGCGAGATGAGCATGACCGGTACTGGCGCAGCGTTCATGGTCATCGCCAACGGCGGCTCGGAGGATGACGTGCTGCTCGGCGGAGAGACGGACGTAGCTCAGGTGGTCGAGGTCCACGAGATGGCGGAGGTCGATGGGGTGATGGAAATGCGTCCCTGAGCGACGGTCTCGCCATCCCGGCGGGGGGAGAAGAGACCCTGAAGCAGGCGGCTACCACATCATGCTGATTGGTCTCACTGAGGACCTGACCAACGGGATGACCTATGACCTGACGTTGCACTTCGAGAAGGCCGGTGACGTGACCGTGCCGGTCACGGTCCGCCCGCGCCGAATTGGCCGCGGACGCCACGCCCGCGCTCCGGTAACAGCCGGCGGGATCACCATCTCCTGATCCATGGTCCCGGCCGGCTTGGCTACCGGCATGGCAGAAATGGAACGAATGCTCGACGCCTGGGAGCGTACCCGCAGGCCTGAATCTGATCGACCAGAACGGTCACCCGCTCGGCCGAGCGAGGTGACCGTCAAGCTCGCCTGGTGGAATGACCGATGGCAACAGATGACATTGCGGTACCCGGACTCCAGAACCCAGCGGCGTTCATCCCGGAACCAATGCAGCACAAACACGCAGGCGGCGCGACATGGGCAATGTGTCGCTCATCGCGGGCCGCTCGGCCTGCAGCGATGGCCCGCACAAGGCGCTGACCTGTTGCTGGCGGCAGGCGTGCTGAGCGGACGCACCAGGTCGCCGCCGGCCGCGAGGCCTTTACGATTCCCGCGGGAGCCGGCGAGACGGTGGCCCGCCCCGGCTTCGACTCGGCCATCCAGATCCCGACGACATCCGCTTTGAGTCTCCCGCCGAAGCGGTCATCACGGTGACGAACCTGGACAACGTGACGCACCGTGCCGGACCGTTCCTGGTCGGCGCCGGAGCAGACCTTCGCAGCGCTTTCCCGAGCAGGGCGTTATCCCATCGTACTGCGGTTGATCCGCTGGAGACCGTGGTGGTGACCTAATCGAGGGGCTAGGGCCGCTTGCCGCAGGCGATGAGATGGTGCTTTCCGGCGTGGCGGCGAAGCGGGCCGGGGCAAGGCCTCAAGACAGATTCCCGTGGGCGTTCCCGTGGGGACTGCTGGCCGAATTCCTGTTCGAGCCTCCTGGTGACCCTCGCAACTCGCCGCTGTTGCCGCCGAAGAGGGTCAGCCGGTCAGGCAGCGATGGCAGGGATTTCACCAGCGTGGTCGTGCTCATCCCCGAGGCACTCGTTGGGGCAGGCGGCAGGTCGATGCGCAGAAAACTGGAAGATCAGGACGGCAGCCGCAATCCAGGAGAATGCCAAGTCCAGCCAGGAGGAGTCGAGGTGCGCATCGCAGACGTGATCCTGAACGTGCTTGCCCGGGCTGACGCTAGCCCGTGAGTTCTGGATGATGAGCACGCGCTCGTTTCCCAGTTTGTGCTTCGGATCACTGCTCCGTCTACCATAGCGCCAATGGAACTCCTGAGCAGGACTGCATGGGAACGTTGCATCGTTCGGGAACAGGAACGAGTGCAGGACGGCATGGTCGATGCCGCCGTCGACTTCACCATGGCCTCGGCGTCGCAGCTCTCCTTCTGGCCATGCCGATCTTCATCACTTGGCGTAGCTGCAGCGCGGGGTGGCCCACTCGACGTCCATCATCAGTGTGGTAGCGGCGTTTCCGCGTCGTACCGGCAACCTGGCCGTCATCCTGTTGCTCCTGCCCTTTTTCGGACTGGGTGGCGGCCCGCGCTCGTCGCGCTCACCGTCCCTGGCCGGGCCGCCACTGGTGCTGAACACAGACGCCGGCATTCGTGGCGTTGATCCAGCCACGCTGGAGGCTGCGACCGGCCTGGGGTTGACCAATCGCCAGCGGTTCTGGCGACGTAACCGTACCGCTCGCCCTGCCGGTGATCGTCGCGGGAGTCCGTACCGCTGCCGTTGAGGTCATCGCGAGCGCCACGCTGGCGTCATTCGTTGGGGCCGGTGGGTTGGGTGATTTCATAACCTCCGGGTTGCCTGATGGATGTGCCCACGTTGCTGACCGGGGCGGTCCTGGTCACGATCCTGGCCCTGGCCACGGAGGTGGGTCTTTCGCTCCTGGAACGGCGCGTCGCGCCACCTCGCACAAATCCTGCGTAGTTGCGTTACATGAGCGGACGGGGCTCGCTGGGTGAGCTAATCATGAATCCAGTTCTTGATCTACAATGTTGCCAAACGGCTCAGCCGTGAGCATATGGCGTCGCACTTAACAGAGGAGTCCATCGCGCGGCCTTTCTCGCCGTTCTCGTCGAGGACTTGCCGCTGCATAGTGGCGTACGCCGCGATCCGCACTGGCTCGACCTTCGGCGTTGCCGCGCAGGATGGTCCGGTCAAGATCAGGTCAAGAACTTCACCGAGCAGTTGATCCTGGGAGAGATGTACGCAACGCTCTTGCTGGAGAACATGGGCGTCGCGACAGAGAAGAAGCTGAACCTCCGCGCCGGAACCGAGGTGGCGCAGCGAGCGCCGGATCAAGGAGGGCGAGGTCGGCCTCTATCCGGAGTACACCGGCACCGGCCTGACCGTGGTCCTGGGTATGCCGGTGAATGAGGTCATGCAGGCGACGCCCGTGGGTGGGATGCCGGAAGGCGCACGCCGTCGGTCGGCGCTGAAGCGGATCTCGATCGGCGCGTGTATGACCTGGTCTCGGACGGGTACGCGGACCAGTTTGACCTGATCTGGCTCGATCAGTCCGCGTTCAATGACACCCAGGCGCTCGTCATCACGCCGGACGTGGCCGAAAATGGCGCGATCGACCATCAGCCAGCTCGCGCCGAAGGCCGGTGAGATCACGATTGTCGCGGCTGCCGACGCCCTGGACCGGGATGACGGGATCAAGGGGATCGAGCAGACGTACGGAGCTGAAGTTCGGCAACACCCTGACAGTCGATCGAGCCTTCGCTACCAGGCAATCGAGGATGGCCAGGCCCGGGCAGACCGCGCATTCGAAACGATGGCCAGATCGCGGGCATGAAACTCGTCCTGCTGAACGACGACAAGAACCCCTCTGGCTGCCCTACCGTCGCTCCGGTTGTGCGCGATGCGACGTTGACGGCCTACCCCGGTATCGCCGACGCCCTCAACCCGCTGGCCCCGATCCTGACGGACGACATCATGGCTGGCCTCAACTGGCAGGTCGACGGTCCGGACAAGCTCGATCCGGAAGAGGTGGCGCGCACCTTCCTGACCGAGCAGGGCCTGATCTCCGGCTAATCTGACCAACGCCCCGCCTGGAGTTTCCGGGCGGGGCGTTATGCTGTGCTCCTGACGGCTCCTGGTCGGGCATGCAACCACAAGGGAGGTCGCGTGGCGCGGCAGACCGATCAGGGCCTATCCACCGCCTCCGCCATCCATTTCGACCACCGCGTCAACGGCGATTTCCCACAGTCGGCTGCATCGGCCGCTGCCGTCGACGACGTGACGTTGCAGATCGAGCCAGGCGAACTGGTGGTGCTCATCGGCCCGTCTGGTTGTGGCAAGACCACGCTCCTCAAGCTGATCAACCGCCTCTATGACCCGACTGAGGGCGTCATCACGATTGACGGCCGGAACGCTCAGGAGTTCAACGCGCCCGATCTGCGCCGGCACATCGGGTACGTCATCCAGCAGGGCCGGCTCTTCCCCCATTACACCGTCGCGGAAAATGTTGCTGTGGTCCCTGGTCTCCTGGGCTGGGACAAGGCACGGACGCAGGCGCGGAGTGGATGAACTCCTGACCCTGGTCGGACTCCTCCCGAGCAGTACCGGGATCGCTATCCGGCGCAACTCTCTGGCGGTAAGCAGCAGCGGGTTGACGTTGCGCGAGCGATTGCGGCCTCGCCCAGTACGCTGCTCATGGACGAGCCGTTCGGGGCGCTGGACGCCATCACGCGCGGCAACCTCCAGATGGAGTTGCTCTCACTGCACGAACAATTGGGCCAGACCATTGTGTTCGTGACGCACGATATCGACGAGGCCGTCCTGCTGGCCGATCGGATTGCCGTCATGCGCCAGGGCAAGGTCGTGCAGTTCGATACCGCCCTGAACATCATCATATGCACCCGGCAGACGACTTTGTGGCGGAACTGGTTGGCGCGGATGACACGTTGCGCCGGGCTGGGGCTCGTGAGTATCCCGGCCGCCATGGTCTCCCTGCCGGCTGGGGCGACGGTCGATGGGGTCGAGCCCCGCATCAATATTTCGGAGCGGGTACGCGCCCGGCACTGACGCTGCTCCTGGAAGGGGAGCACGCGTAATCGTGGAGGACCACGGCGTTCCGGTGGGATTCCTTGACCTGGCGGCCATCCAGCGCGCCAGTGTGCCGCGAAGTGTCGACGGGCACGCCGCGTGAGCCTGGATTCACCTGTTCCGGCGTTGGGACCGCGTCTGGGCGTTGACCCTGGATCACCTGACCCTCGCGGGCACGGCCATCCTGGTAGCACTCGTGATCGCGATCCCCCTCGGCATCCTGGCCGCTCGCCTGCCGCGTGTCTCGACGCCGCTGCTGGCCTTTCTCGGCGCGCTCTACACCATCCCCAGCCTGGCGTTCCTGGCGTGCTCATCCCGACGCTCGGGATTGGCAGGCGGCCCGCCGTCGTGGTGCTGGCGGTGTACGCCCAGATCTTCCTGGTACGGAACATCGTCGCCGGGTTGCGGGGGGTGGACGCCGCGACGCTCAGCGGCCCGGGGGCTGGGGATGACCCGCCTGCAGGAGTTCTGGCGCGTGCGCTGGCCGCTGGCCTTGCCGGTCATGATCGCCGGGCTGCGGACTGCGACGGTGACCGCCATCAGCCTCGCGACTATCGCGGCGTGGATCGGCGCGGGCGGGTTAAGGCGCTCCTGTTCGAGATCGCGCAGGACGACCCGAACCGTATTCTCGCCGGGAGCCATTGCGATCACGGCGCTTGCCATCCTGACGGATGCGCTGTTGCGCTTCATAGAGTCACGCACCGCCATTCGCCAGGCCCAGGCCGCAGCACGGTAAGCTGCGTCGCTCGCAACGCCGACAGTTGAGCCTGGACCGGCTCTTACCTCACACGGAGCGGGGTGTGGTGCAAGAGCGCCACACCCCTTCTTGTCCCCTCCGGATGCGTCGGATTAGCGACTTGTCCGCTGGCTGTTCCGCCTTCTCGGGGCCAGCGCCATCCGCGTCATGCTTGCCGTTCGTGAGTTGTTGCAGTTGGATGCCGCTGTGCGGCGGCGTCTTTCACACCGTCCGGCGCGTTGCCCATGAACCCATCGGTCAAGGATACCCGAACTGTTGACCCTTGAAGAAGCTTTCCGACATGCGGGAAACGGTATCCGCATCACCCCAGACGGTCATCTTGGCATGGCCATTCGAGCAAGGCGCCGAAGGCGTTGGCCACGGCAATGCGCACCTGCTTCTCGGCTTCGATCCGGGCCAGGTCAACCTGCAGGCGCCGCGCGCAATCGACTCGAACTGCGCCTTGTTCTCCAGATCCTGCCGCTCCACGGTGACCTTGGCGCGTTCCACTTCGACCCGCTGCCGCTCGACATCGACCGGCACCATCTGTACCGCGCGCTCGCCCTCGGCCTGGGCGACATCGCTTCCTTTTCGGCCTGGGCCGTGTCGAACGTGCGCTGGCTTCCTTGGCCGCCGCCGCCTCGGCGCCTTCGGCGAGCTTCACGACCGCGTAGGCCGCCACGTCTGCCTGCACCTGCTCCTGCAGGCGCGCGCTCGAACTCCGCCTGCGCTTCGATGATCGCGCGGGCCTTGTCTCGCTCTGCGGACTGCGTCGTTCGAACTGGGTCAGCGGTACAGCCTGGCGTTCCGCCTCCATGCGCGCCTCGGCGGCGAAGCGCTGCGCCTCGGATTCGGCTCGCTCACGCTCCTTGGCGGCAATGGCGATCGCGTTCTCGCGCATCGCCGGTTCCAGCAGTGCGCGTCTTCTCGACTTCCGCCACCCGTGCGGCCCGCTCACGCTGCTGATGAGCCACTTCGAGCATACCCGATTCTTCTCGACTTCGGCCACCTGAACGGCCTCGTCGCGCTTGACCTCGGCCAATCCGGCCAGGCGGGTCTGCTCGGCGGCGAAGGTGCTGGCTTCCTGCTGCGCCTGCGCCCGCGCAATCTCGATGTTGCAGTCCTTTTGCGCCTCAGCGTTGCGGAACGGGCGACATCCTGCTCGAAGATGAATTGGTCATGAGCCACGTCCTGGGCGCGCGCATGGTCCGCCTCGCTCGATCTGGTTGCGTTCGACGCGTTGGCGCTGCTGATCTCGGCGATGGTGCGCGGGCCTGGGCATCGAAGACGTTGTCCTCGCCACGCATGGCGTTCGGCAGGGTCTGGTCCAGGCGCGAGATGGTGACCGATTCCAGGGTCAGACCGTTGTGGGCCAGGTCCTTCTCGACGATGATCTGGACGGCCTGCGCAAATTCGTCGCGCTTCGTGTGCAGCTCGTGCAGGGGGCGTGTGGCCGCCACCGTTCGCAGCGCGGAGACCAACTTCTGGTTGACGAGGTGCTTGACGCTTTCGGCGTCGACGGAGCGCTCACCAAGCGACGTTGCCGCCGCCAGGATGTGCTCCTTGATCTTCTGCACCTTGATGTAAAACTCGGCGGCCACGTCCGCGCGCAGGTTGTCGCCGGTGATGAGGGCGTCGATGCCCCGAGCGGTCGACATCGAGGCGCATGGTCTGCAGTGACACGGGCGCAATCTCATGCACGACCGGGATGACCAACGCGTTCACCGTCGATGATCAGCACCTGCCCGCCTGCCCGTGCGTACGAACGCCTGGTCGACAGAGGTCTTGATGTACAGCTTTGTCGATGAGCATGAACGCGCCGATGATCAACGGAGGAGCGCCAAACACGCCCAGGATCGACTGTGCAGCTCCGCCCAGGTTGACCGCGCCCGAACTGGCCAGGATGCTGGGAACCAGGATGAAGATCAGGCCAATGATGATCGCGCCAACCGCGATGCCAGCGACTCCACCACTTCGTCTGTTGGACACTGGAAACCTCCTTTCCTCCAGGGTTGAACGACTGCGGCGCAAAACGATTGCCCTGGTCACGCAGCAGGAAGGCCGCTCCGACTCCGTACAGCGCGTCATCCTGCGTCACGAGATACGACCCGGTCGCGTCGTCATAGCGCCCTGGCACAACGCGCGCCGGCCGGAATCAGTGCCTCGCCAGTGAGTACGCGGGCTGGCACTTCGTGCAGGGTTCCATGCTGGTCGTAAACCTGGACATGCCGCCAGTTGCGCTGATGGGATAACGCGCTTCCGCCATCCGCCCATTGGGTTCCAGCTCCTGCTCGTAGCTTTCCGTGCCAGGCATGATGCGGCCGAGCAGCAGGTCATGACGCGAGTCGATCCAGGCACCGGCCAGTGCGACCCAGGAGCGAGGGCCAGAAAGACGGCGGGTCGGGCCAGATCGACCGGAAGGCGTGCGAGGCAAACCACCCGATCACGCCCCAGAGCAGGCTGAAACTGATCAACACGATGGAAATAGGCACGCGTCCGACGCCGATACCGAGCAGGTCGTGGTCGCCAGGCAGATCGTGGTCTGCGTGGCCGGCGTTTCGAACGTCGAGGAGGATGCAGGCCCACGTCATCGAACGGCAACGCACCGACAGCGAGCAGCAGGACGTAGAGCACAGCGGCTCCGGCCGGCAGCAGAAAGATGAGGTTCCACCACTCCAGGAGTTCCACCGTCAGGCTCCCTGGCCGCGGCGCGTCGCCGCAACTGCGTTACCGTACCCCAGTATCCGTCTCACCTCGGCCTGGCGTTTCCCCGTACCGAATACGAATGCAGCTCCGCAGCGTTCTCTTGAGATCTGACCACGTCACCGGTCACTTTCGCGGCAGCGTACAAAAGGGTTCGGGTGCGGGCGCTTGCGGTTTCGACGTGCGTAAGCATGGCTGAAGGTGAACGCCAGATAAGGCAAAAACAGTTCCGTGGCTCGCGTCTCGCCCGGTGGTGCGCCGCAAGGTGCTCGTGGAAATGGCCAGGGTCGGCTTGCGATCACCCTGGCCGCCAGGAGGAGCTTTGGACCTGGGGGATGGCGCCGCTGATCTCCAGGAAACAGGTGAGTAGGGCGTGGCCGGCGCTCGTCGCATTAAGACGAGCGCGGGCCCTCGAAACGCCGCATGCCGCGAAGTGTCGGATCGGGTCCCCAACCGGCGGACGTGCAGCATGTTGGTGCGGCCTGACACATGGGTCATGGGCAGAAGGCCGGCGATGAAGGCGAACTCGCCGTCTGTCGCCAGGCCCTCCTCGATGATCTTCTTCCCGGCCACGCGGAAGAGATGATCGAGTTCTCCTCGATGGGGACCACACCGCTGCGGACGCCCCAGATGAGGTTGAGGCGGCGCGCCGTTTCGATATCGGTCGCCAGGCCGATGATCGGTGGCTTCAGGCGGTACTTCGCGACACGACGCACGGACGCGCCAGTCTGGGTAAAGACCACCGCGCGTGCCCAACCGGCGCCTCATCCGCCAGGGTGCGAGCGGCGCGGGCGATGGCGTCGGCGACACCGAAGCATCGGCTCACTGACGTTGGGAAGCGGCTTCTCGGAGGCATCGGTACGGATCAGCCCGTGGAATCCCGCCTCACGGATGATGCGCCCCATGGTACTGCTTCCACCGGGTACTGCCCGGTGCCGTTTCCGCCGAGAGCATCACCGCGTCGGTGCCGTCCCAGACGGCATTGGCCACGTCAGTTGTTTCGGCACGGGTCGCCACACTGGCTGCCGGATCATCGATTCCAGCATCTGGGTGGCGGTGATGACCGGCAAGGCGAACTCGTTCGCGACCCGGATGATCTCCTTCTGGGCTCGCGGCACGCTCCGGCCATCATGCGAGGTCGCCGCGCGCCGCCATCAGGCCGTCCGCTGCGCCCGCAATGGAGCGCACGTTCTCCAGAGCCTGCAGCCGCTCGATCTTGGCGATGAAGATGCGGTGGGCGTGGGCTGTACCACCCTGCGGCCTCGCGCGCCAGGTGCAAGTCACTCGCATCGCTGACAAACGAGAGACCGATGAAGTCGACCCCCTGCTCCACGCCCCACTGAAGATCCTCGCGGTCCACCGGCGTCAGGGAGCCGCCCTTGATCATCGCCTCGGGCGGCGTCACGCCCTGGCGGCCGTGGAGTTGGCCACCGCGCCCACGTGGCACTGGGCAGTCTTGCCGTCGATGCGCTCGACCAGGAGTTCGATCAAGCCGTCAGAGATAAGAATGCGGCTGCCGGGGTGAATGAACTCGAAGAGTTGCGGGAAATCGATGCCAATCAACTCGTTGGTGGTCGGCGCCGCGGTGTTGACGATGGTCACGGTGCCACCGCGGGGGATGCCTACCGACTCCTCGGCCGGGTTTGCCAGTGGGCCGGTGCGGATCTTCAACCCGCGCAGATCGAAGAGGATCGGCACCAACGCCGACTTCATCAGCCACTGTCCGCACGTCGTTAACGAGCACGGCGCGCTCATCTGGCGTTCCGTGAGCGGCATTGATGCGGACCACATCCAACCCGGCCAGGAAAGGCTTCACGCAGGGTGTCGCGCTCACGCGAGGCAGGGCCCAGTGTCGCCACGATCTTGACGCGACGCTCGTCATAGACGCTCAACGTTTCATCCTCACACGGCCAGAGCAGGTTCTTGCGAGCAGGATGGTAACAGGGTGCGGACAGGAGCGGATTGTGAGGATGTGCACTCAGTCGCGATCAGCGCCCAGGTACGACGGAGTACGCGCAGACGTGGCCACCGTTGATACGGTGTGCGATGCGCGTCACGTCGGCTTCAGGGAGCGCCGCGCGCAGGAAATCGAGCTCGCTGGAGCAGGCGTGCCCGTAGCGCAACGCTACACCCAGCACGGCGCAGTTGTGTTCCGTGATGACGAACGCACCGTCCTCGCGCTCGGCGAATTCGGCCAGGTAGCCATCCTCATCGAGGATATTGGCGACCGCGCGGACCCGGTCGGTAAAACTGAGGCCCGCGGTCCGCTCTCGCGCCCGCTGCAGGCGGCGTTCGGCGCGGCGGGTGAAAATGCGCTCAAGGAGTTGCGGGTCTTCGTCCTCCACGTACTCCAGGAGTTCGTTCGTGAGTTCCGCATAGGCTCGCGGGAAGAGGGCATCGCCAGCGGCGGTCAGCGAGTAGACATGACGCGGCCGGCCTGGGCCGCCACGCTCCGGAGCGTGCGCCAGCAGCCCCTCGCGCTCAAGCGCGGTCAGCGTCTGGCGAGCGCCACTCAGGGTGACATTCAGATCCGCGGCGATAGCTTCCGCGGTCGCGTTGCCACCGCGCTTGATCTGCTCCAGGATGCGGCGGCGAGTTTCGGGCAGGCTGTTCAGGGCATTGGTCATGCAGTGGTAACCACTCAAGGAATGCGCTGCGGGAAAGGGCGGGATCGAGTATAGCGAAACTGCGCACCTTTGCAGAATAAAGAAAGAAGATACTTGTTTTATTCCCGAGCCGGGTGTATCGTGCAGATCCACTCGCGGGAGCGTGGAGGCCATGGGTACATCACTTACCTCAGAGGAAATCGCCGAGCTGGCATCGCCGCCGGAAGGCGCCGTGTTGGCGCCGGACGCGCTGACCGAGTCGTCCCCACCGCCAGGACCGGGCCCGCTTTCGAATGATGAGACCAACCCTTTTGCCGGGGGGCGAGCGCGCCTGACCGCCGGGTTGATGCTGACCATCGTCGCGGTGGCCTTTCAGGCGCTGGCGGTGGCCACCATCCTGCCCGCCATCGTCAAGGACCTCGGCGGCCTCAATCTCTATGGATGGGCCTTTTCCGCCTATCTCCTGACGCAGCTCGTCGGCATCGTTGTGGGCGGGCTTATCTCGGATGGGCGTGGGCCAGCGCTGCCGTTCGCGATCGGCGTCGTCTTCTTCTCCAGCGGCCTGCTGCTGGGCGGGTTCGCGCCGTCCATGGAGGTACTTATCCTGGGCCGGGCGCTGCAGGGATTTGGCGGCGGGTGTATTTACTCATCCGCCTATGTGGCTGTCGGGCGCGGGTTTCCGGCGGCTGCCAAGCCGCGCATGCTGGCGCTGATGTCGACCGGCTGGGTAGTCCCCGGGTTGATTGGGCCCGCGATCTCCGGCCTCATGGCGGAGGCCCTGGGCTGGCGCGCCGTCTTCCTCGTCCTGACACCAATGGCCCTCCTGGCGGCGCTCCTGGCGCTCCCGTCGTTGCGCAAGGTGCCGGCCGGTACACAGCACCCACAGGCGAAGCAACGGGTGCTCTTTGCGGTTGCGCTCTCTGCCGGCGCCGGCCTGGTGCTGGGCAGTGCCAGCGCCCGCAGCACGGTCGTTGCCGCCGTCATGATCGCGATCGGCGCGTTGCTGGCCGTGCCCTCGCTGCGCAAGCTGCTGCCGGCCGGGACGTTGCGGGCGGCCCCGGGACTGCCAGCGGCCATTGCCACGATGGGATTGATCAACCTTGCGTTCTTTGGCGTCGATGCCTTCGTGCCGCTGATGCTCGTGGAGGTGCGCGGCGCAACCATCGGGTTCGCCGGGTTGGCCCTGACCGCCGGCACCATCGCCTGGTCTTCGGGATCGTGGATCCAGGCACGGATCTCAATGCGCGTTTCGCGACGCGCGATGGAGTGGATCGGCCTGACACTCCTGTCCGCAGCCATTCTCATTGTGGCGTCCGTCCTGTTGCCACAAGTGCCCATCTTCGTCGGTCCGCTTGGTTGGGGCATTGCCGGGCTCGGCATGGGGTTCGCCTACATCACGCTCAACCTGACCATGCTGGAACTGGCCGAACCAGGGCAGGAGGGAAACGCCTCCTCGTCCATGCAGCTGGCGAGTGTGCTCGGCTCTGGCCTCGGAACAGGTATTGGTGGTGCGCTGGTGGCCATCGTGCACTCGCAGGGCAATCCCGTCCAGCACGCACTCACGCTCCATTTCGGCCTGATGCTGACGGCGGTCCTGCTGGCCTTTGTCACTGCACGTGGGTTGCCGCAGTTCATCCGGCCGCCGGCAAACGCCAGGTTGGCCCAGGCGGAGGTGGCCTAGCTCTCCCATCTGGTGGCCGGGCTCTGCAGTGAGGTGCATCATGCTTGACGTTCCTGCCTACCTCGCGCGCATCTCGTATGAGGGTCCGCTTGCGCCGACGCTGCCAGTGTTGCAGCAGATCCACCTGGCGCATCTCCGGAGCGTGCCGTTCGAGAATCTCGACATTCACCTGGGGCGGCCGATTTCCCTGCGTGAGGAGGACCTCTTCGCCAAGGTGGTGGAGCGACGGCGAGGCGGTTTCTGCTACGAGCTGAATGGGCTCTTCGCGGCGTTGCTCCGTGAGCTTGGTTACACGGTCACGCTCCTGGCGGCCCAGTTTCCCAGGGAGGATGGGCGCTCCCCCATCGAACACGACCACCTGGTCCTGAGCGTTGCGGCTCCCGGCATGGCGCCTGTCCTGGCGGACGTTGCGGCGGGCCGGAGCGGGTTTGCCAGGCCCCTGGCGATCGAACACGACATGGAGATATTCCAGGCCGAGGCGGTAGCCAGTTTCAGGCTGCTGCCAGACGATGGCGGCGTGCGTCTCTGGAGGCAGGAGCCGGGTGGAGCGTGGGAGCGTACCTATCGGTTCACCTGGCGGCCGCACCAGCTCAGCGATTTCGAGCCTGGCTGCAAATACCATCAAACGTCGCCGGAATCCCATTTCACCCAGAAGCGGATCTGCACGCGGATGACGTCAGAGGGCCGTATCACGCTCGCAGACGACGTCCTGATCACCACCCGCGACGGACTTCGCCAGGAGGAGCACGTACGTGACAACGAGGCGTGGCTGACCGCGCTCAGGAACCACTTCGGCATCGATCTCAACGCTTAATGCGCGTTCAAGGAGGCACCATGAGTTTTCCCGCACGACGCGAGTCCCTGGAGGATGCGCCCATCCGTGTGCTCGGCATTGGCGGCAGTACCCGCGCTGGTTCGCGCAGCCTTGTATTGTTGCGCCACGCCCTGCGAGTTGCGGAAACCGCAGGGGCCGGCGTGGCCCTGGGTGACGTCCGGCAGATGGCGTTGCCGATGTACGACGACGACCTGTCGCTTGATGCGTACCCGCCATCCCTTCGCCGGTTGCTGGAATCGGCGCGGCAGGCTGACGCGTTCATCTTCTGCTCGCCGACGTATCACGGCACGATCAGTGGTGCGGTCAAGAACGTTCTCGACTGCCTGAACTTCCTCGTCGATGACACGCCGCGCTATCTCCAGGGGAAGCCCATCGCGCTCATGGCGCTCGGCGGAGGGTCGGCGGCGAATGTCATCACTGCTCTCGATCACAGCGCACGCGGCTTGAATGGCCTCGTGCTGCCGACGACGGTGATTGCCAGTGGCAGCGCCGTGCAGGACGGTGAGCTCTCCGACCCCCGCGTGTCACAGCGTGTGCAGGCGATGGTGGATGAACTGCTCGATGTGACGGCGCGCTTGCGCCCAGGCGCCCCGGCGCTGAGCCTCCAGCGGTAGAGAGGAGCATCGATCATGCCGACGCAAGAACAGGAGTGGAATGCGCCCGTCATCGCCGAGTTTCGGGCCAACGGCGGTGAGGTCGCGGCGCCCTTCGACAATCCGCCGCCGATGCTGCTTCTGCACACCATCGGCGCGCGCACGGGGCGCGAGCACATTGTCCCCATGCGCACGCGCATCGAGGGCGACGCCATGTACGTCTTTGGCTCCGCGCATGGCAGCGCCCGTCACCCGGACTGGTATCGCAATGTCCTGGCGAACCCGGACTTTCTCGTGGAAAAGGGCACCGAGATCTTTCCAGTCCACGCGACGGAGATCACGGGGGAGGAGCGCGAGCGGGTCTTCCGGGCGCACGCCGCCCAATTCCCGACGTTCGCAGCGTACGAGCAGAAACTGGAGCGCACGATTCCCGTGCTGAGGCTGGAGCGACGATCATGACGCAGCCAACCGTGGGCCTCTTCGAGATGGTGCTGGAGGTTGCCGACCTGGAGCGGGCCGAACGCTTCTACCACGAGGTGATCGGCCTGCCTATCGCCGACCGCTGGGAAGGGGAGCGGCAAGCGACGTTCCTGACGCTGGGCCGTGAGGGGTTCCTGGGGCTGTGGCCGGTCGAGACTGGTGGGCACAACGCCGTTCACGGCGGGCGTGGCGGGAGCCACGTCCATTTCGCGGTCATGGTGCCGTCCGGTTCACTCACTGAATTCGAGGCGCGCCTCCACGCTGCCGGGTACGAGACGGAACGCCGCGATTTCGGCGGTGGCAACCTCGCCCTCTACGTCAGAGATCCCGACGGCCATGTTCTGGAGCTGACCGAGCGTATCACCCTCTGGGACGGGACACCAGCGCGCGAACCCTTCGTTACGTCGTTGCAGGGCTAATGTCGGGCAGGCGATAGATGAAGCCGGGGCCACCAAGGTACATACCGCCGTCCACGTCGATGCAGAGATCGTCAGCGTAGATCAGGGGAGTTGTGACCTCCGCCGCATCACCACCCGTAATGCGGCTGACGGGCGTGTGCCCATGGACGATGCGTTCGCCACCGAACTGCTGGAGAACCTCCCGCGCTCGCCGGGGGCCGGTGGCGCTGGTGAAGACGCGGTGTTCGCCGAACTCACTGAGCAGGCGATACCAGGCAACCGGGTCCATGGTGTGCAGTAGCGCCCTGAAGGCTTCATTGAGATCCACAACGCTCCGGCCGTAGCGGGTGTACAGCATGGTGTCGCCGTGGGTCAGGAGGTAAGGTCCGCAACGCGTCATCGCCGGAAGGTTGGAAAGCCAGGTCACCTGGGGGCCATCCAGGAGGGCCAGATCCTCCAGGTTGCCGCCGTTTCGCTCCCAGATGGACGTGAACGATTCCGCGCGCCGCTTGCGCGGCCAGTCCCCAAAGTGGAAGGCTGCCAGCAGCAGGATGTCGTGGTTACCGATCAGGGTGTTGACGCTCCCGCCCGCCGCAGCCGCCTCCCGCTGCAGGCGCATGGCCAGGTCGATGACCTTGATACCATCCGGGCCGCGGTCCACCAGGTCGCCGATCAGCCAGAGCGCGCTTTCGGCGCCGGACCAGTGCAGGTCCGGCGAAATGAGGCCGGCCTCTCGCAAGTTGAGAATCAGCTTCTCGTACTGTCCGTGGATGTCTCCGATAACGTGGGTTGGAACCAAGAGGCCACTGGGAGAGGACATGCGCTCGCGTCTGCTCCTGCCGCCAGACCTGCCGGCGGCCCGTGCATCCCGGCCACCAGCCGTCATGGAGCCAGGCTCTATCGCCGCATAGGGTACCCCCGGCGCGGATCGGGACAACGTCACCGCGCCACGAGATGGCGGTCCGTTTGCCCTGTCAGGTTGTCTCCGCCGACTTGAGGACGCGGCGGAAGTTGCCGCCGTAGATCTTTTGGAGATCATCCCTGGTGTAGCCGCGCCGGACCAGTTCCTCCGCCAGGCGCGGAACGTCGCGATAGGTTGCCATCTCGGCGAACTCCAGCGGTCCGACCCCGCCGGGAGGTCCCCAGGCCGGGACGTCCCCGAAGATGTTCATGGCCATGATTTCGGTGAAGAAGTCGAACCCGACGCCGAGGTGATCAACTCCGACCAGGTTCGCGACGTGGTCGAAATGGTCCACCCAGCGGGAGAGAGTTGCTTCCTCCTGGGAGACGTACGCCGCGACCGGCACCATACCGACCAGGCCACCAGATGCGGCGATGGCCTTGATCATGTCGTCGGTCAGGTTGCGCACATGCCTGGCGATCGCTCTCACGTTCGAGTGGCTGGCGATGACGGGTCGGGTCGAGGCCGCCAGGACATCCCAGGTCGTTTGATCCGAGCAGTGCGACACATCGACCACGATGCCGAGGCGGTTCAGTTCCGCGACAGCCGCGTGGCCAAGGCGGGTGAGCCCGCCGCGTGAATCGTTTTCCCAGGCGCCGTCGCCGTACGCCGTGCGGCGCATCCAGGCGAAGCTGCAGATGCGCATGCCAAGGCGGTGAAAGAGCCGCAATCCGGCCAGGTCCTGCCCAAACGGCTCGGCCCCCTCGAACATCAGCAGCGCCGCGATCTTGCCCTCGTTTGCGATCCGGTCGAGATCATCGGCCGAGAGCGCGAGTTCGACCTCGTCCGCGCAGAGCGCAATCTCTTCGAGGAGCGCGTCGACCAGTTGCACGGCGCGGCGCAGTGCCCCTTCGGGCAGGAAGATCGAGTCGATGTAGATCGCGCAGACGACGGCGTTGACGCCGCCAGCACGCAACAGCGGTAGCCACTCATCGCGCAGGGAGCCAGTGGTCCCCTCGAAGCGGCGGTGCAGCAACGCCAGCGGCAGGTCGCTGTGCAGATCGGTAATCGCGGTGGAGTGGGTTGTCACACCAGGCCCCTTGCCCATCAGGAAAACACGGGGGTGACGTCCGGCCCGCTGAGGTGACGTTCCCAGTAGCGGTCCCGCAGCGCGCGGGTGATCGGGCCAGTGCCGCCACTCCCCACAGAGCGACCGTCCGCCTCCGCGATGGGGTAGAGACCACCGGCGGTGCTGCAGAGGAACGCCTCTTCCGCCGTGTAGAGATCGTAGGGGGAGAGATCGTGTTCGGCTGCCTGGATGCCCAACTCCGCCGCGATCTCGAAGACGGTCTGCCGGGTAATTCCCTCCAGGATGCCGGAGCGCGGCGTGTAGAGGGCGCCGCCGCGCACCACGAACAGGTTGGAGCCCCGGCTCTCGGTCAGCAGGCCGCGGTCGTCCAGGAGCACGATGTCATCAGCTCCGGCGCGCTCCGCTTCCAGTCGCGCAAGGTGCGTATGCATACGGTTGAAGTTCTTGATCTTGGCGTCCAGCGTGGCCGGTGACCACTGCCGGATCGACGGGATCATGACGCTGATCCCGCTCTCGGCCTTGGCCTCCGGCCAGAGCGAGACATAGGGAATGGCGTAGACAATCAGCGTTGGTTCGTTCGAAGGTACTGATGGTGTTGGGCGACGGCCGCGGGTGGCGATGGCCTGGACGTAGGCCTCCCGGCACCCGGAGCGGCGGGTGGTCTCGATGATGATCTGCTCGAGCTCACTCCCGGTCACCGCCAGCGGGATCATCGCGGCGTGGGCCGAGCGCTCAAAACGAGCGCGGTGCTGCGGTAACTTGAAGAGGCCACCCTGCCAGCAGGCCAGGGTGTCGAAGACGGAGACCCCGCCGATGAACCCGCTGTCGAAGATCGAGACGTTCGCCTCGCTCGCTGGCACGAACTCGCCGTTCAGGTAGGCCGCGCCCTGCATTGCCTGCGCCACGTTGCCATTCCTTCTCTGCTGCTGAACCTGCTCCACCTGCCTAATCGCGCAGCCATTCTCGCATTTGCGCAAGCGTCAGGTTCCCACCACAGACGACGGTCGCGACCGTCTGTCCCTGCAGGCGTGGCGACTCCTGCATGATCCCGGCGAGACCAACCGCGCCCGACGGTTCGGCCACCAGTCCAGCGTGCTGATGGAGGAGTTTCATGGCCGTCAGGATGCTGCGGTCCGGGACAAGCACGAAGTCATCAACCAGGCCGGCGAGATCCTGCAGTGCCTCCGGCACCGGGATGCGCACCCCAATGCCGTCCGCGATCGTGGTGATACGGTCATGCGTGACCAGTCTCCCGCTCTGCAGGGACTCCACCATCGCCGGAGCGCCGCTCGCGGCTACCGCGACGATCCGCGTCTGTGGCATGAGGGCCCGCGCGACGGTGGCGATCCCGGCCAGCATCGCGCCGTTACCGAGGGGTATGAAGAGCGCATCGAGAGGTTCCGGGAAGGTGGCCAATTCCAGCCCCATCGTGCCTGCGCCCTCGGTCGGCTCCGGGTCCCGGCTGTCCTCGATGAAACGCACGCCGCGGCGTGCCGCGTCAATCTTGCCCGTCGCCTTGGCCTCGTCGAAGTCCTCGCCCACCAGCACGACGGTTGCGCCCATCGCCCGCATCCGCTCGATCTTGAGCGAGTTCGCCGTCTTTGCTGCGTAGATCGTGATCGGAACGCCCCGCGCCCGGCAGGCGTAGGCCATCGCCTGCCCGAAATTTCCCGCCGAGGCACACATGATTTCGGCGCCGGCCGGCAGACCCTGGACTAGCCAGTCCGCGCCTCGCCCCTTGAACGAGCGGATCGGATTGAGGACCTCAGCCTTCAGCACCACCCGCACGCCCAGGTCGTCCGACAGGGGCTCACAGACCCACTGCGGGGTGTTGAGGAATGTCGGATCAATGGCCGCGGCGGCCGCCTCGATGCGGTCCAGGGTGATGCGGCGGTCAGCCAGAGGGCTCGTCACCAGTTGCTCCTTCACCTTGCCGGCGTAGCAGATCCTGATGATCCCACAACCACTGCAGCGCCTCTCGCGCTGTCAGTGCGTCCAGGTCGAGGGACAGCAGCGCGTCCGCCAGTAGGTCTGCCGGGGTCGGCTGGGGTTGCGGAGCCGGTGCCGGCCATGGTGCGCGGTCTTCCCGGAGCGCAGACGGCGAGGAGTGCGCAGCGGGCGGCGGTGGCGAGGTGTCGGGTGTCTGGCGCTGCGTGGCGCGGAGCAGGATGTCCGCGCGGTCAGCCACCCATGGTGGAAGGCCAGCCAGCCGCGCGACCTGGACGCCGTAGGCGCGGTCAGCAGCGCCGGGTTGCACGGCGTAAAGGAAAACAACCCGGCCATCCCGCTCCAGCGCCGCGACATGGAGGTTCGTGATCGCTGGCAGGTCCCGGCTGATGCCGGTGAGTTCCAGGTAATGCGTGGCGAAGAGCGCGCGGGCGCCGATGCGCTGGCTGATGTCCTCCAGCGTGGCCCGCGCGATCGCCAGACCATCATCGGTGCTGGTGCCGCGGCCAACCTCGTCCAGGATGAGCAGAGAGCGGGACGTCGCCTGGTGGAGGATCGCGGCGGTCTCCACCATCTCGGCCATGAACGTGGAGTGGCCGCGCGCCAGGTCATCCTGCGCGCCGACGCGTGTAAAGATGCGGTCCACGAGGCCAACGTGAGCGTGAGCGGCAGGGACCCAGGAGCCGATTTGGGCCAGCAGCGTGATCACCGCGACTTGCCGGAGATAGGTGGACTTGCCACCCATGTTCGGGCCTGTGACCACCGCCTGGCGTGGCCCATCACCGCCAAGACGGCAGTCATTGGGGATAAACGGCTCGCCACCCAGGTGGGCTTCGACCACGGGATGACGCCCGCCCCGGATCTCCAGCAGGTCGCCGTCGTCGACGACAGGAACGCTCCAATCGTTCCGTGCGGCGACTTCCGCCAGCGAGAGAAGCGCGTCCAGTTCGGCCAGGGCACGGGCGGTGGCCGAGAGACGACCCGCTTCCCCGGTGATCGTCACGCTCAATTTCTGGAGTGCGGCCCGCTCCCGGACGGCAATCTCTTCATCCGCCGCCAGCACCCTCGCTTCGGCTTCCTTGAGTGGCACCGTGATGAAGCGCTCGCCATTCGCGATCGTTTGCTTGCGCGTGTAGTCAGCGGGGGTGAGGGCCAGGTTGGAACGCGTGATCTCGATGTAGTACCCGAAGACCTTGTTATAGCCCACCTTGAGCGAGCGGATACCTGTGCGCTCGCGCTCGCGGGCCTCCAGCGAGGCAAGCCACTCCCGTGTTTCACGCACAGCGGCGTGGGCCGCGTCGAGGTCCGGGGCGAAACCCTGCCGGATCGTGGCAGCGCCGGTGTGATCTTCCCCAACGGCGTCATCGAGCATGGCCGCGATATCCGCGCAGTCCCCGCCGCACGCATGATCCAGCCCGACCGGCGCCAGCAACTCTGCGATCACTGGAAGGTGGTGCAGTGCGGTCGCAAGGGTGACAAATTCGCGGGCAGTGGCGGTGCGGTCTGCTATTCGCCCAACCAGCCGCTCCAGGTCGCCGACCGCGGCGAGCGCATCCCGCACGGGCGCGCGGACGGCCGGCGCGAGTACCAGTGTGCTCACGATCTGCTGCCGGCGCTCGATCTCCGAGAGATCCTGCAATGGCTGCGTCACGAGCCGGCGCAGGGCACGGGCGCCCATCGCTGTCCGCGTGAGATCGAGCACGCCCAGCAGGCTGCCGCGCGAACCGCCCGTACCGAGAGAGCGGGTAAGTTCCAGGTTGCGGCGGGTAGCGGCGTCCAGCCCAACCCACCGCCCCGGTTGTTCGACGCGGATGCCGGTCAGCAACACGAGCAGGGCCGGGTTGGTGCGCTCCAGGTAGCTGAGGATTGCGCCGGCCGCGCCAATGGCCGCAGGCATGGCGGCGCAGCCGTACCCGGCCAGGGAGTGGACGCGGAACTGGGTGCAGAGCATGTCACGGCCGCGCTCCGGCTCCCAGCGCCAGGGTTCCATCTGCGTCAGGTGCCCCGGCAGGACGTTGCCCTGCGGTTCGGGGACATCGTCCGGGATGAGCGTCTCCGCGGGGTTCAGGCGAGCCACTTCCTCGGCCAGCCGTGCTCCCGCGTCCTCGCCGCTGAACTCGGCAACAGCGAACTCGCCCGTACTGACATCAACCCAGGCCAGGCCCCAGCGCGCTCCGTGGTGATGCAGGGCCGCCAGGTAGCGGCTCTCCCCGGCGGGGAGCAGCGCCGGGTCGGAGACGGTGCCGGGGGAGAGGACGCGGGTCACGGCTCGCTCAACCAGGCCCTTGCCGGGAGGAGTCATCTGCTCGGCAATGGCCACCGTGTGGCCGGCGGCCAGCAGCCGGTTGAGGTAGTGGTTCAGTGCGTGGTGGGGGACTCCAGCCATCGGGGAGCGCCCGGAACGGCCGAAGGAGCGTGACGTGAGGGCTACCCGGGCGTCACGGGCGAGGATGTGAGCATCTTCGTCGAACGTCTCGTAAAAGTCGCCGAGACGATAGAGGAGGATGGCGCCAGGATGCTGCGCCTTCAGCTCGAGGTACTGACGGCGGGAGGGGACCAGGGCGGAGTTTTCGTTCCCGGTCCCGGTTCCGTCGGTCTCGTTGGGGTCCTCGAGGTCACTCGGCTTGGCTGCGGGGAGGGGCATGCCGGCAGTATACGGCTGACATGTCCCGCGCCTGTGGTCGACTCAGTCCGCCATGCCGGCTGCGGCGCGGGCGCTGGCCAGGTGTTCCTTCGGGTGGCCGGTCAATCCGTACTCGATCATGGCATCCAGCGTGATCGGCTCTGGCCGCATGGACAGGTCAAATGTCGTTGCGAGTTGTGCATCGCTCAAGCTGCGCACGTAGGCGATGGCTGGGGCGGACGCCGTTCGGAGAATCTCCCGGGCGAGTTCCTTACTGGCTGCTGCGGTCTGCTGCGCGGCCTGGGCATTCCAGCGGTGAAGGTCCTCGGTCGAGAACTCTGGGCGCGGAGTGCCTTCGGCCACGGGTTTGATGATGCCGTTCACCATGCCCGTGTTGGCACTGCCGATGTGGCAGATCAGGGCTGCGACCGTGCACTGTTCGCCCGGGCACGTGGCCTGCCAGCCTTCATCCGAGACTTCGTCGATGAAGCGATCAACGGCATCTGTTGCGCGTTGCAGTTCATCAGCCAGCGCTGCAGCTCGTTCGCTCATGCACCTCGTCCATCAGGTGGATGACCAACGCCAGGCGCGCGGCCACCTTACGTTGGGTCGCCAGTGTGCAACCCAGTGTCCCAGATCATGCCACGCTGGCGGCAAACTGAACGTCAGCCGAGTGGGTGATTTCTCGCCCTGCCGCAGCCGCTGGAACTCGGCGCGCAGGTGGCGATGGTGCAGTTCGACGAACCGGTAAGACGTGTGGGGCGTGGGCAGCATGGGTACCTCCTTGCTCCCTCATACCGTATGTCCGTCGAGGCTCCGGGCACAGGCGCAACCGGCAGAACTGCCCACGCAAGTTGGCCACGTGCCGGTCACGGAGCAGGGCCAGCCTCGACGTTTCGGTCGTCAATCAGAATGGGATCTGCGGCGCCGGCGCCATTCGGCGCTCAACTACACTGGCTGGCCCAGGAAGACGCCCGGAGCACGAATGCCGCCAGATCTGTTTCCCCTCGACAGCAGTTTCGGAGACCTGCTTCGCTCCCGGCGCCTCGCGAGCGGACTGACCCAGGCTGAGTTGGCCGAACGGGCGGGTCTCAGCGTCCGTGGGCTGAGTGACCTCGAACGTGGGGTGCGTACCCGCCCGCAGCGGGAGACGGTGCAGCGGCTGCTGGCAGCCCTCGCTGTTCCCCCGGACGAGCGCAGGGCGATCCAGCGCGCGGCGCGAAAGCCGTCCCCGGAAGAGGCCGAGCTGCGGCGTGAAACAGCCGTTTCCGCGCCGCGCCTTGCACCGCGGTTCGCTGGTCCGCTCCTGGGCCGCAGCGCCGAGTTCGGGCTGGTGCGTGCCTGGTTCCTGGAACCGTCGCCCGGCGTCGTCACACTGACGGGTCCAGGAGGATCGGGCAAGACCCGCCTTGCGCTGTCAGTGGCGCGTGATGAGGCGACGCAGCGACGCTTCCCGGACGGTGTCGTGGTTGTGGATCTCGCCGCGGTGCGGGACGCGCAACACGTGCTGCCAGCGGTGGCCGTCGCTCTGGGCTGGACAGCTTCAGACGGACAAGCGACACCGCAGGGGATCGCCCGGAGGCTGCAGGATCGGCGGCTCTGCCTCGTGCTGGACAACTTCGAGCAGGTGATTGCTGCCGCGTCTGACATCGCCGAGCTGGCAGCCAGCCTTCCCATGACGGCATTTCTTGTTACCAGCCGGGAGCCGCTGATGATCCGGGCGGAGCGCTGCCTGCCGATTGCCCCGCTGCCGGTTCCCGATGTCAGCACCATCCCAGCTGTCGAGGCCATGACGTACCCGGCCGTGCACCTGTTCTCGGAGCGGGCCGGGGCCGCCAATCCAGACTTTGCGTTGACGGACGCCAATGCCCGCGACGTGATTCGGCTCTGCCAGCGGTTGGATGGACTGCCGCTCGCCATCGAACTGGCGGCCGCCCTCACCGCGGCGTACTCACCTCCCATGCTCTTGCGGCGATTGGACGAACGCGTCCCACTGCCCGGGTCGTTGCGGGACCTACCCGAGCGCCAGCGAACGCTGGAAAACGTCGTTGCCTGGAGCGAGGCGCTGCTTTCCCCGGTGGAGCGGGAGCTTTTTCAGCTGGTGGGCGTGTTTGACGGGAGTTTTTCGCTGGAAGCTGTGCAGCTGATCTGGCTGATCTCCCACGCCGGCCCGGAACACCCTGCCGCCGATCTCTACGCACTGCTCGGCTCGCTGGTGCAACGGAGCCTGGTCCAGCGGGAGAACGCGCCCGATGATGAGGCACGCTTCCGCCTGCTGGAGACGATCCGCCTGGTGGCCTCCGAACGACTACGGGCCGCTCCAGATCTGGATCGTGTGCGTGCGGCGCACGCGGTGGCGATGCAGCACGCGGCAGAAACCGCCCAGCTCTGGCGGCGAGACGCCGGCTTCGATCGCCGGCTCCTCCGCCTGGAGCGTGACCTCGCGAACCTGAGGGTTGCGCTGAGTTGGCTGTACGAGCATGACGTCCCGGGTGCTGTGCACCTGCTGGACACGCTGGGCAGCTTCTGGGCCTTGTGTGGCCACGGGGCAGAGGGCCTGGCGAACTGTGAGGCCGCGTTGGGTCGCTATCTGGAGCAGGATCTGCCACGCTGCCGGCTCCTGCGGCACGCCGCCTGGATTGCGACCAACCTCGGGGAGTTCGGCCGCGCTGAGCGCCATAGTGACGAGGCCAATCGCCTCGCGCTTACGTTGGGGGACGAGCGGGAAGTCGCGTTCGCGCGGTTCGTGCGTGGCAATATCGCCCAGGGCCTTGGGCGGCCGGCCGAGGCCGAGCAGGACATCGAGTTCGCCCTGCAGGCGTTCCAGAAGCTGGACGAGACCTGGGGAGCCTTTGCCGCCAACGCGGTACTGGGCATGGTGGCAATCGACCGCGGCGACGCCGCCCTGGCGGAAGCTCGGTACGAGGCCGCGTTGCGACGGGCCGCGCCCGACATCGCGGCCCGTGATCGGGCGACCGTGCTCTGTAACGTCGCCCTGGCGCAGTGCTGGCAAGGCAAGTTGGATGGCGCTGTCACCCACGCTGCCCGCGCGTTGGCGCTCTCGGAGGGGATCGTCGCGTGGTCCGCTCGTGCGGGTGCCTGGCAGGTGCTGGCGCGCGTGGCGCTGCAACGAGGTGACCTGGCTGCCGCACGCAGTGGGCTGCAGGAAAGCCTGCACCACTGGCAGCGTAGCGGAGATCAGCGCGGGCTTGCGGGATGTCTCGAACTGACCGCTGCCTTTGCCGCCCGATCTGGCGCAGCCATCAAAGCCGTCTTTCTCCTGGCGGCGGTCACCGCTCTGCGCGAGCAGGTTGTCGGTCCGGCCAGTGTCCTCGCCGCGGCTGAGCGCGCGGCGCTGGAAGACTCGCTGCGAGCGCAGCTGCCGGGCACAGACTGCATGATGGCAGCAGAGCGCGGCCGGCTTTCTTCCCTCCCGCAGACGATCGCGCTGGCCCGTGAGCTCCTGGGGCAAGCCGGATGAGTCACCGGATTGACCTGCTGTCCCCCTTCAGTCACAACTGGGCTGAGGCGCTGACGGGCACGGTGCACTCCGTCGGTGGGCGCGCGTTACACCTCCCTGGCGCGGTAGCTCTCGACGTGGGTCGCCCGGCTGGTCTGATGAACAGTGTGGTGCTGCTGCAGCCGCCCCTAGCGGACGCAGTGCCGTCGCTAATGGCTGCGCTGGACGTTTTCTTCGCATGCAACGCGACAGCGCGGGCCGGGACCGTTTTCATGTTCACGGTCTGGCCGGTGCCCGACCTGACCCCGTTCGGCTGGGTCTGTGTGGAGCAGATGCCCTTGATGGCGCGTCCTCCCACAGAGGATGCGTCGCCGGCACCGCCAGGCCTGCGCATCTCGGAGGTACGCAGCGCGCAAGACCTGCATCACTTCGAGCAGGTCATGGTCAAGGGGTTTCCGGTTCCTGAACTCGAGGGATTGCCGGCGGGTTCGGCGATCGGTCCGTCGATCCTCCAGGATGAGCGGTTCCGGTTCTGGCTGGGTTGGCACGACGGCCAACCGGTGAGTGCCTCAGCCGCCTACGTGGCCCACGGCGTGGTTGATCTCATCTTCCTCGCCACCCTGCCGCAGGTGCGTCGTCGTGGCTTCGGATCAGCCCTGGCCCGGACCGCCACCCTGGTCGAGACAGGGCTTCCCGCAATGTTGATCGCGTCAGACGACGGGCAACCGGTCTACGCGCGCCTGGGGTACCAGCACGTGTGCGACATGCCGCTCTGGATCCGCGAACGGTCGTAGGCGATTTTTTAGACGGCGCAGACCTCGCCGGGCGTCATCAGTCAGCGGTACAGGTCTTCTCAGCCCTGGTCACGACGATCCGGTGCGGGGGATGCAGCGGGTGCGTTCGCCGCTTACACTCCCGGCACCCTGCCGGAGTCTCAGCGCGGTCCGGCTCGTTGCGTGCAAGGATGATTCATGGCCACGGAACCTAGTCGCTCCACACCGCCCTCAACCGCACCCGTCCCCGATCCTGACCCGCGCGAGCGGCCGCAGCATGAGGAGATCGAGGGGCGGTACGTGACGCTGGAGCCGCTGCGCGTCGAGCGGCACGCAGCGGACCTGTTCGTGGCAGGGAGCGGTGATCCGCAGCGCACGCGCATCTGGGACTACCTGCCGTATGGCCCCTTCACCGGCGAAGACCAGATACGCAACCATCTGACCGGGCAAGAGGCCAGCACCGACCCGCTCTTCTTTGCCATCCGGCCGAAGGCGAGCGGTAAGGCCGAGGGTGTGGCCTCGCTCATGCGCATTGATGAGAAGAACGGGGTGATTGAGATCGGGCACATCTGGCTCGGTCCCGGGTTGCAGCAAACGGTTGCGGCAACCGAAGCGCTCTTCCTGCTCATCGACGAACCCATGACCCAGTTGGCGTACCGCCGCATGGAGTGGAAGTGCAACGCGGCCAACGCCGGCTCGCGGGCGGCAGCTGTGCGCCTTGGGTTCCTCTATGAGGGAACGTTCTACCAGCACATCATCGTCAAGGGCCACAATCGGGATACCGCCTGGTTCTCCATCCTCGACCACGAGTGGCCAGCCCTGCGCGCCAACTTCCTGACGTGGCTGGCGCCGGAGAACTTCGATGAACACGGGCGGCAGCGGCAGTCGCTGGGTGAACTCAACCGCACATTGAACACGGCGCGGACGACCGACCCGCGCGCCGGATTGCGCCTCGTCTAGGGACAGGAATCAGGTCATCATGCAGCCAGTCGTCGTCATCGGCGGAGGGGTCATCGGGCTGTGCAGCGCGTTCGCGCTGCGCCAGCGGGGCGTACCGGTCATCGTCTACGCCGGGACCAGGCCGGAGCAGGCAGCATCCCACGTCAATGCCGGCTGGATTGTCCCAACGCTCGCGGAACCGGTGCCTGCACCGGGGCTGATTGCCACGTCGCTGCGCTGGATGCTGCGCTCGGACAGCCCGCTCTATATCGATCCTCGCCTGCTGCGGCAACCGGAGTTCCTGCGCTGGACACTCCGTTTCTGGCAGCACTGCAACGCCACGGCCTACGAGGCAGGCACGCTTGCCACCGCCGCGTTCGGGGCGCGATCACTTGCGCTCTACGACGCCCTGCGTGCCGCTGGGGTGGAGTACGAGGAGCACCGGGATGGGCTCCTGTTTGCCTACCGCTCGGACGAGATCCTGGAGCACGACCACGCGGCGCTGGAGCCGATCCGGGCATTTGGGTTCGAGATTTCACCCATCTTGCGCGGCGCTCCGCTCCGGGCCCTGGAGCCTGCCCTTTCCGAGACCGTTACCGGCGGCTACTGGTTGCCGCAGGAGCGATCCGTTCGCCCAGACTCGCTGGTACGGGGACTGCGCGCAGCACTGCAGCAGCGCGATGTCGAGATTCGCGATGCAGCTGTTGCCGGGATCGAGACGACAGGCAATCGCGCGACAGCCGTGTTTGCCGGGGGATTGCGCCAGCCAGCCTCGCAGATCGTGGTGGCGGCCGGCGCCTGGACAGCGTCGCTGTTGCGCCCGCTGCGCGCCCCGGTACCGGTCACAGCGGGCAAGGGGTACAGCATCGACCTCGCACCCCAGCCGCTCGCGGAGCCAGTGCGGCGGCCGCTCTACCTGCACGAGACGCGGGTGGCCATCACCCCCCTGGACGGGATGATCCGCCTGGCGGGGACCATGGAGTTCTCCGGGCTCAATCACACGCTGCGCCAGGAACGGGTTGCCGCCATCGCGCGCAGCGCAGCCTGGGCGCTCCGCGGTTGGCCCGACCCCACGCCGACGAGCGGCCCCGGCGTGCGCGTCTGGACCGGGGCGCGTCCCATGACGCCAGACGGGTTGCCAGTCATTGGCTGGTTGCCTGGCTACCGTGATGTTGCCGTGGCGAGTGGCCACGCCATGCTGGGTGTGACACTGGCGCCTGCGACGGGTGAGACCGTGGCTGACCTGCTGACCTCCGGGGTTCTCCCAGACCTGGCTCGCCCCTTCGATCCCGCGCGCTTCGCGTGAGCGTGCCGGCGAGCATCGCGTTCTGGCGCAAGGGTGTCTGGCAATCAGCGGATTACTCGCGGCTCTGGAGCGCCGCGGTGGTTTCCGCGTTCGGGAGCGCCGTCACGCGGCTGGCCGTTCCCCTGCTTGCCGCAACCACCCTGCACGCGACCCCAGCCCAGATGGGCTTGCTGGTGGCCTCGGAGAGTCTGCCCATTCTGTTGCTGGGCCTGCTGGCCGGGACCTGGCTGGATCGTCGCACGAAGCGCCCGGTCATGATTGTCACAGACCTGGTGCGCGGCGTTCTCCTGTTCGCGTTGCCAGTGGCCTGGCTCCTGGGCGTCCTCCGCATCGAACTGCTCATCGCGATTGCCTTCCTGGTCGGCTGTCTGAGCGTGTTCTTTGATATCGCCTCCCAGTCCCTGCTGCCGATGATCCTCCGCGATGAGCGGTTGGCAGAGGGGAACGCGCGGCTTTTCACCGGCTGGAGCGTCGCCGAGATTGCAGGGCCCGGGGTGGCCGGTTGGCTGGTGCAGGCCATTACGGCGCCGTTCGCCATTCTGGTGGACGCTGCCTCTTACCTCCTGTCGGCCATCTTGCTCTTTGCGATGCGGCCCGACGAGCACGTCTCGTCGCCTGGCGGCAGCACCGAAGAGGCGCACTTCTGGCGCGAATTGCTCGATGGGCTGCGCCTGGTCACTGGTGATCCCGTCTTGCGGGCAACAGCCCTCGCGACGGGTCTCTGGAACCTTTTCGATGGCGGGCGCTGGGCCGTCCTGATCCTGTTCCTGACACGGACGCTTGGGCTCGATCCCACCATTATCGGGGTCGTGTTCATGGCCAGTTCTGTTGGCTACCTGCTCGGATCGCTGCTACCACAGCGAGTCGCAGAGCGATTTGGCCTGGGTCACGCCATCCTGCTCGGCGTCGTGCTGGCGGTCCCGAGCGAGCTCCTTACCGCCTTCGCCAGCGGCCCACCGCTCCAGGCGACCCTGATGGCCGTGGCGGGGTTCTTCCTGGCCGGGGTGACGATTCCCATCTATGACATCAACCAGTTCAGCGTGCGCCAGGCGGTGATCCCGCTCCACATGCAGGGACGGGGCAACGCCACCATGCGTACCATCATCCGGGGCGCGGTGCCTCTGGGCGCCGTCATCGGTGGATTCCTGGCCGAGCGCGTTGGACTCCGGGGTGTCATGGTCTTCGCAGCGCTCGGTGGCGTCGCCGCCTTCCTGGCGATCTGGTTCTCGCCAGTGCGCACGATGCAGACGTTGCCCACGCGGGCGCCGGTCGCCGTTGCCTGAAATCATCCAGATCAGTGTCGAGGGAGCATGAAACCGATGTCAGACACACCGCCGCAGCGGCTCTCGGAGACCGAGGCCACCCAACTCGCCCAGCGCGCGGTCGACACCGTGGGTGGTGCCCGCATGATCTACCGCAGTCCGCGGCAAGCATTCAGCCCGGATGGCCGCCGGGAGATCATCGTCGATGGCCACGCCGTCGATGTGCGCTGGGGGGAGATCAGTTCGCCCGCGATCGCCACGGTCGGCGGGTACGTCTTTGAGATTCTTGATGGCTGGATCGAACTGCTGGTGCGCCCGCCGAAGCCGCGCGCTTGAGTAGCAGGCGCGGTGAAACGTCTGTTCAAGCGCACTCATGGCGATAGCTTCCGACGGCAGGGTGCCGTGAGGGTGTCACATTCATTCCCACGCCTGATCCGGTAAGCACACCCGCAGTGGGCAGAGATCGCCGAAATCGACAAAGAAATTCGGGTCTACGGAAATCCCACAGGAGTCGGCATCCAGCTTGACCATCCACCCCTGGAGTCCGTCCGGATAGAGCGCGTTGTTCCACGACTGCGAGAGGGCGTTCGTCAGGTAGACGCGGCGGCCATCCCGGCTGACGGTCACGGAGGCCGGCCCGCCATTGAGGCGACGTGCCTGCGAGGGGTGCGCCGTTCTCGTTGCAATGCCCCCGATCTGCACGAAGGCGATTTCGCGGGGTTGGAGCGGATTCGAGACATCGAATTGCCTGAGACTGCCGGATCCCCAGCACGCGACGTAGAGGAAGTGATCATCCGCGCTGAGCGCCATGTCCGTGATCAGCGCGGGAACGGCGCCAGACTGCCGGAGCAGTGTGGGGAGTTGCTCAGCGCAGGCGGGTTCGTCTGCGATCGCAATGACCTGGCGCGGCGCCCATGGACCAGGCGTTGCAGGATCATCCCCACGATGCCAGATCGAGACCGCTGACGACAGGTCGTGCAAGCTGAACCCGGAACTGACGAAGCCGTAGGTGCAGGCCGGATCATGGGCAAGGAGCACTCGCGGCGCAATCTGCTGCCAGCGGTCTGGCTCTGGCGCACCGGAAACGCAGGGCCGCACATCGCCGCGCCCAATCGCGATCTCACCGACGGTGTCACTGTACGAGCGGGATGTGGGATTGACGTCAATGATGCGGATCAACCGTGGCTGGTCGTCGATCGCGGGGTTGGCGCAAATGACACAGGCGACTTCTTCAGCGGGCGCTGGCAGCTGAAATCGGGATGAGAGGAACAGCGCGGGATCCAGTTCCCAACTCGACATGACAGCGCTCCGTAAGCAAAGGGGCGTGCAGGCCACAAGCTTCATGGCACGAAGAGAAGGTGGCCTGCACCCTGGCTAACCACAACCAGGTGATTGCCAGCATGACGGAGGAGGCGAGGAGGGGCATCCTCCGGATCATGTAGAGCCCTATGTATTTCGGGGCTTCGTCGAACCGCACCGGCTCAACTCAGGTAAGCCCGTGCTGAAAGGCGAACGCCGTGGCGCGGGCTCGTGAATCGACGCCGAGCTTGTTGTAGATGTTGGCCACATGCCGGGCAGCGGTGGCCGGGCTGATGTACAGCTTCTCTCCGACTTCACGGTTACTGTGCCCACCGGTAATCAGCCGTAGCACCTCCAGTTCGCGTTCAGTCAACCCGTGGCTGGTGTCGCGGCGCTCAGGGCGCTGACTCTCGTGCGGCGCCTTTGCCTGAACCGGTGTTCCTGCCGCAATGCGCAACAGGCTCTCCAGGTCCGGCTGCGTTGCCATGTCGCCCAGGCAAAGGTTCTTGCCGTGGTGCCAGGCCGCGGCGAAGGCGCGGGGATCGAGGACCGACTGGAGACGTTCCAACGCGTCATCGAGCCGCGGTTGCCAGTTGGGCCGCACCGGCACTTCGAGGCGTGCCCGGATCGTGCTTGCCTGGCTGATCATGCTGACAGCGGCTGTGTCGTGGCCCAGATCCACGGCAAGGCGGGCCAATGCCTCCAGGACGGCGGCCACAACCCAGCGTGGCCCGACCTGGTTGGAGAGGCGGAGAGCGTCCAGCAGGGTCGCCTGCGCGGACACCGTGTCTCCAGACTCGTGCAGGACGGGCCCGTAGGTGGCCATCACCTCGGTGATCGCGCCCTGGACGTCGCCACGTTGGAAGATGGCAAGGCTCTTCTGACAGAGGGCTGCAGCACGGGGAAGATCGCCGTCAATGAACGCGGCGACCGCCAGATTGTGGAGCGCGAACCCCTCGCCAAGCGGTTCGCCAAGGGCGCGAAAGATGGCGAGGCTGGTGGTGCACTGTTCGCGCACATCAGCGCTGTTACCAAGATCGCGTGCGATATCCCCCTGGGTCAGCAGCGCCGCTGCGCGCGTCCGGGAGACACTGTCGGGACTCAGGTCAGCAATTTCCACGGCAAGTTGCGCGGCGCGGTCGTAATCGCCTAGTTCGCGAGTTGCCCGGCTCAAGCTGCCCAGGGATTCCGCGACGAGTTCCGGATCACCCAGCGTGCGCGCCAGCGCCAGCGCGGCGTTTCCGTGGTCGACGCTGCGTCGATGTTCGCCAAGCGACTGGGCGACCAAAGACTGGCAGTTCCGCACGTCGACGAGCCCGTCAATGAGGCCGAGTTGCTGATACGTCGCGGCCGCTCGCTCAAGCGCCTGTTCAGCACGGACATGGTCGTTCTGGTAGTGCGCGAGCCAGCCCGCACCAGCCTGGGCCATGGCCCAGATCGCGGGATCGATACCATCTCCGGTGGGCGTCTGCTCCAGGAGACGCACGAGCCAGGTGTAGCCTTCCCGCCAGTGGCCGCGTTGATGCCAGAAGCGCCAGAGTGAGGCCGCAATCCCGAGGCTGCGGTTCAGGTCGCCCTGTTGTTCCGCGTAGACGAGTGCGATGCGGAAGTTGGCGTGCTCCGCCTGCAGATGCGACAGGCAGGGTGGCCGCTCATCTGGCGCCTGCGCGGTGATGGCGCGCTGGGCCAGGTCTGCAAACCAGGCCGCGTGCGCGTCCTGCACTTCCCGGTGTGCGGGGTCGGCCTCAAGGCATTCGAGCGCGAACTCGCGGATCGTCTCCAGGAGTCCATAGCGGGTATTGCCGGGCGAGCTTTCGGCCGGCTGCACCAGGCTCTGGTCGACGAGGGAAGCAATGCCATCCGCCACTTCATGGGGTGCGTCGAACACCTCGGCGGCCACAGCCTGCGCAGCGTTGAGCGTGAAGCCACCCACGAAGACCGCCAGGCGACGGAAAAGGCCCTGCTCCTGGGGAGTGAGCAGCTCGTAGCTCCAGGAAATGGCATGCCTCAGCGCCTGCTGCCGGGTCGGCGCGTCACGCGGGCCGCCTGTCAGGACCCGCAGCATGGCCGCCTGGTCCGTCATATGCAGCCGCGCCAGCAGCTCAGGTGGTGCGAAGTGACGGACGCGGGCGGCCGCCAACTCGATGGCGAGCGGGAGACCATCCAACTTACGGCAGATTGCCTCAATGTGGCCTGCATTCGCTTCCGTGAGCGTGAAGTGCGGCTGGGCAGCTTGCGCACGCCGCACAAATAACTGGACCGCGGGTGACGCGGCAGCGCGTGTGAGCGACGACACCTGTGCGGCAGGCGGGAGCGGCAACGCCGGAACTGGAAACACGTGCTCGCCCGAGAGGCGCAGGACCGCCCGGCTGGTGACCAGGCAGGTCAGGTTGGTGCAGCGGGTGAGCAAGGTCGCCAGGGTGGGCGCCGCGTCAATGATCTGCTCGAAATTGTCCAGAATCAGGAGCGCCGGCTCATCGCCCAGGGCCCGGGCAATGTCATCCAGGAGCTCGTGACGCCCACGCTCCCGCACGTTCAGCGCCTGCGCGATGACGGGCAGGAGGAGGCCGGGATCGGTCAGCGCAGCGAGTGGCACGAACCAGATGCGGTCTTCGAAGCACTCCTGCAACTCGCCGGCGACACCAATCGCGAGACGCGTCTTGCCGACCCCGCCGGGGCCGGTCAAGGTCAGGAGGCGAAGGTCGCTCTGGCAGAGCAGCCTGGTCAGCGTTGCGAGTTCACGCTCGCGGCCGACGAACGACGTCAACGGCGTGGGCACGGTGGGTGGATACTGCACGACGAAGCTGGACATGGCAGCGCTCCCGGAAAGCGAATGCGGCCTGCCTGAATCAGGTGGGCCGGGATTGAGTGCCTAGAGGCTGTCAGGGTGTGACGGCCGCCCGGGCGCATGCCCAGGCGTGATGAATTGCTTCATCAAGGTTCTCGCAGCCTGTAGAGTCGCGTCCGGGTGGAGTCGTGCGCGTGCCTCTATTGTATAGACCAAGCTACTCGGGTCAAGCGCTCTCGGCAGTCAATCTGGGAACCGGGACCCGGTCAATCACGGAACAGCCGGTGAACTGGAAGTTGAAACGGCTTCTTCCAGGGTGACTGGCGCGGCCTCAGCGCCGGAAGCTCTCGTCGGCTCCGCCGTTCTGCCTGTAGGTCAATTCAGCCAGAAAGCGGCTGCGATCCCCACGATAGATGTCTTTGGCGTACTCCACGGCGCGGTCCTGCGCATCACGCGCAATACGCTCGATCAGCATGACGGGGCTGCCGGGAGCGATATCCAGCAGCGCCGCCTCTTCGGATCTTGCCACCACTGGTTCCAGCGACTGCCTTGCGCCAACCGGGCGGGCCGCGTGCTTGCCCATGAGTTCGTAGATCGATCCACTCTCCAGATCCTCCTCCACCAGCCCGGGCACCAGGCTGGCCGGAAAGTAGGAGGTTTCATGGGCGATCGGCACCCCAGCTCCCAGCCGGAGCCGGGTGATCCAGTAAACCGGATCGCCCTCGGAGATCTCGAGCAGGTCGGCCACTGCTTGCGGGGCTGGAATCTCTGCCCGGGTGAGCAGGCGCGCTGTGGGGGTGATCCCCTGGTTGAGGAGTTCGCCGTGCAGACCAGTCAGGTTGGAGAGGCTGTGGACGACCTTTGGCTCGCGCACGAAGGTGCCCCGCCCGCGCTGCCGTTCCAGCAAGCCACGGTCCACCAGCCGGGTGAGCCCCTGGCGCAGGGTCATGCGGCTCACCTGCATTTGCTCGACGAGTTCGCGCTCGGGCGGGATTCGGTCTCCTGGCCGCAGGACGCCGCTTTCGATGCGCCGCGCAATCTCGGCCTCGATCTGGGCGTGCGCCGAAAGGCCATGCTGCCGCTCCAGGGCGTACGACAGCTCTGGGTCAGATGATGTTGCCCCTGTCCGGGTCATGGCGCCTGGGTCCGCTCGGACCGCTGCTCGTTCCGCATACGCCTGAGTGTATGGCCCGGACCTCTCGTGTCAACCACAGTCGCCGGGTCATTGGTGCGTGGTCGCCTCAGGCCGTGCTGGCGAACTACATAGCCTGCGTTCCAAAGCTACATAGATCGGTGGATGTGCTCTCGGTAGGGCGCTGGCACCATGGATGACACGCGCGGGCCAGGAGTCCGCGGTGCTGATGATCAACATTGCCGGCGCGCGGGGTTCCTGAGAACGCAGCGCCGTACCGGACAGGAAGACGACGATGACCACCCGACAACAACCTCCAAAACATGCGCATTGGCGCGCCGTTACCCTCGCATCCGTGATGGCGCTGTCGGTCGCTGGCAGCAGCGTCGTGCCGTGGATGAGCGAGAGCGCGCTGGCGAGGAGAGGGTCCGCGCAACTGGTGCAGGGGTTCTCGAACCCCACAGCAATTGCCATTCCGGATGCGAACCAGACCACGCCGTCCAGCATTCTCGTCAGCGGTTTCGATACCCCGGTTGCCGATGTCGATGTGACGCTGTTTGGCCTTTCACATGGGCAGGTGAACGATCTCGACATTGTCCTACTTGGTCCCCAGGGACAGAGTGCCCTGTTGGCATCAGACGTTGGCAGCAGTGCGAACAACGTCACGCTCACGCTGGATGATCAGGCGCCCGACCAGATCTCCAGCGCGGGACCGATGTCGACGGGCACGTTTCAGCCGACCAACTTCCAGTCGTCAGACAGCTTCACGCCGCCGGGGCCCGCCGCGCCGAGGGGCGCTCTGCTCGCTGTGTTCAACAGCACGGACGCCAATGGTGAATGGCGGCTCATCATCCGCGACGACTCCTCGGGGAACACTGGCACGCTTGCCGGTGGGTGGAGCCTGCGGATCACCAGTGCCAACGGAGTCCCGAACGCGGAACCAGACACCGCAACCGTGCGTGCCGGCAAGTCTGTCACTGACCAGGGCGGGGTGCTGGAGAACGACGACGACCCGGATGACGATCCGTTGACAGCCGTTCTGGCCGGTGAGCCGGCCCGAGGCACAGTCTCACTGCAGCCAGATGGCTCATACACCTACCGGGCGAACAAGAAGGCGAAGGGGAGAGACAGCTTTACCTACCTGGCCAAGGATCCGGGTGGCCTCAGCGACCTGGAGACGGTCACGATCCAGATCACCAAGGGCAAGAAGAAGCGGAAGTAACGCCTTGGCCCCCAGTCCCCAATTTCGCCAGGACATCTCACAGCGGCTCTCGCGAGTTGCTGGCCGCAGGGAGAATGATATGAACTCATCAATTGCACGAACAGCATCCGTTTCCTGGAAATCACGTAGCCTCGGTCTCGCGATGACGCTGGTGATCCTGGCCGGCAGCACCGGCATACTGACCGATTCAGTCGCCGCCCGCCGCGCCTCCAGCGCCCTGAGGATTGAGACCTTCACCAGCCAGGCGGGTATCTCGATCCCCAGTAATAGCCAGGCCTCACCTTCGTCAATCACTGTGAGCGGGCTCAAGGCACCAGTCGCCGACGTCGATATCTCGCTGAATCTGCTTTCGCACCCCACCGCGTCGGACCTGGATATCCTGCTGGTGGCACCTGGCGGGCAGAAAGCCTTGATCATGTCAGACACCGGTGATGACGCCCTGAACGACTCCCTGACCTTCAGCGATCAAGCGAGCGATCGGGTGCCCGCGACCGATAACCTCGTCAGCGGGACGTTCCAGCCAACTGACGACGACTACACAGGTGCTCCTGACACGTTTGCCCCGCCAGCGCCGACAACGGGCGCTGGAGCCGCCCTTTCCGTCTTCAACGGCACTGACGGGAATGGCGTCTGGACACTCTTCATCCGCGAGCAGGACAACGTGCCGGTCGAAACCGGTTCCCTGGGAAGCTGGACGCTGCGGATCACCACCGCGAACAGTGGGCCGCAGACGCAACCGGACAGCTTCAGCGTGAAAGCGAAACAGCCACTGGTCGTACCAGCAGCAGGGGTGCTGGCCAATGACTCCGACCCTGATGATGACCCACTGACGGCTCGCCTCGCCGGCCAGGCGAAGAAGGGCACCGTGACGGTGAACCCGGACGGCTCCTTCAGCTACCGGTCGAACGGGAAGGCCAAGGGCACGGACAGCTTCACGTATCTTGCCACCGACTCTACTGGGCTCAGCGCGATTGAGAGGGTGACCATCCAGATCGCGAAGGGTAAGAAGAAGCACAAGTAATCATCCTTAGCACTTTAACGGCAGGGGCCCGGCAACAGCGCGTTGCCGGGCCCCTTTGTTTAAACACCATGAAGTTCAGGACGATCAGCGCAGGGCGGCGTCAATCTCATCCAGGTGCGCCTGCCGGTGCTTCCAGCGGTTAGGCATCACCTCGTTGCGGGCCTCGATTGCCTCTAGCAGTTCTGGCGAAACACGCGCTGCGGCGGCATCCGCCGCCTCCGCGGCCGCGAGCGCTTCTTCCGCCACCGCACGAGCCGGCATGCGGCGGAAGATGGGCAGGAGCGCATCGTTGATCGTCTGGTAGTCGTACGGCGCGGGGGACACCCCCTCACGCACGAACTTCTCCAGCAGCACCTGAGACCGCCGATCGTAAAAGGCCAGGTGGCCCAGGGTATCGACCACGGTCCACTCACCGTCAGCCAGGGGCCGGGTGAGATCTTCGTCGCGTAGCCGGGAGACCAGCGCCGCCAGCCTGGCCCGTTCCGCGTCATTCCTGGCGGTGTCAACCGATGTCATCACGCATCCCTCACTGTCTCATTCGCTTGTACAGCCGTGTCGCCGTTCACATCGCGCTCACCCGGGTTGGTGATGGCAGCTCGGGCCAGCAGATCGGGCGTCCAACCGGGGCCACCCATGCCGGACGCGGGTGTTTCCAGGGGAACGGGCGTTGCGGGTGCGAATGCTGGTGGCGCCACTGAGCCACGCATCCAGCGCCATCCCGGCAGGGAGCTCAGCCCGGCCAGTTGCGCCTCACGTCTCGCTTGCGTGTAGTTGGACAGGAGCACCTGGATCACCGCGGCCACCGGGATCGCCAGCAGCGCTCCCGGAACGCCGGCAAACTCCGTCCCGGCCAGGATGGCGATGAATACGGTCAACGGCGTCAGTCCAACTGCACCGCGCATGATGCGTGGCACCAGGATTGTGTTTTCCAGCAACTGCAGCAGGACCACAAACCCGGCAACCAGGAGAGCCTTTTCCCAGGATTGTGTCAATGCAATGATGACGGCCGGAATACCGCCCAACCACGGGCCGAGAATGGGGATGATCTCGGTCACGCCCGCCCACAGTCCAAGGAGTGGCCAGAAGCTGATACCCAGCACTCCATAGCCAATGGTGGCGGTCACACCGATGACGAGGCAGAGCGTGAGTTGACCACGCAGCCAGTCACCGACCTTCTGCTCGACTTCATCCCAGATCTTGATGACACGGACGCGCGTGGCTGGAGCGGACGAACTGAGAGCGATCCGGCGAATCCACTGTCGCTCCATCAGGTAGTAGAAGGAGATGACCAGCACGGTCAGGACGCCGACGACGCCTCCACCTATGCCGGTCAGGATGCCCAGCGCCGCACCCTGCGGCACTGTGACATTCTGGGAGGCCGGGCTATTGATGAAGGCGATAGCCCGGCCAAGGAGCTGCTGGCCCAGGCCGTTCAGGAGGGCGTTGGAGCTCCCGGCCCACGTGTCTCGCAGGTTGCCGAGAGAAATGGGAGCCTGGACGCGAAACAACTGTGACTGCTCGCGGATAGCCGGGGCCAGCCCGGTGAAGAGAATCACGAGCGCTGCGATGATGCCGATGTACACGAGCAGGATGGCCAATGGGCGCGGGAGCCGCCACCGCTCCAGCCGATCCACCGGTTTTTGAATGACGGTCGCGAAGACGAGCGCCATCAGCAGCAAGACCAGGACAAACTGGATTTGCAGCAGAACGTAAGCAACGATGAGGACAAGCAACATCGACAGCGGTGTGAGCGCAACCCATCGGTTTGGCTCGACCGCGGCTGCCGGCGCGGTGGCGGTAGGCTCGGGGCTGACGTTGCCGCTGGCTGAAGTGGATTTTCGCGCTGATTGGTCGGTGTCGCGCGGGGTCTTTTCCGCGTTGCGATCTCCCCGCACGTGCTTGGCTCCTCGTGTGCCGGCCGGGTGGCCGGCGTTCTGGGTGCGCCCGGTTACTTCCGCTTCAGGGGCGCAGCCTGCCAGAAACGCGGCTCAAACGGGTCGACCCGGGTCCGACGCTGCGCAGGAGTGAGGGTGTTCCAGAGGGTGGGGAAGGAAAAGACTTCCTGCCCATCCACGACCATCCGGCGCGCTGCGCCGAACGGCTTGTTGACCGGGAAGATCTCTCGAGGTGGCCGGGAGATCACCTCAGTCTGGAACCAGCCGTGCTCTGGGCAGTGCCCGGCATGAATCTGCCACACCAGGTCGGCCGTTACTCCGCCGATATCGCGCACCAGCGTATCTTCCAGCGGTTGCCCATCGACGGGACAACGCAGCGGAGTCTGCACCTCGATGCGATCACGGGACGGGTATTTGCTGTCCATGGTTGGGCGATGAACTCCCTGTGCGCGAAACGCCAAATAAATGCGCCGTACGTCAGTCTAGCATCGTCACTGTGACTGATTATCGTTCCATCAAACCAATTGGCGCTCCCGCCAACGGGTGGTACGATCAGGCATCTTTGAGAACATTGCGTGCATGCGCCGGCCGCGTCGTGCGGCCCGCTTCATCGGGGGACTGACGATGCAGGACCAGGAAATCTTCAATGGCCTGATTGCCACCTACCGTGACTTGAACCTGCGGATACGGCCGCTACCGGAGGAGCGGCTCCGGTTGGGACAGGGCCGGGGGACGATCAAGAACGTCATCAAGGACATGCGGGACGACGAACTTCGCTTCTCGCAAGCCCTCAAGGATCGCCTCGGGGGCGCCCCCATGGCCGAAGTGCTGAAGGCCCTCGGCGCTGCTGATGAGGCTGAGGAACTGGTTGTCCCAGGACCAGACGACACGGTGGCTGAGGTGTTGTCCCAGTTCGGGACGGCCCGAGAGTCGACGCTCGCCATGCTGCGTGGCATGACCCCGGATGACTGGGATGCCCCCGGCGCTGGCGGTATCACGATCCGCCAGGCGTCCGAAGGGCTGCTCGGCAACGATTCGCGGCACATGGAGAAGATCGTCCGGTTGCTGGGATCCCCGTCGGCGTAGCGACGAACCGGATCATCAGGGGGAACCCCGTGCCTTGCCAGGGCGCGGGGTTCCTTTTTGCTCTTGCCCGGCTCCTGGGCTGAACGCCTCGACGCAAGCGCTGAGCCCAGCGAGTTACCCTCGTGGCCGTTCTGCCAGCGTCGCCTGCAGCGTTTGTTCCTTGCCGTTGCGGTTGATCGTGACAGGGACCGTTTCGCCGGGTGCATGGGCGAAGAGCACCTCGGTGAACGTGGTCTGCGCGGTAATACGGTCATTGCCAACGGCCACGATGATGTCGCCCTCGCGGATGCCGGCGCGGTCAGCGGCGCCGCCTGGCTCCACCCCCTGCACGTACGCGCCGTAGTCCACGTTCAGATCATTCTGCGCGGCCAGGTCCGGGGAGATCGGAACATAGTTGATGCCGAAGTAGGGGTAGGCGACCCGTCCGCTCTGGATGAGTTCGCTCACGATGCGCGCCACATGGTTGGATGGGATGGCGAAAAAGAGGCCCTGCACCGGCGTGCCCCGTTCCTCGGGGATGCCAAGTGTGTTGACACCGATAACCCGCCCGGCGAGGTCGAAGAGTGGACCGCCAGAGTTCCCGGGATTGATGGCTGCATCGTGCTGGATAAGGTCGGAGTAGATCCCCTCGCTGGCGCCGCCGGAAACGTCAGTGGGGAAGTCACGGTCCAGGGCGCTGATGATGCCGCTAGTAACGGTGCCGGTGAACTCGCCGAGCGGTGAGCCGATGGCGAGCACCGGCTGGCCCTGCTGCAGCGTGTCCGAGTCTCCAAAGGAAACCGTGGAGAGCGGTTCCCCGTCCATGCGCACCACGGCCAGGTCACTGAGCGGATCTGAGCCGACCAGCGTGGCATTACGCTTCTCACCATTGGAGAGAATGACCTGGAAGCCGGAACCGCCGCGCACCACATGCTCGTTGGTGACCACATTGCCCGAGCCATCAATCACGAAGCCGGTGCCGCGCCCGGCCTCGATCGACTGGCTGCCGGCAAGTCCATTGTCGAACTGCTGCTCGTTGATGACGGTCACGACTGCGGGCATGACACGGGAGACGATCTTCGAGGCGTCGAAGGTCACCACGTAGACGCCGCTACCGTTGTCCACGCCAGCCTCCGGGCTGGACATGATGATGCCGCCGACGTCCTCCAGGTCCACGGTCACCGGCTCAGGTGTGTTTGTGGGCGGCGGGGTGGGCGTCGGGGCAGGTTCTGGCGCTGGGGAACAGGCGGTTAACGTCGCCAGGACCACCAGGCCCGCCACCAGGGTCCGCCAACGGAAATCTTGCACGCGAGAATCCTCACCCGCCGAGGCGTTACCTGCGCCCGGCCAACGACTAGCACTACGTACTGTACGCAGCAGTGAGGGCAGGAAACAGGGTGATGGATGAAACGGTGCGACAGAACTGGATGCGCACAGCGCGAGAGACGTGGGACGCCCGTGCCCCTGGTTGGAACGCCCGGTCCAGCGCAAACGCGCTGGCGGCTGACCGGGCAGCCGACATCGATCGTATCTGGAGAGCACTGGCGCTCCAGCCGGGTGCGCGCCTGCTGGATGTCGGCTGTGGCAGCGGCCAGTTCGCGCTCGCGCTCGCGGAACGCGGTGCACTGGTGATGGGCATCGATCTCTCTCCCGACATGATCCGGCTGGCCCAACTGAATGCCGAATATCTCGCGCCGCCGGCTGCTGTCACCTGGGCTGTCGGTTCGGTTGATCAACTCCCGCTTCCCACCGGGAGCATGGATGCCGTTCACGCCCGGATGGTGCTGCCGTTTGTGCCTGATGTCCCCGCGGCGCTGCGCGAGTTCCGGCGCGTACTCCGCCCCGGCGGCCGCCTGCTGGCGAGCACCGCCGGTCCCCTCTCGCCAATCTTTCGGGAGTCCTGGCGACGCCATTTACACGAGAACGCGGGCTGCAATTACCTGTTGCCCTGGGAATTGCAGCACCTTGCCCTGGCTGATGGGTGGGTTCTTGCTGAAGGGTGGGGCGAATGGGGTGACGACGCGCGGGGCAACGCGAACCCCGCGGCACCAGGAGCGACGAGCAATCTGCTCCTGCAGCAGGCAACGGCCACCACCTGGACTGTCATCTTCGAGTGATGGTGTCCCGTGGGAGGCGCTTCTACAATCGCCGCCGGGTCAGCGCCGTGCGGCGCACGCAGGTCATCAGGGTGAATCACTATGACGCTTCGTTCCATGCTGATGCAGGAAGCCGCCGGGACCGGGATGTCCCGCGCGAATCCCGTGCCGTTGGGCGAGGTGGCGCAGGCGGGGCCGCTTGAGATCCAGGTGCTGGAGGTGCTCGCTGGCCCCGACGCGGTGACGGCGGTCATGGGCGCATCGCCTATGAACTCGGAGCCGAGGGATGGCACGACGTTTGTTGCGGTCAACCTCCAGGTGCGCAATGTGGGTAAGAACCCGCTCTGGGTCAACAATGACGATTTCGGCCTGACGGGGGATACCGGGCTGGTCCGGCGCTTCCTGGGTGCGTTGCCGCCCGCACCGCCGTTAGACCAGATGATTGGCCCAGGTGAGGAGGCCTCCGGCTGGATTGCCCTCAGTGCTGGCGTCGATGAAGGCAGCCTGCTCCTGCTCTTCGACAGTGTGTCGATCGGGGGGAACTGGGCTGACCGGGTGCTTGCCCTGCAAGATGGCGCGTCGGTGCCGGATGCAGCCCAGCGCGTGGCGGAGGTGAACAGTGCTGGTACTGATCCGGCAGCAGCCCTTGGCTTTGGCGAGGCTGCGGTGACGGAACAGTGGGCCGTGGAGATGATCGACGTGGTGACGGGCGCGGATGCGTTCAACCTTGTCGATTACCGAACAGGCGCACTTGGGGTGGAAGACGCCGCGGCGGAAGATGGATCGCTCTGGGTGGCGCTGCAGTTCCGTGTCACGAACGCCGCCGATGGTGGCGTCGAGGCCTGGTTCCCCACCAGTGCGTTCGTGCTGGCCGGCGAGAGCGGCGATCCGGTGCTCGATATCGCGACGCTCACGCCCCCACACCCGGACGCCGCTGGAGGCTACTTCCCCGGTGGCACGCGCGAGGGTTGGGTGATGTTCGACGTACCGGTGGAGTACACCGCCGCGCTGGTGCGCTTCCTTCCCTTTGCCCACACCACGGAGTCTCCCGACCCTCGCTACTTCTCCTTTGCCGGATGACCGTAGGGCCAACGTCCAGGCAGTGATCGTCACCGCAAACACCGGCTAAGAAGAGCACCGGGCCTGTCTCTGGGCTCGGTTATCATCGCGGCGACCCGGCAACGCGCCTGGCTGCTACGAAGACAACGTAACAACAAAGTGAGGAACGTGTGGTTGGCCGCCCGTGGACCTATTTGCCCTCCGAGCCGGGAGCTCTCGCCATCGACCGCGAGTTCTACCGCCGCATCGCCACCGAGACGGATGGCCGCACACTGACTCACGAGCACGTGGTGCCGATTCGCTCAGGCTACGCCTGGACGATGCAGGCGGGACAGGTCTGCCGTGTGGTGGCGGTGGCCGGGCCGCAGGTGGTGGATTTCAACTGCTGGAACCTGCAGAACCCGCGTGAACGCTTCTGGGCAGCCCGGACGCGGCAACTGGAAAGCACCCATCTCTCGGATTTCAACCGGCTCTGGAGCGTGCTGCCCTACCTGCGCCCGATGCTGACGATCACCCACGAGACAATCCAGTACGGGGAGGATGAGGATGGCGGCAAGTGCCACGATCTCCTGGGGTCCCGCTGTGATCCCTACGTCACGAAGTTGCTGGAGGGTGAGAGCTTCGATTTCAACTGCCACTCGAACCTGACTCGCGCGGTCCTGCCCTACCACCTGAACGAGTCAGACGTGCATGACGTCCTGAATATCTTCCAGGTAACGGGCCTGAACGACGAAGGCCGCTACTTTATGAAAGCAAGCCCGGCACAAGCCGGGGACTACTTTGAGTTCCTGGCCGAGATCGATCTTCTCTGCGCCGTTTCCACCTGTCCAGGCGGCGACCTCTCGATTCCGATGTGGGGTCCGGATGCCGCGGACCCCCTGCCAACCTGCAAACCCATCGGCATCGAGGTGTATGACGTTCCGCAGGAGCTCCTGGCGGGTTGGATCTCGCCCGAGCCGTCCGACTACGCTGGCTTCTTCGGTCTCAAGCAGCCGGTGTGGGGCGAGGAACGTTAGACGGAAACGTCGACCGGGTCGCGGCGTGGGGTGTCTCTCGCAGCAAACAGGAAAAAGACCAACACCGCGCAGGCGAGTGCGGCTGCGCCCGTGAAGGCCGGGAGCCAACCCCAGCGTTCGGCGCTCCAGCCGAAGAGGGGAAACGCCCAGACCATCGTCAACGAGAAGAGAAAGCTCTCGACGGAGAGGACCGTCGCGCGCTGCGCCGAGCTGATCGAGTCGTTGACACGCTGCGACACCATCGGCTCAAGGGAGCCGGCGAAGAACTCCGCCAGGAGCAACCCGGCGAGTGCGACGAGCAGTGGCGCGCCGGCCAGGACCATCCCCGACCCGGCCACCACGGCTGTCGACGTGATGGCCCAGAAGCGAAATGAGCGCCACGTAATGAGCCGTCCAGCCAGCCAGGCGCCGAGCGCCGTCACCAGCGTGGTTGCCGAGAGAAAGATCCCGATCTGGGCGACCGGCATGCCTCGCTCCGAGAGCAGGGCCTGCGCGTACAGGTAGACCAGGGCAGAAACGGTCCAGAGCGAGGCCATGAAGGTGATCAGCGCCAGGAGCGAGCGGTCCCCGCGGACGATGCGCAGTGCCTCGGTGATGGCGCCCGCCATGGTCTGCCGTGCCTCCTCTGGGCGTTCCGGCTCGAACAGCCCGACAGCGAGCCACGTTGCCGCCAGCGCAAAGCCGACGGTGAGACCGAAGGGCCAGGCGTAACTTCGGTCAGCCAGCGCCGCGCCAAGCGCGGATGTGGCGGCGATGGCGAGGTACGCGAACGCGTTCAGCTTGCCGAGAATGTTGGTGAAGCGGTTGCTGCCCGATCGCTCGCCCAGGCTGTCAAAGAGATAGGCCTGCTGCGCGCCCGAGCGGAAGGCGTAGGCGGCGCCATTGAGGTACATGGCCGGGAGCAGCAGCCACATGGAGTCAGCAACGAACATGAGGACGGTCGAGACCGCAATCAGGAGGGCGCCCATGGCCATCGACCACTTGCGGCCGAGGATGTCAGCGATGGAGCCAGACGGAAGTTCCAGCGTGACGGGAGCGAGGTGGAAGAACGATTCCGCCAGGCCAATCTGCGAGAGGGTGAATCCACGCGACTGCAGGAAGACGATCCAGATCGCCGAAACGAAGTTGAACTCGTTGACAATCTGGAAGACATAATAGCGCCGCAAGTCAACGGCCGGCCTGGCGGCGGCAGCCGCCAACGTGGACGCGCTCTCCGTCGGGACTTGCCTGATCTGCTGCTCTGCGTCCACCCGCTGGTCCCTGTTTTCCCTCGCGTCCGCAAACCGGCTGAGTCTAGCAGCCTCATCAGACCGCGCTGCGGCGCTGCAACTGACTACAATGTAGGGTGAGGCAGACCCATGCAGCAGCGTCGCAGGCGTCTCTAATGCCTGACCTGAAAACCACATTACTGATCTGCGCGGTGGTGCTCTGGGCCGTGGTGCAGTATGGCCTGATGGTCTGGGCCCTGCGCGATCTCAAGCATCGGCGGAGCGTACGCGGGGGAAACAAGGTCCTCTGGGGCTTCTTCATCCTCTGCCTGCCGGTAGTTGGCGCGTTGATTTACGCCGCCGCCGGTCCGACTACTCCGCTTGCAGCTCCCCTGCGACTGATGGCTCCGCGGCTGCGACTGCAGGTCCGTGATGATCGTGCCGCCTGAGGCGGGCCGAGTTGCCCTGCTGCGTGATCTCCGGTTCCAGGGCCACGACACCGGCGGCCATCCGGAGAACGCGCGGCGTCTTCGCGCAATCGACCAGGAACTCTCCGCACGTGAAATGGAGCAAGGTCGCCCTGCCGTAGGGTTCGGCTCCGCGACCGACGCAGCCCTGAGCCTCGTCCACGATCCACGCTATGTCGCCGGTGTCCGTGCGTTTGCAGCACAGGGCGGTGGCTATCTGGACGCCGATACGGTGGTCCAGCCCGACTCGGTCGACGTCGCTGCACTGGCAGCGGGCGCCGGTATCGCGGCCGTTGATGCCTCACTCGATGGCGTGGCGGCGCGCAGTTTCGTGCTGGCGCGCCCTCCGGGACACCATGCCACACCGCAGCGCGGAATGGGTTTCTGCATCTTCAACACCATCGCCGTTGCCGCCGCGCACGCGCTGGAGCGTGGAGTACGGCGGGTACTGATTGTCGACTGGGATGTCCATCACGGGAACGGTACCCAGGATGCGTTCTACGAGACGGATCAGGTGCTCTTCGTCTCCCTCCATCAGTCACCGCTCTACCCCGGGAGTGGCGCGGCCAGCGAGCGTGGCGCGGGGCAGGGAAGTGGCTACACGCTCAACATACCGCTCCGCGCCGGTGGCGGTGATGAGGTGTATGGGACCGTCTTCGATGAGATCGTGGTCCCGGCAGCGATGGCCTATCAGCCGGAACTGGTGCTCATCTCCGCCGGGTTTGATGCACACGCCGCTGACCCCCTGGCGAACATGCGTGTCACGGAGGCCGGCTTTGCCGGGATGGCGCGTCGCGTTCGTGACGTGGCCGAGACACATGCGGATGGGCGAATGGTCGCCTTCCTGGAGGGTGGGTACGATCCGCCGGCCCTGGCGTGGAGCGTGGCCGCAACGCTGGCCGTGCTGGACAATGCAGACGCTGCAACAACTTCGACTGACCTCGGCGCAGACGCGCCTCACGACCACGGAGACGCGTAGACATGAGTAACCGCAGCACCGGGCAGGGGCAGATCAACCCGGTCGGGATGCGCCAGGATGATGAGCGGCGGCGAGACGAGGCGCGCCTGGCGGCGTTGCAGAACCAGGTCGATGAGCTGCGGCAGGCCATGCGTGAAGTCTTGAGCCGGCAGGGTCGGGAAGAAGAACTCCTCAAGCACTACGAAAGCGCAACAGCGCAGAACCGCCTGGCCATTGAGCAGGTCCGGCAGGAGATGCAGCAGAGCGCCCAGGCCCGGGCCATCGACGAAACGCGCACGCGGCAACAGATCGTGGATATGGACGCGCGGGTCGAGGACCTCACCCGGCCGATTCGTTCGCTCCAGGCTCATGTCATGGAGTTGATCGAAGCCGCGCGACAGAAGGCGGATGACACCTCTGAATACAAGCAACGGGACGACGCCTTGCAGGCGCAAATTGAGCACCTGTCGGCGCATGTCGACCGCACCGGGGTCTTGATCCACCAGGCCCGGGATTCGATCGAGGCGACCCGCGAGGAGACCGACGGCCTGCGGCGGGATATCGTGCGGGCCGAAGACAGTATCAAGATCGTTGACCAGGACGCGCGGCGCCGCGTCGCGGAAGTGGCGCAGGCTGGCGAGACGATTACCGCGCGCATCGATGAGTTGCGTTCCGACCTGGGGCACCTCTTTGACCTGATTGACGACACGCGGCGCTCGATCGTGCATATCGACCCAGCGCTGGAGGAACTGCGCGGGGTTGATGTCGCTGTGCGCCAGGAGCTGAGCCGCATCCAGTCCCAGGGTGTCGAGCGTCACGAGTTGTTACAGGAGCGCGTGGAGGACATGCGCGGGGATATTGATGCGCGCTTTGCCGACGTGCGGCTGGCGTTGGAGCAACGCCACGAGCGGCTGGCAGAGCGTATCGACGGCTTGAACGACGCCCACCGGGAACTGGGGTTCCGGATCAGCCAGCTCTCTGGGCAACTCGATGAATTGCGCCTCGTGGACGCAGCCGTGCGGCGCGACGTGTGGCTCCTGAATGAGCAACGCGTGCGGTTACGGCTCGACCAGGCCCAGCAGGAGCTGGATCTCATCGCAGCCCAGCGGCGGGACGCTGAGAGCGATTCCGGCGCTGGACGGGTGAGACGGGCAAGTGATCATTAGGAAGTGATCACGCATTTCTACATATAGTCAATGGTGTACGTACGCAACATTGAATTGTTGGACGTAGCGTATGCCCGAGAACTGCACAATGTTTCGTATTGGCAAAGGGTTGACACCGATGATCCCGTTTGATAAGGTCGCGCTAGTCCGGAGCCAGAGGGTGGTTCCGGCTCTGATTTCTGGCGCGGAATCGCTTGCGATCCGCACGACACATGGCTCAGGAGCCGCGTGATGCGGGAAGGCACATCTTTTCAGATGCTTGAGCAGGTTATGTGCCAGAATCAGGACTATCAGGTCGCGCTGGTGACCATGACCATCTGAAGAATCAGGCCCCGTAGGTGGTGAGGATGAGCGCCACACGGGGCCGTTTCTCTGTCTCGGCAAGCTAGGGATGGATTGCTCGAGGCATTATCTGGTCCGCGCGGCGGGCCAACGAGCGCAGGAGGCGAAACACAGGTTCCAGAAATACCCGACACCTGCGGGCCAGTCGAGGGGCTGCTTGGCTGGAAAACATGGAGGGAAGGGTCTTGTTGCTTCGCACAATACCCATGCGTCAACGCCTGACGGCGCTTGCCGCGTGTTCAATGATTGTCACGATGCTGCCGCTTCCGGCAGCCGCCGAATACGGCATTCAACCCGGCAGTGGCGCGGTCGTTACCGCGGGACAACCACTGACGGTTCGCACAGCACCGGGGTGGGATGCTCCGGTCTCATACGACATTGCTGATGGTTCCTGGGTGACCGTCGGCGGGGAAGCCCTGGCTGCTCCTGATGGCAGCATGTGGTACCCGGTCGATGGTGGTTTCGTGCCCGTGGACAGCGTTTCGAGCGCTGCGCCGGTGGATAACAGCTTCCAGCTTTTCCAGACGGCGACGGACGACACGTGGACTGACCCGAACGCCGTTCCGCTCGACACGACCGGTGGCTGGACTGATCCCACCACGGGTGAGTGGGTGACGCAGGACGTCGCCACCGACCAGTGGGTGGATCCCAACGCCGCCCAGCAAGTCAGTGGCTGGATTGATCCCAACACTGGTGAGTGGGTGGATGCCACTCAGCAGGCTCCGGCAGATACGTGGGTTGACCCCAACGCTGCTACAGACGCCTGGGTCGATCCGAATGCTGTTGCACCATCTGACGTTGCCGTCGATTCCTGGGTGGATCCCAACGCGGTTGTGGAGACTGCGGTCGATCCGAATGCCCCAGTCGATGGCTGGATCGATCCCAACACCGGCGAGTGGGTCACGGCGGCACCTCAGGACCTGGCGGCTGCGCCAGCCGACACCTGGGTTGATCCCAACGCTGCAACTGCGGCGGCCCCTGCCAACGGTTACGTTGATCCTGTGACCGGGCAGTGGGTGGCCACGCTGGCCCAGGATGCCGTCACCGATCCTGCGGCTGAGCAGTACGTGGAACCCGCCGTCGAGGCGCCGGTTGCAGACACCACTGTTTCCGCACCGGCAACGACGGACGAATGGATTGATCCTGCCACAACGGATCAGACCTGGGTCGATCCGAATGCCGCAACGACGACTGACGATGGTTCCTGGGTCGATCCCAACGCTGTAACCACGACCGATGGATCATGGGTTGATCCGAATGCGCCGGTCGCCACCGATGTTGTTGCGCAGCCTGACACGGCTGCCGTGCCTGCAACCGATGGCTGGGTAGAGCCAGCGCCGCAAGCACCGGTTGCTGACAACTCCTACGGTGCGCCGATCGGCACGGCCTATATCGCAGGCACCAACGGCGAGGGCGTTGCTTGCCGGGCGTCCGCTGAGCGCGGCTCCGAGAAGCTGTCCACGCTGGGCGAGGGTGAGGCTGTCGAGGTCCGCGGCGAGGCCATTGGCGAATGGCAGCCGGTCAACTGCGCTGGCGTGGGTGGCTACGTCAACACCGCGTACATCTCCTGGGAGCCCGCCGCAACGACGACGGAAGTTGCCCAGAAGGGTGGCGGCAAGAACCGCAATCGCGGCAACGCGGGCGTGGACGGCACGGCAACGGCCAGCGGCCAGTCCATGGTCAACTTCGCAATGCAGTACGTCGGATACCCGTACGCCTACGCGGGCGAAGGTCCGTACGCGTTCGATTGCTCCGGGTTCACCAAGTTCGTGGCGCAGAATGCGCTCGGCATGGACATCACGCACGACATGTTCACCCAGATCGGTATGGGCTCTTCCGTTGACCGGAGTGGGCTGCAGCCGGGTGACCTGGTCTTCTTTGCCAACACCTTCCGGCCGGGCCTGTCGCACACGGGCATCTACATCGGTAGTGGCCAGTTTGTCCACGCCGAGAACGAGTCCACCGGCGTGGTGGTAAGCGATCTCAATTCTGATTACTACTCCTCACGTTGGTATGGCGCGACGCGTCTCGCGTAGCTGCCAACCTGAACGTGCGGGAACGTCGGGGGACGAGGGCTGAAGCAGCTGGATAGCCGCTGATTCAGCAAGGGGGAAGTAAAAGGGCCACGGCGATTGATCGCCGTGGCCCTTTTACTGTACGCGGAATGGGCTGGAGGACTGAGGATTGAACCCACCCGAGCTGTCGTAACTGGCGTCCGTCGAAGGACCTTGTTCCCCAGCAAGAGAGGTGAGGGGTGGTATCCGCCGCTGGTGTTATTCCTAGTCAAGAGGCGGAGAGGCTCCGACTAACGTCGCTCCTGCTGGTGCCCCACAGCGCAGTATTTCCCCCTCCACCGCTGCTCCACCGTGTCATCTCGAGCTTGTCGAGAGATCTCGTAGTCACAGACCGCATCGGCCTGAGGTAGTTCCGAGCCACGTGGACGCAAGTCGCTCCTCCCCGGTCAGGTAGCCTGAGATCTCGCGGCAAGCTCGAGATGACACGTGAGGAGAGTGGCAGCCGGGTACACGGTGCAAGTGTGGGTGAGGAGAACGAGATCCTTCGCCTGCGGGCTCAGGATGACAAAGGGAATGAGAGGGTCCCTCGGAGCGCGGTGGCGGCGAGAGGAAGGTTCTCCGGCAGGCTCTGGAGCGCCCGTACGCGGCACACGTATGTTGTCCTGGGGCGTGATTGCCTGCCACATGGATGTCGTCGGCACTTCGAATGCCAGGTCAACAAGAAATCCCTCTCCCTGCGGACAGAGAGAGGGATTTTGATGCGAGTGCATCGTGAGCAACGGCGAAGGCCGTTCCTGCGCTACTCCTCTTCGTCGAGGAGGCCCACGCCAGCGGCGACCGGTGTTTCCGCAGCCGCCTCCCCGCCGTCGAAGGCGAGCCGGCCCGAAAGTTCCGGTGAACCCGCCTTGATCTTGTTGCGGATCTCGTCCAGGACATCCGGGTTGTGCTTCAGGAATTCCTTTGCGTTCTCCCGGCCCTGACCAAGCCGCTCCTCGCCGTAGTAGAACCAGGCACCGCTCTTGCGGACGATCCCGAGATCAAGCCCGACGTCGAGCACACTGCCTTCAACCGAGATGCCTTCGTTGTACATGATGTCGAACTCGGCCTGGCGGAACGGCGGCGCCACCTTGTTCTTGACCACCTTCACCCGGGCGCGGGAACCAACCGAGTCAGTTCCGTTCTTCAACGTCTCAATGCGCCGGATGTCCATGCGGACCGAGGCGTAGAACTTCAGGGCGTTACCACCGGTCGTGGTTTCCGGGTTCCCGAACATCACGCCGATCTTCATACGCAACTGGTTGATGAAGATGACGCAGGTGTTCGAGCGGCTGATGGCGCCCGTCAACTTGCGCAGCGCCTGGCTCATGAGGCGAGCTTGCAGACCAACATGGGAGTCGCCCATGTCGCCCTCGATTTCCGCCTTCGGCACCAGCGCCGCCACCGAGTCGATCACCACGACGTCCAGCGCGCCGGAGCGGACCAGGGTCTCGGAAATCTCCAGTGCCTGCTCACCGGTATCTGGCTGCGAGATCAGGAGATTCTCGAGATCGACACCCAGCCGGCCCGCGTACACTGGATCCAGCGCGTGCTCGGCGTCGATGATGGCCGCCATCCCGCCCGCCTTCTGGGCCTCGGCAATGATGTGCAGGGCGAGCGTGGTCTTGCCGGACGACTCTGGTCCGTAGATTTCGACGATCCGGCCGCGGGGCACGCCGCCAATGCCGAGCGCCAGGTCGAGCGCAATGCTCCCGGTGGGGATCGCCTCGACTTGCATTGGATTGGTCTCGCCGGGGCGCATCTTCATGATGGAGCCCTTGCCGAATTGCCGCTCGATCTGGGCAATGGCGAGATCCATCGCCTTATCACGGTCTGACATGAAAATCCCTCCAGGGCGCCGGGATTGCGCCCCCGGGCGTCTGTCGTGAGCCACGATCTGACACGTGGCGAGTAGAAAACTTGTTCTATTTTCCTGCGCGAAATGATACCGCAGTCACCCCTCCCGGTCAATCGGTTTGTAGCGCGAGATCGGTCATGGAATTGGCGTACGTTCGCGCTTTTTCAGGGTTCATCACCGGGGGTTGTTCGGTCGAATGGAGGATGACGTATGGTGGACGCACGCTACAGTTGGGATGCCGGCCGACTCGGAATCGGGCGAATGGGAGATGACGGGATACCGGATGGCAAGGGTGGCAATTCTCGGGGCGGGCGACATGGGTACCGCGATGCTGACGCCTCTCGCTGGCCGGCATGAGGCCCGACTGTGGGGCACGGCGCACGATGCCGCCATCATCGCGGGTTTGCAAGCGGGCGAGGCTCACCCGCGGCTGGGCATGCGGGTGCCTGAGGGCGTTGGTGTTTTCTCCCCGGATGATCTCGTGGGCGCCTTGAGCGACGCGGAGATCGCCGTGGTGGCGGTCTCCTCTCACGGGGTGCGCCCGGTCATGCAGAAGATCTCCCCGTACCTCACGCACGTGCAAGCGGTGGTGATCCTCAGTAAGGGGCTGGATCAGGCCGGGACTGGGGCGACAGTGACGCGACTCTCCGAAACAGCCGCGGAATACACCCGCGTGCCGATCGTGGCAGTGGGAGGCCCTGGAATCGCTCGTGAGGTGGCGTTTGGCGTTCCCACTGCCGCCGTGTTCGGCAGTGACTCCACAGAGGCGCTGCAGCTTACGCAGCGCGTCTTCAGTACGCCTGACTACCTCGTTGAAACGACAGCCGACATCGCGGGTGTGGAACTCGCAGCGGCACTGAAGAACGCGTTCGCGATGAGCTTTGGCATGGTGGATGGCGCCGAATTGGCCAGCAGCCAGTCGCACGCCAACCTGCGGGCGGCGTTGTTCCCTCGCGCGATGCTCGAGTTGCGCGACCTGGTGGTGTCGCTGGGAGGGCAGCCAGAAACGGTCTACGGGCTGGCTGGGCTGGGAGACTTGCAGGTGACTGCCGCCGCCGGCAGAAACCGGCTACTGGGTGAGCGCATCGGCGCTGGCTCCCGCGCCGCGGATGCCGTGCGTGCCCTGGGCGCAGCCGGCATTACGACAGAAGGATTCGCCGTTACCGAGCTCGGGCATCAGCTTGCCCGCCGCCTGTGTGGTGGGGATGACGCAGCAGTTCGCCGCCGCTTTCCCCTGCTCGCCGGATTGGAGCGCATTGCTAACGCGGACGCCCCGCCATTGCACACGCTGTGGGAAGCGGTGCGAGCAGGTGAAGCCTCGTGGCGAGGTACTCCGTAGCACCCGTCATCACGTATTGAGAGCGCACCCAACGTCGCCCGGAGCCGAGGGCGGCCATGACCTGGTGCACCCAGCAGACCCCCAGCGACATGCCGGGAAAACGAACGCGAGGGCAGAGCGGTACCGCTCTGCCCTCACACCGTGATTCCTGCTCGCGGGCGCTACAGCCGCTCTTCGTGCGGCCACTTCACGCCGCGCTGGTGCTCGGGGATAGTGGCCCACGGGTGAAGCGGGCTCTCCGGCAGACGCGGCAGGACCTCGCCATCGACCATCGTCAGGGTGTTGACGAGCCGCACGTTGCCGCGACGACCATTCATGTGGATATCGCGGAACACGTAGTCTCCTTCTTCCAGGCGGAAGATGGCGACATCCGCGACGCTGCCCGGCGCAATGGTGCCAAGCTCGGGCTTCCGCATCGCCTTCGCTGGAAGAGAGGTAGCTCGCTCGATGACATCTGGCAGGCTCAGGCCGAGATTCAGGAACTTGGACAGCGTGGTCGGCAGATCGAACATTGGGCCCTGAATTGCCATCTGGTGGATGTCTGAGGAGATGACATCGGGCAGTACGCCGGCCGCCAGCATCGCCTCGGCAGTTTCGTAGGAGAAAGAGCCGGTGCCATGCCCAAGGTCGAGCACGAGTCCCTTGTCGTGAAGCTCCAGGATCGCGGGGTCCGGCGTGCCGTTGGCGTCCACGATGCGCATCGACTGCCCGGTGAAGCAGTGGGTCAGGATGTCGCTCGGGCGCAGCAGGTGCGAGACCTCGGCCAGCGTGGGCGGCCCCGCTCCGATGTGCACCATCAGCGGCAGATCGACGCGGTCAGCCAGCTCACGCGCCAGTTCGAGCGGGCGAATACCAACACCTCGCGTGGTGTTGCTGTCGATGCGCGCCTTGATCCCCAGGATGAGATCGCGGTTCTGGTTAACGATCGTCTCGGCGAGATCGACATCACAGTAGTCGATGTTCGAGAACTCCCAGGTGGGAGCGATCAGGCCGATGGACGAAAGATTGAGCAGCCCGTAGATGCGGGACTTGCTCGGCTCGGCGATGTACCGGCGGAACCCGGGCCAGGAGTAGGCGCCCGAGGAGCCGACGTCCAGCCACGTCGTCACGCCGGTACGCGCTGCCACGGGGTCTGCCTCGATGCCCCAGAACGTTGCGCCCCAGTAAACGTGCGTGTGGAGATCGACCAGCCCAGGGGTCACGATTCCCTCGCTGGCGTCGATCACCTCACGCGCAGTGGAGGGGTTGATGCCCGCCTCCACCGCCGCAATGCGGCCATCGTTGATGGCGACGTCGTACTGCCCAACCAACCCGGCGGCAGGATCGACAACCTGACCACCGGTGATCAGGGTGTCGTACGTCTTGTGGTCCTGTTCTGGTGACACGCAGCGCTCCTCTGTTTTCTTTGCCCGCACTGTCCGGGAATCGTATCAGCGACGCGTGGAGAATGCGCAGCGAAAACGAAGAAAGTGCGATATGCTCCGCCGGTTGCATTGCTCGCTACATCGTTGCGTGGCAGCAGGCATGGCCGTTCGAGGCAATAGCGTGAAAGGGGAGGATCGTGACCTCTGGTTCTTCCGAACACACGAACCGGCGAAGATTCCTGAAGGGCGGCGCAGCACTTTCTGGGGCGGCCGTGGTGACGGGTGGCCTGGCAGCTCCGGTCGTGCGGGCGCAGGATGCCGGCCAGAGTCGCCTGCAGCAGGTGCTGGACCGCGGCAAGCTGGTTGTGGGCACCGGTTCCACGAACCCGCCGTGGCACTATGAGGATGCGGATGGGCAGTTGATCGGCTTCGACATCGAAATGGCGAAGCTGCTCGCGCGTGGCCTGTTCGAACTCACTGATGAGCAGTTGGCAGATCGCAACGAGTGGTCCAAGTACCTGGAGTTCGTGGTCGAGGCGTCCGACGCCCGCATCCCGAACCTGCTCTCGGACAAGATCGACATCGTCTGCCAGTTCATGACCGTAACGCCACTGCGCGCACAGCAGGTGGAGTTCACGGTGCCCTACTACCGGGAAGCGGTCACCCTGCTCCTGCCAGCGGACTCGCCGTACACCGGCACGGCGGACATCACCGGCAAGGGCGCCAAGATCGCCATCCTGGAGAACGCGACCGCGGTGGACATGGTTCACAACGGCGTTCCGGATGCGGAGGTCTCCACGTTCGACTCGGTTGCCAACTCAGTATTGGCGCTCGATTCGCGGCGTGTGGATGCAACGGCCATTGACCTCTCTACCGCGCAGTTCAAGGCGGCGCAGGCGCCAGACCAGTACAAGGTCGGTATCGACTCCTGGCAGCCCCAGACGTACGCGTTTGCGGTCAAGCCGGGTGACCAGCGCTGGCTCAACTGGGTGAACACAGCCCTGCAGCAGTACCTGGCGGGCCTCGACTTCGCGTACTACCAGAAGGCCTTCCTGGACAACTTTGGCGTGGAGCTCTCGCCGCCACCGGCGGGCTTCCCGGTGGAATTCCAGTAACCGGATCGCGAGATGGGATGCGGGCAGCGTGCTGCCCACATCTCTCTCGTCGCACGGGTGAGGCACGACGGCTTGAGATCGCGCCTCACGTTGCACGCGAGTTGCATCCCTGAGTTCTGGCGAGATATCAGACTGCTGTGTACGACCTTAACTGGAATATCGTTCTCAAGAATTTCCCCGCGCTCATCGACGGCCTGCTCCTGGGTTTGAAGCTGGCAGTCCTCGGGTTGGGAATTGGCTGTGTAATCGGGCTGCTCCTGGCGTTCGCACGCACGTCCCGCGTGGCCCCGCTGCGAACACTTGCCACGTTCTACGTCGAAGTCATTCGTAATGTGCCGCTGCTGCTGTTGCTCTTCCTGCTCTACTTTGGTGTACCAATCGCCGCGCTCAAGAGTTTCCCGCCTGACGTCGCCCGCAAGTTCATCCTGGACGGCGACCAGTCCGCGATTGTCGCGCTGGCGATCTACGCCGGCGCGTACCTGGCGGAGATCTTCCGGGCTGGCATCACGGCGGTCGGCCGGCGGTATCTCGATGCCGGGCAGTCGCTTGGGCTCAGCCGCTGGGGAGTTGCGCGGTACATCACCATCCCGATCATGTTCCGCACCGTGCTGCCATCCCTCAGCAACACGTTCATCTCCCTGTTCAAGGACACGTCGCTGGCAGCCGCTATCGCGGTACCGGAATTGACCTTTGCCACCCGGGAAATTTCGACCAATACCTACCGGGTCATCGAGGTCTGGACAACGGCCGGAGCTCTCTACATCATCACCTGTTTCGGTATCGCCGCAATCCTGCGCTTCCTCGAGCGGCGCATTCGCTGGTCGGTGTAGACAGCCATGCAGGTCGTCATTGACAACTTCGGACTGCTGATGCGCGGCCTGGCCGTGACGCTGCAGCTCTCGGCCCTCATCATCCTGTTTGGCACCATCATCGGGCTCTTCGGCGGGATCGGCCTGCTGTACGGCCCGGGCTGGCTCCGCGCGATCTTGCGAATCTACGTCGATATCATTCGCGGCACGCCGCTGCTGGTCGTGATCTTCCTCATCTTTTACGGGCTGCCCGCGCTCAACCTGGAAATCTCTGGTTTCCAGGCGGCGGTCGTGGCGTTCAGCCTCTTTGCCGGTGCGCACATCTCCGAGATCATCCGGGGTGGTATCTCCTCCGTGCCGCGAGGACAGACGGACGCTGCCAAGGCGCTGGGATTGACCTTCTGGCCGAGCCTGACCTGGGTGGTGTTGCCCCAGGCGCTGCCAGTTCTCCTGCCGCCCTGGGTCAACACGGCGGTGGAGATGGTCAAGGGGAGTTCGCTCGTCGTGCTGGTCAGTGTCAGCGACCTCATGTTCGCCACGGTCAAGGTGGCGGAGCGCACCGGCGACCCGATGCCGCTCTACCTGACGGCGGCGGCGATTTACGTCGTCATCAACCTGACGATTTCGCGCTTTGGTGTCTGGCTGGAGCGGCGCGCCAGCCGTGGATTGGCCGCCTGAGTCCGTCGGCGTAACCAGGAAGTAGCATCGCGATGTCTGACGCACGGGCCATGGTCCGTATCGAGAATGTCAAGAAGCGCTTTGGCAACCTGGAGGTGCTCAAGGGCGTCTCCCTGACGGTGCGCAGCGGCGAAGTCGTCTGCATCCTGGGCCCCAGCGGCTCCGGCAAGACGACATTGCTGCGCTGCATCAACTTCCTGGAGCCGTATGACGACGGGCGCATCTATGTCGGTGAGGATCTCGTCGGGTACCGGGAAAGCAATGGCAAGCTCAAGCCAGCCCCGGAGAAGGAGATCGCCCGCGTCCGGGCCGAGACCGCCATGGTCTTCCAGCAGTTCAACCTCTTTCCGCACATGACCGCCCTCAAGAACGTCGCCTTTGGCCCGATGAAAGTGCTGGGCGTCTCGAAGGATGAGGCGGAGCAGCGAGCGCGGGAACTGCTCGCACGCGTGGGTCTCGCCGAGAAGGCGGACTCCTACCCGGCGCAACTCTCTGGCGGGCAGCAGCAGCGTGTCGCAATCGCTCGCGCGCTGGCGATGCAGCCGAAGGTGGTGCTGTTCGACGAGGTGACCTCGGCGCTCGACCCGGAACTGGTCGGTGAGGTCCTGGCGGTCATGAAGGATCTCGCGGACAGCCACGGCGTGACCATGATCGTGGTGACGCACGAGATCATGTTTGCCCGGGAGGCTGCTGACCGCGTCGTCTTCATGGACGGTGGAGTGGTGGTGGAAGAGGGCCCGCCCGCAGAGGTGCTGGGCGCTCCCCGCAGTGAGCGGCTGCGCACCTTCCTGCGGCGTTTCCAGGCCGCATAAGCGAGTTAGTCGACACCGTGTCCGCTCGAGGCTATCGAGCGGACACGGTTTCCGCTTCGTGATCGAGATGTGCGGGCCGGCCACCTGGCCGGCCCGCTCGCGAGTTATCCGTGCTTCTCGTCGTCCCAGACCTTGCGCTTCTCGTCCTGGGACATGCCGAGCGTGTCGAGGTACTGCGAAAGCACACCCTCGTCTGGATCCGCGTCACTCGCCTCCAGTGCCCGCACGCGCTCGGGCGTCTCACCCATCCGGTGGGCGACCTCCTCGACGGAGTAGCCGCGCGCCTCGCGCAGTTCCTGGATCTTCCGTGCCTTCGCGCTTGCCAAGATCTGTGCCCTTCCTGCCTGTCGACCGCCGTACCGGTCTGCAATGATCGCTGATTTTGGGGGAAGGGATGGGGTGCGGACTCGTCTGGGGACCACCTGCCGAACCGCCGGCTTTAACATCTTGCCCGAAACGTTAATCCACACGGAGGGAAATCACCCCGATTCTGGCGAAATGTGGCGGATTTCGCGGATGTAGGAGTCAGGGTCAGCCCATATCGTGGTGTGCAGTAGCCGGCGGAGTTATCGCCAGTTTTGCGCACCCGGAGGGCCAGATGGACCAGCAGACCTTTGATCGTCTTTCGCGCAACCTCGCCACGGGACTGAGGCGCCGCAGCCTGGCCGGGTGGGCCGGACTTACGGTGGCCGCAATTGCCGCGGCGCCAATTAACCTGGAAGCGAAGAAGAAAAAGAAGACCTGCAAGGGCGGACTGACCCGATGCTCCGTCAAGAAGGGCAAGAAGAAGAAGACGCTCTGCGTAAACGTGCAGAGCGACTCATCCCATTGTGGTGGTTGCGGGCGTGCCTGCCCGAGCGGAAACACGTGCAAGAACGGCGCGTGTGTCGATGGCGCCTGCACGCCGGACCCCAAGTCCGTGACCTGCGCAAGCACGTGCGGGTCGGTCCTGAACAATTGCCAGCAGACGGTGAACTGCGGCGTGTGCGGCTGTCTGCCTGTCACGACGACAAGCGAACTGCAAGCGGCGATCGACGCCACAGATCCTGGTGGGGTTCTGGAATTGTGCGCGGGGACATGGAACATCACGGCAACCGTCACCGTCAGCGATGACATGACGCTGAAGGGTGCGGGCGTGGGGCAGACCATCCTCGATGGGAATGACGCCGTGCGCGTGCTGTGGATCGATGACGCGAACGCGGTGGTTGAACTTGAAGACCTGACGATCAAGCGCGGCTTTGCGACCGGAACAGAGAACTTTGGCGCGGGAATCCGGAACGACGGTGCGCTCACTTTGCGTCGAGTCGAAGTCACGAAGTGCAAGGCAGATCGCGGGGGTGGGATTTTCTCCAACGGGACGCTTGATCTCTATGCGGGCGCCCGGTTGACCGAGAACCACGCGAACAATGATGGCGGAGGGATGTATGCCTGGAACACCTCCGAAACGACCATGCATGACGGAAGCCAGATCAGCAATAACACGGCTTCTCATGGGGGCGGGGTAGGCCTGTTCGGCTGCCCGTTCACCATGGGCTCCGGAAGCCGGATCAGCGGGAATGAGGGAACGAGCGAAATCGGCGGGATCTATTCGCTGAGCGCAACGATCGTCCTGAAAGATGGCAGCCTGGTCGGAGGACCCAACCCGGGAGATGGGAACATAGGTAACTCCAACAGCGGTGGCATCTATGCGTCAGGCGGGTCGGTCACGCTCGAGTCCGGGAGCCGGGTGATCGGGAACACGGCCACGCTCGGCGCCGGCATGGGAGCCAGCTTTTCTACGGTGACGGTGCGCAGTGGCGCCCGCGTCACCGGAAACATCGCCAGCTCGAACGGCGGAGGCATTCAAGCCTTCACTGGGTCCGCCACGGTGGAAGCGGGCGCGCTCGTCTGCGACAACCTGCCGCTCAACGCGCAGTGTGTGGGCACGTTCAGCGGCCAGTGCCCGGCGCCGGCAGAGGCCTGTCCTGTTTAGGAGACAGTCGACCTGGGAATGCCCTGCGACAGGCTCAGTTGCTCACGACACGTGGGAACTGAGCCTGTCGGAACGATCCTGCTTCGCGACCATCACCACTCCAGCGCCAATCCGGGCCGGGCCAACACAATGTCACCCGGGAATGCCGATGCCGCTTTCTGATGAGCGACCTCGAAGCCCAATTCCTCCCACATGTGCGCCAGCAGCAGTGTCTTTGCACCACACCGTTGCGCGAGTTCGCCTGCTTCGGCGGCAGTCAGGGAGCCGCGGTGCGTGACAGGGCGCTCACCAGGGTCCAGCAGGGTGGCCTCCGCGATCAGGACGCGAACGCCACGCAGTAGGTGATCCCAGGATGAGGTCGGGCCGCCGTCGGCGGTGTAGCCGAGGTCTCCTTCCGGCGCGGAGACGCGCATGGCCCAGGCCGGCAGGATGTGCACGGTGCGGTGGAAGCGCACGTCCAGGTCCCCGATCTTGAGTCGTGTCTCCGGGTCGTACTCACGCACCGTGATGGTTGAGGTGAATGTGCCCGGGTCGTCACAGAGATCGAACGGGGTAGTCATCTGCGCCAGCGTGGACGTACCACCCGGAGGTAGCCAGACAGGCAGCGGCCCCGGCGCGGCGACAGGGTTGTACGCCAGCGCGTGACGGAGCGCGAGGAGATCCAGCATGTGATCGATGTGCATATGGGAGATGATCACGGCCGAGAGCGTGCGGAAGTCCGCGTGCTTCCGCAGTTCCTGGAGCGTGCCGGGTCCCAGGTCAAGCACGATGTTCGTGTCGCCGCGCTGCACCAGGAACCCGGCGCACCCGGCGCCGGTGTTCGGGCTGGCGGCGCTTCCACCGAGAACGGTCAGGCGCATGTGACGATCTCACCCCCGTGCTGACTACGTTACCCTTGTCACAACGCGCTCACCTTGGCTGGGAGGGGATTGTGACACGCCGCTACGATGCAATTGTGGTCGGGGTTGGCGGCATGGGATCGGCCGCCTGTTACCACCTGGCGCGGCGTGGACTACGCACGCTTGGCCTTGAGCGTTTCGATATTCCCCACGCCATGGGCTCCTCCCACGGCATCACACGCATTATTCGCCTGGCCTACTACGAGCATCCCTCCTACGTGCCGCTCCTGCTGCGCGCTTTCGAGCTCTGGGACGACCTGGCGGCGGAGAGTGGCCGGGGGCTGTTGCAGGTCACCGGCACCATCGATGCCAGCGGACCAGACGAGATTGTGTTCACCGGCTCGCTGGAATCCTGCCAGCAGTGGGATCTTCCGTATGAAGTGCTGACCTCGGCGGAGTTAACCCAGCGCTACCCCGGCTACCAGTTGCCGGCGGATCACCTGGCGCTCTTTCAGCCACGAGGCGGCTTCCTGCTCCCGGAGCAGTGCATCAGCGCGCACGTCAACGGCGCGCTGGCGGCCGGGGCGGAGATCCACGCCCGGGAGCGTGTTCTCGGCTGGGAGGCGGGGGACGGCGGCGTGCGGGTGATCACGGATCACGGCGCCTACGAAGCGGAGAAGCTGGTGCTGGCCGCCGGCGCCTGGATAGGTGCGCTCGTCCCGTCGTTGCGTGACTTGGCAGTGCCGGAACGGCAGGTGCTGGGTTGGTTTGCGCCGCTCGACCGCGCGCTCTTTGCTCCCCAACGCTTCCCGGTTTTCAACCTGATGGTGCCGGAAGGGCGCTACTACGGCTTCCCGGAGTGGGACGTCCCTGGATTCAAGATCGGGCTCTATCACCACCGGCTGGAGCAGGTAAACCCTGACGATTACCACCGTGAAGCGGATACGACCGACGAGATGATCCTCCGCGAGGCTACACGGCGCTACTTCCCACAGGGGAACGGGTCAACGCTCGCACTGCGCACCTGCATGTTCACGAACACGCCGGACGAACACTTCATCGTGGATCTGCTGCCGGGAGATGAACGTGTCATCGTGGCGTCGCCCTGTTCCGGACACGGGTTCAAGTTCGCCTCCGTTATCGGCGAAGTGCTGGCCGACCTGGCGGCGACCGGAGAGACCGGGCACGACATCTCGCTGTTGCGGCTGAGTCGGTTCGAGATGGCGGGTGCAGGTTAGGAGTAGATCCGGGCTCATGATGCGTGTTCCTCATCGGTTCTTGGCTCCCGGCAACATTTCCCAAGCGTGCCTGGGGCTGGTGCTCGTCGTTCTGATCAGTGGGTGTGGGGTGGCCACACCGCCAGCCCTTCCCACAGCCACGCCGATCCCGACGGCGACGCCCCTCCCGCCGACCTCGACGCCGCTGCCACCGACAGCAACTCCGGTCCCGGCCACTCCGGTCCCGCCTACCGCGACACCAATTCCACCCACAAGTGTCCCGGCCACTGTCGCCCCGACCGCGCCTCCAGTTGCCGAAAGCGATACCACCGCCGGACCGGCCCAGGTCTACGAGTACGGCGACAGTGGGCGGCGCGAGATCGCATTGACCTTCGATGCTGGAGCAGACCGGGGCTACGCCGAAGAGATCCTTGATCTGCTGCAGGCTGAAGGGATCCAGGCCAGCTTTGGGATCATGGGTGGGTGGGCACAGGAGAACCCGGATCTGCTGCAACGCATGATTGATGAGGGGCATATGCTCTTCAATCACTCCTGGACGCACGCTTCATTCACCGGAGTGACGACGCAGGAGGCGCCGCTGACGACTGAGGAGCGCTGGCAGGAGTTGCAACTGACCGAACAGGCCGTGCTGGAGTTGAGCGGCTACCAGCTCCAGCCCTGGTTCCGTCCCCCGTACGGGGACTATGACGAGCAGTCGTTGCGCGACCTGGCTGCCATCGGCTACACGAAGGTGTTGCTCTGGAGTTGTGACACGCGGGATTCGCTGGGTGCGACGGCGGACGAAATCCTCAACAACTGCATCTACACCGCGCAGCCCGGTCGTATTGTCCTGATGCATGTTGGCGCACAGTCAGAGGCGTACGCTGCACTGCCGGCCGCGATTTCCTACTTGCGGGACCAGGGGTTCACCTTCGTCCGGGCCGACCGCATCCTGGAGCCGTAGGCGTATACTCGCCCGTTGGCGCGGCTGAGTATTGCTGAACCTGACTTGCCGCCAGGACCCGCTGCCTGGAGAACGTGGATTGGCCGCGACTGAAACGTCACCGGAGGCAGAGGGCGCCTCACCCCTGATGGACAAGCTCGTGCTGGCCGTCGTGGTCGTGCTGGCGCGGATTACCTGGCTCATTCCCTGGAGCTTCTGGAGCGCAGTCGCCACCATTGGCGGCATCGTGACGATGTTCACGAAACGCCGTCGCGAAGTGCTGAACAACGTCCGCCACGCGCGGGCCGGGCGCCAGCCAAATCCCATCCACGCCTGGTGGATCGGTTCGCAGCAGATTGCCTCCCACCTCCGCACCGTCATTGGCACGTTGCGCGGCGCGCATCGCCTGCCAGACGACTCCAGCCTGGTCCTGGAGGGGCTGGAAGACGTCCGCCCTTATCTGGGTCAGCGCGGGCTAATCATCATCTCGGGGCATGCCGGGCCGTACACGATGCTTGGGCTGATGGCGCAGCGTTGGCTGGCCGCCAATGGCTTCCAGGGCGAACTGGCGATCGTCGTGCGCATGTTCCGCCCCTTCCGCTCCGGGGCGCTCATGGACTGGTTCCTGCGCTACTTTACCGAGGTCGGCGTCAACGTCATCTCGGTGCACGAGCAGCCGCAGGTGATGGCCAAGAAGCTGCGCAGCGTGCTCGAGAAGAACGGCATCGTGGTGCTCCTCGTGGATGAGCCCACGCCCACCCCGTCCTTGAATGTGCCCTTCTTCGACAGCACGATCAAGATGCCCCTTGGGCCCGTACGCCTGGCTCGTGCCTCGAACGCCATGATCGTCCCGACCATCGCCTCCTGGACGCGCGACCGGCGGATGAAGATCACCCTTACCCCGCCGCAGGAACCAACCGGCAGCGTGGCGGAAGCGATGGCGCGGATGGCGGGCACATTGCAGGAGCTAATCGACCGCAACCTCGGGCAGTGGGCGATGCTCACCGACCTCTGGATCGATCCACCCCAGGAAATCCCCGAGGGTCACGCGCTGGCTGACCTGCACCTGCACACGCACGGCAGCGACGGCTTGCTGGAGCCACATGAGTGGTTGCCGGCGGCGCAAGAGCAGCGTATCGCCGTCCTCGGCATCATGGATCACGACCACCTGGAGACGGTGCGACGCTGGAAGCTGACGGACCCCGAGGGGACGCAGCACGTCATCCCGGGCGTCGAGATCTCGGCGCGCGGACGGATCGTCCACCTGGGTGTGCTTTTCCCGGATGCGATGCCAGACACGATTCCGCCGCGCGACACGCCGCTCCTGGAGATCATGCGCTGGGCACGTCGTGTGCCCGGCAGCATCGTCATCCTCGTCCATCCGCTGCCAGGTCTCTGGCGGCACCAGTTGCGGAAGATGGCGCGCGCCGGCTTGCTGCCGGACGCCATCGAATCACGTTTTCCCTTTGGAGGTAAGGGGCGGAGGACAGCGGGTATCGAGCGGGCCGCGCGCGAGTACAAGCTGGCCGTGCTCGGCAACAGTGACAGCCATCTGCTGCCTCGCCAGATTGGCGCCCAGGCCACGCTCTTTCCGGGCTCCTCGGCTGAGGACCTGGTCACGGCCATTCGCGCACGACGGACGGTGGCCGTGGAGCGACCTCAGCCAGTGCCGGTGCCGGGGAGCGTGCCCCTCCTGCAGTCGGTCTATTCCTGGTTGCTGCCGTTCCGCCACCTACCCGGGGTGGAAGCCGTGCGCACCAGCATGCTTCAGCGCGCGCGCCGCGGCGCTGGCCTCTCAACGGATGCACCATCGTGCCGGAAAGACGCGCCAGTGGTGCCACCGGTCGAGGAGCGCCCGGAAGTATCCTGATCCCCTGTACCAAAGCAAATTCTGGCAAGGGGGTCAGCTATCGACGCTGCTCTGCTCACCACCCTGATCGGCTACGGCCTGCCAATCGTGACGTTGGTCATGTTCGCCTCCGCTACCGGCGTCCCCACTGGCGTGCCCGTGAAACTGATCATGCTCTTCACCGGGGCGTACCTGGTCAGTTCCTGGCAGATGCTGATTCCGGTCATCCTGGTCATGGCCCTGGCGGAACTCGGTGGCACGCTGGTCCTGCATGGGGTTGCTCGCACCGGGGGTGTGAAACTGCTCGAGCGGATCGCCAGCGACCGCCAGGCGCGCGTCCAGGCCAGCTTCGAGCAGTGGCGTCGCCGCCTGGGTGGGCGTGACGTGGCGGCCATCGCGGTTCTGCGCCTGATCCCCTTCGTGCGGATGGGCACAACGGTTGGCGCGGGGCTGGTTGGCCTGAAACTGCGCGACTTCGTGCTGGGCTCCGCGATCGCCGCCCTGATCTGGGCGGGCATCCCGCTCATGCTTGGCTACGCCTTCCGCGCAAACCTCGCGGACTTCGAGACGACCTACCACGCGGCCATGTCCGCGTTGCCCATGACGCTCGGCTTCCTGGGCCTGGCTGTCTGCGCCTTCGTGCTCCTCCGCAGTCCAGCGACGCGGATCAAGATGCGGACCGCGCTCCGGATTTCGTAGCGAGCCGAACGGTCCGGCAAGACGAACTGGTAGCACGCCTCGTTGTGTTCTCATTCACAGCCAAGGGTGCACCTCTGCGCGTCATCGCTGAGTCTCGACGAAGTTCCTCGGTCCCCAGCCACGCTGGTCCGAGGTGTCATCCCTTCTCCCGTGTCATCCTGAGCTCGCAGGCGAAGGATCTCGGCCACACCGCACACCTGCAGGGACCTGGCAGCCCAACCTGTTCCTTTTTCACCACCCCTCCAGCCTGACGTCATGGCTGACGTGACGAGATCTCGGCACCGTCTGCACAACGAACGACGTTTGCGCACGGAGCCCAGGGTGAGCTCACGCCGGCGCGGCCGGTGACGCCGAGAGCGCTCGACACGCTCGAGATAGCACCTGAGAAGGTCAGCAATGAGGGGGCCACCGGAGAGGCAAATGGACCAACAAGATGCTTCGGCTGCGGGCCCAGAATGACAGATGAGCGTCGGTGAGTCCGCGACCGGTGTTGTTGGTGAGGAGGTCCTTCGACTTCGCTCAGGACGAGACTCCAGGGCTGTGAGCGGAGGAGTGACGTCTGGGTAGCGCGGCCCGGATTGAGAATCCTCCAGGGCTGCTTCAGGCTTGCACGCTGGGAACGATTTGTCGTTGCGGCGTGTGGAAGGACTCGCCCTCAGGGGTGTCTTACGCTGTGACCGCTCGCAACGCGCCGAGGATGTGCTCCCACGCTGCCACAGAGCTTGCCTCCGCCGGGGGCGTCACGCTCAGGCAGGTCACGCCGAGATCGCGTAGTGCCGCCAGGCGCGGCGCCAGGTCCACGGGACTACCAATCAGCGCCAGCCGGTGAATGAAGTCATCGGGAATTGCGGCCCGGGCGGCTGCCAGATCGCCGGTGCGGCGTAGAGCGGGGAAACCGCCTCCACTCGCCAGGATCTCGTCCGTCCGCATGGCTGCCCGTACGCCGGCGATGATCGCGTCGGTGTCGAAGCCGGCGACCTGGTAGAGCGACGACATGCCGGGAAGTCCGGCGAGCAGTGCAAAGACTGACTTCGCTCTGGAAATTGCCTTGCGCTCGCTGGTGCTGTCCTCAACCAGGAGGAGTTCCGTGCGCAGGATGAACGCCAGAGTCTGGGGATCACGACCGGCGTCGGCGGCAGTTTGCCTGACGTGCGGAATGGCCTCGCGCACTGCCTGCTCCGAGGTGAGGACGTTGAAGATCACGCCATCAGCCAGTTCCCCGGCCAGAGCCAGTGTCCGCGGCCCGGCGGCAGCCAGGTAGATCGGCGGCGGGTGCAGGGGCGTCACTGAGCGCTCCCACTCCCGGATGCGGAAATGGCCACCAGGTGGCGAGTCAGCCCGGTGTGGCGGCTGCCACCACGCCCGTAGCAACGCGATCGTTTCGCGCAGGGCGGCGAGCGGGCTCCCGGTCTCGACCCCAAGGGCATCGCGGTGCCATTCGACCTGCCCGCGCCCAAGTCCCAGCACGGCCCTCCCGCCGGAAATCTGATCCACGGTTGCCACCGAGGCCGCCAGCAGGTTGGGATTCCGGGGCCAGGGGCTCGTGACGCTGGTGCCGAGCTGACAGTGGGATGTCACGTTCGCCAGCGCACCGAGCAGGGCGAACGCGTCCCAACCCTCGGGGTCTTCGCTCACCCAGATCGCGTCGATTCCGGCCTGGTCCGCGGCCTGGGCGATCTGCAATGTGCGGACGGGAGCAGCCGGATCACCCTTCGACCAGGCGTGATGGCTGAAGTCGAGCGCGAACTGGAGGGATTGGCCGGGCGCGTTCACGGGTCGTGGCGCTAGTCTTCGGCCCGGTAGTAGAGGATGATGCCGCCGCCGCGCTCGTCGCCGTGCCGCACCACGACCCCGGAGCCGCCGTCCGGAAGCGGGTAGGCATCCCCGCGCTCCAGCGAGTCCGCTTCCTCCTGGGGGACGATGGTCGCGTAGATATCGTGGCGGGGACAAACCCAGACCCCAGGGTGCCCCTCCAGGGGTTTCATGCGGTGACGGTCCCGCGGGTGAGTGCGACCGATCTCGCAGAGCGGATTTGGTCCGGCGTGCGGCGTTTCCATAGTCTGTCCTGATCCTGAATGCGTCCCATGCGGAACGGCGACGATTCACAACCTCCGGAGTATGCCAAAGGCGCGCCAGAAGCGGGGTCGTGAGTACCATGCTTCGCCGGAAGGTGTGAGGGGAGCGGGCTGCCGTCAACTTCGCAGCGGTCAGGTATTGACGGTGAGGTCCGTGACGGCGATCGATCGCTCGGAAAGCAACCCGAGTCCCCTCCTGCGTTTTGCCCCGGAACTGGCGCAACTGACCGTTGTCCTCCTCTGGGCAAGCACGTTCATCTTCTCGAAATTCGCCTTCGCCGAGATCGCGCCCCTGGCGTTCCTGTTCGCCCGCTTTGCGATCATGATGCTGGTCGCCGTCGCGATCATGCTCGCAGTCGACCGCGGCGTGTGGCGCGACATTGACCGCGCCGACATCCCCCGCTTCATTGCCGCGGGACTGACGGGCTACGGTATTTACCAACTCTGCTTCGTCATCGGGCTGAGCCACACCTCACCCTTCTCGTCAGCCCTCCTGGTGGCGATGGTGCCGTTGTTCACGGTGATCATCCTGGCGCTCACCGGGGAGCGTACGCCACGTTCCGGCTGGATTGGGCTCGGTGTAGCGCTGGTCGGAGTCGCCATCTTCCTCATCGACAAGCGCGGAGATTCCTCCGGCAGCCTCATCGGCGACCTCCTGAGCATGGGCTCCGGGTTGTCGTTCGCGATTTACGGCATCATCAACCGGCCGCTGGTCCTGAAGTACCCGGTCTTTACCTACACAGGGTGGAGTGTCGTGGCGGGTGGACTTCCTGTCCTGGTCATCACGTTGCCGTTCGCCCTCTGGCAAAACTGGGGTGGGGTCTCGTCCCTCGCCCTCGGCTCCGTGGTCTACATGGCCATCTTCCCCGTGTACATCGCCTACATCCTGTGGAACTTTGCCATCGAGAAGCGCGGGGTAGCGCAAGCGAGTTCCGTGCAGCTCCTGGTGCCGATTGTGACCGGGGTCGTCTCGGCCTATGTGCTCGGCGAGCCTTTCGGGCCGCTGAAGCTGATCGGAGCGGCACTGGCCATGGCCGGCCTGGTCATCATCAGGTTGCCGGGATTGCGCGCGGCGGCGCGGGGACGATAGGGCTTAGCCCGTTTCCACTTCGGCGTCGAAGCCCTGGGGAGGGCGAGTACTCCAGCCGTAGCGGAGGGATGCCGTCCGCAGCGCGAACTCACCGGCGACGGCCAGGATCCCGGCCAGGAGCTGACCGAGGGTCGTGAACTGGATCAAGACGAGGTAGATGATGCAGCTGGCGAGCGCGGCCAGCGCAACCGGTGGGCCAGGCAGGAAGATCATGGGATCCCGCCGCACCAGCACGTCGCGCAGCACACCACCGCCAACCGCGTTGACGACCCCGACGAAGGCCGCGGCCGGGATCGTGAGACCCGCCAGCAGCGAGAGTTGCACGCCCGCCACGGCGAACGCGCCCAGGCCGAGGGCATCGATGATGGCGATCATGTGCTCGAAGTGCCGGATGCGCTGAATCCGGCTCCCGGCCATGTTCGTCAGCAACGCGGCCAGCAACACCAGCGCCATGTAGACCCAGGTCTGCAGGAAGAGGGGAGGCTTCGTCTGGAGGAAGATGCCGTCGCGGATGAGCCCGCCGCCTGCCGCCGAGACGAGCGCCACGGCGACGATCCCGGCGATGTCATAGCGCCGGCGGGCCGCGATCAGCGCACCGGTCAGCGCCCAGACGAAGGTTGCTGTGAAATCAAACCAGGGTGGAATCGCAAACGGTCCGCTCAGGTCCACTCAGCTTCCCCATGGTGGCAGACCAACCGGCTGCGCAGCGTACCTGCTTCCGGAGCGCCGTGCTCTGGTATGGTGACGTCCGGACGGATTGGTCGATTGTGTCCCGTTGATCAGGAGGACCCGCGTGGTTACGACAACGCGTTTACGTGAAGATATCGGCGAGATTATGCCCGGCGTCATTGCCGATCGCCGTGATTTTCACGAGCACCCCGAACTGGCGTTCCAGGAAGTCCGGACGTCCGGCATCGTTGCGGAACGCCTGCGCGCGCTGGGTGTCGAGGATGTCCGCACCGGGATCGCCGGCACCGGCGTGACGGGCTTGATCCGGGGTACGAAGGCAGGCACGGGCCCGACGGTTCTCCTGCGCGCGGACATGGATGCGCTACCCATCCTGGAAGAGAACCAGGTGGAGTACGTCTCCCAGAACCCCGGCGTGATGCACGCCTGCGGGCATGACGCGCACACCGCGATGCTGCTCGGTACGACGCGCCTCCTGCTGGATCGCCGCGACGAATTTGCAGGCACGGTCAAGGTGCTCTTCCAGCCCGCGGAGGAGATGCCGCCGGGCGGCGCCAAGCCGATGATCGACGAGGGGGTACTCGAAGACCCGAAGGTCGATGCGGCGTTCGGTATCCACATCGACCAGCACAGCGCCGTCGGCAAGATCAACGTGCGATCCGGCCCGGCCATGGCTGCGGCGGACCGCTTCGTCATCACGATCAACGGCAAGGGTGGCCACGGCGCCAGCCCGAACGAGACGGTCGATCCGATCGTGATTGGCGCGCAGATCATCACGGCACTGCAGACGCTGGTCTCCCGCACCATCAATCCGTCGGAAGAGGCCGTGGTCACGGTCGGCTACTTCAAGGGCGGCCTGGCCTTCAACGTGATTCCCGATACGGCGGAAATGGGTGGCACGGTCCGCACCTTTACGCCCGAGAACCGCGACCTGCTCGAGAAGCGCATCGGCGAAATTGCGGCGGGAATCGGCGAGGCGTTGGGCGCGAAAGTCGATTACACCTACACGCGTGGCTACCCGGCCACCGTCAATGACCCGGCGATGACCGAGTTGGTGCGCGAGGAAGCGGCCCGGGTAGTAGGCGAGGACGGGGTAGAGACCCCGGCGCTGATGATGGGAGCCGAGGATTTCTCCTACTTCCTGGAGCAGGTCCCCGGCGCCTACTGGTTCGTGGGCAGCAACAACCCGGATCGCGGCCTGATCTGGGGGCACCACCATCCAAAGTTCGACCTGGACGAGGCCTCGATGGCCATCGGCATTGAGTCGATGGTGAACGTGGCGCTGCGCTATTTGAGCGACGCCGCGAAGTAGCGGCGCACACGTCGCTGCCAGTCCCCTCGGCCTGAGGATGCACGCAGGCCGAGGGGCTTTTCGTACCTGTGAACCCGTGTGGAACTCTCGCCGTCGTGGCGTCGTGCAATCCGTGGACCTTATGCGCCTGGGCACCGCCCATCTATGAGGAGAAACCGTGAGAACCAGGCTGACCGGGCGATTCGTGATCGGATACGCCGGTGATGATCACGCGATCTACCCAGGCGGGGAGGTTGTCTTCGAGGATGAGACGGTTCTCTTCGTTGGCCATGGCTATTCCGGAGCGGTAGACAGCACCCATGACTACGGCGACGCCATCATCTCGCCCGGATTTATTGACCTCGATGCCCTTGCCGACATTGATCATGCCATCCTCGACACGTGGCTGACGCCAGACCAGCAACGGGGTCAACAGTGGTCAGAGGAGCATTTTTACGCGGAGCGGCGAGAGACATTTTCTTTCGCGGACGAGATCTTCAAGCGACGCTATGCGCTCGTCCAGCTCATCATGAACGGCATCACGACGGCGATGCCAATAGCCTCGGAAACCTACCGGGCCTGGGCCGAGACATACGAGGAGTTTGCTGCGACGGCGGAAATCGCAGCGGAACTGGGCCTGCGGATGTACCTTGGGCCGAGCTATCGCGGTGGCGTGACGGTCACCCGGGCTGACGGTACTCCCGATGTCCTCTGGAACGAACCGCTGGGTGAGGCGGGGCTCGACGCCGCCGTTCGCTTCGTGCGTGACTTTGATGGCGCGTACGGCGGGTTGATCCGTGGAGCACTCCTGCCGGCGCGCATCGAGACCAACACGCTGGATGTACTTCGCCGCACCAGGGAATTCAGTGACGAGTTGGGCTGCCCAGTGCGACTGCATGCCGCACAGGGTTCGCGGGAGGTTTCGTTCCTGCGCGCCTGGTATGGAAAGCGGCCCCTTGAGTTGCTGGATGAGATTGGGTTCCTGGGACCGCAAACGCTCATCCCGCACGTTACGGCACTTGGAGTGAACGGGAGAGACGCTGACGCTGAGCGCGATCTGGAGCGCTTGCGGGACCACAGCACGAGTGTCGTGCACTGCCCGTTGATCAGCATCCGGCACGGCGAGATCCTGGACTCGTTTGACCGCTTCCGCAAGTTCGGCATCAATCTCGCAATGGGGACTGACACCTTCCCCCCAGACATGATTCGAGTGATGGACTACGGCAGTAATCTCGGCAAGTACGCTGCAGGAGACCAGTCGGCGAGCAGCGCCGCCGATCTTTTCCGCGCTGCGACCCTGGGCGGCGCGCGAGCGCTGGGTCGCGACGACCTGGGCCGCCTGGCGCCCGGCGCCAAGGCCGACATCACGGTCGTTGACCTGGGCGCGTTGCGATGTGGCCCGATCGACGACCCCATTCGCACCATGCTCTACAACACGAACGGCGGTCAGGTGCGGACGGTCATCATCAATGGCCGGACCGTAATGAATGACTGGCGGATACCGGGCCTGGACGGCGGGGCGCTGCGCACGCAAGCCCAGGAGTACTTCGAGGCGTACAAGCGGGCCTACACGGGGCGTGATTACTTGCACCGGGCGCCGGATGAACTTTTCCCTCCCTCGTTCGAGGTCATCCCCTCTCCACGCTGATCCCAGCAGACAATCAAAGGGGAAGGACGGACGTGCTGATTGTCACCACGCCATCAGTGATATATTCTTGAGTTTGCGATCCAGTATTGTCTGTTTGTGCGTATCGCCGACGAAAGGATGTGTTCCGTGGCCATTCTTGATGAGGTTCGTGCCGCCAACGATCTCTACGCGGATACCTTCGACAAGGGGCATCTCCCGATGCCACCGGGCCGTAAATTCGCGGTGGTGGCGTGCATGGATGCCCGCCTCGACCCCGCCAAGGCGCTTGGCCTGGAGGAAGGAGACGCCCATGTCATCCGTAACGCGGGCGGCCGGGCGGTGGATGCTATCCGCTCGCTCGTGATCTCCCAGCGGCTGCTGGGCACCAGGGAGATCATCGTCGTGCATCACACGGATTGCGGCATGCTTACATTCGATAACGACACGCTCTACGGCATCGTGCGCGATCAGGTCGGGGCCGATGCCTCACACATTGACTTCCTGCCCTTCAGCGACGTTGCAGAGAGCGTGCGCGAGGATCTCGACATCATCCGCAACTCACCGCTCATCCCGAACGACATTCCGGTGAGCGGGTTCATCTACGACGTCAAGACCGGCAAGATTAGCGAGGTCGTCTAGCCGTATCGCCCGGCCCTGGCGCCTCCGCCCGGAAGCGCTACCCCTGTATGCTAGGGGTGGCGCTTCCAGACAGGAACCAGTCACGTGACAGGGACGGAGGAATACAGAGTGGCAGGCGGCAAGCGGGTGCTTCTGGCAGGCGAATCGTGGGTCATGCATACGATTCACCAGAAGGGGTTTGATTCGTTCACAACGACAGCCTATGCCACCGGGCACGGGTGGTTGCAGCAGGCGTTGGAGGCCGGAGGTTGGAACTTTACCCATCTCCCCAATCATCTCGCTCCGGCCGAGTTCCCCACGACCGCTGAGCAGCTCGACGCCTACGACGTCGTGATCCTGAGTGACATCGGAACCAATACGCTGCTGCTCTCTCCAGAGACCTTTGAACGGTCCCAGACCTCGCCCAATCGGCTGACGTTGCTGCGCAACTGGGTGGCCAGCGGCGGTGGCCTGGTGGTGGTCGGCGGCTACCTGACGTTCCAGGGGATTGAAGGAAAGGGACGCTACGCGGGGTCTGCGGTCGAGGATGCGCTCCCTGTGACGATCCTGCCCTACGACGACCGTGTTGAACTGCCGGAGGGCGTTGCTCCGCAGGTGACGGCGCCGGATCATCCGCTCGCGGTCAACCTGCCCGAAACGTGGCCGGCCATCCTTGGTTACAACCGGCTGGTGCCGCGCGCTGAAGCGACCGTGGTCGCCACTGCCGGCCGCGATCCCCTCTTGGCGGCCTGGCAGTATGGACATGGCCGCGCCGTTGCGTTCGCGTCCGATTGCGGACCCCACTGGGCGCCGCCAGACTTCGTGGCCTGGGACGGCTACGCGACGCTCTGGCAAAACATCGCCAACTGGGCGGCAGGAAATCCCCCGCAGTAGACATGCAGCGGACTGGCACTCCAGGTCCCCGCTGCGATGGGAGTAGTTTCAATGGTTGATACCGACGCGAGATTCGCGGACAGCGGGTACGCCAATCCCGCTGTGCTGGTCTCGACAGACTGGGTTGCTGAACATCTCAGTGATCCAAAGGTACGCATCGTCGAGTCCGACGAGGATGTGCTCCTCTACGACCTCGGGCATATCCCGGGCGCCGTAAACATCGATTGGCACACTGACCTGCAAAACCCGGTCGAGCGGGACTTCCTGGATAAGGCCGGGTTCGAGGCGCTGCTGAGCAAGCACGGCATTGGCAACGACACGACGGTGGTCTTCTACGGCGATCGCAACAACTGGTACGCCACGTACGCCTACTGGCTCTTTCGCTACTTTGGGCATGCTGACGCCAGGGTGATGAATGGTGGCCGTGCCAAGTGGGAGGCGGAAGGGCGTCCCATGACGCGCGAGGTCCCGACCTACCCGGCCAGCAGCTACACGGCCCAGGAGCCGGACGAGCGTATTCGCGCCTACCGCGACGACGTGCTGGCCCAAGTGAAGGCTGGAGCGCCGGCGCTGGTCGATGTGCGCTCGCCAGGCGAATACACCGGCGAGGTCCTGCACATGGCCGGTTATCCGCAGGAGGGTGCCCAGCGCGGCGGTCACGTGAAGGGGGCGCAGAATATCCCCTGGGCCACTGCCGCGAATGATGACGGCACCTTCAAGAGCCCGGACGAGCTGCGAGCACTCTATGCGGGCAAGAACATCACCCCGGACAAGGACGTGATCGCTTACTGCCGCATCGGTGAGCGCAGCAGCCACACCTGGTTCGTGCTCCGGGAGTTGCTCGGGTTCCCGAACGTGCGCAACTACGACGGCTCCTGGACGGAGTGGGGGAGCATGGTTGGCGTGCCGATTGCCAGGGGCAATGAACCCGGCTGAGTGAACCTGATCCCAACCCAACCGGGGCGAGTGGCTGCAGCCACTCGCCCCGGTTCTTTGCTCGTGGAAGCTGGGCCAGTAGACGGTGTCTGCTACCCGCTCCTCTTCAGGCGGCCGGTTCGCTTGGCGTACCGTTCGCCCCAGTTAAAGACGGCGATCCCCACCGGGATGGCGAGCGCGCCGAGGAGCAGGATCGGCAGCAGGTACGGCCCAAGCTCCTGGGTCGACTTGCCCTCCAGCAGGGACGCCCGCATGCCGCCCAGCACATAGGTGGCGGGAGAGATGGTCGCCAGCGGCTGCATCCAGCCCGGAAGCACCGAGATGGGGTAGTAGACACCGGAGACCAGGAGCAGGATCGAGGAAATGACAAAGGTCAGTTCCTCACCGCGCTCCGGGAAGAGCAGCGGCAGCACCGCGGCCATGATGCCGAACCCGAGAAAGCTGATGCTGCCCGCCAGCAGAATGACGGTCGCGCCCACGATGTTCGCCCGGCTGAGATCGACGCTGAAGAAGAGCGAGAGCACACCAAGCAGGAGTGCCGAGCGAATCAGCCCGTAGATGATGCTGAAGAGCGAGACCCCCAGCATGTGCGCCAGCCGTGAGATCGGCGCCATCATCGTGTACTCGATCGTCCCCTCCCAGCGCTCCCACGCGACCATCTCACCCACATTGGCGAAGACCGCCCGCAGGTAGGCCCAGACGACGGTGCCGATACCCAGGAAGAGAACCAGGTCCAACTGGCCCTCCTGCGTGGCGCCGCCGCCCATCTCCATCTGCGCCTTGCCGATGTAGAGCACGCTCATGGCTGAAGCGACGTTGAAAATGAGGAACGCCAGCTCCAGGTGCCAGTAACGACGGACCAGGTACAGATTGCGCTCCACGAACGCCAGGGAGGCGCGAGCCTCCCACCAGGGTCCCGCCCCCGGGAGCGTGCGAGGCATATTGCTCATTCGTCTTCTTCTCCTTCCTCCAGGGACCGGCCAGTCAGGAGGATGAAGATCTCCTCCAGGGACGGTGTCTCAGTGCCGAGCTCCGGGCCGTAGCGCGCCTTCAGGTTCGGCACCGTGTCCAGGGCGATCAGTTGCCCCTTGTCCAGCAGCATCACCCGGTCGCAGAGCGCCTCGGCCTCGTTCATGTCGTGGGTGCAGAGCAGGATCGTGGCGTCGTGTGTGTCGCGCAGCACGTGCACGAAGTGCTGCACATCCAGCTTCGAGCGCGGATCGAGGCCGGTGGTGGGCTCATCCAGGAGGAGCAGGACCGGGGCGGTGAGCAGCGCTCGCGCAATGGCCACCTTCTGCTGCATACCCCGGGAGAGTTGCTCCAGCGGTTCGTTGAGCTTGCTACGGGCGACACCGAGTTGCTCCAGGACCGCGTAGCTCTCCTCTCGAACTTCCGGTCCAGAGCGGCCGTAGAGGCGCAGCGCGTAGGCCAGGTTCTCCGCGGGCGAAAGCTTCTTGAAGAACGAGGCCTCCACCGAGACGCGGTTGATCAATCGCTTCACTTCCGCTTCGTCGCGCTGGACATCGTAACCAAAGACTTCAACCGTGCCTTCGTCCGGAATGAGCAACGTTGAGAGCATGCGAATCAACGTCGACTTCCCGGAGCCATTCGCTCCGAGAATGCCGAAGATTTCACCCCGCTCCACCGTGAACGAGATGTCCGAGACGGCGTTGACGATCTTCGTTTCGCCTCGCCAGAAGAGGGGACGCTGCACGAAGACCTTGGAGATATGCTCCACCCTGGCTGCCGGCACGTGGCCTGGGACCTTGACGGACTGATGTGAGATGTCGCGTTGTTCCAACGTCGCAACCATGCGTCTGGCTCCCCTTGCGCCGAATGCGGCTTGCCTCGCTGCTCTCGTCCCTGGTGCTCGCCCGCTGGACAAAAAAGAACCGCGGGCGAGAGGTGAATTCCTCTGCCCGCGGTGGGTGGGTCGGCTATGTGGAGCTTGTCGCTCACGGCCCCCATTCGCTGGGCAGACTACGGCCACGTGCACCGGCCATGACGTCCCCAACAGGACAGAACGTCACAACACGGCCGCGCAGGCGACCGATGTTGCCGGTATGTGGAAGGAATCGAGACATGTTCGACCTCCCGATCACGTAGCCGCCCCCCGACGAGGCGGACGACCAGAGTACGGGTCACAACGCAAGATGTCAATCATTCACACGACAAAGCGCTGGTCGCAGTGTGCGTGGCAATGTGGGGCGGGCGGTGTCGTGGAGATCATTCGTGCGATGGGAATGCATCGGGGACTCTTCGTCATGGTTCAAATGTCGTCCCGAACCTGCCTCTGCACACCGATAGACATCGCATTTCAAACATTTTGCACCCGGGCTCGTTGGCGCATGAGGTCCGGCCCAACTGGTGGCTCATATAAACGGGCCCGCTGCCTCTCGGCAATGGGCCCGTTCAGCGTGGCACGGGGACTACCAGCCCCAGGCACTTTCGGGAAGCGAGCTCACCTCGTGGTGCGGCACGTCCATCCGCCAATCCTGGCGGCGACGTTCCAGCGCCTGCGACACGACCGGAAGGAGGACTTCCAGGCGTACTGGCCGGGCCAGCACCGCTGTCGCACGCGAGTAGGTGCGGACATCACCTGCCGCAACGAACGCGCCGTCTCCGCCGTACACGATGATCGGGACGCGACGGTGGGCCGACCGATCTTCGATCTCCCTGACCACCTGCCAGTTCGAGCCCGGGCTGCCGGCATTCAGGTCAATGACCAGGAGGTCGGGATGAAGATCCGCCAGCGTCTGCGCCGATGGCGTGGCGGCAACATGGTGGACGTGGTAGCCCTCGTCCTCGAGCGCAGGCCGGATCGCCTCAATGGCGGACGAATCGTCCTCGATGAGCAGAATGGTGACGGACTCGTTCGATCTGTCCATGATGGACCTCGCCGGTTCCTTGCAGAACCGCGTGCGATTGGAGCCACCGCCCGCAGACCGGGCAGTTGTCAATCCGACGTCTGGAGCGTACGCGGTGTGAGACCTCGATCTGTCATCGCGATACTGAATTTCGCTCATGACCGGACAATGATGCCCGCGGGTCTTGTTCCGGTACGTGCCGCATCACGATTTCCGCAGGTTCCGTGCCAAAATTCAGTATCCAGCGCTTGATGTACGTACGCGACGGGTCGCCGGATTTGATGGTGTTACGCCCGGCCCGATGCCATCATGCTCGGCCCCGGCGAACGACGCAGATCTCGACCATCCATGCGGTCCAGCCAGCGCTGCGGCTGCTTGATTTCAGCCATCGTCGGGAGCGAATCCGGACCCGTCCAGACGCGTCGCGCAAAGTCGTGCCCCCGCGCCTTGACCACATAGTCGATGAACTCTTCGCCGAGCCGGTACTGCTCCATCTTCACGTCGAGTCCCGTCAGCTTGGCGAGCAGCCGATCCGCCTGCGTGCGGTTCTGCTGTCGTTCCGAGAAGCGGCGCGAGATCAGTTCGTAGTTGGGCAGGAGCGTACGGCCGACCGCATTCATGACGTGATTGGAGTAGCCCTCGATGATGCACATGGTGGCCTGCATATCGGTGAAGAGTTGGCGCTGCTCGGCGCTCATGACCGACTCGAGCCAACTCCCCGACTCTCCAGTGCCCTGGCGAATGCGATCGACATACGTTCGCAGTCCGCTGACTCCAGTAGCGCGCAGATGCTGTGCGTCTTCCTTCAGGAAGCCGAAGTAGCGCTCCAGCATGGCGTTGAAGTGCTCCCGCAGCCACGGGTGCGCTTCGAACTCGAAGGCGTGTGTCACTTCGTGCAACGCTAGCCACATGCGGAAGTCGTCACGCGGCAAGCCCAGGAGCTGTTCAGCGGCGCGAATGTTCGGCTCGACGTAGTACAGCTTGCCCGCGCTCACCGGTTCGCGGCCGAGCAAGGTCAAGTCGTACTGTCCCAGCACCTTGCGAGCCAGGTAGCCGAGGAGCAGGCCTACTTCGGCACTAAGGACCTTCTGGTTCAGCGTGCCCATCATCTCGGCAGCCACGGTGCGGTTCGCTGCGTCGCCGAGCAGGTTCAGCCCTTCAAGCGGGGCAAACATGGCTTCGAAGGCGTCGATGTTGGCGTTCACCCAGTCCACACGGTCGAACGCAAAGGTGCGCTCCGGCGCGTCGGGCAGGGCGTCGCCGGTGTAGGCGCTGACGATGGGGACGCAGTGGCGCACGAGTTCACGGAACTCGGCGTCTAGCTTGCGCCTCTCCGGCATGGAGAGCACCTCGTCCCGTGACATGGCAACGGCGATCTCACGCGCCTGGCGCCAGTCGACGAGGGGACGTGCTTCGCTCTCAGGACGAGTACTGGGCATCTGGCGCAGGCGGTTCCCCGCCCAGGCGCCGGCGGCGGTCGCAATGACGAGGGTGGCCGCTAACGCCTTGCGGCTTGGCATGCGAGGAGTGGGGCGTGCGCCCGGTGCAGCAGCAGGGGACATGAAGAATGTGCGTCCTTTCCAGAGTGCGCGCCATGCCTCGGGCACGGCGGATCCTGCGCACGAGCGCAGGCATCTACGCGCTGGGAACGTTTGCTACTGGGCGCCGGTTCCCCGCATGGTCGTGTTGTAGGAGGGGGCAAAGGAACTGGAGAAACTGTCCTCCAGGATGATCTTGTCGCCGTCGTAGACCGTGCGGTTGATCGTGACATCGAACCCGTCTCGAGCGGATTCCACCAGACGTTCCTCACCCAGGGGGAATTCCGGCGATTCCGTGTAGCGCATCGCATCATCCGGGTGGACGATGTTTTCCATGACCGGTTCCGGCACTTCGACGCGCCATCCGGGATTTGTGCCGATGATGCGCGCGTAAACGTCCGTCCCGTCAGGAATCATGACCACGGCCAGCCAGTGCCCTGTCGTGTTGCGGAACTTCATGTCCAGGCGCCAGTCAGGCTCGATGTTGACCATGGCGTCCAGGCCTGGTAGCCCTGCCGGAGCTTCCCCGTAGGTGCGCAGGTAGTACGGGTGCTGGTAACGCTCGACAATGGGCAGGCCGGCCCAGAACGCTGCCTGGAAGAGCGTTGTCGAGACCTGGCAGATGCCACCGCCGACGACCGGCGCCGTGGTAAAGCCGCCCGCACCGTCATCGATAATGCCGTATCCGGTAACGAAACCCTCGTCTTCGGTGATCAGCCCGATGCTGTCGGCGTAGGAGAAGACCCCATCGGGCGGGACAAGCCAGCCACTGATCTTGCCGGAGGCCAGTTCCACGTTCTGGCGGCGTGCGTCGCTGGAATCACCGTAGTAGGTGCTGGCGTCGGCCAGGATGTCGCTGCCCAGCGTGATTGAGGCGCCGTCCGCGCCGGTCCACTCCGGGACAATGGTTTCCACCTTCAATGTGGCCTGGGGCGTTCCACTCAGGAACGCCTTGGTAACGGTGGCCACACCGCTGTCCAGGTCCAGCCCGCGCCCGGTCACGTCGGGCACCGCCAACTGGATCGTGCCATCCGTGAGGCGCCAGCGCGCGTCCCGCGCCACGATGTCGAAGCCGGCGGCGTATTCACCCAGGTCCTCCCGGATGAGCTCAGGGTCCAGGCCGAACACGAACGGCTCGTCCTCACCAGGACGCGTGTGAATGGTGAGGGCTGCCAACAGATCGCCCCGGTCCAGTTCCCCCTTGCCGCCGTTCCAGGAGAGCTTGATCCCGGGTGTCAGGAGATCTTCTCCATGTTTGACCGCGGCGTCTGCCATCGCGTCACTGATCTGGGGCGCAGTGTGAGCGACCACCAACCGGGCGTCATCCTGGCCGGTGAGGATGGCTGTGGCAAGAGCGGCAGTTGATGCGTCGATATCGACGGTTGCGGAATCAACCGAAGGCACCACGGCTAGTTTGCCGCGGTCATCAACGGTAATCCCGGCGTCTGCGGCGTCTCGATCGATCTGCGCGGCGAGGTCGCTCACCATCGCACGCAGGGGACGCTCATCGACCACCAGCGTTCGCGTGGAGGGATCGATGCTGACGAGCGGTTGCAGGCTTGCGGCTGGGACGTGCCATGTCTCGCCGTCTCCCGCAATAGTGAGCGGTGCGTCAACGGCGGCGACGACCGACGGCAGGGCCGGGGAGAGCGTCGCAGACGTGACCGAGGGCGGCGCGGCCTCGGTGAAGAGGGTCACCGGATCGGTGGAGAAGCGGGAGATGCGATCCGCCAGTTCCGCCGTGGTCGCGGCGTAGTTGAGCTGGATCCCAGCCTCATCGGGGACGATGGCCGGATTGCCAGCGTCGTCGAAGGCAATCGAGGCATCCACCGGTGGCCGGCTGATCTCCGGCGCCACGTGCGCCAGGCCGCCTCGCTCATCCGGCCGTAGGGTGACCACTGGCGCAATCTCGACTCCACGCACCAGCCCGCGCGCAATCGCCTGCGACTGCTCCCAGAGATTGCCCTGCCGGCCCCACGACATGGCCGCGGCGACCGTTTCCTCGCTATCGAGCGCGGCGCCAGCCTCGGCGGGGGTCAACTGGAAGGTACGGTCGCCAGCCGTGAGCGTGATTGGTGACTGCGCGTACGTGGCAAAACGAGCGTCAAGCGCGGCGGCAGCCGTCTCCGGGGTCAATCCTCCGAGGTCGAGGTCTCCAACCGAGACGCCCTGGTAAATCCGCCCGGTGTGCGTGCTCGCGTAGAGCGCGAGGCCAACGGTGCCGGCGAGGACAAAGGTGAAGAGCGCCAGAAAGGCCATGGTGGCGACGCGCACCAGCCGGGGCGCCGGGCGAGGCAGCGTCAGCGATGACTTGCTTGCCTCAGCGGGGATGCCGCCCAGCCGGTTGGTCAGGTTCATGTACGCTCCAGCGGGTAGGGCGAGTTGGATCGATCCAGGGAGGGACCACTTCCGGCCAGTATACGAGTCGCTTTTTGTACGTACAGAGGCATGTTGGTGGCCTGTTGGTCCCAGAGTCACAACCGTGACCAATGGCTATACGCACCGCGCGGTTGCCGGGTTTCAGTGCACCGGATAGACTCGCGCGGTTTACGCGGCGGTGATTCCCGCCAACCCGCACAATTGGGAAAGGACAGCCAGTGTCAGACCAGGGTGACCGCACGATCATTGCCACCGACGGCGCGCCGGCCGCCATTGGCCCCTACTCGCAGGCGATCGTGGCCAATGGGTTCGTGTTCACGGCCGGCCAGATTCCGCTCGATCCGGAAACCATGCAGCTGGTGGATGGCGATATCACCGCGCAGACTGAGCGTGTGATGGAAAATCTCTCGGCTGTCCTTGCTGCCGCCGGTTCCAGTTTTGACCGGGTGGTGAAGACCACCTGCTTCCTCTCCGACCTGGACAACTTTGCCGCGTTCAACGCCGTCTACGGACGCTACCTGGGCCCGAACCCGGCGCCACGCTCGACCGTCCAGGTGGCCAAGCTTCCGCTCGGCTCACTCGTCGAAGTGGAGTGCGTCGCACTCGTGTAGGAGGAGGGGTGCGCTGCGGCGCCCCGTCCTTCGGCCTCGGGGAGTAAGGGATCAATGACGCACGGGAACTGATTGCCCGCAGCTCCTTCCTCGCTTATTCCCCAGGCGACGGGTCTTACCTACGTCAAAGATTGGAGCCACAGAACTGGCTCCAGGTAGCCCGCCTCGGTGTTGATCTTGCGGGCTTTCTTGAGCTGCTTCTTGGCCTTCTTCTTCGCCTTCTTGCTGTTGGCGCTCTTGACCTTCTTCTTGGCCTTCTTGATCTTCTGCTTCTTCGCCTGCTCACGCGAGGCAGCGGAATCCTTGTCGCCGATCACCCCATCGACAGATTGAGGACGGGACGCTGTGGTGAGCAGCCAGTGCCTGGACTGGTCGGGTGTTGGGCGTGGGCCCTGGCTAGCCACGAAGTTGGCGATCGCGCCCGCGACGTGGGGAGCGGCCTCGCTGGTGCCTGATTCGGCCACCAGCGCACCGTTCTGGTTGTATGAGGTGATACAACCGCCCGGCGCTGCGATATCGACTGACGGTCCGTAGTTGGTGAAGCTCAGGAACATGTCGTCCCGGTTGGCCCAACAGGGTTTGGGACCCAGCCCGCCCGGTTTACCGTCCGAGTCAGAGAACCCGGATACGGTAATCACCTCGGGGTAGCTGGCTGGAACGCGCTCGTCTGCGTTCGTCCCCTGATTACCGGCGGCGACGACAACTGGCACGCCGGCGTTCACGACGGCACAGACCGCGATGTGCAGCGGCTGATCGGAGCAACTGCCCCGCTTCTGGCTGCCACTGAGGCTGAGGTTGGCAACGTCAATCACATTGGCGTTGGCCATGACCCAGTCCAGACCGCAGATGACATCGCTGAAGGCACCGCCGCCAGACTTGTCCAGGACCTTGACTGCCCACAGCCGGGCGCCCGGCGCCACACCAACGACCCCGACATCGTTGTCCCTGGCGGCGGCGATACCAGCCACATGCGTGCCGTGGCCGTTGTCATCCTGCCAGGCCGAGTTGCTGCCGAGGCACGAATACCCGCCCTTGACATCCAGGTCCGACAACGGGGTGATTCCAGAATCGACGATGGCAATGTCGGCGTTGACGGGAGAGGTGATGTCGAGGTGGCTGGCGCCATCCTGATGTGGGACGCCAGAACGCGAAACGCCAGTTGGAATGAACTGCGACTCGATTTCGACCGGTCCATCGAGCGCAATCTGCTTCGTCTTCGGCTTGCGCTTGCGTGCGGAGCGGGTGCCAGTGGTGTCGACCGGCTGCTCACGCACCACGCCGGCGAAGCCAGTAAAGACGTGGGTGTAGATGTGCGTCACATCAACGCCCATGGCATCGGCAGCGGCCTGCGGATCTTCACTGTCGTCCAGGACCACGATGACGTCGCTTCCGGCCGGTGGCAGGGCGTCGCCGTCGGCGACGGTGGTCTCCTGGGCGGAAGCTTCGCTGAGGAGGGCCAACGGCAGCAGGCTTGTTGCCAGCAGGAAGGCCATGAAACCAAGCACCATTCGCGTTGGCCAACACAGGCCGGTCGTCAGGTCAGCGCGATTTGGCACACGTATCCCCCAAGAGATCGAAAGGCGACCACAATGAGCCGCCAGTGTAGGCGACGTTTTCCATAACGACGGGAGTCTTTGCTGCGTTCCCGGGCGAAGGCGGTCGTGGGTTGGGAACCGCTAGTGATTCTTTCTCGGATTCGCTGGCTTGGTGCGCTTGTGCTTGCCGCCTTTGTTCTTGCGGCCCCCGTCCTGCTTCACCTTGATCGGCGCAGTCGCTGATGACCCATCGCTGGCGGTGGCCTCGACCATGTGATGGCCTTTGCCCGCTCCCTTCGGCAGGGTAAGCAGGGCGGTTGCAACACCGGAGTCAGCCGCGGTGGCGCTGCCCAGGATGGTCGTCTTGCTGTTTCGCTCCAGTTGGAACTCCACGGTCGCGCCTGATGCGACCCCGGTCAGGGTTGCGGTGAACTTGCCCCCGCTGCGCGCTTGAGGGCGAGAGACGTCCAGCGCGGCAGTGCCAGTTGTCAGGATGTTTTGCACCGAGAGCGAGTAGGTGGCGTCATAGCCGGCGCGGTTCTTCGCGTCCGAGACACCAACCAGGTACGAGCCGGAGGCCGGCGCGGTGAAGGTGATCTGCGATGACGAGTCACCCGCGGCGCGGTTGTCGTTGCTGCCGATGCGGTCCATGCCGCCCCAGCCTTGCTCCTTGAAGCCCCGGTACACGACTAGTTGGGTGTCAACGTCCGCACCCAGGTCGCCTGTTGAGATCTGGTAGGTCGCGCCCTGTTCGCCGGTGAAGAGCACCCAATCCGTATCACCCGGCTCGGTGCAGAACGCCCGTTGCTGCGTACTGCCGACCTTCACGGGAGGCATGGGCACCTCCCAGTACGAGTACCAGTACGCGTCGTCCGGCTCGCTGCCCTCATCGACGCAGGTCTGCCCGCTGCCGTCAGCGAAGAAGGCACTCCGCGCCATGTTCCAGTGCGTGTCGAGATACGATCCGGGCTGTGGATTAGCGGCGAAGTAGTCGTCGTTGCCGCAATCGAGCCGAAAATCCTGGCTCCCGTTGTCGCAGAGGATCTTCATTTTCGGTTTGTACGGCTCATCCGAGTAACACATGACGTCCCACTCATCGATGCAGTGGGCGCCGAGGCTGGTGTGCGGCGCGGAGTACTGCACGGCGCCAAGGGTGTGGCTGAGTTCGTGCAGCATGGTGCCGGCGTCCCAGCAGGGTGTGTCGACGCGGGCGTAGCCGAGAGAGTTGTCGTGGACGGTCGCGTTAGCGTCGTCGTCTTTCTGGAATGACCCGATGCCACAGAAGGCGTTGGTGTCGGCCAGGAGCAGGTACTTGCGGTTTGGTGCCCCATAGCCGCGGTCCTTGAGTTCGCTGATGACCGCGCCAAAGCTGGACATGTGGCCCGCCTGGACTGCTTCCGAGGGGACGGCAACCTGGCAGCTCGCGTTGGTGACGAAGCGAATACGCATCGAACCGCCGGTCTTCTGGGCACTCTGGTCCAGGATCATGTCCATCTCGGAGGCGAGCCGGCGAAAGGTTGGCAGCAGGCTGCTGATGCGGTCAGGCGCGTTGTTGGCGTGGACATAGACGAGCTGCACGCGCGGCCCTTCCTGGCCGTCGCCGATGCAGAGGGCGCTGCTCGTGCCAATACCACTCGCCTGGATGGCGCTCGTCGTGGCATCTGATGAGCCGGTGCGGCTGAAGCTCCGCGGGTCCTCACCGTGGGTACAGAGGTCTCGCCCATCTACGCGCACGGTTTCCAGCGTGTCGCACGACGAAAGGTCTTCGGCTGCCTGCTGGTTCTCGGTCGCTATCTGCTTCGCGTCGAGGGCCGGGGGCACCTTGCGGTTTCCCTTACGTTTTTTTGCCTTTGGGTTCTTGTTTTTGCTCTTGTCGTGCCCGTTCCCCTTTTTCGGCTTGTCGTTTTGACGCTGACGCGCCTTCCTGCCGGATGTATCTCCGGCGGCGAAGACCGTCTGCGGTTGAGCTGGAGCAGAGGCGGAGGGCGATGGGTCTGCAGCGCGCGGAAGATGGAGCAGGGGCAGGCCGCTCAGCAGGACGCCGAGGGACAGGAAGATGGTAAAAAGCCGCGCTCGTGCTGCCTTGCCAGGTCGGCCCATGCCGCTGTCCCCACCATTCGCGTCGCACGTTCCGTTGTTGTGCGACGCGAATAGTAGCGGTGAGACGTCAGGTCAACAATAAGCCAGAACGCTATGCCGCCCGCCGTAACGCGAAGGGTCCGGGCCATCCCCAGCGATCGGTGGAGTTTGCCGCCGGCCCAGGCACCGCGGGCGGAGCCATGCCAGACCACATCGGCCCGGCGCCGGTATTCGGCGGCGTCCTGGCGCCGACGCAGTTGAAAATCCACACGCTGGAGCGCTTGCCGGCCTCGACCACCACGTGACCGTTGGCATCGACGCTGTCTGATTCCGCGTGGCACCAGACGGCGTCTTTCTCCTGCAGATCGTAAATCCCCGGCGTCAGCCGCGTGATACGCAGGATGCCGTCCGCATCGGTGGCGGCAGAGGTGACGGGATCGAACGTGTCTCCGTTCTGGACGGAGAGGTTGAAGACGACACCTTCGCCCTGAGGATCACAACGGTTGTACCAGTCGAAGCTGGAGGATGGCGTGGTGACTGGACAGGCGAGCTTGTAGACCGTAATCGCGCCCGTGTTCCCCGCCAGGTCTTCAGGCACGTTGAACCAGTAACACGTCACCTCGTTGCCGGGCGCGAGCCGCAGCGCCAGGGCGTCGCCGACAGATCGGCCATTCGGCGCGGCGGGATCAAGGCCGCAGAAGGCGTAGGTAGCGACCATACCGGTCGGAGTCTCCTGGCGGAGCCGGTAGTCGCCAGCCGGCAGATCGGTGAACGCTGTCTGTCCACCGATGCCAGTGTCACCCGTAACCCGGCGGGCCGCGAACGGCCCGGAGAGGCGATACGCGACGCTGTTGGTGAGATTCTGGTCATCCAGGCAGCCATCGGCGAAGTCAGCCCAGACCCGGCCCTGGAACCCGGCGTCGCAGGTGTAGGCCACCACATCGATTGCTGCCGGTGTCTCGCCCTCCGGTTCGACGTAGTTGATGACCACCACGGTCGTGAGGGTGTTGACCGAGACGGTCAGTGGTTCGGATGCGCCCGTGCCCAGCTCGGTCAGCACGAAATCGCCAACCGGCAACGTCGCCTGGTAACGGCCGCCTGCTCCAGTGCGGAAATCGACCGGTCCGGTCGGGCCATTCAGTTCGAAGCTGGCGTCGCCCAGGTCGCAGCCAGCGGTCCGTGCCAGGCCGCCTCCATCCGGGTTCGAGGAATCAATGAAGGTGATTCCGCCGTTGCCCGCCGTCGTCGGGCAGTAGAACTTGACCACCTGCAGCGAGCCGCTGTCTGGGGGCGGTGGCGCGGGTTGGTCGGTAATGGCAACGGTCGCGGTGCTCCCAGGGCGCACAGTGACCGGATCAAGCTCAGTCGCCTCCAGGTAGCCCTCCGGCGCTTGCGTCTCCTGCAGCGTGTAAACGCCGGGCACCAGGCCGGTGAAGAGCACTTCGCCGTTCTCGTCCGTGCACTGCGCGCCTCCGCCGTCTTCATTCAGATCGAAGCAGGCGTCTGCCAGCGGAGCTCCGGAGGGGTTGCTCTTGCGGATGAGGATGCGGCCGGTGCGGAGCGCGTTCTCCACCTCGACGTCGGTGGTCACGTTCTCGGCGATGCGTACTGCCTGATCGGCCGCCGTCTCGTAGTCGGCGGAAGGACGACGCGTCTCGCGCAGCGTGTAGTCTCCGATGGCTACTCCGCTGAGCAGGATGACGCCGTCATCCGCGCCATCATCGCTATCACAGGCAGGGTAGAGCAGGCGACCGCTCGCATCGATCAGGGCGAAACAGGAGCCGGCCAGCGCGTTGCCATTGAGGTCGACCTTGAAGACGCGCAGATCGCCCGTGCGCTCGGCTGGGGGAACCGGGGTGTTGACGACGGAGACCTGCGTCCGCTGGTTTCCGGAGATGGTCACATCCTGGTCATTCGCTGGCTGATAGCCGCCCGGGGGCTGTGTCTCGACCAGGACGTAGTCGCCCGCTGTCACGGAACTCAGCAGGAGGATCCCCGGCGCCATGTTGCCGTCGTTCGCGTCGTTATCGCAGACGTTGTAGCGGGTGCGGTCGTCCCGGTTCAGGGCGTAGCAAGCATCTGCCAGGGCTTCGCCTGCCGGGTTTGTGGTGCGGATGAGCAGGCTGCCCGGTTGCAGCTCATTGGTGATGGTCACCGTCGCACTCTCGCCCGGGTCAACCACAGTCGCGGTGGAGCCGCCAAGCGCGTAGCCGCTGGGCGCCTGCGTCTGGCGCACGACGTAGCTGCCCGGCGCAAGGTCGGCAAAGCGGGTGACCCCGTCGCTGCCCGTGTCAGCGGCGCACGCCTCGGTGCTCTGGTTCCCCTTCATCAACACGTAGCAGGCGCCCGGGAGCAGGTTGCCGTTGCTATCGACCGTGCGGACCTCGATGGCGGCGGACTGCTCCTGTACGGCCTGGTTGGTCACCGCGACCTCGGTGACCGACCCGCCCTGGATCCGCACGTCCTGGGTTGTCGAGATCTGGTAGCCATTCGGCGCGCTTGACTGAGTCAGGGTGTAGCGCCCAGTGCGCAGCCCTGTGAGCAGGATGCGCCCACTGGAAGAGTTCTGGTCCTGGTTGTCGTTATCGCAGACCTCGACGGCCGGGTTGGCGTCGCCGTTGGGGGTGAGAGCGAAGCAAGCGCCTGCCAGGTAGCGGCCGTCCTCATCCCGGACGCGGATCAGCAGGTCGCCGCGCCGGTTCTGCTGGGCACGAACACGGAACTGGGCCTTTGTCGGCCGGTTGCCTTGCCGGACAGTGACGGAGCGACGGGTATCAGCTTGCTGCGCCAGTTCGGCGTCCGGTTCCTCAGCGCTCGTTTGCAGCACCGCCTCGTAGGAACCGGTCGGCAACCCGGTGACCGTAAGGACGCCGGGCTGGCCCGTGGCGTCTCCCTCCCCGTCATCGCAGAAAGGTCCGAACTGGCCAGCCGCGCCGGTCAGGATGTAGCACTGGCCGGGAATCGGGTTCCCCGCGTCATCGAATGCCTGTAGCTCGACCGTGCCGGTCTCGCCGGACGAGCCAGGTTCCGGTGTCACCGGAGCGGGCGTCTCCGTCACCCCCGGGGTTGCCGTCGCCTCTGGGGTGGCGGTGCCTTGTGGTGTCGCCGTCGCGGGCGTGCCCTCCGCCGGGTTGGTGACGGTGAGTTCGACCGTTTGGCCGGCGGTGACGGTCACTCGCTGCTCGTCTGCGAGTTGCTGGCCGCTTGCTGCATCGGTCTGGACGATCGCGTAGTCGCCCACTGGGAGGTCCGGAATGTTGAGGCGGCCATCATCGCCCTGGTCGCAGACTTCCAGGAGCGGGTCAATGCCATTGTCAAGCGTGAAGCAGGCGCCGCCGAGCGGCTCGCCCTGCTCGTCTTCGACGAGGACCACGATGGTTCCCGTGCCGCCCCCGATGGTGAACGTGACATCGCGTGTCTCACCGCCGGTCATGGTGACGCGTTGAGACGCCGGAGCCTGAACGCCTTCCGGCAGATCTGAGAGCGCGACCTCGTACTCTCCCGGCGGGAGATTCGCGATGAGGAACTGACCCGCCTGCGGGTCATCATCACCCTGCTGGTCGTCACAGACGCGATAGGCATCTGTATCGCTGGTCAGGTTCACGCAGGCTGAGACCGGCTGCCCTGCTGCATCAACGATGCGGACGCTGAGCGTTCCGGCGACCTCCTGTTGCGGCGCGGTCTCGCCGTGAGAGAAGACAATCTCACTCAAGTCGCCGGCGGCGATGTCAAGATCTTGTTGAGCAGGGTCTGCTGCGGGTGCATCTGTCGGCGGCGTGGCCTCGACAACGCGGATCGGCCCCGGCGAGACTCCCTGGATGGAGACGATCCCGTTCCCATCTTCATCGCAGAAAGGCCCAAAGCCCTGGCCTCCCGGTGGAATCTCGACGGTGTAGCAGGCGCTGGGTAGGAGATTGCCGTCCGCGTCTTCGGAGCGGATATCGAGATTGCCACTATCGGGGAGCGGTTCCTCGCCAGCCGTCAGCGTCACGCTGACGGCCGCGGACTCCCCCGCCACCACGTCGACATCGACCGGGGCCGGCGCGGTGCCGCCGTCGCCTGGATCGACGGCTACGGTGTAGGCGCCGGGTTGCAGATTGCGGAAGGCGATGCGCCCTGGCTCTGCGTCTGGATCCTCGCTCGTGTTGTCGCAGGCGGAGATCTCCCCGGCCCCGTTCGTCAGGGCCGCGCACGCGTTCTCGGCGGGCGTGCCGTCGGCCGCGATGATCGTGAGCACCACCTCACCGGTAGCTTCCTGGCTGGCCTCGGCGCTCTCTCGCACATTGGTGATGCCGAGTTCAACCGTGTCTCCGGCGGGCACCGCAACGTTGGTGGGTTCTGCGATCGTGAACCCCTCTGCGGTCCGTGTCTGCCTGACGGTGTAATCCCCCGGTGGGAGGTCGGGGATGTTGAGTTGCCCGTCATCCTGGTTGTCGCAAATGTCGGGAAAGTCCTGGGTGCCAGTGAGGTCGAAGCAGGTCTGGGGGAGGGGATTACCATCCTCGTCAGAGACCCTGATCACAAGCCGGCCCGGTTCGACCCGCCCACCGCGATAGGCAATCGTGACTTCCGCTGGCTGGCCGTCAACGACCTCCACCGGCTGCGCATCAGCGGCAGCGAAGCCCTCCGGAGTTTCAGTTTCCTGCAGGCGGTAGCGGCCGGCAGGAACGTCATTGAAGATGATGCGGCCGTCTTCGCTGTCGCCCGCGTCGCACTGCTCGATGGCCTCGCCGCCGTCGCGTGGGGAGAGAGACCAGCACGAGCCGGTGACCGGGGCGTCGTTGCGGTCCCGCAGGTTGACAATGACCTGGTTACCCTGCGCCGTCTGCGAGATATCGGTCTGCGGCTCCGCTGGTGTTGCCGTTGGTTCGCCAGGCTGGCCCTGCTCTGCGCCTTCCGGCTGATGGGGAACCTCGATGCGGGCGCCAGTCGGATCGATGCTTATCGGGAAGTCAGCAACAGGGGCATAGCCGGTTGGCGGAACGGTTTCCCGCACGGTGAGCGGCGTCGAGGGGACGGCGTCGAAGATCACATCGCCCGTTCCCGCCACATCACAGAGTTCGAACCCAAACTCGACGATGGCATAGCAGGCGCCGGGCAACCCCTGACCGTTGGCGTCAACGCTCGTGATGGTGAGGCGGCCCGGCGCATCGCCGGGCTGCTGTGTAATCTCGCCGTTGCTGGTAGAGGTCTGCTCCTGGCCGGTCGAGGGCTCCGCTGTCGCCGGCTCCGCGGTCGCGACTTCTTCGCCTGGTTGCGTGCCCTGCTCCTGCGAGGCGCCTGGCGCCTGCGCGGTTGCCTGGAACGTGCCTTCACCGAGCGGGAGTTGCTGGTCCGGGGCGGGCTCACCCTCACTGGTCGCTGTTTCACGCAGGGTATAGGTGTCGTTCGGGAGTCCGTTTGGCGCGCGCAAGGTCGTGCGGCCATCCGGGGCGTCATCGGCGTCGCAAGCCTGGCTCACCAGGCTACCCTGGGCATCGACGAGAGCAAAACAGGAGTTCAGGCGAGGCTGACCGGAGTCATCGGTGGCTGCGACCTCAAGCGTCGTGGTTGGCAGCGTGCGTTTGTCAATCACCGCCCCGGTGGGGTCCGTGGCGACATAGACACGAGACGGCTGATCGAGGTTGACGCCGTCCTGGGCGACAGGCTGATCATTCTGGAAGATCTGGAAGCCATAGGCGCCGGGCTGTGCATCCCAGGTGACCGAAAAGCTGCCATCAGGCTCAGGCGCCATCGCCAGGTCGTCGCCCACGTCTGTCCGCAACGTGAGCAGAGCGGAAACAGGCTCGGCATCGACGCGGCCGGTCCACTGGTCGTATGCAAAGTAGACGCCGGCAGCATCAGGTGGCACCGTCAACTGGAAGTCAGGTCCGTTGAGATCGCCACCCTGGCCGAGTGAGCGCTCGATGTCGCTGTTCGCAATAACGCGAAAGATGTAGCTCCCGGGAGGTACGGGGAGGACCGTGCTCCACGTGCCATCCCCGTTGTCGTTCAGTTCCGTCTCGGCGCACGTGGAGTCGAAGTCAGCCGGGCAGCCAAGCGCTGCCTGGAACGTCCCGGCGAGTGCTACCCGTTGCGGGGCCGGTAGCGGCGGGGGCAGAGGGCCACCAGGCTGGGCCGCTGCCACACTCGTGACGAGATAGGGCGCAAAGGCGCTGATGACCAGCGAGAGTGTGAGGAAGAGTGTCAGCCAACGCGCGCCCGCGTGCGAGAAGTGGCGTGTCGATCGGGCCGGCGCGCGCATGCAATCCCTCCGCGGAACGTCTGAATTCGGGGAAAACGTGACCCCGTGGCGACCTGCGGTGCGTGGCGGCTGTCTGCCGCGCCGGGACCGCGTTGTACCGTAGCATGGTGGTCAGGACCGCTTGCCGTCGCGGCCGCTGCCTGTGTATACGCGCACGCCGGCCCGGATGTTTCCACGGCAACTGAAGTTGATTCACTCGTATAGGCAAAGGAGCACTTCCGGGTGGCCGAGCGCGAGTACCAGATTGCAGTGATTCCAGGTGATGGCATCGGCACGGAGGTGACGCCGGAGGCCCTGCGTGTGCTGGAGCGCCTGGAGGAGCAGAGCCAGGGTCGCTTTGCGTTCAGCTTCACCAGTTTCCCCTGGGGAAGTTCCTACTACCTGCAAACCGGCCGCATGATGGATGAGGACGGCCTCGACAGGCTGCGCGACAAGGACGCCATCTTCTTCGGGGCGGTGGGCTGGCCCGACGTGCCGGATCACGTCAGCTTGTGGGGCCTGCGCCTGGCCATCTGCCAGGGATTCGACCAGTACGCCTGCGTGCGTCCGGTGCGCTTGCTGCCCGGCGTGCCAAGCCCGTTGCGGGACGCAACGCCGGAGCGCATCGACTGGGTGGTCGTGCGCGAGAACACCGAAGGTGAGTACGCCGGCATCGGGGGGCGCAACCTGGGTGGACGCGGCGCAGACCGGGAGGTGGCGATCCAGAGCGCACTCTTCACGGCCCAGGGCTGTGAGCGCATCATCCGTTACGCGTTTGAGTTGGCACGCACGCGCAAGCGCAGGAAGGTGACGAGCGTCACCAAGAGCAACGCCCAGCAGTACGGCATGGTGCTGTGGGACGAGACTTTCGACCGCGTCCGCGCGGAGTATCCTGATGTCGAAACGGAGCAGTGGCTGGTGGACGCCATGGCCGCGCGCTTCGTGCTTCGCCCCGAGACGCTGGAAGTGGTCGTGGGCTCCAACCTCTTTGGCGATATCCTGTCCGACCTGGGCAGTGCCATCGGCGGCAGCCTCGGCATCGCGGCCAGCGCCAATATCGACCCCGAACGCCGGTACCCGAGCATGTTCGAGCCGGTCCACGGCAGCGCACCCGATATCGCGGGACAGGGCATTGCGAACCCTATTGCAGCGATCTGGTCGGCCGCGCTGATGCTCGAGCACATCGGTCTGGAGGCGGAAGCGCAACAGGTGATGGACGCGATCGGCAAGACCACGGCGGCTGGCATCGTGACACCCGATCTGGGTGGGAACGCGACGACGCGCGAGGTCGCAGACGCCATTCTGGCGAACCTGGGGAGCGAGGCGTGACTCGAACGCTGCCGGGCCGGGGGAAACCGCCTGCGCCAGCAGGACGTTTACTGGGAAGGTGCGCCGTGAGCGGCGCGCTGCCCGCGTAGCGAACCATGCAGTCAGGACCACGGTTGTACAGCTCACCCGCACGAGCCAGGATCGAACAACAAGCCGATCAGCGCAGCAGCGTGGCGGTGGTTATCACCTCCGTGCTCGCGCTCCTGGTTGTGGCTGCCGCGGTTGGAGCCGTGGCCTGGCTCGTCCTGCGGTCGCCCGATTCCGCGGTCGATTCCGCTGAGCGATTGGAGCCGGTCGGCACCGCCCTGCCAGCGCCAACGGAGGTCGCGGAGACGCCGACGCCAACGCCAGCCCCGCAGCCAACGTCCGAACCTGAGCCGACGTCGCTGGCGTTTACGGGCGAGCAATTGCCGGCGATCGCATTGCCAACCGTGGAATCGGATCCTGCGATTGTCCAGGAGCCGGAGACAGCCGGACCGACCCCGACGCCGCGGGTAATTGGTCCCCCAACTGAAGTGCCAACGGCGGCGCCGACGTTGCCACCTGCACCAACACTCCCGCCGGCCCCGGCAGTAACTGCCGTGCCGGTTGTGGCCCTGGCGCCAGTGACGCAGGCGCCCACGGCTGTGCCAACTGCTGCCCCATCTCGCACCACGAACGACGCGCAGCCGGTTGCGCCCGCGCCGCGCGCGACGAGACCCCCGGACGACGATCCGTTCGACATCTTTGACACCGAGCGTGCGTCGCAGATCGTGCCTGTGCAGCAGGACCCGATGGAGCGCGTACGCGAAATGCAGGAACAGGCCGGAAACGACGCTCCCGTCGTTGTCCTGCCAACGTTCCCGAACCAGGGGAACGGTAACAATGGCCAGGGGCGCGATCGTGACGGTGCGAGCACCATCTCGCCAGTGCTGGTGCCGACGATCACCCCGGGCCGCGACGGCTCGATCGAGGTCCAGGTTCCTGATGTCGATGCGATGATCGACCAGATCACGGAACAGGCTACGAACCCGGATCGTAATCCGACCTCGAACGGCGGCCGTAGCGTCACGAGCAAGGACGACAACGGCAGCCAGAACGCGGGCGGGCAGAAGCGCCGCTCGCGCAAGCAGACGCCGACGCCGCGGCCCGGGAGCGCGCGCGACATCATCGACAACATGCCGAACGCGCGCGACAACCAGCCGGGCTCCGGGAACCAGGCGAAGGATTGCCCGTTCGCGAATCTGCCGGAAGACCAGCGGCCAGATTCACCGCTCTGGGATTGCTAGCTCCTGGTCTTTCCCTGGCAGCCGAGGCAACGAGACACCTCGCTTACGAGTTGGCTCCTGCGAAGGAGAGCGCCGCGATGTCCGAAAGCCTGGTCGAACTCTTCGCACACAATGTCTGGGCGAACCAGTGCCTCTTCGACGCCTGTGGTGATCTGACAGAAGCGCAGCTGGACGCGACAACTCCAGGCACGTTCGGCAGCATTCGGAACACGCTCATGCACATCGTCGGCGCGCAAGACCGCGTTGCTGCGGCACTGGCCGAGGCGGAGCCAGTCGATGCGATTCGCGAGCGCGGGGCGTTTCCTGGCATTTCGCACTTGCGAGACGACGCGCGCACCAGCGGAGAAGCGCTGATCGGGCTGGCTGCTCGTGCCCAATCAGGGGCAACCGTGACGACGACGTGGCGAGGCAAGGCGTACACCCTGCCGGTTTGGGTGCTCCTTGCACAGGCCATCAACCACGCCACGGAGCATCGTTCGCAAGTCTCCGCCATGTTGACGCAACTTGGTGTTGAACCGCCCGCCATGGACGTCTGGACGTATCACGAAGATCGTTTCAACGGGGACTGGAGCCAGCTCTGGGCTGAATAGACCTGGGCGAACGGCAGGCACCCGGTTCAATCACTCTATGCGACGACAGGCACCAGGAGGCGACTGAGGGCCGGATGCCCTGGGCATCGTCACCAATCCGTCCACGATGCTGCGCAAGGGTCAAAAGCAGGCTCTGGCGTCAGGCACGCTGCTGCAGCGCGACGCCGGCAACAAGACCCCAGGACCCGGCCAGCATCATGTCTCCGTAGGGAGCTGCTTCGTGATAGCCGAGCGGCCGCGCCAGGCGCCGGTTCGGCCCGGTGATCGCGACGAAGGGGAAGGGGCCGACCTCGCGGTAGACGGGATCCAGCGCCGCGCCATGGCCATCGAAGTGGTCCCTGAACGCGTCGGTATCGAGGGTTCCGTCGCGCAGCCCCTCCACCAGGTTGCTGATGATGTCCGGCGTGATGCCACCGGTGTGGTGTTCGAAGAGCCCGTACAGCCGCTCGCCGCGCACCAGGGTGGCGAAGGTGTGCATGTTTCCGACGTTGACCAGGATCGCGCCCTCGTGCGCCGCCGCCTGCCCGACCTCGGGGTCGGCCAAGGCCCCGAGTACTGCCGCCGCGCCGGTATCCATCAGGATTGCGCCGGGGTACGCCTGCGCGACACCGGCCATGCGCGTCATGCCGGCTGGCGGATCCGTGTAGACCATGCGCCGCAAGTCGCCGCCGTCGTTCAGCAGGCTCTGCAGGTAGGCGAAGCGGACATCGTTGTTCCCGGCGCCCGGCTGGTAGCCATGGTCCTGGACCGCCACCGCAAGCCGTTCCGGCAGTGTCACCCCGAAAGGCGCGAGTGCCGCCTGCAGGGCCGCGAGATCGATGTCCCCCGTCTCCACAACCACCGCGCCGGGCGGCGCGTCGTCACGCAGGGTGACTCCCAGAGCGGTGACCCGCTCCAGGTCGTTGTGGATCGTCTGGGCAGCTGTAGGCGTAGCCGAGAGCGGCAGTCCAGCCGCCAGGTGGTCCTTCATGGCGTCGCTGGACGCGCCGCCACCCATGAGCGCACCCTGCAGGTGCAGCGGTCTTCGCGCCGCAGTTACCGCGCGCACTCTCGCGCCCACGACCTGGGTCTGGGAGGGCAGGACCAGCTTCAGGCAGTTCTCCGGCTCTCGCGCCGGGTCGTAAAGCAGGATGTCCTGTGTGCCTGCGCCGACGTCAATTGCGAGCAAGGGGGAGTTCAGGGGTGTGGCCATGTCCGGAGTGTAACGCGAGGAGGCGCAATTGCCGTTGGCTGCGGACCGGTACGCTGCTATACTTCCCGGCCACAAGGGCGCATAGCTCAGTTGGCCAGAGCGCACGGTTCACATCCGTGAGGTCACAGGTTCAAGTCCTGTTGCGCCCACCTAACAATGGCCGTCCCCAGTGGCGGCCATTGTCACGATCGGATGCACATTCCCGCCCCACGGTGCGTACGCACTGCATCTCGATCTCGGCTACCATGCACCGCGATGCGGCCCGGCCAGCGTGACGGATGACACGCTCACCCGAGCCGCGTGGCTTGACCGGGATTTTCGTGGCGCAGACAATTGCGCTGCGTGTTGCGCACAGACGTGAAACGCTCACTGTGGGCGAACCTGCCTGGACAGGGCGGCCCCAGCGGCTCGGGTCTGGATCGAACCAGTCGGAGGACGGAATGGCGCGGGAACAGACGCTGGCAGACAAGATCTCCGGCTCATCTGTATGGCGGTCGGTGGTACGCCATGGCTACCCCGATACGCAGCGGAACCAGGCGCTGATCATTGCCAGCAACGTTTTCCTGCATATTCACCCGGTCAAGATCAAGCGTTATGCCACCAAGGTGACGTACACCTTCTGCCTTGGTGGGCTCTCATTCTTCATGTTCCTGGTGTTGGTTGGCACCGGCGTGCTGTTGATGTTCTATTACATCCCCTCCGCCGATCTGGCCTACGAGAGCATGAAGAACATCGAAACCAGCGTGACGTTCGGCCAGTTGATGCGCAACATGCACCGCTGGTCGGCGCAGGGCATGGTGATTGCCGTCTTCCTCCATATGTGCCGGGTCTTCTATACCGGCTCGTACAAGCCACCCCGCGAGTTCAACTGGGTTGTGGGTGTGCTGCTCCTGGTGGTGACCTTCCTGCTCTCCTTCACGGGCTATCTCCTGCCGTGGGACCAGTTGGCCCTGTGGGCGATCACGGTGGGTACAGAAATCGGTGGCGCGGCCCCGATCGTGGGCGCCCAGGTCAACCTGGTGCTGCGCGGTGACTACGAGATTGGCCAGAGCGCCCTGGTGCGCTTCTACACCCTGCACGTGATCTTCCTGCCCCTGGTGGCTGCCTTCCTGATGGCTGTTCACTTCTGGCGGATTCGCAAGGACGGCGGTATCTCCGGGCCGCTGTAGGCGGTGCTGGATGTCGGGTGACGTGGTGAGCATGCGATTGGAACCGAACCTGGTACCGGAGGTTGGCAATGGCTGACATCGCCCAGCAGATGCCCGGAGGCTCTCCGGCTGCAGCAATCGACGAGGCGAAGCGGCAAAAGCTGCTGGAGTTGGTGCGCGGCCGTGCCCTGGCCCGTCCGACTGACCTGGCTGAAGACGAGGTGATGGTCTGGCCATCGCTCGTGGTGGTCGAGGCGGTCTGCGCCACGGTCTTCCTGCTGCTGCTGGTGGCCGCGTCGGTGCTCTTCAATGCGCCCCTCACCGCGCGCGCTAACCCGAACCAGACACCTAACCCGTCCAAGGCGCCGTGGTACTTCCTGAACCTTCAGGAGTTGCTCCTGCACATGAACCCGGGCGTGGCGGGCGTCATCATTCCGACGCTGGCCCTGGTTGGTCTTGCGGCCATCCCTTACTTCGACCGCTCGCCCCTGGGTGTCGGCATCCTGGGCACCTCCGCCAAGGGCCGCAAGATTGCCGGCTTCACGGCGGTCTTCACCGCCGTCGTCCTGGTGGGCATGATCATCCTCGATGAGATGACCGGCCGCACCCAGTTCGGTATCGGCGGTTTCCTGCAGCACCAGTTGCACGCGCCCGAGTGGGTCTACAACCAGATTCTGCCGGTCCTGATCATCCTGGTGACGATCGGGGTGCTTGTGGCGCTGGTCCAGGGGATCTTCAAGCCGACGCGGCGTGAGTTGATTATTGCGCTCTTTACAGGATTCGTGGTCACGTACCTGGTGCTGACGGTCAGCGGAACCTCCTTCCGTGGAGAAGGCCAGGCCCTGGTCTTCCCGTGGCAGTTGCCGCTGGAGCACCACTAGTCGGAAATACCGGTACAGAGCCGGACTGGTAAAGGAAACACGTTATGTTCAAGATCGTGCGAACAGTCTTCGGGCTGGTATTCGGCTGGGTCGTATCAGCCATCATGGGTCTGCTTGGCCGGTATCACAGCCAGGGCGCCCTGACCGTACGACCAGACCGGCGACAGTTCGTGCGCAACGCCACGCTTGGCGCTGTCGGGACGGTGCTGACGCTGAGTGCTGCCGGCTTCCTTGGTCTGCTCTGGCCGCGCAAGACCGGCGCCTTCGGGAGCGAGTTGACGGTCAAGGCTGAAGACATCCCGACCGTTGACGGTGTGCCGTTCCACAACATCCAGGGCAAGTTCTACCTGGTCCGGAACAACGACGGATTGCTGGCGCTGTACACCAAGTGCCCGCACCTGGGCTGCAGCGTGCCGTACGTCGGCCCCGCCGACAGCCCGCAGGCGTTCAAGTGCCCGTGTCACGGCTCGATGTATGACTACGACGGGGTCCGCACGGGCGGTCCAGCGCCGCGGCCAATGGACATCATGGCCGTAACGGTCGACGAGACGACGGGCAACGTGCAGGTCAACACCGGTGATATCACGCAGCGCGAAGATTACGCGCCCAGCCAGGCGGCGCCATACGCGTTCTAGGCGTTGGGAGCGGCAACAGGCAGTGCGTGTAGGGCGAAGGGGCTAGAAGCGTGGGAGCGGTCCAGAAGCTCGCGACAGTGGTGATCGTCGGCCTCGTGGCATTGTCGACGCTCCTGGTCGTCTATCTCGCGGACGAGAACAACCGTATGTCGGCCGAAGTCCAGGAAAAGGACGAGGTCGCCGTTGAACGAGGTATCAAGACCTATATCGCCAACTGTATGGTCTGCCATGGCCCGGCTGGTGAGGGGTACTCCGAACCGGGAGCTCAAGGTACGGGGCGCATCGGTGCCCCGCTCGGTGGCGACACGGAACTTGGCCGCGCCGCCCAGGAGCGGAACCAGGTTGCTGATCCGGCTGAGCGAGCCGACCGCTACAAGGTCATCGTCAACACGATCAACAACGGGCGCGGCCTGATGCCCGCCTGGGGCACCGGCCTCGAGGGCGGCGCGCTGCTGAACCCCGAGCAGATTCACGAACTGGCCCTGATGATCCAGAACGTGAACTGGAACGTCGTCTACAACGACGCGATCGAGACGGCAGGCGGCTATCCCACGTTCCCACCGGCGCCCGCGACTGAAGCGCCGGCTCAAACGCCGGCCCCATCTGCCAACAACGCTGGCGATTCTGCCACCTCCGACCAGTACACGGTCGAGTCGCACGACATCTTCTTCCAGCCGACCGAGCTCGAGATTCCAGCGAACCAGGATGTCAAGATTCTGCTGCCAAACCTCGGTGCGTCAGCGCACAACTTCAGCATCGACGAGCTGGGAATCAGCGTCGATATTGCGCCGGGAGAGACAGCCGAAACCACAATCAATGCCAAGCCGGGCACGTACACGTTCTACTGCAACGTTCCCGGGCACAAGGAAGCCGGCATGGTCGGCACACTGGTGGTGCGTGAGCTGAGCGCAGAAGAGCAGGCGGCCGCAACTGCAAACGAGAATGCGGCGGCCGACGCGTCCGCGGCCACGGCCGACGCGGCGGGCGAAGTCCCGGCAGCAGCCTCGGCGCAGACCGTGACTTCTTTCGACATCTACTTCGAGCCCAAGGAAGTGACGATCCCGGCAAACACGGACGTGACGTTCACGCTGCCGAACGACGGGGTCTCGACCCACGACTTCAGCATTGACGCGCTTGGCATCCAGGTCTCACTGCCGCCGGGCGAGACGCAGACGGTGGTGGTAAACGCACCGCCAGGCAGCTACGAGTACTACTGCAACGTGCCGGGCCATAAGGAAGCTGGCATGGTCGGTACCCTGGTAGCGGAGTAGGAGGTCAGCCATGCTTTCTCCAAACCTGGCAGATCAGTTCGGGGCGCTGGCTGATACCGTTGAGGTCATCATCGCCGTCATCCTGATCCTGAGCGGCATCGTTATCACGTACATGATTCAGCGTTGGGCAGACCGGGCAGGGGAGCCGCCCCCGGCGGACAACCAGGGCTTGAGTGGCGCCGCCCAGCAGTATGAACCCAATTCTATGCGCGGCTAGCTTCGCCACTCCTCAACGAACTCGAACGGGGCGGTTTGCACCACGCAAACCGCCCCGTTTCCTGTCTGGAATGGCTAGACTTCGGGTATGCCCAAGTCCGCCAGTCCCAAGTCGTATCTCTGGTGTGCGACCTGTCGTCGCTCGTATTCTCACGCGGATGCGCCCGACGGCGTGTGCCCGGTCTGTGGTGGTCCCACGCGGGAGATGAGCCGCATCGCCGCGATTGCGCGCGGCCTGATGGCGAACGAACTCACGACCTCTCCCCTGGAATCGAAGCACCGGCAGTTGATCAAGTTGATCTGGACGCGCAACGGCATGGGGGAGCAGTACTACCGCGTCCTTGCGCCCGACATGCCGTACAGCCGCTTTGAGTCCCGCATGACACGACTCATGGAACAGGGCGCCGCCGAAGGCTGGGTGCGGTTCATCTTTCCCCTCGCGCCCACGGACGATGAATCGGCGTACCGTATGGAGTTTGTGGACGAGGATCGCTTTATCCAGGAACTGGAGGCTCTCGTGCTGCCCGAAGAGCAGGCGTCATGAGCGACGAGCGAACGCTGGGGGGCTATCTCGATGCGGTCGCGTCCTCCGCGCCGGCCCCAGGTGGTGGCAGCGTTGTCGGCGTAGTCGGGGCATTGTCCGCAGCACTTGGCCAGATGGTGCTCAACTTTACAGACGCGCCGGATGACGAAGCCGCCGCGAGACGCGACGATCTCCTCTCCTCACTCAAGAATTGCCGGGAGCACCTGATGCAGGCTGCTGAAGAGGACGAGGCTGCCTACCAGGGCTACCTGCACGCATCGTCTCTGCCACGAAAGACCCCGGAAGAGAAACTGGAGCGGCGGAACGCGATGCAGTCTGCCCTGATTGTGGCCACTGACGTGCCCCTGGCGATGGCGGAGCAGGCCGCGCGCCTGACCGCGCTCCTGGTAGAGGTCGCGCAGATCGGGAACCGCCGCCTGGCAACCGATGCTGCGCTCAGCGCGCTCCTGGCGGAGGCCACGCTGCGCGGTGCATTGCTCAACGTGCGTGGCAACGCTGCTCTCCTCAAGGACGATGAGAAAACCGAGCACTATCGCGAAGCTGCTGACCGTCTCGAAGCAGAAGGGCGACGGGCGGTGGCCATGGCGCTTGAGACAGCGTCAATGACCTAGTTCGGCGCGCAGAGCTTTGACGATTCCTGTGCTGCTGCATATAATTCTGGGGTTACGGCGCATTCGTCTAGCGGCCTAGGACACCGCCCTCTCAAGGCGGAGATCAGGGGTTCGAATCCCCTATGCGCTACCAACAGACTAACGGACCGGCCAGGTGGCCGGTTTTTTGTTGTGCGTTATGGGCCGGCGCTGCGCGCTGATGGCGTCTGCCTGTCTCTCTTGTCGCGCACGAATCACAGGGGATGGCGAACGACGCGAGTTGCCCGGCACAGCCTCGGATCACTGATCCACAATGCCCAGTCGGTCGGCAAGTCGCTGGGTCAGCGCTCGCTGAAGGCCGCGGCTGATGAGCCGGAGTTAGCCCACCTTTGCGTCACTTAGCGCTGCCGAAACGTTGTGCAGCGCCTGCCTGAGGTCGGGCGTGGTGGGGTACCCAAAGCCGAGCCGGAAGTGGCGCGGGTCCTGCTCGAACCAGTGGCCGGGCCCGACCCAGGTCTCGTAGCGCTCATTCAGCACCTGGTAGAAGCGAGCCGGACTGACACCAGAGTCCGCGACAATGCGCGGGAAACAGACGACACCGCCTGCCGGCTCCACCCACTCCAGCCACGGTTCGCTGGCCATCCAGGCGGCCACGAGTTGCCGGTGCTGGGCCACGAGCTTGCGTATTCCCGGAAGCAGCGCAGCTCTGCGTTCCAGGATTGCCCGGGCAATCGCCTCATCCACCACCGAGTGGGCCAGGGCAATCTGCTCCTTGGCGGCGAGCAGGGTTTCCATGAGTTGCGCGTCGCGACAGAGCACCCACCCAATGCGGATGCCGGGAACGCCGTATGTCTTCGAAAGCGAGGAGACACTGAGGACGCGGTCGCTCAGCGTGACGGCAGGCGGTGACGGTGCGTCGCTCAGTTCGCGGTAGGTTTCGTCCAGCAGAAGCCACGCACCGGCGTTTTCGACCATGGTGATAATCTCGCGGAGATCCTCCTCAGGGATGACTGCCCCGGTCGGATTGTGCGGCGTGGTCAGACTCACCAGCTTCGTACCCAGGGAGATCAGGGCGCGCAGATGATCCAGGTCCACCTGAAAGCCACCCTCCATGGTCAGCGGTAGCGAGACGATTTCTGCCCCAATGGCGTACGGCGTCTCCAGGTTGCTCGCGTAGTTGGGGTGGGCGACCACCAGACGGTCACCGGGATTCAGCACCGCCGTGGCCACC
>JAXLWT010000080.1:0-10382 GCA_046328375.1 Thermomicrobiales bacterium
CAGTTGTGCAGAGGAACGGTGACGTTGGCAGACGCAGCAGGTGAGCGATGCGCCTGCCATTCCGTTACCTGGCCCGGCATTACTAAATGTCGATCAGATCGATTAGCCCAGTTGAATACGCGTGCAGTGCACACCTTTGAACGTGAGAGTCCTTGGAGCTCGCCAGGGCTCGCCTTCGCCATGGCCGGAGCACGAGATTCCACTCAGGCACAACAACCATCGAACCCACAACAGTACTGGTTTCCTTCGCCGTCCCTGCAGCATTCCCCGGTCGAGCAGCACGTCGAGATCTCCTGGCAGCAATATCGCTGATTGCAGCATCCTGCTGAGCCACAGACGACTTCACCGTCCGCACATGTGTCGCAAACCCCACTACCGGGACACGACAAGTCACCCTGGCACATCCAGCCGGGTTGACATGGACTCCCGGTCTTGGTCACGCACTGGCCACCCTCACACACGCTGTTCGCGGAGTCACAGCAGTCGCTGGCCTGCTGGCAGACCCCCTGGTTCTGGGAGCAGCACGTGCCATCCTTGCACTCCCCGGCACAGCAGGCGGTCCCGCCGCTTGAGCAGGCTTTCTGGAGGGGAACACAGCACGTACCCTGGCAGACCTCGTCGCCTGTGCAGGCTTCGCAGGCCACGCCGCCACGCCCGCATTGGCTGTCGCTGTTGGGATCGACGCACGTGCTACCCGCGCAGCATCCCGCACAGGTGGCCGCGCAGGTCTCCCCACCGCCTCCGCAGTTGGTCCGGCAAAGCTCGCCGCCCGTCCCACACTGCGTCGAACTCTGCTGCGCGGGTTGGATGCACTTGCCCGTCTTGCTCGTACAGCAGCCATTCGGGCACTTTTTCGCGCACGTCTTCTTTTTCTTCTTTTTCGCGTCGATGGAGGAGAGGCCGGTGATGACGCCACCGGCAGCAAGCGCGGTGCCCACGAGTGAGCGACGGGAACGTGACAGAGCACGCAGCAGGTCATCGAACTGGGGGCCGTCCATGGCAGGGTCTCCGGGGTAGTCGCAGACAGCACGCGTTCTCAGGTTGTCAGAGGTATCGCATCATACCTGACAGCACGTTCGAAGTGTATCTGGCACTACTGGAGGTGGCCGGATGATGACAATGCGTCTCGTTCCCGGCGCCGGGACGATGACCTGCGACTCATGTTGGCTGGCCCCGACGCTGAGGGATCCCGAGCCTCACGCCTGCGGCTACAGCTCCTTCGGCAGCTTCAGGGTGAAGAACTTGAAATCCGGCTTGTCCGCGTTACGCGTCACCTTGTAGTAGGTGTAATTGTTTGGGGTGATGGTGATCGTCTCGCCTTCGTTCATCGGTTCGCGGTGGAGCAAGGTTTGCCCTTGCGGTTTGCAGCAGGACGCGCCGCCCATCATGCCGTCTCGCGCGTACGAGATGTCAGGCCGGCCGATCAGCGGGTTGTCGAATTCGAACCAGGAGTGATCATTGACCCAGGCGTAGGCCTGAGCCGCCGAGGTGTCAAACAACCGTGACTCGCCCGGTGCAATGTTGAAGACGGCCAGCAGGTCGCAACACCGAGTGCTGTGGACCTCGCCAGCTTCAACGTGGATGGTGTGCGTGCCCGCCGTGTTGTCAATGATGAACGAGATGCCCCGCACGATGCCCCGGCTTTTGGCATTGCGCTTCTGGCGCTTACGTCGTTGCGCCCGCTTCGTCGCCTCTCCCGCGTTCGCGGTCCCGTACAACAACGCGCCACCCAGCAGTACGCCCACCGCCTCGCGACGCGTCGCCTGATCCGCAGCGCGGCGCAGTAAGGCATCGAATCTGGCATCTTCCATGTGTGTTCACCCTGCCCTGAAGTCATATTCCATAACGTATCAATTTTGTAGCGTCCGCATCATAACGAACCGGGGAACGAATTGCGAACCAGGCGATCTCCTGACCCACGCGTTCAGTGGTTCCTCAAGAAGGAGTCGTCGCGGCGAGGCGCGATCCTGCCAGGAAGATGGCAACAGGTACGGCTGCGCAGGCACTCAGACGACCCAAAGTGCAGGCGACCTGCGCGAGGTCCCGGCTGCTGCCGTCGCCTCACGGGCCCAGGAGAGGCTTTGCTCGCCTGCGGCTAGGTCAGGTCGTGGATATCCTTGCCCAGGTGCTGCGTCAGGGACCAGCCAGTGAAGGTTACCTGCAGGCCGCTCCGCTCTGGCGTGCAGCACATCGGCCCGACCAGGTAGCGGTCCGCCACCGGAAATGGGCAGAGCCGCACCAGCGGCCACTCGTCGCCATCCCCGGACACCTGCAGGCGAAGCACCCCGGTGGCCACGGAGACCCGCATCCAGAAATCCATCGGGTCGCCTGTGTAGAGGCCTGTTGCCCAATCGGAGTGGCCAACGGTCAGCACGCTGCTCAGCATCGTGGCGTTGTCCGAAAACTCCAACCCGGCCTTCAGCCAGCGCTCAGCATCGAGCCGCACCATGATCCCCGCCTGGTCGTAGAGTTGCTCGAACCGGGCGCGCACCCGCACTTGCGCCGTGAACCCATCAGGTGTTTCAAAGCCGTAGAAGTGCCCGCTGTCGTGGCTGTAACCGTAGTGGGTCTCGCGCCAGAAGTCGGTCCGCGCGTCCGTCGTCACCTGCAGGGCATCATCGGCGATCGAGAAGTGTGCTGGTTGATTCACCCATTGGCCGTGCTGGAAACTGGACAACGCGGCTCCCCTTCCCTCACCTGCCTGCAGCCTGCCCGTACGATAACACTGCAGCGCTGCCGCACGTGAGCGTGCCGCGGGCAGTCCCGGTCCCACCAGCAGAGCCCCTGACGATGGGGGGCACTCATCACTCGCGTCTCGCCGCCACAACACATGCGCGAGCGCTGCGATACCCGCGGCGCCAGCAAGCAGTGGCGCACCGAAGCGCAGGCTCTGGCGCAGGGCTTCGTCCCGGGTGCGACGCTGGAAGGAGCCGGTGTCGTTGATGTGGGGAAAGGGCTCGCCGGGCGGCACCGGTTTGCCGAGGAACGCGCACAGGGGTTCCCAGCCCTGGGCCACGTCGAAGACGAGCAGCCGTTCCGGCGGTATCGCCGCCCGCACCGCCCGCTCGTGCGTGTGGAACACGTGCAGCGCGTGGGCGCGGTCGGCAAAGCGGCCGTCGAAGGTCGCGCGCCAGACCAGGTCATGGGTCAACCGGCAGGCGTCGCGCAGCGCCGGGTTCGCCAGGCCGGTCAGGTGTAGCAGCACCCTGGCCCAGGCCGACTGCTCGACCCGGCGATGGAGCGGAAAGAGTGTCGCTGCCATGCTCTCGTACCAGCGGCCGGGATCGCGCACGGTCAGGATAACCCAGGCCTGCGGGTGCGCCGCGCTCAAGTCCTGCCAGAACGCGGCGGCCGGCCAGTCGACCGCCGCGCGGTACCCCTCCAGCAACGGCCGCCAGTTGATCGGCTGCCGGTCACGCTTGCGTGCGGCAGCATCCTGCCAGAGCGCCACGCGCTCCGGTTGGGCGAGCGTCTGCTCCATGTGGTCGCATGGGCCAACCCCCAGCCGCTCCAGCGCGGCGCGCAGGGAGAGCGTGCCGGTGCGCCCAAACCCAGCCCCGATGACCTGCAGTGTCGGCGCGGGCGTGTCAACGCCTTCCCGCACGCGTTCGTCACGGGTCGCGTTGCTCCTGATTCCCGGCATGGTTTGGCGTAGCTCCTGGTACGTCGTACTGGTCTGGCGTTCCAAGAACGCTGACTTGGCACAACGCAGGGCCGGGGCCAGCAGAGCGGAGCACGACTGCCTATCAGCGGACTCAAAGGCGGAACAGCAGACAAGGTAACTCGTGATTCAGGGGCTCGTGGCCACCGTGGCTTGGAGGACTGAAGCCCTCTAAGCCACGGTCGCGGAAATCTTGCCGGCCAGCAGTAAGGTGCGAGTACTCAGAGTCTGGAAATCATGCCAGCCGAAATCACTTTTGTTGTCGTGTCGTGTCCTCGGTTGGGACGAGGACACCGGCACTCAAAACTTCGGGCACACCGGCTCACAGCCGTTGGAATAGCCACAGAAAGTGGCTGCCTCTTCTGGCAACACTGCACAGAATCGACCCTGAGCGCAATCGCCGTCATCATCACATTGCGGAATATCCGCACAGTCTTGCGGTTGGAACGACTTGTCAACGCACTTGGGATCACCGACCGCCAGAACGCAACCACACCCCTTGGGGCACGACGTCGGGTAGCAAATCTCGGCACACGTGTCGTTAGCGAGACACGTCAGATCGCCGCCACTCGGACAGTACGTCGTCCCACAGCAGGCGTCTCCGCAGCCGCAAGCGCCATCTGTGCAAACCCCGGTCGAACACGTCGTTCCGTCCGTCTTGTTGACGCAGGCGCCGTTCTGGCAGGTCTGGCACTCGGTGCACCCCGTGCAGGGCCCACACACGCCGTTCGTGCACACACCTGTCGGACAGGCCGTTCCATCGGCGACTGGCACGCATTTCTTGGACTTCTTCTTTTTCTTGCAGACCTTGCAGTCTCCACACCCGCCTTTGCACTTGTTCTTCTTCTTGGCTTCGGTGACGAGTGGGCTCAAGCCAAGCAAGGCCGCGACACCTACTACCGTCCGCCGGGTAGCAAGTTGAGCAACGACTCGCGTTAAGTGGTCGAAGTGCACACCGTCCATCGTGAACCTCCTGCAGGCTGCTCACAGCCAGTGCTGGGCTGATGTCTGAGATCTACGCGCTCAGGTTATGTGCAGCTGACCTGCGGCTTGCACGCACCTCCCAAGCAGCTGTAAGAGTTGCAGCAGTCGGTATCAGTGAGACACTCAGCATCCAAAGCGCCGCAGCAGATCGGGCCGTTGCCAGCGCGAAAGCCGCAAATGTAGTTCGTGTCCGCCGTGCAGCAGTCGATGTTTGCTGAGCACTGATTGCCAGGGCGAGTTGCAACGCAGGCAGGAACGACAGGACACTCCGGGCAGGTCGGGCACGTTGGGCAAAGGGGACATTTCTTCTTTTTCTTCCTCTTCGCCTTCCCCTCCACCCCGGCGCCAACTATTCCGGCAGCGGCCATTGCAGACCCGGATAGGACCGTCCTCAGGGCTGACCGGCGCGAGCGGCCCACTGCCTGCGTCATGCGATCGAACAGTGAACCGTCCATCTCATCCCTCCGAATGCACTGCGTACGTTGCCACCTGGCAGCCTGAGATTAGCCTATCAAAGTACAGAATCAATGAAGTCTGCGCTCAAGCACCTGGAGAAATCGAAGAATGAGAGCGCAACCGCTGCCCTGGCGAAACCGCGCTGCGCTGCTGCACGTCACGTACTTGCAGGGAACGGTGGCCGGAGCAACCCAGCGACGCCCGCAGAACGACGATGCGTAGGATATGTCATCAATTCATGTAAATCTTACCCTATTTCACTTAACCATTACCCTATGGTGGTTTCAGAAATCTGAAACATCCGGTAATATTGACCAGACAATCATCGAGGAACTGCGCAGCAGACACCCGTTGCACTCGTCCCGTTTCGTGCCTCGCGGATGTCCTGCCGCCAAAAGGGAAACAGGATGCTCTGGAGTAGCACGGTAGAGTCACCGGACGGAAAGGACTCCGGGGCCCTCGCGCTTTCCGAAGGTGTGTTTGCGCGGGTGATGCGCAGCAGCCCGATAGGCATCGTGATCAGTGCCGCGGCCGACGGACGGATCCTCGATGTCAACGCTGCCTTCCTGCGGCTTTTCGGGTACGCACGGTGGGAGGTGGTGGGACGCACCTCACGCGAACTGGGCATGTGGGTCAATCCAGAAGTTCGCGACGCCGTGCTGGCGGCCCTTGTGGGCAGCTCACCGCTCCGAGACTTCGAAACGGCAGTGGTCACACGCAACGGCGAGGTCCGCCACGTGTTGGCTTCCGTCGAACTGATTGACGTCGATGGCGCTCGCTGCCTTCTCTCGCAACTCTACGATGTGACCGAACGCCACCAGCTTGAGGAGCAACTGCAGCTCCGCGATCGCCGGTATCGCGCCATCTTCGACAACACGTTCCAGTTCACCGGGCTGCTCACGCCTGAAGGCATCCTGCTCGAGGCCAACCAGACGGCGCTCGACTTTGCCGGGCTGACGCCCGGGGATGTCATCGACCGTCCGTTCTGGGAGGCGCGCTGGTGGACGTTATCCGCGCAGACCCAGCAACACCTGCGGGCGGCAGTTATCCGGGCCGCCCGGGGTGAGTTCATCCGCTACGAGGTCGATGTCCGCGGCCGGGGTGATGCCGTTGCGACGATCGACTTCTCCCTCAAACCCCTCCGTGACGAGGCTGGACGGATCATCTACCTGATCCCGGAGGGACGGGATATCACCGAACTGCGCAAGGTCGAAGCGGCCCTGCGGGAGAGCGAAGAGCGTTTCCGCAATGCGTTTCAATGGTCGCCGATTGGCATTGCCCTCGTCGCACTCGACGGGCGCTGGCTGGAAGTCAACCGCGCGTTGTGCGACATCGTCGGCTACACCGAGGAAGAGTTGCGGCAACTCACGTTCCAGGACATTACGCATCCAGACGATCTGGAAGCTGACCTGGCCCAGGCCGAGCGGCTGTATGCCGGCGAGATCCCTTCCTATCAGATGGAAAAGCGCTACATCCGCAAGGATGGTCAAACCATCTGGGTCCTCCTCACCGGCTCCCTCATCCATGCCGCCGATGGCAGTGCCCATTCAGCCCTGGCCCAGGTGGTGGATATCACCGCGCGCAAGCGGGCTGAACAGGAGACCGCACGTGCCCTCGAGCTGCAACAGGCGGCCAACACTGAACTGCAACGGTTCAACCAGGGCCAGCGCAATTTCCTGTCGATCTTCACCCACGACTTCCGGACGCCGTTGACCTGCATCCTGGGCTACAGCGAGGTTCTGCAGGAAGGGAAGCATGACCTCACGGACAGGACGGCGGAGTTCGCAGGGATCATTGCCGACAACGCCCGTCGGCTCAACCGGATGGTGGATGACCTGCTGGATCTCGATCGCCTCGAGGCCGGCCGGGAGATGATCCGGCGCCAGCCGGTCGATCTGGGGAGCGTGCTTCGTGAGGTCGCGACGGTGTTCCACCCGAGCGATGCGACCCATCACGTTGCCCTGGAGATCGAGCCCGATCTGCCGTACATCACCGGGGACCGCGACAAGCTCATCCGGGCCATCTCGAACCTCGTCGACAATGCGGTCAAGTACTCGCCGGACGGAGGCCAGATCACCCTGGGCGCCAGGCGTGACGGTGATGACATCCACGTCGAAGTGCGAGATAGGGGCCTCGGCATTCCTGCAAGCGAGCTCGTGGCAATATTCGACCGCTATGCGCGAGTCGACACGGAAGCGACGCGTCGCATTCGCGGCACGGGACTCGGGCTGTCCATCGTCCGGGAAATCATCGATGCCCATGAGGGGCGCGCCTGGGCGGAGAGCGACCCGGGATTCGGCTCGACGTTCCATATCACCTTGCCCATCCCGCAGGTCGAAGACACGCCATTGAGCGCCGGACAACTGCGGCAGGAGACCGGGAGCGGAAGACTCCGGACAGCCGAGGCGGGCGGGCGCTGACGTATGGGACAGGCGCCTTGCTCACACCGCCTGCCACGCATGGCGTGTAACGAATGCTGCAGAGCATGGCGTTGCCTGCGACCCACCGTACATTACTGAAGCGTTAAAGGTCCCGCGGGAGATGCACTCCCGCATGGCGGCTGGCATGGCGCGCAACGACGCACAAGCAAGACCAGAGGAGGGTCCGATGAACGACGACCATGATCTCAAGCAGACGGAATCTGCCAATTTGACGCCAGGCGTGGCGCGACGCAGCCTGCTCGGGGGCCTCGCGGCAGGTCTCCTGGCCGCTGCCGGCCTGGAACTGGCCGAGGCCAGGAAGGGCGGCAAGGGAAAAGGCCGTGGCAAGGGAAAGGGCAAAGGCAAAGGCGGCGGCCAGGGCCAGGGGCAAACCAAGATCCAGATCTGCCACAAGAGTGGCAAGAAGTTCACACTGATCTCCGTCAGCGAATCCGCACGCTCGGCGCATGAGGCCCACGGAGATGTGATCTGCGCGGTCGATGTCTGCCAGACCGGAGAAGCCACCGGCTGTGCCGAGGACGGCGCCTGCATCTTCGCCCCGGCCGAGGATGGCGCTGTCTGCACCATCGACGGCGTCGAGAGCACCTGCCTCGCAGGCGTCTGCCAGCCGGTCCCGTAGCTCAGTTCGTTCCGCACCAGCCAGCAACGTCGTAAGCACGGCGCGTAGTGATGATCGCTACGCGCCGTGCTCTATTTTCTCGGGAACTCCCCAGCACCTGATGTACCGGCGCTAGCAGAGACCGGCGCAGCGGTTGGAGACGAGTGGCGGCGAGCCGCGGGTCAACGTCGGGCAGCAACACCCGAACCACCCGCAGTCTGCAGAACTGGAGCACTTTTGCGGATAGGCATCGCAGTTCAGGGAACTCCCGCTGCTCCGGCCGTCCCCCTCCACCGAAGCGGAACAGGCACACCCTGTTCCGCAAGGATTCCCAGGGGTGCAGGCAGGGCTGGAGACACATTCCTGTCCGTCCGGGCTATCACCAACCGTGCAGCAGTTCCAGCCCGTGCGGCACACCTCCCGAAACAGACGCTGCCCGCTTGCACTTCCCTCACTTGCGCCCCTTGCACGGGGGACAGGGGTGGCTGCGCCTTTTCCTGGCCTCTACGGCCAGATCCGGGCGGGGAGCACAAGCATCCCTCCCAGGATCGGCAGGGCACACCGGCGCTGTTGATGCGGACCGCGTCTTCGTCGTGTCTCGAGTTTGTCGAGACACCTCGTTCCAGGACGTGGCAGACGAGGTCTCTCACGCTTGGTGAGAAATGACCGAGGCTCTCGTACTTCCAACGAGAAACCCTCACCCCCAGCCCCTCTCCCGGTGCGAGAGAGAGGGGAGACGACGGCGGGAGCGTGGGGCGAAACCTGGCGTCACGGCGCCGATTTTGGCGCACGCAGCCAGGGACACGAGCCCCTCCCCACTTCCCGCGCAGCAGGTGGGGGGAGAGGGGTTGGGGTGAGGGTTCTCCAGCGCTGGCACCAACGTTGAAGGTATTTCGCACGAGGTCTCGCGACACGCTCGAGACACGAGGGGCTTCCTGGCGGATCAACGTCTCTGCACGCCACTGTAGTGCAACCCTGGCCTGGACTCGGTGCCGTGGCTCGGGCGTCATTTGGTGCAGCAGCGTTGAGTTGCGGACCGGCTTCCAACCAGTGGCCCAGGTGCTCGTGTCACAATGCCACCACACTGTTTGCATCACTGCGATGAGAGGCCACGTGCCCGCAGATACCCTCGCCAGCCTGCTGCAGCTCCTGCGCCAGGGTGATCCCGGTTTCACCCCCGAGCCGGATGCAGTCCAGGTCACCCGCGGCCAGTTCAACGATGTCCTGCTCGTCGCCGGCACGTGGGTCTTCCGCCTCCCGCGCTCGCAGCGCGCCGCCGCGATGCTCCAGGAGGAGGCCACGCTCCTGCGAGCGCTCCAGGACCGGCTTCCGCTACCAATCCCCGACCCTGCGCTCCTCGGTACGGATGGGCCAGATCAACGGTTGGCATTCATGCGGTACCGCCTGATCCCGGGCGTGCCACTCACGCGGGCAGTGCTCGCGACGCTTTCAGCGGACACAACCCGCCGGCTCCTCGGTCAGATTGGCGGATTCCTCCGGGCGCTGCACCAGGTACCCGTCGCCGAGCTCTCGCTGACCCTCCCGGTCCAGGACGGCCGCGGCACGTGGGAACACATGGGCCACCGGCTGCGCACCGAGGTCTTCCCCTTCCTGCGCCCTGATGCCCGCGAGGCGATTGCCCGGCAGTTCGAGGAGTTCCTGCAGGATCCGGCCCACTTTGCCTGGCGCCCGGTCCTGCGGCACGGCGACTTCGGCGGCGCCAACATCCTCTACGACCCTGAGCATCAGGTGGTGAGTGGTGTGATCGACTTCGGCGCGGCGGGGCCAGGCGATCCTGCCGTCGACCTGGCAGCGCTCATGTCGTACGGCGACGACATCATCCAGCACGTCTGCGCCGCCTACCCGGCGCTGGCTGATCCCACCGTACAGGCCCGGGCCCGCTTCTACCGCAGCACCCATGCCCTGCAACAAGCGCTCTGGGCCCTGGAAACCGGCGACGAGACCGAGTTTGCCGACGGGATCGCCAGCTACCTGTAGGGCAGAGAGCGGAGAAACGCGCCCGCGTAGCCGGCAAAGGGCTCCGGGCCAGCAACCAGCAGCGGCTGGCCCGGGAGCGAGCGCAGGAGCGCGTACGTCAGGCAAGCGACCCCAGCGCAGCCACGATGAGGTCCGTCACCGCCTGGGGCTGAGACATCATGGCGACATGGGAGGTATCGACCTCGGTGATCACCGCGCCGGCGCGCTCAGCCATGAAGCGCTCACCGCTCGGGCCGATGGTCAG
>JAXLWT010000081.1:0-10268 GCA_046328375.1 Thermomicrobiales bacterium
AGCGAGCCAGTGTTGGCGACAAACGTGCACGCGAAAACGAAAGGGATGGCGTCCAGGCGGCGCCGCTGCGACAGCGCGTAGACGATCGGCGTGAGGATCAGGACGGTAACATCGAGCGAGAGCAACGCCGTGACCACCGCCGCCAGCAGGAAGATGAGCGCGTAGAGGAGCGGCCCGGAACCTCGCGCCAGCCGGGCCATCGATTCTGCCAGCCACTCGAAGACGCCCGCCTGCTCGGCGAGCCAGGTCAGCACCATCATTCCCAGCAGGAAGAGCAGGATATCCGCTGTCTGGTGCAGGACTTCCCCGGCTTCAGCCAGCGTGACTGCGCCGAGGACCAGCATGGCGACGCCGCCGATGGCTGCCGGCCACGCTTCCCCGATCCCTCGAGGCTGCACAACGATCGCGACCAGGGTGGCCACCACAATCCCCAGGACCACCCATTGCACCCGTACACCCTCTTCTGCCGTGCTCACGCTCGCGTGGATGATGCCCTGTTGAACAGCGCTGTCGTGGCAGTCACCTTTACCGGCGTTCGTTATACGGCATGAAACGGGTCACGGATCATGGCAGAGCCCGCAGGTCTTCATCGACCGCGTGGTTAGGCGCCTGGACGGGGAAATTCGCGTCGTGTGGGCTACACCGGAGAGTGCTGTGCGAGCGCCGAAGCCGGCAATCTCGACGTTGCCGGGGCAGGGTGAGACCGAAGTAATTCGCTGGATTCGGCGTGCCGGAGGGCACCGTTGTTGCTGGCGAATCGTCGCGCACGTGTGACGTCGCTGGCCCAGGTGGAGGGAATGTCGCCCTCCTTACCTGGGTTCGGGTAAGGAGGGCTCCGTGGCAGGCGGCGGTCAGGACCGCGTCTTCTGCTCCAACTCGTCCCCGATGTCCTCGATCTTGTCCTTGATATCGCCCAGGAACTGCTGGGCCTTGCCCATCGCTTCGTCAAGCAGACCTTCGGCCTTCAGCTGATCGTCGCCTGTCAGGTCTCCCACGCCCTGTTTGATCTCGCCCTTCGCCTCTTCGAGCGTCCCGCGAATCTTGTCTCCCGTACCGTCGCTCATGGAGTCCTCCTGTTTGTCGCGACGGGGCACCGTGCCCCGTAATCGCTGTCCGTTCGGCCTGCAGGCTCTCGACATTCACGCCGGTGACCCGCTCGACTTCATCCATCGCCTGCCCCGGATCGATTGCGACAGAGGCGGCGGCGGTCATCCAGAGGATGAGCCACCAGACGGCCGCGTCGCCGCTCGGGCCGCTTGCCAACCCGGCATTCGTCGTACCTGTGGCAATACGTTGCGACGTAGAAGCGAGAAACCGGCTGTAAAGGCACGAACTGCACTCCGCAACGTCTGGCAAGAAGAGTGTAGCCATAGCGACGCTTCGCGGTTGTCAAGTGTCAAGAGGCAATCGGCGTGCGGGTGCGGAATGACGACGGGTTATTGGCGTGACAACTGACTGCGTCCGCACGTCGTTCCTCGTTTCGCCAGTCTTCGCGAGCGCGCGTTCCAGAGGTCCCGTCAAACACGGAGCATTTGGCAACGCGAACTTACGCTGTGACATTCCCTGGCTGCCGGGCAACCCCTGAGCGCCGACCCAGTTTTCGCATTCACCAGGGGAAAGACGTTGCCGGGAAAAAGCAGTTCACGATCACGAAGAAGGGATGACGCCGCATGGTAAGCAGCCCCGGAGGCGTCACTCGTGACCCTCCGCGTCATGCGGACCAGGCCGGCATGTCCGGTCGAGATCCTTCCGCGAGGTCAGTCGCTCGGATGCGCCCCTTCGCTTCGATACAAAAGCTCAGGGCCGACGGGTAGTCATCCTGGTGAGTCGTAGCAGCACAGGAAGCAATGGCGCGCCAGTAGGGAGAAGATGGAGTAGTGCGCTCAAGAATGGGCCGCCTTGCGCTGCAGCACCTGATGGCGTCGGGCATCTCGTTAACGGGTCAGCTATGCCGCGGTGTATCAGGCATAGCTGACCCGCCAGACGCATTAGGTCCGGGCGCCGCGGTTCGCGTCTACACCAGCTCCCCAGCCCCAAACGTCACGATCTCGCCCTCACGCAGCACATGCACCTCGCTGCTGCCGCCGAGGCGGTTGAGGGTTTCGCGGAAGAGCTCCGGATCCAGGGTGGCGCCGGGGCCGTACTGCTCGGGCGTCCACATCCCGTAGTGCATGGGAATGGCAATGCGCGGCGCCACGTGCCACATCAGCAGAGCGGCCTCGTGCGCGTTCAGGTTGCCGCCCACACCGTTGATCGGCACGAAGGCGACGTCGATTTCTTGCTCGCTCATGGGGCGCAGCCGGGCGTCGTACTCCGTGTCAGCCACGTTCCACAAGCGCAGGCCACCGGTCTCCAGCAGGTAGCCAACGGCATCCGGTGTCATGGCAGCAGGTACTTCGTGGCGGGCAAACGTGGCCGTCACCGTGACATCACCAAAGGTGTGCGCGTCCCCCTGCTCCAGGACGACCGTGCGCTCTGCTGGCCAGCCCCAGATCTGGGCTCGTCCGACGCACGAGTCAGGGCCGGCGATGATGACGTCCCGCTGCTGTGCGTAGTGGCGCACAGTCGGCATATCGAGATGATCTTCGTGCCAGTGGGTGACCAGCAGGACGTCCGGCGTGAAGCGGGACGCGTCGATCACCGGCGGAATGAGGCGTCGCATGCCCCAGGCGGGCTCGGCGAAATCGGAAAAGTAGGGATCGACCATGATGGTGACCCCGCCGGGAGACTTGAACAGGTAGCCACCCTGTCCCAGCCAGACGACAGCCGCCGTTCCCGGTGCGACCTCGAGCGCGGCAATCTGGTCTTCCAGTGTTGATGCCGTTGACGTGGACATGGTTCGGCTCCTGCTCCTGTCAATCTGCCAAAAGCGCATGCGCGTGCTACCTGATAGGGTATCGGGTTGGAAGGGATTTGTGGTCGCTGTCTGATCAGAAGGGGAGAACTAGGGCATATGCGCATCGACGCCGTGGATTTCTACTACCTCTCCATGCCGGAGGTGCTCGATATCGGCGACGGCAGCCAGGATCTCCTCCTGGTCCGCCTGCAGGCAGGGCCACACGTGGGGTGGGGCGAGTGCGAGGCCGCGCCGCTCGTCTCGATTGCCAGCCTGATCTGCCCCATGTCCCACAGCGCGTGCAAGCCGGTGATCGCCTCGGTGCTGGGGCAGAACCTGGACACGGCGGAGGATATCGACCGCATCGGCGACCTGGTGCGAGCCGAAAGCCAGGACGTGCTCCAGGCAAACCACACGCTCTCTGGCATCGACATTGCCATGTGGGATCTGCTTGGCCGTCGCTACGAGGAGCCGGTCTACAAGCTGCTGGGCTACGAGCGCTCCGAGCCGCGCCAGCCGTACGCGAGCGTCCTCTTTGGCGACACCGCGCAGGACACGCTCAGCAAGGCACGGGGCATCCGCGAAAGGGGCTACCTGGCGGCCAAGTTCGGCTGGGGCCCGTACGGCAAGGGAAGCGTGGAGGATGATCGAGAGCAGGTCGAGGCCGCGCGCGAGGGTCTGGGCCCGGACGGCATCCTGCTCGTGGATGCCGGCACCATCTGGGCGCATGACCTGGCCGCAGCGGAAGCGCGCCTGCCCGCGCTGCAGGCGGTGAACGCCACCTGGCTGGAGGAGCCATTCGTCTCCGGTGCGCTGAACGAGTACCACGCCCTGGCGGAGCGAAGCGGCAGCGTGCGCATCGCGGGTGGAGAGGGCTCACATAACGAAGATATGGCGCGTCAGATGATCGACCACGGTGGCCTGGGCTTCGTGCAGATCGATGCCGGGCGCATTGGCGGTATCTCGCCGTCGCGGCGGGTGGCAGACTACGCGTTGGAGCGAGGTGTGACCTACGTCAACCACACCTTCACGTCGCACCTGGCACTCAGTGCCTCGCTGCAGCCCTTTGCGGGGCACCCGGCCGGCTCGATCTGCGAGTACCCGGTGGAGCTGAAATCACTGGCCTGGGACATGACGAAAGACCACATCCTGCCGGACGCGAATGGCCAGGTCAACCTGCCGGATGCGCCTGGTCTCGGCCTGACTCCTGACCTGGAGGCGGCCAAGCCGTATCTGCTGGACGTTGAGATCGCCGTGGGCGGAAAGGTGCTCTACCGTACTCCCGAGCTTGCCTGGTAGCGTGACTTCCGTATGACAACCCAGCGTGCGACCACCGCCCGCGTGCGGCAGGTCGTGCTGTCCGGCATGCTGACCATGGCGGTGGTGATGGGGATTGGGCGCTTCGCGTTCACCCCGATTCTGCCGTCCATGCGTGACGCTTTCGGTCTCTCCGCAACAGACCTCGGGACGTTGGCATCGGCAAACTACCTGGGATACCTGCTGGGCGCGCTGGCCGCCGCGACACCGGCACTGCTCCGTTGGCGGCAACAGGTCGTGCGCGGCGGCTTGCTGCTCGTCATCGCCGTCACGGCCGGTATGGCCTTGACGACCTCGATGCCGGTCTGGCTCGTACTGCGTTTTGTTGCCGGGCTCGCCAGCGCCGGCGTCTTCGTTTTCGCCTCAGCGGCGGTCATTGGCTGGTTCGTGCAGCAGAAGCGGCCAGCACTGGTCGGGTTCTTCTTCAGCGGTGTCGGCCTGGGGATTGCCTCGTCTGGCGCCGTGATCCTGCTGGTGCAGCGCGTGACCGGCGGGCAGGCGTGGCGAACCGAGTGGCTTGGTGCGGCGCTGCTGGCCGTGCTGCTGGCAACGCCATGCCTGCGCTGGCTGCCGCACGAAACCGTGGGCACGGCCACTCAGCCTGGCTCGGCCAACGCGCCGCGCGCCATCTCCCGGCCGATGCTCCTGCTGGCGGTGTCGTACTTCCTGGGCGGCGTTGGGTATATCGTGGCCGGCACGTTCATTGTGGCGATCGTCAGCGCCGTTCCGGGATTGGAAGATCTCGGCGCGGGCGCGTGGATCCTGGTCGGGCTGGCCGCCCTGCCCTCGACGCCGATCTGGACCCGCGTCGCCGGCCGCATCGGCCGCATGACCGCGCTCGGTTTCTCGTATCTGCTCATGGCGCTCAGCCTGTTGCTGCCCGGGCTGATGGCACAGCCGGCCGCCGCTGTCGCTTCAACGCTCCTTTTCGGGGCCACCTTCATCGCCTTCGGGGCGCTCACCGTCGCGGAAGCGCAAGCCCTGGCGCCTCCCCGGCAGGCGGCGCGCACGATTGCTCTGCTCACGGTCATCTTTGGCCTGGGCCAGGTTGCTGGGCCGCTGCTGGCGGCGTCGCTCGCTGGACCGGGTGGCGATTTCCGCTTCTCTCTCCTGGTGGCCGGCATGGTGGTGCTGGGGGCAGCACTCCTGGCCCTGGCCTCGGCCTTTGGGCCAGGGCGAAAGGCCGCCCATGCCTGATGCCGTCATCATCGAAGCGGCGCTCAATGGCGGGCGCTCGCGCGACGAACATCCAGGCGTTCCGCTCACCGCCCGTGAACTGGCCACTGAGGCGTGGCGGTGCGCTGATGCCGGGGCAAGCGTCGTCCATGTACATGCTCGCGGCCGCGGTGCTGGCTGGACGGCCAGCCCGGCGGAGTACGGGCGTGTCGTCCGGGCTGTCCGCGCCGCGGCGCCAGCGGTTCTGATCAGCATCACGTCGCTGCGCCCGCAGGGTGTCCCGGTCGAGCGGATAACCGGTCTCCTGGATCGGTTACCGCCTGATGCCCGACCTGATGTGATCTCCGTAAATCTGGGGCACATTACCGCGTGGACAGGGGCCCCCCTTTCACAGCCTGGCGAGCGACGAGCGGGTGGCCGTCGGCGGGAGACACGACATTTCCCGAACAGCTACGACGATATCGTGAAGCTGCTGGAAACCTGTCGCACCACGGGCGTCGCCCCGGAGCTCGGCCTGATGGATTTCGGGTTCATCAGCAACGCCGTCACCCTGCGCGACGACGGAATCCTCCCAGCGGCGCCCTGGTTCCTGCTGGAGCTCGACAGCCCCGCTTACGGAGGCGGGACGCAGGTGGCCCCGGCGACCGCGGCCAACTACGCCGCGCTGTCCTCCGCGCTCCGCGAACAGTTCCCGGGCGCACGCTTTGCCGCGCACGGTGCGGGCATCGCCACCTACGCGGTGGTCCAGCGCGCCCTGGAAAACGGCGCGCACGTCCGGGTCGGCTTCGAGGATTGTGTGCAGGCGCCGGGCGGAGGGTTGGCGCAGAGCAACGCGGAGCAGGTGGACTGGGCGGTCGAGCGCGCACGAGCGTTGGGCCTGAGGCCGGCAACGCCGGAGGAGGCCAGGAGGGTCATCGCGGGGGATGGTCAGGACTGATGCATGGTCAGCACAGCACCTCCCGCATCATTAGGCAGCTTTCGTCCCATTTTCATCCAACCTGATATGTCATCCTGAGCCCGCAGGTGAAGGATCTCGGCCCAGCCTCGAACCTACAAAACGTATGAAGATCTCTTTCGCAACAGGAACCGGCGGTTGCGGTCTGCTTCGACGAGCAACCCGAGATACGTCGACTTTGCACAGGATGCCGCGCGAGGGGAGCCGGGACCTCGTCCTGCAGATTCGCCGTGAACGAGGTCCCCGGGATGACCATTTGCCGCCAACGCCTGGTCATTCGTGCCACTCCCAGTCACGGATGTCCGGCGGATCCTCCAGGTGCGCCCGTGTGTACGCCTGGCAGCGGGCCAGTTCATGATCGAGCCGGGGCGTGAGGCGCTGGGCGAGATCGTGCAGACGCGGCACGCGTCGTAGAGCCTCTTTGGCCAGGTGGAAGCGGCTCATGCCGTTCAGCATCACCATATCGAATGGGGTGGTAGTGGTGCCCTGCTCGTTGTAGCCGCGCACGTGGAAGCGCTCCGCGTTCGGCCGCCCGTGCACCAGTTCATGGATCGCGCGCTGGTAGCCGTGGAAGGCGAAGATGACCGGCGCGTCCGCGGTGAACAGATCGACAAACGCTGTTTCACTCAGCCCGTGCGGGTGAACGTCACGCGGGAAGAGGGACATCAGGTCGACGACGTTGACCACCTGCACCTTCAACTCGGGCGCGTGCTCGCGCAGCCAGTCCGTGGCCGCCAGGATCTCCAGGGTGGGCACGTCTCCGGCCGCCGCCATGACGACATCACACGGACCGTCGCCGGTGTTGCTGGCCCACTCCCAGACGGACGCGCCACGCCGGCAGTGGTCGACGGCAGCCTCCATGTTCAGGTACTGCAGGTGCTTTTGCTTGTCGACCACGATGAGGTTGACGTAATTGCGGCTGTTCAGGCAGTGATCCGCCACCGAGAGCAGCGTGTTCGCGTCTGGTGGCAGGTAGATGCGGGCCACCGTGCCGCGCTTGGAGAGCATGACATCGATCAGGCCCGGACCCTGGTGGCTGAAGCCGTTGTGATCGTTGCGCCAGCAGGTGGAGGTGAGCAGGATGTTGAGCGAGGGCACAGGTGCTCGCCAGGGGAGGTCCTGCGCTTCCTGCAGCCACTTGGTGTGCTGCACGGTCATGGACGCCTGAACCATGGCGAATGCTTCGTAGGTCGCAAAGAGCCCGTGGCGGCCGGTCAGCGTATACCCCTCCAGCCAGCCCTCGCAGTTGTGCTCGCTCAGGATCTCCATCACGCGGCCATCGGCGGCAAGGTGATCATCGATACTGATGATCGGCTCCTGGAAGCAGCGGTTCTCCACCTCCAGGGTTGCCCCGAGCCGGTTCGAGGTCAGTTCATCCGGGGAGAAGACGCGGAAGTTTCTTGCGCCGGCGTTGCGGACGAAGATGTCGCGCAGTAACTCGCCGAGCGGGCGCGTCGTCTCATGATGGAGCGTGCCGGGAGCGGCGATCGCCAAGGCGTAGTCCCGGAAGTCAGGCATGTCCAGGTCGACGGTGACCAGGCCGCCGTTGGCGTGGGGATTGGCCCCCATGCGACGTGGGCCCGCCGGCGCCAGGTCAGCCAGCTCCGGCAGGAGTCTGCCGCGCTCGTCGAAGAGCGCTTCTGGCTGATAGCTGCGCATCCAGGCTTCCAGCATCTCCAGGTGTTCAGGGTTTTCGCGGACTCCGGAGAGCGGGACCTGGTGCGAGCGGAACGTGCCCTCGACCGGAACGCCGTCCACGACCTTCGGACCGGTCCAGCCCTTGGGCGTGCGCAGGATGATCAACGGCCAACGGGGTCGTTCGTGGATACCTGAGGTCCGCGCCGCGTCCTGGATGGAGCGGATGCGGGTGTAAGCCGCGTCCAGGGTCGCGGCAAATGCCTGGTGGACGGCCGCAGGATCATCCCCCTCAACCGTCAGGACGTCGTAACCGTACCCCTGCATGATGGCGGTGAGATTGCTGTCCGCCATACGGCCAAAGACGGTCGGGTTGGCGATCTTGTAGCCGTTGAGGTGCAGGACTGGCAGCACGGCGCCATCCCGCGCCGGGTTGAGGAACTGGACCCCCTGCCACGAGCCGGAGAGAGGTGCCGTTTCCGCCTCACCGTCGCCGACGACCGCGGTCACCAGCAGATCGGGGTTGTCGAACGCCGCTCCAAAGGCGTGCATCAGCACGTAGCCCAACTCGCCGCCCTCGTGGATCGAGCCGGGCGTGGTGACGCTGACATGGCTGGGGATTCCGCCCGGGGTGGAAAACTGGCGGAAGAGCTGCCGCAATCCCGCCACGTCCTGGGAGATTTCCGGGAAGATCTCGCTGTACGTGCCTTCCAGGTAGACGTTCGCCACGATGGCCGGGCCGCCGTGGCCGGGGCCAGTCAGGTAAATGGCGTTCACGTCCCGTTCCCGGATGAGACGGTTCAGGTGGACGTAAATCAGGTTCAGCCCAGGCGAGGTTCCCCAGTGCCCAAGCAGGCGCGGCTTGATCTGCTCCGCGGTCAACGGCTCGCGTAGCAGCGGGTTCTCTTGCAGGTAGATCTGGCCAACGGTGAGGTAGTTGGCTGCCTGCCAGTAGCGGATCATCCTGTGCAGCAGATCTTCGTCCAGCGGCCCCTCTGGCTGCGGTGGTAGCTCCGAGAGCCGTCCGTCGTCAGCCGGAACGGCGATGGTGGTTGAGAGCGCGGAATCGAAGACATAGGCGAGGGGGGACGTTGCAGTTTCAGACATGGAAGCCTCCTGGCGTACTGTCGAGCACCCGGCGTGTGTGCCCGGCAATGACGCGCTCTTCGTCGGTGGGCAGGACCTGGACCAGGACACGGGCCGACGGGACCGAAATGCGGGATGCGTGGGTCGCGTTCAAGACAGGGTCGAGGGCGATGCCGAGAAACTCCAGACCCGAGCAGATCATCTCCCGGACTGGCGCGGCGTGCTCGCCGATGCCGCCGGTGAAGACGACGCGTTCAGCGCCGCCCATGGCTGACGCGAGCGCGCCGAGGAACTTGCGCGCCTGGTAGGCGAACAACGTCACCGCCTCGGCGGCGTGCGGATCGTCTCCCGCGTGCTCCAGGAGGTCGCGCATATCGGCGCGCCGGCCGGAGACGCCGAGCATGCCCGATTCCTGGCTGAGCATGACCGCCAGGGCCTCCACGGAGACGCTGCGTTCCTGCAGCAGGTAGAGCAGCACCCCGGGATCGAGGTCTCCGGGCCGGGTGCCCATCACCAGGCCGCCGAGCGGCGTGAAGCCCATGGTGGTGTCGACGCTGCGCCCACCCTGCACGGCGGTCATGCTGGCGCCATTGCCGAGGTGCGCGATGATGATGCGCTCGTGCTCCACCTGCACACCCTGTGCCTCGAGTTGCCCCAGGATTGATTCACAGGAGAGTCCGTGGAACCCGAAGCGCACCACGCCCGCTTCGGTCAATGTGCGAGGCAGGGCGAAGTGACGTGCCTGGAACGGCATTGTGGCGTGGAAGGCGGTGTCGAAGCAGGCAACGCGTGGCACATCGGGCAGCGCCTCCCCCACGGCGGCAATGACCATCAGCGCAGCCGGGTTGTGGTTTGGAGCCAGCGGCGTCAGGGTTGCCAGTGACTCGACCAGTGCAGCGTCGACGAGCTCTGGCTGCACGTGAAGGAGTCCGCCGTGCACCACCCGGTGCCCGCTCCCGATGATGGTTGCCAGGACCGGCTGCCCCAGTTCCGTCAGCAGGGCGTGCACGGCCGCCGCATGATCTGGCACGGGAGCGGCACGCCTGGCCACGTCAAGGCCGCCAGCATCCTGGATGCTCAGGTGGCTATCGCCGCCGATGCGCTCGACGGCAGCGCGTAGTTCACAGGTTAGCGCTTCCCGACCCACGCGGTAGAGGCAGGCCTTGAGGCTCGATGACCCGGCATTCAGCGCCAGGATGCGAGGCTGCGTGCAGTCAGTCGTGTGGGCCAGGGCGTCAGAAGCGGTCACCATGACTCCGTTCC
>JAXLWT010000082.1:0-9206 GCA_046328375.1 Thermomicrobiales bacterium
GCACCAGGAGATCGTGACCGAAGACGCGCTCTACCCAGGGCTGGTGGTTCTCGTCTTTGCTTTCGTGGCACTGGCCCTGGGGCGTCCGCGTTGGCTCGTAGCCGCACTTCTCGTGATCACGGTCGCGGCCGGAGTGCTGTCGCTCGGTCCATCATGGGGGCCGCCCCACGCTACCAACCAGCCGCTACCCTATGCGTGGCTCTTTGATCACGTGCCCTTCTTCCGGGCCATGCGTGTGCCCGCCCGGCTCGGTGGCCTGGTCGATCTTGCGCTCGTGCTGTTGGCGGCAGTGGGTATGCAGGCGTCGTGGCAAGGGATTCGTCAGCGCGTTCCACACGGCAAGCGGCAAAGCGTCGGGCTTGCCCTGGCTGCGTTGATCTCCATGTGCGTCATTGCCGACCTGTGGCCCGGTCCGGTACCGCTTGAAACCGTGGATCGTAGTCCCGAATCCCTGAGTGGTGCAGTCTGGCTCGCGTCGCAGCCCCCCGGACCGGTCATGGAGTTCCCGGCTGAGAGTGTGTTTGCCGATCCAGCCGCCGCGAGTGTCCGCCGGCACTCGGGCGAGGCCTTGTTTCGCTCCACATTCCACTGGCTGCCGATGGTCAACGGCAACTCAGGGTTTATCCCCCGGTCGTACAGTGACTTTGTCGAGCGCTTTGTTGGCCAGCTACCCCGCGGTGACGGCAGCACGACGGGACCTGTGAGCCACCTCGGTCCCGAAACAGCGCGTCTCCTGCAACAATTGAGCGTGCGCTATCTCGTGTTCAATGTTGATCAGTATTCCACCCGCGATTGGCCGTCGGTTGCTCGGGAGCTCGACACGTTGGTCGAACTCGGAGATCTGCAGCCAGCTGGCAGGCACGGGGACCAGCAAGTCTACGTTCTGTCCCCCACGCTGCCGAGACCACCTCTGCCACGCGTCTCGCTCTTTGCGCCGACCTTGCTTACCCCCGGAGCTACCTGGTCCCCCTGGATCGGCGTCGAAGCCTCGGTGACACCTTCCGTCCTGGCGCTGACCAGGCCGGCACAGCTTTCGCTTGAGTGGTATGACCATGCCGGCAGGCTGCTTGGCAGCAGCGAGTCGGTAGTCTCGATGCCAGCAGTGATGGACGACGCGGTTCTCTTGTGCAGTACCGCAGGCTGCCTCACCTCACGACCTTTTGCCGATCTTCGTGTGCTTCCCGGTCCAGACCGGGGGAGTGGCTGGATTCCGGCGGAAACAGGGCACTACGTCGTCATAGCTCACCTCAGGGGGGACCGCCCGCTCTCCTGTCAGATCGACCTGGATGTGGTCGCCGACCAGGCCGCGGTGGCCGAGCGCGGCGGAGATGATCCTTTCCGCTGGGCCGCTTGTACGGACGCATCGCCGTACCCTGTCAACAACCCGGGCCTTCCACCGTTCGTACTTGATCCCACGCGAGTGACGCTGTCGGATAGAACGGTTGGCGTTGAGTTCACCGTCGCGTCCCGCCGCGACGAGACCCTCAGGGGTTGGTTCATTCTGTCGCCCCGCGGACTCCCGGAGCCCTGGCGCGTCGCAGCGTATCAATCGCCAGTCGAGGAGCAACTGGCCCGTCCGGGGCAGCCCGCGCGATTTGGCTGGAACGTTTCACTCGCCGACGCCCTGCCGTCCGGGGCCTATGACCTCACGGTCTGGGTACATCACCAAGTCGATGGAAAATGGCAGCACGCAGCGGGCGGGCGCGCCATGGCTGAAGCCATCATCGTCAATCCGGACGGGACACTGGAACGCGGCGGGGCGGTCTCAATTGGACTTGAAGGGACCATCACCAGCGTTCCGCGAGGGAGGTCCGTGAGCCTGCCAATCCGCATCAACGGGATCGCCAACTCCAGGCTCTGCACGCTTCGCTGGAATCTGGAAGAGACCGGTCAATCAGCCGGGAGCCAAGGCACTTCGACCTGTTCGTCTCCGGTGTTGAACCTACCACCTTTGACCCCGACTGGGACGTACGCGCTCACAATCGATGTCCTGACTGGTGATGAAGTGGCTGACCAGCTGAGCGACGGTATCACCACAACGGTGACAGTTATCGATCCGGACGATGAGCGCAACAAGTAACCGGTTCTCGCCAGTTAATGATGACGTGCGTTCTCATCCCGCGTGGGCTCTGGTTGCCGTCCTTCTTGCGCTCTCGATAGCTGTGCTGACGATTTTGCGCTACTGGGTTCTCAGCGCACCGTACCCGCCGGGGCTGGACGGGGCGCAGTGGCTCACCTTCGGACGGCTGACCTTTGGAGGCCCGGGGCGCAGTGCTGAAAGCGCCTACGCGCCATTGGTACCCGTCGTGGCCCATGGGCTCAGCGTTTGGCTGGGACCCTTCCTCGGGCTCCGCATCCTGGCTGCCTTGACGCTCGTGCTCCTCGCAGGAGCCACCTGGCTGCTTTGCGTGCGAGTGCTCGGCCTGGCCTGGGGTTCATTGGCGGCTGCACTGGTCCTGCCGTGCACGGCGATGACCGAGCCAATCTTCTATGGTGGCTATCCCCAGCAGGCTGCATTAGCCTTCGGACTCTTCGGCATTGCAGGTCTTGCGAACGCGAAAGGCTCCGAAGGTGCCTCCCAAAGGAACCGCGATTTTGCCCTGGCAGCCGCGGCTTTCGTTCTCGGGAGCGCCAGTCACCTCCTGTTTGGGCCGCTCATCCTGGCCTCGGGTGCGCTTGTCGCCTTCTTCAGCAGCGTGTCGAGACCCGATCAACGCCGCTGTCTTGCCCAATATGCGACTTTTCTCGCGCCGGCGGCAATTGTCTGTGTGGCCGTGACCGTGACGTATCTCGGCGCTGGGTACAGCGCTCCGCTCGCTGGCACGCAGCGCACACCTTTGGAAGCCTGGGTCTATGCCACGCGCGAGGCACCGGGGCTCTGGGTAGCAATTCTCTGCGGCGGTGTGCTGTCGGCAGCGACCCTCGTGTTCAGAGACCGGCGCCGCATCGGCGGTCAGCAATCCGCGCCGCGTATACCAGACGCAGTCGCGGTCGGTCTCGCTCTCGCGCTGCCGAGCGCAATCCTTTTCATCGCCTCGGGTCAGCCGCGCCTGGCCCCACCTCTACTACTAGGCGGTGCCATCCTTTGTGCCTATGCTCTCCGCTTCGCTTGCCAGGGAGTTGGTTGCATCCTTCCCCCGATCCTGGCTGGGTGGATCGTCGTGACCCTCTGGTCAGCAAGGTCCACCACTACGTTCGCCCAGGAGTTCGCGAACTTCTACCAGGTCCTCGACGCTTCGACGATTGCTGCCACTCGCAGCATTCCTGTCACACAAAATAGTGCAATCGCCGTCGCGGCCGATCGCCGTGGCTGGCCAGTCGGCTGGTGGGTGGAGGCATTGCAGGAACAGCCGGTCTACACCGGGAGTGACCCACAATGGTTGGCATTTCCCGACGAACGTATGCGCGCCGACGCCGTAGCCCAGCTCCTTGCTTCTCCGGATGGGCAAATACTTCAGCAGCGCGCGGAAGCGCTGGACGTCACGTACCTCGTCGTCCGCAAGTGGGACTGGATCGGCTGGGACCGTTGGATCGACGGCGATCCCAATGCGCCAGCCGTCAACTATGACGACAATGTCACCATCGTGTTGCAGATCTTTCCCGTTACGACATGACCAGCGAACGGACGGCTCGGGTATGATGCGTGAGCTTGCCACCGGGAATGGCGCAGTCGACCTGTAACAGGAGAAGGCCAGGTGCGCACCCGGTTCGTCATGCTCCTCCTCATACTGCTCCTTGCGTGGTCCCCTGTACAAGCGGAGGCGCAGTATGGGCCAAGCCTGCCCCCAGGGCTCCTGAGCGTTGAAGTCGATGGACAACCCATTGATTCGCTGACCAGCCCGGTTACAAACTCCTCAACGCCCGAGATCTCCGGGCGGACCGACGAGACACTGACAACCCTGGATTTGGCCGTTGCGAATGGTGACATCGTACGTTTCCCAGCCACTATCGGAGGTTCGGGCCGCTTTCGGGCCGTTGTGCCGCAGGAATTGCCAGACGGGCTGTACTCGCTTTATGCAAACGACATCCTGGTCGGATCGTTCTCCATCAGCGGCGGGACTCCCGGCCCGCGTTCACCCGGCGCCCTTCTCGATATTGCTCGGGTGGTGCCTTACCCCGTCGATGCCGCGCAGTCGCTCCCTGGTCTTGCCTTCCTGGACGGGCGATTCTTCAACCTGACGGAAGAAGCTGCTCGCACCGCGGCTCGCAATCCGGCGGGACCGCAGGCGCGCGAACTTGAGCGTCAGCTTGCCATGGCAGGCTGGCTGCAACGCTTTGAAAACCGCCTTGCTGTGCCCAATGCTGACAACCCACGCGCCTTCGATGTCCAGCTCTCATCATTTGTCGTCGAGTACGCCTCGGGAGCCGATGCACGTGCCGCCTTTGACTCGCTGCATAGCCCAGATGCCACGGAATTCCCCATCGTGGGAGATGAGTCTCAACTGGTGGTGCTGTCCGGCACGACGCCCGACACAAATGCGCCGTATCAGGCGGCAAGGCTCGCCTTTCGAGTGGGTCCGCTGCTGGTCGTGATCGTGTATGCCGATTTGCTCGATCAGCCGCCTGATCTGGCTGTGCTGGAGTCAATTGGAACTGCCGTCGCTGACCGTGGCGTGCTGGTTGCCGACCGCCAGGTTATCCCGCTCGGAAGCATGGCGCTTCGCCTTGATCTCGAAGAAGCGGACGCGGCCGTCTCCGTTCAGGCGCTCTACGATATCCGCGCCGGGGCCCTCACCGCGATCTACGGTGAAGACGAAACTGCACGAGATAGCCGTGCGGCGTTGCTGGCAGGCACGACTGATGCTTTTACCAGTTCAGCCGCTGGCAACTTCACCCGAGGCGATTCCTCTCGCGGTGATCGCGAGCCGGTGAGCGGGTCACCAACCGCTGAGCAACCAGCAGTGGCTTCTTCTCCTGTTTCAGAAGCTTCACTCGCCGCAGTCAGCCTGCGGACGACACTCTACGCATTTCCCTCGGAGAACGAGGCTGACATCTGGATGGCAAACCAGGAGAATGCCCTTTTGACGACCCCGAGCGCCACGACCACGTTCGAACGGGTGAGTGACGCGCCGGCGCTGGCTGACGCGGCTGCGGTCTTTACCATGACGACGCTCCAGGTGGGCGGCCCCGAGCTTTCCGGCTACCGGATCTTTGCGCGGTCCGGGTCTATCGTGGTCATCCTGGACATCCAGAGTGCACCCGCAGTCTCGCTGCGCGGGGCAGTGGGCCTGGTCGAAGAGCAGTTGGCGTGTATCTCCGCGCAAGGGTGCTCCGGAAGCGTCTCACTTCCTGGCAGCATCTTTGGGACGCGAGATCGTCCGGCGGGGTAAGAACGCGTTGCCGTGAGAGGAAGCTAGATATCCTCCGGCCGGATCCCGGCTGGACGGCGCGCAATGCCGATCGAGCGGTCATACCGTAGCCGCCGGTCCGGATCGGCCAGGATCTCCTTGGCCTCCAGGATCTCCCGCATCCGCGACGACGCATCTGGCTCGGTGGAAGTATCGGGGTGATACTTGCGGGCCAACCTGCGAAACGCCGCGTCAATCACCTCCGGGTCCGCTGCCGGGTCAACCTGCAGGACCTGGTAGTAGGTGCGCTTTGACTCGCTGCCTGCTGTCGCGCTGAGCGCCATTCCCATGGTCTTGAGCCGGGAGAGCATCTGCTCCTCGGTGAGCAGCTGCTCCACAAACTTCTGGCGCATCTCCGCGGGTACGGCAAACCGCTGGAGGCAGGAACGGCACTCCAACACCAACTGGTCCCGGAAGGAGACGGTCGGGATGCTGTAGACCGTTACCTTTCGCTTGGCGTCAAAAGCCGCAAATGGCCCCGTGGAGCTGCAGCGCTGGCACGTGAGAACAAGGTAGCCACGCGGCTCCAGGTAGTCCTTGGCGCCAAGGCCGTAGAGCAGAGGTAGCACCATGATTGTGTCAGTCGTTCCCTGTTTGCTGGTGAATCTCGTGTAGGCCCTGTCGATGATACCCCGTCAGGGCTGCTCATGGACCAGCGCAACGAGCTTGGCCAGTTTTGCGGGGTCGGTTTCCGGGAGGATGCCATGGCCAAGGTTGAAGATGTAACCGGGCAGATCGCTAGCCTGGTGCAAAGCGGAATGAGCCGCCTCTTCGATGACCGGCCACGGGGCGAGCATAAGTGCCGGGTCCAGGTTACCCTGGACGGCAATCCGTGCCGGGAGCCGAGATCCCACCGAAGCCAGGCTGGTGCGCCAGTCGACGCTGACTACCTGGCAGCCGCTGTGCCCGATGTCCTGGAGTAGGGTGTCGGTCCCAGTGGAGAAATGAATGGCCGGAACGTGCTTGCTGACAGCCGCGAAGATGTGCTGCGTGTACGGCAGCACCCCGCGCCGAAACGTCTCCTGATCCAGCAGACCGAGCCACGAATCAAAGAGTTGCACCGCGTCAGCTCCGGCAGCGGCCTGCGCTACCAGGTAGTCAGCAGTAACGGCTGCCAGGCGCTCCATCAGCGCATGCCACAAGTCCGGTTCACCGTAGAGCATTGCCTTCGCGTGCGGAAACTCGCGCGAGGGCTTGCCCTCGATCAAGTAACAGGCCAACGTGAAGGGTGCGCCGGCAAATCCGAGCAGGGCCGCCCGGTCGCCAAGGCGGTCACGCAGAATACGCAACGCCTGCATCACGTACGGCGTACCCTCCTCGGCCGGGAGGCACTTGAGACGCGCAACGTCGTTGCTGGTGCGGATTGGGGACGGAATGACCGGCCCGACACCCGGCCGAATTTCGAAGGGAACCCCGAGGCTCGCAAGGGGCAGCATGATGTCAGCAAACAGTACGGCAGCATCTACGCCCAGGAGATCGACAGGCAGCAGCGTCGCCTCAGCCGCCAGCTCAGGCGTCGTGGCCATCTCGATGAACGAATGCTGCTGTCGCATGGCACGATACTCGGGCAAGCAGCGCCCGGCCTGCCGCATGAACCAGACAGGCGTCCGGTCTACCGGCTGGCATCTTGCAGCCGCGAGGAACCGCTCGCGGCCCGGGAGTTCAGGTTGTTCGTCGACCGTGGAGACAGGCTGAGAAATCACGCCTCCCATTCACTGCGCGCGTTAATCGTGCGGACGGTGGACGCGTAACCTTCTCGCAGCCAGCGCACCGCGTCCTTGGCGTGGTAGGTAATGATTCGGTCTGCGCCGGCACGTTTGATCGACGTGAGCGTCTCGAGTGCGACACGCCGCTCATCTAGCCATCCCAGGTGCGCCGCTGCCTTGATCATGGCGTATTCCCCGGACACGTTGTAGGCGAAGATCGGGACATCAAACGAATCACGGGCCATCCGGATCACATCGAGGTACGCCAGCGCCGGCTTGACAATGATCATGTCGGCGCCTTCGTCAAGGTCGATTGCAATCTCGCGCATGGCCTCACGGGCGTTGGCAGGGTCCATCTGGTGGGAGCGTCGGTCACCGAACGCCGGCATGCTTCCCGCCGCCTCACGGAACGGACCGTAGTATGAGGATGCGTACTTGACGGCATAGGAGAGAATCGGCAGATTCACATGGCCAGCGGCATCCAGGGCCGTCCGGATCGCCTGCACGCGGCCATCCATCATGTCCGACGGAGCAATGACGTCAGCCCCGGCCTCGGCCTGGCTCAGCGCGACGCGAACCAGCAGGTCGACTGTGCGGTCATTGTCAACATTGCAGCCATCAAGAATGCCGCAGTGGCCGTGATCGGTGTACTCACACGCACAGACGTCTCCGATGACGACGATCTCCGGTGTCTCGACCTTGATCAGCCGTATCGCTTGCTGCACGATCCCTTCGGAATCGAATGCGCCGCTCGCGACACTGTCTTTCTCTTCGGGTATGCCAAAGAGCAGAACTCCCCGAATTCCAAGTTCGGCGAGCTCTTCAAGCTCGCGGGGGAGCTGGTCGATCGAGAGTTGAAACTGCCCGGGCATCGACACGATCTCACGCCGGACGCCAAAGCCGTGGGTCACAAATAGAGGCAGAACAAAATCATCTGGCGTCAAACGGGTTTCGCGAACCAGAGACCGTAGCGATTCCGACCCACGCAGGCGACGTGTTCGCCGTACCCCCGTCATCTGCGCAGCCTCGGACGTGTAGATGGATTCGCTCATCGTCCGGCGATCCTTTCATTCGTGTGAGCGTGACTCTCGATGTGATTCACGAGCACTTCTGGTGCCCGGCGGCTGCTCCAGAAATCGCCCACCGTTTCGACTATTGCCGTAGCCCCAGGGTGATTGCTGGTCCTGACCACGTGAAGCCCGGCCTCACGTGCGGCCGCCGCCGTGACGGGCCCTGCACAGATGACCGCAATTCCTTCAATGAGGGACCGCTCGTGGCCCAGCATTGCCTGCAGTGCAGCAATGCTGCTAGGTGACGAAAAGAGAAGGACATCAACGCCGCCGGATCGCAGTTCGGCCATGACGTCCGGCGCAATCTCGCTCTCGCGGATGGTGCGGTAGGCATCAACCACCGTCACGTCGACAGCCGATTCACTGAGAGCAGACGGCAAGACGTCGCGGCCAATGGCAGACCGAGGGTAGAGCACGCGTTCCCCAGCCTGTAGACGCGGGAGCAGCGCCGCCAGGAGCCCTTCCGCGGTTGGTTCGTCGGCCACGACCGCCACGTCAAGACCAAGATCAAGCGCAGCTCTGGCTGTCGCCTCGCCAATGGTGGCTGCCCGGATGGCACGCAGGCATTCTTCCCTGGCGCCAAGGTCGGAGGCTGCGCTCGCAACTGCGTCGACTGCGTTCGCGCTGGTGAAAATCACCCAGGTAAATGCGCCTGCCGCCAATGCGCGGAGCGCGGACTCCAGAGGCTTCCGGTCCTCAGGCGGCTCAATGCGAATCGTCGGCAGAGCGAGGGTCGTCGCTCCTCGCGCGGCCAGCATCTGCGTCAACGGCTGCGCCTGCCGTGTTGGGCGAGTCACCGCCACTCTCGCTCCCGCGAGGTCTTGCCTCGGCGTCGTTGTCCCGGGCCAGTGAGTCTGCTGGAAGTCGCCGATCTCGGCCTGCATCTCGCGCGCAATCGCTGCCGCGTGCTCTTCGGCCATCGCAGCATCAAGCACTTCATGTTTCCGCGCGACTCGCTCGCCGTTCTCGCTTTCGAGAAAGGCAACGAGCGTCAGACCTTGCTCACCTCGTTGCACATGTGCGCCAATCGGAAGGGTACATCCGGCGCCAATTGCAGCCAGAAAGGCCCGCTCGACCCGCAG
>JAXLWT010000083.1:0-8660 GCA_046328375.1 Thermomicrobiales bacterium
CAGGCGCAGGATGACACATCTGGTGAGGTGCCACCCTGCACGTCGTTTCTCTCTATGCCTCCCGCGGGATGAGCGGTCGCACATATTGATAGGAGGCGGCCATGGCGCGGTTGACCTCATCGAGCGTTGGCCACGGTTCGCCCTGGAACTCCAGCTCAACCGAGCAGGGGCCGGTGAAACCGGCGGCATCGAGCGTCTGGAACAGGGCCGGGAAATCGACCTCGCCGGTGCCGACCTGCGGGAAGTTCCAGACTCCGGGCCCGCCGATCGAATCCTTGACGTGCATGTGCGTCACGGTGTCGGCCGCGCCAGGGAGGTCGCCTTCCGGGCGGACAGCGCCGTAGAAGATGACGTTGCCGGGGTCGTAGTTGATGCCAACGTTCTTGCGGCCGATGTCCTGCACCAGCTTCTTCGAGATTTCGCCGGTGGCAAGCAAGCCGCCGTGCGTCTCCAGGCAGATCGAGATGCCGTGCTCGGCCGCTTCATCGGCCAGGGGGCCAATGTTCTTCAGGAAGGCCTTGCGCTGATCTTCCAGGCTGCCGGCAGAGGAGGCATCGTGGCCACCGGTTGAGGTGGTGATCTTGTCGACACCCAGCTTTCGCGCCAGGTTGATCGCCTTGCGGAACTCCGCGACACCTGCATCGCTCACGAGATCGGAGTGCCCGGAAATGCTGACAACCGACAGCCCGTACTTGTCCAGCAGCCGTTGCACCTCGGCGAGGTCCTCATCGGTGGAATCGCGCAGCAGGTGCTCGGTCCAGCCGGGAACGCTGGTCAGTTCCACGGAGGTGAAGCCAGCGGCCGCGATGCCGGCCAGCGCTTCTTCCAGGGTGTAGCTGTGGTAGGAGTTCGTCGAGGCGGCGAGGCGATCAGCCATGGTTCGTGGCAATCCTTTCTACGACTGGCAGGTGGTCGCGTATAGACGTGATCTTCTCACAGCGGCGGGTCTCCCCGGGGACGAGATCCCTCTACAAGCTCGGGACGACAGGCTGGTGCCACAGGTTGCCCCGATACGAGATCCCTCCTTCGTCGGGATGACATGATTCGGCCGCATCAAGACGAAATCGCCGGGCAATCTCGGGATGACACGGCTGCCGCGTAGCGGCTAGTCACTGGAGCCGGAAGCCCGCTGCGTGCCGGCGTCATCCGCGGCGAACCAGACGGCGCCGGGCAGGAACGCCATGTACTCGCTGATCATGCCATCTTCCCAGACAAACGCCACGCGGGAAAACGGGGGTTCGCCAACCTCGAAGGGGGCGATGGCGATCTCCTTGCCGGCGATCCAGGGCTCGATGTCGTCGACTACCCAGGCCACGTGCGGCGTGTCCTTGAAGCGATCATCGAGGTTGCTGTCTGGTTCGTAGCGCAGGTACTCGATGCGCTGCGGGTGCGCGTTCGGGTCAGTCACCCAGACGCGCGTGGCTTCCACGAAGTTCTCGCCGGGCTGCGGTTGCATGGCGCGCAGCCCCACATGGTGGAAGGTGCGTGTGGTCTGGTTGGTGGTGGACATCGGAGATAGCCCTCACCCCAACCCCGCTCCCGGTGCGCGGGAGCGGGGCTCGCGGTGGCGAACATGCTGGCAGGCGGTGAAGCGGTGAGCTGAGAAGCGAGATCCTTCGACAAGCCCAGGATGACACCTTGGCCGGTACGACGGCCATCGCCAGATTGGCTACCTGCCGCTCCCCTCTCCCGCGCACCGGGAGAGGGGCTGGGGGTGAGGGTTCGTTCTACGATCCGGCGCCTTCCGGCTGCTTCAGCGACGCGAAATCCGCGCTCAGCTCGAAGTCCGTCGCAGCCTTCTTGACGGCGTCGTGATCGAAGTCATTGATGCCGGCGACCCAGTCGTTGGTCAGGACATCGGCGGCTTTGAGATCCTTGGTGAGCTGGCCGATGTCAAAGGCGGTCTTCAGGAAGAGGTCCCAGTCCGTGTCGGAGTGCCAGCCCCATCCCTCGCGCTTGGCCCAGTCGCCACGGAAGACTTCGGCAAGCTGCCACATCGACTCAACGGCGATCTGCTTGTCCTCGAAGACGTCCTTCAGCGGTGGCAGCGCCTCGAACGTAATCTGGGTAGCTGCAACGGGGTTCTGCCAACCGAACTCCAGTCCCTGGGCCCAGGCCCGGAAGTAGCGGGTGTAGATGTCCGCCAGCGAGGCATCCTCGAGATCGGAGCGGCGGATGACGAAGGAGTTGGCCGGGAACTTCGACCAGTCCTTGCCCAGGATGTAGTCGAAATCGAGGCCGGTGGCAGCCCACTGCGCGCGCAGGCCCGCCCAGGAGAGTGCGGAATCGACCTGGCCCTGGGCCAGCGCCTGGGCCCAGGTCTGGCCGGCATCGACGTACTGGACGGTGGAGGGGTCGCCGCCGGCCTGGGCGATCTCCGGGTTCACGATCCCCTGCCAGCCAGCCGAGCCCAGGGAGATCGTCTTGCCCTCGAGGTCCTTGACGCTGGCCGGCGCCTTGCCCTTCTGGAAGGCGAAGTCGAACACGTCATAGGCGCCGCACTGGAAGACGGAGACGAGCGGGGAGCCCTGCTCGATCATCAGCGAAAAGACGCCCGGTGAGGGGTAGGCGACGTCCGCTTGCCCGGTGTCAACCGCCTTGGTGCCCGCGGTGGCCTCGATGGGACCTGGCTCCAGCGTGGTCTTGATGTCCCCGAAGTAGCCCATCTTCATGGCAACGTGATAGGCGTAGTCATCCAGCACGTCGATGGTGCCGCGCGGGGAGACCCAGCGTACTGAATTGTCGGCTGGCTGCGCCGAGACGATGTGGCTGCGTTCCAGCGCCTGCAGCGCCACGCCGCTGACGCCAAGGGCAGCGGCGCCCTTGACGAGACCGCGCCGCGAGATGCGGCCGGCCGTGAACTGCTCGATCAACGCATCGAACTGAGACATCGCGTTCCATCCTCCTCGGGATTGGCGCTCCGTTGCGCCCTGCGTTGCGACGGATTGATCGCGGGTAACGGGTTCGTGCGCTCAGCGGCTCCTTTCAGGCTGCGTGGGTAGCGATCAGGCTTGCCAGCCCGCCCACTTCTTGCCGACCCAGTAGAAGATGACGTAGATGGAGACACCCATCAGGGCCAGGAGCAGGATGATGGCGTAGAAGTTCGTCATCTTGACCATCGAGGACCAGAACATCAACTGGTTCCCCAGGCCGTTCTTGCCGCCCACCATCTCGGCGCCGACGGCGGTCAGCATGCCGAAGATGGCCCCGACCATCAGGCCGACGATGATCATCGGCAGCGCCAGGGGAAAGCGGATCTTGGTGAAAATCTGGAAGGTGGACGCCCCGTAGGAGCGCGCCAGCGCGATCTTGGCGAGGTCCGTGCGGCGGAAGCCGGTGGCCGAGTTGATCATCACCATGGGGCCGACCGCCAGCGCTACGGCGATGATGCGCGGCGTCAGCGTGAAGCCGTAGATCAGGATGAGCAGCGGCACCAGCGCGATCATCGGCGTGGTCACCAGGAGCAGGATGTATGGCGTGATGATCTTCTCGATCAGTGGAAATTGCGTAATGACCGCGGCCAGCACGAGCCCGATGGATGCGCCGATGGCGAACCCGCTCAGGAGCTCGATCAACGTAATCTGCATGTGCGGCCAGAAGAGATCCGGGAAGCGGGTCACAAGCTGGACCACGATCTCACTGGGCGGCGGGAAGATGTAGCTCTGGATGTGGAAGATGCGCACGGCCAGTTCCGCCGCCACGAAGAGCGCCACGGCGACCAGCACGATGAGCCCGGCCTCGCCCCACGACTTGGCGAAGCTCTGGTTGCTCAGCGCCGACCAGTTGGTGACGCCAACTTCTTCGCCGCCTTCCGGCTCGGCCTGGTTGAAGGTGGGGATCGTTTCGCGCAGTTCGCTCGCCATCGTTGCCCTGTCCCTGCTGCGTGGTTGCTGCCCCTGATCGTGCCCGGCTTACGCGCGCGGAAGTGGGGTGTAGCGGCCCGTCTCGATCGTGTTCTTGATTTCCTTGACGACGTGAATGAAGTCTGGCTCAAACGTCATGTCGATGGTGCGCGGGCGCGGCAGGTCGATCGGGAAGATGTGCGCCAGGCGGCCGGGGCGCGGCGTGAGCACGACCACGCGGTCCGCCAGGAAGATCGCCTCCGAGACGTTGTGCGTGACGAAGATGATCGTCTTGCCGGTTTCCATCCAGATCTTCTGGATGAGCAGGTTCATCTCGTCGCGCGTGAAGGCGTCCAGTGCGCCGAAGGGCTCGTCCATCAGGATGACATCGGGATCGTAGGAGAGGCAGCGTACGATGCTGGCGCGCTGCTGCATGCCGCCGGACAGCTCGCGCGGCATCTTCTTCTCGAAGCCAGCCAGCCCGACTTCGGAGAGCAGTCCCTTGATACGCCCCTCGTACGGTTTAGGGTCGATCTTCTTGATCTCGAAAGGGAACTCGATGTTCTGCCAGAGGTTGCGCCAGGGGAGCAGGTTGGCGTCCTGGAAGATCATGCCGATCTCCGGGCGCGGCCCGTTGACCGGCGTCCCGTTCAGGATGACTTCGCCGCTGGTCAGGTCATGCAGGCCAGACATCCCCCAGAGCAACGTGCTCTTGCCGCAGCCGGAGGGCCCGAGGATGCACAGGAACTCCCCCTGCGGGATCTCCAGCGAGAGATTCTCCAGGGCGTGCACGGAGCCGGTGCCGGTCTTGTAGTGCTTGCTGACGTGACGCACCGACATGGCGATTGGCGCGCCGGCCTGATCCCGGGTCGAGGTCTGGGATTGCGACTGGATCTGTGACTGCATCTGGGCCATGCACGAAAACTCCGGGGGCGCAGGGTTCCCGTATGGCGCGGCAACGGCGCCGCGGCAATGGTTGGAAGCGTCATTGTATTGCGATTTCGCTGGCCGGGAGTCTAGGGAGCGCAGAGGGTCGTGTCAACGCGAAGCCGCGGCTACACCTGGCTGGCAATGATGTTGACGACCAGGGCGAGGATGGCGGTGTTGTACGCGAACGAGATCAACTCGTGGCGCAGGACGGCGCGGCGCATGGCCCGGTTGGTCGGAGTGATTTCCGCAACCTGGAAGGTCATGCCTATACCAAAGGAGAGGTAGGCAAAGTCAAAGGCATCAGGCGGCTCGGCGAAGTTGATCCCGCCCATGCTCGAGGGCGAGGCATAGTACAGGCGGGCGTAGTGGAGCGTGTAGGCGGTGTGCAGGAGGAGCCAGGCCCCTAGGATGGCGCCAATGCCGAGCGACGTGCGGAGCCAGATATCCTGGCGGCCGATCAGGTGCGACGTCCCGATCACGAGGACGGCCAGGCCCAGGCTGATGGCGCTGGCGCCGAAGGAGATGGCGAAGATGGCGGCTTTGCCGGGGTCCTCGGCTGTGGCGCGCTGGCGCATCTCCTCCGCATCGGTGGAGATGATGATGGCCCACCCTTCCACCACCAGGACGAGGACCGCCAGATCCCAGGCGGCCAACGCCCGGAGCGTCTCGTCCAGGCTGCGCGGCAGCACGAAGTAGACGATGACGCCTGCAACGATGGCGACGAGTCGCGCCATCCAGGGAGTCAGGTGCTCTGGGGCCAGGCGCGGTTTCACCGGATACACGGTCCCGCGCTCGCATTGGCTATCCCTGCGATGCCCCAGCTACGGACGAGCATGGTCATCACGAAGGAAGGCGATGAAGCCGATGCAGAAGAGCGCGTCGATCACCGCCCCGATGGCGAATGCCTGCGCCGGGAGCGTGCTTCCCAGCATCGCCGCGACCACCACGAGAATGAAGACGACTTTCATGCCGATGATGCTGACGACCAGGTCGCGGTTGCCAAGTGGCCGCTGCCAGACGAGCAGACTGGCAAACCCCTCCATCAGCAGCCACGCACCCGCGACCTGCACGAAGAAGCCGTTTTCCAGCGAGGGAATACCAAGAAACCCGAATGCGGCCGGGTAGGCGAAAATCAGTGGCAGCGCCGCCAGCGCGACGAAGATGGCGTTGACCAGAAAGAGCCCATGCAGTTTCGACACCCGTTTCCCTTTCCGCGCAGGGCGTGCGGCAACATTCTGCCAGAGATGCGGGGAGTTGCCATAGCCATGGACGTCGGTCTATCGTCGCGGGCAGAATCGACGATGCACCATTCACGATGAGGTCCCCATGCAAGCACTCCCTCCTCCATCAGACATCGACTGGCCGAACTGGCTCCGCCGCTACGACACGCAGCAGACCGCTTACCTCCCGGACCGCGAAGAACGCTTCACGGCGATGCTCAATGTGCTGGGCGCCCTGCTGCCGGAGGAGTTTGTCGCGCTTGACCTGGCCTGCGGCCCTGGCTCGATCAGCCAGCGGCTGCTGGAGCGCTTCCCACGCGCTCGCGCCGTCGCCGTGGATGTTGATCCCGTGCTGCTGGCGATGGGCGAGGGCGCGCTGGGTGATTTCGACGGTCGCCTGCGCTGGGTGACCGCGGACCTCACTGATCCCGGTTGGGTAGAGGCCTTGGGTGAGACCCGCTTTGACGCGGTGTTGAGCACCACCTCGCTCCAGTGGCTCCAGGTGGAGCCGCTGGTGCGCCTCTACAACACGCTCGGCACGCTCGTGCGCGAGGACGGAGTGTTCCTGAACGGCGACAACCTCGCCTTCGCTCCCCACCAGGAGACACTGCGCCTCCTGTCTGAAGCGACAACCGAGATGCAGCGCGCCGAGGCGTTCGATGCCGGTGGCGTGGAGGACTGGGATGAGTGGTGGGCCGCCCTGGCTCAGGAGCCATCTGCCGGGCCGCTGCTCGCGGAGCGTACACGTCGTTTCGCTGCCTTCGACCGCGACACCCCGGCGCCGATCTTCGATGTCCATGAGGCGGCGCTGCGTAACGCCGGGTTCCGTGAGGTCGGGACGATCTGGCAGCGGCTGGATAACCGGGTATTGCTGGCTGTGCGCTAGCGTTCAACGCGGCGGCAGGTGTCGGAGCTCTGCCTGCAGCCACGCTGCCAGCCTCTCTTGATGCGGAGCGGTCAAGTACCGCGAGTCTTATCTCAGGCGAATAAGCGGGCCGCTGGCCGTGCTGCTCAATCCGTCTTCGCAACTTGCTGGATGCTGTCACCAGACTCGTCGCGGCCGGCCGCGCGTGTCACCGCCTCCCGGGAGATGTACCAGTGCGAGGCGGTGTAGACCGGCTGCCCATCACGCACGACGATCACTTGCGGAGACTCGTGCTGGACTCCCAATTGGGATGCCAGCGCCTGGGAGAGGGCGTGTTGCTGCTCGACATCGATGAGCGAGACCTCGCCAGGAACCGCGGCAAGTTCCCAGTAGGCGCGGACGCTGATGGAGCAGGCGAAGTCATGCTTGAACAACACAACCGGCTGTTCACGTGATACAGCCAGGAGTCGCTCCACATCTTCCTGATCGGCGACGGGGACGAAGTGCGCGTCCGTGTTCTTCGCCTGGCCCTTCACGATGCGCATGCGTGGTGCTCTCCCTGGTGTGCGTGATCAACGGTTCCAAGTTGGTGCAGGGTGCGAGTATGAGGCTTCCCATCCGGACGGTGCGCCACCCTTCACTCCGATCAGCGGATCACAGTTGCTCGATTGATCTCCCCAAGGGAACGACGTGCCGTGGAGAGAAGCGCAATAGCCTTTCCTGACGTCTCCCCACTCGCGCCTATTTCCCCTGGCAGAGGATTCTCCCGGAATTCCTGCGACGATGACCAGGAAGGGCGGAAGCATGGTTGCTCTCGCCCTTCCCGGTCTTGCTCTACGTAGTCTTTGGCGGTTGGCGTTAGACCACGCGGTCCTGGACCAGGTCTTCACGCTGGTACTTGCCAAGCCAGCCGCCGATAGCACTGGCGATCAGCGGGACAAGCAGGATGACGAAGGTGCCGAACGCCCCGTTGCGGACGGCTTCGAAGGTCTGCGGATTATCCGCTTGCTGCAGGGTGGTCTGGGCCTGCTCCGTAGCTTGCTCGGTGGCTTGCTGGACCTCCCCGACCACAGCGGTCGCCGCTGCTTGCGGGTTGTTGACATCGATGCCGGTGGCCTGCTCGACCTGGTTTCCGGCCTGCTGCGGGTTGATATTGGCTGCGTCACCGGCAGCCGGTGCGACTGAGGCAGCCACATTCAAGACGCTGCCCACGGTTGAACCAATGGTGCCGAAGAGATTGCCCAGGCCACTGGCGGTCAGCCAGATGATGAGGAGCAATCCGGCGATCCCGACGCAGAGGCCGTTGAGGAGACCGGCGAAGGAGCCTTCGACCACCGCAGCCCGCGCGGCGATCCAGCCGCCGACAAGGAAGGCGACGATGGCGGTGAAGGCGCCCCAGACTGCTGCCCAGGTCCCGATCTCACCAGCGGTATTCGCTGGGTCGAGGACTGAGGCTCCCAGCGCGATCCCCAGGATCGTCAACAGCAGGAACACCACGATCGCGGTGAGGACGCCGGCCACGATTGGGCCCCACTGGACCCGGTTGCGCACCGGAAGCACGGGACGAGCAACGAGGGCTTCCTCTACCACAACCGGGGCAGGAGGCACGACAGGACGGACGGGACGGTCAGACGATGGTGGTAAATCCATGAGAACCTCCTTAGACGCGGGAATCGGATTCGTTGATCAGTCCGGTGGTGCCGGCGTCGTCGATAACGTCGACCTCTTCCCGGCGGACAGTGCCCCGCACCTGCTCGGTGTGCTGGATCGCTTCCTTGCTGACCACCACCTCTTCGGCGACGC
>JAXLWT010000084.1:0-8624 GCA_046328375.1 Thermomicrobiales bacterium
AGCAAGCGATACGCAGGACACAGGCGCTGCAGCTCTACCGCCGCATTCCGCGGCCGGAAGAGTTGCGGCAAAGACGCGGAACCTCCGGCACCGGTGGCAATGCCTTTTCCGTGACCTTGGTGAAACGCTGTCGTACGACACCAGATCGTGTGACGCCGGTTCATCGGCCAGGCCAGCCGGCGACGCTGCGTCGATCAACACCTTAACGGGAGGGTCTATGGAACTCCTGCCGGCGCATCAGGACCGCGCCCGGCCATCTACCGCCACCCGGTCTGCACCCAGGGACGGTTGTCCGGCCTCAACTTCGATCCCACCGTTGAGCGTGGTGGCCCGTGAACCTGTAGGAACGTTGGACGCAGACCGCGGAATCGCTCGTAGTCATGACGGGCAATGCCCGGGGCTTTAATTCCGGGACCGAGCCGTCGCCACAGTTCACACCGACATCCGATGGAGGGAAGAAACTCACGATGACCACGCATCCAAACCCGGCTGACCGTGCCGTGCCAGACAGCGCTTCAGCAGGGACCACGAGCCCGCTAACGCGCCGGGATCTCGGCAAGCTCGCCGCCATGGGGGTGGCTGCCGTTGCGGCAAGCGCCTCGCCGCCAGGCATCGCCGACGCGCACGCGCCGGCATCGCCTCCGTCTGTCCGCTCCGCGCCGCTACGGCAGACCGAGGCCACGCCGCTGGCTATGTCCGACGCCACCATCTCGCCGGACGTGATGAACTCAATTGCGACGCCGCCGCAGTTGGAGACCAGCCTGGGCTCACTGTCGTTCACCGACGGCATCCCCAGCGCAGAGACCGCAAGCACGGTCTACGACTACCTCGACCTGATGCACGGGGTGGAGGTCTTCCTCAACGCGTACCAGGGTGCCTCGACACAGGCCCTGGCGCAGGGACTGGCGGCAGGCGGCGTCCCGATGAACACGGTTGTCATCTACCAGGAGTTGATGGACGCCTCGTCCCTCTTCCTGACCGCGAATGCCGACACCATCTACTTCATGTCGATCATCGACCTCACCAACGGCCCGATGGTCGTCGAGACCCCGCCGCGGAGCCTCGGGCTTTTCGACGACATGTGGTTCCGCTGGATCATCGACTTCGGCAACTCCGGCCCCGATCGAGGCGAAGGCGGCAAGTTCCTCCTCTTACCGCCCGGCTACGACGGTGACCTCCCGGACGCCGGTTACTACGTCGGTCACTCCGGCACCACCCGCGCCCTCCTGCTCGGCCGCCAGTTCCTCGACGCCGGGGACCCCGCTCCGGCCGTGGCGCGGATCAAGGATGCCACCAGGATCTATCCCTACGTCCCGGGCGGCTTCGGCACCAGCATCGCCACGGTCCTCGAAGGGAAGGTCCCGCTCGCTCCAGTCGCCACCCCGCAGACGCCGCAGTTCATCGAGGCCACCGGCGCCGTCGTCAACACGGTCCCAGCGAGCGATTTCACCTACTTCGAACAGATCAACGCCCTCGTGCAGGCGGAGCCGGCGACCGCGTTCGATCCGGAGCTGATGGGACAGATGGCTGCCATCGGCATCGTCAAGGGCAAGGATTTTGCTCCGGACGAGCGGATGCGCAAGATCCTGACCGACGCCGCGGCGATCGGCGCGGCCTCGGCGCGCACGCTGGCGTTCCGCCCGCGCGCGTCCGAAGGCTTCGAGGTCTATCCCGGCTCGGGGTGGATAAACCCACTGTGGCTCGGTGGCTATACCTTCGAGACCCCGCCGCCGATGGTCACGCCGCAGGGCATCGAGCCGCTGCCCCCGACCGGGGCGCGCACGCTCAACGCGCGCACGGCCTTCTTCTACACCGCCACCGGTGTCACGCCGTCGATGATCATGCGCCTGACCGGTACCGGCTCGCAGTACCTCTACGGACTCTACGACGCGGACAAGCAGTACTTCGACGGCGGCAAAACCTACACGGTGACCTTGCCGCCGGACATCCCGGAAGCCAACTTCTGGTCGCTGACCGTCTACGACACCCAGACGCGGTCGATGCTCTCCACCCCGCAGCGCTACCCGCGCGCCGGCAGCCAGGACTTCCCCTCGCCCGCAGCCGTCGCTGACGCGGACGGATCGACGACGATCTGGTTTTCGCCGGAGCAGCCGGCGGGTGTCGAACGCGGCAACTGGATCCAGACGGTGCCGGGGAAGGGCTGGTTCGTGCTCCTGCGCCTCTACAGCCCGACCGCAGCCTTCTTCGACAAGACCTGGCAACCGAGCGAGATCACGCTCGTCGATTAGGGACGCGGCCTGCGCGATCTTTCGCTCCTGTGATCCGACGTGGGATCAGGGTGGTCAGGGGTCAGGAGACGCGCACGGCCACCCGGCGCGGCAACGCACGCCGGGGATCAGGTTCGCCAGGCAGACAAAGGCGTGAAGCGAGGCAGCGGCGCGGCGTGCCGCTGCCTCCGCGCGTCGCGCGGCGGGTTCCGGGCGCGGTCTGCGCTGGAACTCGCGACGGGCCCAGTCACCCGTCATGCGCACAATGACGCTCGTCCGCGGCGGAGACGCAGGCCCCAATAGCTGCGGCGCTCCCTGCTCGCTCACAACACGCAGGGGAGAGTTCCACCGCGCGCCCCTGCGCCACCCGCCCCCGCTGGACCATTCAGCCCACCTGTCTTGCCCTCGCCGTTGTCTGCGGTACTTCCCGTCAGGCGGCTGCCGTCTCGTCGGGTGTGGAGACAAGCCGTGCTCGCGCGGTGTCGAGACTGACGCGGCGATAGTGCTCGATCGGGCGGCCGTTCTCCGTGACCTGTGCGCGTCCCTCGCGCAGTGCAGCCTTGAACTCCGGATCGAGTTCCGTTGAGGCATTCATCACGGCCGAGACGTAGGATTCGGTCACCCCATTGCCGGCAGCCGTGACATCGGCGTCCGGTACCCTCCCGGCCGGCGCGTACGCCAGCGCCGAACGCAGGCAGCCGCTGGCCAGTGTCGCGCGGCCGAAGCCTGGATTCCCGGGCCGGCCATCAGGGACCAGCAATCGGGTAACGGCGCGGTCATTGATGGCGCGCAGCACGGCTTCGGGCTCGTTGGCAACCACCACCTCTTTATGATCTGGCCAGATATCGAGCATCGCGTGATTGCCATGCCGCTGCCCAACGTGGAAGACAAAGTAATCGGGGTAGATGAAGAAATCGTCCCCACGGGCCCGCTGCAGATCGTAGAACGCCGTGATCGTCGCCAGGATCAGGACGCTGGCGCCCAGCGCGCCACCGGGCTCGTGGACGACGATGCCCAGCCGGTCACGCGCGTCGAAGCCAGGGAACAATTCGGGGATGGTGACCGGTTGGCCTGCAAGGTCCACGGTGAACGCGGCGCTGGTGAGTTCACGTGTCGAATGCATGGTGCGCCCCTCCAGGGTCGAGCAACCGGTCACCGACGTGAAGGGATTGCGCCCGCTCTGCGCTACCGGTGACGGCCAGGGCGGATCACGGGCAGGCGCCGCGAGGCCTTGCCATGCTACTAGCCCCTACCCGCCTGCCCTAGCTGACGGCCATGATCTCCTCGGCGGCGCGGCGGCCGCTGCGCAGGGCGCCATCCATCGTCGCGTAGTGCAACTCGGCGGTGTGCTCGCCGGCAAAGTGCAGCGGGCCAACGGCGCGGATCAACTCGGCCGGCCGCCGTGGTTGTCCCACCAATGGCGTGGAGTACGACGCCGCGATCCATGGGTCGTCATCCCAGGTGGTGAGCACCGCGCCCTCGGGCGCGAGCGCCAGATCGGGACGGAGCCACGCCAGGCGCTCCAGCCAGCGCTGCGGACCGGCATTGACCTGGAGTGCCTCGAGAGCCGGCGCGGAACCAGCAAAGCACCCCGCCACTGGCGCCACCGCACCGTCTGCCCCCTTCGCCGTCCACGTCCAGAAACGGTCGGGCACCGAGAGGGTCGCGCTCGGCCCGGTTGGTTCGCGCAGCGGCACGGCGAGCTTGGCGGCGTGTCCGTAGGCGACACCATCGAGGGCGGCCTGCTTCCAGGCTGGCAGTGGAGGATCGAAGGCGATCCGGTGCGTCAGCCGCGCCGGCACCGCAAGCACGGCCCGATCGGCCGCGACGTCGATTCCACCGGCGCGCACGGTGACGTGGTCTTCGGACCAGGTCACCGCCTGCACCGCGGTCGCCAGGTGCACCGCCGGTCCGAGACGACGCGCCAGTTCGAGCGCGACGCCCTGGTTGCCGCCCGCGACGCGAAAGCTCTCATCGCTGTTGAGCAAGGTACTTCCGTCGCCCAGCACCGACGCCGCGAGGTCGGCTGCCGGCTGGGTCGAGGTGAGCGTGATCCGCGAGACGATCGCTTCACGCGCGCCCGGGTCGAGATCGAGGCCGTCGAGGAACGTCGTGACGGATTCATTCGGGTCCGGCTGGCGTGCCGCGAGCACCTCGCGGATGCGCGCTGTGGCCGTCACCATCGTGGCGCGATCGACACCCTGGCCACCCCGCGGCTCCCGGTCAGCGTACGCCATCCCCATCGGCGCGAGCCGCAAGCCGAGACGCTCGACGGTGGCGATAATCTCGTCCTGGTCGTGCTCGATGAACTCCGCACCGCGCTCGAACACGGCGCCGTTCGGCAGCGTCTGTGACCAGACCCGGCCCCCAACCCGGTCCCGCGCCTCCAGCACAACAACGTCGTGACCGGCGCGCTGCACCGCCTCGGCCGCCGCCAGCCCACTGAACCCGGCTCCGATGACACAGATCCGCATGTGTTTCTCCGCAACTCCCTACGCCTGGGCCGCACCACGCGCGGCTGACGTGAACACCCAGCCACGAAGATTATCCGGAATCAATCATCCGCTGGCCGCTCCCCTACCCGGACCACAACCGGCTCCAGTCCGCGTTGAAGCGATCTTCGTGATACGTCCATATGTCCATGCCAGGTGGTGCGATGCCCTGCTGAGTAAGGATGGCGGCAATTTGCGTACGGTGCTCCGTGGCATGGGTGAGGGCCTGGGCCAGGAGGACCCAGACCGGCAGCGTGAAGGACTCGCCTTGCCACGTCGTGGTCACCGTAGCCCCGGCGTGGGGCCGAGACGCGGCCCCAGCCAGCGCCTCGCCGCTCGTGCGCGCACGCTCGCGCAATGCAGCGAAGCCCGGGAAGGGGTCACGGTCGCGGATCACGGTGACCGGCGCTGGCCCGGCCAGCGCCTTGGCGATACGCTCCTGTGCACCGACGATGTGCATGAGGGTGGCGCGAATGCTGCCGAACGAGCCGGTCATGGCAGTGTCCAGTTGCGCATCGCTCAGCTCCGCGCAGGCATCGAACAGCTGCTCGTTCGCCCAGGCGTTGTGGTTGCAAAGCTCGACCAGGGTCTCGGACATCGCGGTTGCCTCCTCCGCGGGAGACGACCGGGAGGATGGTGTCTCCCGGTTCCGGCCATGGTACAGGTGCGGAGGTGCAGGGCTCGCTCTTGCCACCGAGTCCATGGATCAGCGCCCCCGGATGCCTGCCGCTGCGGCACCGGCGCAATGCCCCATCCATGCGCGAATCCGCGTAGCTATGTCCTCCCTGGCTCACGCGTTGGCACCGACGATGGGGAAGATCGGTATCCACGTTCGGCATCACTTCACGCTGCAGCGGTACCCAGATACGGCCACTATTCCGCCAGTTCCGCTGCTAAAGGTGCGAGCACCGCGCAAAAAACACGTAGATCTACGAATGCCGTGGGTGAAGCACGTTCCTAAGATAGATGGTGATCCGATGTCCGCGTCAGAGAGAAGGATGGCACCGTGGATGCTGACCTGTTCGACCGCCTCATCGCCAGCCTGGCTCACCGGCTTACCCGACGACGCAGTCTCGGTCTCCTGAGCGCGCTTGGTGCCGGTGCCGGGATTGGCATGCAGGACGCTGGGGCCAGGAAAAAGAAGAAGAAAAAGAAGAAGAAGAAGACGTGCAATCCCGAGTGCTCGGTCTGCCAGACCTGTAATCAGGGGAAATGCACACCAAAGCCGGGCGGCACGGACTGTGGAAGCGGCAATGTTTGCACGAGTGGCGTGTGCGGTTGCCCGAATGGCCAGCGGTCGTGCGGGGGGCGATGCTCCGAGTGTTGCGCGACCAGCGATTGCCCGGGCTCCAGTGGACAGATCTGTGAGAACGGCCAGTGCGTGCCACCGCACGGCATCTGCAACGCAAGCACGAACTATTGCGCTGGCGACACGGCACCGTGTGGCTCCGATTCCCGGACCATGACTTCCCCCACCTGCTTCTGCTACAAGACCACCCAGAATGAAAGCGCCTGTGCACTTGCCATTCCCGGGTTCAACGGCACGCCTTTCCTGGGTGTTACGTGCACGACGGACGCGGAATGCACAGCCGCATTCGGGACACCCGCAGTGTGCGCGGTGGTGGACGGCTGTCTGTTCCAATCCGGGAAGCGGTGCCTGATTGTGTGTAACGGGATTAGCGGGGGGTAGCACGATCGATCGCGCTGGTCGTGCAGCAGACATGTCCGCACGGCCAGCGCAGTTCACCGGATGCTCACGCAATCCCTCCGTTTTCACGACCGTCGCACGCTCGCACCGGAGCACGCACTAGCCGCGAAGGTGTGGAGACTCCCTCGGTAGCCCCCACGCGAGGCGCCCACTCGATGATTCGGCGGAGTCTCTTGCTTATCGGGCAGACGTTCCCGGTTCGAGCGCTCGCCTCTCGGCGCAGGCGCGCCAAGGGACTACCGGGGATCGCTTCCACCCGGCTGGCAACCGCTGCGACTGAACCGCGATCTTGCCCCGGACAGAACGTTCACGTCCCCTCCTGGCAGCGACCAGTTCCGTCGCTGCCACAGTTCGTGCGGATGGCCACCAACAGGCCACGGGGGGAGTCGCCGTTCGCAGGAACTAGTGTGTGGTGCTGGAGCTGGGCGCGGCCGGCCAGGGGGCGGGCGCCCTGGCGGGCCGCGGGTGGTTCAGTGCGCCCTGACCGGTTCGGCGCCTTCGGTCTCCGGTGGGCGGCGCACGAAGAAGCTGGCGATGATTCCGGCGAGACTGATGATGCCACCGGCCATGAACGCCATGTGCACGCCCGCGGCGGTGGCGACGGCCACGCTGGCGCCGGCGGCGAGCGGCCCGGCGGCGGTGGCGGCCATCAGTGTCACGAAGAGCGCCGTGCCCGCGCCTCCCATGACCTGTTGCACCGTGTTGAGAATCGCGGCGCCGTGGGAGTAGAGGTCTGGCCGCAGCGCGCCGAGCCCCGCGCTGAAGAGCGGCGTGAAGGTGAAGGCGAGCCCGGTGAACAGCAGTACGTGCATGATGGGGATCATGTACGCGGGGGTGGCGGTGCCGAGAACGGCGGTCATCGTCCAGAGCGCGACGCTGATGATGACCGCGCCCACCGGCAACAGGGGACGCGGGCCGACGCGGTCGTAGAGGCGGCCAACGACAGGCGCCAGGAGACCCATGGCGAGCCCGCCCGGCAGCAGAAGCAGGCCGGTGGTGAGGGTGCTCAGCCCAAGCACGGTTTGCATATAGATGGGAAGCACGATCAGGCTGCCGAAGAGCGACAGGCTGGCGAGCGCGATCAGCACGATGGAGAAGGTGAAGTTCGGGGTGCGAAAGGTGCGCAGGTCCAGGAGCGGGGTCGACACGCGGGCCAATCGCACCTGGCGCAGGATGAACACCACCAGCGCGATGCCGCCGATGACCGCGGGCACCATCGGGGAAACGGCCTGCTCGTGCGAGGAACTGCCCTCACCGACAGCCGAGAGGGCGTAGAGCAGGCCACCGAAGGCCAGGGCCGAAAGGATCACCGAGAGCACATCGAGCGGCACGCGACGCGGCTCGGTGACGTTCTCCATCTTCAACGCCCCGAGCACGAGGGCGGCAAGCGCAATCGGCAGCACGAGGATGAACATGAAGCGCCAGCTCAGGACGTTGAGAATGAGACCGGAGAGGGTTGGCCCAATCGCCGGGGCGACGGCAATGACGATCGAGATGTTCCCCATCGTGCGGCCTCGCTGATCCGCCGGGACGAGCGTCATGACGGTGGTCATGAGGAGAGGCAGCATGATCGCGGTGCCACTGGCCTGGATGACGCGCGCCACGAGCAGGATCGGGAAGCCGGGAGCGATCGCCGCAAGAAGAGTGCCGGTGACGAAGAGCGACATCGCCAGCAGGTAGATCTGGCGCGTGGGAAAGCGCTGCATCAGGAAACCGGTCACGGGAATGACAACGGCCATGGTGAGCAGGAAGCCGGTCGTCAACCACTGCGCGGTCGCGGCGCTGATGTTGAGATCGACCATCAGTGTCGGCAACGCTACGCTCATGATGGTCTCGTTGAGGATGACCACGAACGCCGAGATGATCAGGATGCCAATGACAAGGCGGTTCCGTGCGGCAATCTGGTCGGGAGTGGACCGGGCCTCAGGCACGGGGCCGGAGGCGGTCAGTGGCAGCGATGACGACTGAGACAACGTGGTTCCCTTCACGAGCGTCAACAGAAAACGAAAACGACGTCAGCCAGGACGGCCGGGCGGAGCGACGAACCGCCCCTTCAGTAGTCGCGCTGCTGAAGCGCGGAACGACAGTTCGCGCACGCGCACCCGAGACCGGGCGCCGATGGGCGGGGTGCAGGGAGCGTCCTGGCCTACTGGGTGCGGATCGCTTCGGCGATGCTGGTCAGTGTTTGCGCCGTGA
>JAXLWT010000085.1:0-8500 GCA_046328375.1 Thermomicrobiales bacterium
GACGTTCCTGGCTTGGCTACGTACCGGATTGAGCCTGGTGGCGGCGGGGCTGGCGGTCGCCAACTTTCTTCCATTCGGTGTAATCCCAGGTGTTCACTACGTCCGCATCTATTCCATCTTGCTCGTCGTGAGCGGTACGTTGCTGGTCCTGATCGGCGGGACGCGAGCGCGACGCGCCTCACAACGGATCGAACAGGGACTATCCGTTTCGTCTCCCACCGGGCTGTGGGTCGTCGCGGTGATCGCCGGTATTCTTTGTGCCATGGCCATCCCGCTCATCTTTGGACTGCGCGGATCGTGAGTGCGCAGAAGGCGGTCGCTGCACGGAATCTGCACGGAATGACGCCGGAACACGCGTTGCTAGGCGTTCTGGCTGCCACTGAGAGCGGTACCGGACACGGTTATGACCTGGCGCGCTCATTTGCACCTGGCTCTCCGCTGGGCAGCGTGCTGCACCTCGAAGCCGGGATGATCTACCACCACGTCAAAAAACTGGAAAAGCTGGGCTGGTTGCGGGTGGTCAGCGACGGGGGGCGACGCCCCGGGCGGCGCACGGTCGCGATCACCGGTGAAGGACGCGACGAGTTGCGCCGCTGGCTCGAGGAGCCGGTTCTGCATACACGCGAGGTGCGCCTGGAGTTCCTGGTCAAGCTCTATCTCGCCCTGCGGCTGGACGAAGACACAGCCAGGCGGCTGATCAACGAACAGCGCGTTCTGCTTGCCGAAGTCCGGGAGACTCTGGCGCGCACGCCGGTTCCTGCTCTGGAGACGGCGCCAGAGTTTGGCGCGCTGGTGCGCGACTTGCGAGCGATGCAGACCGAAGCAGCCGGGTCCTGGCTGGGGAGCGTGCAGGACCGCCTTGGTGGCTAGGTCATGATGATGGGCGGCCCTCGTGGCCGCATGATGGCAGCGCCGCCACCGGGCGAGAAGCGGCCGATTCGGGCTGCGACCGTGCGCCGGGTCGCCACGTTCTTCCGTCCCTACCGGTGGCAGGTTGCGCTCACCGTTGTAGCCATCGCCCTGGTGGCGGTGATCGGCCTCGTTAACCCGCTCCTGCTCAAACTCATCATCGATGACGCCATCCCGAACCGTGATCTGCGTGAGCTTTACCTATACGTCGGGTTGATGATCATTCTCCCGATCATCACGGGCCTGATCGGTATCGGCCAGACCTGGCTGAACACGCAGATCGGGCAGCACGTCATGCGCGACCTGCGGAACGCGCTTTACGCGCACCTGCAGCAGATGCCGCTGCGCTTCTTTACCGCCACGCGCACGGGCGAGATCCAGGCCAGGCTCAGTTCTGACGTCAGCGGTGTGCAGCAGGTGGTCACCGACACCGCGACGTCGATTGTGAGCAACCTGGCGACGGCGATTTCGACGGTCGTCGCCATGGCGGTCATTTCCTGGCAGATGACGCTGATTTCCCTGGGCATGCTGCCCTTCTTCCTGTTCCTGACCTACCGGGTAGGCAACATCCGGCGCGAGGTCCAGGGGGAAACGCAGGAAACCGTCGCGGACCTGACGGCCCAGACCGAGGAGACCTTATCGGTCAGCGGCATGCTGCTCTCGAAGGCCTTTGGCCGCCAGCAGCACGAGGTGGCGCGCTTTCAGGAGGTGAACGCACGCCTGACCGCGCTGCAGATCCGGCAGCAGATGGTGGGCCGCTGGTTCTTCATGATCATCGGGACGTTCTTCTCGATAACGCCGGCCATCGTCTATCTCTACGCCGGCGTGCAGATCATCGGCGGCGCGCAGGATCTCTCGATTGGCGACATCGTGGCGTTCACCACGCTGCAGAGCCGGCTCTTCTTCCCCCTGGGGCAGATGCTCAATGTGCAGGTGGAAATCCAGGGGGCATTCGCGCTTTTCGACCGTATCTTCGAGTATCTCGATCTGCCGGTGGAAATCACCGACCGGCCTGGCGCCGAGGCGTTGCTTCCCGCCGACGTAGCTGGGCGAGTCCGCTTCGAGCACGTCTCCTTTGCGTATGAGCAGGCAATCAACAAGGAGGCAGAGGCGGAAGAGGGCGTGGATGTGACGCCTGACGCTGCCCCGTTTCACCTCGATGACATCGATTTCGTGGTCGAGCCAGGGCAGTTGGCGGCGCTGGTGGGACCGAGCGGTTCCGGCAAGACAACCATCGCCATGCTGGTACCGCGCTTCTACGATGTCGACGCGGGAGCGGTCACCATCGACGGGCACGACGTACGCGACGTCACGCTGGCCAGCCTGGGCGAGGTCATCGGGATCGTGACCCAGGAGACCTACCTGTTCCACGCCACAATTCGCGAGAACATTGCTTACGGCAGGCCAAATGCTACCGATGCCGAGATTCGTGCTGCCGCGCAGGCGGCAGCGATTGATGCGCGCATCATGGAACTCCCGGACGCCTACAACACCGTGGTCGGGGAACGTGGGTACAAGCTGTCTGGCGGCGAGAAGCAGCGGATTGCCATTGCTCGCGTCATCCTGAAGGACCCCCGCATCCTGATTCTTGATGAGGCGACCAGCGCGCTGGATACCCACTCCGAGCGCCTGATCCAGGCCGCACTTGACCCGTTGATGCGGGACCGCACCACGCTTGCCATCGCCCACCGCCTGAGCACCATTCTGGCCGCAGACCAGATCCTGGTGGTGGAGCGGGGCCGCATCGTCGAGCGTGGCACCCACGATCAGCTCCTGGCCAGGGGTGGGCTGTATTCGCGCCTCTACCGTGAACAGTTCGCGGCCAGCCGCAGTGCCGAGGTGAGCCAGGAGATCGCGCCGCCAGCACTTCCGCTCTGAGGAAGTCAGCACCGCGCGGCCAGGAAAACTGCGCATCTGGGAGCATTTCGCCGCGTCCCAAGCGCGCAGTGTGTTACCGTCCTGAGAGGAATTTTGGAGTGGGGAAAGGGCGGTCGCCATGCTGTGGCCAGTGACCACAACACGCCATGGTTGAGACCTTTGCCGCGCCGTCCCCATTATTGCTGCTCGCTGTTGCGCTGCTCAGCGCACCGCTGACGCTCCTGCTGGGATGGGGACGGCCACGACTTGCCGCGGTGCTGGCAGTTGCCCTGGCTGGCTCGTGCTACCTGCTCACCCTCTCGTCATGGCTTGGAGGTGGCGGGGCCGTTGAGTTTTCCTGGGTGCCGAGCTGGGACCTGCGCGTCAGGCTTGCATTTGACGGCGTCTCCGCCATCTACGGGTTGCTCGCAACGGGGGTAGGCACCGTCGTCCTGGTCTACTCCAGTGTCTACCTGCCACGGCATCTCCACCACCATCACCGTGACCCGGGTGAAGCGACCGTCTTCTACTCGCTGATCCTGCTCTTCATGAGCGCCATGCTCGGCCTGGTCATGGCGGACGACCTGCTCTTGCTCTTCATCTTCTGGGACCTGACAGCTATCACCTCGTACTTCCTGATCGGGTTTGACCGCGACGAGCCGGCCTCGCGTCCTGCTGCCCTGATGGCGCTGCTGGTGACCGGGGGCACGGCGATCCTGATGCTGGTCGGTGTGATGATGCTCTGGGCGCAAACGGGCACCATGTCCGTCAGCGAGCTCGTGGCCCAGGCCGAAGGGACAGACGCGTTCACGATCGCAATCTGGCTGATCGCCATCGCGGCACTGGCCAAGAGCGCGCAAATGCCGCTCCACTTCTGGCTGCCGCGCGCCATGGTGGCGCCGACACCGGTTTCGTCGTACCTGCACTCCGCGGCAATGGTGGCGGCTGGCGTGTTCCTGCTGGAGCGGCTCCTGCCGTTGGTGCATCGGGCTGCGTGGTTGCCACAGGCGCTGCTCGTGACCGGGCTTTGCTCGATCATGATTGGCGGCGTCCTGGCGCTGGGCCGGGACGACATGAAGCGCGTGCTGGCGTACTCCACCATCGGCCAGTACGGCTACGTGGTGGTGATGCTCGGCCTGGGCGGCGTGTACGGTGCTGTCGGCGCGGCCATGTACGTGCTGGCACACGCCGCGGCGAAGTGCGCCCTGTTCCTGACAGCAGGCGCCGTGACCGAGGCCACCGGCAAGAAGAACCTCTCCGAGGTGGGTGGCCTGCAACGGCCCATGCCGCTCCTGGCGGTGACCAGCGGCATCGCGGCGGCGGCCATTGCCGCGCTTCCAGGGACGATGGGATTCTTCAAGGACGAACTCTTCTTCGCCGCCATGCATGAGGCGGGAACTGGCTTCACCGTTCTCGCCGTCGCGGCGGCGGCGTTGACGTTCGCCTACATCGCGCGTTTCTGGGGGAGCATCTTCCTGGGGGAGTTGCGGACCTCCCCGGGGAAACTGCCGTGGCTGATGCCTGCCGCCGTCCTCGCCCTGGCTGCCGTCTGTGTGGTGTTTGGCGTCTGGGTAGGACCGGCCAATGAACTGGCCAATGCTGGCGGAAGTGCCTCCCTCTTCGAGAGGGTTTCGGTGGGACTGGCTTATCACCTCGACACGCGGCCCGAGAACCTGATGGCGCTTTCCGCCTGGGTAGGAGGAGCGGCGATCCTCCTCACCCTGCGCCTTTGGCAGGTGGTGTCGAGGTTTGTGTCCGACATCGGGGCGCGGTTCGGCCCGGAGCGCTTCTACCGTCGCTCGCTGGAGAGCGTCAATGCCATCTCGGACCGCATGCACGGGTACGAAGTGCATGACCTTCGCAGCCGTGTGGCGACGGTACTCCTGCCGGTCGGCGTTTTTGTCCTGCTTGGCCTGATCTTTACCCCGAACGAGGGGATGTTCCTTGCTGGATCCTTGGCGGCGAGCGACCTGGAGATCATCCTGCTGCTGGCCGTCGCCTGCCTGGCGGCGGTGACGACGACCCAGGTCCAGGGCCATCTCACCGCAGTTCTGCTCGTCTCTGCCGTCGGTTTTCCGCTGGCAGCCGTTTACGCGTTCCTCGGTGCGCCGGATGTGGCCCTGGTCGCGGTCCTGATGGAGACGGTGCTCTCGCTCCTGTTCATCGGCTTCCTGGCTGCAATGCGCGACCGTCCGCGCGTCTCCGGCTTCGAAACAACCCGGGAAGGTCTGCATCGGAATCGCGACCGCTTTATCGGGGTGCTGGCGGGAGTCGCCTCGTTCGTCGTGGTCTGGGGCATCTTCAGCAAGCCTGCCGCCATCGAGAGCGTGGCGACGCAGCAGATTGAACTTACTCCGGCGGCGCATGCCAGCGACGTGGTGACCGCCATTCTTTCCGACTTCCGGGGTTTGGATACGATGGGCGAAATCACGGTCATCGGGATCACCATGATTGGCCTGATCACCCTGCTCCAGCGTCCGATGCAACGACGGGGACGCGAATGACCCAACGCATCACCCGCCTGCTCTTTGCGCCGACCCTGATGGTTGCTTTCGCCGTGCTCGTCAAAGGCTATGTCGGTGCGGGCGACGGCTTCGCTGCCGGTATCATTGCCGGGCTGGCGTTCCTCATGCAGTTCGTCGCCTTTGGCGAACGCAATGTCCGGCGCAGCCTGCACACGCGCTACGCCCCGATCGTCGCCATGTGCGGCCTGGCCGTGGCCCTCGCCTGCACGTTTCTGCCGGTGCTGCGCGGCTTGCCGCTGCTCACCCACTGGCCCCCGGCGGATGCCAAGGTGCTGCACTTTGGCTCGCTCGAGATCCTGACCGCGTTCGTTTTCGACGTTGGCGTCTTCCTGCTGGTGGTGGGTTTCACCGTGACCGGTCTCGCGCTGGTCGGCCGTGCCGAATCACGGGAGCAGCCACAGCCGTGACACTGCTTGTCTCTGTTGCCGTCGCCGTTCTGCTGGGGTCAGGCAGTTACCTGCTTCTCAAGCATGACCTGATCCGGGTGGTGGTCGGCGTGCTGCTCATTTCCAATGGCGCCAACCTGTTCATCATGATGGCTGGCCTCCGGCGAGGGGCGGCCCCAGTATTGCCGGTACCCGAGGGAATGGACATTGCAGACCCCCTGGTGCAAGCCCTGACGTTGACCGCCATCGTCATTACCTTCGGAGTCACGGCGCTCCTGCTAAGCCTGATTTACCGCGTCTACCTGGCCCACGCGACACTGGACACTGACACGCTGGCTGAGGCCGAAGAGGTGGAGGAGCAATCCGCGGAATCTGACGCCGGCGCTGATGATCCCGAGGATGATGAGGCGGCGCTGCTGGAAGAGGGGAGAGCGGCATGATGCTGATCGCCCCTCTGGCGACGTTCTGGATCGGCGGGCTGCTCCTGTCCTTGGCGGATGGACGGCGGCGCGGCAATGCCGGATTCGCCGCGTTGATACTGGGCGCCGGACTGGTGGCAAACCTGATCCTCGCCCGCGACGTCCTCGTCAACGGTCCCCAGGAGATGGTGGCAGGTAACTGGCCAGTGGGTGTGGGCATCACGGTGCGTGCGGATGCACTGGGAGTGGCTTTCGCGCTGACTGCGAGCGCGGTGATCTTTGTCGCGTTCTGCTATGAGTTGTCTGGCGGTATCGAATCTCGTTCGTTCCCGGCGCTCTCACTCTTCCTGGCAGCGGGCCTGACCGGGCTCTTCCTGACAGGGGATGCGTTCAACTTCTACGTGTTCTTCGAAATCGCCATGATTTCCTCGTACATCCTGGCAGCCTACGGCGAGGAGCGGCGGCAGTTACGCGCTGCCGTGATCTTCGCGGTAGTCAACCTCCTCGGTTCCGTCATCTTCCTGATTGGTATCGTCTCGCTCTATCACGTGACCGGCACACTGGACATGGCCCGTATTGCGGCACGAATCCCGGTGGTGGAGGAGAACCCGGCGATCATCGCCGGCACACTGCTCTTTGTCGCCCTGGCCGTGAAACTGGGCATCTTCCCATTTCACTTCTGGCTACCCGCTGTCTACACGGGAGTCCACGCCTCCGTCGCCGCGATGTTCAGCGGCGCGCTGGCCATCATTGGCGCCTACGGCTTGCTCCGCATTGGAGCAGGCATGCTGCCGCGCGAGTTGGCCCTGTCCGCACCAGTGCTTGTCATCCTGGGCGTTGCAAGCATTCTCTACGGCGGCCTGCAATCCGTTTCCCGGCATGAGCCTTCGGCCGTGATCGCGTATTCCTCGATCGGCCAGGTCGGCTACATCCTGATCGCCGTGGCGATAGGCGGCCAAATTGGCCTGACCGCTGCGGTGCTGTACACGATCATCAATTCGGCAAGCAAGACCCTGCTCTTTCTCTCCGGGGCTCAAGCCGGGCGGTACGCCGGCCTTGCGTTCGCAATTGGGGCGTTCAGTGTCGCGGGAGTTCCTCCGGCCCTGGGATTCTGGGGGAAGACCGCGCTCTTCCGGGCCACGATCCAGGACAGCAGCGAGTCGGGACGAATCGTCTTGACCGCGATCGTCATCCTGGGCGGAGTGCTGTCGCTGCTGTACATGTTCCAGTCCTACGGCCGTACGTACTGGCACGCATCCACCGTCCTGGCCAATCGCACGGAGGCCCTTCGCACTGGCATCGTGCTCCTGCTGGCGCTGCTGGTGCTGATTTCCGGGCTGTGGCCGGAACCGCTCCTGGCACTGAGCGAACTCGCGGCGGCGACCCTGATCCCGGGAGGGGGCTGATGCGGACGCTGCTCGGGACCATGTTGCTGGCTGCGACCTATTGCCTCGCCCTGGCGTCGGCCAACCCCTGGGATATCGGCATGGGGCTCGTGCTGGGGTTCCTCGTGCTGCGTGGGTTCCGGTCGTTCATTTTTCCGGAACCAGCACCGGCGGCGGGGAGCCTGCTCAGCAGCCTGCTGCACCTTCCTCGTCTCATCATCGCCGTGTTTGTCGAGATTGTGCGAGGGACGGTGAATGTGGCCCGGGCCGTGTTGTCCCCGCGGTTACCGCAAGATGATGGCTTCGTATCGATTCCGGTGGGAGCGCGCAGCGAGGAGGGGGTTGATTTCTCCGGATTCCTGAACACCCTCTCGCCAGGCAGCGTGTACATCGGTATCGATACCGACGCCAACTCCTGGGTCATCCACGCCCTGGACGCGGAGGATGCCCAGCAGGTGGCGGCTGAAGCTCAGGCGTTCTATGAGCAGTACCAGAGACCCGTTTTGCCGTAGCAGGAGCGTTACACCGTGGACTTGAACCTGATTGGTGCCGGCATGATCTGGATGACATGGCTCCTGGCCGCGATTGTCATCTTCGCCATCCGCACGCCGTCGAATGCGGTGCGCATCCTCGCGCTGGACGCGATGACCCTGATACTGGTTGCTGTGCTGGTGCTCTTTGCCACATCGCGGCAGGAAGCGTATTTCATGGACGCCGCCTTGGCGCTCGCGCTTGTTTCGTTCGTGTCGACAGTCGCGGCGTCGCGCTGGTTAGCCGCAGGGCGCATCCTGTGATGGCGATGACGGTCCCGGAAATCATCTCCGACGCGTTCATCCTGCTCGGACTGTCCGTCATGACGATCGGGGTGATCGGTATTTTTCGCATGCCGGACGTCTACACCAAGTTGCACGCGGCGTCGAAGTCGGTGTTTCTCGGAGTGTGTTCGCTCCTGATCGCCGTCTCATTCAGTGGCAATCCTGACATCATTGCGCGTGCAGTCCTGATCGGCGTGTTGCTGG
>JAXLWT010000086.1:0-8047 GCA_046328375.1 Thermomicrobiales bacterium
GCGGGTGTCGCAGCAGAAGTTGTCACTCAGGAGGCCCGGATTGATGCACGCCTCCGCGACGCCACAGCACCCGCCGCCAACGCAGACCGGGCAACACATCCCGGTGGCAGGGCGGCAGAGCTGACCCTCCGCGCAGCGGGCGTCCGACGGCACGCCGCAGGAGCCATTCGCGCCACACACCCGGCAGCCAGTGCAAGGCTGCCCAGCCTTGTCGGGATCGGGAACGCAGCGGCCCCGCTTCCGCTTCTGACAGGGCGAACAGGGCTTCTTCTTCTTTTGGCCTCGGTCTGGGTCAGCGCCAGCAGGCCCAGCGCGCTACTGAGCGAGGGCGCCAGGACGCTCCGGCGCGAGCTCGTGACACGCAGTGATCGCGCGAGCGCGTCAAAGCGCCTGGCGTCCATGGGGGTAAACCTTTCGACATGCTGGCGTGAAGGCATCTTCCAATGAGTATGCCTGGGAACCAGGTGGTGGTCCATGGACAGCACGATTGGGGTTCGACTGCTCTGCTGCAGAGCGAGAACCGGTATGAAACGCCCCGGTCCCACATGTCGCGGGACCGGGGCGAGGCAAGCCACCCTGGAAGTGATTCGCCTCCCGGCTAGTCCGGCTGGTTACCCGGGGTGCGCCGCATGTCGGCCTGCAGCGCCTGGATGAAGCCCTGGGACAACGTGCCGCCGGCCGGGCCGCCCACGATGTACCCGTTCAGCACCACGCCGCGCGGCGCCTGTGGGTAGAGCAGGAAGGTCAGCTTGTTGCGGTTCGTCAGCTCGATGACCGGACCGGCCAACCACTGCCGGAAGAGCGGCGCGCGCTCCTTGGGATCGGTCCACAGGTTGAAGATCCAGCCAATTGTGGGGTCCGATGTCGCGTTTCGGGTGGCATTGGTGAGGCCGCCGTACGTGCTTGGCCCCGGGTTCATGCCGATGGTGATGATCTGCTCGAAGCGCTTGAACTCCCGCCAGCGCGCGGCATAGAACTCCTGGCCGTACCAGTAGTAGATCGCCTCCCGGTTCGACTCCTGCCCGTCATCACCCTCGGCCAGCAGCCACGATGTCTGGTCGATGCCGTCGATGTAGCGGTCGGTCGGCAGGCTCTCGACGCCGCCGAGGCGGGCGAACGTGTTGTAGGTGTCCATCAGGTCGAAGAGCCCGTCGGAGACGCGCCCCGCTTCGATCGTGCCCGGCCAGGCGGCAATGGTCGCCACGCGCACACCACCCTCCCAGGTCGTGCCCTTCGCGCCGCGGAACGGCGTGTGCCCGGTGTCGGGCGTGGAGGTGCCACCGGCGAACGCATCCTCCTCCGGCCCGTTGTCATGGCTGAAGATGATGAGCGTGTTCTCTTCCTGCCCCAACTCGCGGACGGTCTTGATGATCTCGCCCAGGACGTAATCCACCTCGACGACGCTGTCCTTGTAGGGAACGGCCGCCGGGGATTTCCCGCGGAAGTCGGGATTGGGGTAGTTCTTGAAGTGGGTGCGGTTCATCGCGTGGTACAGGTAGAAGGGTTTGTCATCGTCAACCGCGCGCTGCATGAAGTCCTGCGACCACTTCAGGTACTCCATTTCCAGGAGTGGCTCGGTCTCCAGGTTGATCTCTTCGCCGTACTCGCGGCGGCCGTCCTTCCACCCCTTGACGGTCGTGCGGATGAAGTGCACCCGTTCCATCGCCGCCATGCGCTCCGGGTTGTAGAACAACTCGGGGCTGATCTCCGGGTCACGGAAATCATGGTAGGACGTGTTCGCGCTGAGGTTGCCGAAGTACTCGTCGAAGCCGACATCGCTCGGCCACTGCCCCTCGTCCTCCCCAAGGTGCCACTTGCCCGTCATGCCGGTGACGTAGCCAGCCTCGCCGAGGAGGCGGGCAATGGTCACCTCGCCAGCCATGCCGGCGCTCGCCTCCCCGGTTGCGGTGGGCCGGGTAAGGCCGCTGCGCTGGGGCAAGCGCCCGGTGAGCATGGCAGCGCGGGTGGGTGTGCAGGATGGCTGCGAGTAGGTCGAGGTCAGGCGCAGGCCAGAGGCCGCCAGGCGGTCGATGTTGGGCGTGGGTGCGCCAACCGCCGCGCCACCGCCGAAGCAGCCGGGGTCGCCCCAGCCCATATCGTCGACGAGAAACATGATGATGTTCGGCTTGCGGCCCGCTTTCGACTGCAGCGCAGCCAGCTTTTCCTCTGCCCGATCGTCCCACGCCGGGTGCGGGATGGCCGGTTCCAGGTTCGGAGCCGTCATCACGGCCTTCAGGAAGGGTGACGACGCCTGCCACCAGACCCCGGTGGGCAGCGGCGACGGAGCGGTGTCGCTGACGGGAGTGGCGTCCTGCGCCCCGGCCACCGGCCTGGTCAGCGCGCCGAAGGACGTAGCCAGCGCCCCGGCGGCCAGGGTCTTCATGAGACCGCGCCGGGAGTGACCGTCAAGGGGCTCGAACTCAGGATCTGCTGGGGACATGACACGCATCCTCCGCCATACCGTTCCACGGGTCGTTCGTTGTTGACGCCGAAGCAGCGCGAAGTGTAGCGGCACCTACCTGGAGTGAAAGGGGCAGGTTGGGGGCGACCTGGAGCAACCACGCATCCCGATTCCCTGGGAGCGGCACCCGTTGTCGCCCCTCTCTGCAACAGGCCGCCCTCCCGCCCGAACGGACTTGACATCAGATCTCTCGCGATATAGATTGTACTTAAGCGAATGATCACTCACATTCAGTTCGCGGAGCACCATCGTGCAGGATGGACCCGACACCACGGACACACGCAGAGCGATCCTGGAGGTCGCGAAGGCGCTGCTTGCCGAGCACGGGGATACCGCAGCCGTGCGTATCGACGCCATCGTGGACCGGGCGGGGGTGGCCAGGGGCACGCTCTACCGCTACTTCCCGTCGAAGGCCAGCATCTTCGCCGCGCTCGCGGAGGAAGCCGGGGTGACCGTGCCGGCCGAGGGGCCGTCCACCCGGGAGCGAATCCTGGACGCCGCGGCTGACCTCGTCCTGCGCACCGGCTTCGCCGCGACCACGATGGAGCAGATCGCCGAGCGGGCCGGGGTGCGCCCACCCACGATCTACCGCCATTTCGCCAGCAAGGAGGAGCTGCTCATCGCGCTCGCCGAGCGGGCGGGCCTGCTGGAGGAAATCCGCGCCGCCCTGGCGCACGGCGCCGCTGGCGACCCGGCCACGGACCTCCGCGCCCTGGGGCGGATGCTGCTGATCGACCAGGCGGAGCGCTTCGCGGTCCTCGCGGTCTGCATCGCGGAGGGCCCGGCCCACCCGGCTGTCGGCGGCGAGGTGATGCGCCGCCTGGTTCTGCCCGTATGGCGCACCGTCGGGGACTACCTTGAAGCCCAGGTGGCGGCAGGGCGCCTGGAACCAGGCCCAACGCTGCCGCGTGTCTACGCGCTGGCTGGCGTGGCGGTCGCCTTTGCCCTCGCCCGCCGCATGTTCGGCGAGTTCATGCCCTTCTCCGCCGAGGAGCTGGCCGAGACAGTGCTGACAACCTTCCTCCACGGCGCCGCGACGCCGGCCTACCGCGAGGAGCTTGCTGGCCGGGGAGTGGATGGCAGTGGCCAGGCGGTGGACCTTGGGCACCCGCCGTGACCCGGATTCACACCAGCACGGCCAGGAACCCGCACCCCCAGCCCCCTCCCGGTGCGCGGAAGCGGGGTTGAGGTGAGGGTTCTCCGGCGCTGGCACCAAGAATGACGGTGTTTCGCACCCGGCGTTCTCGACAAGCTCGAGACGCGTCGATGTACCGAGCCGGACAAGTCCCTCGCCATCCGCTGTCGGGCACCCCGCAACAGCCATCTTCCCGGAATCCGTCCATCACCAATCACGACGTACCAGAAGGAGCACCAATGGCAACCGCAACCATGAAATCAGGCCTCGGCATGACTTCCGGCGTGGTCTCGGAGCTGACCGCGTTCCTGACCGTCAAGGAGGGCCACGAGGCGGACCTGCGGGCGGCGGCGCAGCGTTTCAACGCGAAGATCGACGGCGCGCCGCGCGAGGCCCTGCGCAAGATCGGTATCCGCAACATGCGCCTCGTCATCTACGACGAGGGACGGAAACTGCTCTGGACGACCTCGTTCGAGACCGACTGGGACCCCTACATCGACGACGCGCTGATACTGCTGGGCATCCAGAGCTGGACCGACTGGCTGCAGTACACCAGCGAGTTTCCCGGGACGCAGCCCACGAACGCTGAGGTGAAAGCGTTCATCCAGTCCGCCCAGGCGCCAGCCACCGCGTTCTTCGATGCGCTTGGCGACGCGACGATGCCCCAGATCTGGAAAGCCGAACGGCTCGCCGCGGCCTTCCAGCAGGTGCTGGATGACCCGGCGGCAGAAGAGGCGCTCACGCACCCGGCGCTCGCCCCGCTCCTGGAGCTGGCCGCGCACTGACCCGTCGTCCTGTCACCTGTGCATGCGCGCAGCAACACGTTCGTTGCTGGATCGCGGGGTCACCATGAGCCGGAACGATCGCGTCACCCTCGAACTCGACGACATCCAGGCCGGCGTCCTGCGCGGCCGCCCTACCCCTTACGCGGGCGCACTCCTGCTGCTACGGATTGACGATCCCGCCTCCGGCCGTGCCCTCGCCGGCCGGCTGGCGGAGGTCGTGCCCGCGGCGGCCGATCTGCTCCACCCGGAGACCGACGCCTCCATCAGCGTGGCCTTCACCCACGAGGGGTTGCGGGCGCTCGGCGTGCCGCGAACCGCGCTGGAGAGCTTCCCACCAGCATTCCGGGAGGGGATGGCGGCGCGGGCCGCGCTGCTGGGGGATGTGGGGCCCGAAGACCCTGCCACGTGGGAGGCGCCGCTCGGCTCGGACGAGGTCCACGTCATCATCGTGCTGCTGGCGCCGGATGTCGCGCGCTTCGAAACGGAGCTGGCCACGGCGCGGGCCGCGATTGCCGATCTGCCTGGCATCACCTTCCTCTGGCGGCAGGAGGTCTGGTCGCCGCCGGATGGCCGCAACGCGCTCGACTTCCGGGACGGCATCTCCCAGCCCGACATTGCGGGCAGCGGCATCCCGCCCTCGAACCCGCTCGAACCACCAGTCAGGCCCGGCGAGTTCGTACTGGGGTACGAGAACGAGACCGGAAGCGTCACGCCCATGCCCCAGCCCGACGTGCTGGGGCGGAACGGCAGCTACCTCGTTTTCCGCAAGCTGGCGGTCGATGTGGCTGGCTTTCGCCGGTACGTGCGCCGGGAAGCGCCGGGCGCGACCGAGGCGGAGCGTGTGGCGGCGAAGATCATGGGGCGCTGGCCGAGCGGCGCGCCACTCGCGCTGGCGCCGGACGCCGATGACCCGGCCCTCGGCGCGGATGACTCCCGTAACAACATCTTCCTCTACGGTGATGACGAAGCCGGGCTGAAGTGCCCCGCCGGGTCACACGCCCGGCGCACGAATCCCCGGGACGCGCCGGTACTGGGGTCGGTGCGCCTGCACCGCATCCTGCGCCGCAGCGCGACATACGGCCCGCGCCTGCACCCGGGCTCGCTGGAAGATGACGGTGCGGACCGTGGCCTGCTGCTGATCGCCGTGAACGCGCACATCGACCGGCAGTTCGAGTTCGTGCAGTCCCACTGGATCAACGACGGACGTTTCATCGGCGAGCCTGACGAGGTGGACCCGCTGGCCGCCCCGCACGCGGTGCACGACACGTTCACCATCCCGCAGCGGCCAATCCGCAAGCGCCTGCGCGGGCTGCCCACCTTTGTGCGCAACCGCGGCGGCCACTACGGGTTCATCCCCAGCCGCCGCGCCCTGCGCTGGCTGGCGGAGCTGGGTTCGACAGCGTTACGCGCCTGACGCACCTGGAAGATCACTCATCAACGTGTACGGAGCGTCACGTTGTGCAGGCGACCCGGGCACGGGTGGGGCTACCGGCAACACGATCGTGAAGGTTGATCCCTGCCCGAGCTCGCTCTCCACGTCGATGGTCCCGCCCATCAGCTCGGCCAACTTCTGGGCAATGGCGATCCCCAGGCCGGCCCCGCCGTGGCGGCGGGAAAGGCGACTATCAACCTGGCGGAAGGCTTCAAAGATGTGGGGGAGATCCCCGGCCGCAATGCCGATCCCGGTGTCGCGGACGCGGACGGCCACGCCTTCAACGGTGGCCTCGGACGTAACGTGCACCGAACCGTGTTCAGTGAACTTCACGGCGTTGCTCACCAGATTGAGCAGGATTTGCCGCATGCGCTCCGGATCGCCGGTGACCAGCGTGCGCACCGCCGGCGCTTCGATGTTGAGGTGCAGGCCTTTCTGGATGGCCATTGGCGCCACGTCCTGACGGACCTGCTCCAGGACCAGGGTCAGATCGACCGGCCTGTTTGCCAGCGTGAGGCGTCCTGCCTCGATGCGTGACAGATCGAGGAGCTGGTTGATGAGCGCCAGCATGCGTTGACCGCCTTGCTGGATGTAGCCGATATCCTCCCGTTGCTCCGTGCTGAACAACGCGTTCGGATCTGACAGGAGGAACTCGGCGTAGCCCAGGACCGCCTGGAGCGGGGTACGCAGCTCATGACTCATCATCGCCAGGAACTGGCTCTTCGCGGCATTCGCCGCCTCGGCCTGGTTCAGGGCCTGCTGCAGCGCTACTTCGGCCTGTTTGCGCTCGGTAATGTCGCGCATGATCGACGCGATGCCGGTGATGACGCCAGTGTGATCGCGCATTGGCGAGAGCGATACGGACGCCGCGAAGAGGGTGCCGTCTTTCCGCCGCCGCATCGCCTCAAACGGGGCGGTGGCTTGTCCTGCCCTGACCGCAGCGAGCAGTTGCTCATACGCGGGATCGCTCTGATCGTCCGGAAGCAACCGCCGGAACGACTGGCCGATCATCTCTTCTGCGGCATAGCCGTAGAGGCGTGTGGCCCCCGGGTTCCAACTGATAATCGTCCCGTCGCTGGTGCCACTGATAATCGCGTCCTCAGCCGCCTCGACCAGGGCCGCAAGCTGCGCCTGGACCTGCGTCGCCTGGATACGATCGGTGATATCCAGCATCACCCCTTGCCAGGCCACGATGTGACCGGCATCGTTGTACACCGGCACACATTCGTCCCGCACCCAGACATAGCCACCATTCTTGTGACGATGGCGGTACTCCACCCGGAACAGGTCCGAAGCCTCGCCGTGTTGGTCGTCCGCTGCAACGACGCGCTCATGATCTTCGGGATGGACCTTCGCAAGCCAGAGCTCGCGAGGGACCATCGTCTCTGCCGGCGTCTCTCCGGTGATCCGTTCGATGTAGGGGCTGAAGTAGATCGGAGTCAGGTCTTCATTATTTGCGAGAAGATAGACGGCCCCCGGTAGTTGCTCGATCAGGGTCCTGTACCTGGCCTCCGACGACCGCAAGTCCTCGGTGAGCCGAGCACGTTCCGCCTCCGCGATCTTGCGCTCGGTGATGTCGCGGACGATGGCCGAGGTGGCAATGAGCTCACCGGCATCATTCCAGACGGGCGAGACGGCGAGGGAGACATCGATGCGCCGCCCGTCCTTCGTCCAACGCTCCGTCTCGACACCTGCCACATGCTCCCCGCTGCGCGCGCGACGCAGGATCTCCTCGGTCTCATCCATCCGGTTGGGCGGGATCAGCATATGCAGCGGCTGGCCAATGACCTCAGAAGCCGTGTAGCCATAGAGGTGCTCGGCAGCCGGATTCCAGTAGGTGACGATGCCATCGAGTGTCTCGAGGACCATTGCATCGGCTGAAGAATGCGCCAGCGCTGCCAGGAGTTCCCGCGTGCCCTCTTCCGCAAGCTGTCCGGTTCCCTTCGTCCCAGTGGCCAGGCTGGTGACGCGTGACATAGAAACCTCCAGGTGGCGCTTGGGTGCTTTGGCTAAACATCGCACAGGTGACCACTTCAAGGCACTCTCATTAATGATCCGTTTATCGTAACGCGAATGCAGACGGCACGAGGCGATGCAATGACATCTGGAGAATTCCAGGAGAGTGAGACACCTGAACGAGCGACGGCCTGACATGTTTCGGACAGGTGCGAGCTGAGCAGCAGCCTTCGCGCGGACACGCCCCGGACGTCGTCACGAGAGCGTGTGGAGAAGAC
>JAXLWT010000087.1:0-8046 GCA_046328375.1 Thermomicrobiales bacterium
CGACTCGGTTATCGTCACCGGCTCGACCACGGTCAACCAGCACGCACTGCTCGCCACCTTTTACCGGCCATATGGTTCCTGCCGCAGAATCCTGGCGACGGAACTGGACTTCCCCTCCGATATCTACGCCATCCAGAGCCAGATTGCGCTGCACGGCGGAGATCCGGTCGATGACCTCGTTCGCATTCCGTCACGCGATGGCCGCACCATCGACGAAGACGACATCATCGCGGCGCTGACCGAAGAGGTGGCGCTGGCGATCCTGCCGGCAGTGCTCTATCGATCCGGCCAGTTGCTGGATATGCCCCGCCTGGCGGCGGCGGCCCGGGAGCGCGGTATCCCCCTTGGCTTCGACTGCGCCCACTCGGCCGGTGCAGTGCCGCACCAGTTCGATGCCTGGGGCGTCGACTTTGCCTTCTGGTGCTCCTACAAGTACCTGAACGCGGGCCCAGGCGCCACCGGTGGGCTGTACGTCAACCGCAAGCACTGGCAGACCGGTCCCGGCCTGGCAGGCTGGTGGGGCTCTCACAAGGAGCGCCAGTTCGATATGCGTCACCAGTTTGAAGGCGCGGAGAACGCCGGCGCCTGGCAAATCTCCACCCCGCCCCTGCTGGCTACCGCTCCCCTGCGTGGCGCACTCCGCCTCTTCCACGAGGCGGGCCTGGACGCCCTGCGCGCCAAATCCCTGGCGCAAACCGCCTACCTGGGGAATCTGCTGACTGCGAGCGGGCTGACGGCTGCTGCCTATGGATTTGCCATCGGAACGCCTGCGGCGGCGGGGCAACGCGGGGGGCACCTGGCCGTTGAGCACCAGGAGGCCTCTCGCATCTCACGCACCCTGCGCGCCCGCGGCATCGTGCCTGACTTCCGCGCCCCGAACGTGATCCGCCTGGCACCGGTCCCCCTGTACACCACCTACCACGAACTCTGGCAGACGGTGCAGGCGCTGCGCGAGATTATCGACACGGGAGCACATCTCGAGTTGGCGGCGGGACGGGAGCTGGTGGCCTAGAGGAGGCCAGGTCAGCCAGGCCGTCGATTGGTGGCAAGGGACCTGGGTGCAGTGGCAGGGGCTGGTTCCTGGTGGCAAGGTGTCCACCGGGAACCAGCCCCCGTCTCAGGTGCGCGCTCGGATCCGGAGCGCAAAAAAACCGCGCTACGGCTGCTGCTCCTGCTGCTGCTGAAACTCAATCAGACAGGTCATGAAACCGGCGGCCGAACACGATTCGCAGCAAGCCTGCAGGCCGGCGCAAGAGGGGGAGCCGGGAGCATCGCAAAGTGCCAGCACGGACGTCTTGCAGGCAGCGGCATCATTTGCACACTGCTTCTTCGCTTTCTTCTTGCAGGTGTTGCCCCCTTTGGCCTCGCTGCTCAGTGGCCGGGCCATCGTCACGCCGAGTGCCGCGCCACTGACGGCGAGCAGCGAGCGTCGGCGGGAAATAGCCTCGGCAGCGCGGCGAGAAACAGTATCCAGAGCGTATGTGTTCATCTTCGTCGTCCCCTTTGTCGTTCCGTGCACACCACTGTTAGTTCGGTGGAATGACCGTGGCAAGACACGTCACGAATCCATTCGCCGAGCACTCGTCACAGCAGTTCTGCGCGGCGAGACATGTGACTGGATCAATCTGGCAGATCGACGCGACCAGGGGCTTGCAGGCCTCAGCGTCTGCATTGCAGCGCTTCTTCGCCTTCTTCTTGCAGGTGTTGCCCTTCTTGGCTTCACTGACGCCCGCGTTGGCAGCACCGGCGGCAAGCACCGCAAGACCCAACGCCACTAGCGACTGTCGACGCGACCCCCGATCAGCATCCTCTTGCGCTGAGACATCGACCGTATTCATCACCGGCGCTCTCCCTACACACATGCGACGCAGACGTGCCACAGCCTGCAGTGACCGCACTGGACATGGAGTGTGCCCATTGCGATCTCGCTCACTGTTCCGGCGTTGCGCGAAGGAGTATTGTAGTCTGCAGAACAGAATGCAATCCCCCGGAGCGCAATCACCGGTGGACACGGACCGGGGATTTCACACCGGCGCCGTACACGGCATCGCGGCGTGAGACGCCGGGGGACCCCCTGCCTGTCGACATGAGCCGGCCATTCACCCCGCATGCCTGCTGCGTCAGGACATGCCACAAGGAACCGCACCGAACACGGTCCTTCCGTACCTCAGGGGGCGACAGGCACCGACAGGATCCGGCTCACGCAGCGAGGAACTCCTGCACGATGCGGTTGAATGCGTCCGGTTGCTCAAAGGGTGCAAAATGCCCCACGCCGGGCATGATGACCAGTTCAGCGCCCGGGATGAGCGCCGCCATGCGCTCTGGCTCCCCCGGCAGGATGAGCTCTTCCTCTGCCCCGTCCAGCACCAGCGTCGGCGTCGTGATGCCACGGAGCGCGTCATCAGAGAACTCTGGCTCCACCACGTAGAGCGCGAAGAGCGCGTCCTCCATCTCGGAAAAGCGCTCCGGTTGCGGCGAGAGGCGCAACTGGTCTGCCGAGAGCCGGGCAACGGCCGCCTCGAAGGCCGGCGTCTGCACCGGTTCCGGGACAGCCCTGTCAAAGCGGGCCAGGCCGCCGTAAAGCACCAGCTTGCGCAGGCGCGCCCGGTGCCGGATCGCCATCTCCAGGCCGATGATCGCGCCGTCACTCCAGCCCACGAGATCGGCCCGCGCAACGCCCAGGGCATCCAGCACCGCCAGGGCGTCAGCCGTCATGACCTCGAAGGTGAGCGGTCCGTCGCCCCAGGTGGAGCGGCCACGCGCGCGGCAATCCATCGCCACCACCCGCCGCCCGGCCGCGACCAGCGCGGGAACCTGGTCGACCCAGTCCTCCGCGCTGCCGATGCCGCCGTGCAGGAGCAGAACGGGCGGACCACCCTCCGGGCCATGAGTTTCCACGTACAGCTCCGCGCCACCGTGCGACACCAGTTGACCTGTCATCTCCGGATCCTGCTCCTTGACGCGCGTGGAGCGGCGGCGAAGGTCTCGTCCCTGCCGGCCCGCGACTGCGCCCGCCCAGGCGTGCTGAGGGTGCCCGGGGAGGTGCGGCTGATGCCGGACACGGACATCACGCTCCACTTGCGGCTGCCGCACCGCCTGTGCCAGCGATCGCACGCGCGTAGCGCTCTGAGAGCACCCGCAGATGCGCAACCAGTTCGGGTGGCTCGGTGACTGAGAAGTCCAGCCCGAGCATCCCGATCCAGACCGCGACGACCTCGACGCTGTCGCCACCGGTGACGAGCACTGATTCAGTATCGCTGACCGCTTCGACGGTGCCGACAGCCGGGTTGATGCGGGCAAGTACCTCCGTGGCGGGAGCATGCACGCGGATCCGGGCGTGAAACGCCCAGCCGGTGCGGGCAACCTCGCGCACCACGAACTCGGTCAGGTCACCGGGGAATGAGACGGGCGCGAAGCGGCGGCCACCCGGGATATGCAGCTGCAGCCAGTCCACGCGGTACGGCGCCCACTCGCCTGTCTCCGGGTTCCGGCTGACCAGATACCACCGACGCTGCCAGCCGACCAGGTGGTACGGCTCGATCTCGTAACGCTGCCCCCGGTACTCGCAGCGCAACCCCTGGTGATCACGGATCGCGGCGGCCAGCTCATTGAGGAGCCCCGGGTCGACAACCGGGTCATCGACATTCGAGTCAGTGTTCACCGGGCCGGCGCTGGTGGCCTCGCGCAGGGCGGCCAACCGGCGGCGCAGCTTTTCGGGCAGCACCTGCTCGAGCTTGCTCAACGCCCGGCTGCCGGTCTCCTCGAAACCTGCCATCCCGGTCGCCGCCCGCAGCCCGACAGCGACGGCCACCGCCTCGTCCTCGTCGAGCAGGAGCGGCGGCAGTTTGGCGCCCGCGCCAAGGCGGTAGCGGCCACCCGGCCCGCGTACGGCGTCGACGGGGTACCCGAGTTCGCGCAGCCGGGCGATGTCCTTGCGCACCGTGCGGCCGGTCACCCCAAGCTGCTCGGCAAGCTCGGCGCCGGACCAGTCAATGCGCGACTGCAGCAGCCCGAGCATGGTCAGCAGGCGAGCGGACGTCTCACGCATGTCACGAGAATAGCGGAACGTCTCGTTCCTGAACAGCTCGTACAGTGGAGGTACGAACCGATCAGAGAGGAGACCCGAAATGACGACGCCAACGACAGCCGCGAACGGCAGTGATATCCGCCCCTTCCGCATCGAGATCCCGCAGGCCGACCTGGACGACCTCCAGGAGCGCCTGGCGCGCACCCGCTACGCGCCGCCAGCACCGGGAGACTCGTGGGAGTACGGCACGCCGGTTGCCTACCTGAGGAGCATGGTCGAGCGCTGGCAGGCCTTCGACTGGCGCGAGGTCGAGGACCGCCTCAACGCCTACCCGAATTTCATCACCGAGATCGACGGGCAGCCTATCCACTTCCTTCACGTCCGCTCCGCGGTACCAGGCGCTCGGGCGTTGCTGCTGGCGCACACCTATCCCGGTTCGGTGCTGGACTTCCTCGACATGATCGACCCACTCGTTGACCCCGTCGCTCACGGTGGCCGTGCCGAGGACGCGTTCGATGTCGTCGTGCCGTCAATGCCCGGCTTCGGCTTCTCGACCCCAGTGGCCGGCGGTAGCTGGACGATGGCGCGAGTCGCCACGGCGTACGACACGCTGATGCGGCGCCTTGGCTACGACGCCTACGGGATCCACGGCAGCGACGCGGGCGCCATGATCTCCCGCGAACTCGCCGTCAAGAACCCTGCTGGCTTCCTCGGCGCTCACGTGCTCCACCTCTTCTCCTTCCCGGCTGGCGCCCCAGGTGAAATGGACGGGTTCGGCGAGAAGGAGTACGCCGCGCTCGGTCACCTGCAGTGGTTCCAGAGCGTCGGCGGATACAACCAGATGAACGGCACCCGGCCACAGACGATCGGGGCGGCACTCGCCGATTCACCGGTCGCGGTGCTGGCCTACAGCGAACTGTTTGAGAATTTCGGCAACGGGACCAGCCTGGTGCGGCCCGAGCAGGTCCTCGCCCAGGCCAGCCTCTACTGGCTGACCAACACCTACGCCACGGCCGCGCGGTACCACTACGAGGAGGGGCGGGCCGGGGCTGAGCCGGTCGTCAGCCAGGGCCGGATCGGCGTCGCCGTCTTCAAGGACGACTTCCAGACGATCCGGGCGTTCGCGGAGCGGGATAACGCGAACATCGTGCACTGGTCGGAGTTTCCCCGCGGCGGTCACTTTGCTGCCATGGAGGTGCCGGACGACGTTGTCGCCGATCTGCGGGCCTTCTTCGGGCAGGCGTAAGGACCCTGGTCCCCAGCCCCTCTTCCGGCGCGCGGGAGAGGGGAGAACGGGGGCGATCGATGCCTTCGTACTACTTCCTAGATAAGGTCGCGGTCCCGTGCCAGCATCGTCGCCTCCGTGCGGGTGCGCGCACCCAGCTTGCCGAGGATGTTGGAAACGTGCGTGCGCACCGTGCCGCGGCCGATGTAGAGCGCATCGGCTATCTGCGGGTTGGACAGGCCCTTGCCCAGCAGGCGCAGCACATCCAACTCACGTGGGGTGAGGCCCCCGGCGTCTGGCTCCTCTGGAGCGGCTTCCGCCACCGCCATCGCCTCCGCGATTACCGACGACAGGGGCAACGCGCGGCCTGCGCCAACCTCGCGCACATAGGTGGCCTCGCCGAGCGCCGCGCGTGCGGCGCTCTCGGTTTGCAGGAAGCGCTCCCGCTCCTGTGGCCAGAGCGCAGCACCGCTCCGCTCGCGCATGGCGCCCGCCGCACCGATGAGCCGGGCCGCCTGCACGGGCCGTCCCGCGTTCATGGCGACGGCGGCCAGGCCGCCGACCGGCGTGGCCAGGTACCAGGTGTCGCCACCTTCGCGCAGCAGCCGGATGCTCTCAGCGTAATTCCGGGTCGCGGTTGCCTCGTCACCCGCCGCGTGCTTCATCAGGGCGATGTCGTTCAGCTTGTTGCCAAGACCCTGCTTGTTGCCGAGCTCCCGGTGGAGCTGCAGACCCTCGGCCATGAGCGCCTCGCCACGCGCGGCATCGCCGGCGTAGACGACATGCTCCCCGACGTCACTGAGGATGTACGCGAGCCAGCTCCGATTGCCTGCCTGCCGCATCAGCGTAATCGCAGTCTCGCCATGCTCCAGGATGCTCACCGTCGTCTGCTCTTCATCGGTCACCAGGAACCTGAGCAGGAAGTGGAGATAGTGCCCCAGGGCCTCGTGGAAGACGAGGCGCTGCGCCCTGGCGTACCCCAGTGCCTGCTCACTGAGGGCGGTGGCCTGGGGGAAATCCCCACTGGCCCAGGTCAACAGGCCGGCGCCGAACATGCCCAGCGCCCGCGCCTCCGGCCGTGCTCCCTCGGCCCGGGCCAGGGCGCGTTCCAGCCAGGATGCGCCTTCTCGCAAGTGGCCGCGCAGGAACCAGAAGATGAGAAGCGAGTTCGCCAGGTCGAGCGCCTGCTCGGGCGCCTGTTCCAGGAACGTAGCCAGGGCACCTCGCAGGTTGGCGGCCTCTCGGTCCAGCCGCTCCGCCCATACCCGCTGCTCCGGCCCCACCAGTTCTGCCGCCGCCTGCTGCCCTAACTGCAGGCACCACGCCGCGTGACGGCGTGCCACGTCTGCCGCCTCGCCTGCGGCCTGCAGCTGCTCGACGCCAAACTCGCGGACGGTTTCCAGCAGGGTGTAGCGCGCCTCGGCGTCAGCCAGCGACTCCTGGCGCAGCAGGCTCTTGTCGACCAGGCTGGCCAGCAGATCGAACGGGAAGCCGCGGTCATCCCCCTCGCTGAGGAACTCTGCCGCTTCCAGGGTGCATCCGCCGGAGAAGATGGCGACACGCCGGAAAAAGGCCTGTTCCGTGGGCTCCAGGAGGTCGTAGCTCCAGGCGATGGCATCGCGCATGGTGCGCAGGCGCTGCGGGACATCCCGCGCGCCGCTCGTGAGCAGGGGCAACTGACGGTCAAGCCGCGCGAGCAATGCCTGAGGCGGCAACATGCGCACGCGCGCCGCCGCCAGTTCAATGGCCAGCGGCAAGCCATCCAGGCGGCGGCAGATGTCCGTCACGGCCGTGGCGTTCTGGGGTGTGAGCGTGAACTCTGCCTGCGCCGCCTGGGCGCGCTCGACAAAGAGGTTGACCGCCTCCACGTCCATCAACTCTGGCACGCCCGGGGTGCCTTCCGGCAGCGAGAGTGGCGGCACGTGGAAGGTTCGCTCGCCGGAGATCCCGAGCGGGGCGCGACTGGTGGCCAGGATGGTCAGGTTGGGACAGGCCGCCAGCAGACCCGCAATAGCCGGTGCGGCTGGGAGCACCTGCTCCAGGTTGTCCAGCACCAGCAGGGCCTGCCGGTCGGCGAGCACCTGGGCCAGGCGCGCCGCCATCGGCTGGTCGCCGACCTCGCGGATGCCCAGCACCGCGGCAATCTCCGGGAGCACCATCTCCGGGTCGCGCACAACAACCAGTGGCACGAAGGCGACGCCATCCGGGAAGGCGTGCCCCAGCGAGGCTGCCACGCGCACGGCCAGTCGCGTCTTGCCCACCCCGCCCGGACCAACCAGGGTTACGAGCGGGGCATCCGGGCGCTGCAGGAGCGTGCGCAGCGCCGCACCCTGTTGTTCTCTTCCAATAAAAGGGGTCAGGAAGCGAGGGAGCGGCGCGGCGGCATCTCCGCTCCGCGGAGGCGGCAGGGCGGAGACTGGGTGATCATGAGGCACAACGCGCGACATGGGAACCTCGCGATTTCCCGGCAAACACCAGCCGCCGTCGATTCTATTTTAGCCGCGTCTGAATTTTGTGGAACAACCCTGCAGCAGATTCCGGTCCCCCGCCGATTCACCCGGGGTCGCTCCGAGATTGTCGCGGCGCCTTGGCGTCCTCGACAACGCTGGCAGCGCACACGCCTCCGTCCACGGCAACACGACAGCCCGAGATCTCTCGGTTGCGCTTGAGATGACACGCAAGATGGGTGCGCAAAGAAGGCAGCAGGTCGGTGGCGTGGGTGGGAGACTGAGGTCCTTCGACGAGCTCAGGCTGACATCTGGAGCGGGCTGACACCTCGAACCTGGACCGGACA
>JAXLWT010000088.1:0-7714 GCA_046328375.1 Thermomicrobiales bacterium
CCAAGGCATCATGATGCTGATCAGGAAGCAACCTTCTAACGCCAAAACCACGATCTGGGGTAAACGGGTGCTATAAGAGGCGACGAATAATCCCGCTGGCACAGGCAGCGCCTTCTGCCAACAAACCCAGGTGGCTGGGAAACCTGGCACGCGTTTCGCTCCGGAATACGCGACGAGGACAAGCAGCATCGAGATACACGGGGGCAGGACTTCGTGGCCCTTGATCAAGCGCGAGCGTCAGCGCTGGCAACGGTGGGGCTGCTTGGGATCGGCCTGAACACCGCTGTGCTCGTTCTCACGCCGATCCTGCGCCCGGACGTCAACCTGCTCCGGGACGGCCTGAGCCACTATGCCGTCGGGCCATGGAGCGGCGTGCAATCTGTAGCGTTCATTGCGCTGGGTGTAGGTTCACTGGCCATCGCTCTGGCTCTCTGGCTTATCTCTGGCGGGAACCGCTGGCTGCGGACCGCTGCGGTGATGCTCGGGCTTGCCTCGTTCAACATTGTCGGCCTCGCCGTCTTCCCAATGGGCGAGGGCGGCCCCTTGACGCCAATTGGGGACCTTCACCTGACCGCGGGGACCTTTGCCTTTGCCTGGCAATTCGTCGCGGTCGGCGCGCTCCTGGCGGGGCTCGGGGCCTGGCCCCAGGGCAAGCAACTCATCCGGCTGGGGATTGCCCTCCTGGGGATCGCCCTGTTTGGTGCGGCGTCCGTGCAAGTTGCGATCTGGCGGCCGGACCTCGAGATTCCAGAGGGCCTGGCGATGCGTTTGGTGATCGTACCTCTCCTGCTCTGGTGGACACTTGTCGCCCTGGCCATCCGCTGCAAGGCAGCCAGCTAGCCAACCGGCAAGAGCTCGACCCCAGTCCGCAACGTCGAGTGCTCACCGCAATACCAAAGAGAGGCCGCCCAAAAGCGGCCTCTCTCCAGATTCATTGAGCGCTCAGGATCACGCTGCGCCAGAGACAGAGACCTCTACGCATCCTCCCCGAACTTGGCATTGCGCGGCATACAGACCTTGTGCTGGCCGGGCCGCCGTCGTGCGCACATCAGGCCCGGGCAGCAATCGCTGTTGGCCGTGCAGTGCACTGAGCCGTCACCGGTCGTCTCGCAGCAGGTGCCGTTGTTGCACTTGCGGCCACCATGACATTTGCACTTGCCGCTGCATGGCTGGCCAGCCAGGCCCTTGCCGACGCAGCGCTTCTTCTTGAATGCCTTGCAGACGCCGGAGAGACACTCCTGCCGCGAGCCACAGTCCCCGCAGTTGTAATCGTTACCGCAGCCGTCAGAGGCAGGCCCGCACTGCAGCCCGGCACACGCGACCTCGAACGATTCGGGCACGCACTGCGGGATAAAGCAGATACCATCCTGGCCGCACGTCTGGCCGACTGGGCAGGGGCAATCAGCAGTCTGTCCACCGCACCCATCGTCCTGTGGGCCACACACGCCCGCCGGGAAGTCGGCGCAAGTCAGTGGCGTACAGCACCCAGTTTTGATGCAGATTTCGCCGTTTTGGCAGCAGACCGGCTCCCCCGCGTCCAGGCAGCAAACCTCACCCGGCCGATTGCAGAATGGCCCAGGCTGGTTCGGCTGCACCGGGGTGAATTCGCACGTCCCATCGTTACAGATACCAGTTTGGCAGATCGCATGGCACTGCTCGCTCTCGCAGCACTCAAGTCCCGTCACGCACGTGTTACCGCAGCAGACTTCAGTTCCTTCGCAGATCGTGCCGCAATCAGGGCAGAGATCAACCGTCGGCACGCATTGACCGGAGCAGCACGTCTCCTCATCGGCGCAGATGTTGCCGCAGATGCCGCCACAGACGCTGCTCGCGTCGACGCATTTGTCATCGCAGCAAATCTTCCCGGCAGGGCAGCATTCCAGGCCACAGATACGGGCTTGCGGGCAATCGACGCAGGTGCCCTCCAGGCCGTGCATCTGGCAGCGACAGTTGGGTTCGGTGCCAATCGGCGGCTCTGGACACGGGTAGTCGTGGAGATCGCAGGCTCCCCCACACGTCTGCCCTGTCGGTGGACAATCCCCGTTCGGCCGGCAACGCCCCTCTGCGCATTCCGGGAAGGGCTGCCCGTCCTTGAGGCAGCCGGCAGGGACCTTGCCGCAGACGCAGTCACCGGCGTGGTTCTCATGCCCATTGCAGCCGGATGGCGCGATACAGATCACATGCGCATTCCCCGGGTTACCGGGCGGCACGTGACACATCGCGACCTTCTTGCGCTCGTCCGGGTCACAGAGAGGCTCCAGGCCTGGCTTGTCGCCCTCCCCTCCCCTGCGCTTCTTGCGTTTCTTCCGCTTTTTGGCTTCTGCTTCGAGTTCTCCTAAAGCCGGAATGGCCAGGGCTGTCAACACACCCACCTGGGCCAGTAGCCCACGCCGGTGGACAGCCCTCCCCAGGCGTCGTACCTGATCGTCGAACCTGTCACCGTCCATTGCGAACCCTCCTGACAATTGATCTCGTGGGTAGAGGTGATGCGGCGGCGACCTCATCGCCCGGCACGGACAACGGTTGCCCCATCTCTTGCGCAGCCGCGCCAGCGGCGTGGTGCGTTAACGCCTGCAACGGGCTCTCCCCTGTCGCCCCTTGTGCACTCTGCTCGTCACCGCAGCGCTTGTGATCCGCAACGTGGGTGTTCAAGCGAAGCTGAAGATGCGGGGCGTGGCTGCACAGTGCCGATGGTTCCCGACGTGCGCATAGCCTCCTACTCAGGGTTAGCCGTTTATAATTCCGTTACTTGATTTGTATTTCCCGCTACATTTTAGCAAACCAGTGTCATATTTGCCTATGGCCTGGATGTCACGGTCCTGAGAAAGCGGCGACTTTCCTTCAGAAGCAGCCAGCATCTCTCTGGCTTCTGTCGCGGCACACGTCGTAGCCGAGAAAACCGGGATGCAGGCTCGCAAGGCATCACAGTCCGCATGACGCACCACGCGTTCTCCTGACCTACGCGAGCCCGCCCAGACCCACGTCGTGCCCAGCGTGTAGCCAGCGCAACTTGCGTGCGCTTGCCCTACACTGCGTGACGTAGACGTGAATCGCCAAACTGCAGCGGCGCTGGCACGAGGACCCACAGCATGGTCTCCCCGGGCAAGTCCTTCCCGAGTAGTTCTCTCTGGATAGGGATCGGCCTGGCGATTGTGCTTGTCCTGGCTGCGACAGTCGCCAGTGCCAGCATCCCGGCCCTGGTCGTCACGCCCCTGGCGCCCTTCCTTGTCGCGGTTGCCTTGAGCGCCTGGGCGGGAGGAACTCGCCCAGCACTGATCGCCCTACTGGGCTCCCTGCTTCCTATCCATTTTGTGGCCCTTACGCCCCGCTCCGCGGCTGCCTCCTATCCCGAGGCCGCCGCCTACGTTGTCTTCGTCCTCGTGTCGGTGCTGCTCATGGTCCTGACCGCGAGCCGGGACCGTGCCGTGCAGCACGCCCGCCGCGAGCAGGCCCGGGCTGAAGTCCTGGCAGACGCCACCCGGGGACTTGGCGGGGTCAACCTGGACCTCAAGGCGACCCTTGACGCCATCGCAACCAGTGCCGCCAGGGAAGTTGGCGACCTGGCTGTCCTGCGCTTGCTCTCCAACGATGGGGCCTGGCTGGAAGCGGTCGCCTGGGATCACCCGGACCCGGTCATCAAGGCGCGGGTCCTTGACGCCGTGCGGGGCGATCGCCATGCCGCGGACCGCGGCGTCACGGGTGATGCCCTGCGAATTGGCCGAGCCGTTCGCTTGACTGAAGCTGAAGTTGCTGCACGGAAACGCGCCAATCCCAGGCTTTGGCCAACCACTCCTGAGGAAACCGCCGAGGTCTTGCTGGCAGCGCCTCTACAACTGGAGGGGCGAGGAATCGGCACCTTGTCTGTCTCACGGCCGGCGACAAATCATCCCTACACCCTGGAAGACGAGCGATTCCTCCAGGAACTCGCGGACCGGGCGGCGCTGGCCATCGAACGCGTCCGCCTCTTCGACCGCGTGCGCACGAACGAAGCACGGTTGGCGACGTTTGTTGAACAACTCCCTGTGGGGATCGGCCTGACAGATGACACGGGAGAGTGGCTCCTGACCAACGCCGAGATGCGGCAGTACGTCAGCACGCGCATCCCCTCCGCTGTTCCGGAGCAGAAGCCCCAGTGGCAATGCTATGGCGAGGACGGCACGCTACTGCCACTGGACCAATGGCCCGACGTGCGCGCGCTCCGCGGCGAAACGGTGTCAGGTGTGGAGTGCCAGGTCACACGAGAAGCAGACGCGCGCATCTGGACCCGGGTCAGCAGCGCCCCGTTCGAGGACGCCGCGGGACGGGTAGCGGGGGTGGTGTGCGTGGTGCAAAACATCGACGCGCAGAAGCGGGCCGAGGATGAGCATGTGGCGTTCCTGGATGCCCTCGCGCACGACATCAAGAACCCCCTGGGCGCGGCCAAAGGGCAAATGCAGCTCGCCCGCCGGCGCCTCGACCCAGGTAGCCTGGAGGGTCCTCGCATAGCCCGCAATCTGGAGTCCGCGGAGCGGGCAATTGATCGAGCCAACGCCCTCCTTGGCGAAGTGCTCGACGTCGCGCACTTCCGGGCAGGACGCTACCTGGAGTTGCACTACGCGCCAGTGGATCTGGTTGCGCTGGCAGCGGCATGCCTTGAAGAACTGCAGGCGCGCAGCCCCGAGCATCACCTGGCCCTCTCAACCTGCGCTCCAGCGTTGGTCGGCACATGGGATGGGCCCCGGTTGGACCGGGTCTTACGGAATCTGCTGGAAAACGCCGTCAACTACAGCCCGGGTGGTGGAGAGATTCTTCTCTCGCTCGAAGAAAGCGTGACGGAAGATGGCGCGAGATGGGCCGTCATGCGCGTCAAGGATTCGGGGGTGGGCATCCCGGCGGGTGATCTGGAGCGCATCTTTGAACGCTTCCAGCGGGGCCGGAACGTGAGCGGGATCAGGGGCAACGGGATTGGGCTGACGGGTGTCCGGCAGATCGTCCTGCAACACGGCGGAACCATCGCCGTGGAGAGCCAGGAAGGCCACGGAGCAACGTTTACGGTCAGGCTCCCGCTGCACCACTGACCCCGGCGCCAGCGGCGATCGCTCAACGTGCGCAGCTAGTCTTCGTCTCCTGCAGGGTTATCTCCAGGATCGATTCCCTTCAAGTCTGACCGTTGCACGTCATAACCATCGGGATCAGCGTTCGGGAAACCCGCACGGGTGATGTCATTGGCCCCCGATCCAGGGGACCCGGCAACACTCGCATCGCCTGGCTCGTTCTCTCCGCCGGCCGTGGTGTCGACCCAGTTAATCGGTGGTCGATCTTCACCCTGCTCCAGATCACTCATCCTCATGCCTCGCTTTCCCAAAGAACTCGTTATGTCGTCAGGAAGACATCATCATCAGTTTTGCGGATTGCCTTCCGGCAAAGCGCCGGATGGCGCGCCTCGGTCTACGTGTTGCACGGCGCGTACCAATCGCTAACACCCACACCGGAGCAGTTCGATAGTCCCAGAACGAATATTGCAGTAACGTCATTCATTCGATGCATATTCTCGCGTTTTCTCACTTTTGCAAGATTCTTTCTGGCCTTCCTGGCAATGCTGGTACAGAGATTGCACTTCCGCCTCTCAACCAACGAATCGTTCGCGAGGCGGTCTGGTACCGCGAGGAGAAAGATTCGCTTCATACGTACCCGCGCTCACGGCGTCCTGGATTACGCGTCCTGCTCCCTGTAGATCATCGCCCCGTGGCTCCTCGGAGTCGGCGCCGCAGGGATGGAGCAGTCGCTCCCCGTCGCGCTCGGCTTCGGAATTCTCGGCTACAGCGCGTTGACGGCCTATGAGTTGGGACTCATCCGCGTCTTCCCCATGCCGGCGCATCTCGGGTTGGACGTGGTCAATGCTGGTCTCCTCCTCGCTGTACCGTGGTTCTTTGGCTTCTCCCGCAAGGCGAAGGGCACCTGCACGGCCGAGGGGCTGCTTGAGAGCGCAGTCATTCTCACCCCGCAGACAACACCGGGCCTCACAGCCGGGCACGCACGGCGTCAGCGTGACTGACCGGTCGACGCGTATAGCTCAACGCCAGGTGTGGTACGAGCACGCGCCACGCCTGGTAGTTAGCTCACGGGGCTCAACCAGGAGTTCGCCGGGCAACCTGTCAGGGCAGATACATGTCATCCGCAGACGACTTCAGACGGAATAGAACGATGGAACAATCGACAACCCGCGCTTCAGACCCGACAGATCACGATGATCGACGGAGTGAGGACTCTCTGTCCCCATCGGTCCTGGGCGACGTCGAAGATGCGGTCACGCCCCAGGCGGAAGGCGAACTCCCGCCGTGGACGCCTCCAGACCAACCTGAAGCGGAGGAAGACCGGGCCAATTAAGCGCAACCGCGTCGCCACTGTGCGACGCCAGTTCGATTTTCCGGTGATGGCCCGCTTCGCTACTGCACTTGGCATTGCCGAATTTCTCGTGAGGGAGGCATATGGTGACCAGACAATTGAGACTGCCCGGACCGGCATCCAGCTCGACGCAGGCGGGCCCAAGGACCCTGACGTTCATAGGAAACGCGACCGTCCTGATCGAGATCGCCGGTATCACGATCCTGACCGACCCCACCTTTATCCACAAGCATCAGCAGACGTGGCTCGGCGGTGGCCTGCACACCACCCGGCTCACCGATCCAGCCCTTGAGTTGGCGGACCTGCCGCCGCTCGACCTGGTCCTGCTCTCACACTTCCACGGAGATCACTTCGATGAGGTAGCCGAGCGCGACCTCGATCACACCCTCCCGATCGTGACAACTCCGCAATCAGCGCGTGAGTTGGCTGAGCGTGGGTTCACGCAGTGCGTGCCATTGGAGTTGTGGGAGTCCCTCGAGATCTCCAGAGGTGACACCCGGATCAGGATTACGGCCACACCTGCGAGGCATGGGCCGCCGCTGGTGGACCTGGTCCTCCCCGATGTGATGGGGAGCTTGCTGGAGATTACGACCCCGGGCTTCGAGACGACCCGGATCTACATCACCGGCGACACGTTGGTGATCGATGAATTGCAGGAGATTCCCAGGCGATTCCCGGAGATCGATCTTGCGCTACTTCATCTGGGTGGCACCCGCGTCCTCGGCATCCTGGTCAGCATGGACGCGGCGCAGGGTGTTGAGGCGATGCGCATCGTACATCCGGACCTGGCCATCCCCATCCACTACAACGACTACGACGTCTTTACGTCGTCACTGGAGGAGTTCCTGCAGGCCGCGGAGGATGCCGGTTTACGCGAGCGAGTGCATGTCCTGCGACATGGGGACACTTACGACTTCAATGCTCGGCGCTGACAGGGACTTGTGAAAAATCGGCACGGGACCCTCCACGACCGTTAGCGACGACCACCGCTTGGCGCGGACTATTGAAATTTCCGCTCGGGACTCACCGCACACTCGGGACCTGCAGCCGCGGGTTCTCCGCGACAAGCCGGTCAAAGTCGTCGAGGATCGCCTGTACCCGCTTGTGCAGGTATCCCATGTTGACGCCAAGCAGTCCATCGATGCGCCGGCTCCGCACCTCATCCGGCAGGGCAATGGTACGTAGTGCCCGGTGCATCTCCGCAATCCAGAAGGGCGGTGCGGGCTGAAGAGGATCCGCCGCCGCAGTCTGCTCACGCAACGATTCCAGTGTCGCCCGGGCCTCCACCACGCTCATCGGAGGCTTCCGCCGCATATTGCCCCCTACCACT
>JAXLWT010000089.1:0-7360 GCA_046328375.1 Thermomicrobiales bacterium
ACGCCAGATCCCAGTCCAGTTTCTCCCCGGTGCCCCCGGCCGCCGCGGCGCTGAAGGTATCGAGCATGTACGCGACCGGCGGCACTGCTGCCCGCTCGTAGACCTTGATCGTTTCCAGGACCGCAGGAGCTCCGACGCCCGGCTCTGGCCGGAGCACTCTTACGGCAGGGGTCGGTAGCGACGCGGCAAATAGCGCACCCTCGTCACCATGCATCTGCACGAGGTCCAGCCCCGCCGCTCGTGAGGTATCGGCGATCTCCTCGGCCGCGGCGTTCACGAAGACTCCGCACGCCAGAATATCTGGCTTGACGTCCCTTGCCGCCGCGACACAACCCCGTGCGGTCTCTGCGGTCACCTGACGTCGAGAGGGCGCGAAGATGAAACCCAGGATGTCTGCGCCTGCTTCGGCCGCTGCCTCAGCATGCGCGGACTCACGGATGCCACAAACCTTGATAACCTGTCCGCGCTCAAACAGAGCCACCACGCGCTCCGAAGCACTCATACGGCCACGGTCTCACGCAAGGCCCGCACCGCCGCGGAGCGGTCTGGCTGCACGATGACGCCCTCACCCACCAGGACAGCGTGCGCACCCGCGTTCCAGAGCCGCTCGATCTCGGCGGGGCCGAAGACACCGCTCTCCCCGATCACGACCGCCTCCCGGGGAGCGAGCGGCGCGAGGCGTTCGGTCGTTGCGAGATCCACCGTGAAGGTATGCAGATCCCGGTTGTTGATCCCCAGGTTGCGCGCCCCGAGCGCGATAGCGCGCGCCATCTCCGACTCGTCGTGGACTTCGACCAACGCCTCCAGGCCATAGTCGTCCACGACAGCCAACATCTCGCGCAACTGGTCGTCAGACAAGGCAGCTACGATCAGGAGGACAGCATCGGCACCGTAGGCCCAGCCCTCGATGACCTGGTAGGGATCAACCAGGAAATCCTTGCGCAGGATGGCGACGGGACGCCCTGCGGCATGCGCAACTCGAGCCGCCTGCTCCATATCATCGAGGCTGCCCTTGAAGAACGGCTCGTCCGTCAGGACGGAAATGGCGGCGGCGCCGCCAGCGATGTAGTCTGCTGCCACAACGGCAGGGTCAACCTCGACCGGGAACACGCCTCGCGAGGGTGATGCGCGCTTGATCTCGGCAATCACACTCATTCCCGGCGCGGACAGCACCTCATGCAGGCTGATCGGTGTGGGGCGGCCCTCCCCCCTCGCTCGCAACTCTTCGACGGAGACACGCCCCTTCCGGGCGGCAACATCGCGCGCGGACTGGTCCAGAATCTTGTCGAGGATCGTGCCGGTGGTGACATGACTCATGCGCGTACTGTCTCCTGCGCGGTGCGCGCGGCAAGCTCCTGCGTCAGGGCGGCCAGCCGCTCCATGGCCTCGAGCGCCTTGCCGTCATCGATGGCACGCTCCGCCACGGCAACCCCTGCCGCAATGGATTCCGCGCCATTCGCGGCGTAAATACCTGCGCCCGCGTTGAAGAGAACGGCGTCCCGGCGCGGGCCCTTCTCTCCGTTCAGGATGGCGAGCGTAATGCGAACGTTCTCCTGGAGGTCACCCCCGGCCAGCGCACCGGTCGCCGCCATTTGCAATCCAACGTCTTCAGGCGAGATCGCGTAGGAGACAACGTCGCCCTTCCGGGCGTCGTACTCGGTGACGAGTGACTGTCCTGAGAGACCAAGTTCGTCCAGCCCCTCTTCGGCATGCACCAACACCGCATGCTCGCTGTCGAGTGCCGCGAGCGCGCTGGCCAGCTTGTGGGCAATACCGGGATGACCAACACCGATCAACTGGTGCCTCGCGCCGGCCGGGTTGGTCAACGGCCCCAGGATATTGAAGACCGTCCGGATCCCGATTTCGCGCCGGGTCGGCCCGACGAAGCGCATGGCCGGGTGAAACGCTGGCGCAAACATGAACCCGATGCCGACCTCGTCGACACACTGGGCGACTGCCTGCGGAGACAACTCAATGACGACGCCAAGTCCTTCCAGCAGGTCGGCAGAGCCACATTTCGACGTCACCGACCGGTTGCCATGCTTGGCGACACGGACTCCCGCACCGGCGATGACGAACGACGCGGTCGTTGAGATATTGAACGTGCCAGAGGAATCCCCTCCGGTGCCGCATGTATCCACGACCGGACTTGCGTCCAGGTCCACGTGTACACGCAGTGCGTGCCGCCGCATGGCTCCGGCAAACCCGGCGATCTCCTCCACGGTTTCACCGCGAATGCGCAGGGCCGTCACCAACGCCCCAATCTGGGCCGGCGTCACCTCGCCGGTCATGATGGCATCCATCACGGCGCCGGCCATGGCGCTGTCGAGCGTGTCACCCTCGACTATGGCCCTGATAGCGCTTCGAACATCCGTCGTTGTTTCACCGGACATGGCGATAGTCCTCCCTCGGCTATCCGTATGTGGCGGCAATCGCCAGCTCGCGCTCGGCGCGTTCACCACTGCGCCCCAGGAAGTTGGCTAGCAGATCCTTGCCTTGCGGCGTCAGGATCGACTCCGGATGAAACTGGATGCCGTCGACCGGCAGCGTCTTGTGGCGCACCCCCATGATCAGACCGTCTGCCCACGCCGTGACTTCGAGGTCTTTCGGCAGGCTGGATTGCTCCACGATCAGCGAGTGGTAGCGCGTCGCCTGGAACGGATTCGGAAGCCCGGCGAAAATCCCCTTGCCGTCGTGATGGATCATCGAGGTCTTGCCGTGCATCAGGTTCGGTGCGCGCTTCACGACGCCACCGAATGCTTCGCCAATCGCCTGGTGGCCCAGACAGACACCCAGCATCGGGACATCCCCGGCCAGTTCACGAATCATCTCAACCGAAATGCCGGCTTCACGCGGAGTACACGGCCCCGGCGAGACGACGATGCCATCCAGTTCTGGCAGCATCTCCTGCACATCCGCGACCGTCAGTTGATCGTTGCGGCGAACCATGACCTCGGCTCCGAGTTCACTCAGCGCCTGGTAGAGGTTGTAAGTGAAGGAATCGTAGTTATCGAGCAGCAGGATCATGACTGGCCTCCGTGCAGGCGCTCACTGCGTTCCAGGTCTTCCGCCAGCTCGATGGCTCGCAGCGGACCCCGCATCTTGTGGAGCGATTCGTTGTATTCGCCTTCCGGCGTGCTGTCAGCGACGATCCCGCCGCCGGCCTGCATCGACACGACACCGTCCTTGACGACCATGGTGCGCAGGGCGATGGCGGTGTCCATTCCTCCCGAAAAATCGACATAGCCGGCCGCGCCGGCGTAGGGCCCGCGCCGATCCGTTTCCAATTCCGCGATGATCTCCATCGCCCGAATCTTCGGCGCGCCGGAAACGGTTCCTGCCGGGAAACAGGCACGCAGGGCGTCAAGGCCGCTCATGTTCTCAGCGATTTCGCCTTCCACATTGCTCACGATGTGCATGACGTGGGAGTAGCGCTCGATTTCCATGAACTTCGGCACCGTAACCGTCCCGGGGCGTGAGACCCTCCCGATGTCGTTGCGGCCCAGGTCGACCAGCATCACGTGCTCGGCGATTTCTTTCTGGTCCGCCAGCAGATCAGCCGCGTTCGCCTGGTCCTCCGCTTCCGTAGCGCCGCGCGGGCGCGTGCCGGCAATCGGGTGGTTGGCCACCGTGGAGCCCTCCAGCCGGACCAGCAACTCGGGGGAAGCGCCGACGATCTGGTGATCCAGCAGGTCCAGGTAGAACATGTAGGGTGACGGGTTGACCGTGCGCAGTGCCCGGTAGATCGTGAACGGGTGCACCGGGGTTTCCACATCCACGCGCTGCGAGAGGACCACCTGGAAGATATCCCCCGCCTTGATGTACTCCCGGGCCGTGTCAACCATCAGCAGGTAGCGATCGCGGTCCGTGTTGGAGACCTGCCGATCCTCGGCCGGAATTTCCGGAGACTCGCCTCCCTGCGGCATTGGCGGCTGCGGACGCCGGATACGCTCGATCAGCGCGTCTATGCGCGATTCGGCCAGTCGGTAAGACTCCTCGAGCGGCGTCTGCCCGTCCAGGACCACGTGCGCCACGGCCTTGATGGTTCGCGCGAGGTGGTCAAAGACCAGGAGCGCATCGGTCAGCATCCAGACCCCATCTGGCAGGCCGAGTCCTACGCCCGGTGCAGACGGAACACGCGGCTCGAAATCTCGCACCGCCTCGTATGAGAGGTAGCCCACCGCGCCACCACAGAAGCGTGGCAACGGCAGGTCGTGATTCGTTGGCGTTCTGAACTGCGCGACCATCTCCTGCAGCGGCACCAGCGGGTCGTCATACTCGCTGATCGTGGTTCCCACCGCGGACTGGGTCACGGCAACATGATCCCGCAGGGTCAGGAGTGCGATGGGATCTGCCCCGATGAACGAGTAGCGAGCCAGCCGCTCGCCTCCCTCGATGCTCTCGAGCAGGAACGAAGGCCCTTCGCCCTTCAACTTCAAGTAAGCGCTGACCGGGGTTTCCAGGTCCGCCATCACCTCACGGTAGATCGGAATCGCGCGCACGCCGGGCTCGCGCCGCGCCGTCGCTTCAACGGCCTCGAGCGCGGGCTGAGTTGCCCAGCGCCCGGACAGGTTCCGTACACTCGGACCTGCCGTCGTCACCTGGACCATGTCACCCTCCTGCTCGCAGCCTCTGCACTGCATCGCGACAAACACAAAAAAACCTCCATCCCAAAAGGGACGGAGGCAAACATGCCATTCCGCGGTACCACCCTCGTTGATCACCCACTGGGGTGACCCACTCAGCCGCACGACGGGTCGCACAGGACCAGGGATCGTGCGTCTCCCGGTAACGGGGGAGCTGCCGGCGCCACCTACTTGGCTGTTCAGCCGTTTGAGGCGCGACTCACGGACCCATTCAGCACCAGCAGGGCCCCGGGCTTCCACCATCCCCGGTTCGCTTTGCCCACGCCTGACGGCGCCTACTCGCTCCGATCAGCGTCATTGCGATCTTTCGCTGTCGGCGGACTCTAGCAGCCCATCCGCAGGAAGTCAATCAGCACGTACAGAACACCCCTGCCAGACAAACGCTGGCAGGGGCGGCCCAGATGGGCAGGGTTTACTTGACGTCGGCCTTGGCGCCGGCCTCTTCCAGCTTCGCCTTGGCAGCGGTGGCCTCGTCCTTGGAGACGGCCTGCTTCACTGCCTTCGGCGCGCCGTCCACGAGGTCCTTGGCCTCCTTGAGGCCGAGGCTGGTCAGCTCGCGGACCGCCTTGATGACCTGGATCTTGTTGGCGCCGATGTCGGTCAGGATGACATCGAACTCAGTCTGCTCCTCTTCCGGAGCAGCAGCGGCAGCGCCAGCGCCACCGGCAGCCACACCAACAGCTACGGGCGCAGCCGCGGAGACGCCCCAGCGCTCCTCGAGCGTCTTCACGAGGGAGTTCAACTCGAGAACGGTCATGCCTTCCAGGCTTGAAATCAACTGTTCCGTATCAGCCACGATGTACTCCTCAGCGCCGCTCAGCGGCGAACATGTCAGATGAGCCGGCCCACGCCCCTGCGCGGCCAGCGGGCAAAACTAGTCGGCCGCGGCGGCGCTTTCGCCACCACCAAGCTGCTCCGCGCGAGCGTTGAGCAAGTAGGCCAGCGAACGTGACGGTCCGGTCAGGACGCCAAGCGTGCGCGTCATTGGGGAAATCAACATGCCAAGCAGCTTGGCCTGCAGTTCCTCCCTGGATGGCAGCGTGGCAATCGCTTCCACGTCGGCGGCGCTGATCGGGCGGTTGTCCATGACCCCGCCCTTGATCACCAGGACGCGCGACGTGCGCACGAAGTCCGAAACGGTCTTCGCAGTTTGCACGGCGTCCTCGAAGCCAAACGCCAGGGCGCTCGGGCCTTCCAGGTGCGAATCCAGGCCTTCAACTCCGGCCTGGCCAGCGGCGATCTTCGTCAGCGTGTTCTTCGCGACATGAAACTCGCCACCGGACGTGCGCAGGTTCGTGCGCAGCGTCTGCAGGTCAGTCACCTTCAGGCCACGGTAGTCCGTGACGATGACCAGCTTCGCCCGCGTGAGCTGATCGGTCAGCTCATCGATGGATTTCGCTTTCTGCGGTGTAGGCATCGTGTACTCACCTCCTTTCCTTGTTGGCATTCAGCCAACGAAACACCCCGGGTCAGTTGGACCCGGGGCGCAGGAGGGCACGCGTGTGCGTGGCATCTGGAAGCACTACCGGGCCTCGGTCGGGAATTAAGCGGCGCTCACGCGCCACACCGACTGTCTCTGGCCGGAATGATTCGTCTTGGCTTTCGAGATCGTTACGCGGCTGAAGCCGAAGCGGCAACAATCGCGGGGACGTCCAGCGCAATGCCGGGCGACATCGAACTCGCAAGAGTCAGTGTACGCAGGTAGACACCCTTGGCGCCACTGGGCTTGGCGCGGTTCAGGGCATCAACGAACGCGTACAGGTTGCTGCGGATCTGATCCTCGGTGAAGCTTTTCTTGCCGATACCAAGATGCACATTGCCATGCCGGTCGTTGCGGAACTCGACACGGCCGCCCTTGAGCTCGGCGAGGACGCCTGCCAGATCAGAAGCCTCACGCACCACCGTGCCGGAGCGCGGGTTCGGCATCAGGCCACGGCGGCCGAGGATACGGCCCAGGCCACCGACCTTGCCCATCTGGTCGGCCATGGCAACGGCTGCGTCAAACTCCAGCCAGCCACCATTGATCTGCTGCACCAGGTCGTCGGAGCCGACGAAATCAGCCCCCGCATCGCGCGCCACTCGTTCCGCCTCGCCCTGGGCGAACACGAGAACACGGACGCTCTTGCCCGTGCCACCTGGCAGCACAACGGTCGATCGCACGGTCTGGTCCGCCTGCCGCGGATCAATGCCCAGGCGCGCATGGACCTCGACTGTCTCATCGAAGTTTGCGGTCGAAATCTCTTTCAGGAGGGCGACCGCCTCGTCCGGAGCATACAGTTTGTCTGGATCGACCTTGGCGGCCGCCGCCTCGTACTTCTTGCCGTGCTTCGGCATGAGAAACCTCCTGTGGTGCTAGCGGAGCTTCTTGCTCCTCCCACGTGATAGCGAGCCGGCCCCCCGGCTTACGCGACAACCTCGATGCCCATGCTGCGGGCAGTACCTTCGACCTGCTTGATCGCGCCGGCGAGATCGACGGCGTTCAGGTCCTTCATCTTCAACTCGGCGATCTCGCGCACCTGGTCCGCGCTGACCTTGCCCACCTTGGACAGGTTCGGCTTGCCAGAGCCACGCTCAACGCCAGCGGCACGACGCAGGAGGTCCGCAGCCGGCGGGGTCTTGGTAACGAATGTAAACGAGCGGTCTTCATAGACCGTGATCACCACGGGGATGATCTGCCCGGCCTGGGCCTGGGTGCGCTCGTTGTACTGCTTGAC
>JAXLWT010000009.1:0-143113 GCA_046328375.1 Thermomicrobiales bacterium
TCGCCTGGACGCCATCCCCTTCGTTTTCGCGTGCACGTTTGTCGCCAACACTGGCTCGCTGGTCTTGCCGATCAGCAACCTCACGAACCTGCTCGTCTACAGCCAGTTCCAGATCGACTTCCTGACCTTCGCGGCGACCATGTGGTTCCCGAACCTGGTCGCGGTGGTGACGAATCTGCTGGTCTTCTTCTGGATCTTCAAGGGGCAGATTCCGCGCCGCTTCACTCGGCGCACAAGCTACGTCACGCCGAGTGACTGGTGGTTCCACGCCGCGGGTGCAACGCTCACCGTGACGCTCGTCGCCCTCCTCATCTCGGGGCTGGCACGCCTGCCCCTCGCCTGGGCAGCACTGGGCGGAGGCGCCGTCTTGCTCATCATCAGCGTGGCCGGCGGAAAGGTGCGCATTCCCGAGGTGAGCCACGCCGTGTCCTGGCCCCTCTTCGCCTTCGTGATCGGCATGTTCCTGGTGGTGCGCGGCTTTGAAGCGACGTGGCTCGAGGACCTGCAGTTTTCGCTGCCGCGAGAACCACTCCCGGCCCTGCTCCTGGCGGTGGGTGGCACCACGCTCGGCAGCAACATCGTCAACAACGTCCCCATGACACTCCTGGCGTTGCCATTCATCGCGAGAACCCACGATCACCTGCGCGAGATCATGGCGTACGGCGCACTGGTCGGCGCCAACATTGGCCCGACCCTCACCACGTACGGCTCGCTGGCGACCATGCTCTGGCTGACGCTGATTCGCAAGCGGGGCGTCTACGTCTCGACCACGATGTACATGCGCGTTGCACTCTTCACGACACCGATTGTGCTGGCCACGACGACGCTCGCGCTCTGGCTGGCGCTGAGGTAAGGACCAGTCAGTGCCATGGGGCGGCCAGAACAATCTGTGCGATGATCCGACGCGTTGCACGCTGTCGAGGCTGATCAGGAGCTAGGGAATGTCCACCGATTCTCGCTTTGCCGCCGTCATGGAGGCCGCCGCTGAGTCCCGTGAAAAGTGTCATGTGCCCGGCATGGCCATCGGCGTCATGGCTGACGGAGAGAACCTGACCGAGGGCCTTGGGGTGACCGATCCTCGCGCGCCGCTCGGCGTGGACGCCGACACGCTCTTCCAGATCGGCTCGATCTCCAAGACCTTTGCCGGCACCCTGGCCGCCCTGCACGCGCAACGTGGGAAGCTTGACCTGGACGCGCCGTTGACCGACTACCTGCCGGAGTTCCAGGTGGCGGATGCCGATGCCACGAAGCGTGTCACGCCGCGCAACCTCCTGTCGCACAACGCCGGCTGGCTCGGCGACCACTTCGAGATGGATAACCCTTCGTTGGAACTGGCGGTGTCGCGCATGCGCTGGATGCCGCAGCTTTACCCGCTGGGCGAAATCTGGTCGTACAACAACGCCGCCTTCTACGTCGCAGGAAGATTGCTGGAGGTCGTGGGCGGCAAGCCGTATGCGACGCAGATCAAGGAGGAATTCCTCGTTCCGCTGGGTATGAAAGACACGGGCTATCGCTTGACCGACTTGCTCACGGCCAAGGTCGCCATGGGCTTCAGTGCCGTCTACAAGCCGGAGGATGAAGCCAAACCCGGGCGGTGGTACGGCGTCGGCGCGGTTGACCCTGTGGGCGGCCTCTCGTCCACCGTCAACGACCTGCTGCGTTGGGCTCGCTTCATGATCGACGGCAAGGACGACGCGGGGAACGAGATCCTGAATGCAACAACTCGCGAAGCCCTGCGGGAACTCCGCACCCCTGGCGCTGTCGATGCGTTCAACGGTCTCTCCTGGTTCACGAAGGATGTTGGGGGCGTGCGCCTCATGCACCACGGCGGGAGCATGATCTACCAGGAGTCCCTGCTGCTGATCGCCCCGGAGCGCAACTTCGCCTTCGTGGCGCTCACAAACAGCGAACGCGGCGGGGAGTCGATCATCCCGGTCCAGAAGTTGGCGCTGCGCGAGTTTCTCGACGTCGCGGAGCCCGAGCTGGAGACGGTCGATGCCGGAGTGGAGCAGCTGCGGCAGTACGCCGGGGAATACCAGGCGGCCCTCAGCAGTTACGATCTGACGCTCGAGGGTGACACGTTGCAGTTGAAGGCCAGGCCAGAGGCTGGCTCGCTCTCGGACGTGAAGAGCCCCGAGCCTCCACCCACCCGCCTCGCCCTGACGGAGCGGGCCGATATCCTGAAGGCGCTGGACGTTCCCTACACTGGCACACTCGCCGAGTTTCTCCGTGACGACCAGGGGGAGGTCATCTGGATGCGCGTTGGCGGCCGCGTGCACCGCAAGCAGTAGGCATCCTCAAGCCGGCAGCGACGGTGGCTGGAGCTTGCGCCGTGCCGAAGCCGCTTTGGGCAGGCGGAGGGTGAAGGTAGAGCCTTGACCGGGGGTGCTTTCCACGGTGATCGTGCCCCCCATCTGCTCCGCCAGGCGCTTCGCAATCGCCAGCCCCAGCCCGGCCCCACCGTGTCGACGGCTCAGCGTGCTGTCGACCTGGCGGAATTCTTCAAAGATGTGGGCCACATCTGACGGCGCGATGCCGATACCGGTGTCTCGCACCTCGACCTCGACCCACCCACTTCGCGCGCTCGCCGTGATCTCTATCTCGCCGGTCTCGGTAAACTTCACCGCGTTTCCGGCCAGGTTCAGCAGGATCTGGCGGAAACGCTCGGGATCGCCCAGCACCTTCGGTAGCTGGTCGGGGCTCGTGAGTATCAGGTTGATCCCCTTCGCCTCCGCCTGCGGGGCAATATCCTGCCGCACCAGCTCCATGACCTGCCGCAGATCGACTGGCTCCTGCTTCAGGTCGAGTCGCCCTGCTTCCATGCGCGACAGATCCAGCATCTGCTCGATGAGATGCACCATGCGGCTGGCGCCGAGGTGGATGTAGCTGATGTCCTCGATCTGCTCCTGGCTCAGTTGGCCCTGGCGGCCGCTCAGGAGGAAGTCGGCGTAGCCGAGCACCGCCTGCAACGGGGTGCGCAACTCGTGGCTCATCATCGCCAGGAAGAGCCCCTTGACCCGCACACCGGCTTCCGCTGCCTCCAGTGCCCGGCGAATCTCTCGCTCCGCCGTGATACGGTCCGTGATATCCCGGGTGATATTCGAGATGCCGGTGACGTTCCCATCGGCATCCCGGACCGGGAAGAGGGTCACCGCGACGTCAACGACCTGCCCGTCCTTCCGCAGGTGACGGGTCTCGAAGTGGCGGGAAGCCACACTCTCGAACGGAGCCGCACTGGTGATCAGGTGGGCTTGCTTGTCGACAAACAGCATGCTCAACGGCTGGCCGATAGCCTCCGCCGCGGTGTAGCCGTACAGCCGTTCTGCTGCCGGATTCCAGTAGGTGATGAGGCCATCTGTCAGGGTACGGGTGAAGATCGCATCGTCTGAAGCCTCGACGATTGAAGCAAGACGGGCAATCGCGTCCCTGGCCTCGATCCTGGCGGTGATATCCAGCATGATGCCCTGCCAGGCAATGACCTGGCCCGCGTCGTCGATCATGGCCGAGAAGATGTCATTGATCCAGATGTAGGAGCCATCGGCCCGGCGCAAGCGATACTCCTGCGACATCTGGTTGAGTTGGCGATCGTACGCCTCCCCTTCACGCAGCACCCGCTCGCGATCGTCCGGATGGACGAGGTCCAGCCATGCCGCGCCACTGATGCATGGCCTGTCCCGCTCAATCGAGAAGCCAGTCAACTCCTCGAAGTACGGGCTGAGGTAGATCAACGTCTCGTCGCCTTCGTCCGCGTGCATGTACACGGCGGCCGGCAACTGCTCCACCAGAGCCTGGAAGCGCATCTCGGCAATACGCAACTCCTGCTCGAGATCGCGCAGCTTCGTAACGTCCCGGATGAACAGCGAGACGCCGTCCGTCGTGGGATAGGTCCGCAGCGTGAGCCAGGCATTGCGTGGGGCGTAGGCAAACTCCGCGACGTGTGTGCGCTGGCGGGAGGTCATGGTGGTGGTCACCGATTCCAGAACTGGCGTCAGGAGTTCACCACTCACCACATCCTGCAGTGCCTTCCCCAGGAGTTCCTTCCTTGGCAGCCCCACCAGGTCTTCTGCCACGGCATTGACCTGGGTAATGCGCCAGTCCCTGTCCAGGGCGACGAAGGCGCCGCCAACCCGCTCCAGTACCTCCTGCATCTGGTTCCGAGCCGCGGCCAGTTTCTCTCGCGCCGCCACCGCTTCCGTCAGGTCCTGCGCCTGCACGATGAAGTAGGACGGTTCGCCTGCGTCGTCTCGCACCAGCGAGGCTTGCATGTGGATCCAGCGCACGCTGCCGTCCCGGTGCAGGACCCGCATTTCGCTGTTGTAACCAGGCCCGCCCTGGGTGAGGATCCGTTCCTGTGAGAGCAGATCGGCTTCCAGATCATCCGGGTGCACGATGTCAGCAATCGACATCGCCAGCAGTTCCTGCTCGGAGTACCCCAGTAACTCGCAGCCAGCGCGGTTCACCTGCAGGATCTCTCCGCGCAAACCCACCAGCGACATACCATTTGGCGCATCATCGAAAGCAGCCCGGAATCGTCGCTCGCTCGCGGCCAGGGCCGCGGCATCGCGGCGTCGCTGCGTGACATCCCGGGTCGTGGCGGAAGCGCCGATGATCCTTCCTGTCCTGTCCCGCACCGGGAAGATGGTCAGGGAGACATCGAGCAACAGGCCATTCTTCGCCTGGCGCACGGATTCATATGCCTCCACGACCTCTCCCTGAAGGACGCGGCGCAGGAGGCCGCTCATTTCAGGCTCCTGTCCGGGAGGCGCCAGAATCGAGACGGGCTGGCCTATCGCCTCCTGGGCGGAGTAGCCATAGAGTTTTTCCGCAGCCGGATTCCAGAAATTGATGATCCCGTCCTGTGTTTCGCCGATGATCGGATCGGGGCAGGACGCAAGGAGGGCAGCCAGGTAGGATCGGGAGTGCTCTGGCTCACCTCCGATGATCGTGCCCTCGGGGGCACCGCCGTTCCCGTGGGGTCCGGAGTACGGGGCTATAGCGTCTCTGACAGAGATCTTGGGCATGGGGCGCCAGCAATCTTGCAACATGACGGGCGCAAGGATGTCGGAGTGCAGATCGCTCCGGCACTCTTCCATGATACCCGCACGGCCTCGTGTTCACGCCCGTCGCCGGAAGCACGAGGAGCGCATCGCCGCGAACTGCGGGACAGCGCGGGCGAGCACAAATCCGGCGATCCCGGGGCCGCTCGCGCCGCCGGGATCGCCAGACAACCCCGTGCCCGACCTGCCGGGTGTGCTTCTGGGCGCGATCCTGTTCGGCCTCCGCGCCCAGTGCGCCCGCTATCCGGCGCGCTTCATGGCGTTCATGATCTGCGTCGTGGCTGGACCAACCTCAGCATCGATGTTGTTGTCCGAGCGCTCCGCATACGTGGCCGCGGTGACGCCGACCAGATCCGTCGGGAGTGAGGGCGGCTCATCGCGACTGTAGACCATGAAGGTGTGATCGACACCGAGCCGCCCCATGAACAGGCCGAGCTCGAACAGCACGTTGTCGCGGGGTGACGGGTACTCGCGGCCACGCTTGACGGTGACATCATCCGCGGTCAGGACCACCACCGCGAAATCGGACTGATCCGCCGCGGCATCCAGTTCCGCCAGGGTTCCTCCGGAGAGGGGAAAGACGCCTTCATCCCAGATCGTCACGTCTGCGACGTACTCGAGATCCTCCGCGATGGCGTTGGCGATGGGTAAACCCTCGACTGAGGAGGCAATGAACACGCGGGGCCGAGCGGATGATGCTGCGGCTTCGGTCGCCGCCGGCGTCGCCTCCTGTGCGGCTGCCCACGAGAGCGGACTACTGAGCAGTCCGCCCAGGAGGAGCCCCAGGGCAAGAATTCGGTAATTCCTACGCACGATCATGCCTCCCAGGCCGTCGCTCCGTCTCAATTGGGGGCACTGCCGTCCATACCGCACGCCATGCGTCCCCAGCCTGATCATCGCACACCGGGCCGGGCGATGACATACCCCTCTACCATGCGAGTCGGCTCACCGCCGCGCCTGCCCTGACGCACTCCGCTTCGATCGACGGCCATGGTCAATCGAAGGCGGCGGCCAGCGTGTCGATTTCTGACTCGGTCATGGTTGCTTCGTCGAACCAGTGGGCCCAAAGCGCCTGCAGATCCTGCCCGGAAACCTGTTCGAAGGCGGCCTGGAGCTGCGCGGGCGTCATCTCTCTCCAGGCATACTGGCGGGAGATCTGGCGCAGTGTGGCGTCGAAGGCTTCCGCCCCAATGGCCTCCCGGATTGCCAGGAAACCGAGCGTGCCCTTGCCGTAGAGCGCGGCGTAGCGAGTGGAAGCATCCTGGTCGTCACTCACCGGCAGGTTCACGATGGCATCTCCATCACGCAGCAGGCGGCGAGCCGGCTCGATGGCCCAGGCGTTCAACTCTTCGCGCGCCACCTCTGACCCGAACGCGTCGTCGATGTAGAGCAGCGCCGAAACCGTGGCCAGCGCTTCCGGGATGTAGCCATACTCGTTGGAATCACCGCCCACCAGGACGCCCCACCAGAGGTGCGACACCTCGTGTGCGATAACCGCGGCGAGTCCATCGTCATTACGCTCGCCATACCCTTCGAGCAGCGTCGGACCATCCAGGAACAGCAGCCCGGTCCAGGCGATCCCCAGCGCGCCAGACGGGTTGACCTGGATCAATTCCAGCTCTCGCAGTGGGTAGGTTCCCCATCTCGCCTGGTAGTTGCGGAGCACGTCCCCAGCGATCTCCAGCGTCCGGGCTGCAACCGACGGGTCAAGGTCTGGCGCTGTCCAGAGCGTGACCTGCGTGCCGCCGACATCCTTTCGCACGGGGATCACCCGCTCCGCGGCCACCATCACGAAATCCCGCGCCGGCCCGGCGATCGTGCGCCGCGTCGTCTGGCCATCGGTGGTTGCCGTCTGAACAGAGATACCTGAAGAAGCCACCAGCAAGTTCTCCGGCGCGGTGACGGTAACGTCGTAAAAGGCGCCAGGCGCATAGGTCGGGTCTCCGAACGAGGTCACCGCCGGCAGACTCCAGCCGTCCTCGGGCTCATACACCGCCAGCAATGGATGCCAGTCAGCCAGGACCCACAGGCCGGCCTGGGTATCGTGCGTGAAGATGCCGTAGGAGCCTGTTGAGTCCGTTGGTACGGTCGCCGCGAACTGCATCGTGATCTGCACGCTCCCGCCAGCGTCAACCGGCGCGGGCAGCGGCACCCGGAGCGCCGTGTCATCGAGGGCCAACTCCGGCGTCACCGGCGTGCCATCAACCGTCACGTTCCGAACGGTCATCCCACCTTCGCCGTAATACGTGGCGTTGGGAAAGAGCCGGAACCAGACCTCGCCGAGCGGGACCGTCACCGGGTTGCGCCAGGTCACCGCCATCTCGCCGCTGATGGTGCTCTGGGCCGGATCCAACGTCGCGTTGATCTGCACGACGCTCAGGTCACGCAGCGCCTGTTGGGCGTCAGGGATGAGTGCGGCGGGGACATCCGAGAGGAGCAGTGATGAAGGGGTGTCGACGGGAGTGGCGACTGGAGTAGCTATGGGGGTCGCCTGCAGCACTGGCTGCGTCACGGACGGGCGCGATGCCTGCTCGCCGGACTGGGCGTCGATCGCTGCCGCCCAGGTCCACGGCGCGATCAGCGCACAGGTACAGATAAGGAGCAGGGCCACAGCCCGGAAGAGCACGGCGAGGCGCGGATGCGCCTGACAGCCTCCCAAGGATCCACGAGTGAATGCGTTGTTCATGGATGAAGTGTAGGGTCTTCCGGGGTAGCGCAATTCCCCGTAGACTGCGGGGTCATGGCTTCCACCACTGACGCCTCGCCTGGCACGACCGACCTCGACGCCGGGCAACCCGGCTGGAGCAGAACACTCTACGCCGTCTGGTTCGGCGAAATCCTGGCGCTGGTCGGCTTTTCGTCGCGCGTGCCCTTCCTGCCGTTCTTCCTGGGGGATCTCGGGGTGACGGATGTCGCGGGGCAGACGCTCTGGTCCGGAGCAATCAACGCGTCGGGCGCCGCCGCGCTGGCGATTACCTCTCCGCTCTGGGGCGTGCTGGCGGATCGGTATGGCCGCAAGCCGATGCTCATGCGCGGGCTCTTTGGTGGTGCAATCTGTGTGACCTTGATGGGCTTCGCGACCGCGCCATGGCAATTGCTGGCGCTGCGCGTTTTTGAAGGGGCCATGACCGGCACCGTGGCGGCCGCGGCTGCACTGGTGGCGACCAGCGCACCCCGGCACCGCATGGGCTACGCCCTGGGTATGGTGCAGACGGCTGTCTTCGCCGGGGCTGCCGGCGGCCCCCTGCTGGGTGGCTTCATCTATGACTGGGCTGGGCCGCGTGTAGCGTTCTGGGTGGCCGGCGGCATGCTCTTCGCAGGCGGTGTCGTGGTGGCCCTCTTCGCGCGCGAGCACTTCACGCGCGCCGCGAAGGAACCACTGCAGGAGCACGACGGACGCTGGCAACGGCTACGCGCATCCAGCGCCTTCCTGTTCTCCGCGGCCATGCTCACCCTCTTCGCGGCCATTTTCGTGGTGCGCATGATCGCCATGGCGATGCAGCCAATCATTCCGCTCTTCGTCGAGCAACTCAGTCCAGATAATCCGGACGTCGCGACCGTGGCCGGCATCGTGCTCGGCGCGGCTGGGTTCACCAGTGCCCTGGCAGCGGCCTACTTCGGGCGGCTGGGCGACCGCATCGGGCACCGGCGCGTGCTGGGCGCGTCCCTGGTCATGAGCGGGCTGCTCTACCTGCCGATGGCGTTCGTCACCAGCCCGTGGCACCTCGCGATGCTGCAGGCCCTGCTTGGTGTGGCCGCCGGGGGCCTCATTCCCTCGGCTAACGCCTTGGTCACGCACCTCACCCCGCACGACCGCCGGGGCGCCATCTTCGGCATTACGGCCGCGCTGTCTGGACTTGGTGGCTTCGTTGGGCCGCTCCTGGGCGCGGTCCTGGCCACGGCCATCAGTTTCCGTGCGGCATTTGTCGCGGCCGGCATCCTGATGCTCGGTATCTCGATCCTCGTCATCTGGAGTGTGCGCATGGAACAGCATGCGCAGCGGCAGGTGGTGCCGGAACCGGGATGATCCCCAAGAGGCGAGCCCCGCCGAGAAGCACCGGTCAGGCCAGCGCAACTGCCTTCGCGCGGCCGGCGCGTGTGCTCTCACGGGAGGCTACCGGAAGGCGGAGGGTGAAGGTAGAGCCCTGGCCAGGGGTGCTTTCCACGGCGATCGAGCCCCCCATCTGCTCCGCCAGGCGCTTCGCAATCGCCAGCCCCAACCCGGCCCCGCCGTGCCGGCGGCTGCGTGGGCCATCCACCTGGCGAAACTCCTCGAAGATGTGCGCGAGGTCTTCAGGCGCAATGCCGACCCCCGTGTCTCGCACCTCGACCACCACCCACCCTCGCTCCTGGTACGCGCGGATCACGATCTCACCCACCTCGGTGAACTTCACCGCGTTCCCGGCCAGGTTAAGCACGATTTGCCGCACCCGCCCCGCATCTCCCCATGTCTTTGGCAACCGCGCAGGCGCCACGATACCGACGGCCAGCCCCTTCGCCTCCGCCTGCGGGGTGATATCCTGCCGGACCGTCTCGAGCACGTGCCGCACGTCCACCGGCTCCCACGCCAGGTCGAGCCGCCCCGCCTCCATGCGCGACAGGTCCAGCAGTTGCTCGATGAGATGCACCATGCGGCTGGCTCCCTGGTGGATATAGCCAATATCCTCCCGCTGTTCGTCGCTGAGCTCGCCCGGCCGTTGGCTGAGGAGGAAGTCGGCGTAGCCGAGCACCGCCTGCAGTGGGGTGCGCAACTCGTGGCTCATCATCGCCAGGAAGAGCCCCTTGGTCCGCAACCCCGCCTCCGCCGCCAGCAGCGCATCCCGCAGATCCTGCTCCGCCTGCAGCCGCCCGCTGATGTCCCGCACAATCCCGGAAATCGCCGTGATCGTGCCCTCAGCATCTCGTACTGGAAAGACCGTGAACGCGACATCGACCGGTGAGCCATCCTTGCGGCGATCTCGACCTTCGTAGCGAGCTCGCACGCCCTCTTCCATTTCCATGAGGGTCGTGTAAAAGCCGGCCTCCTTGCCTGGGAAAAGCACCGACAGCGGTTGCCCGATCGCCTCGTCCGCCGAGTAGCCGTAGAGGCGTTCCGCAGCGGGATTCCAGTAACTGATGATTCCATCAAGCGTCCGGGTGTATATCGCGTCTTCAGAACCTTCGACGATCGCGGCCAGGCGAGCGATCGCATCACTGGCTTCCTTCTGCGCCGTGATATCGATGAGAATGCCCAACCAGGCGATGATCTGCCCCGCGTCGTCCACCATGGGCGAGGAAATGTCGCTGATCCAGGCGTACGTCCCATCCGCACGCCGAAACCGATACTCAACGGCGAATTGGTCGGGACGCTCGCCACGTGCTTGCGCTGCGCCGAGCACCTTTGCCAGATCGTCTGGGTGGATATGCTCCCGAAAGGTGGCGAAACTCCCGAATACGTCATGACGCTCGGCGGTGAACCCGGTCAGGCGCTCGACGTACGGACTCATGTACAGCACGGTCCGCTCCCCGTCGTCGGCGCTCATGAAGACCGCCGCTGGCAGTTGCTCAACCAGCCCCTGGAAGCGAAGCTCGGCGACCCGTAGCTCCTGCTCCAGGTGACGCTCCGTGGAGACGTCGTACAGATAGATGGACAGGCCCTTCCCCGTGGGATAGGCGCGCATCATCAGCCAGGCGCCATTCACCTCGCACGCAAACTCTGCGACCTCCGTGCGTTGCCGGGTCGTCATGGTGGTCTGGAGCGCCGCCATGACCGCCTCAAGTGACCCGGGAGGCGCGACGTCCTGGAGCCGATGCCCAACCAGTTCACTGCGCGGCCTGCTCAGCACGTCTTCGGTGGCGGCATTGATTCGGACAATGCGCCAGTCTGCATCGACTTCAATAAAGGCGCCGCTCACCCGCTCCAGGAGCTCCTGCGTCTGACGCCGGGCCAGGGCAAGTTGCTCCCGTGCCTGAACCTGGTCCGTCAGGTCCTCCGTCTGGGCGATAAACTGCGCCGGCTCGCCATCTTCGCCGTGAATCACCGAGACCTTGGCGCGGATCCAGCGCACGCTGCCATCCGGACGCTGCAGACGCATCTCATGGCCAGGATCGCTGTCGCCGCCAGCCAGTGCATGCTCCGCCGCCACGTCGTCCAGGCCGATGTCGTCAGGGTGGAGAATCTCCTCGACGCTCATCGTCAGCAGTTCGGCTTCGCTGCGCCCGAGCAACAAGCAGGCGGCGCGGTTCGCCTGCAGGAAGCGTCCATCCAGGTCCAGTAGCGCTATCCCGTTCGGCGCATCATCAAAGGCAGTACGGAAGCGCCGCTCGCTGGCCTCCAGCGCGGAGGTCTCCGGTTGCTGTGGGCGGACGTGCGTTGAGGTGGCCGAGGCTCCGATGATGCGGCCATGGGCATCTCGCACCGGGAAGATGGAGAGGGAGACATCGAACAACCGGCCGTCCCTGGCCCGGAGCGCCGTTTCGTGGGCTTCGACAAGGTCGCCCCGCAACACACGCTGCACCATGTTGGCCATCTCCGCATCGTGCCCAGGCGGAGCCAGGAAGCTCAGCGGCAGCCCGAGCGCGGTCTCAGCAGGATATCCGTAGACCTGCTCCGCGGCGCGATTCCAGAAGTTGATGGCGCCGTCCAGTGCGGTACCGATCATGGGATCGGGACAGGACTGGAACACGTACCCCGCATGATCCAGGAGCAACGCCGGAGTGGTTTCGTCCTGCCCGGCTTTATCCACGGCGGTTCCGTGCAGCTCGTGCAGCACCGGTGAAGGAAGAGTTGCGTCGTCTGGACTGGACATGACGTCCCGCCAATGATCCGAAAGCACGCGCGTGAGTGTAGTTTGCGCCAGCTCGTTATGGTACAGGTGGGCCAGGCGTCTTCCCGAGCCAGGCTGTGCCCCCTACGCCCCACCGTCCAGGTGAGGCGCAGGAGGACATGGGGGTCTCAGTCAACCAGGGCGGCGTAGTCCTCTGAGTAGTGATGCGCGTAGGCATCCACGCAGGCATCGACCAACTCCGCCTCGTTGAAGTCCGGGGAAAAGCGGGTGATGGAGAAGATGTCGAGCGGGATGTCTGACGTGCCCGTGAGAATCACCTGGGCCAGGGCTTCGCCGATGCCCGGCGAGATCGAGAGGCCTCCCACGACGCAACCGGTTGCGGTGTAGAAGCCCTCGGCGCCGGGAACCGCGCCCACGATGTGCCTGCCGTCGGCGGTCATGGTCGGGAGTCCGCCCCGATACACCTGCAGCGGTGCGTTCTGCAGGACGGGGAACTGGTCACGCGTCAGATCCGCCAGCTTGCGCAGCACGCTTTCGTCCAGCGGCATATCCGCGATCTGGAACTCCGGCGCGGCGTCACGCATCTCGAAGGGGAGCGGGTTCGTCTCGTACCCACCAAGCATCAGGCCACCCCAGCAGGGGCGCACGTAGACATTGGCGTCAATGACGCGGCAGATCGGCTGCGTGTTGCGCACTCCCGGCAGCGGCTCCGTGATCATGAGCTGGTGGCGCACCGGCACGATGGGGATGCGCAGCCCCTGCTCGTCCGCCACCTGGCGCGTCCAGGCCCCGGCGCAGTCCACCACGATGGGCGCGGAAATCTCCCCCTTGCTGGTCTGCACGCCAGTGACCCGCCCCGAGGCGTCACGCAGCAGGCCCGTGACCGGCTGGTGCGTGAGGACGGTCCCTCCCAGGGCACGGGCGGCGGCGGTGAAGACCTGTGGAATCTGGCGCGGCTCGAGGTAGAGATCGCTCGGCGTAATCCACATTGCCTTGACGCCGTCCGTCTTCGCCCACGGCGCGCGCTCCGCCAATTCGTCCGCATCGATGGGACGGATATCGAGACCGAGCGCTTTGCCGGCTCGCACCTCCCACTCCACCTGGGCCACACCCGCGTCATTCCGCGCCATCTTGACGCTACCAGACTGGTGGAACTCCAACGGGATATCGGTCTCCTCGGTGAAGGAGACGATCTTCTCCACGCTGCGCTTGGCGAGTAGCGTCGTCTCCCGCTCACGGCGGATCTGCTGCGTGAGACCCGCTGCCCGCGGCGAGGTCTGCTCCCCCACCCCGAAGCGATCGATAAGCACGACGTCCTGCAAACCCTGCTGCAGCAGGTGATAGGCGAGGCTGGAGCCAAATGATCCGGCTCCGATGACGACGGCGTTTGCGGTAGTGACCACTGTTTGTTCCCTTCCTCGAACGCGCTGTTCCTGAACTCCAGTCTCGTTGTCAGACGTGCGCCTGCCCGCGCGAGAAGCGCGCCTCCAATCGCCGCGTCAGGAACGCGACCGGCAGGCTCATGACCAGGTAGATGGCGGCGGCCAGCAGGAAGACCTCCAGCGGCAGGAAGCTGGAAGAGGCAAGGTCGCGCGCCCGCAGCATCAACTCCGGCGCGGAGATAATGGAGGCCACCGACGTGTCCTTCAAGAGCGCGATACCAAAATTGGCCAGTGGCGGCAGCACCACGCGGAGCGCTTGCGGCAGGATGACCCAGCGCATGGCCGCCATGGGCGTCATGCCAACGGTCAACGCAGCCTCCATCTGGCCACGATGGATCGACTCAATCCCAGCGCGGAAGATCTCCGCCATGTAGGCGGCGCCACTCAGTCCCAGCCCCACGACCGCGGCCGGGAACGCATCGAAGATGATGCCAAAATCCGCCAGGCCAAAGTAGATCAGGAAAAGGACTGCCAGCGCCGGGATACCGCGCAGCACTTCGATGTAGCCTGAAGCGAACCAGCGCAGCGGGGCAATGGGCGAGAGCTTGGCCAATGCCAGCAGCAACCCAACGACGAACGCCAGGATGAAGGCGAGCACGGTCATGCGCAGGGTGTTGCCCGCCGCCTCGATCAACTGGGGCAGCCACTCGGCCAGGTGCTCCTGGTAGACGGCAAAGAGGTCGTTCATGCGAAGGTCACCGTCTCATCGCTGATCGTGCGGCTGACGGCCAGTCGCCGTTCCAGGCGGCGCGAAATCCACGACAGGACGAGGCTCATGCACAGGTACATGACCGCCACCAGCAGGTAAATCTGGGCGCTCAGGTAGGTCTCGGTGACGAGGTTGCGCGCCTTGAACATGATTTCCGGAGCAGCCACGGCGGAGACGACCGCGGTGTCCTTGAGCAGGGCAATGCTGTAGTTCGTCGTGGGCGGGACAACCACGGTCATCGCCTGCGGCAGGACCACCCAGCGCATGGCGGCGAGTGGCGTCATGCCGACGGTCAGGGCCGCTTCCATCTGGCCCCGATGAATCGACTCGATCCCGGAGCGGAAGACCTCCGCCAGGTAGGCGCCGCCATTGAAGCCGAGACCAATAATGGCGGCCTGGATCGGTGTGAAGCGGATCCCGACCTGGGTCAGGCCGAAATAGAGAATGAACAACTGCGCCAGCACCGGGGTGCCGCGCACGATCTCGATGTACGTGCGAACGATGAGCGTAACCACGGAGATCTTCAGCGTCTGGAGCAGCGCCAGGACCAGGCCAACCACGATGGCCAGCACGAAAGCCCCGGCTGCGATGCGCACCGTCATGCCGGCGGCCGGGATGAGTACTTCCAGGAAATACGGCAGGTTCTCGATCAGGCGGTCCCAGAAGAGCATGACCCGCTACCGCTCCACGACCTGGCGCAGGAACTCCCGCGTGCGCGCGTGCTGTGGGGCCGCAAAGACCTGGTGCGGTGGCCCTTCCTCCACGATCACGCCGTCGTCCATGAAGATGACGCGGTCGGCCACATCCTGGGCAAAGCGCATCTCGTGGGTAACCACCAGCATGGTCCTCCCCTCCTGCGCCAGCGCCCGCATCACGTTCAGCACCTCCCCGATCAGCTCAGGGTCGAGCGCGGATGTCGGCTCGTCGAAAAGGAGCAACTTCGGCTGCATGGCCAGGGCGCGGGCGATGGCCACCCGCTGCTGCTGGCCACCGGAGAGGCGCTCTGGGTACTCGTCCGCCTTGTGCCCCAGCCCCACCTTCTCCAGCAGAGCGCGACCCTCCGCCCGTGCCTGCTCGGTGGACTTTTTCAGGACGCGGATGGGACCGAGCGTGACGTTGTCAAGCGCACTGAGATGGGGCCACAGGTTGAATCGCTGGAAGACCATACCCATTTCGGTGCGCTCTTTGGCCAGTTCGCGGTCGCCGACACTGCGAAACTGCTTCCCGTCCCAGGTCTCCCCGACCAGGCGGTCTTCGATGTAGACGTGACCGCTGGTGGGGCGCTCCAGGTAGTTGATGCAGCGCAGGAGCGTGGTCTTGCCGGAGCCACTTGGCCCGATGACGGTGATCGTCTCACCCGGGGTGACATCCAGGTCCACGCCCTTGAGAACTTCGGTTGCGCCAAAGCTCTTGTGCAGATCAACGACTTTGAGCAGTGCGGTCATGCGGTCTCCGTGACGCACAAGGCTGCAACAGCGGCCCCGGCCGTGCGCTCACACTCAGGCGGTTGCGAGAGATCTCGGCCTTCCAGACCGCCGCGCGACGACAATGCAACAACGTTCCCGGTAAACAGGGAACGACGTTTGCTGAGGCGCCGAGATCTCTCGACAAACTTGAGATCACCTGAAGGTGCTGGTCGAGTCGAAACTCCACTCCCCCTCAGGCAAGCACCCGGCTCGCCAGTCCTCCCCCTCTCCCACGCAGTAGGTGGGAGAGGGGTTGAGGGTGAGGGTTTCCCCTACGAAGCCGGCGTCGCCTCGGCGCCGGCGGCGTTCGCGTCACAGTCCGGATTCAACGTTGGGGATTCCCAACCCTCGGGTCGATCGACGCCGACACGCGGGTTCGGATCCGGCGGGATGAAGAAACTCGGGTTGGTCACGCCGTACTCAGCCATGAAGGCCTGGTTCTGGCAGGTGTCCCAGAGATCCGCGATCCCCGCGTTGATGGCATCCGCGAGTGCGGTCGCATCCTTGCGCACGCCCATGACCACGTTGTACTTCGTGGACATGATCGGGAACGCGGGATCCGGCTGCAGCTCGACCTGGTGCAGATCCCACTCCGGGTGCTCCGAGATGGCCAGCTCCACCAGGGGCGGATCGAGGATCGCCATGTCGATGCGGCCCGCGACCAGGTCACGCATCACGGCGTCCGAGGTGTCGTAGAGCTTGGCCTCGCCGATACCAGGCACGGCCTTCAGTTCCGGCACCAGCGTGAAGCCAGTGACGGTGCCCACCTTCTTGCCCGCCATGTCAGCGAAGGTGCTGTAGTTGGTCGAGGTCTTCTGCGCCAGCAACGTCCCGAAGTAGTAAATCGGGTCGGTGATGGTCATCACCTTGCTGCGCTCTTCGGTCCAACCCATGGCGCCGAGCATCACATCGTTGCGGCCGGAGCTGGTGGCCTCGATCACCGCGGCCCAGTCCGCCTGGGAGGGAACAACTTCCAGGCCAAGGTCCGCCGCGATCTTGGCGATCATCTTGCCGTCGCTGCCGATGAGCTGCCCATCCTTGAGGGAGGTCATGGGCATGTCACCGTTGAAGCCAACGATGAGCTTGCCGGGCTCGATCGTGTCCAGTTCCTGTGCCAGCGCCTGGGCGGCGGCTGAAAACCCGATCAACAACGCACTGAAGGCGAAGAGCGCTCCGCGCGCCCGGGAACCCCACGGAGATCGTGATCCTGATCTGGACTTGCGCATGCTCAACTGGGGCATGGTCTCCTCCGTATCGCAATGAACCCGCGTCCGAGATACCTGGGTGCGACCTGGAGCCGCCTCACCTCCTCCCCGAACCGGCTGACCGGCCGGTCTGCGTGCGGCCTGGCCCCGCACTGGCGACCAGGTGATGGCCGCTCAGGCCCTGCGCCGCGAAGACGGCAAAGAGGTGATCGAAGTGGGTGTGCATGTGCTGGCGTGCTGCGGCGACATCTCCGGCACGGATGGCGTCAAGGATCGGCTGGTGCAGCGCCAGGATGACCTCTTCCCGGTCCGGCGCCACGTGCAGCATCATCTCGAAGCTCTCGGCGAACGCCTCGTTGAGGGAGGCCATCGTTTCCGCCAGCAACGGGTTGCCGCTGGCACGGGCGATGGCGTGGTGAAAGGCGCGCCCCTGCTCGCTCTGCGTCTGGATATCTGCGGTGCTCGCATACGCCGCCAGGGCCGCCTCCATGGCAGCCAGATCCTTCCGAGTCCTGCGCACGGCGGCTAACTGTGCTGCCTCGACCTCCAGGGCGCGGCGGAACTCCGCCAACTGCCCGGCGGTTACGGAGCGCGTCTGGAAGAGCAGCGCAATACTCGACGACACCGTCGACGCCGCGGGCACAGTGACCGTCGCCCCACCACCACGGCCGCGCTGGATGGAAACGAGTCCCATCTGCGACAGCGTGGAGAGTCCCTCGCGCAACGTGGCCCGGCTCACCGCGAGTTCACCGGCCAGCACGCGCTCAGGCGGCAGCGCCATCCCCGGCTGCAGTACGCCAGAGAGAATGCGCTCCCGGAGCTGCTCCACCACGCTTGCGGCGGCAGTTGGCGCCTGCATACATCTCCCGAAACGGCGGCACAGCGGCGACGCAGCCGCCCTCCAATGTTTTGGTCTGACCAAACGATGGCCACATCTTCACGGCAGAGTGACCTGCTGTCAATATGTCGGTCCGCCCCGGATGGGGCCCGGCAGGCGTGAACCTTGCATCGCAAGCAAGCGACGACGGAGGAGAAGCCAGATGCAACGCCGCGCAATCCTGGCCACATCGTTGGCGCTGGGACTCGCAGGCTTCCGCCATTCTGCGACAGCCGGACAAGACCGAGGAGGAGATACTGCGATGGAGACGAGCGTCGAACACCTCAACCCGGAACGGATGCACCGCAACCCGGCCTTCTCGCAGGCGGTCGTGGTCACCAACCCCGGCCGCACGATCTACATCGGCGGGCAGAACGCGGTGAACGCCCAGGGCGAGATCGTGGGCAAAGGCGACCTGGCGGCCCAGACGGAGCAGATCTTCGAGAACCTGGGGATCGTGCTGGAGGCTGCCGGCGCGTCGCTGCACGATATCGTGAAGTGGACGATGTTCATCGTGGAGGGGCAAGACCTCCGGCCCGGGTTCGAAGTCTTCCAGCGGCACTGGGGCAGGGAGCATCAGCCGCCAGCGATCAGCGCCGCCCTGGTCGCGAGCCTGGCCAACCCCGATTTCCTGGTCGAGATCGAGGCGATCGCCATCGTGAAGGCATGATCCAGCGACGTCGCACGGTATCAGCGGCTCATGCGCTCGCAGGCGTCAGCCGGGGCAGCCCGTTCACGGAATCCTGGCCACCGGCGCCTGGCTCAGCTCGCTAGCCTGGGCACGCGTCATGATCGCGTCGATCACATCACTCTTGGCGTCCGCGTAGTTCTGCACGTGCTCCCACACGCGGTCAGCAAGGTGGCGCTTGGTGCGTTCGTACAGTTGGCGGTCGGCTGCGTGGACGCGGAGATGGTCCCGGAATCGCAGCATCCTTTGCGGCTCGGAGCTCCCGGCCGTAAACACGTGCAGGTTGACATCCGTATCGGGCCCCTTGAAGAGACGGTGCTCAAACCACTCGGGCTCGCGGATGCGCAACACATACCCGGCGGCCTCCAGGGCGGGCACGTAAGAGCTCTCGTTTCTGGAATCAACCACCATCAGGAGCACATCGATGAGTGGCTTCGCGGCCAATCCAGGCACTGAGGTGGAGCCGACATGTTCGAGGAGCAACACGCGATCCCCGAGCGCAGTCCGAATCCGCTCCGCTTCACGGGCATACAACGCGGGCCAGGCGGGATCGTAGTCGGCGAGCGCGATCCGCGCCGGCGGAGCAAGTTCGCCCAGCGTGACGGCGCGAATCTGTTCGTCGGTCATGGGAACCCGGTCACCTTGCTTCGGCTCGCAGGGCTGGTCCACGGCGTTTCCCTTTCGTGATGTCCAGGCGCAAGGCAAGCCCGCGAGGTTACCACGCGCCGGACCCCTCCTGGAGGAATTCATGCGCGGTCGCAAACGTTTCATCCCTGGAGGACCCAGGCGACGGCGCGTTGCTCAGCCAGTGGAGCTTCACGGGATCCAGCCGGACACACGCCCGGCGATCGCGGCCATCCGGAGCCGGCATCGAGAAAGGATGGCGGCATGACTTGCCGGAACGTGAAAGGAAATCTCCAGTGAACGCCAACTTGCCTGGCTCCCATCCGCCTCACGACGAATAGGAGCCAGGCTCGTCACCTCACTGGCAAACTGGTGCGCAGCGGTTGCTGCCGGTCGTCAGGCCGGACCGGATACAGACGCGGCCACTTGCGCAATCTGCGCTGGTGCGACAGGCAGGGGCCTCGTAGAAGTCTTCCGTACAGACGTTGTCGCCTTCGGACGTCCGCCAGCAGTAGCAGTGTTGACCGTTCCTGGAGCCACAGCGGACTTCGCGCTGAAACTCCGGGAAGTTATTCCCGTACCCATAGCCAGCGGTGCAAGCCTCTGGACAGGCGCCAGCCGTCTCGTTGTATTCGCAGATGCCAAGGGCAGTTCCGGAGCCGGTGTAGGTCCGGCAGGTAACCGACGTACAGGAGACGCCATCATCACACTCTGCCCCGACCGCAGTAGCCTGGCCCTCGCTGCAGCACTCCTCTCTCGAAATACACATGCCTCCGCACGGCCGCTGAGACGTGTCGCACGTGGCCTGGCCGTCAACCACCGTGCAGCAGCCTTGGTTCCGGTCACAGCGGCCTCCCGTGCCGCAACGGCACTCCCCGAAGCCTGATGCGTTGACAGCACACGTTTCGGTGGGGAGACAGCCTGGCTGAAGCGACTGGTAACTGGAGGCGTCCAGCCCAGTGCAACATGCCTCCTTCGGGATGCAGGTATCTCCACAGGGGCGAAGGGTGTTGTCGCAGAATGGCCGGCCGTTCTGATCGGTGGTGCAGCAGCCCTGGCCACAACTCACGCCGTTGGAGCACGTGCACTCGCCGTTTACGCAGGCGACCTCCGGGTTGCAGCTCTTGCAGCGCCTGCCGCCATGACCGCATGTCTCCCGGTCGCTGCCAGCGAGGCATGTGCCTTCGGCTGTGCAACAGCCGTTACAGCTCCCGCAAGCGGCTGGCAGACACTCGCCGGCAGCGTTGCAGGTGTCGCCACCAGCACAACCGCCGTTGTTCGGACCGCAAGACACCTGCTGGCCGCAGCCGTCGTCCACCGAGCCGCACTCGCGGCCGGCGCAGGCATTTGGATCCGGGGTGCACACGCATTGGCCGGTGGCCTCCTCACACACCTCCGGTAGGGTGCACGTCCCGCACTGGGACCGGGACCCGCAGCCATTATCGACGCTCCCACATTCGCGCCCCGCGCACGGGTTCGCGTTGGGGATGCACCCGCACTGCCCGGTAGCGTTGTTACAGATGTCGGGGGCGGTGCACTCGCCGCAGGCCACCTGGACGCCGCATGCGTTGTCAACACTGCCACACTCACGACCATCACAAGGATTGGCTTCTGGCACACAACCTGGCGTCTCCGGGCACGGGCCAAGCGTATCGCCGTGCTTCAGGTGCTTCTTCTTCGCCTTCCTGGAGACCTTGATCGTCTGCCCGCTGTGGCAGAGCGTGACTTTCTTCTTCTTGTGCTTGTGCTTTTTCTCACCCGTGGCCTGATCGTTGTCTTTCCTGTTCTTTCGCCTGGCCACTGCCTCTGGCTGCGGAAGCAAATGCAGGATCGCGCCGAGCGAGCCGCTGGCCAAGCCACTCGTCAAGGCCCGGCGCGAGGCCTGTCCTGCCAACGCCCTGGCGAACGCATCGAACCGTTTCCCATCCATTAGGGTGTCTTCCTTTCGGACTCGTGGTGGTGGGGAACGTGAACAAGGGGGCGAATCGCCCCCTTGTTCATGCCTTACCGAGACACGTCGCCGCCGCTGCCGACGGTGTAGCTATCCGCTACACCTCCGCGGGACAACGTGCTGATAGCGGAACGCAGAAACCGGGGAACTGGGCGCCATTACCGCAGCAACTTGTTGTGCTGTCGGGAGTCTCCTTCAGTGGCACGCAAACCGCAGACTCGGCGCATTCATCGCTGGATGCGCAAGCCGGCCGGACATCAGCAGCCGGGCAGATCGCCTGATTGCGATCAATGCAGAAACCGGCTCCCTCGATCGTCGAGTAGCAGATGCAGGTTTCCGAGGTGTTACAGAAGGTCGGTGGCAGGCAGGGATTGGCACCAGTGCAGGTGTTACTGCCGGTGTTGGTCACTTCACATGTGCCGTTCACGCACATGCCAGCGCCGCCATTGCATACCCCACCCTGATTCGCAGGAACCGGGGCGGAACAGGTGCCAAAGTTGGGATCGCAGAGACTCGCCTGGCACTCACCTGCAGGTGGGCAGACCACGGGAATGTCCGTGCATGTCCCCTCCTGACAAGTGTGATTGCACTTGTTCATGTGGCACGGGGTGTCGTTTGGCTCGTTGGTGTACGAACATTGGCCTGTCTGAGGATCGCAGACACCAGGCCCACCCTGACACTCAGGCGCTGGCGGACACCCCTTCGGGGCCGAGGAGCAGGTCCCCGTGTTCGGATCGCAGGTGCTTACCTCGCAGGGATTGTCGTTCGGACAGACGACGGGGATGTCCGTGCACACCCCACTCTGGCACGTGTGATTGCACTTATTCATGCCGCACGGGGAATCGTCGGCTACGTCCGGGTAGGTGCATTGACCGTCGCTGCCGCACGTCCCGGCGGCCTTGCACTCCTCGGGGGCTGGGCAATTGCCGTTATCCAGCCCGCACGGGACCGGGGTGCCACAACCATTGTCGACTGTTCCGCACACCCTATTACCGCATGGGTTCTGGATCGGGGTGCAGGCTTCGCATTGCCCAGTAGTGGTGTTGCAGGTTTCAGGGCTGGTGCAACTCCCGCAAGGAATATCCTTGCAGCCGTCGTTGGCTGTGCCACACTTCCGGCCAGCGCACGCATTTGGGTCCGTTGGGATACAGTTTGGCGTCTCCGGGCAGGCACCAGGCGTTGCGCCCCGGCCCAGAAACTTCTTTTTGGACTTCTTGGAAACCTTGATGGTTTGCCCATTCAGGCAGAGGGTGACCTTCTTCTTTTTCTTTCTCTTGTGCTTCTTTTCCGCGTCTACCTGATCGTCGTCCCTGTCGTTACGCTTCTTGCGCTTTGCCTCTGCGTCAGTCTGTGGAACTAGGTGGAAGGCCGCGCCGAGTACGCCGCTGGCGAACCCGCCGGCCAGGACTCGGCGTGAGGCCTGGCCGGCAAGCGCCCTGGCGATCGAATCGAATTGTTTCGCGTCCATGCGAGTGTACGTTCCTTCCTGATGTTTTGCGCGGGGAAGATCATCAGGGGAGGCCTCTCCGCCTCCCCTGTTCACGTGGCGTCTCTAGTTCGGCATAGGGGCGGTACAGATGTCGGTTGCAACCTGAATGCATGCGCCCCGGAACCCGTCATATCCAGGGCAGCACGTCCCTGTCCCCGTTCCAAGCGCATCCAGCGGCGCGCAGACCGATCCTGCCGCACAGTCTGAACTGACGTTGCAACCTCGGCGCGTCTCGGTACCGAAGCACCCGACAGCGCTATACGGATAGGTAAAGGCATTCGGCCCTGAGGTGATTCGCCTGAGGCAGAGACCGCCCGCTTCGGTGGTCGAGTAGCAACCGCAGTCACCCTGTCCCCACGGGTTGGACGTGGCGCATTGGCGCGGGGGATTTTCTTCACCGCAGGGATCAGCCCCTATGCACGTTTCAGAGCCATCGTTCGTGGCCACACACGTGCCGCTGCCGTCACCGTTCTGGACGCAGATACCTGTGTCGTTCAAGCCGCAAGGGCTGCCAATCTCCGCGCCAGCGATGGTGTAGGTGCACTGCCCGGTACCGTTGTCACAGATACCGGCAGAGTTGCACTCCGGCGCGGTCGGGCAATCCCCGTTGTTCACACCACACTGGACCTGCTGGCCGCAGCCGTTATCGACGCTGCCGCATTCGCGCCCTGAACATGCATCAGGGTTTGGGACGCACACACATTGACCAGTGCCGGCATCGCATGTTTCGGGGGAAGTACATGTCCCGCATTGGACCGGCGTCCCGCAGCCGTCGTCCACCGAGCCGCACTCGCGGCCGGCGCAGGCATTCGGATCTGGAGTGCAGACGCATTGGCCAGCGTTGTTGCAGGTATCAGAGCCGGAACATGCCCCACCGTTGGGGCCGCAGGCAACCTGCTGGCCGCAGCCGTCATCGACGCTGCCGCACTCGCGACCTCCGCACGGGTCCTGGTCCGGCGTACAGCCACACTGCCCGGTGTTGGAATTGCAGATTTCCGGAGCCGTGCACTCCCCGCAGGAAACGTCGACGCCGCACCCATTATCGACCGAGCCGCACTCGCGGTTTCCACAGGGGTTCGTGTCCGGCGTACAAGCCGGCGTGTTACAGGGGCCAAGCGTGTCACCGTGCTTCAGGTGCTTCTTCTTGGCCTTCTTGGAGACCGTAATCGTCTGCCCGTTGTGGCAGAGGGTAACTTTCTTCTTGTTCTTGTGCTTGTGCTTGTGCTTCTTCTTTTTCGCCTCGGCCCCAGGTAGTCCAAGGGTTCCAACAGCCACCGCCGGGATGCCGACAGCGCCGAGTAGCAACTTCTTCAACGTGCCACGACGTGATTGCCCGGTGGCCAGGGATACGGCCAGATCATCGAACTCGCGTTGCATGGTCGGGCTCACTTTCCTGTGCTGTGCAACGTCTTTCCGCGGAATGAGGCGTGGAGGTTGGTCGCCTCAACGCCTGGGGAACCCGGGGTGAACTCGCAGAACCCACGGTCCCGATGAGGTCTCCTCGTGACCCGGCGACGATCGTTCCAGGGATTTGCCCCCTTTCACTCATCGATATGTGGAGGGACGCCGCACGGGAACAGATTCCCGGTGCTGCAAGAGTTACTCAGCAAATACTACCAATAATTAGGTATAAGTGCACAATATACGCATATATAGAAGTGAAAATTAATTAGAAAATGAGTCCGGCTTTGTATTCTTGCAAATTTGAGATGAGATCGGGGCGGCGAGCTTCACCCAGCGCGTCGGTCCGTCGTGCGCGATGTTCCTACAGAGCGGGACACATATGGCGTGACGCCGCCACAATCCAGGCGGTCACGCTGAATCCCAGCCGAGAGCAACACGTGAAACACATATGATGCGCATTTATGTAGCTCATGCTGCTCACCGAGACTGCCGGGCCCGGGAATTCGCTCCTCGCACCATTTTTGGCAAGCCAGTGCGAGGACCTGCGCAACGAGATCACGATCACGACCTGTGAAAGGGCCAGCCAAAGCTGGTAAGCGCCTCGCATCGCGAGCGGGGCCAACAGCATGGTGGAGATGCGATTTGCGACGTGTTCGCGGAGGGCAGAAGCATTGGAGTTCCGGGCACGCCCGACTTTGTCACCATCCTGCCAGCCTCTCTGCCAGTCGCGGCAGGAGCGCAAACGGTGACCACGTCTCGCTCATGGCCTGTTGAGCGGACCCGGAGAGTGTCACCTGTTTCCGGGCGCAACCTCCACATGCAATGACGCGCACCGCCCTCGGGGAGGACGGTGCGCGTACTGGGATCGGGCTGGGCGAATTGCGGCAGCAGGAGCTAGCGGCGAGTCACCAGAGGCCCCAGCTCTTTGCCACGCGGCGAGCCAACTCCTCGTACTGCCAGATGGCGTAGGCCAGACCTTCGGCCAGGAAGTCAGCGTCCGGTAGCGGCTGCCCCGGGCTGGACCAGCGAGCCACCTTGGCGTCGAGGATGCTCCGGAGATCACCGATCGTCACGCCGTGACGCACGGCTGTTCTGGCGAGCCAGGCCTCAAGGCCCAGTCGCTGCAAACTGTGGAGTTCGTCACGGACCCTGCTCGACGCCGCCGATTCCACGGGCCGCAGCACGTCTTCGATGTCCCCCGAGATGGGCGCCCACCCCGTGCGGCGCCACAAGTCATACAGGCGGTCAACCTGAGCTGCTGTCAGTCTGGAACGCCCAGTCTCCGTCGCCCGCCGGTTCACGCACTCTTGGAACCACATCGCCCGCCCCTGGGCAGGCTGTGCCGTCTGAGCCACGGATATCTCCTGTGTCTTCGGTTGCTGGCCGCGTGTTCTTCACCCGAAACCGCCTCATGCGAGACATGATCCGGCGAAGATTTGGACACCACCTTACGGATGAGTCCTAATGCATACCGGATGCCAAGCCCTCCGCCACCAGGACGCGCGGTCCAGCATCGGTAAAAGATCCTCCTGAACGGCAGCCGCCTGGGCGCTCCGGCTATCGACCGGCTTGCTTTTGATGTCGGTGTCGATTTTCTCTACGCTCATCCATCGATATGACAAGAGAGGGACAACGGGTTCCTCAACGACCACGCGGAGGAAGATCGTGGCGAACTACCTGGCGATGATTTACGACAATGAAGCACGATGGGCGACCGCGACTGAGGAAGACACCGCCGAGATCGAGCGGGCACATCATGAGTTTGGCGGCGCCAATGGTCACGCCATTCGAGGGGGAGCGCGGCTTGCCGGCAGTGACGCGGCCACCTCGATCCGCAAGGGCGCAAACGGTGAAGTCGCGGTGACGGACGGCACCTTTGCCGAAACCAAGGAGGTCCTAGGCGGTTACTACGTCATCGAGGCCGACGATCTCGACCAGGCCCTGGCCATTGCCCGCCAGATCCCGACCCTCGCCGGGGGCATCGAGCTGCGCCCAATCATCCCTAGCTAGCCAGCTCGTGGGAGACACACCCCACCGGCCCATTGATGTGGCGCGGATGGTGGCAGCGGTCTACGAGCAGGAGTGGGCGTTTGTGTTGGCCGCCACCGCACGCGTGGCGGCCGACCTGGACCTGGCGGAGGAGTGCGCCCAGGACGCGTTTGCGCAGGCGCTGGCACGGTGGCCAAAGGGGGGCATCCCGCAGCGGCCAGGAGCCTGGCTGACAACCGTCGCACGGCGCCGGGCAATCGAAGTGCGGCGTCGCGAGGCAACACTCGCCAGGAAACTCCCACTCCTGGTGCCAGACATCCTCGCCCCCGAGGAGCCGCAGCCGGACGATCAGACCTTCCCCGACGACCGCCTGCGGCTGGTCTTCACCTGCTGCCACCCCGCCCTCTCCCGCGAGGCGCAGGTAGCGCTGACCCTCAGGTTGGTGTGCGGTCTCTCGACGCCGGAGGTCGCTCGCGCCTTCCTCGTCAAGGAGGCCACCATGCAGGCCCGCATCACACGGGCCAAGCGCAAGATCGCTGAGACACGCATCCCGTACCGCGTGCCCGCGGCCGAAGACCTTCCCGCCCGGGTCGGTTCAGTTCTCGACGTGATCCACCTGGTCTACTCGGAGGGGCACACCGCGAGTAGCGGGGAGACCCTCGTGCGCGGTGACCTCGCCGCCCGGGGGCTTTCCCTGGCCAGGATGCTACGAACGCTCCTGCCGGATGATGGGGAGGTTGCAGGACTCCTCGCGCTCCTCTGCCTGACGGATGCCCGGCGGCCGGCGCGGCTCAGCCCGCAGGGCGAGTTGATGCTGCTGGCCGACCAGGACCGGCAGGCCTGGGACCAGGGCGCCATTGCGGAAGGCCTCAAGCTGGTGCGTTTCGCCCTGACACGCCCGCCTGCCGGGCGCTACGCCCTGATGGCCGCCATCGCGGCGGTCCACGCGGAGGCGCCTCGCTGGGAGGACACTGACTGGCGCCAGGTGGTGGGCCTGTACGATCTGCTGCTCGATCGCTGGCCGTCGCCGGTCGTGGCGCTCAACCGGGCGGTGGCGGTCAGCTTTGCTGAAGGTCCGGCGCAAGCGATGCGGGAGCTTGAGCAGCTTTCCGAGGACCCGCTCATCGCTGGTTATCCCTACCTGGCAGCAACGCGCGCGGACCTCCTGCGGCGCCTGGAGCGCATCGAGGAGGCCATTGCGGGGTACGAGCACGCGCTGCAGCTAACCAGGAACCGTACCGAGGCGACGTTTCTCGCCAACCGCATTCACGAACTCAAGTCCCGTGTATCGACGGGAGGGGAGACCCCCGCGAGAACGACATGATGAACCGGCGGCACCTTGCCGCTGCGAGCGCGAGAACAGGGAGGGGAACGGGACATGTTCCGCAATCCACAGGTCAACACCTACGTACAAGATGTGGAAGCAACCGTGCGCTTTTACACCGAGGAACTCGGCTTCGTCGAGACGTTCCGGACGCCGCGCAGCGGCCAACCTGACCACGTTGAGGTCCGGCTGGATGGGCTGGTACTCGGGTTTGCCAGTATCGAAGCCGCGCGCTCTGTACACGGCCTGGACGTAGACGCAGGACCGAAGCGGGCCGAGGTCGTCGTCTGGACCGATGACGTCGACGCCGCATTCGACCGGTTGATCGCGCGCGGCGCAAAGGTCATCAGCCAGCCGCACGACTTCGACGTCGACACTGTCGGACGACTCCGCGTGGCGTGGCTCACTGACCCTGACGGCGGCGCGGTGCAACTGGCGTCCGAGGTGCCGGTAACGGCCGCGGCCGGGACATAGCCTGGCACCACGCCTTGCTGCTCGTAAGTGCGGGAGAACGCGTTTCCCAACTCAGACGACCAGCCTCCGCCCCTCGGCGCTCTTTCGTCCCGCAGCAGCGACGATTCGCGCTCCGCCACCCCAGAGTTGCCCGGCATGAGCGACACGGTTAGCTCCAGCCTCAGGGTGCGGAGGCGAGGGCGACGGCGTGGCGCTTGCCGCTTCACCACCTCTGGCAGAGAATGCCAGCCTGGAATCGGCCACGCACTGGCCAGCTCATGTTCCCGGAGGCATGCCCAATGAGCGACGCAAACGGGCTCTTGTACGCCGTCGATCGGCCACCCCTGCCTGCACCGGGCGAAAAACGCCGGGGCGTGCTCCGGTTCTCGCATCCGGCGCTGGCCGGCTGGGAATGGCCCTTTGTCGTCGCCCGGGGCATGACGGACGGACCGGCGGTGGCGCTCATTTCGGGTGTGCACGCCGGCGAGTATCCGCCGATCGCGGCGAACATCCGCTTCATGCGCGACCTCGACCCGGCCCAACTGCGTGGCACGATCGTCTCCCTGCCGGTTGTCGATCCGCCCGCCTTCTACGCGCGGAGCGCCTTTGTCTGCCCGATTGACGGCAAGAATCCGAACCGCTGCTTTCCTGGTGATCCGGCCGGCACGTTCACCGACGTCCTCGCCGACGCGATCTTCACGAACATCATCTCAGCCGCAACGCACCTGATCGACCTCCACTGTGGTGACGTCTTCGAGGATCTCTTGCCCTTCACGATCTGCCGGGGCTCGGGTAGCGCTGAGGTCGACCGCGTGGCACGTGGCATGGCCGAAGCGTTCGGGCTGCCGTACGTCGTCGCCACGCAGCCGACCGGCGGGCCAAACCCTGGCACGACCAGCGCCTCATCGGCTGCCGCCGGCATTCCAGCCATCACCAGTGAAGCTGGCGGGCGTGGCCTGCTCACCGAGCCCGAAACCCAGATGCAGTTGCGCGGCATCGCGAACGTCCTGCGCTACCTCGGCGCGCTCGCGGGAGACCCAGAACCGACCCCTGGCCAACGCACCTTCACCTCCTCGAACGGCTTCAACACACCAGTCGAGGGGATGTGGCTGCCGGAGGTCCACCTGACGGAAGAAGTCGTCCAGGGCCAGCGGATCGGGCGGATCGAAAATCTCTACGGTGACGAGGTCGCCGAAATCCAGGCTCCAGTCAGCGGGATGGTGCTCTACCTGACGAGCAGTCCGGCGGTAAAGGAGGCAGGCTTACTGGGATCGATCGCGGCGGAATAGTCGGGTTTGCAGGGCACAGTGGCATTGGCGTCTCCTCATGGTTCGCAGGCTGCGAGGGTGCGCCGTAGGCGTGTCTATTGCGCGGGAGCCAACGAGCGCCCGGTCACCGCGTCGAAAAGATGCAGCCGGTTCGGGTCGATATCGAGCGAGACTGTTGACCCGGCGCCAAGGTTCGTGTCCTTCCCCGTTTCGATCGCGACGAGATTCTCGCCAATCCGTGTGTAGACAATCGTTGAGGAGCCCATCGGCTCTACCAGCGATATAGACGCCGCGACCGGGCCGGCTCCCTCTCTCAGGGAAATATCCTCGGGGCGCAGGCCCAGGATTACCGCCGCGCCGCGCGCCATGCTGCCGGCCCACGCGGGCAAGGTGAACGCGTAACCACTGCCGCGGACCTGGCCATCGGCGATCTCCCCCTCCAGGAAGTTCATGGGTGGGGAACCAAGAAAGCCCGCCACGAACGCGTTGGCCGGCTTGTCGTAGAGCTCGAGCGGTGTCCCGACCTGCTGCACGACGCCCTTGTCGAAGATCGCCACCCGGTCGGACATGGTCATCGCTTCCGCCTGGTCGTGCGTCACGTAGACCACGGTTGTTGCCAGGCGGTCGAAGAGCAATTTCAACTCAGCCCGCATCTGCACGCGCAGCTTGGCGTCCAGGTTCGAGAGCGGTTCGTCAAGGAGAAAGAGCCGGGGCTCACGCACGAGCGCGCGACCGAGGGCGACGCGTTGGCGCTGGCCGCCCGAAAGTTGCCGTGGTTTCCGATCGAGCAGTTCCTCGATGCCGAGCAGCCGCGCCGCGTCGGTAACCTTCCGCTGGATCGCCTCGCGCGATTCCTTGCGGACCATCAGCGCGAACGCCAGGTTGTCGCGGACGCTCATGTGCGGGTAGAGGGCGTAGTTCTGGAAGACCATGGCGATATCGCGTTCTCCCGGCGGGAGACGGCTCACCTCCTGGTCGTCGATGTAAATCTCGCCTTCCGTGACGTCATCCAGCCCGGCCAGCATGTTCAGCGTGGTGCTCTTGCCACAACCAGACGGCCCGACCAGGGTCATGAATTGCCCATCGGGGATATCGAGGTTGAGGTCCTTGACCGCCTCGACCTTGCCGTAGCGCTTGGTGACATGCTCGAACCGCACTGAACCCAAGACTCTGCTCCTCGCGCACGCGCCGACCCCACGAGAGGGTCAGGCTGTTGCGCTCAACCCGCTCATTCCTTGACCGCCCCAAGCGTCAGGCCGCGCACCAGGTAGCGCTGCACGGCGAGCGCAAAGACCAGCACCGGCAGCACGGTGATCACGCCCAGCGCCGTCATCTGGTCCCACTGCGTGCCCTTGTCCGTAATGAAGCCGGACATCACCACTGGCAACGTCTTGGCGTTTACTCGCGTCAGCATGACGGCGAAGAGAAACTCGTTCCAGGCCAGCACAGCCGAGAGGATCGCCGTCGCGACCAATGCCGGCGCCGAGAGGGGCAGGACAATCTTTCGGAATCGCAACCAGACGCTGCAGCCATCGATCATCGCCGCCCGCTCGAGCTCAATGGGCAGCTCCTCGTAAAAGCCGATCAGCAGCCAGATCACGAAAGGGAGATTGAACGCGGTGTAGGTGACAATCAACGCCGGCAGCGTGTCGAGCAGGCGTAGATCCCGCATGATCAGGAAGTACGGGATGGCCGTCGCAATTGCCGGGTACATCCGCGTCAACAGCATCCAGAAGGCCAGAATGCCGTTCAGCCGGAACGGGAGGCGAGCCCGAGCCAGGCTGTAGGCGGCCAGCGCCCCAATGAAGACCGCCAGGGCCGTCGAGACCAACGTGACAATGACCGAGTTCGCAAAGAAATGCGCGAGGTCCTGCTGCTCGAAGAGCACACGGTAGCCATCGAGCGTCCAGGCGGGCGGGATGATTTCCGGCGGATACGCCAGGTAGTCAATCTGGCGCTTGAATGACGTCGTCACCAGCCAGAAGAAGGGCACGATTGTTATCGCGAGGGCCAGCCCAACCGTGGCCCAGCGCAGCAGCGCCCAGCCCACGTCAGACGCCCGGGCACGTGACCCGGTGCGGCGAGTGCTCCCCGCAGGAGACAGCGTGGTGGCCGTCATCGACTGCTCACCAGGGCGACCCGGCTGACCTGCCGGCGCAACCCCGCCACGGACATCACACGGCTCATTCCGCCCGCCCTGCCCGCGCCCGCAAACGGATCATCACGATCGAGATCACCACAATCACGAGGAGGAACATCCAGGAGGCGGCCGCCGCGCCGCCGATGTTGAAGTAGCGCAAGCCCTGTTTGTAGATGTACGACGACAGCATTTCCGTCGCGTAACCCGGGCCGCCGCCGGTCAGGACATAGATGGTGTCAAAGACCTTGATCGCATCCATGAAGCGCAGCAGCGCCGTCACCAGCAGGACCGGCGTGAGCATCGGCAGCGTGAGGTAGCGGAAGATCTGCCACCTTGAGGCGCCGTCGATCTGCGCTGCCCGGAACGGCTCACCGGGGAGTGAGGCCAGCGCCGCCGTGAGAACGATCATCACAAAGGGCGTCCACTGCCAGATATCGACAAGCATGACCCCGATGAATGCCCAGACGGGATGAACGAACCAGAGGACCGGCCCCAACCCGACCAATGACAGGAGGTAGTTGACCAGCCCCTTGTCGTAAAACAGGATGCGCCAGAGCACCCCGACCACTACCGGCGTCATGATCATCGGCACCAGCAGGATCGAGCGCGCGATCTTGATGCCTCCCCCGCCACTCGTGAGCGCCAGAGCCAGCGCCAATCCCAGGAACATCTCGACCGTCACCGTGCCGACGCCGAACACGGCCGTGTTCAGGGCAGAGGTGCGGAAGACACCGTCGGCAAGCGTGTTCTGGTACTCGCCAAGACCCACCCACTGCGGGCTGGTGTTTGGCTTGTTCATGAACCAGGTGTGGAAGCTCAGCCAGAAGGTCCGCGCCAGGGGGTAGACACTGGTGAAGGCCAGGAAGATGAGGGCCGGGAGCAGGAAGATGACAAAAACCGGCGACTCACTCCAGCGCCCAGGCTTGCGCGGGCGTTTGACCTGCATTGCATCAGCCGCCACGAGCGTGACTCCCCGAACGTACCCTCACCGTAACCCCACTCCCGGTGCGCGGGAGAGGGGCTTTCGGTGGCAAGCGTATGCGCCAGGCCTGGCCTGGCGACGCCACTTTCCGACCCCAGCCGCGAGCTTCATCTCCCCTCTCCCGCACACCGGGAGAGGGGCTGGGGTAAGGGATTTCACCTTACTCGGTGTAGGGAGCCGTCGGTGGGTCCTGATCGAGCAGGCGGTTCCACTCGTCGGCGATCGTCTGCAACGTCGCCTGCGGGTCCGCCCCCTGGTAAACGGTCTTCTCGAGCTCCTTCTGCAGCACGTCCCACGCGGCCGGGAACTGCGGGATCCGCCAGATCGGCTTGCCATTCTCGATGGCTGCCAGGATCTGCGGGTACTCGGGGTAGAGCGCGGTGAGCTCGGGATCTGACCAGGTCGCCAGCTGTGGCGAACCGACACCGAACTGCTGCGCGAAGCGCTTGGCATTCTCCGGCGAGGTGTACATCTTGATCCATTCCCAGGCCAGGTCCTGCCGCGGCGAGGTGGCCGGGATGGCCAGGTTCCAGAGGCTCAGCTCGGAGGGGCCAGGGAAGGGAGTGAGTGCCCAGCGGTCGACAATCTTGGACTTGTCCGGATTACGAGCGTCCGCCCGGATGAATGACGGCCAGACTTCGGACTGCGCCAACTCGCCGGAGAGCACGGCGTTCATGTGAGTGGGAATGTCCCACCCCGGCATCCCCTCAGGCGCGTACTGAAGCGCATCACGGAGCAACTGGATGGCATTGACGCCGGCGTCGTTGACGAAGGCGGGGCGCCAGTCCTCTTCGCAGAGGGGTTGGCCAGACTCCCAGTAGCGGCTGAGCCAGGAGCCCTGGAGCTGTTCGCCGAGACCTGTCCACGATGCACCGTAGATGCCGTTTCCGGTCAGCTTCGCGGCGTTGGCGTTGTAGTCCTCCCAGGTCTTGGGAATGCTCACCCCAGCCTTTTCGTAGAGGTCGGTGAGATAAATGATGCCCCGGGCGTCGTTGGCGTTCGGGATACCGTTGCGTTTGCCATCCCACAAACCGTTGAGTTTCCAGATATTGGGGATGAAGTCATCGCCGTTGATGCCGTCCCGCTCGACGTAGTCATCGAGCGGCACCAGGTAGGGTGCGAACTCGCCGTCCCACTGGCCCGCCACGTCGATGACGTCATAGGCGCCGGTCTGCGTCACCAGGTCGTTGGCGGCGTTGTCGTGCAGGTTCTGGTACGGGAACGCAACGACCTCGACCGTGGCGCCGGTCGCCTTCTCGAACTCGGGCGCAATCAGCCGCGCGGCCTCATCGTAGGTGCCGGACTGCATGTACAGCACGGTCAACTTCTCGCCCTGGAATCGGTTGGGCGCGAAATAGGGAGCGGCGAACGTTGACTGCAGCGAGCCGCCCGCGGCCAGGGCACCGGCCGCCGCACTCCCCGCCTGGACCAGTTTCCGCCGCGAGACCTTCGAGGTGAAGAGTTTGCTTCCCTTGTCCACAGGAACTCCTCCTTCGTACATGCGCGGACCAACGCTGACGTCGATCACGGTGCTCGCATTGTCCACCATCGTGATCCTTTCCGCTGGCCCTTTCGGGCGAAAACCTGCAATCCCCTGCACGCCGCCCGGCCTGCAATGACAATGCACGTGCGCGCGGAACAGGACGACAATCCCTACCTGACAGCGCCCACTCCCCCTCTCGCCCGATCCGGAGTAGGCTCGCCCACTGTGTTTTCTGAGCAGGGCGGGCCCCGGGCCCGGTGGGCGGACAAGAGGTACCGATGGTTCCGTGGTTCCAGGGAGAGATCGGCCGCGCTCGTGCGGCCGTCATCGCGTTCTTCGTGTTGGCGGGCCTTGCGTTCAGTGCCTGGGCCGTGCGCATTCCGGACGTCAAGGCGACGCTGAACCTGGATGACGCCACCCTCGGCCTGGCCCTACTCGGCACCGCCGCTGGCTCGGTCGTGGCCATGACGGCATCTGGGTGGACCATCGCCCGCTTCGGCAGCCGGCGGGTCACCCTGGCCGCCGCCCTGCTCGCCTGCGCCACCCTGGTTCTGCCGGCCCTAGCGCCATCGGCGCAACTGCTCTTTGCCGCACTCTTCCTTTTCGGCGCGGCGTACGGTGCACTGGACGTGGCCATGAACGCCCAGGCCGCAGCCGTTGAGGAGCGCTGGGGCAGCCCGATCATGTCCTCGTTTCACGGCACCTTCTCAGCCGGGGCACTACTTGGCTCCTTCATCGCCGCGGTGATTGCCGGGCGCGGCGTGCCTCCGGTTCCGCACCTGCTTGGCACCGGTGCGGCGCTGGCGCTCCTGGCCCTGGTCGCCTCGCGGCGCCTCCTGCCCGTGGCGGCCGAGAGCGCGGAGGATGGACCCACGTTCGCACTGCCCGTTGGCCCGCTGGCGGGTATCGGTGCGCTGGCGTTCGGGGTTCTCCTGGCTGAGGGAGCGGTTGCGGACTGGAGCGCGGTCTACCTGCGTGACGTCCTGGGCGCCACGGCGGCCGTGGGTGGGCTCGGGTACACCGCGTTCTCGCTGACCATGGCCGGCGGGCGCTTCGCCGGGGATAGTCTCGTGCAACGCCTCGGGCCAGTCCGGGTCATCCGGGCCGGTGGCGTGCTGGTGGCGCTCGGGCTCGGCGTCGCGCTGCTGGCCGGATCGGTGCCACTCGCGCTCATCGGATTCGCCTGCGTCGGGGCCGGATTGGCCGCGCCCTTCCCTGTGCTGATCACGGCGGCAGGACGCACCCCCGGGGTACCCGCTGGCACGGCCATTGCCGCGGTCGCTACGGCCGGGTACACCGGGTTCCTGGTCGGGCCACCCGCCATCGGCCTGGTCTCCTCGGCCTTCGGCGGCCTGCAGGCAGGGTTGGCGGTGGTGGCGCTCGTTGGCGTGGCGGTGGCTCTGCTCGGTGGCCGGATTCAACCCGCGGCGGCAAAGCCGGCCGCGGGCACGTCCCCGGTAGCCGAGGCAGTCATGGATCTCTAGGAACGTCGCCTACCCCACTCTCCGGGAACGCAGTGCCAGGCGCCGCGTCCCCCTCCCTACTCACCACCTGAATATTGACAGGGCCTGGGTGACCACCTACCGTGGATGTCTACTAAGTTAGTAGACTTAGGTGAATCACTCCGGGGTCTCGGGGCACGATGTTCCGGATGCCGGCAAGGAGTCATCCCATGCCTGTCCCCTCTCACGCGCCTTCCTCGACGCAGCACTCCCCCACCACCATGAACCGGCGTCAACTCATGGCCCGGCTTGCAGCAGCCGGATTCTCAGCCGCGGCCATCACCGACATCCTGGCCACGACAGCCACCGCTCAGGACGCCACCCCGACCGCCGCGCCCGAGGCGACACCCTCACCCGGGGAAATCCTGGCCAGTCTCGACAAGGACCCACGCCTCATCCCGTACGGGTCCACCACGTTCGGGACGCCCCTGGAGTTGATCGACGGCCTGACGGTGCCGAACGACCTCTTCTTTATCCGGTCCAACGGCCCTGTCTCGTTCGACATCTCCCCGGCCGGCTGGCGGCTGGCGGTCACCGGCCTGGTCGATCGGCCCCTTGATCTCACCCTCGACGATCTGCAGGGTTTGCCGCAGCGCACGCTGACCGCCTTCCTGGAGTGCTCGGGAGACAGCCGTTCCCGCTTCGTGCCCGAGGTGGAAGGGACGAAATGGGGCAACACCGCGATAGGGAATGCGGAGTGGGTCGGCACACCCCTGGCGGCAGTCCTCGACCTGGCCGGCGTGCAGGCGGGCGCCGTTGACATCGTCTCCCAGGGCGGAGACTTTCCGGAAATGCAGCGCGGGCTGCCACTGGACAAGGCGTTCGATCCCGACACGCTGCTGGTCTGGTCCATGAACGGTGAGCCGGTGCCCGCGCCCCACGGCGGGCCGGTGCGCCTGCTCGTTCCCGGCTGGGGCGGCATTGCGTCCACCAAGTGGATCGTCGGCCTGGAGGTGATCGACCACGCCTTTGCCGGGCACTACAACGCGGAGAGCTACGTCATCATCGACGAGCAGGAGCGCGTCCTGTCCCCCGTCACGACCATGCCGGTGAAGTCGGTGATCACGTCGCCGGTGCCAGACGCCACCCTCCCCGCTGGACCACAGACGATCGCGGGCTACGCCTGGAGCGGCTGGGGAGCAATTGCCCGCGTCGAGGTCAGCTCGGACGGCGGCGAAACATGGAGCGACGCGCCCATCGTGCTCGAGGCGGGACGCCGCTCCTGGGTGCGGTTCGAGCAGCCCTGGCAGGCTACCGCCGGAGGTACGCAGCTCCGATCCCGTGCATACGATGAGCGGGGTCTGACCCAGCCAGACACGGTGGCGTGGAACGCCAAGGGGTATCTCATGAACGCGGTCTACGAGGTGCCGGTTACCGTCGAGTAGCAACCACCATTCGGCCCCGGGCAAAACATCCATGAACACGCCACAATGACGCAGATGGGTGTCGTCACCGCGTGGAAGCAGGGATCGTGAGCCTGCAGCCAGGAACTCAGGAATTGTCCGGGCCGGGCAACCGCGACGAATCGCCAGCTCTCCCACGCTTCGCGTGGAACCGCCAGGAGGTCGCCGGCGCCGTCGGCGACCTGGGCACCTTCCTGCCGCACATCATCGGCGCCATTACGGTCGCGGGCATGGCCCCGACAGGCGTGCTGAGTTCCTTTGGGCTCTTCTACCTGGTCGCCGGTCTCTTCTACGGGGTGCCAATGGGGGTGCAGCCGATGAAGGCGGCTTCCGCCGTCCTGCTCATCGTCCCCATGACGCCGCCCCAGGTGGCCGGGGCCGGTATCGTCATCGGCGCCGTGTTCTTCCTGATCGGAGTCACCGGTCTCGTCTCGCGGCTGGCGGCAGCTATCCCGCCAACAGTCGCCGCCGGTATCCAGCTCGGACTTGGGTTGAGCCTGGCCGGGCTGGGCGTGCGCCTGCTGCAAGAGCAACTCTGGCTCGGGCTGGTCATCTCGGTCGTAACCGTGCTGCTGCTCGGCAATCAGCGGTTGCCGGCCGCACTCGTGGCGTTGGGCCTGGGCATCTTCCTGGCGCAGGTCACCGGCACCGGCGCGCCGCTACCCCACCTGACGCTGGGAATTCACCTGCCGTCCCTCGTCCGCCCGACGTGGGATGACGTGCTGCGCGGGACCGAACTGGCCGTGCTGCCGCAGATTCCCCTGACGCTCACCAACGCCGTGGTGGCAACCGCGGCCGTGACGCGCCAGCTCCTGCCGGGCCGATCCGCGCGGGTCACCGAGCGCAACCTGGCGATCACCACGGGGCTGGGCAACCTGATCGCCGCACCCTTTGGCGGGTACCCGATGTGCCACGGCGCGGGCGGAATCGCCGGCCACTACCGCTTTGGCGCCCGCACCGGGGCAGCCCCCGTCCTGATCGGGATCGCCTTCCTGGCCATGGGTGTTCTCCTGGGCGACAGCGCCTTCGCGCTGCTGGCGATGGTGCCGGCCGCCGTACTGGGCAGCCTGCTCTTCTTCTCGGGAGTCGAACTCGCCGTTTCATCCGCACCGCAACGGTTCGCCGGACAGGACCTGTTCCCCCTGCTCGTGGTTGCTGCCCTGAGCGCGACCGCGAACCCGGCGATCGGGTTTGTGGCCGGAATGCTCTGGGTGACGGCCCTGCAGCGTGGCTGGCTGCGCTTCGACTGATTCATCCAGCCGCGGCCAGACGACTGCTCCCCGGCCGCGCCATCCCCTGTTCCCGAATTGACAGCGTCGCTGTTCTGCTCGTGGCTGAGCGTTCGGCCCACTCCTGGTGAAATGGAGGTCGTTCAGGAACGACCTGAACGCCACCAGACCGCCGCAGGAGCGAGCCGCCATGGACACCACGACCTTCGACACCCTCACACGGGCCATCACCACCCCCACCACCCGCCGCTCCGCCCTGCGGGGGCTCGTCGCCGGTGCGGCAGCGGCCGCGGTGGGCACCGGTCTCCTGCTCGGCTCCGAAGACACCTCCGCCAAGCGCCGCAAGCGCGGCAAGGGCAAGGGGAAGGGCAAGGGGCTGCAGCCCGGGCAGCGCTGCCAGAACGACACCCAGTGCACCAAGGGCTACATCTGCGAAGTACCGGTCAACGGCAGTAACTCTGATGAGTACTGCTCGGGGGGCCAGGGAGCCGTCTGTGGCGCACCGAATGGGGATGGGGACGATACGTTCCCGTTCTGCGCGGTGGGCTTTGCCTGCACCCCGACCGGGAACACCTACACCTGCCAGGCGGTGCCGGACGACCTCTAGCCGCTTCCTCCTCCACTCCCTCTTTTCACCAGCCCTGGTGCGAGCGTGCTCGCACCAGGGCTGGTTTGTTGCCGCTGGTGTCACCGGCTGATGCGGGCGGATGAACCGCTGAGCACGCGGCACCTTCGTAGGCGCCTGACCTACCAGAGCATATTCGGGACCACCACTGAGCGCATTCAGCACGGCTTACGCCGCAGGCGCTGACAAAGCACTCAGTAACGAGCTTCGGCTACATGTCAGCCACGCATTCCGTGTCGAGCCCGGTGTCACACCGAGCATCGGCGCTGGTGGCGTGCGCTGCTGCTAGGCTGTCGGAGTTCCCGATGCTGGTGCCGGAATTGGGCGCGGCTGGCCGTAGGATTGCCACTGCCAGACGGTGCCGTCGGCCCGTAAGGCGACGTTGCTGTCCACGCCGATAATGATCGCGACGATATCAGTGAGGGCGTCGATCCGGGTTGGGGATTCGGGCGTGCCACTCATGCTGAGCCCCCAGGTCCAGACCGTGCCGTCCGCTGCCACCGCGCCGCTCAACAACCGCCCGCCCGCGAGCGCGGTCACGGGACCAAGACCGGCAACCACCGCGGGGGTGGGATGCCCCGACACCTCCCACGCCCACACCCGGCCGTCCGCGCCCAGGGCCAGGTCGCGCGCGTCCCCGGCTGCTACCGCTGCCATGTCCTGAAGCCCGGAAACCTGCGCTGGAGTGGCCTGCTCGAGGCTCCCGCCCCACGTCCACACCGTGCCGTCCCCACGGAGGGCAACAACACGGGCATTGGCTGTGGAGAGACTGACGATATCACTCACCCCCGCGACGCGGGCCGGGGAAACGCGGTCTTCCCCGCTTTCGGTTCCCAACTGCCCCTTCCCATTGTCTCCCCAGGCCCAGACGCTCCCCGCTGCGTCCAGGGCAAAACTGCTGTCCTCCGCGGCGGCCAGCGCCTTGATGCCACTGAGTCCCGGCACGGCGACGGGCACCTGGACGCACGGACGCGGATGGTACGGGCAGTTCTCACCCTGCGGGACCCCCACCTGCCCGTGATCATTCTTGCCCCAGGCCCACACGGTGCCATCGGCCTGTAGGGCCAGGCCGTGGTCACTGCCCGTCGCAATGCTCCGCACCTGGTCGAGACCGGCGGCCTGGACCGGCGTGGAGCTGCCACGGGGACCCGACGGCGTCGTAACGCCCAGTTCCCAGTCGCTGTTGGTGCCCCAACCCCAGACTGTGCCGTTGTCGCGCAGGGCCAGGGTGTGGCCACCACCCGTCACCAGCGCCACCACCTCGTCGAAGCCGGGCGCTGGCGTTGGGGTCGCGCTCTGGGCCGCGCGGAGCGCCGCCGGTGTCGCAGCAACGGAACCGAGGACGAGGAGAAGTGTCAAGACGGCAATCATGGAGCGCAGCATCACGTTCTCCCGGGCAGCATCGCAGAGGGTCACGGGGACAACGGATCAGGAATCAGGTGTTGCTCGTGCACTCTAGGGGCTAACGCGCAAAAGTCAATCAGCCCGTCAGCGAGCCCTCTTCTCGCAGCGCGATATCGCTTCCGAGTGCGCGCCGGCCAGGCATGCGCAGGCGCGTCACTAAACTCAGCAGGCGGCATAGGGGGCAGGACGCAGGCCAGAGCGGGAGCATCGGTGAGCGCCCCACACCCCGCTTCATCTCACGAAGACAGCTCTTTAGCCGCCATCACGCTCGGGGTAGCCAGCCTCAGCCGGGACTGAAGGCATACCCCCCATGTCATAGGTAACTAGCCGGGTGCCCTTCAGCGCGCGCAGGCGCTCCAGCAGCATCGCGGCCCGCGCATCCGAAACCGGAGACAAGGCGATCTCCACGCGATCCTCACCGCCGTCACCAGCCGGGCGAACGCGGAGGCTCTCGATGCCGACGCCGGCCTGGCTTATGGCGGCTTCAATACCGGCCAGGCTGCCAGTGCCACGCTGCACGCGCAACTCCAGATTGTGTTCGCGGTGGTGGGCAAAGACCCGCTGCTCGATGGGCCGCAGCACCATTTGCAGGAGGAGGAGAAGCGCGGTGGTCACCCCGGCGGCTACGAACAGGCCGCCGCCGCAGGCCAGGCCCAGCCCGGCTACGGCCCAAACGCTCGCCGCTGTCGTCAGGCCGCGGACCACGCTCTTGCGGAAGATGATGACCCCGGCGCCGAGAAAGCCGATCCCGCTGACGACCTGCGCGGCCACGCGGCTGACATCCAGCCCAACCCGTGGATCGGACCCCAGGCCGTCGCTGAAGCCATAGATGGAGACCACCATCATCAGCGCTGACCCCAGCGACACGATGGCGTGCGTGCGGATACCCGCGGCCCGCTCCAGGCGCTCGCGCTCGAGTCCGACCAGCGCCCCGAGCAGCGTGGCCAGGCCCAGGCGCAGCACGGTATCGCTGAATGAGAGAACCGGAGCTCCGGTCATCAGGGCACCTTTTCAGGCAACACACCGCATAGCATTGCGCTAACACAGTACCCCAGGGGGCACCTGGTGGGAACCTGTCCTCCCCTCGCCGTCGACCTCCGTGGTCTTCTGCGCCCCTCTCAGGACCTCGATCACCGACTGCAGAGATTTGAGAGAGGGTCTCTGGCAGCCCCTCGCATCTCCCAGGTGCTGCGCATTGGTGAGCCAACGGACGAACGTTCGGGGCGAACCTGGCCTCAGCCGTTCCAGGCGCGATACGCACCGTCAACGAGATACGGCACTGCCTGGCTGACATCGACCTGCGCTGCCAGGTCCACATCCTGGGCAAGGCCTCGCTCGTGCAATTCCCGGCCGGAGGCGCAGCCAGCAAGAAACCGTGCGGGATCCAGAGCCGCCGCGCGCAACGCGGCTATTGCCACCTCCGCTTCGGGTGATGGCCGGGCTGCGCCAAGCGCAGCCAAGATCGCCCCCGCCGCCACCAGGTCTTCCACGGCTGGCCGGAGCGAGCCGGTCAACTCCTCCGCCTGCACCCAGCGCTCCCCAGCGGCAATCACCGCCACGGTCCCGCCAAATGTATGCAGCGCCCTGGCCACCGCTGTCGCATTACGCAGGCAGCCGGCAAGGACAACTCGTGTGAACCCGGCGGCGAACTGTGAGAGCGTAGCTCCGTTCGGCGAGGGCAACACCAGGCGCGTGCCGCGAGGAATGGCCAGGAGTGAGGAGGGGGGAGAGCGAGTACGGCACCACCTGGTCTGGCCCCGCCGGGGTCCCTGCCAGGACAGCCTCCACACGCTCGGCCAGGGCTTCAGCCCGGCCATCTCGCCAGCGACAGGGATACACCACCGCGCCCCGGCTCACCGCCACATCGACGGCGGTGGCAAAGCTGAGCACATCGACCACCACGACGACGTCCGCGTGTGGGGCAAGGCACTGCACCCCGGCCTCGCCCCAGTCGAACCGCGCAGTGAAGGCCTCCTGGTCAGCGAACATGACGGCGGCGACCCTCACGGCGCTCACCGCCCCGTGCCTCCCGATCTTCGTTGTCCCGCACCCGGCTCCCGTTTCGATGCTTGCCGTGCGCGCCGTGGTGCCTGTTCTCCTTCTTCTCCTTGTGCTTCTGCTTGTCCCTGTGCTTGTGCCTGTTCTTGCCCTGATCGCCTCCAACTGCTGCCTGCCCCTGTCCGTTCTGGCCAGGCGCGTGCGGAACCGCCGACTGCCCAGGACCTGCCGACCACTCCGGAAAATCGTCCAACCCCGTGGCGTTCGTGCGCCGCGTCTGGTTCGTGCCGTTGACTTTCATGGTGTAAAGCTCAGGATTGCCGTCACGGGTGCTGACGAACACGAGCTGTTTCCCATCGGGCGACCAGGCCGGGGCGTCGTCGTCTGCGTTGTTCGTGGTCCGCCGGATCTGGTTCCCACCGTCAGCGGACATGGTGTAAATGTCGATGTTGCTCTCCCGGCCGCTCGCGAACGCAATGCGAGTTCCATCCGGAGACCAGGCAGGATCGAAATTGCCGCCACCGCCACCATCGGCAACCGACGTGAGCTGCGTGAGGTTGGCGCCGGCTGGGCTCACGGTGAAGACCTGCGGCCAGATACCCTGTTGCTGCGAGTTGACGACGCTTGCGAACGCGATCCGGGTGCCGCCCGGAGACCAGGTTGGATGCAGTGCACCACCGGGGAGATTCGTGATCTGGACCTGGTTCGTGCCGTTCGCGTTCATGACGAAGATCTGCGGGTTTCCAGCGCCGTCGGCTCCTTGCCAGGTAATCCTTGATCCATCTGGCGACCACGCTGGTTCCCTGTCTGCCCTGGAATCGTTGGTGAGCCGTGTCACGTTGGAGCCGTCGGCGTTCATGAGGTAAATCTCGGAACTGCCCGCTGCCGCCCTCGTGAACGCGATCCTGCTGCCATCTGGCGACCAGGCTGGTGCCGAGTCCTCAACCGAGTTGGATGTCAACTGCGTGAGCACGCCTCCCGTAAAGAGATCCAGCCGCAGTGTGAAGATCTCCGGGTCCCCTTCCGGATTGGCAGCGGTGATGCGGGTACTGCTGAAAACGATCAGGTCACCGCGCGCGAACTTCGGCGGCCCCTTCACGATGGGCGGAACACGGCGCACCACGGCCTGCCAGGAGGGTGCCTCGTCGGTTGCAGGGTTGGTTGCGAGTGGCTGCGGGTTGCTCCCGTTCGCGTTCATGGTCACGATCTCGCCGAACCCCTGGGCATCGTCGGCCACGAAGGCGATGGCTGTTCCGTCGGGCGACCAGATCGGGGCGTACTCATTGCGGGCGGCGTTGGTGAGGTTCACCTCACCGGACCCATCGGCGTTGACCACGAAGATGTCGTTCTGGAAGCCAACCTGCCGGTAGAACGCGATTCTCGTCCCGTCTGGCGACCAGGACGGGTCACGGTCCGAGGTCGCGCTGGCCGGGATCACCCGCTGCTGATCTGAGCCGTCGATCAGCATGGTGTAGAGCGCAAAGCTGGCTCCCTGCCGCTGTTCGAAGGCAATACGACTGCCATCCGGCGACCAGTCCGGCTCGCTGTTCCAGGCTCCCGTCGTGATCTGGGTCTGGTTCGTCCCGTTGCTCTGCATGGTGAAAATGTTGGTTTGCCCGCCCTGGAACCGCGTGAAGGCGATCAACCCGCCGCCCGGCGCCCAGGCCGGCAGTGCGTCAGCCCCTGAGCCGCTGGTCAATGGCGTGGGGGAACTGCCGTTGGCATCCATGACCACGATGTGGTTCGCGCCATTGGCGTAGGCGATCTTCTTGCCATCCGGCGACCAGGCCGGCCAGCGATCATCGGTCAGGTTGTTGGTGAGTTGCTGCAGGTCGGAGCCGTCCAGCTTCACCGTGAAGATCTCGAAGTCCCCGGTCGCGTTGGCGGGCGTAACACGGTCGCTGGCAAACGCAAGACGGCCATTGTCACCGGGAAAGGCGGCCTCGGCCGCAGGCGTCGACCAGAGGGGCCCGAGCCCCGCCGGCCAGCCGGCGGCAATCACCAGGACGACAGCGAGGAACGGGATCAGCCGCCGTGTGCGCGTCGTGTCCATGCCTGATCTCCTTCTCCAGGGGCGGCCCCCACGGTCACTGCGCCGGATGCGGCCTCGCTCTGTCCAGGTACAGGGTGCGTTGGAGTTGCCGGCGCCGGGTCGCCCGATCTTCCGCGGTCGCGAGACCGCCCCGGGTAACGGGACAGGCAGGCAGGCAGACACCGACGAACGCGTCAGCGGTGGCGCTGCAACAGGGCACGTTTGCGCACGTCTCGCCGGTGTCACAGTCGGTATCTGTCGCGCAGGCGCCTGTCGTTGGGCAATCCGTGAGCAGATTGAAGTCAGCGCAGAAAGGAGCGCCAGCCGCGCTGGTGGTGCAGAGACAGAACCCCGCGCCGCAGAATGCGCCGCCGACGGTGCAAACGTCGTTTTCGGCGGTACAGACGTTCGTGGTGCAGGCGGCGACGGGGTCGCACGTATCGCCGCTGGCGCAGCACTGGGTGAAATCGGGAGTCGAGCAGAAGGTCCGCCCGCCGCTACAACTGCAGAGATCCTGCTCGCAGGCGCAGCCCTCGGCGAAGCACTCAACCGTGGCCGGGCAGCATCCCGCCCCGCAGACGTGGTCGGGCAGGCAAACACACTGCCCGCCCTGGCAACTCCCACCGGGCTCACACGTCCCACAGGCGCCGCCGCAGCCATCGTTGCCACAGGTCTTGCCAGCACAGTTCGGCTTGCACCCGGTGGGCGGACAGGACCCGAGCGTGGCGCCCTGCTTGAGGAGCTTCTTTTTCTTTTTGCTCGAGGCCGTGACGGTTAGCCCATTCAGGCAGAGCGTGACTTTCTTCTTTTTCTTGCTGGCGGCCGGCTGGACCCGCGCGGAGGCGCTCCCGAGCAGCAAGCCGCCCGGGAGCGCGGTCACCTCCCGGCGTGAGGCGAGTTTTCGCCAGGATCGCACCAGCCCATCAAAGCGAATGGCGTCCATAGTCCGGGCCTCCGGGTGCTGTAGCATGCACGACGTTAGCCGGGAGTATGGCAACCTGCAACAGGCTGTGCATCCGTAGAAATACGCACTTTTCGCGAAGAAGCCCTGCCGGGGTGGTCACCGCAGCGGCGCAGCGGGCGTGGCCTCGATCTCGCGGGGCAGATGCAGCCAGCCCACGACTGGCTTGAGATTGCCGCTCCTGAGACCCTCAGGGTTTTTCTACGGGAGCGGGAACTTCAGCTCTGCGTGAGGCATTCCGGTGACATCATCTTCAGCGGCGTGGCTCATCGATGAAGATCTGCCAGGGCGCGACGCGCTCCAGGGTGAGAATCTGTTGTTCGTACCAGGGGTCCGCGTCCAGCATCGCACGCACCGCCGCCTCATCCTCCGCCTGGACGACCAGCAGGGCGCCCTGCGTGTCGAGGAGCGGTCCCCCCATCACGATCGTGCCGTTTGCGACGTGGTGGTCGATGTGGGCGGCGTGTTCATCCCAGAATGGCTGGGACCGGGCGTCTTTGCTGAGATCGCGTCGTGGGCCGGGCCCTGACAGCACCACATAGGTCTTCATGCTGTCATCATACGGCACGCCGGATGGAAGTGACGCGACTCGCGCAGTGCAAGTTGGTCACCGCGCTGCCGGGCCAGAAACTAGGAGGCCTTCTGGTTCTGGGGCGCGTTCGCCGGGGAGAGACGTCACCGCGAACCGTGCGGCCTGACGTCCCTAGGCGCCGGCCCATGCCTGCACCCGGCCAGTTCTCACGGCCTCGACGAGCGCCGCGTAGTCGCGCTCGGTTTGATCAGCATAGGCTTCACCAAACGCCACCACCGCACGATCGAAACGCTTGCCCTTGCCCAGGTATCCACCAATCTTCGCGGCGTCCCCAGAACAGGCGTGTGCGCGCGCCAGCACCCACCCACACAACGTCGCGTAGGCCGCCAGATCATCCCCATGCAGATCCTCCAGGGCGACGTGCGTCTTCATGTCACGCAACTGGCGCACGACGTAGTCGGTTCGCCCGCACTGGGACCAGCCAAGGAAGAGATCACTGGCGGCCTGCATGAGGCGCTGACCGACCACGACGCGCTTGCCCTGATGCTGGCGCGGACGCGGGCAGACCATCGGCGCCAGGACCGATTCCCGCACCTCCTTGACCTGCAAGAACAGGGGGTCACTCGTGTCCGTGCCAAAGAGCAGGATTGCGTAGCAACGCAGCCCGACACTCCCGATCCCAACCACCTTGCGGGCGATGTCGGCAACCTCGTAGCGATCGAACAGGACGCGCCGCTCGTCTGCGAGCGAGGACCGGTAGCCACGGAGCACCTCCGGCAGACGCCTGGTCAGGGCATCACGTTGATGCGTGATCAGGGGCGGGTCGTCGCCAATGCGGTATCCCCTGCCGGCTCTCTCCCCCAGCTTCGGGAGCGTGGTCTGGTTGGTCCGTTGTTCGGCCCTGGCAAACGCGTCTGCCACGGGCTGCGGGTGCGCGCCAAAATGCGCGATGGTCATGCCGGCGTCGATGACGCTGTACCAGATGTCGAGAAACGGCTGGGGCCCGTACTCGCGGATGTGCTTCCGGTACGACCGGGCGCAGGCCAGTGCGGCGGCGCGAGTGGCATCCTGCCCGATGCCATTCTCGCGCCCCAGGACCACGACACTGGTCACAAGCCGCTTGAGATCCCACTCCCAGGGACCAGGAAGCGTCTCATCGAAGTCGTTGATATCGAAGATGAGGGAGCGCTCCGGCGTGGCGTAGCCGCCAAAGTTGGCCACATGCGCGTCGCCACACAGCCGCGCGTGGAGTCCACTGGCTGGCGTCGACGCCAGATCGTGCGCCATGACCACGGCCGCACCACGCAGGAACGCGAAGGGGGACGCGAGCATCCTGCCAAAGCGGATTGGGGCAACGCTTGGCAAGCGCCCGCGGTTGGATTCCATCAAGAGGGCAATGGGATCCGCGCGATCGGGCGGTGGGGCCCACAGGGTGTGCGAGTCCCTGGGGATCCGCCGCCGAATCGCCTTGGCCGATGCGGCCCGATCCCCTGGTGGCGTCAACTCGTAGTGCGGTGAATGCATCCTCGTTGTTGTTTCCAGGGACTGCCAGCAGATGGCTAACCGCGTTCCCACCACCTGGCCAGCGTCCCGCACGTCATGCGCAGCAAGGTCGACCACCAATCGCCGCATCCATGGGCCCGTCACGTGCCGGCGTCACACGCACCCAGAACCCAGCAGCCGGCACCAGGCGAACGCGACGTCGCACACTCGCAGTAGTTCGCTCTGCAAATCGCGCACCAGGATGCGTCGCACGTTGGCGCGATTCGTCCGGTATGCGGGAACAGCATGTCGCCCGGACGAGACGCTCACTCGAGCATCGAGGGTCGCGAGAGTTCAAACCGGTGGTGGCTCAGGCCCACCACCTGGATTCCGGCACATGCGCAATGTTTGGCGCACGTCGCTGAGCTGACTGCGCGAGGTCGTTCACCCCTGCGCCCTCGCCCGTGGCCAGATCGTGTGTCGATGACGTGAGGACATTACCGGAGCAACGGCCTCCAGGAAGCTACCCTCTGTGCGGTACGAGGCAGGTACAAGGCGAGGAGAGACGATTGAGAGCAACGTCCGGCGAGCCAGCCCCCTGGCTGACGCGATCATCGGATGAGCCATTTGCGTACCTGACCACCACCGGGCGGCGGACGGGACGCCCTCACCGCATCGAGATCTGGTTCGCGGTCGAGAACGGGCGCCTGTACCTGATGGCCGGGGGCCGGGAACGTGCCGACTGGGTACGCAACCTGCAGGAGAGCGCGCAGGTGACGGTTCAAATCGGTGACGAGACGCACACCGGGACCGCTCGCATCCTCGTGCCGGGCACCCCCGAAGACGGCCGGGCGCGCGAGCTCCTGGTCACCAAGTACCAGGAGGGCAGTAACCTCGATGAGTGGGGCCGTACGTCCCTCCCGGTCGTCGTCGAGTTCCCAGGCGGGGGTGTCGCGACCTGAGGCGTGAAGCGCTGCCAGGAGGTATCGTGAGGCAAGCGCGAGACCGCCGCTTCGCGCGGCGTACGCCTGGCTCCTGGGGCACGGGAGCCAGGTGACATTCACGATCACGGCTCCCTTTGGACAGGCCGGTACAGAGAAGAAAGGCGCATCGACATGATCGCAACTGCCCCCTTCGGCAGGACGGGACACCAGAGCAGCCGCACCATCTTTGGTGCAGCGGCGCTGGGAACCGTCACCCAGGACGAGGCCGACCGCACCATGGAACTGGTGCTTCAGCACGGGATCAACCACATCGACACTGCCGCCAGCTACGGCGACTCAGAACTGCGCCTGGGCCCCTGGATGCCCCAGATCCGCAAGGAGATCTTCCTGGCCACGAAGACAGGTGAGCGCACCCGCCAGGCTGCCTACGACCAGATTCAACGGTCCCTGGAACGGCTGCAGACGGATTACGTCGACCTCATCCAGCTCCACTTCCTCGTCGATCCTGAGGAGTGGGAGATCGCCATGGGGCCAGGGGGCGCCCTGGAAGCGGTCATCCAGGCCCGGGACGAGGGACTTGCCCGCTTCATCGGCGTCACTGGCCATGGCACCACCGTTGCGGCCATGCACCTGCGTGCGCTGGAGCAATTTGATTTCGACTCCGTGCTCCTGCCGTACAGCTATCCGCTGATGCAGAACCCGCAGTACGCCGCCGACTTCGAAGCACTCATGGCGCGCTGCGCGGAGCGGGACGTGGCCGTGCAGACGATCAAGGCGATCACGCGAGCCCCGTGGGGCGAACGGGAGCAGACCGCGGCGACCTGGTATGAGCCACTACGCGACCAGGACGCGATCGACCTGGCGGTGCACTGGGTGCTCGGCCGGCCAGGCGTCTTCTTGAACACGGTCGGGGACATCCATGTCCTGCCGCTGGCGCTCGATGCGGCGGAGCGCTTCCAGGGGCGGCCTTCCGAGGAAGCCATGGCGGCCATGGCCGAGGCGCAAACGCTGGAGCCGCTCTTCGTCTGATCCGGATCCACACGGTGCACCGGCCACGCTGCCTCCCCGTCAGCGGGCCGGTGGATGATCGACTCAACCCTGTCACGCGGCGAGAGCGTACGACCCTGATGAGCTGACGGCGCCGGGTCCTCCGGCGCCAGGAGGATGAAACGCGTGCCGATCACGCCCGGCAAGTGGATTGCGGAATCGAGCGATTACCGCCCGGACCGGTACTACCGCTACGCGGAGCTGACGGAACTCCTGCACCACTGGGCGGCGGCCCACCCGCACCTCCTGTCCATCGAGAGCATCGGGTCTTCACTCCAGGGCCGGGATCTCTGGGCGCTGACCCTCACCAACCGGGAGACCGGCTCACCCGATGAGAAGCCGGCCTACTTCATCGATGCCAACATCCACGCCGATGAAGTCACTGGCATCGCGACCGTTCTCTGGCTCATCAACCACGTGCTGACCGGCGCGGGCTCCAACCGGGAAATCGACCGCTTACTGGCCAGCACGACGCTCTATCTGGTTCCGGCTGTCAATGTCGACGGCCTGGACCTGGGCCTGCTGCCGTCGGAGCCCTTCATCCGATCCTCCTTACGGCCGTTTCCGCACCCCGAGCAGCAGGCCGGGCTGGTGGAGAAGGACGTGGATGGTGATGGCACCGTCCTGACCATGCGTCTCAAGGACCCGGCAGGGCCCTGGAAAATCTCGACGCATGATCGCCGCGTCATGGCGCGCCGGAGACCGGAAGACGTGGACGGGGATTTCTACTTCCTGCTCCCGGAGGGTGACATCCCGAACTGGGATGGCGGGGCGATACCGATCGCCCCGGCGCTGCTCGGCCTCGATGCCAACCGCAACTTCCCGGCGGACTGGGCGCCGCACTGGGTCCAGGAGGGAGCAGGCGCCTACCCCCTGTCCGAACCAGAGACGCGCGCCCTGGCGGAGTTCCTCCTGGCGCACCCGAACATCCACGGCTCACAGCATTTCCACACGTTCTCCGGCTGCATCCTGCGCCCGCCGACCGGCTACCCCTCGGCAGACATGCCTGCCCTCGATCGCGCCATCTACGAGGCGATCGGCAAGATGGGAGAAGAGGCGACGGGCTACCCCTGCATTGGCATCCACGACACGTTCGCCTATGACCCCAAAAAGCCGATGCGGGGTGGGCTGCTTGACTGGGCGTACGAGCAACTCGGATTGGTCCCGTTCTCGACTGAACTGTGGTCCCTGGCTGCGAAGGCCGGGATCGACGTCCCGGACTTCATCGCCTTCTTCCGTAATCGCTCCGACGCGGTCGATGCGGCGATGCTGCATGTCCTGGATGCCGAGCTGGCTGGCGAAGGCTTCCGTGACTGGGCCCCGTTCGATCACCCGCAACTGGGACCGGTCGAGATCGGCGGCTGGGACCGCACATTCACCTGGTCGAACCCTCCCGGTCCCTTCCTGGAAGCGGTGACCGCGCCAAATGCGCAGTTTGTCCTGCGTGCTGCAGAGACCGGGCCGCGCCTGGAGGTGCGTGATGCCAGCGCCGAAGCGCTGGGGGCGGGCATCTACAAGGTCTCCGTCGTTGTCCACAACGTTGGCTTCCTCCCGACGTACGTGACGGAGATGGCGCGAGAGGCAGGCGTAACGAAGCCAGTGCGAGCCGGCATCTCCCCGGGAGAAGGGGGAACACTCGTCTCCGGAGAGGCCGAGCTGGACCTTGGGCACCTTGAGGGGCGGGCCAACCTGCTCGGCGCCCTGCTCTGGAACGACACCTACCCGGTGCTCAACCGGGCGCGGGCGGAATGGGTGGTGCGCCAGGAGGCGGGCACAACCGTAACGATAACCGCCAGCACGGCGAAGGCTGGCGTTGCGCGGCGTGAGATTCAGCTGGGCTGAGGGCGCCTGCAGAGAAAGCTCGCCCAGGCCTGGAAGCAGGAGATGGAAGACGCGATGCAGATCACCCGAAGCACGCTGGCAACGACCTCTGGTTCGCCAGATTGGTTCACTGGCAACGTCTACATCGACACCGTGGCGACGCCAACCGCTCCGGCGCGGGCCGCGGCCGCGCTCGTCCACTTCGCGCCCGCAGCACGCACCGCCTGGCACACCCACCCCCTCGGCCAGACGATCTACGTCACGGAAGGGGCCGGCCGCTGCCAGCGGGAAGGCGGCCCCATCGAGGAAATCCGAACCGGCGACCGCGTCTTCTTCGAGCCAGGCGAGAACCACTGGCATGGTGCCGCCCCGGACCGGTTCATGGTCCACATCGCCATCCAGGAGGCGGATGACTCCGGGAGCCCGGTCGCCTGGGGCCGGCACGTTACGGACGAGGAGTACGCCGGGCAGGCCGGCTAGAACAGCCTGCCTCGCTCAACCTACCGCGTCCTGAGCTTCTGGAGGGACCTCGCCCCGGACAGATCCTGAACAAGGCCCGTCGACAAGCTCGGGATACGATGAATCTCGCGTCCAACCGGGGTCCCCATGTGCTTCTGCACACCGCCTTGACACGTGCTGTCCGGGAACTGATATGGAGTCCGGGAGACCGGCCAGCGAGCCCGTGCGGCCGATCAATGAGCCAGCGTACCTCTGCCCCGCCCCACATTGAGGTGGACCTCCATGCGCGGAGTTCAGATCGAGCACGAAACGGTTTGAACGCGAGCCCTACGCTCCATCCAGCGATGGCGCTTGAGGTGATGCGGCGATGCCGTCGATGAGCACGCCCACGATCGAGCGCGCCAACTCCTCCGGCGAGAGATCGGTCACGATCCTGATGCCCGTGCCCTTGATCTGGCCCTCGACCATGCTGACAAAGAGGTTGACCACAGGTCCAGATCGCACTCGCGAATCTCGCCCCGCGCCTGCGCTGCCGTGAAGGCGCCCCGCAGCAGGTCGTAGGGCGTGGCGATCTGCTCCTGCAGCGCCAGGATCCGCTCCTTGACGCAATAGCGATGCGCATCATCGATCAGGCGGGTACGGTCGCCGCGGGTGGCGCCCAGGGCAAAGGCCGTCACGCGCTCCAGTTGGGCACGCAAGGGTGGTCCGGCAGCGAGCTGCTCGGCGACACCCTGGTGCAGGCGCTCCATCTCGGCCAGCACGACCGCCTCGAAGAGTTCCTGCTTGTCCCGGAAGTGATAGTAGATCGCCGCCTTGGTCAGTCCGGCCGCGTCGGCAATTTCCTGCATGCTCACGGCGGCGTAGCCGCGCTCCACGAACGCCGCCCGCGCCACCTGGAGGATGCGCGCGCGTCCACCAGCCTGGGCCGTGCTCACGACACCTTCCTCCACGTCCACTTTCACGTCCGTTGCTCCATTGACAAGCTGCTACCTCGCTACTTTACTTACCGTCCGGTAAGTTCAGGATGTACCTGTAGTATCGTCGACTTGCCGCGAAATGTGAAGATCTTGACCGGAAAGGAGCCCATCTGTATGGCACCCCACGCTACGGCGACGGAAGCAGGCAACGACCAGGAGACTGCCGGCAGCGCAGCCACCTGCCCGTACCACCAGGGGAATCCGAAGCTACTCAATCTGGCAGACCCCCATTTCCATAACACCAGCCTGGAGCTGTTCGCTGACCTGCGGGCGCAGTGCCCAGTCGCACGAGTGACCTTCCGGAATGGCGATGAAGCAGACGATCAGCGGCGCGGTCCGTTCTTCCAGGATGCGTACCTGGTCACGCGCTACGACGACAGCAACGCCACACTGCTGGATGAGCGCATTGGCGTCGACGCGCAGCGCGCCATGACGCCCGAGCAACTGGCGCAACTGCCTGAACCACCGCCGCGCGCCCGCATCTTCCAGCGGAACCTGCTTGGTGTTGATCCGCCCGATCACACGCGCCTGCGCAAGCTGGTGCAGCCCAGCTTCACCAACCGCCAGATGGAAGCGTTTCGCCCTCGCATCCAGGCGATCGTCGACCACTTCCTCGACCAGATCGAGGCGGACGCGGCAGCGCGTGGCGAGACCGCGCCCAATCGCACCGTGGACCTGGTCAGTGCCTTCGCCTTCCCGGTGCCGATCCAGGTCATCTGCGAACTCCTCGGTATTCCGGCCGAGGACCAGGAGGACGTGAAGCGCTGGTTCCATGAACTGCCGATTGGCGGCGGCGCCGTGCGCAGCGAAGAAGAGCTCGAGACCACCTTCCGTGAATTTGTTGCCTACCTGGAGGGTCTCTTCGAGCGACGGCGACGTGAGCCAACCGGCGACCTGATCAGCGACCTGGTCCACGCCGAAGAAGCAGGTGACCGGCTGGACGGCGAGGAACTGCTGTCGATGGTCTTCATCCTGCTGGCCGCCGGGCATGTGACGACCGTCAACCTGATCGCGAGCGGCACGCTGGCGCTCCTGACGCACCCGTCGGAACTGGCCAAGGTGCGGGCCAACCCCGACCTGGCGAAGAACGCGGTGGAGGAGATCCTGCGCTACTGGGGACCGCTGGACACGACGCTGCCACGTTTTGCGACGGAAGACGTGGCCATCGACGGGGTGGAGGTTGCCCAGGGCGAGACGATCCTGATCGGGCTCTCCTCAGCCAACCATGATCCGGAGCGGTTCGTGAACCCGGAGACGTTCGATATCACGCGCGAGGATGCCAACCGGCACATCGCCTTCGGCAAGGGGATTCACGTCTGCCTGGGTGCGCCGCTGGCCCGGATGGAGGGGGACATTGCGCTCACCACCCTCCTCGCCCGCTACCCAGAATTGCGCCTGGCCGTGCCTGCCGAGGAGATCAGCTGGAAGCCGGGCTTCCTGCGCGCTCTAGAGGCATTGCCACTCAACTTCTAGCGCACAGTGCGCAGCCTGTGTCGTCTCGAGCTTGTCGAGAGATCTCGTTTCGCCCATCAGGGGCAGCACACGAGACCCCTCGCCTTTTCGAGGCGGCACAACACCGGCTGGCCAGGGTGGGGCGCACGGTGGCCACAGCTTCAGCACACCCCGTGCTACGCAGGCGGGCGCCGCTTTATCCCGAACCAGGCGGCGACGAGCGCCAGCTCCCCTGCGGCATCCAGCAGGTAGACGGGGGAGATCCGCCGCACTGCCACAGCCACGATATCGACGACCGCCAGGCTGAGCGCACTGCCGGCGGCCAGAAACGCGAGCTCGGGTGACAACTTCGCGCGGCGACTCCCCAGGAGCAGCACGCCGCCAATCACGGTGATGAGCGCGCCGACCACGCGCACCAGCCAGTAGTCGGTCTTGGGTCCCGTTACGGCTTCAAACGACCGGCGGTGGATGATCGGCCAGATCCCGGTGATCACGTAGGCCACGCCCTGCACCTGTGCGAGCCGGGTCTCGTCCTTCCTGTTTCGCATGGGCTACCTCTCCTCACACGTCACGGGCGCCAGTGCTTTCTCACGGCGTTGAGCGCCCGCCGCGGGCAAGGGTGAGATGACTAGAAATTGCCGTAATCGACCTGGAAGCAGGGGAGGCCGAGTTCCTTGCGCCACATGTCGACGACCTGGTTGCGGTCATCGAGCACCGGGAGCACGTCGTAGATGCCGGGCACGGTCCGCTCATACATTTCACGCTTGACCTTGCTGTCCTTGCGGCGATCCCCGGTGCGGCGCATGACCAACTCGTCAAAGGGCACGTCGTTGCTTTTGAGCCAGGAGATGGTCATCTCCCGGGAACTGTCGTCGCGCCCGGAGAAGAGGATGATGGCGTACCCGGCCCGGGAGAACACGCGCACCGCCTCCGCGGTGGCGTGCTTCACCTCGTCCTGGTCCACCTTCTCGAAGTCATAGGGGCTGCGATCGCCGAGATCAGCGAGCGTACCGTCGATATCGCAGATGATGGCTGGCTTCATCGGCTCCCTTACCTGAACTCGCGTGCGTCAACCGCCGGCGCTCGTAGCGGCAGCTTCTCCTCCAGGAGCCACCCGTCCTCTCCCGGAGATGCGGTCGCGTCCAGCCGCAAGCCAACTTCGGGCGGGAGTTGCACTGCGTGCTGCCGGAACTTCTCGCGGGCAACAGCTTCCGTGACCTGTGCTTCATGGGAGAACCAGAACAGGTCCTCCGCTCCGTCTTCACCGGCACAGCAGAGACAGTATCCGGGCTTTCGCATTGCTTGTGTCCTCAGGCCTCCCGCTCCCCGTCGATCCCGGACAGCTCGGCGAAGAGTTGCTCGGCAATCTGCGCGCCGTCCTCGCCGCAGATGATCAGGTCACAGGCCACGGCGCGCATCACGCTGGCGTGACCAGCCAGGAAGGATGACGTCAGCGGCGTCTGCTGCTCGCGGTCCTCCGAGTCGATCCAGGTGACGTTGAGCGTGCTCTGTCCTTCCAGCCACTCGGACGTGCCCTGCCATGATCGGTGATCGACCAGGAGCTTCCGGAGCAGACGCGCCCGGTCGCGCAGGAACTGCTTGCGGTCATCCTCGCTCCAGGTCTCGCCTGATGGCTCACGTGGTGGCTGCGGTTCCGGGATCATGCTTTCCTCGTATCTCCTGCGCGAACTCGAGCGTGAGCCGCGGCCGAATCTCGCCGAACGGGGCTCCCTTGAAGCTGGGGACCGGTCCAGCGTGCCGCTCCCGCAGCGCCCCGGTCATGACAGCGTCCGCGAGGTCCAGTTGCTGCAGTACGGCGATGGCCGCTGGACCCAACCCGCGCGGCATTCCGTCCGCCGAGGCGATGGCAATGCCGAGCCCACGCTCTGGCACCGCAAGGCAGATGAGCCCCTCCGCGCCCAGCGTGGCCACGATCCTGCCGCCGGAGTACTGCATGATGTCGGAGTCGAGGACACCAACGTTGCCGACCAGGACGGGGTGGGCCAGCATCGCCTCTCGCAGCCGGACAAGCGCGGTAGCCAGCGAGGCGGGAAGCGCCGGAGGATCGCCGTCTGGCGCCGCGAGGAGCGCGTAGGCCCAGGCAATGCGGTGGAGCGGGGCCGCGAAGATAGCAGTCTCTTTTGCGGGACCTGATTCACGAGCCATGCAGGCTCCCCTCGCGCTGTGCTGTTCCTGCCGGCCGTGGATCGCACCTGTTGCGTCCGTGCTGACGGGAGAAATGTGCCTGCTGGTACGACTTCCAATCCGCGCCTCACCTTCTTGCTAGCCGCAACCCCGTGCAGACCGGTGCAAAAGTGGCCCAACCTCACCACACTGCGCAACCCCTGTGCCATTTCAAGCTGCTGCGCAAGGCAGTTGGTGCATAGGGAGCGTCTGCCGTGTGCGCTGTTGCCCAAGGCTCCCCGTCATCTATCTGTCAATCTTCCTGTGTCATCTCAAGGTACGAAGGAGCTCGCGTTGCCGGACGCGTGAGCTGATCGCGACGTGTTCCTGCTGCTGGAATCACCTCAATGGCCGGCAAGAGCTACCAGACCGCTCGATTACAGCGCTCCCCACAGGTCGTCCTCGCACCTGCCCGGCCATCGCTGCCGGTCATCGCGAGGGGTCGTTCGGGTATCCGCGTCTGGCTGAAACCCGCGTGACCCTGTCCCAGCGGCCTCGTTCAGGCGTGGTGCATCAGGCGGTGCAGAATCTCCTGTTGGGCGCGCTCAACGTCGACGTCAGCGGCCAGCGCGACCCGGCCGTACCCGCAGTTGGCGATCAGTGACCGTCCCGGCGGCGTCCCTTCCGTCTCCACGGTGACGTCGCAGCGCTCGAACCGGAAGAGCTCGGGGCGGAAGGGCATGAGGGCCGCCAGCGCGTCGTGCGGGTTATCCTGCGTTCGCCCACTGGCGGCCCACCAGCGCCGCACCTGGTCTGCAAGGACGGCACCCAACGCGTGCTCGCTCCCTTCCAGCGACACCAGGTCCGCTTCGGTCACCCAGACACGCTTCGTCACATCCAGCCCGGCCACGCTCATCGGGATGCCGGAGCGCATGACCAGGTCCGCGGCCTCCGGATCGCACTTGAAGTTGTGCTCGGCCCGCTCCGGCCAGAAGGCGCCACCCATGATGTAGAGGTGGTGCAGATTGCTGGCGAAGGCCGGGTCCTCCCGCAGGGCAGCAGCGACATTGGTGAGCGGCCCGATGGCGATAAGGTCGAGATTCCCCGCGTGCTCGCGCGCGGTCTGGCAGAGGTACCCCACCGCGTCCAATCCTTCGGAGACCGGCGCATCCTCCAGATCTGCCAGCCCGACGCCCTCGTGACCGGGCCACCAGATCTCCCGTCCGCCCAGGGTCTCCCCCAGCCCCGGGACAACGGCGACATCAGGGCGATCCAGGCGGTCGCAGGTCCAGCGCGCAATGCGGGCGCGCAGCAGCGTGTTGCCGTAGACCGTAGTGACCCCGACCAGGTGCACCTCGGGCGCGCGGGCCAGCAGGGTGAGCGCCAGCAGGTCGTCCACATCCGAGCCAATATCGGTGTCGAGTACTGCCGGTCGCACACGTTCGCTCATCGTTTCCTCCCGCTACCTGGCGCGCACTTGGCCGCACGCCGCCGCGCATGATCGCACGCGACGAACGCTTCGGCCCGCCGGGCATCGCGTGGTGGGGGCCGACGGCGCCCCCTCGCTCGCGCTCAGCGGCCCCGGCTCACCCGCCCCGGTGGCTTACTCGTTGTCGAGTGAGATGGCGTCGGCCAGCGCGACGATAAGGGCGTCATCGCCCGTTGCGCCGTAGCCGCGCAGGTCACGGCCCTCGGCCGTCAGGGCGGCACTGCGCAGGACAACCTCGAAGGCCGTGCCGGACGGCTCTGCGCTTTCGACCTCCCAGCCGCGGTCAGCCGCCTCTGCGATCAGGCGGGCGCGAAATTCCTCAGGACTCTCGTTGACGTCAGGCTCCGGATCGACGAGATTCTGCCGCAGGACCTCGTGCGCCCAGGGCAGTTTCTCATCGTCCGGGAACGCGCTGTCATCATCGGGCCACTCCGGGAAACTGCCTTCGTTCTCGACCATCAGCGACCACCCTTCCTTGCGACGTCTGGCCTCGCGAACTGGCGAAGCCGGGGTTACGCCGCCACTGTAGCCAGATCCGTTCCCGCCAGCGTCGGCAACATGAGGCCGGGTTACCGCGACGGCACGCCAGCTCGCGCTGCGGACGTTTGCCGGCCGGCGCTTGCTGCCGCCGGCACCTCCCCCGGCCGAAGACGCACGTTGCCAGGTGAGAACGCTAACGGATCCCGTGACGTGAAACTGTGGCCCGCGGTCGACCCGGCCCACGCCACGCGGCATCCCCGACGCGTGTCGCGATGTCGAATGCAGCTAGACGGCTTTTCACGCAAGCCTTACCCCGGTACCATGTTGTAGTCACCGCCACTTTTCTCGAGCGTCAGCTGTCTCAGTCCTGGAGTGTGCACGCAATGGACGGCCGTCAGTTCGATGATCTGCTGCGATCGCTTGCCGGAACGCGCCGCGCGGCGCTTGGATCCCTCCTTGCCGCCGTGGGTGGGCTTGCCATCCTCCCCGCAGCCGACGCCAGGAAGCGCAAGAAGAAGAAGGGGTGCCGGGGCTGTCGCATCTGCACCTCATGCGTCAAGGGCAAGTGCGTCCCAGTGCCCGACCGCACGCCGTGTGGTGGCACCTGCCAGGAGTGCATGGGCGGGCAGTGCGCGAACAAGGCGGCGGGGACCTCCTGTGGTAGCGACAACCAGTGCCTCGGTGGCGTCTGCAATTCCCGGCCGACCTGCGTCAACGGCGGGGTCAGCGGGTGTACCGAACAGACAGCAGCCAACTGCTGTAGCGGAGTCTGCGAGCCACTCACCACCACGGTAAACGTGTGTGCCAAAGCCGCCGCCGGTCAACAGTGCAAAAGCAATGACGGCTGCGCGAGCGGCGCCTGCGTCGGTTATCGCTGTGAGTAGAGGTCCTGAAACGGTCCGGAGCTAGCTCACGAGTTTCCTACCGCCCCGGGCACTCATTTTGTTCCCGGAAACTATTTAAACCCGTGTGCAAGTTATTGGGCCAGGTCCAAGGGGCGGCTTACCATCGGTGGTGCTTGACGCCAACCGATGGAGGTGCCCCGTGGACTTTGATGACCTGATGGTCGGGGTGTATTGCCTGATTGATGAGACTTTGGCAGGCATCACCAACGGTCGGCGGCTGCGCCAACGCGGTCCCGATCCGCTCCTGAGTGACGCGGCGGTCCTGACGATGGAGGTCATCGGGGAGTTCCTCGGCCTTGACCAGGACGCCGCCATCTTCGCGCATTTTCGGCGTCACTACGCTGCGTGGTTCCCGCCGCTCCGATGTATCCACCGCACCACCTTCACGCGGCACGCGGCCAATCTGTGGGCCATCAAGGCGCAGATCTGGACGCAGGTCGTCACGGCCGTCTCCCGCGACCCTGAGGTCGCCCTCATCGACAGCTTTCCCATGCCGGTCTGCCGGTTCGCGCGTGCCCGGCGCTGCCGGTTGTTCGACGGAGAGGCCGCGTTCGGGCATGATGCAGGGGCGCGGCAAACCTTCTATGGCGTCCGCTACCAGCCGGCTGGCGTAGCCGGGCGTCAACGCGGGGGTTGCCCTGGCTCCGGCCAATGTGTCCGAGCCCGAAGTCGCCGCGGCCCTGGCCGAGCACACCATCGGTTACCTGATTGGGGATCGCAACGACTGAGCCCCCTCTTGACGGACGCATTGGCGGCTGATGGTGTATGCCTGCTTGCCCCCTATCGCAAAGCCAGCCAGGATCCGGATCCTAGCCGTAGCCATTATCTGAGCCACATCCGCTACCGGATCGAGACGGTCTTCGGTCAGCTCGTCGAGCGCTCTCAGATCAAACGGATTCGTGCGCGCGACCTGTGGCACCTGCAAAGCCGTTTCATGCGCAAGGTGCTCAGTCACACGGTCGCGATCCTCCTCAACCACACCCTGGGCAACCCACCTCGTCAGTTAGCCCACCTGCTCGCATGAGCTACCTGCACACGGGGTGATTTAACTGCCGTTCATCTTGCACGCAGACGGCCTGGAGCAGGACGCCTTGCTCCAGGCTGTAGACGCGATCCCAAACGATCCGCGGGCGTTAGCCCGGAACCCCGCTAATGGAGTCCGCTTCGATAGTCAGGATGACGCGCACCTGATCGCGCCCGCCGAACCATGGGTACGGCTGCCCCAGGTACTTCTGCGAGAGCATCTCGATGTGCTCCGCTCCCCCCTCGGTGGTGCTGTCGATCACGTGGCCGCGGATCTGGACGTAGCGATTGGAGTTGGCGGGATCGGCGACGGCGACGGCCACGCGCGGATCCAGCGCGATGTTGCGGAGCTTGGCAAAACCCTGCACGGTATTGATGATGACGTGCTCACCATCCGTATCCACCCAGACCTGGGTCACCTGCGGCCCGCCGTCTGGCATGACAGTGGCGATGTAGCAGGGACTGGGCTGTCGCAGGAGATCGACGACATTGGACGGCAATTTCACGTGTTGCTCCGTTCGCTGCGCTCCCCTGCCCCACCCTGGATGCAAGGGAATTTCCATTGATAACATGATCAAGATATCATCGATAACGCAGCTCTGCTAACAACATGATGTTACAGTTGCTACCATGACCGGATCACCAGGCAAGCCCGTGGTCTCGACTCGCGAACGCATCATCAGGGCGGCTGCCGGGTTACTCGCTGCCGGTGGCCGGGAAGCGGTGTCGACGCGTGCGGTCAGTCTCGCCGCCGGGGTGCAGGCGCCCACCATCTACCGGCTCTTTGGGGACAAGCAGGGGCTTCTCGATGCCGTCGCTGAGTACGGCGTGCAGCAGTACCTCGCCGGCAAGCAGGATGCGCCGGACGTCCAGGACCCCATCGCGGACCTGCGACGGGGCTGGGAGCAACACGTGGCGTTCGGCCGGGCCAACCCGGCGCTCTACGCGCTCATGTACGGAGAGCCCCGTCCTGGCCCACCTTCGCCGGCGGCGCAGGCAGCCATGGCCATGCTGGCCAGGAAGGTACAGCGCATCGCCGCCTGCGGCCGCTTGCGCGTGAGTACGGACCTCGCGGTGGAACTGGTGCACGCGCTCGCCTGCGGCACGACCCTCTCACTCATCGCCTCCCCGGACACCGGACACCGGCAGGTGCTCATCGATCTGGCCTGGGAAGCCACGATCGCCGCCATCACGACAGACGCGCCCCCGGTTGCGGAGACTGGTCCGGTGCACCTTGCCGTGGCCTTGCGGGAAGCGCTCCCGCAGGTGGACGGCCTGACTCCGGCGGAGAAGGACCTGATGCGGGAATGGCTGGACCGGCTCATTGCCCCGGGAAACGCCCTGCCGGTCGCAACGAGCTCCCGCGGCACGCGCGCGTCAGACTGAGTGACGCGAGGTAGCGTTCGCCCATTGCGACACTCCCTGATCGGCGGCAAACAATGACCCGTGCAGCAAAGGAGGCGACAGGAATGACGCGCATTCCGGGTGTAGACCCAGCCACAACCGATGGACCGATCGCAGCGGTGCTGCGGGCGCAGGCAGAACGCTGGGGAAGGCCCCTTGCCAACCACCTGCTGTATGCCCGGCGGCCGAGCATCTTCCGGGGTGTGCGCGCCATGTGGGGCGGGCTGGATCAGTCGGGCCTGCTCGATCCAGGGCTCGTGGCGCTCCTCAACCGCCGTGTGGCGCTCATCAATCACTGCGCGTTCTGAGCGGACATCAACGCTGCCGTGGGCAGCGCGGCCGGTGTCTCCGCAGCCAGGTTAAAGGCACTCGACGCCTGGGAGGTTAGTCCCCTCTTAGATGAGCGGGAGCGCCTGGCCCTCGCGTATGCGGACGCCATCACCTTCTCCGATCGAGATGTCGATGACGAGCTCTTTGCGCAAGTGCGCATGGCATTCAGCGCTGACGAACTGATCGAACTGACCGCCACCATTGCCTGGGAGAACGCTTCGAGCAAGTTCAACCGGGCGCTGCGCGTGCCGTCGCAGGAACTTTGGCATTCCCACGGGGAGGCGGAATAGCGGCTCACAGCCCACCAGGGTTGCGCTCCAGCGGTTGAAGCCGTCGGTGTCTGTGCGTGACTCGCTTCAGCAGAAGAGCGGGCTTGTCTCGCTTGCACCTGGACTATCCCGGCAGGCGCACGCTCGCCCGTTGTGGCTCGGGCACCGTTTTGCAAAACGGTGCCCGATGCTCATGCTGAACAGCTAGCCGTCACTGTCCTCCGGGGCGTCAGTTCAGGTAGCAGTACCCATCGACGTCCGGGATGCAACGGGGTTCGGTACCAGGACCCATGTTGCAGCAGATCTTCCCCTCGCCACACGGGAGGCAATCCGGGCCGCAGGGGGAATTCGAATAACATCCGCTACCAGACTCACCGGGTCGACAGCCTTCTGTGCAGTTCCCATTGCAGCAAATGGCCTTTGGATTCAGCTCAAGGTTGGCCTGGCAGTCCCTGCAGAAGGGACCACACTTCCTCGGATCTCGATCCCAGTCCTCCGTACACGTCCCGGTTGGATAGTTATACGTACAGCGATCCCAGCCCGTTGGGCAATCGCACACGGCGAAGTAGCTCGATGGATCACCGGAAAGGTGGCACACCTCGTCACGCAGGCACTGGCCATTTCCGCCAGGGCAGCAGGTGTGGCAGCGTCCGCGGCCGTCCGAATACCGCTGGCAGATGCCTTTGGTCGCATCAGCGCACACGCAGCGGCCGTTGCGACACGTCAGGTCGTTGTAGCTGTACCCGCCGCAGTCGTACTGGTTGACACACTCCACCTGGCCAACACACTGACCACCCTGGCAGCTCTGTCCGGTGCCGCATGCGTTGCCGCACGCGCCGCAGTTGCCCGTATCGGATTGAGGATCGACGCAACTATTGCCGCACCTTGTATCCCCGGCATCAGCGCAGCCACACGTGCCGCTGAGACAGGTGAGGTCGCCCTGGCAGGCCTGTCCACAGCCCCCGCAGTGAGCTTCGTCACTGGCAGGATCGACGCACTGCGCGCCGCAACGAATCTGGCCTGACGGGCAGGTTGGATTCGGCGACTGGCACTTCCCGCCCACGCAGGCCGCACCGGCACTGCAGCGGTTGCCGCAGGCACCGCAGTTCAGGGCGTCGGTACTGGCGTTCACGCACACCTTGCCGCACTTGATGGTGCCGCCCTTGCACTTTTTCTTCTTTTTCTTTTCGGCGAGGAGTGCGTCGTGCCGCTTGTTCTTCCTGGCCTTGTCACGGTGGTTCTTGCGCTTCCGGTTCCCTTCCGCCTCTGCGTCGAGTCCGGCGAGTCCGGCGAGGCCCGCAACCAGGCCGCCAATCGCGCTCCGGCGCGTGGCCCACGTGCGGGCAAGGTGATCGAACCGAGTTCCGTCCATGCAGCGAGTCCTTTCCCGGCGTTGGTCTGGTTGTCCCTTTGCAGAGTGGCAGGTGAGCCAGGACGGCGCATTGGTAGAACTACGTATTTTTGGCGGGAATCCAGAAAGTTTCGGCTTCGGCTAGCCGTGCACCGCAGCAGTCAGGAAAGGATCTGGGACTGAGCTAGAGGGAGTCGAGTTAGCGCACCGTCGATGACAACATGTATGCGCCACCACCTCGGAGCTGATGACCGGGTCTTCGAGACCCTATGTATCATCCGCGAGCCAGTTCAGCCGCACCGTGAAAGGTCAACGATGACCGAGCCGCAAGACGAGATCACGCCCGGGTGGCGCATTGTCCTGCTGACCAATATCCCCGGCGGCCAGCTCTACCCGCAGATCGCTGCCGTAGTGGGAGCGATGGGGCACCGCATCGTCGGCGTGTTGACATCGCCGGGTCCCAAACGCCGGCGCAGCGCGGGCTACCTGGATGTCGTGGCGTCCGTCCCGCCGGGCGTGGACGTCATCGTCTCCAACCACCCGGCACGCTGGGCCACCTGGATCGCGACGTTCCAGCCCGACCTGCTGATCAGCTGTGGCTTCCCCTGGCGCATTCCGGCGGAGGTGCTACACGTACCCCGGCTCGGCGCCATCAATTTTCACGACGCCCTGTTGCCGCGCTACCGGGGACCCAACGCGACCGGCTGGGCCTTCCGAAACGGGGACACAGAAACCGGTCTCACCATCCACCGCCTCACTCCGGACTTCGATGCCGGGGCAATCCTGGCCCAGGTGCGCACTCCGATCACCGACGACGATACCTTCTCGACCATGGACGCCCACTGGAACGCCCAAATGCCCGACCTCCTGCGGACGGCCCTGGAGCGCATCGCACGGGGCGAAGCGGGTGAGCCGCAGGACGACGCACTGGCCTCGGAGGCAGGGTTGTTCGAGGAGGCGTGGCGGCAGATCGACTGGGCTCAGCCCGCGCGCACGATTCACAACCAGGTGCGGAGCTGGATCGGCTGGCGCGATATCCCACCCGGCGCACTCGGCGAGGTTGCCGGCAAGCCGCTGAGCATCACCAGGACGCAGTTGCCACCTGCAAGTGAGGCGCGCTGGGGGCAGGCGGAGCCGGGTACGGTGTTGCATGAAGACGCGACGCGCATGGTGGTGCAGTGCGGCGATGGGCCGCTCACGATCCTGGAGTGGACGGAGATTTAGTCCGCAACACAACCGAACGCCACGTGCCCGCCTCGCGGACAACTTCCCCTGGAGAGCCTCCCGATTACACGGCATCCTCTGGCGTCCAGACCACGGCCGGGTTCGGGAAGCCGTAGAGCGTGATGCGGTACGGCGTCAGCTTGATCACGCCGTACTTCGGGCGCTCCGGTTCCTCCTCGCCGATCGGTGAGTAGATCGTCCCGGGATCAAAGCCGAGCGGCTCCGGAGTGCCCTTGAGCAGATCCCACACATGCTGCAGCGTCTCGAAGTCGTCGACCCACTCTGCATGACAGTCGGCGTAGACCGGTTGAAACGGATCCTTGTCGTAGGCGAGCGACACGTACGGGTGCAGCGCGAGGTGCCGGGCCTTCAGCGAGCGCGGGTCAGCCGTGATCCAGCCCGTCTGCCCCTCCCAGATCGGGTGCAGCACGCGGGAACGCGGCCGGCCCTGGCTATCGACGGTGGCGACGTTGCACCAGACATCGCTGTGCGCCCGCTGGGCAAAGCGATCCGCGACGTCCGCAAAGTCGTGCGTTTTCACGTAGTCTCCTGTCTCCAATTCCGGAAGCGGGCACTGCTGCAACCTGATCATCAGGCGAACGCGACGACGAGCAGGGCGGCAGGCACTGGGCCGGTGAGCCGAGCGCCCGTCGCATCCAGGGCGTCGATCCAGCCCTCGCATTGTAGGGCGACCCTTTGCACCCGCCCTGGAATGCCGGGCGTTACACGTGCCCCCGTTGCGATTGTGACCCACATCCAGCGCTCCCTGAGCAAACGTGAGAAGAGACGCGAGTGTGAACAAGCGCGGGTGGTAGAGCCGCTGGCAGGCTCCCGTCAGATGCCACCACTCCTTCGGGGAGTGCATAGTTCTCCTGGACTACACGCTGCTTCCGGCGCGACACCGTCGCCAGTCGATGGAGCAGTGCCACCAGATGGAGACGCCTGACCATGACGACCCGGCTCACGACCGCCCCGCTTGTCTGCATTGTGCTCTGCAGCCTGGTCCTGGCCTACGCCCTTCCGATGCCAGCTACCGCTGCCCGAACGGCAGCAACTCCCGGTGCAGTGCATGCGTTGCCGGCAATGGCCTGCGCCCAGCTCGCGACAAAGAATTTCTCCACAATCCCGGACGCGTCGCTCCGCATTTTCACTGCGATTGAGCAGGCCGCAACAGATGCCACCGCAGCGACGTGCCAGGTCACTGGCACCATCGCCGCGAATGCGCAGTTCGTGCTGCAGCTACCCAGCAACGATTGGGACGGCCGCTACTACCAGAGTGGCTGCGGCGGATATTGCGGCAATCTAAGCCCGAACGCCGACTGCCAGCAGGCGCTCGGCCGCGGTGCTGCCATCGGCTACAGCGACCTCGGCACTACTGGCATGCAGGATCTCTCCTGGACGGAAGATGAGGGCGCGCGACAGGATTTCGCCTACGCCGCCAATCACGAACTGGCTGTTGCCGCCAAAGCGATCATCAACGTCTTTTACGGCCACCCTCCCGCCCATGCGTACTTCATTGGCTGCTCGGACGGCGGGCGTGAGGCGCTGATGGAGGCGCAGCGTTTCCCTGATGACTTCGATGGCATCGTCGCCGGCGCCCCGGCCTACCTCCTGGCCTTCCTCAATTCGTACAAGCACACCTGGCAGTACCGGGCGAACACCGGGGCTGACGGCAACCCGATCATCACGGCGGACCAGGCGGCCGTCCTGCACGAGGCGGTGCTCGACGCCTGCGACGACACCGATGGGTTGGCCGACGGCCTGATCTTCGATCCGCGCGCCTGCACCTTTGACCCGGCCGGGCTCCTGTGCCCAGCGCCGATCGATGCCGCCGGCTGCCTGACCCAGGCGCAAGTCGACGCGGCGCGACGCCTGTACAGCGCCCCGACCGACGCAAATGGGGTGCGCTACTACCCGGCCGCCACGCTTCCCTACGGTTCAGAACTGCGGTGGGTGGGAGGCGGTGGTCCGACGGGCGAGGCGGGTAATTTCGACAAGATGATCGCCGATGTCTACCTCGGCTCCCTGTCACTGCCACTGCCCTGGCAGGACCCGAACTGGAATGCCGACTCCCTCGAACTCCGCCCTCGTGACGTGTTCGCGCTGCTGCCGATGGCGGCTGTTTACGACGCGAGCAACCCGGATCTCGCTGCATTTCGCGATCGCGGCGGCAAGCTGATCCTGTATCACGGCTGGGCGGATGACTCCATCTCACCGGAAGGCACCGTCGCCTATTACGACGCGCTTCAGCAGCAGATGGGTGGCTCTGAGGCCACACTCCAGTTTGCGCGGCTCTTCATGTTTCCCGGGGTCTACCACTGTTCTGGAGGTTATGGACCGAGCCACTTTGACATGGTTGACCCGATCACGAACTGGGTCGAGCGCGGCATTGCTCCCGAGCAGATCATAGCGACCCAGTATGCGAGTGATCTAGCCTCCGCTGGAGGTGGCTTCGCGAACCCAACGCAGATCGAAACGCCAACTGGCTCCACGCCACCGGCAGCCGGAGCCACGCCTGCGGCAATGGGAGAACAGCCAGGGGGCGTGGCCGTGACCGCTCCTTCTGGCGCCGTCGTGCGGACGCTGCCCGCGTTTCCTTACCCGCTCCAACCGCAGTACACCGGCAGCGGCGACATCAACGACGCCCGGAACTACGTGCCCGTCTTACCCTCAGGTCCGGTCCAGGACGCCGGCGGCTGGATTGGGCAGGATCTGGGCAGCGATCCTGCCTGAGGCACGACGATGGAAACTCACAACGCGACAGTCAGTAGCGCTGTTACTCCCTGGTGCGTTGCACCTTCCGCCGCGCCCAAACCACCGCCCCACCCAGCAGGAGGGCCGCGCCGCCGATCGCCGCCATGAGCCGTCCCGGAGATGTCATGGGTTCACCGCTTCTTCTTTCTGCGCTTCTTCGGCACGTCAGCCGTGATGGTCAATTCCCACCCGCCGGAGATAGCGCCATCGGTATTCAGTGCGCCGTCTGTGACGTAGAGCCGCCAGGTACCGTTGGGGTCGAGCCCCTCAAACGCGGCAAGGCTCGTGTTGCCACTCGGCAGTGGAGCGGGGGCACGAAAGTACGCCGGCAGATCGACCAGCGCGATGAAGTTGGTTGGCTGATATCGGCCACTTGTGATGGCTGCGGTTTGCGGAAGCGCTCGTGTTGCTGCGTCGTCGAACGTCAAGGTGACGTCTGCCATGGACTCCGTGCCACCCGTGCGCCCCATCAAGACCGCATTCGTCGTGTCCTTCGCCAACATCACTTCAACCTGGTAGGACTGTTCGTGAGAGATACCCTTCAGCGTCACCGTCACATGAGTCACGACACCGGGGAAGTCTCCGACGGTGATGGGCGCAGGGTACGGGTTTGCCGCACCTAGCCCCTCGATGATTGCCGGAATCCGAATCTGGCCGTCGTTCACAAAGGTCCTGGTGACGCTGACACTCTTTGGCTTCTTCTTGCGCTTGCGTGCTCCGGTAGCGGCGATTCCCCCGGCGCTCACAACCGCGGCCGCAACAAAAACCACAACCTGGCGACGCGTTCTCGGAGCACTGTTATTCGTGCTGGAGCGTTTCGCCTCTGGTAACTCGCTCATCGCCAATACGGCCATCTGTCTTGCCCCTGCGCGCTCAACTCACTATCGACAATGGGACATGACTGGTAGAGATGATGCGTGTTACCGCGTCATCCGCACCTGCGGCCGGCTGCCCATGCCGGCGGAGAAGTAACTGGTGCCGACCTGAAAAGTTTGATCGCCCTCAATGTAGAGCACATCCTGTGGCGGCAACCCTTCGGGGAGGGTGAACCAGAGCACCAGGTCCACGTGCTCGCCGGGTTCCAGCGTCACAGTGGCGCCATCCACCCGACCGGTTGATGTGTCCAGCACCTGCGCGTGGCTCGCCCGCACCGGGGCGTCCGGGCAGGCCCCCGCATCGGGATCGACCGGCAGGCCTGGCATGCAGCCAATGGCGAACCCGGACAGGTCAAGGGTCACGGAGCGGTCATCGACGTTGACCGCCTGTCCATCGCAGGCAAAGTAGCCCTTGCCCTCGGGGGCAGGATCGGATGGCACCTCAAACGATTCCTGGTCCAGACAACTGAACGGGATGGACACCTCGCCGGTCAACACCGGCAGGCCCTGGGCGGCAAACAGCACGACGCCCGGCGCTGGCGTGGCGGTATCGGGCCACGGGCGGCCGGTGTTTCCACGGCCAGGAGCCTGCACCAGCAGCGATTGCGGCGACTCAAGGTTCTGCAGCACGCTGTTGGGCTGCAGCAACAGGTCGGCCAGGAGCAGATCGCCCGCGTGCCTGCCGCACGTGATGGCAGCAAAGACGTCATCGCCCGCGGGGTCCGGCACCTGGGCCTGTACTCGCGCCTGGTTGGGGAACGTTGTGTCGATCGAGAGGTCGTTGCCTTGCCAGCCGGTCAGTTCTGCGTCCGGATAGGCCGCGGCCAGGGCATCCAGCATGCCCTGGACACACCCTTCCGCGTCAACACTGGCGTCCTCGTAGCCGGCCACCATCTCGACGACGCCGCTGGGGTGAATGGCCTGCACGTAGTCGCCATCGGTGTCACTGCTGGCGGTCTGGAACTCCCAGCCACTCTCCGGGGGCAGCATCACAACGAACCCGAACGCCGGACTCTCATAGAGATTGCCTCGGATCCCGGGGAGGTCACTCTCCTGGGCAGTGACACCTCCCAGGTGCGCCAGGCTCAGGCACCCAAGGATGAGCGCCAGCAGGCCACGACTGGCCGTCCTACCCCAGCGGCCCGGAGGCAAGGAGGGTGTCGAGATCGTGAAAAAGGTCATCGCCTGATTCCTCCGGCGCGTGCAGGGCGTTGCGGAGCGTCACCTCGGCATCCTGTGCCGCTCCCTCAGCCAGGGTTGTGGCGTAGCGCGCTCCCAGATTCGTCGTCAACTGGTCTACCAGATGATCGCGATGCACGCGTAGCTCTGGCAAGACCGGCATGTCCAACTCCGCGCGCAAGCGTTCCTCCGCGCCAAGTAACGTCGCTGCCTGCAGTGTGGCTCCCTGGGCGCCACGCAGCAGCGCCGCGAGCAGCAGACCCGTCGCAATCGAATCCTGCGCACCCAGGTCACAGATCAGCGGGATCGCGTCTGTCAACGTCGCCTGCGCCTCGTCGAGCTGACCGCTGTCCAGGGCCAGGAACGCCAGCACCCCAAGGGCGCGAATCTCCTGGCTGACATGCCCGATCTCGCGCGCCATTTCCCGGCTTTGCTGGAGATAGTGCTTCGCCTCCGCCGCATTCCCCGCCACCGTCTCGACCAGGCCGAGCCCGGCGCACGCCAACGCCTCACCAGGACGGTCGCCAAGCTTTTGTGTCAGGCTCAGGCATTCCGCGCCAATCGCGCGTGCGCGCTGCTGCTGATCGACGCGCGGAGCCAGGAGCAAGAGCAGATCGAGCAGCACGCGGGAGGCGGCAGCTTCGTCGCCGGCCTTGCGCCAGATGCTGACGCACGCCAGGTAGTGTGAGAGCGCCGCCGGGAGATCGTCGTTGTAGTGGGCGATCACGCCCAGCCCCTCGGTGGCGGCCACGCTGCGCTCGACATCGCCAATCGCTTCCGCTATCGCCAACGCCTCGCGGTAGCGGGAATCAGCGGCGGCCAGGTCGCCTTCGTGCAGGGCGAGCGCGGCCAGGTTGCTGAGCACCGCCGCGCTCCGGCCCTGGTCTCCCAGGGCGGCGGCCAGGGCCTGCGCCTGCTGCAACCAGCTGGTGGAGGCCGCGATATCTCCCTGCTCCCAGGCCAGCATCCCGGCCTCGATCATTGCCGCCAGCCCGGCCGGCGTGTCGCGCGCGGTAGCCGGTGCGGCCAACGCAGCCTCCAGCCACTGCCGCCCTTCAGCCAGGAAGCCGCGCGTCTGCCAGTACGCACCGAGTCCAGCCGCCAGCCGCAGGGCATCCGTCCATTGCTCCTGGTCCAGCAGCCAGCGCAATGCGGCCCGCAGGTTGTCGTGCTCCAGGTCGAGCCGCGCCAGCCACCCTTCCTGGCCCAGCCCGCGCATGCCCTCTTCGGCCGCGTGGACGAAACTCAGGCACCAGGCCGCGTGCTCCCCGTGGACCTCTTCCATTTCCCCGGCACGCTGCAATTCCTCGCGGGCGTAGGCTCGCACCGACTCCAGCATCGACCAGCGCGAGGTCTCACCCAGGGCGTCGCGCCGCACCAGGCTGGCGTCCGCCAGATCCAACAGGCGAGACAGGGCATCTGGCTCTGGCGCCAGTGCTGCGGCGGCCTCCCGGCTCCAGCCGCCCGCGAAGACAGCCAGCCGGCGGAAGAATTGCTGTTGCTGCTCAGGGCGGAGCAGGTCGTAGCTCCAGGCGATGGTCGCGCCCAGGGAGCGCTGCCGGGCGGCCGCCTCGCGCCGGCCGTCAACCAGCAGGTCGAAACGGCGTTCCAGGTCGGCGCCGAGCTCCGCCAGGGTTCGGAAGCGCAGTTGTGCGGCTGCCAGCTCGATGGCCAGCGGCAGCCCGTCCAGACGGGCACAGATGGCAGCTACGTCCTGCCGGTTCTCGGGCGTGAGCTGGAAGCCGGGCAGCACCTGCTGGGCTCGCTGCGTAAAGAGCTGCACGGCATCCTCGGCCAGGGTGCCCAGCAGTGGCTCGATCGGCAACAGCCGCTCTGCACCAACCCCGAGGCGAATGCGACTGGTGGCCAGGATTTGCACCTGCGGCGCGGCCGCCAGCAACGCCGCGATGGCCGGCGCCGCGGACACCACCTGCTCCAGGTTATCCAGCAGGAGCAGGGCCTTGCGCCCGGCCAACCACCCCAGGAGCGCACCCTGCAGGTCCAGCCCGCCGCCCTCACGCACACCGAGCGCAGCGCCCAGGGCGGGCAGGAACTGGCTGGGATCGCGGACCTCTTCCAGCGGAACGAACCAGACCCCTCCCGGATAGTCATCCAGCAGGTCAGCGCCCGCCTGCTGCGAGAGGTGCGTCTTGCCCACTCCACCGGGACCAATCAGGGTCAGCAGGCGCGTCGATTGGTCGTGCAGGAGATGTCGAATCTCCGCCAATTCCTGCTCCCGCCCCAGCAGTGGCGTGGGCAGCACGGGCAGATTGCCTGGGCTCCCCTCCAGCGACTTGAGCGGTGGGAAGGTGGTGGGTAGCCCCGCGATATCGAGCTGCCAGATGCGCTCCGGTCCGAGCAGGTCACGCAGGCGGTGCTCGCCGAGGTCGCGCAGGGTGACGCCTTCGGGCCAGGCATCTGCCACCGTCTCGCGCACCACGTTGGAGATCAGCACCTGGCCACCGAAGCCCGCACTCATGAGGCGGGAGAGCCGGTTCAGGCAGGGAATCTGGTTGTAGTCGCCTGGCGAACTGGGCTGCGCTTCACCCTGGTGCACACCCATGCGCACCCGCAGGGGGCCAGTTTCGGCAGGCCACACCTCGGCCGCCAGGGCGCGCTGCGCGGCGACCGCCGCTGCCACCGCCTCCGCCGGCGAATGAAAGGCGGCCTGCACCGCGTCCCCGACGTGCTTGAACAGCACGCCGCCCTGCGCGACCACGGCCTGCGCCAGCAGCGTATCGTGACGTGCGACGGCTTGCGCCATGACCGGGCGCTGCTGCTCCCAGGCGCGAGTGCTTCCTTCGATATCGGTGAAGAGGAACGCCACCGTTCCCCGCGGCCACGTTTCCACGCCGCCAGGCCTCCGCATCCTGCTACTCACGAATCAAAGGTGGGCAGGATGCAGGAAGACTATAGCGATCGAGGTGGCCGGCAGCCCGCTATGGAAAGTCCACCACGGTGAGGTACAGCGGCCACGTCTCCGTCTGTGGCCCGGCGCCGGTGGCATCGACAGGCAGGCGGTTATCCGGCGGAGGAGTGGCGGACATCAGGACCGACTCCGGGATCGAACCCACCAGGTCATAAGCGTCAATCGCGACCGGCACGCCGTTACCCGTCGTGGAGTTCGGGGCATCCAGCAAGCCGAAGTGCAGATGGGCCATCGTAGAATGTCCTGAGTTTCCAAGCCTGCCCAGCGGCTGTCCGGCCACTACCTCGTCCCCGACATTTACCAGCACACTACCGGTCTGCAGATGGGCGTACCAGGCGTACAACCCCGGAGCAATCTCCACCATGATCTGGTTCCCGCCAAAATCCTCTGGCGAGTCAATGCCAGTTATTGGCGACCCGGGTGTTTGCTGGGGGGCGTCATTCTCCACGTAAACAACCGTGCCGGGCGCGACTGACCGAACCTCAGCTCCATAGGCGAAGAAGTCTTCATTGCGCGTGCCGTCTCCGCTATTGAACTGGCCGTCCTCCATCTGGACCCAGTCAATGGCGAACATCTCCGCCTTGGCGATGGATGTCCCGGTGGAGACGCGCTCGAACCGGTGGACGGAGAGCGGTGAGCAGCAGCCGTTCAACGCCGCCCACCCGTCGCCAGAGAGCGGCGGCGCAATCACCACGGGCGCCTGCGAGGAAATCGCCACCCGCGGTCCCAACACCTCGCGCGTGCCGATCAGTGCCTGGTCAGGCGCATCCGCCGGCAGGGTGTAGCTGATGGCATGGTCGAGTTCGTTGACTTGCAGCGCCTGGTCGAGCACCAGGTCCATCACCACTGCCACCGTCGCCGACGCGGCGATCTCTGATTGTGGCGTTGCTCCCAGTAGCGGCTGGGTGGCGGTGACCAGATCACTGCCGGACAGGGTCTGCAGGCGCGTTCCCTCCGCTGTCAGAGCAGCAATTGCCGTGAGCGTTACGGGCGCCAGGTAGGTGTTGGTAATCAGCAGATCGTAATTGACATGACGCTGACCATCGCTGCCGATGATGGCGCGGGGCGTGGTCGCGGTGACCAGGATCGCCGCTGACGGGACCCCAGCGTATCCGCTTGTGACCGGGGTAGCGTCCTGGGCAAGGACGGCTCCCGGCAGCAGGGCTCCGCTAGCCAGGAAACAGGCCAGCAGCGCGGCGCGACCCACTGCCTGTCTCAGACTATCTCTCCAGAATCGGCACACGCACAGGCTCCCCTCTGCCGGCTCCCCTTGGCAGCCAGTCCAGCAACATCACACGTCCAGGGATTTTCCCCACAGGATAACGTGTCCTCGCACCGTCGCACGGCGTCGCTCCGCTCGCGCTGCCGGACGCATGGTGGCAGACGCCCGGAAGTCTGGCGCCAGCTTGCAACCTGTCACCTCGTCGCGCTGCATCTTGGCCGCTATGCGCCTGGGAGACTGACGCCGCAAGTGATGACTCTTCGGCAGCGGCTGGCCGCCGAGCTTGGCCCCACACGGTGCTCCTGGAGACCGGCAAGCGCCAGCGCACAGTGAGGGCGAGACCGGCATTGTCTTCGCCACTATCCAAGGTGGTGCAGGAGTGATCCAACCTCGCACAGCGGCAGTACTACTTGCCAGAGGCCGCAGACCCAGGAGCGGTCCAGGCGACAGGGTGACCCGAGCACCCGGCTCGCCGCGCATGCCGTGGCCCCAGGGCCGCGCATCATGAAGGAGCACGTGACGGACGGACGCATCGTCCCGAATCCAGGGGCTCACCTTTCGACTCGCGTCGCCCACTCCGGCGCAGCTCCAACTTCGGCCGTGTGGCCGCTCAGTGAGCCGCTGGCCTTGAGCACGGTCTATGCCTCCCATGATCCGGCCATCGCAGAACTCCGCGCGGCTGCTCATCCTCCCGAGCCAAACTACGCTCGAGATGGTCTGCCCAACGTCAGGGCGCTGGAACAGGCGGTTGCCCGCCTTGAGTGTGCCGAGGATGCGCTGGCCGTTCCTTCCGGCATGGCAGCGATCGCCGTGACACTCCTGGCACTCTTGCGTGCCGGCGATCACGTGGTAACAGTGGATGGCGGGTATTGCGAAATTCGGGGATTGCTCGCGGAAGAGATGGCGCGCTTCGACGTGGTCACGACCTGCGCGGCGGCAGGTGCGCCTGAGTTCATCCTGGAGAGCATCGAGCCGCGTACACGCCTGATCATCCTGGAGAGTATCGCCAACCCGTCTCTCCGCGTGGCGGACATCGCGGCCATCGCCGCTGGCGCAAGAGCCAGGGGCGTCCTGGTCTGTGTCGACAACACCCTGGCCACCCCCATGCTCTGCCACCCACTGGAACTCGGGGCTCACCTCGTGTGGCACAGCGCGACAAAGTACCTGGGCGGCCATCACGATCTGGTTGCCGGCGTCGTGGCGGGGTCCACTGATCTCATTACCACGATCCGCCGCCAGAGCCAGCGGTTAGGGATGACGCTGGGCGCGTTCGATGCCTGGCTCGCCTTGCGCGGCATTCACACGTTGGCGCCACGCATGAGCTGGATCTGCACGACTGCTGCGGCGATCGCGCGTTTCCTGGAGGCCCACCCGGCTGTTGCCGCAGTGGGCTATCCAGGCCTGCCGTCTCATCCCGATGCAGCGCTGGCGACACGAACCTTCCCTGATGGAGCGGGCGGGATCGTCACATGCACCCTGCGCGATGGGGCAGCCGCAGCTGCGCAGTGCATCCGCAAGCTCCAGCTCATTCCATTTGCCCTGAGCCTGGGCGGGCCAGTCACGACCGTCTGCTATCCGCCGCAGTTCACAGCAGACCAACAACACGCTGATCCTCGCAGCGCAACACTGCGCTTTTCAATAGGACTGGAATCAGCCGCCGACCTCATTGCCGACCTGGAGCAGGCGCTGGCGCCTACCGCGTAAGGTGACCGTGGGACGCCGGCTGCGACAGGGAGTGTGCGGGTTCCCGTCGATCCAAAAGAACGCCGAGCGCCTAGCGCGTGATGGCGCTGCCGTGCTGACTGCTGCGATCAACATCGGTGTCGGTGCTGGCGCGGCCGGCTGAGTCTCCCCCCAGCGCGGGACCCATGATCGGAGACATGACGACGACAACCGGCACAGGCTGCATCAACACCGCGCCACCCGCGCTGGAGGTCCCGCACGCCGTGGCATCGCCATTGACGACGCATGTCGGCGCGGAGCTGCGTGAGGATTCTGAACTGGAGACGTGCGGCCGGGTTTGCGCTGCCGCCGGGAGCGCCGCGGTGAGTAATGTGCCCGCCGTAAGCACGCTGATCATCAAGGTTCGCATGATTCTTCCTCCCAATCTGGCGGCGAGGAGCCCCTCACCGCACTGCGTATGCACCTGATGAATGCACCCGTCGTGCCATCTGGCCGGGATCAAGACCTGCTGGGCGTGCCGCACCTCGTTTTTATGTAATCTTGAACCCACAGTTGGCTCTTGATCTGGCTGAATGAGGCTCCGTGTTTCCGCCGCTGTGTGGGGCGTTGTGGTGCGTCGGCGCAAGGAGGACACAGCAGGCGTACTCCCGAGAAGCGTGGCCACTGCCTGTTGCCCAGGATTGTGACGATCCGCAGGGAATCGGTGCGGAAACGCTTGCCGGGCGCTGGTCTCAGATCCCCAGTTGGCTGACTCAGCGCACGATCACCACCCGACTCCGCCGCCCCCAAAGTGTCGATACGAGAGCAGGAACTGCAACCGCGGGACGCCCCCACCAAAATCACGGGCGAACCCCTACTGACAACGCACCTCCGTACTGGCAACATGAATACATGATGAATACCACCCCGCGCTGCCCCCACGTGCTCCTGGTCGATGACACGGTGGCCATCCGAGATCTCATGCGTGAACTGCTTGAGGATGAGGGGTACCAGGTCACCATCGCCGCGTCTGTCCAGGACGTGGAGACCGTGCGCGAGCTGGCGCCTGACCTCATCGTGCATGACCTGCTCTTTGGGGATCACCGGCCCGCAGGCTGGACCTTCCTGCAAGCGCTGCGGAACGATCCACAGGTTGGGCGTGTGCCCGTCATCCTCTGTACCGCAGATTGCCGGGTGCAGACAGACCCCGAGTGGGCCGACCAGGTCCAGTCCCTCGCGTTGCGCGTCGTGACCAAGCCGTTCGACCTCACGGATTTCTTGACCGTCATCTCCTCGACGCTGCATGAGAATCGCGGCGGCGCGATGACCGGGTCAGCGCCCTAATCAGGCCGTCCAGAAACTCACCCCACAGCGATCTTGGCAGGCGGGGGGTGCAGGCACGGTGCGAGCAGAGGTCGTGACGGTGATGAGAGCGCTCTGCTGTCGAGATCTCGACGCTTTGATAACGCTCCTCCACCAGAAAGTCGGGTCCGATGAGCAGTGCGTCAGCGCCGACCCACGTCCTGGTCATCAACAACAACCAGGCGATGCTTGATCTGCTGAGCGAGCTCCTGGAAGCAGGCGGCTACCAGGTCACGCGCTCCATCGAGACGATCGAGCTGGCGCGGGTACGCGAGATCGCGCCCGATGTGATCGTGCAGGATATGGTCTTTTCTGGTAACACGGAGGCCGGGTGGCACCTGCTCAGCACGGCCCGACTCGATCCCGAACTCGCTCGCATCCCGGTTGTGCTCTGCACGGGCGCCGTGGAGACCGTGACTCATCCAGTCATGGCCCACAACCTGGATCGTCTCGGGGTACGGGTGCTGATCAAGCCGTTTGACCTGGATGATCTGTTGACCGCCGTCCGCGAGGTGCTCAGCGCACAGTTCCTGATCAACCAGGCCAGGAATCCGGATCGTGAGCAGACCTGCGATGCAGAGCGGAAGCCGCATCTGGAAGCCTGACCTGGGGATCCGTTGGAGCGGGACCTCGCCTGGTCCACTCATCGCCGCCATCAAGGGGATCCACCCGGTCTCCCATCCGCTTCGTCTCGGCTCGTAGGAAGGCGAGTCCGCCAAGAATCTGATCGCGCTCCAGGTCGATCAATCCATTGGCACGCAGGACCTGCTGCCGCAGCACCTCTGTCTGCCCGGTGATCAGGCCGAGGGCATTGACCAGGTCGGTACGGATCGCATCTCGCTCGACAGCGCCGAAATCTGGCGCGTCATCATGCGAAACCACGGGCTCTCCTCAATCTCCCGCACGTTTCTCCCCTCGCCCGGCCTTGGCTTACCGTGACGCATCGTCCGCGAGTGGCTCTTCCCCCTGGGGCCGGCGTGGAAAGAAGCCGCCATCCTGACACCCCGGGGTGGGGGTTTCCGTGGCGACTGGCCAGGACGCAGAACGACGATCCATGAATGGAGTCTGACGTGCGACCAGCTCCTCGACCTGCGGACCCATGCGTTCCACCTCGGCCAGCACAGCGACCAGGCCGTGGAGAATTTCCTCCCGATCCCGTCTGGTAAGGCCGTTGGAGCGCAGAATCTGGCGTTGCAGCCGCTGTGCGCGGCCAGTGATGACTCCCAGGGAGTTGCGCAGATCCGTGCGGAGTGCATCCCGCTCCATCACTGCTGAATCTGGAACGATTTCGAGCGGAAACATCACCTTCCTTGCGCGTGAGCGCCCGCGGAAGCCGGCGTCCTGGATAGGCCCGTTGGGCCTGAGGCTCTCAAATTGTCTGCCACCACCCGACCCTTGTCGATCAGGTCAGACCCCGAGTTTTTCTCCGATGTACCCGTAGTTCACGCAGGCACCATGGCTCGCGCAGTGCGGCTGGATGCGGCGTCGTACCTTCGGCTTACCGTCAGCCTCGCTGGTCTCCACCCCCGTTGCAGCCTCAAGCCCTGGCATCTTCTCCTGGACGCCAGATTCCTGGATTCCGGCCTGAGATCTGTCGCCCGGACAACCAACCGGGGCGCACTGCGGGCGCGCGGAGCCAGAAACCACGGGCACACCCGGATGGCCGAGCGGTACGCGCTCGTTCATGGTGAGTCATGTCATCGGCATGATCGAGGAGCCTTCCCGTGGTCCAACGCGCATTCCCGAACGTCCGGCCCTTTGAAGTGTGGTACGAGCCAGACGATGACCTGCGCATTCCTGCCCGCGTTCCGCTGCGTATCGGGCAGCGTCTGCTCCGCTATGACGATGCGGTAGCGCTCGCCGAAGCGGCAGCGCGTGAGTTGCCGGCCTATGGTGTCCACACCGGTTCCGTGGTGGTCCTGTGGAGCTCTTCCGTCCTGAAGGTCCTGAACATGGTGCGGCTGCCGGGCGGCCACTGGATCGCCGGAGAAGGTCCTGCCAGCGCGGAACCAGGCACGCGGCGTTTTGAGGTCATCCGCCTGGTCCTGGAAGACCTGCAGCAGATGACACGTCTCTCCGAGCCGGCGGCAGAGGCTCCGCTGGTGTGGATCGAGCGCCTGCACGCGGTGCTGCGGGTCGTGGCCAGCCAGGAGGATCAGGTGCGCTATCGCCTCGACGGCCTCCGCGGAGTCACCATGGAACTCCTCTATCGGCGCGTGACCGAGGTGCTGTACCGGCACGATCAACTCACGACCGGCTCAGATGCGTTGCGCCGCCGGGTAGCGCAACCGGAAAGCTTTTCCCGCGGCGTCAACTAGCGCGCCCACTTCGTGCGGCGCGATCTCGCGTAGGGCTTCAACCATCCAGTGTTGTTTCCGACCGCAACTACCCAGGTTTCCAGGCTGATACCCCTACGCGAGATCGCGCCGCAGGACGGGCAACGTGGCTTCACAGCGCGTGCCACCAGTTCGGTACCGTCGAGATGGCTGCACCACCGCTCCATCCCGGCCCTCGTCGACCTGATCGAGGCGGGCGCTGTCACACCGGCGCAGTTCCTGACGCAGCGCCAGCCGCCGGCTGGCGACACCGTGGCCCACATATCGTTCAACACTCGTCAGACCGGCTGGGTCGAGGTCGGGCTGCTGCCGGCAGCCGGATGAGGCGCCAACGTCAAGTTCGTGCAGACGCGGGCATGCGCCCGGAATAAGGCCCAGGGAGCGCGCTCCGACGCAAGCTGGTGAGATGCGGTGCCGGTCAACTGCGCCGGACGTCGCTCAATTCGCCCCGGAGCTGCTGCAGGCCAGGAAGGCGTTGAAGTCGCACGTGCTGAGAAGTTGACAGCAGGCGGGCAGGGATTGCTTGCACTCGTCACTGGTCCCACAGATCAGACTCACGCTGCTGAGACATTGGCTGACCTGGTTCTTGCACTTCTTCTTGGCCTTCTTGCTCGCGCTCTGCTTCGCTGACGTCGCCGGGGCGTGCCCTAGCACCCCTGCGAGTCCCGCCACCCCGAGGGTGGCGAGAGAAGCCCGGCGCGTCAGGTGATCGAAACGCTGCTCTTTCATGGGTCTCTCCTGAGAGCTGACGCCTCATGGCGCCACCTGGTCAATAACGGCACACCGGGCGCTAGATAAGCGGAGCCAGGCAGGTGACGAAGCCGGTGAAATTGCAGGTGCCCAGTGACTCGCAGCAGGCAAGCGCCAGGGCGCACTCAGGGGAGTTGGCGTCACCCCCGCACTGGACGGTGAAGAAGGACTTGCAGGGAGCCACTTGCTTCTTGCAACGCTTGTTGGCGTCGCCCTTTTTCTTCCCGGCCCGGGATTCCAGCGGAGGGATTGCGGCGCTCATCCCCACCGCTCCGAGCGAAACCAGTGACGCGCGGCGCGTGAGACGGGTCAGGGTGGTGCGTGACGATCGGCTCATGAACTCCTCCAATCCCGGCGCTCGGGCATGGGGTGATACGGTGCGTGTAGCCTGGACGCACTCTAAAGAACGCGCTGCGGAGTGGTATGGGGGAAATTCCGTATTTCCCGTTCCCGATGTACGTATTCCCGGAGGCAGCCAATCAGGCCGTGCAGAGAAGAGGGCGGCCAAGCGCGACAGATGCGCTCCGCGAGGCCGTCTTGCCGCAGCACGATGGGCGGCAGGAGGGCCGATCGGTCAACCGACCGTGGGGAGGTCGCATGGTAAAAATGGGTAAGCACAGGCAACATTCTATTTGGGGGCAGCATGCACGCTACTCGTTTTGGCCGCGTCACCCGCGGTTTGTCCGCCTACCTGACGCGCCGCACCACCCTGGGCTTCCTGGTTGGCGGCAGCCTGCCAGTGTTGGGCACAGCACTCGCCGCACATGCGAACAAGAAGAAGAAGAAGAAGGCGATTACGCTCTGCCTTGACGGCCAGACGGTGAAGAAACCCAAGAAGAAAGCCAGGAAGCTGCAGAAGCAGGGCGCGACCAAGGGCAAGTGCGAGCCCCTGCGCTGCGGCAACGGTGGGCCCTGCACGGTGTTTATCAGGTCGACCCCGTTACAGGGCTCTGACATCGGCGGCCTTGACGGCGCAGACGCCAAATGCCAGGCGACAGCCGTCGGAGCTGGTCTTCCCGGCACGTTCAAGGCCTGGCTCTCAACCGCCAGCCAGTCGCCACAAACCCGCTTCTCCAATATCCCCAAGGCTGGTCCCTACCACCTTGTCCCGAACGCGAGCGACGGCAGCAATCCTCCACCGTTGGTCGCCGAAACCTTCGCCCTCCTCACAGCCTGCCCCGGCGGCGTCTGCCTGCAACACGCCATCGACCGCGACGAGAACGGCGCAGTTATGCCGGGAGATACGTCCGTCTGGACCGGCACCAGGCAAGACGGCAGCTCCGCCAACCTGAACTGTCTGGACTGGTCCAGTCCCAGCGACCTCGAATTTGGTCTTGTCGGCCTGGCCGTACAGACTGACGCGCAGTGGACAGAATCCAATTTATCCAGCAGTTGCATCGCATTCCCGCGGAACCTGTACTGCTTCGAGCAGGCGACCTGACGTTTCCGGCAGAGACGCGGCGTACTGACAACCAGGAGAGGTCGCCGGCGCCCGTGGCACGCGTGTTCCACCCTGGACAGGGACAGCCGGGAGCATGGCACGTACCCAAATGAAACAGGTCGCACAACTCGCAGGGTCGTCCCGGACCCGGCTGAACTCGTAGCCGCCAACCGCAGCCCGTTCCGTCCGCGTGGCACCATATGCCAGTGCAAGCGGTAGCGGATGAAGGGGGACCGATGGCCTGCGGGTGCGACGATCAGCAGTGGCGGCACCTGATGCGCCGCCAGATCCTCACGGCGGACAACGCGGCGGCGAATGGCGACCTGCCGCCCGTGCCGGAAGGGCACCTGCTGCTGAGCTCCCCGCCGCTCGCCGCCCTCCCGAACGGCTCCTTCGTCAGCCCCCGCGTGGAGATGTATGGCGACGTCGCGATCGGCGCCGGCTGCTTCGTGGCGAGTAACACCATCTTCGCAGCCGCCCAGCACCAACGCATCAGCCTGGGGGATGTCACCAACTGCCAGGACAACGCCTACCTGCTGGCGGACACCTCGCACCTGCGGGTGGGCCACCATGTCTCAATCGCCCACCAGGCCGTCATCGAAAACTCGGTGGTCGGTGATTTCACCTTTTTTGGATTCCGCTCACGGGTGCGCAACAGCGTCATTGGCCCCGGTTGCATGGTCATGCACAGCACCACGGTGGAGGGGGTCACGCTGCCACCCAGGCGCATTACCCCGGCCGGCGTGGCCATCACCACCCAGGAGCAGGCGGACGCCCTGCCAGAGCTGGGCGAACCCCAGGAGCAGTTCCACTCTGAGGTCCTGAGCGTCAACGAGGAGTTCGCCGAGGCGTATTCCCGGGTCTACCTTGAGGCGGGCGCGGCCTCCCTGGTTGGCGTCGGGCCGAATCCACCGACCAGTTTCAACCCACGCGCCGTGCAACCCACCCTGGGCGACGGCGTGCGCCTGGCTGAGCTGGTGCGCATCGTGGGGGACGTGCGGCTGGGCGACCGCTGCCGCGTGAATCAGCGCACGGCCCTGCGCGCCGACGAGGGAACGCCGATCATCGTTGGCCGCAACGGGCGAATCGGCGGCCGTGTGACGTTCCACGCGCTGCTCGGCACCTCCGTTTCGGTCGGCAACAGCGCCTGGATCGGAGATGAGTGCGTCCTGCACGGCCCACTGCAGGTTGGCCATAACCTGATTTGCGAGGACGGGGCCGTCCTGTTTCGGGCCCAGGTGGAGGACAACGTCACCCTGCGCAGCGGATCCACCGTCATCGGCGATGTTCTTCTGCGTGAGGGGACCATCGTGCCGGAGGGCGCCGTCATCGAGACGCAGGCACAGGCGGACGCGCTGCCCACACGGTAGAGCCCTGGCGATGCCTGCGCCTGGGCGTAGTAATCTCGTCAGGTGTAACGTCATCGTATCCGCGCATCGTCCAGTGTCTGCCCTCAGGCGCCGGACGTCCGGCGCCTGACCAGGCTGTGCAGGAGTTTCCCGGAGGGACGGCATGAACCAGGCGCCCGCTGGCTCGCTCGACTCGTTGCCCCTGCCAATTCCTCAACCGCCACCACGGCGCGTGGTGGGCAACCTCCCCGACCTGGACAGCGACGACGTCGTCATCGTGCGCATGATGGAGCTGGCGCAGGAATACGGCCCCATCTACAAGCTGCAGTTCCCCCAGAACGACCTGGTCATTATCTCGGGGCTCGAATTCGTCGATCAGGTCTGCGATGACCGCCACTTTGACAAGATGATCGGTGGCGGCCTGATGAACGTCCGCGCCTTCGCCGGGGACGGGCTCTTTACCGCCTGGACGCAGGAGCCGAACTGGAGCAAGGCGCACAACATTCTCCTCCCCAACTTCGGGCAGCGCGCCATACGCGGCTACTTGCCCCAGATGGTCGACCTGGCGCAACAACTCTGCGATCACTGGTCCCGCCTCAACCCCGACGACGAGGTCGATGTCTCCGCCGACATGACCCGCCTCACGCTCGACACCATCGGCCTCTGCGGCTTCAACTATCGCTTCAACTCCTTCTACCGGGAGGGGCAGCATCCCTTCGTCTCCGCCATGGCCGGGGCGCTGGAGGAGGCGCAGACCCGAAACCGGCGCCTGCCGTTGCAGAACCGGTTGGCGGTGCGCGCCCAGCGCCAGTTCCAGGACGACATCACCACCATGAACCTCCTGGCGGACCGCCTGATCCGGGAGCGGCGCGACAGCGATCTGGGAATGGAAATCAACGATCTGCTGGAGCACATGCTGGTCGGCGTCGACAAGAAAACCGGGGAATCGCTCGACGATCTCAACATCCGCTACCAGATGATCACGTTCCTCATTGCCGGGCATGAGACGACCAGCGGTCTACTCACCTTTGCCACCTACTTCCTGCTCAAGCACCCGGAAGTGCTGGCCCGCGCCTACGACGAAGTTGACGCGGTGCTGGGCGACGACCTGGACGCGACGCCGACCATCGAGCAGTTGGGGCAGTTGACCTACCTGAACCAGATCCTGAAGGAATCGCTCCGGCTGTGGCCGACCGCGCCCGCCTTTACGCGCTACGCCTACGAGGACACCCTGCTGGGCGGACGGTATCCCGTCCGCGCCCGGCAGCCGATCCTGACGCTGCTGCCGGCGCTGCATCGCGACCCGGCCGTCTGGGGCGACAACGCGGCAGAGTTCGACCCCGATCACTTCACGCCGGAACGGGAGCGATCCCTGCCCGCCCATGCCTACAAGCCCTTCGGCACCGGTCAGCGGGCGTGCATCGGCCGCCAGTTCGCCTTGCAGGAGGCCCAGCTCGCCCTGGCCATGATCCTGCAGCGCTTCACCCTGATCGATCACCGCGACTACCAGCTCACCCTGAAGCAGACGCTGACCATCAAGCCAGAAGGGCTGATGATCCGGGTGCGGCCCCGCACGGAGCGGCGCACCGTGACCGTCTCCGCCCAGCCGGCGCCAGAGCTACATCTGGACGAAACGCCGCATGTCATCTCCGGGGACGCGGTGCCGCTACTCGTGCTCTTCGGCTCGAACCTGGGCACGGCAGAGGGGCTGGCGCAGCAGATCGCCAATGACGGGGTGGCGCGTGGGTTCGCGGCGAATATCGCGCCCCTGGATGACTACGTCGACCGGCTGCCTACAACTGGCGCGGTCGTTATCGTGAGCGCCTCGTACAACGGCACGCCGCCAGACAACGCCAGTGCCTTCTGCCAGTGGCTGCAGGGCGACCTGTTGCCGACCGCGCTGGCGGGAGTGCGCTACACCGTCTTTGGCTGCGGCAACCGCGACTGGGCGGCCACTTACCAGGCGATCCCGACGCTGATCGACACTGAGTTGGCGGCCCATGGCGCGGAACGCTTCCACCCCCGGGGTGAGGGAGACGCGCGCGACGACTTCGATGGGCAGTTTCGGGCCTGGTACGGCTCCCTCTGGAGCGATATCGCGCGGGCGCTCGACCTGCCGCTGGTCGATGCCGATGTGCAAACCATGCGCGGACATGCCTACGAGGTCGAGATCCTGGAAGATGCACCGGTCGCACCGCTGGCAGCCACCTACCACGCGGTCACGTTCGAGGTCATCGAAAACCGCGAGCTGCAGCGAAAGGATGGCCCCAATCCATCGTCACGCTCGACTCGGCATGTCGCCTTCGCCATCCCTGAGGGGTTGAGCTATCGCACCGGGGACTACCTGGGGGTGGTACCGCGCAATCATCCCGATCTGGTCCAGCGCGTACTGACCCGCTTCGGCCTCAGCGATGAGACAAGCCTGCTGATCCGCGGCAACGTGCCGGCCCGGACGCAGCTTCCCCTCGATCGGCCCGTCACGGCCGGGGCGCTCTTGCGCGATTACGTCGAGTTGCAGGACGCTGCCACCCGGGCCCAGATTCAGGTGCTGGCCGGGTATACCGCCTGTCCTCCCGAGCAGGAACAGTTGCTCTCGCTCGGCAGCGACGACCCGGAGCACGTGGCCCACTACCGGGAAGCGATCCTGGCGAAACGCGTGTCAGTGCTCGATCTGCTGGAGACCTTCCCCTCCTGTGCTCTGCCGTTCAACATCTTCCTGGAACTGCAGACGCCGCTGCGCCCCCGCTACTACTCGATCTCCTCCTCACCGTTGGTGGACCCAGCGCTCTGCACGGCGACGGTCGCGGTAGTGGAAGGGCCGGCGCGCTCGGGGCACGGGATCTATCACGGGGTCTGCTCCACGTTTCTGGCCGAGCGGGCGGCGGGCACGTTGGTGTCGGCCTTCCTGCAAGCGCCAAGCACACCCTTCCGTCTCCCGACTGATCCGCTCACGTCGCTGATCATGGTCGGCCCTGGCACGGGCATGGCGCCGTTCCGGGGCTTCCTGGAGGAACGCGCCGCGCTCGCCGCACGTGGAGGGACGCTGGGTGAGGCAGTTCTCTTCTTCGGCTGCCGCGATCCCGAGCAGGACTTCATCTACGAAGACGAACTGAAGCAGTGGGTAGAAGATGGGATCGTCACCCTGCACGTGGCGTTCTCCCGCGCCACCAACCAGCCCAAAGCCTACGTCCAGGACGAGATTCTGCAGCAGGCGAATGAAGTCTGGCGGTTGCTGGAAGCAGGCGCGGTGATCTATGTCTGCGGTGATGCCAGCCGGATGGCGCCTGACGTGCGACGCGCCTTTGCCGCCGTATACCGGCAGCAGACGGGCGCGGGCGATGCCGCCGCCGAGGCCTGGCTCGCCAGGTTAACGGCGGAAGGCCGCTACATCGCCGATGTCTGGGCCTCGTGATCGGGGCTGCCGCGATGGCGTGCCGGCTGCGTTCTGAGCCGGGTGAGGTGAGCGGAACCAGCTCTCAGTGGAGAGGCACCGACATGGGAACAACCCTGGCCAAGACTGGTGGGATCGGTTGCCTTCACGCCCGTATTTGTCGGGCTGATCTTCTGAAGACCCATACGCTCCGGTGAGCTTGAGCTCCCGGGCCTGATCGCCGGCCTGGTCGTCGCCTATCGAGCGTGGCCCGGCATGGATTGGGCTCAGTGGCGGCGCTTGAAAGCGAGGTAGTTACGCGTCTGCAGCGAGGCGCCGAGTTGTCCGGCGCATGGCATTGCATGGAACAATGAAGGTCGGCAGAGGTCCGAGATGGTAGCGGGGCAGGTCTCCAGGTACTGCTTCAGTCCGTCACGGTAAACACAACATCGGCGATGAAACCCCGCTGATCATCGATCATGATCGGGAACGCGCCGCGGGGCGCGTTCCTGGGGATCTTGATCGTGGCCTGGAAAGAGCCGTCGGCCACCGCCACCTCGGCGTGAGTGCCTCTCCTTCCGGAGCGCACCGTCGCTTCCAGAAACCTGAAACCCTCCCCGCGCACGACCACGATGGTGCCGGGCGGGCCCTGCTCTGGATCGATCGTCACCGTGGGCGTGACGCCTGCCCGCCCCGCATTCGCCTCCGCCCAGGCTGTGGCGCTCGCAATCACTGCCTGTTCGTGCACCTCTGCCTCGGCGATCAGGGGCAGATAGTGATCGATCAGGTGGCGCTCTTGCTCATCATCAGTAATGAGGATCGTGCCGCTGCCCGCCTGGACGGTGTACGCCCTTTCATCGTCCGCACTGCCGGCGAAGAACAGGTATCGCTCGCCGATGCGCAGCGGGCCAAACCCCTGGCTCTCCGGCGTGATCTCGTACGCACCGGCATAGACAATCCGTATCTGGCCACTCATCGTCCCGGCCAGGGTACGCTCCACCGTGGCCAGGTAGTGCTGCACCTGACGCGCGGGCGCGGAGCCACCGGACGGTTCCTCCTCGTCGCCCTCCAGGGCATCCACCCGCGCAATGAAGATCGCCCCGTGGTAGGCCCGTGTCTCGTCGCTGGCCTGGCGTTGATTGAAGTAGCGTTACGGATCAAAGACGGCCGTCGGCGTGGCAAACGGCTCCAGAATGGTGATGTGGGCTCTCGCTGAATATCCACGCGCATCCTGAACCATCAGCCGATGCTCTCCAGGCGCCGTGTGCGGAATCCTCACCGCTACCGTCAGCGAGCAGTCCGCTTGCACGTCCGCGACTGCCAGGCGCTCCTGGCCCCGGCGATCCCACCAGACCACAGCCTGTGGCCGCACCAGGTTCGTTGCAGACACAACGATCTGGTTGCCGGGGTGCCCTACTGATGGCGAAATGCTGACTTGCGGCCGGCCAACACCTTCACAGGGATCACGCTGTGCCACGGGGGTTGCCTCCTGGCCAGCGTCATCTAGGAGCTGCTCGATGGTGGCGACCAGGTGCGCGGCCTCCTGGTCATTGTGAATGGGAATCACCCCGGCACCGTCCCCGACGGGATAGCGGTTTTCCTCGGGGTTGAAGCCTGCAAAGAAGAGATACTGCGCGCCAACCCGCAATTGACCGGTGGCGCCGTAGTCCAGGACATCTGGGGAAAGGGTGTCGAAGTCGAAGTACCAGATCTCGACGCGCCCGCGAACGTCACCCTTCGGGGACCGGGAGACATCGACCGCGTACAAGATGACCGGCAGGCTATCCATGGGGTCGCTAGTCTCTACGGCGTCTTCACCAGTCACGGCGACCACCGTTCCCAGGAAGATCTTACCGAATCGAAGACGCCATTCACCAATCACGGGATCGGAAGGGTCAGTAGCGTCAAGGACGGGCGTGGCCGGCCCCTGAGCAAAGCCGGGCGTCACGGCCAGCGGGAGCAGCACGATCAGGCACCCGCAGACGACGACGATCAACGCGAAGATCATGCGACTCACCATGGTCGCCGGTGGAGTCATCTCGGCTCCTCTGAATCGTCAAGTGCGATGGATCACCGACCTGGGGCCAAGCATGAACAACGTATGTGCGTACAATACAAGACACAATCTCGCCATTGCACCGCGCCGAAGAGAAAGGCCACTGCATGTGTCTCATTCGCTTCGTGCTCACTGCCGTGTTCCTGATCGCTGTGTTTGCGGCGGCTCCCGGTGGGCAGGTGCGCGCCACCACTGAACAAGCTTGCCCGGAGGGGACATCGCCGGCTCCTGACATGTCAGTGGGGGACCTCTACCTGCCGGCCGGCGCCATCCCCTACTCCACCATCGCGCTAACGCGCTTGACGCTGGACCCGGACGAGACGCTGCCCGCCGAGCTGGACGTGCCCATCATGTACGTCGTCGAGTCCGATGTGTTGGAGTACCCGTTGCAGGCCGGGGTCGGCATCCTTTCGTCGCAGTATTGCCTGCCAGATGATGGCGTCATCTCGATGAGCGGTTCGAGCACCATCACCGGGGATGGCTATGCGACCGTGGATGCTGGAGACACGCTGGTTGCGGAGCACGGTTTGGTCGGACCGTTGCGCCCTGGTGGCTCGACGCCGCTCGTCGTGCTGGAAGCCCGGGTACTCATCCCGGAGATCGACCCTGCGACGGGCCTGCCGATCGTTGACCCGATGATCGCAGCTCGCGAGCAGAACCGGGATCGTCGACTCCGCCAGGAGGAGTGCAGGGAGCGGGCACGAGCTGCCGCAGCGGGCACACCAGTAGCCGCCGAGCCCGAGACCACGGTGACTCCAGAGCCGACTCCTGCGTTCACGACTTCCGGCTGGTCCAGTGACGTCAAGCCTGAGCGCCTCAAGACCCCACGTGTCTGCAAAAACGCGACTGGTCGAAAGTAGCTCCGCAGCACGGGACGACGACCGCTGCAACACCTGGAACTCAGATCGGGGTCAGCGCGACAGCGGTCTCCGCCTACCACCAGGCGATGTCTGCGCCAAACGGGAGCAACCCCAACCGGCGGGCCACTCCCCGGGAAGCCACGTTGGACCAGGTGGTGCTGTAGAATGGGATGCGACCCTTCCCGCGCACCGTGTCGCCCCAGGCGGCCGTCGCCATTGCGGCATACCCGCACCGGCGAAACGCAGGCAACGTGTCGACTCCCGCTTCGGCGGCCGTTGGACTGAGCCGGGACGCGAAGCAGACTGCGACCGCCTGCCCCTCATCCACGATAGCCAGGCACGGCTCCCAGGCCGGAAGTTCCTCGTAGAGCCACGGGTAGGTGTCTCGAACGAGGGCGCGGTTGGCGACGGTCACCGGCACCGCTGTTCCAGCATCGCCCATCCCGTCCGGGAAGCGATAAACGGGTCCACCGCGCTCGTGGATGACGGGAGCATGACATTCCAGGATGGTGCGGAGCATGGCCAACACGTGAGGTGATGGTGAGTGATCCACCGTTGTGTCCTCACCGGCAAGTGCACGGGAGGCCTCAGCAGCCAGATCCTCTGGGAGAGTTGCGCCGTACCGAACAACGCGGCCACTTCCCGTCCAACTGATGAAGAGGCGTGGAGCAGGCCGCCGCGACGGCACATGCGGCTCATTAGTGGCGAGCAACCGGCCACGCACATCTGCCGTGAAGGCGGCGTCGGCCCGCATCGCCAGCAGGGCCATCTCGTCAGGATTCATCTGCGCGATGATACGGCTCATACGGGCACGTCACTGGGCTGGGTTTCACCGGGCCATCGATGAGATACCCTACACCTGATTGCACCGTCTGCCGAATGCCCGGCGTTGCGCGCGCACGCGTGGTCTCCGAAGGCTTGAGCCACAAACCTCCTCTCGGCAACGACGTGCGTTGCCACCCGCGGGAACTCGCAACCGGGGCACGCGCAGAACGCCCGGCATGGGGAGATGCTTCGTGATCGCAAACTCACCCTGGAACATAGCCGACCTCGACACAACGGAAGCGGACGCGCTAGCCCGGGATGCGGCCGATCCCCTGGCGCACTTCCGGGACCACTTCTTCGTGCCGCCGGGGGTGATCTACCTGGATGGCAACTCGCTTGGCCTGCTCTGCCGGGAGGCGGAGGAGGAAACGCTGCGGGCGTTGCAGCAGTGGAAGGACCTGGCGATCGATGGCTGGCTGGCGGCCGATCCGCCCTGGTTCACCCTGGGAGAAGAGCTTGGGGCGCTGACCGCTCCCCTGCTCGGCGCGGAGCTCGAGTCGGTTATCGTCACCGGCTCGACCACGGTCAACCAGCACGCACTGCTCGCCACCTTCTACCGGCCATATGGTTCCTGCCGCAAGATCCTGGCGACGGAACTGGACTTCCCCTCCGATATCTACGCCATCCAGAGCCAGATTGCGCTGCACGGCGGAGATCCGGTCGATGACCTCGTTCGCATTCCATCACGCGATGGCCGCACCATCGACGAAGACGACATCATCGCGGCGCTGACCGAAGAGGTGGCGCTGGCGATCCTGCCGGCAGTGCTCTATCGATCCGGCCAGTTGCTGGATATGCCCCGCCTGGCGGCGGCGGCCCGGGAGCGCGGTATCCCCCTTGGCTTCGACTGCGCCCACTCGGCCGGTGCAGTGCCGCACCAGTTCGATGCCTGGGGCGTCGACTTTGCCTTCTGGTGCTCCTACAAGTACCTGAACGCGGGCCCAGGCGCCACCGGTGGGCTGTACGTCAACCGCAAGCACTGGCAGACCGGTCCCGGCCTGGCAGGCTGGTGGGGCTCTCACAAGGAGCGCCAGTTCGATATGCGTCACCAGTTTGAAGGCGCGGAGAACGCCGGCGCCTGGCAAATCTCCACCCCGCCCCTGCTGGCTACCGCTCCCCTGCGTGGCGCACTCCGCCTCTTCCACGAGGCGGGCCTGGACGCCCTGCGCGCCAAATCCCTGGCGCAAACCGCCTACCTGGGGAATCTGCTGACTGCGAGCGGGCTGACGGCTGCTGCCTATGGATTTGCCATCGGAACGCCTGCGGCGGCGGGGCAACGCGGGGGCACCTGGCCGTTGAGCACCAGGAGGCCTCGCGCATCTCGCGCACCCTGCGCGCCCGCGGCATCGTGCCTGACTTCCGCGCCCCGAACGTGATCCGCCTGGCACCGGTCCCCCTGTACACCACCTACCACGAACTCTGGCAGACGGTGCAGGCGCTGCGCGAGATTATCGACACGGGAGCACATCTCGAGTTGGCGGCGGGACGGGAGCTGGTGGCCTAGAGGAGGCCAGGTCAGCCAGGCCGTCGATTGGTGACAAGGGACCTGGGTGCAGTGGCAGGGGCTGGTTCCTGGTGGCAAGGTGTCCACCGGGAACCAGCCCCCGTCTCAGGTGCGCGCTCGGATCCGGAGCGCAAAAACCGCGCTACGGCTGCTGCTCCTGCTGCTGCTGAAACTCAATCAGACAGGTCATGAAACCGGCGGCCGAACACGATTCGCAGCAAGCCTGCAGGCCGACGCACTGGGGGGAGCCGGGAGCATCGCAAAGTGCCAGCACGGACGTCTTGCAGGCAGCCGCATCATTTGCACACTGCTTCTTCGCTTTCTTCTTGCAGGTGTTGCCCCCTTTGGCCTCGCTGCTCAGTGGCCGGGCCATCGTCACGCCGAGTGCCGCGCCACTGACGGCGAGCAGCGAGCGTCGGCGGGAAATAGCCTCGGCAGCGCGGCGAGAAACAGTATCCAGAGCGTATGTGTTCATCTTCGTCGTCCCCTTTGTCGTTCCGTGCACACCACTGTTAGTTCGGTGGAATGACCGTGGCAAGACACGTCACGAATCCATTCGCCGAGCACTCGTCACAGCAGTTCTGCGCGGCGAGACATGTGACTGGATCAATCTGGCAGATCGACGCGACCAGGGGCTTGCAGGCCTCAGCGTCTGCATTGCAGCGCTTCTTCGCCTTCTTCTTGCAGGTGTTGCCCTTCTTGGCTTCACTGACGCCCGCATTGGCAGCACCGGCGGCAAGCACCGCAAGACCCAACGCCACTAGCGACTGTCGACGCGACCCCCGATCAGCATCCTCTTGCGCTGAGACATCGACCGTATTCATCACCGGCGCTCTCCCTACACACATGCGACGCAGACGTGCCACAGCCTGCAGTGACCGCACTGGACATGGAGTGTGCCCATTGCGATCTCGCTCACTGTTCCGGCGTTGCGCGAAGGAGTATTGTAGTCTGCAGAACAGAATGCAATCCCCCGGAGCGCAATCACCGGTGGACACGGACCGGGGATTTCACACCGGCGCCGTACACGGCATCGCGGCGTGAGACGCCGGGGGACCCCCTGCCTGTCGACATGAGCCGGCCATTCACCCCGCATGCCTGCTGCGTCAGGACATGCCACAAGGAACCGCACCGAACACGGTCCTTCCGTACCTCAGGGGGCGACAGGCACCGACAGGATCCGGCTCACGCAGCGAGGAAATCCAGCACGATGCGGTTGAATGCGTCCGGTTGCTCAAAGGGTGCAAAATGCCCCACGCCGGGCATGATGACCAGTTCAGCGCCCGGGATGAGCGCCGCCATGCGCTCTGGCTCCCCCGGCAGGATGAGCTCTTCCTCTGCCCCGTCCAGCACCAGCGTCGGCGTCGTGATGCCACGGAGCGCGTCATCAGAGAACTCTGGCTCCACCACGTAGAGCGCGAAGAGCGCGTCCTCCATCTCGGAAAAGCGCTCCGGTTGCGGCGAGAGGCGCAACTGGTCTGCCGAGAGCCGGGCAACGGCCGCCTCGAAGGCCGGCGTCTGCACCGGTTCCGGGACAGCCCTGTCAAAGCGGGCCAGGCCGCCGTAAAGCACCAGCTTGCGCAGGCGCGCCCGGTGCCGGATCGCCATCTCCAGGCCGATGATCGCGCCGTCACTCCAGCCCACGAGATCGGCCCGCACAACGCCCAGGGCATCCAGCACCGCCAGGGCGTCAGCCGTCATGACCTCGAAGGTGAGCGGTCCGTCGCCCCAGGTGGAGCGGCCACGCGCGCGGCAATCCATCGCCACCACCCGCCGCCCGGCCGCGACCAGCGCGGGAACCTGGTCGACCCAGTCCTCCGCGCTGCCGATGCCGCCGTGCAGGAGCAGAACGGGCGGACCACCCTCCGGGCCATGAGTTTCCACGTACAGCTCCGCGCCACCGTGCGACACCAGTTGACCTGTCATCTCCGGATCCTGCTCCTTGACGCGCGTGGAGCGGCGGCGAAGGTCTCGTCCCTGCCGGCCCGCGACTGCGCCCGCCCAGGCGTGCTGAGGGTGCCCGGGGAGGTGCGGCTGATGCCGGACACGGACATCACGCTCCACTTGCGGCTGCCGCACCGCCTGTGCCAGCGATCGCACGCGCGTAGCGCTCTGAGAGCACCCGCAGATGCGCAACCAGTTCGGGTGGCTCGGTGACTGAGAAGTCCAGCCCGAGCATCCCGATCCAGACCGCGACGACCTCGACGCTGTCGCCACCGGTGACGAGCACTGATTCAGTATCGCTGACCGCTTCGACGGTGCCGACAGCCGGGTTGATGCGGGCAAGTACCTCCGTGGCGGGAGCATGCACGCGGATCCGGGCGTGAAACGCCCAGCCGGTGCGGGCAACCTCGCGCACCACGAACTCGGTCAGGTCACCGGGGAATGAGACGGGCGCGAAGCGGCGGCCACCCGGGATATGCAGCTGCAGCCAGTCCACGCGGTACGGCGCCCACTCGCCTGTCTCCGGGTTCCGGCTGACCAGATACCACCGACGCTGCCAGCCGACCAGGTGGTACGGCTCGATCTCGTAACGCTGCCCCCGGTAGTCGCAGCGCAACCCCTGGTGATCACGGATCGCGGCGGCCAGCTCATTGAGGAGCCCCGGGTCGACAACCGGGTCATCGACATTCGAGTCGGTGTTCACCGGGCCGGCGCTGGTGGCCTCGCGCAGGGCGGCCAACCGGCGGCGCAGCTTTTCGGGCAGCACCTGCTCGAGCTTGTTCAACGCCCGGCTGCCGGTCTCCTCGAAACCTGCCATCCCGGTCGCCGCCCGCAGCCCGACAGCGACGGCCACCGCCTCGTCCTCGTCGAGCAGGAGCGGCGGCAGTTTGGCGCCCGCGCCAAGGCGGTAGCGGCCACCCGGCCCGCGCACGGCGTCAACGGGGTACCCGAGTTCGCGCAGCCGGGCGATGTCCTTGCGCACCGTGCGGCCGGTCACCCCAAGCTGCTCGGCAAGCTCGGCGCCGGACCAGTCAATGCGCGACTGCAGCAGCCCGAGCATGGTCAGCAGGCGAGCGGACGTCTCACGCATGTCACGAGAATAGCGGAACGTCTCGTTCCTGAACAGCTCGTACAGTGGAGGTACGAACCGATCAGAGAGGAGACCCGAAATGACGACGCCAACGACAGCCGCGAACGGCAGTGATATCCGCCCCTTCCGCATCGAGATCCCGCAGGCCGACCTGGACGACCTCCAGGAGCGCCTGGCGCGCACCCGCTACGCGCCGCCAGCACCGGGAGACTCGTGGGAGTACGGCACGCCGGTTGCCTACCTGAGGAGCATGGTCGAGCGCTGGCAGGCCTTCGACTGGCGCGAGGTCGAGGACCGCCTCAACGCCTACCCGAATTTCATCACCGAGATCGACGGGCAGCCTATCCACTTCCTTCACGTCCGCTCCGCGGTACCAGGCGCTCGGGCGTTGCTGCTGGCGCACACCTATCCCGGTTCGGTGCTGGACTTCCTCGACATGATCGACCCACTCGTCGACCCCGTCGCTCACGGTGGCCGTGCCGAGGACGCGTTCGATGTCGTCGTGCCGTCAATGCCCGGCTTCGGCTTCTCGACCCCAGTGGCCGGCGGTAGCTGGACGATGGCGCGAGTCGCCACGGCGTACGACACGCTGATGCGGCGCCTTGGCTACGACGCCTACGGGATCCACGGCAGCGACGCGGGCGCCATGATCTCCCGCGAACTCGCCGTCAAGAACCCTGCTGGCTTCCTCGGCGCTCACGTGCTCCACCTCTTCTCCTTCCCGGCTGGCGCCCCAGGTGAAATGGACGGGTTCGGCGAGAAGGAGTACGCCGCGCTCGGTCACCTGCAGTGGTTCCAGAGCGTCGGCGGATACAACCAGATGAACGGCACCCGGCCACAGACGATCGGGGCGGCACTCGCCGATTCACCGGTCGCGGTGCTGGCCTACAGCGAACTGTTTGAGAATTTCGGCAACGGGACCAGCCTGGTGCGGCCCGAGCAGGTCCTCGCCCAGGCCAGCCTCTACTGGCTGACCAACACCTACGCCACGGCCGCGCGGTACCACTACGAGGAGGGGCGGGCCGGGGCTGAGCCGGTCGTCAGCCAGGGCCGGATCGGCGTCGCCGTCTTCAAGGACGACTTCCAGACGATCCGGGCGTTCGCGGAGCGGGATAACGCGAACATCGTGCACTGGTCGGAGTTTCCCCGCGGCGGTCACTTTGCTGCCATGGAGGTGCCGGACGACGTTGTCGCCGATCTGCGGGCCTTCTTCGGGCAGGCGTAAGGACCCTGGCCCCCAGCCCCTCTTCCGGCGCGCGGGAGAGGGGAGAACGGGGGCGATCGATGCCCTCGTACTACTTCCTAGATAAGGTCGCGGTCCCGCGCCAGCATCGTCGCCTCCGTGCGGGTGCGCGCACCCAGCTTGCCGAGGATGTTGGAAACGTGCGTGCGCACCGTGCCGCGGCCGATGTAGAGCGCATCGGCTATCTGCGGGTTGGACAGGCCCTTGCCCAGCAGGCGCAGCACATCCAACTCACGTGGGGTGAGGCCCCCGGCGTCTGGCTCCTCTGGAGCGGCTTCCGCCACCGCCATCGCCTCCGCGATTACCGACGACAGGGGCAACGCGCGGCCTGCGGCAACCTCGCGCACATAGGTGGCCTCGCCGAGCGCCGCGCGTGCGGCGCTCTCGGTTTGCAGGAAGCGCTCCCGCTCCTGTGGCCAGAGCGCAGCACCGCTCCGCTCGCGCATGGCGCCCGCCGCACCGATGAGCCGGGCCGCCTGCACGGGCCGTCCCGCGTTCATGGCGACGGCGGCCAGGCCGCCGACCGGCGTGGCCAGGTACCAGGTGTCGCCACCTTCGCGCAGCAGCCGGATGCTCTCAGCGTAATTCCGGGTCGCGGTTGCCTCGTCACCCGCCGCGTGCTTCATCAGGGCGATGTCGTTCAGCTTGTTGCCAAGACCCTGCTTGTTGCCGAGCTCCCGGTGGAGCTGCAGACCCTCGGCCATGAGCGCCTCGCCACGCGCGGCATCGCCGGCGTAGACGACATGCTCCCCGACGTCACTGAGGATGTATGCGAGCCAGCTCCGATTGCCTGCCTGCCGCATCAGCGTAATCGCAGTCTCGCCATGCTCCAGGATGCTCACCGTCGTCTGCTCTTCATCGGTCACCAGGAACCTGAGCAGGAAGTGGAGATAGTGCGCCAGGGCCTCGTGGAAAACGAGGCGCTGCGCCCTGGCGTACCCCAGTGCCTGCTCACTGAGGGCGGTGGCCTGGGGGAAATCCCCACTGGCCCAGGTCAACAGGCCGGCGCCGAACATGCCCAGCGCCCGCGCCTCCGGCCGTGCTCCCTCGGCCCGGGCCAGGGCGCGTTCCAGCCAGGATGCGCCTTCTCGCAAGTGGCCGCGCAGGAACCAGAAGATGAGAAGCGAGTTCGCCAGGTCGAGCGCCTGCTCGGGCGCCTGTTCCAGGAACGTAGCCAGGGCACCTCGCAGGTTGGCGGCCTCGCGGTCCAGCCGCTCCGCCCATACCCGCTGCTCCGGCCCCACCAGTTCTGCCGCCGCCTGCTGCCCCAACTGCAGGCACCACGCCGCGTGACGGCGTGCCACGTCTGCCGCCTCGCCTGCGGCCTGCAGCTGCTCGACGCCAAACTCGCGGACGGTTTCCAGCAGGGTGTAGCGCGCCTCGGCGTCAGCCAGCGACTCCTGGCGCAGCAGGCTCTTGTCGACCAGGCTGGCCAGCAGATCGAACGGGAAGCCGCGGTCATCCCCCTCGCTGAGGAACTCTGCCGCTTCCAGGGTGCATCCGCCGGAGAAGATGGCGACACGCCGGAAAAAGGCCTGTTCCGCGGGCTCCAGGAGGTCGTAGCTCCAGGCGATGGCATCGCGCATGGTGCGCAGGCGCTGCGGGACATCCCGCGCGCCGCTCGTGAGCAGGGGCAACTGACGGTCAAGCCGCGCGAGCAATGCCTGAGGCGGCAACATGCGCACGCGCGCCGCCGCCAATTCAATGGCCAGCGGCAAGCCATCCAGGCGGCGGCAGATGTCCGTCACGGCCGTGGCGTTCTGGGGTGTGAGCGTGAACTCTGCCTGCGCCGCCTGGGCGCGCTCGACAAAGAGGTTGACCGCCTCCACGTCCATCAACTCTGGCACGCCCGGGGTGCCTTCTGGCAGCGAGAGTGGCGGCACGTGGAAGGTTCGCTCGCCGGAGATCCCGAGCGGGGCGCGACTGGTGGCCAGGATGGTCAGGTTGGGACAGGCCGCCAGCAGACCCGCAATAGCCGGTGCGGCCGGGAGCACCTGCTCCAGGTTGTCCAGCACCAGCAGGGCCTGCCGGTCGGCGAGCACCTGGGCCAGGCGCGCCGCCATCGGCTGGTCGCCGACCTCGCGGATGCCCAGCACCGCGGCGATCTCCGGGAGCACCATCTCCGGGTCGCGCACAACAACCAGTGGCACGAAGGCGACGCCATCCGGGAAGGCGTGCCCCAGCGAGGCCGCCACGCGCACGGCCAGTCGCGTCTTGCCCACCCCGCCCGGACCAACCAGGGTCACGAGCGGGGCATCCGGGCGCTGCAGGAGCGTGCGCAGCGCCGCACCCTGTTGTTCTCTTCCAATAAAAGGGGTCAGGAAGCGAGGGAGCGGCGCGGCGGCATCTCCGCTCCGCGGAGGCGGCAGGGCGGACACTGGGTGGTCATGAGGCACAACGCGCGACATGGGAACCTCGCGATTTCCCGGCAAACACCAGCCGCCGTCGATTCTATTTTAGCCGCGTCTGAATTTTGTGGAACAACCCTGCAGCAGATTCCGGTCCCCCGCCGATTCACCCGGGGTCGCTCCGAGATTGTCGCGGCGCCTTGGCGTCCTCGACAACGCTGGCAGCGCACACGCCTCCGTCCGCGGCAACACGTCAGCCTGAGATCTCTCGATTGCGCTTGAGAAGACACGCGAGATGGGTGCGCAAAGAAGGCAGCAGGTCGGCGGCGTGGGTCGGAGAACGAGGTCCTTCGACGAGCTCAGGCTGACACCTGGAGCGGGCTGACACCTCGAACCTGGGCCGGCCAGGCACGCCGGGTCATCCGCCAGGCACTGAAAACACGCGAGCGGGATACCACCTCAGGCCCGCAGGTGGCGAAACACGTTGCCCGCGACGTTCTGCGACGGTGAGGCAGCCGTTCTCCCCACCGTCGCAAGCGCTCCTCGCTCTACACGAACTTTGACACTACCTCACGCGCGTAGCGCTGCATGGGCGCGTGGTCGTAGGCGATGCGCGGGAAGTAGGCAATGACGTAGTCGATGCCCGTTTCCAGGATCTGCTCGATGCGTTCGCTGATGACATCCGGGCCGCCGATCAGGAACTGGCTGCTGAAGCGATCGGCGGTCCAGCCCTGCCGGTTGCGCTCGATGGCCGCGTCACGGTCTTCGCCATCTTCCAGCAGGAGGACATCGAGGCTGGTCGACTTGATGAGGTCGTCGTAGTTGCGGCCCACCGTCTCGCAGTGTCCGCGCAGGATGTCCAGCTTCTGTTTGCAGACTTCCGGGTTGCCACCGCCCACGTTGCAGGCATCGGCGTACTGCGCGACCAGCTTGAGGGTGACCTTCTCGCCCCCACCGCCGATCCACAGCGGCGGCGGGCCCGAAGCGCCCTTCGGCTCATTGATGGCGCCGTTGATCTGGTAGCGCTGCCCCGCGTAGGTCGCGTACTCCTCGGACCACATGGCGCGGATCACCTGGCACGCCTCGCGCAGCATGCGCAGCCGCTCGGGGGCATCCGGGAAGCCGTAGCCATACGCCAGCCACTCGTGCTCGTACCATCCGGCGCCGATCCCGGCGTCCAGGCGCCCGCCGGCGGCGACATCGACCGTGGAGGCGATCTTGGCGTAGAGGGCCGGGTTGCGGTACCCGTTGCAGCCGACCATCTGCCCAATCCGCACCCGCTCCGTGTCCCGGGCCAGCGTGGCGCTGATCGTCCAGCACTCGAAGGTGGTTTCCAGCGTCGGCTCCGGCACGGTGTGAAAGTGATCGTAGACCCAGATCGAGTGGATATTCGGCTCGGCGTCAGCGGCCTTCGCCACCGCCGTCATCGCCTCGTACTTGGCGACCGGGTCATCGATCTCGACCAGGTCCATTTTCCAGCCCTGCGGCACGAATACCCCGAACTTCGGCGCCATGATCGCTCCCTCCAGCCCTGTTAGTCACCCCGTGAGTATACGTGCGCGTTCCGGGCTCGCAGCCAGCACGTTACGCGCCCGGCACGTGTGCCCGCAGAATGCATGCCGCCACGAAAATCTCCCGCGGAACAACCGTGCACCGTCTGGCTCAGGCGCCATCCTCACGGGGAAATTCAGTATTCCTACGCATGTGCTCCGTCTCGGTGTCCCCTACGATCGATACACGACCGAGTGATGGGAGTGAGCGACCGAGATGGATGGATCAACGTTCGACGCCGCCACGCAGCGCGTGACCGGGCTTCTCACACGCCGCCGCAGTATCGGGGTCCTGGCGGCCTTTGGTCTCAGCGGGATGCTGACCGAAGGGACGGACGCCAAACGCAAGCGCAAATCCCGAAGCAACAAGAAAAAGAAGTCGTGCAAGTGCGATCCGTGCAGCACGTGCGTCAACGGCGCCTGCACACCAATGCCTGATGGCAGGGCCTGTGGCGTCAAGAGCATCTGTTCGCATCATGTGTGCGTGCGCTCGTGCACCTACGACCCGGAAGCGTACAGCAGTGACTGTCCTGGAGATCAGTTCTGCTCGAGCCCGGTCAACCCGAGTTTGCCCCGCATCTGTACGTCACGTACCGGAGACATCTGCGGAGAACCGACGTGTGGCGCGAGTGCACAGTGTCCCGCTGGGCAAAGCTGCATCCGTGTGTTTTGTGAGAGCGGTCCCGTGGAACGGTGTGTCCCTGTGCCGCCTGCATGACGCCCTGATCTGGCGCCCAGACGTATCACGGGGCCTCACCATCGCACGGGAGTGCCTCGCAGGCGGGCGTGACCGCTCCACGCATCAGGGCCAACGTGCCGCCAACGTGATCAGCATCGGCATCCGGCACGGGCGTCCTGGCGTGAGCCGGTACAAGGCAGACTTCTACCGGGTCGCAATGGCCACGGCCGCGCCGGTCATCAACGTGGCGCTGGCGCGGTTGGTGACCCGCACCGCACGGGGAGTGCGCAGGAAGGTGCGCGCCTTGATTGCCAGCAGGCTCCAGGTCAGGTCGATGGCAATGATCACCGTCAGCAAGGTGAGCGCCAACTCGGCCCAACCGAGCAGGGTGATGGCTTCCACGTTGATGATGGATGGCAGGAGCGCCAGGTAGAAAACCATGATCTTCGGGTTCCCGAGCGTCACGGCCATGCCGGCGAGAAACATCCGGACAGGAGAGCGATCCGTTGCCATCGCTGCGGCATCGACCGTGTCCGGAGCCGTCCACATCTTCCAGGCCAGGTAAAGCAGGTAGGCGATGCCCGCCCACTTGATGGCGACGAAGAGCAGGTGGAATGTCTCTGCAATCGCCGCCAGCCCGGCGACGGCCAGGGTCAGCCAGAGCACCTCGCCCAGCCACATCGCGGCCAGAAAGGGCAGCACGTCGCGGAAGCCGCGCGTCAGGACGCGCGAGACCAGCGCAGCGATACTCGGTCCGGGCGAGCCAGCATTGACCACCAGGGCCCCGGCAAACACCAGCAACAGCGATGGGTCCATTCCTGCTCTCCTCCAGGGTTACGCAACATCGTTGAGGTGAACCTGCAAGACGAACGCACCACGCCGGCAGCCGGGAGATCCCTCGCTGCCGGCGCGTGTTGCTGACGTGGCCAGCGCCGGCTAGCGGCGGAGCGGGCGTTCCCCGGCCACGTCGTAGATCACGATTTCTGTCGTTATCGCCTCCGGGCCAGTCACGGCCGGCGCTGCTGGCCCCGAAAGTCCGGCCAGGTGGAGATCCAGATCTTCCTGGCTCTCCCAGCGCTCGTAGAGCACGACCCGGCCAGGCTCGAGTGGGTCCGCAGCGAAGGTGTACTCAACGCACCCCTGCTCCGCGCGGGAGTGCGCCATGAGCGCCTTGCGGCCCTCCAGGAACGCCTCCCGCTGCTCAGGTGCAACCGTAAAGACGCCGCCTACGATAACCATGTGGTTCTCCTCGTCCTGCTTCGGCTCACTGGCCACGGTCGTCGCGGAGTGAGCCATCACCCCAAACCTCTCTCCCGATGCGCGGGAGAGGAGCTTCCCTGGCGGCGGCGCGAGCGCCGCCGCCTGCTACCCCACAAGTTCGATGATGCGACCGTAGGCGGCAATCGTCTCCGGGGTACACGGGTTAAGGCTGGCCAGGAAGTGGCGGAACCCGGCCTCACGGAAGCCGCGCAGCGTCTCGGCGATCTGCTCCGGCTCGCCCGTGATGGCCTTCTCGGCGTCTCCGTCGAACCCCTCCATGGCGATCACGCCGCCCACCGTGCGGACAATGGTGGATGGGTCACGTCCGACGTCGGCGCAAGCGCGATCCAGCTTGGCGATGTTCTCGGCCGTCTGGCTGGCATCGGTGTGCCAGACCGTGTTCCAGGCGTCGGCGTAACGCGCGATCAGTTTCAGCATGCGATCACCGCTGCTGCCAACGATGATGGGCGGGCCCTCCGGGCGCGGGCCGCGCGGGAGATTGACGGCCTTGACCGCCTGGGAGTATGTCCCGGCGTAGTCGACCGCGCCGTCCGCCAGCAGCGGCTGGATGATCTTGATGGCGTCCTCGAAGCGGCCGACCCGGTGATCGAACGGGTAGCCGAACATCGTGTACTCCGGCTCGTGCCAGCCGGCGCCCAGCCCGAGGATGAAGCGCCCGCCGCTGATCTCGTCGATTGCCTCGGCCATCTTTGCCGTGAGACCCGCGTTGCGGAACCCGGTGCAGTTGACCATGGTGCCCAACGCGATGCGCTCTGTGGCCGCGGCAATGCCGGCGATGAAGGTCATCACCTCCCAGGCGCCGACCGGTGCGAAGTCTGGCGGCCACTGGTAGACGAGGTGGTCGGCATACCAGGCGATATCGACGCCGACGTCATCGGCCAGGCGCGTCATGGTCACCAACTCGGCGAAGGTGGGCGCCTTGCCGCCAGGCTCGCCCTGGCTCATGGGCAGCATGATGCCGAATTGCATGGGGGTGCGGCCCTCTGGCCAGCGCCCGCTCGGGAACTGGCCATCACCGGCCGGGATCGAGACTTCCTGATTCGACTCTGACACACGAACTCCGTTCATGACGTCCGGCTATTCCGGCCATCACGGTACGGCTGTGTTGCTGGCTGGTCAAGGACACGGACCGGGACGCGGCACGCCCTGCTGCGTCTGCTACCCGACCTGGGGCGTCACGAGCTGCCTCATCCCAGGTCGCCGGCATCTACTTCCTCGGCGCCACTCCGTGGGCCGGCCAGATGGCGGCCGCCGCAGGCCTGGCTGTTCGAGACGGCACCTGGTACCTCCGAGCAAGGCTGGGGGGAGAGTCGCAACAGCCTGGGTTCCTCGCGGCCCAGGGGCGTCCTGGGAGCGTTGCGCAGCGAACGGCTAGACCGGGCCACGCGGGATCGTCTGCTGAAGACAGAGATGATCACGTGTTACTCCCTCCTGGCACTTGCCAGCATCGACGCGGAGCGAAGGCTCAGGCAGCTCCCGCGGTCGATGCACGGCTTCGTCGCATGGATGCGCACCTGGGATCGAGCCAGTGTGCCCATCCGGCGTGAGATACATGCGCTGCAGGTAATCGCCCATCTCGTGCCGGCGCAAGAGGGCCATGCCCATGGCCGCTAGCCCTCCACGACGCGCAGGGTGCGCAGGGTGGCGTCGGCCACGCCGCGCAGGTGCATACCGGCGGCCAGGCCCTCACGCAGGCACTCCAGCTTGACGGCGCTGATGATCTCGCCGGGGAGCAGGACGGGGATTCCCGGCGGGTACGGGATCACCGCCTCCGCCGCCACGGCGCCCGCGGCCTGCGCCAGGGGCACGGCCCGGCTCGGCGCGAAGTACGCCTCGCGCGGGGTCAGCGCCTGCCGCCCCGGCGCAATCGCCTCCCCGGCCACCCGTGAGCAGCGCGCCGCTATGACTTCCTGGTTCACCTGCGCGCGCAGGGCGCCAACCCCGGCCACCAGGCGGCGCAGCGACTCCCGCGTGTCCCCCATGGTCACCAGGCAGACGATGCCGGCGGTATCGCTCATCTCCGGGGCCAGGCCGCCGCGCTCCCGCAGGAAGTGCTCCGCCGCGTAGCCGGTAATGCCGAGTCCGCTGACATCGATGACCAGCCGCGTCGGATCGTAGTGCGGGTCTGGCAAGCCCAGCTGGGCGGCGTCAAGCACGCGGATTCCCGGCAGGCGGCGCAGCGTGACCCGCGCCCACTCCGCCAGCCCAATGGTGCGTTCCATGAGTTCCCGGCCGCGCAGCGCCATCTGCTGGCGGCAGGCATCGAGCGAGGCCAGGATCGGCATCAGGGGGCTGGTGGTCTGCAGCAGCTTTACGGCGTTGGCCACCCGCGCGATGTCGAAGCGCGGTCCGCGCACGTTGAGCAGCGCAGCCTGGGAGAGCCCACTGAGCAGCTTGTGCGGGCTGGTGACCGCGCCGTCGGCGCCCGCGTGCATGGCGGACATGGGCAGGCCGGGGTGGAACCCCAGGTGCGGTCCCCACGCCTCATCCACGTAGACCGCCACGCCCCGAGCGTGCGCCGCCGCCACGATGCCGGCCACGTCGCTGGCGACGCCCCAGTAGGAAGGCGTGGTGATCAGGACCAGCTTCGCGGCGGGGTGCCGCTCCAGGAGCTGGACGACATCGTCGACCGCGATCCCCAGGCCCACGTTCAGTTCCGGGTGCAGCCGCGGCGCGACGTAGACCGGCCGCGCGCCGGTCTGGATCAGCGCAGCCAGCAGCGACTGGTGCAGATCCCGACCCACGATCACCTCGTCCCCCGGGCATAAGGTGGCCAGCAGCAGGGCCTGGTTGCCGCTCGAGGAGCCATTGACCAGGAAGAAGCTGCGCTCAGCACCCCAGGTCTCCGCCGCCAGGTCCTCGGCCAGGCGGCGCGTGCGGTCGTGATCGGCGGTGTTCAGCCAGACATCCGCGCCAGCAAAGCGGCTCCCAAGCAACTCCTGAACCTGGGTATCCAGCCCGGTCCCCCCTTTGTGACCTGGTGTGGCGAACGAGATGCTCTCGGCGGCGGCGTACCCGCGCAGGGCCTCGATGATCGGCGTGCGCTGGTGCACCGTCGTCAGGTGCACGCGGTTCGCGGGGATGGGCAACGGGGTGAACGTGGCATCGGCATGGGGCAGCGTGACAGGCATGACGGTATCTCCCGCTGGGTGGAAGGATCAATCGACAGGGAGCTTGCGGAGGTGGTGTGCTGGGGCGGTTGCCCCGGAAGCTAGCGCGCCTCGGCCGGGAGGACCGCTTCGGGGGTTGGGGCCATCACCTGTGCCGATTCGGACGATGTGCCTGCATCGTTCGGGACCAGAACCAGGTACGCCTGCAGGGCCAGGATGAGGGCGATGGCAGCCCACTTCATGGGCGGGAGCTCTGTCCCGTAGCGAAACCGCTCGTACAGGAGCAGGCCAACCTGCAGGAAGACGACCCAGCCGATGGTGACGATGGAGAGCTCGGCGGTCTTCAGGCTGTAGGCATAGAAGCAGAAGAGTCCCATGAAGGTGGCCAGGCCAGCCACGAACCACCAGGGCTGCCGCGTGTCCGCCCACTCTTTGGCGAAGACGGCGCCGACAAAATCGAAGAGCGCCAGGATGATCATGGCCGAGAGGCTGGTGAGGATGAACTGCCAGGTGGCCGACCCCAACTGGGGTCGCACGAGCCGATCCAGGGTGTCGAATTCCATGGTGCGCTCCTCCGAGGTGGTGTGAGCGGAGGGGTGGCGGCTTCGCCTCTCAGTGCTCTGCGAGCCCCCCGATCACGGGATGGAGTCTGCGCTACCAGTGCCGAAAAGCATATCCGTAGAAATACGTATTTTGCAGCTCAGGAGGGAACCCGGAAGTGGTGAGGGGCCACGGAAGCTGGCTGCGTTTCCAGTTCCACCACAGTTGCGAGCCCCAATGCAGGAGGGGATCCGGAGAGGCAGCCGCGCCTCGCAGGACAACGAATACCCCCTGTAGTACTCCCATCCCGATTGACGCGGCTCGCGTCGAACTGCTAGGGTCTTGCCTGCGCGTTGCCCAATGGCAATGCACGCAATGCTCTACATCACCCGGAGGTGCGCCGTCATGCCTGCTACCACGACCTCTCGCGCACATCGGGTGGGTGCGTCCTTCCTCTCCTAGTTTTCTCCGCGTTTCGTCAGCTCAATGCTGAGGGCGACGAGGACTCTCACAGCCTGACAACCTCTTCTGTGTGCGCATGCGATGACCTCGCGGGTTCTCCCGTGGGGCGTTGGCCGTGCCTCGCGTACCCAGGAGTGTCTGTTTCGTGCCAGATCGGAATCGGGTTCCATCGCAACGCCTGGACTGGCGTTTGCTTCTTCACTATCTCAGCCCATATCGCTGCCAGGTCCTTCTCCTCGGAGGGATTCTCGCCGCCACGCTTGCCGTCCAACTCGCCACTCCCCTCGTCGCCAGCCGCTTCCTGGATGCCGCCGTTGGCAGCGCGTCGCTTGATTCGCTGCTGACCCTGGCTGGATTCACCATGCTCCTGGCGGTCATGGGACAGGGAATCGCCCTCGCGGAAACGTGGGTGGCCGAGCGTCTGAGCTGGAGCATCACCAATTCCCTGCGGGAGAACCTTGCGCGCCACCTGCTCCACCTGGACGACACGTTCCATCATGCCCACACGCCGGGCGCGTTGCTGGAACGGGTCGATGGCGACGTTGGCATGCTGGCACGCCTCTTCTCCCGCTTCACCGTCTACGTCGTCGGCAACGGTCTGCTGATGGCCGGCATCCTGGTGCTGCTCTGCGCCCTGGACTGGCGGATCGGGCTGGGCCTGACGCTCTTCACCACCATCGCCCTGGTGGTCATGCTCTGGCTGCGCGCCGAGGCGACTCCCTACTCCGCGGCCGAGCGCCAGGCAGCCGCCAATTTCTACGGGTTCCTCGGGGAGTACCTGGCCGGGCTGGAAGATATCCAGGCGAGTGGGGCCCGCGGGTTCGTCCTGCGCCGCTGCGCCGAGCTGATGCGCCAGTGGCTCCGGGCCAACCTGCAGGCCCAGATGCGCGGCTACGGCATGGTCGCCACCAGCCAGGGCCTGTTCGGGCTGGCCCTGGCCTTTGCCCTGGGGCTGAGCGCCCTGCTCTACCGGGACGGGTCCCTGACGATCGGGGCGGTCTTCCTCGTCTTCCGCTACACGGAGATGTTGCGCCAGCCGACCGAGCAAATCCGCAATGAGGTGCAGGACCTGCAGCAGGCAGGAGCCAGCCTGGGCCGCATCGAGTCCTTGCTCGCCGAACGTTCCCGCCTCGGTGACGGCCAGGGGACGCGGCTACCACCAGGCCCGCTCAGCGTTGAAGTCGAGGAGGTCTGGTTCGGCTACGAGCCAGGCGTACCCGTCCTGCGTGGCGTATCGCTCCGCCTGGAGCAACAACGCGTGCTCGGCATCATGGGGCGGACGGGCAGCGGCAAATCGACGCTGACGCGGCTCCTGCCCCGCTTCTACGATCCAGAGACTGGCCACGTCCGCCTGGGCGGAGTCGATGTGCGGGGGGTGACGATTCCCGCCGTACGCTCACGCGTTGGCCTGGTGACGCAGGAGTCACACCTCTTTGGCGCCAGCGTGCGAGACAACCTCACGCTCTTCGATGACCGTGTCCCGGACGAGCGGCTGGTAGCAGTGCTCGCTGACCTGGGCCTGGGTCAGTGGCTGCGCGACCTGCCCGCCGGCCTGGAGACCATGCTTGGCGCCGGCGGCCAGGGCCTCTCGGCCGGGCAGACCCAGGTGCTGGCGTGCGCCCGCCTCCTGCTGCGCGAACCTGACCTGGTGATCCTGGACGAACCATCCTCCAGGCTCGATCCCGCCACCGAGCGCCTGGTGCACCGCGCGTTCGGCCGGCTGCTGGAGGGCCGCACCGGGATCATCGTGGCCCACCGGTTGTCCACCTTCACGCTTGTTGACGACATCCTGGTCCTGGAGAACGGCGAGGTCACGGAGCATGGGCCACGCCTGGCTCTCGCCGCGGTTCCATCATCGCGCTACGCGGCCATGCTCCGTGTCGCCGCGGGTGAGGTGCTGGCATGACGACACAACCAACCTGGCGCTACCTCCTCCAGATGTCACGCTTCGTAGGCCGCTACAGCGTGGCGCACGCCATCCTCTGGGGCGTGATGAGCCTCTCCGGGTTGCTGCCTGGACTCATCGCCCGGTCGCTCTTCGACACGCTCACCGGGGAAGCACTGGTTCCCGTTGGAACCACGGGGCTGGTGCTGCTGCTGGTGGTACTGGCCCTGGGACAAGCGGCGTTGTGGATGATCGGCGGCTACGTGGAAATCGTCTTCCGCTTCCTCGCCAGCGCCCTCTTACGCCGCAACCTGCTGGCGCAGTTGCTGGCGCGGCCCGGGGCGCTGGCCCTGCCCTACGGCCTCGGGGAGACGATCAGCCGCTTTCGAGATGACGCCGCCATCGCGGAGGACAGCCTCGACTGGACCGACGAAATCATCAGCGCCGGCGTGATCGCCCTGGTCGCCGTTGGCATCCTCTTCTCCATCAACGGCCGGCTCACGGCGGTGGTCCTGGCGCCGCTCGTGGCCGTGATCTTCGTCGCGCAGCGCTTCGCCGCGAGGCTCGGCCGTTACCGGGCCGCCAGCAGCCAGGCCGCGAGTGACGTCGCCGCCGCGCTGGGAGACATGCTGACCGCCGTAGAGACCGTGCGGGCTGCTAACGCTGAGGAGCGGGTGATTGCTCACCTGGGCCGGCTCAACAGGCGGCGGAAGGTGTTGACGGTCAAGGACCGGCTGGCGACCCAGATGCTGGACGCACTGACGAACAATCTCATCGGATTCGGCACCGGGTTGATCATGCTGCTGGCCGCAAGCCAGATACGCGGTGGGGAGTTGACTGTCGGCGATTTCGTCCTGTTCGTTGCCTACCTGGCCATCGTCACTGACTACGCCGCTGACCTGGGCCGCTACCTGGCGCAGTTCAACCAGACCACGGTCGCCTTCGAGCGTATGACCCCGCTCCTGGGTGACGCCCCGGTGACTGCGCTCGCTGCGCCCGCGAACCTCCACCTCCGTGGTCCGTCCCCTGAGAACGCAAGCCCCAGGGAGATGCGTGGTGGCGCTCCGCAACTCATCACTGCGCGTGGACTCACCTATCGCCACCCGGGTGGCGGGCAGGGAATTGCGGATGTCGATCTGGCGTTGCCGGTCGGGACGATGACCGTCATTACCGGCCGCGTCGGCGCCGGGAAAACAACCCTCCTGCGCGTCCTGCTGGGACTGCTGCCGCGAGACGGCGGTGAAATCTCCTGGGATGGGGCGCCAGTGACTGATCCCGCCAGGTTCTTCACTCCCCCGCGTGCCGCCTACACCGGGCAGGTGCCCCGCCTCTTCAGCGACACGCTGCGGCGCAACATCCTGCTCGATGCTCCGGACGATGCGGGTCGATTGGCGAAGGTTCTTGGCGACGCCGTGCTGGAGGGGGACCTCACCGGGTTTCCGCTCGGGTTGGACACTCCGGTTGGGACACGCGGCGTGACGCTCTCCGGTGGCCAGGTGCAACGTGTCGCGCTGGCGCGCATGCTGCTGCGCGAGGCGGACCTGGTGGTCATCGACGATGTCTCCAGCGCGCTGGATGTCGAAACGGAGCGCGACCTCTGGCGACGCCTGCGCAATCAGCCAGGCGTCACGATCCTGGCCGTCTCGCACCGGCGCGCGGCCCTGCTGCAGGCGGACCAGATCGTGGTCCTGGCTGATGGGCAGGTGGCGGCCAGCGGCACACTCGACGTGCTGCTGGCCACCTGCCCCGAGATGCGTGCGCTCTGGGAGGAGAACGATGAGCACCAGGGAGTTGCACCGGCGCAGGGCTGATCCCCATGAGGCAAGCAGCGAGACGTCCTTGGCAATCTGGCTGGTGGCTTACGGGGTGGACTGACGGCCGGGGTGAATGAAGTAGAGGGCGATCAGGGCGAAAAGGGCCAGCGCCAGCGGCGGGCTGGCCACGGCGACGAGCGTGGCGACGGCGTAGACCACCGGACCGGCCCAGGAACGCGCCATCCGCCGCCGTGCTTCAGCCGGTGACAGGTCCAGCAGGTCCGGCGCCCGAGTCGCCACATAGCTCCAGTTCAGGGCGAACGCTGTCGCCATCGCCAGCATCGTGCCGCCGTACACCACAGCGGCCACGCGCTGCCCCTCCGCTTCACGGAACGCGTCGGCCAGGAACCCGGTTGGGAACGGCACGAAGCCGACGATGGCCAGGAGCAGCAGATTCAGGAAGAGGATGGTGCGGTCCACCCGCGCCAGTGCGTCGAGCAGCGCGTGGTGATTCACCCAGACGATCCCGAGCGTGGCGAAGCTGATCGCGTAACCAAGGTAGGCTGGCCATTCCTGGGCCAGAGCTCGCCACAACTCCGGAGCGGCGGGATCAGGGGCGTGGATCTCGAGCACCAGCAGGGTGGCAGCAATGGCAAAGATGCCATCGCTGAACGCACCGGTCCGCTCGGTCGTCATGCCCTGGCGCGAAAGCTCCATCAGGCTGGCCTCCGCAGGATGCCAAACGCCCAGTCTGGACCCAGCCCCTGCCGGTAGGCGAGCGTGATCCAGAGCAACGCCGCCGCCTCCACCAATGGCGCGGCCTCGAGCGAACCCACATCGACAACCTCGAAGCCAGTCTGACCGGCAAGCTGGGTGACCGTGGCTTTCGCCTCTGCGTCGTCGCCGCAGATTACGGCCACCGCATGCTGGCGCCCAAGGTCGAGCTCCGCGAGATCCCCCATCATGCCAGCGCCAAGCGTGTTGAACGCCTTGACCACGCGTGCGCCCGGGGCGAGCGCCGCCACTCGCGCGGCGCCGGAGTCGAACCCCTCCACCGCTGGCTGGTAACCGCTTCCCAGCGCGTTGGTGGCATCGACCAGGATCTTGCCGGAAAGGTTGCCAGCCTCGGCTAGAGCGTCCGGCACAGCAGCGTACGGCACCGCGAGCAGGACAAGGTCCGCCGCAGCCACCGCCCCCGCGACAGTTGTCAACCCGGCGCCGGCGGCATCAGCCGCGGCGCGGGCCCGCTCCTCCCCAGGATCACGCGCGCCGTACGTGATCGTGTGCCCGAGCGTGCCCCAGCGGCGCCCAAGCGCCCCACCGACGTTTCCGTGCCCAATGATGGCAATGTTCACGTATCTGCTTCTCCTCGTCTCCGATCCGATCGAACTTCTTGCAGTACGCCGCGATCCCCTACGTCCCCAGTGCGGCGATGACCAGGCGCGCCGTCTCCGCACCGGAGTACTGCTGCTGGCCAGTGATCAGCCGTCCATCGCGCACCGCGAACGCCTTGAACCGCCCTGCCTGGATGTAGTTGGCGCCGCGCTCCCGGGCGGCGTCCTCGATGCGCCAGGGCATGACCTGGCGCCCAACAAAGGCGTCCGCGAACTCCTCCTCGACGTTGGCGAAGCCGGTCATGGTTTTCCCGGCGATGAGGTAGGAGCCGTCGGCCAGCCGGACGTCGATCAGGGCAGCCACCCCGTGGCAGAGGGCAGCGGTGACCCGGTTGCTCTCGTAGAAGGTGCGCAGCGCGTACTCGAGATCGGCGTTGCCGCGGAAGGTGAACATCGGGCCCTGGCCGCCCACGACGACGATCGCGTCGTAGGCGGTCAGGTCGAGGTCAGACAACTTCGGTGTGTTCTCCACCAGCGACCACAGTTCAGGGGTATGGATGAAGCCCAGCGTCAGCAGATCGTCGCGGGAGTAGCGGCTCTCGTCACGAGGATCGCTCCAGGCGTCGAGTTGGCAGGCGCCGCCATCGGGGCTGGTGACCGTGACCTCATAGCCGGCCTCCTTGAACGCGTGCCAGGCGTGCGTCAACTCGGCACCCCAGAATCCGACCGGGATGCCCAGGGTGGTCGAGACGGCCGGGTTGGAAATGACCATCAGGACACGTTTGGGGTCACCCGGGTTGGTGACATCGATGGTTCCGCTCAATCAGGACTCCTTCTTCTTTAGCTGGCATCAGCGTCGGTGCGACTGCTGTGCGACCCTTAGCTAGGGCACGACTGCCTCGCTCAAATAGAATACGATACGGTATCGTAATATGAAACCTGCTCGAATGGGGAGGTCGTGACGCACGCCGGGGAAGATCCAGAGCCGGAGCAAGGGAACACTCAGGCGGGGCGGCCGGGGCGGCCGCGCGTGCCCGAGACGGACCGGCGTATCCTCGACGCGGCGCTGCGGCTGCTGGCCCGCGACGGGTACGCCCGTATGTCCGTTGATGCCGTCGCTGCCTCAGCGGGGGTAACCAAGCCCACCATCTATCGCCGTTACCGGAGCAAGGCTGAACTGGCCGAGGCCGCCCTGGCCGCGCTGGCTGCGGAGCGCGATGCCTCGGCGCCGGACCAGACGGGAGACCTCCGGGCCGACCTCGTGGCCCAACTGCGCCACTTCCGGGCTGGGGTGAGCCGGCCGTACGGGGTCGCGCTGGTCGGTACGGTGCTGGCCGAGGAGCATGAGACGCCGGAGCTCCTGACCCGGTACCGGGAGCAGATCGTGGCCCCGCGACGGCGCATGATCCGGGCGGTGCTCGACGCCGCCGCCGAGCGCGGCGAGTTGCGGCCTGGCGCTGACCTCGACCTGGCCGTGAACGCCCTGGTCGGCGCGTTCTACGCCCAGGCGCTGGCGGGGGATCCCTTCCCCGCGGACTGGGAAGAGCGGTCGGTGGCCACCATCCTCGCCGGGCTTGAGCGGTAGCCACGTCGACTCACACGCGCTCCCGTTCTTGGAAGCGCGCGGACTTTCGCGTGACGATCCAGATCCCCGAATTGTTGCGTATACACAAACTGCGGAATGACCGCTGCGGGCGCGTGAAGTACGCTGCCGGCGAGTCGTCATTGCGCCCGCAACAGACACCATGAGGTGGTGCGCGTGCATCAACATTCAGACGCCTTCGATGACATCCCCCACCCCGAAGCGATCTCCCCTGAGGACCCGGACCCCGCGCCGGGCTCGGTACTGGATGCGATTGATCGCCTCGCAGATGGCTACTTCGAGATGGACAGGGAGTATCGGTACCGGCGAGTCAACCCCGCCGGCTTGCGCATGACGGGCAAGACTCGCGACGAAATCCTGGGCAAGCATGTCCTGGAGGTCTTCCCGGACATCGCCGAGGCCGCCGTTCACCAGGTGACAACGCGTGTCATGGAGACTGGCGAGGCGGCCAGCGTCGAGGTCTACTATCCGCCCTTCAATCGCTGGTACGTAAACAGCATGTATCCCATCGCGGATGGCATCGCGCTCTTTACCCGGGACATCAACGAGCAAAAGGTCCTGGAGCAGAACCTCGCGTTCCTGGCCGAAGCAAGCAAGATTCTCTCTTCCTCACTCGACACCCAACAAACCCTGCGGACGGTTGCGCAACTTGCCGTACCTCGCATCGCTGACTGGTGCGCCATCGACATGCTGACCGCCCCGGGGAAGGTGGAACTCCTGGCGGTCGCGCATGTCGATCCCGAAAAGGTGCAGTGGGCGGAAGAGCTGCGGGAGCGGGACCCGGTCGACCTGGAGCAACCCGCTGGCCTGGCGAGGGTGCTGCTGACGGGCGAACCAGAGTTCTATCCCGAAATCACTGATGAAATGCTCGTCGCCACCGCCAGGGATGCACGGACGCTGGCGCTGGCGCGCAGCCTGGGCTTCACCTCGGCGATGATCGTCCCCCTGATCGTCCAGGAGTCCACAATCGGCGCCATCACGTTCGTGGCGACGGACTCAGGCCGCCACTACACGCCGGCGGACCTGACGATGGCTCAGGAACTGGCGAGCCGCGCCGCGCTGGCGATCGAGAACAGCCGGCTGTACGCGGCCTCGCAGCACGCGGTGGCCCTGCGCGATGACTTTATCGCCGCCGCCTCCCACGAACTGCGCACCCCCGTCACCAGCCTGAAGGTCTACACCGAGGTCCTGCTGCGGCAAGCGACGAAACGCGGTGACGAGGCTGCCCTCCACTCGCTCCGGGCAATGAATCACCAGATTGACCGCCTGAATGGCCTCATTGTCGACCTCCTGGATGTCGCCAGGATCGAGTCGGGGCGGCTCGAACTGCGGCGAGAGGCGTTCGACCTCCGTCCTCTGGTTGATGAGATCGTCGACATGATGCAGGCGACCATCACCAAGCACCGCATCAAAATGGACAGCCAGGGCACACTGACGGTGTTCGGTGATCGCGAGCGGATCGGCCAGGTCCTGACCAACCTGCTCAGCAACGCGGTGAAGTACTCGCCCCAGGCAGACCGTGTCATCGTGCGGGTCACAGGCGGTGAGGATGCGGTCGTCCTCGAGGTCGAGGACTTCGGTATCGGCATCGCGCGCGAGCACCTGCCGCGCCTCTTCGATCGGTTCTACCGGGTCAGCACTCCGGACGAAAAGACCTTCCCGGGGCTTGGCATGGGGCTCTACATCGTCCAGGAAATCGTGCGCCGTCACGGCGGCGAGCTCCACGTCGAGAGCGCGGTGGGCCGCGGCTCGTGCTTCCAGGTCAGACTGCCGGCCCTGGGGAGCACGACTCATGCAGGTGACCTGGCGGAGGCGGAGATGGACACCCCATGAGTCCGTCCGCACCGCTCATTCTCGTGGTCGATGACGATCCGGGCATCCTCGATGCCTTGCGCATCCTCTTCGAGAGTGAAGGCTACCGGGTCCAGACGTGCGAGAAGGGCGACTACGTCGAATCCTTGCGCAATGCGTCCGGGACGTTGCCAGACCTGATCGTGCTTGATCTGCTCCTCTCCGGCAAGGATGGCCGAACGATCTGCCGCATGCTGAAGAGCCTGGAAGGAACCCGCCACATCCCGGTGCTGATGATCTCGGCGCATCCGGGGGCCGAGCAATCGGTCAAGGAGGTCGGCGCCGACGCCTTCCTTGCGAAGCCCTTCACCATCGACGACATGCTGGACACCGTGGCGGCGCTGCTTGCTGGAGTGCCCCACGAGGAGCGCCCGCTCCAGGGTGACTGAGGTGCCGTACCACGGGAGGGAAGCGCCCTGTACTCAGGCGAGGGTCGTACCCTTGTCGCTCCGTCGAACAATCGTGGTTCCCTGAGAGCACACGAAATCATCACGGCATTGGCATAGCCATGCGAGGCCGGCCAGACGTATGCTTCGGCCCGCACAGAACATTTCCAGAGCAGGGACCGCTTCGCGTTCACAACTGAAGGACGCTGTATGGACACTCGCCACTTCGATGCGCTCGGGAAACTGCTCTCGACGTCCAACTCGCGGCGATGGCTGGCGACGCTCATGGTGACGCTGCCGGCAGCCGGCGGGATGCGAGAGCTCCTTTCTCCCGTCGAGGTCAAGGGCAAGCGCCGCAAGAAGAAGCACAAGAAGCCAACTCCCGCGCCCTCCTGCACGCCCGACCCGAAGGACCAGACCTGCGCCGGGCAATGCGGGAATGTCACGAACAACTGCCAGCAGGTGGTGGACTGCGGCGCTTGCGTCTGCGACGTACGCTGCAACGATATCCCTGCCGTGTGCGGAGCCGCCCTGCAGGCGGCCATCGACGCCGCCGCTGAGGGCGACACGCTCATCGTCTGTCCCGGGACCTACCGGGGTGGCTTCACGATCGACAAGGCCCTCACGGTAATCGGGGCCGGTGAAGGCAACAACCCCGCCCGGGACACAATCCTCGATGGGAATACCACGCAGCGGGTGCTCCAGATACCCCGTGGCACGGGTACCGTCACTTTGCGGCGCCTGCGCATCGCGCGGGGGAACGCGGGCATAGATGGTGGCGGCGGCATCACGAACTCCGGAACCCGGCTCGTGATGCGCGACTGCACGGTCGCGGACAACCAGGGGCGCACCGGCGGCGGGGTGTCGCACGATATTGGAGCTCTGGAGATGACGCGCTGCACGGTGCGTGACAACGTCGCGCCGAGCGTGGGAGGTGGCGGGGCCACGGGCGGAGGGTTGCACCTGACTGGCGAAGCTACGCTGACCGACTGCCTGGTCGCCACCAACGCCTCCGAGGTCCTTGGCGGCGGCATCTACATCGGCGCGTCCTACCCCGTGATCCTGGCCGGGACAACGGTGGTACGTGACAACACGGCCTCGCAGGGCGGCGGCATCTTTGCCGACAACGCCTCGCTCACGGTTGGCGCTAACTGTCGGGTCACGCACAACACCGCCAATCCGGGAAACGGCGGTGGCCTCCGCCAGGACTTTAGCACGGTCACGCTGGAGGGACCGGACCCCTCGCCGATCGTGGTCGACAACTGCCACGAGAACTGCGTGGGTGGTGTGGGCAAGTGCGCGCCTGGCGGGACCTGCCCGGCGTAAGCCTGCGCTGCATGCTGCAACCGCGGACAGCCCGCGAGCCCGACTGACTGGCTGGGCTCGCGGGCTGGCTATGCGCCCTGCGCCGTGATCCTGGTGGCCGTGATCGTCCCCGACACGGAGCCCACTGTTGCGCCGTCCGCCCCAGCAATCGTGATGGTGAAGGGGCCGGTGAGCTCCTTGCCGCTGACGTCGGCCTGAAGTGTCGCGCTGATGCTGTGGCTGCCCACCGAGGCGCCATGCTCGTTGACACCCAGCGACATGAAGAACATCGTTACCGACTGGCTGTCCGTGCTCTCCCACCGCCCCAGCGCGGGCGTCCAGAACTCAAGTTGGTATCCTGCACCGGGTGCGGCCGGGGTGGGCGACGGGAACGCGACGACGACGCCACCGTCCAGCGAGAATGTGGCCAGGTTGATCATGCCGGCCGGTGCGCCTGGAATCTCCACGCCTACCCGCCAGGTGCCTACCGCCGGGTGCCGATCACTCATCACGCGCTCCTCCTGGCCGCTTTCCCGACGCCGGGATCGGCCTTTGCTGTCCTCCGCCAGGATCACCCTGGAGTTCATGTCGTCACAGTGTAGAGAGCGGCGGACCCGCGCCTACGCACCGCGCGAGTGGATCGTCTGCCCGGTGAGCCAGGCCCCGGCGTCGCTGGCCAGGAAGAGGATCAGGCGAGCCGCGTCCTCCGGCAGCCCAATGCGCCCGAAGCCCAACTCGCGCCGGATGTGGTCCTTGAGTTCCTCCGTCATCCAGCCGGTATCGGTGCCACCGGGGTCGACCGCGTTGACGGTGATGCCAAGCGCGGAGACATCCGGCGCCAGGGATGACGTGAACGCCTCGATTGCGCCCTTCGTCGTGGCGTAGGGAAGTTCGCCCGGCATCGGCCCAACCCCCTGGCCGGACGAGAGGCTGATGATGCGCCCACCCGGCCCGCCGTGGTACCGCCGCGCGAACTCGACGGAGAGCAGCACCGTCGCCCGCACGTTGACCGCGTAGTGGGCGTCGAGCGACGCGGCGTCGAGCGTGCGGAAGCTTGCGTTCACGGAGTGGGCGGCGTTGTTGACCAGGATCATGGGTGGACCGAGCCGCGCCGCGGCATCCAGCACCCGGGCTGGCGCCCCCGGGTCGGCCAGGTCGATCTCCAGCCCCTCGGCCCTGACCCCCAGTTCGCGCAATTCCCGCTGCAGCGCCTCCGGGCCATCCGCGTCAGCGCCATACTCCTGCACCCGGTCGTAGGCCTGCCAGTGGGTGAACAAGATTTCCGCCCCGTGGCTCGCCAGCATGCGGCATACGGCTGCGCCGATACCCTGCCGCCGGCTGGCCCCAGTGACTACCGCCACCCGGCCGCTGAGATCAACGCTGAATTCGCTCATCGCTCCACACCTCCTGCCGCCAGGCTCTCTGCATCCGGACGCGACCATCTCAGGCCGCATCGCGCGCTTCAGCCAGGAGGGACGAGCGCCACGATCTTACCCAGCACGGGCACCGACGGGGTGCGGCGCACCCTGGCTGAGCATCGCGGCCTCGTAGACCTGCATCACCTGCAGGGCAAATTCCAGCGTGCCAATGGTCGGCTGGCGGCGTTCCATGACGGCGTCGCAGAAATCGCGCAACTCCGCCACCATCCCCTGCACCACAAACGAGGTGTTCTCCAGCGTGCCCTGCGCGTTGCTCGATTCCCAGACCACGCTGCCACTCTCCAGGTCAGGTGTCGCGAAATCGAGCTGCGTCTCATAGGAGAAGGGCACGCCCCGGTGGTACGCCACCCGTGTGCTGTTCTCGATCGCAATCACCTGCCCCTGCCCGTAGAAGTCGTAGCGCTCGGCGGCGAGGAGCTCCGGGCTCCCTGCCGCGAGATGCAGATTGCCAATCGCGCCGCTCACGAAGTGCAGGGCCACGATGGCTGCCGCTTCTTCGCCAGGGCCGCGCAGGGTGGTGACGGCGTTCACCGGGCCGCCGCAGGCGATCATGAGCGAGAGGGGATGGCAACCCACTGACAGGAAGGGTGGCTCCGCCGCGGCCTCCAGCCAGCGCGCACCGTCTCGCGGGATGGTCACGCGGTAGACGCCCTGCATCGACTGCAGGGCGCCGAACGCGGGCAGGGCCAGCAGTTCCCGCGCCTTCCGGGCAGCGGGCATGTAGGCCTTCTTGAAACCGACCGCGCAAACCCGGTCACCGCGCGCCGCCAGCAGCGCCTCGACCTGGGTAGCGCGCATGGCCGGCGGTTTCTCCATCCAGACATCGAGCCCGGCGGCAAAGGCCTGCAGGGCCAGGGCCGGGTGGGAGCGCGGGCCGGTGCAGAGGAGGACCGCGTCCAGGTCCGCCTGCTGGAACATCTCCCCGGCGTCCGTGAAGGCCGCGCCGGTGCGGTACTCCGCCTCGGTGCGTGCCAACCGTTCCGCGTCGACGTCGCAAAGCGCGGCCAAATCTACCGGCAGGTAGTGCAGCGTTGGCAGGACATTGCGGTACGCATGGCCGCCCAGGCCCACGACTCCCACGCGCAGCTTCTTCTCGAAATCCCGTTGGTAGGTCATCTCACTTCCCGATGAGAACACAGGGCCGTGCCCGGCATTCTCGCCGGAACGCCAAGATGGCGAAAGCTGGTGCTGCGACGGAAGTTGGACGCGTGTGTTGCGGGGACCCGGCGCAGTTTCTGCGTACGTAGCGCTGGCTGCACCAGCATGCCCGCTGCCTGATGCGCCACGTCGCAGACAGGAGGAAAACCATGGCCGATCTCTTCGCCCGGTGGGCCAACCGGGCCGCCGCGTTAACGGGTCACTATCTGACGTTCCTGGGCGCGTTGACCGTCGTCCTGGTCTGGGCCATCTCGGGACCGATCTTCGGCTTTTCAGAAACCTGGCAACTGGTCATCAACACAGGTACGACGATTGTGACCTTCCTGATGGTCTTCCTGATCCAGAACACGCAGAACCGCGATGCCCTGGCCGTTCACCTGAAGCTCGATGAACTGATCCGCGCCATCGAAGCTGCGGATAACGACCTGATCAAGGCCGAGGACGAAACCGACCGCGAGCTTGCCGCCCTGAAGGAACAATATCTGCACCTGTGTGAAGAGCATGACGCGCTCAGACTACAAGTCGCGAGCCAGAGGTACAGTGCCGCTTCGTCATGAAGCGGCTGTGCGCGGTGAGCCGCAGATCCACGCCACGACGGCAGGATCGCCGGGCCAGCATGTGCCGCAAGCACGACGTCCACCTGAGGTCCCCCCGCGCTCCTGTGGCATCTCGCCTCACTCGAACTGGACTTCCATCAGCCCGTTTCGCAGGGCGAACGCCGTCAGCTTTGCCCGCGAGTCGACATCCAGCTTGAGGTAGATGTTGGCGATGTGGCGCGCCACCGTCGCCGGGCTAATGAAGAGTTCATCCGCGACCTCTCGGTTGACACGCCCCGCGGCGATCAGCCGCAGGATCTCGACTTCGCGCGGCGTGAGACCATGCACCTCGCCCCCTTGCGACGCGACAGGGGGCGGCTGCCGAGCGTCCCCCGTGCCTACAGCCCGCGCCTCGGCGAAGGCTTCATCGCGTGAGAGTCCAGCACCCACCTCCCACACGGCCGAGAAATGCGCATCGCCAAGCGAGGCGCGCAATTCAGCCTGCAGCGGTTCGATCCAGGCGCGATCGGTCTGAACATAGGGTGTCGCCATTTCTTCCCGGAGGGCGCTGGCAGCGCCGAACAGACGCGTGGCCCGCTCCGATTCTCCGTGGGCGATCATCGCAAACCGCGCCAGGCCTTCGAGCGCCTCGATGATATCCCCGGTGTGTTTCCGGGCACATGCTAGTTCCAGGCTTTCGCGCAAGAACGCCGCGGCCCTCGTGTAGTCGCCCAGGTCAGTCGAGGAACTCCCCAACCCGACGAGGATGTTGGGCACGATCCAAGCGATATCGTGCTCCCGCGCCAGGGCCAACGCCTCTTCGCCTTGGCGCCGTGCTGCGGCATAATCCCCGCTTTGCCATGCTAGATAGGTCATGTTGTGCAGGGCCACCACCGTCGGCTGCGGCAGGTTCTCGCGGCGAGCGAGTTCTAGACCGGCCTCCAGATGCGTGCGAGCGTGGTCGTGCTCTCCCATTTCCCAGGCCAGCGATCCAAGATTGATGCGCGCGTAGGCCACATCATCCAGAATGCCAACCGTCTGCGCCAGGGGCAACGTCTGCGCTATGAGCTCGTAGGCACGAGCCACGTCGGTCGCGTACCAGGCCAGGATTCCCGCACCGGTCAGTGCCCGCAACCGGTACTCCAACTCCAGGCCGTCCTCTGACTCATGGCGGAGCGCACGTTCCAGCCAGCGACGCCCCTCGTGGTAATGGAGGCGATTCTGCCAGAACTCCCAGAGCGCTCCGCTCATCTGGAGGAGGGATCGTCCGTCATCCTGCTCTGAGAACCAGCGCAACGCCGCCCTGTAGGTTGTCATGTTCGCGTTCCAGCATCTCGTGCCAGGCATCACCCCTGCTGCTGCCGCCATATTCTTCCGGGGACTCGGCGATGGCGCGGCACCATTCGGCGTGGCGCTGGCGGACCGCGGTCTCCTCCCCATGCGCTCCAAGTTGCTCGAGGCCGAACTCGCGGATGACCGCCAGCATGGTGTAGCGTGCCTCTGGTAGACCGGGCCGCTCAAAGTGAATGAGATTGCTCTCGACCAGTGCTGCCAGCAGGTCAAGCGTGGCGTGAGGCGCCCTGCCCTCCTCCATCCACTCAGCGGCTTCCAGGGGGAAACCGCCGGCGAAAACCGCCAGGCGCCGGAAGAGCCCTTGCTCCTCGGGGGTGAGCAAGTCGTAGCTCCAGGCAATGGCATCCCGCATGGTCTGCTGGCGCGCCGGGAGGTCCCGCCGGCCACGCGAGAGCAGCGGCAGCCGGCTCCCGGCGGGCTGCTCCAGGCGGTCCAACATGGCGCGGGGCGACAGGTGCGTTGTGCGCACAGCCGCCAGCTCGATGGCGAGTGGCAGCCCGTCCAGGCGACGGCAAATCTCCCCGATGACCGGCAAGGCGTCGGGCATCACTGGCGCGTAGCTGTTGGACGCATCAGCGACCTGTACGAATAGCCGCACGGCCTCCGCGTCCAGGAGATCATCCGTTTGCGTGCCCGAGGAGCTACCGGGCAGCGAGAGTGGCTGCACCTGGAACTCCTGCTCTCCCGTGATACGCAGTGGCACGCGACTGGTGACCAGCAGCGTGAGCTGAGAGCAGGAGTCGAGCAACCCGACAATGACCGTGGTAGCTGCCATGACGTGCTCGAAGTTGTCGAGCACCAGGAGCAGGGCGCGGTCGCGAAGAATCTCTCCGGCGACTCCGGGAGAGAAATCTCGCCCCGATTCGTGGCCACCCAGCGCCTGGAAGAGGACTGGCTCTACGTCGTCCGGTGAACCAACGGTGGCCAGGGAGACGAAGGCCACCCCGTCGTGGAAGGCCGGCGCAAGGCGTCCGGCCACGGCGATGGCGAGCCGCGTCTTCCCAACGCCACCAGGGCCGGTCAGCGTCAGCAGGCGCACCTCCGGCTTCCGCAGCAGGTCCGCCAGGGCCTCTCCCTCATGTACCCGGCCAACGAGCGGCGTGCGCGGCACCGGCAGCGCCACCACGGACCCATCGATGCCCCATGGAGGCGAGGTCACAACATTGGGCACGGATGACTGTGGGGAGGGCGCATCGGCGGCCATGGCATCCATCGCAACAGAACGAGGCAGGGAGACTGCCAGTGCCAGGAAGCGAGAACGGTTTCCCCTGCCTCCACCGCCTGGAGACACGGGCTGAAACCGGGCGTCAGTGTAGCTGCGGCCCGGAATACACGCCTTTCTACACGCCTCATCTGCACGGTTCAGATGATTTTCGCGTGCCTCGATCCCCCCGATGATGGCAGCACAGCGGAGGACTCCCCACCGTTGGCAACGACCCACTGCACCAGGATGGACCTGGCCGCAGTCAACACCCATCAACGATCGGAGGACACGATGCAATTCACACCGACAAAGCACTTCTTTGACATTCGCACCGCCCTGCACCCGCTTCTTGTGACCATGGGACTGGCTGTACTCGTATTGACGACATCCCACCCGGCGGGAGCACAACAGCAATTGCCTCCAGGCACAGCCGGTACCGCCCAGGCTGAAGCATGCGGGTGGATGGGCGGCGTTCCGACGGTCGAGGTCGATCGCACCGTGAACGGCATCCGAGGTACGTGGGTCGCATGTAGCATTAAGGGCCTTGGCGGTTGGTGGTGCGTGAACACTCCAGCGTCAACAACCTGCAAGCCGATGCCAATAGAGGGCCAGCAGGCGCCGAGTCGCTGGCTGGAGGCGCTGACCAGCGACGTTCTCCCGGTCCTGGAAACAGGAACACTCGCCCAGATGCAGAGTGCCGTGACGGCACTTCCCGCCACTCCGCTCATCCAGGTGGGAGACATTAGCAACGCAGGTCCGCAGGCAACGACGAGATCTGAGCCTGCACCTGGGAAAGATCAGCGGCCTCACGTGACCGGCAAGCACAAGCGCGGCAAAGCTCACAGGCACCATCGCTAACGACTGGCCAGGCGGACAAGTTGCCGCCTGGCCAGTCCCTTCTCCGCTTCTCCGCACGGCAACGCGACAGAGCCTGTTCTCTCACACGGAGGATCAACCGTGAGCCTCGAAGAGATCGCTGAATTCGCACAAGCGTTTTCACCATCCCGCCGCAACGTGCTCGCCATGTTGCTGGCCGGCTCGGGCGGACTCACCGGCCGCGGCCCGGGTGAAGCCCGAAAGGGGCGAATGGGACCAGATTGCGGGAAGCAGGCCCGCAAGCGCTGCACTGCCGACGCTGCCCAGTGCCGCAAGCTCTACCTGCCCAGTTGCCAACTCGAACCGGCTCAGTGCGAAGCAGCGGCAACCTGCTGCGATACGTGCTCAGTGGATGGCCTGTTGCGCTGCCTGCTGGCGCTCCAGAGCTCGCGCGAATGACGTTCCTGGCACGTGAAGGGGTCACCGAAGCGCATCCAACTTTTTGAAATCCGCAGCCGTCCGTCGTCAACTGAAATGGCCCGCCGCGGCGTGCGTTCCGCACGTGGTGGTGCCGCAGGGACTGCTGCAGCCACACCACGCCCCAAACGCGACGGCGCCAGGAACAAGAAGAGCAAGAGCTGTCGAAAGAAGGAAGAGCAACGTCGCGCCGTGGATATGGCCTCCTGCCGTCTCACAATCGCAGCCAAGTGCACTGATCCCGGAGCATGCGGGGAGAGCATGCTCTGCTGTGAGCCGTGTTCGTCGGCAGGCTTCGTCGAGTGCGTCCTGGGCCTCTTGGCGGAGTAACACCAAACCGGCGCTATCGCGCTCTCGACGTCTTCGACATGCCTGAACCGGGTGCACCCGCGCCCGGGACATGAAACGGCCCGACCCGCCGCAAACATCCGGGACTCTTTACGCGCTGCGCATCACCCGTTGCGGAGCAGCGGGATCTGCCACCGCTGCATCCACTGCCCCGTGCCCGCGCTCTACTGACACGACCCGCAACGACTTCCTTCTCTCCGGATGATTCTCAGCCGTGTTCGGTTGCGCATCGGCAATGATGATGAGTTCGTCGCCGACGGTCTGGATGCGGTCAGAGGCAATGTGCAAGGGTCCTTCACCATCTGCCCCGTCCACCTCCAGTCCGGAAAGATGGTAGGACGCGTCGCCGAAGTGAATGGACCGTACACGACCCACCCGGATGCCGCCCTCGGTCATGACGGTGCGGTGCAGGAGGGTTTCCAGGTCGAGCAGGGTGTCCCTGCGGTTCTCGACCGCCAGTTCGCTGCGCACCGCCGAGACATCCGTGATGGTCACCGCGTCCGCGCCAAAGGCGTGGACATCCGTGATATCCACCAGCCCGGAGCTGCCCCGGCCGAAGAGTATGCCGCCCTGGTGAAAGGTGAACCCGACCACCGATTTGCTCTCTGGATCGAAGTACACGTGATCGATCGTGCCCAGCCGTGTGCCATCAGCCAGGCTGACGACCGGGGTGCCCTTCGTAAGTGGAATCGCCATGACAGCCTCCTCGCCTGCCCGTTTGGGCAACAACACCCGCGCCACGGTGTCGGGTTACATCCTGATATGCGGGAATGCGGGGGGGGGGTGCGCCGGGCGAACACGGGAGCCCACGCGGGAATCACTAGCGCAAGTTGTGTGCCTCTGGGTCACACACCCTCACGTAGGTAGCCCACGCCTTGCCGGGCCAGGCGACGTTCTCCCGGATGGCACCGATTGAGCTCCGGCTGCCGTTCGGGTTGCTGAGTTCCGACGATGTGCAGCGTTACCTGCGGGCCGGGATTCCGCTGCGGCTGCAGATCGCCTACCGGGATGCCAGCAAGAATGTGCACCACCTGGAGGAGTGCTTTACGTTTGCCCGTGCCTCAGGAGAGCACGGCGAGCGCGCGGTGGCTCTCCCAGCGCGATTCGTGCCCGTCCTGAGCGGAGCTAATCCTCCCCGTCAGTCGTCCCCGGCATCCCGTTTCCCTCCGCTGACGCCGCGTTGCTGAAGACCCAGCCGCTATTCGAACAGGGTGATACGGTCGCGTGCGTAGTCTGAAGAGGAAACCAGCATCGGGCCGCGTGGTGTTGCGACATCGAGCCCCAGCGCCCACGGGCCCGCGTACCCGAGGGCTGCCATGGTGTCAGGGTGGAGCGTCACCGTCCGAGGGGCCGCGCCACGGTCCCGTGCGTACTGGGCTATTTCGCGGTCAAAAAAGGCGCGTGTCCAGCCGGCATCTAGCTCAAGCAGCACGACACGTGCGTGCTGTGGCATCTGCTCCGTGACTTCGTACATCAGCGCGCCTTTTCATCGTCGGTTGCTGCTCGCTCCGAGCCCTGGAACGGCGAGGCAAGCAGAATCGCCTCGACGTCGCCGCGAAACCGCTCCTCCGCTTCCTGCGCGCACCGGTGGACTTCGCCGAAAAACACATCCAGCTGCGCACGAGCAGCAGCGTCCAGGGGTGAATCCGCTGCATCCCCATCGTCACGCCAAACGGCAAGCTGGTGAACCTGACTCAGGCTTTCACCAGACCCTGCCATCTGGGCGCGGACGATGGCAGCAGCCTCCTCGGCTGAGGTGCAGTCAAGGTCACAGGTGGCGTGGTAGAGGATCTCGAAGCGGGGCATCGTGCGTTCTCCAGGCCGGGCGGCGCGGCCAACCAGCGTGCGAGGTGAGGTCGACCAACTGGTGCGCCGTTGCGTGCGCTTCCCGTTGAGGCTCGGCCTGGGCTGCCCTGGCGCGTCAGGAGCTTGGCTCCCTTGTCGGCTGGCTCTGTGTATCGGTTACGGGTGATCCTGGCTAGCAGTAGACGGATCATCCGCCGGCTGTTGGTGCCGGTAAATGATCTCCATGGCAGCCAGGACGCTGGTGTGCTCGTCATTCGTGACGAGGCGGCACTTCTTCACGCTCGCGTGCATGGCCCACACGGCCTCGATGCTTGCCGCGTCCAGATCGATGGCGTACGGCTGGTCGAGCCAGTCGCGAGGGGCCACCTGGAAAAGTTCCTGCAAGCGCTCGTTCAGCCCGGCTGGTGCGGCAGCGTGATGGACACCCCGCAGTTCGTGGGCGACCGCGCGCCACTCAGCGAGGGTCAGCACAATATGAGCCATGAGATTCCCTTTCAGATCACGATTGCGGGCGCCCCTGACACATTCAGGAATCACCATGTCCACAGGAACGATGCAGGGTGAAACGAGGCGGCTTCCGCACGTTACCGTCGAAGCCCGTCACCCTGCGGACCCCTGCCTGATCGCCACCACCCACGCTGGCCAGCGTGAGAGGCCGGTCGGTCAATCCTCCACCACTTCTCCATCAAACGCCGCGATGAGCACCGATGCGGCATAGCCAAGACAGGCCGCCGGCGTCGGGAAGTGCCGGCCGTTGACACCGAGGAGCAGCGACCACTCACCATACTGCTCGTTATGGTGGTGAGGGCTCACAAAGGCCTGCCAGCCGTCACGCTCCGCGTTGAATGACGCATGGATCTTGAACGCGCGGTGGCGGCTCGGATCGTTGGACGCATGGCTGATCGCCACGGAAACATGACGGTCGGGATAACGCCAGGCGCGCGGACGCAACACCTTTCCACGGTCATCAGGAGCTGAGGTGTCCTGGCCAGGTTGCTCGGGCATGTCAACGTCTCCAGCCCACACATGGCCAGGGTATACGGCCGGCAGCGCCAGGGTTCAGCTACTGGCGTGATTCTGCGGCCCGCTTCCAGACGAGGTGCGATACGACTCTCGCGCCGGGGTCAAATCGATGTCATCCGAGCAGATCCCAAAGACCTTACCCAGTTTGCGCATTTGCGCGACCTGGGGCTGGCGCCGTCCGCTTTCCCAGAGATAGACCGTCTGCGGCTGAACACCCACCGCGAGCGCCAGGTCAAATTGCGTCCAGCCACGCTCTCGTCGCAACTCCGAGATCGTCTTCATCGCTCAGCTCGCCTCGCCACTGATGCGTTCAGTCGTACAGCCGTTATAGTGCATCTGCACTATAACATGTGTTAGATTTACTGGAGATCATGGCAGGGCGTCAGTCGCCCCCTGGCAACAGTGTGCCGGGGTCGCCATGATCTCCCACAGAGCGCTGTCTGCTCATGACAGCGAGAGGACGAGCACCATGGCAAGCGGCACGATCAAATCCCTGCGCGAGAACGGTTTCGGCTTCATTGTGCCGGATGGAGCAACCGGAAGGAACAGCGATCTCTTCTTCCACCGCTCCGCCGTCATTGGCACGGAATTCGATTCCCTGCGTGAAGGCCAGAGCGTAACGTTTGACGTTGAGCCAGACCCACGCGACAGCTCACGCAGCCGCGCGGTTCGCGTTCAGCTCAGTGGCAGTGCAGATTAGTCAGGGTCCAGAACCCGGCCCCGCGTCCTCGGCCGCAGATCCAGGAGGCGCCGGGATGGACCAGGCTGCACTGGTCACCGTCGATGAACATCTTCCTGGCGCATTTACCTTCCGGATCAAGGTGACGGACAGCGGCGCCATGTTCCTGGTCCTGCCGCGCCGCGACCCTGCTCAACCACGCTTCTGGTGCGTGATGGTCGTGAAGTGCGCCCCGGGTGGCATGATCGATCCCTCCGAGGGCGGTTGGCTCGGCAAGCAGGGGCTGCGCCGTGAGGAACTCGGTGGCACCATGACCGAGATTCGGGAGAATGTGAACAGCTGGCTCGCCGAGCCCGCGCAGGCCCGGCTGCTGACCTGGGTCTGCAGTTCACCCCCCACTCCTGCCCTCACGGACGCGGCGGTCATGAACCAGCGTAAGCCATAACTACACCCGGGTTGGTGGGCACCGCGTCCGACGCCTGGCAGGCGTGGCCGCAAGTCGCGGGCACGCATCGGTCGTAGAGGGCGCTATCCTCCGTGCGGTACAAGAATGAGGCCTGCGGCTCCGGATTGAACCAGAGCCGCAGGCCTCATTCTTGTGCCAGGGTCCTTATATCCCTGGGCGCGTGGCACCGGGGACGGCCATGAGCAAGGCAGGGCGGGCCATACACACATGCTGCCCCGGTTCCCGCGAAAACCCGGCAACACCTCCCTGAGCCCACCCTGTCAGCCCCTCGCCGGCGCTGCCACGAGCGCGGTGGTGCCGGCTCGTGGACATCCTCTGAGGAGGGTGCCAGTTCAGGGAGCCATGTCATGGTGGCGTGCGCCGTCAACCGCGCCAGCTCCGCTGGGCGGACCGGATCAGGAGGACTGCTGCGAACTGGTGGCTTCCTTGAGAACCGCGCCGCCGGTCTCGACCGCCGCCGTGCGCAGGCTCTCGACCGTTTGCCCGGCGGTGGCCTGCAGGTTCTCCATGACGTGCTCCCGGGCCTCGCCCATGAGTTCGTCTTCCTGCTGCAGGCGGGGACCGATCGCTCCCACGATGCTGCCGACCGCGATGCCCACCGCGCCGAGCGCGATCGGGTTCGCTTCGAGCTTCTTCCAGAGTCCCTGGGTCTGGTTTGACATCAGTTCTTTTCCTGCCTTCGTTCCCGACTGCCGGTCGGCGTACCTGGAGAGAAAGGTCCGCGTCGACTCCGTCAGTCGTGGGCCCACCGACGATGCCTGCGTGGCCACGTCCGCTGCCGGCTTCGGTGTCGCGGCGCGGACGTTCGTCATCGCCTCACCGGCCAACTCACGCACCGCACCCTTGAGTTCGAGTACGACGTAATAGGCGACATCTTTGACGTAGCTGCTGACCTGCTCCGGCTCGAGCCGGCGCTGAATCTCGTCCAGTGTCCCGGCCATTGCCTCGCGGGTGTGATCGATCTGCCGGCTGATGATCTCGGGATCGCTCCCTGCGCTCACATCCGTGTTCGTCACGCCAGACGTTCCTGCATCCCACGTGCTCATGACACCTGCTCCTTCACCATCGCGGTGTCAGCCCGGAGGGACTCAACAGTTCGCTGTGGCGCCAGGTTCTCCGACTGCAGCATGGCGCGGCCTCGCATGAGCAGGATTACCCCGATCAGCACCACCACGACACCAACCACCAGCGCCGCCGTCCAATCGGCCATGCCGTTGTGCCACAACCAGAGGATGACGGCGGCAATGATGGCCAGGAGGCCGGCATAGGCCACGAGCCCACCAGCGGCGATGAAGCCCACCGCACGCCCGGCCTGGGCGGCGCTTTGGGCCAGTTCCGCCTTGGCAAGCTGGACTTCCTGCCGGACCAGGGTGCCGGTATCCTGGACGAGATCGCTAAAGAGTTCCGTCAGGGGGCGTTCGTCGCGAGAGTACGTCATGCGTACCCCCCCGCGCGGCTCTCACTACCGCCCTGCAGGTTCCTCAGCCCGGCGTACGCATCTGGACCGCGCTGCTGCTGTGAAGCACCCTGCGGCGCGGAGCTGCGGAGGAAGCGGGCGCCGACAACACCGACCGCGACGGCGGCGGCGAAGAAAAGCACGGGCTGACGCCGGGCGAACCCCTGGACAGTGCCGATCAACTGGCCGTAGTCCTGGTTGTCCAGCATGGAGCCAATCTGCTCGACCTGGTCCGCCGCCTGGTCCAGGTAGGTTGCCACGCCCGCCTCATCCTGCTCTCGCAGTTGCGAGCCAGCATCATGCAGGGTCGAACCGAGCACCGTGGCGATGTTGGCGCCACGCGTTGTCTGCGTCTTGACACTGGCCGTGACCTGCTCACGGGCCTGGCTCACGATCTTGACCGCTTGCTCCTGGGCCTGGCTAACTGCCTCATGCCCGATCGAGCTGAGGTCCGCCGGTTCGGATGCGCTGGCGTTCGCACCACCGTGGCCGCTGTTCCCGCTGCTACCAGTGCTCCCACTGTTCATGTTGCTGCCACCGCTCGCGCGGTTCCCGCCGCTACCGGCGTACCCGCTGTTCCCTTGCGCCGTGCCGGTGGTCTCGGCGCCGCGTTGTCCCTGTCCCGCAACCTCTCGCGCCTGGAAGGTGCTGCCTGGTTCGGAGAATCGTGATTCGCTCAAGGTGAGCTCCTTTGCCTGACGAATGGCTGCGCAACGTCCCCGGTCACCCGGGCACGTTGTTGGCATCCCACGCGATGTCCTGCCGGACGGTGCACGAGGTCACGTGACTCGTACGTCTCTCCTAGAGCAACTTGTGTGCCTCAGAATCGACGTCACTGGTCGCAGGGCACCCAATCAATTGCAGGACGTAGCGCAAGCTAACCAAACAAGTAGCAAGTACGACGCTTTGTGGTCATCGCGCCAGGCGCCGCCGCGCAGACGCCGCTCCTGAGGGCCTGTTCTCAAATTGACCGTGTGCGTGTGCTGGCCATGGCGGACACGCACCCACGCCCCTGGTGCAATGGTGTCAATCCAGGTACGGCCTGGAATGCGCTACACGCCAGACGGAGCGCCGACCATGGACACCACGACCTTCGCCACCCTCACCCGCCTCGTAACCGCTGCCTCCACCCGCCGCTCCACGCTGCGTGGACTCGTGGCTGGCGCCGCGATCACCGGCGGCATGACCCTGCTACCGGATGAGACAAGCGCTCGTGACAAGAAGCGCAAGAAGCGCAAGAAGAGGAACAAACCCCGGAACGAGACCACTCCGCCACCGCCGGAGAATGTCTGCAAGGAAAAGAACTGGTGCGTGGACCGGTCACAGACGTGCGGGCCCAGCGGCGGAGACGGCAAATGTCTCGTCGAATCGACAGGCGGCAACCTCTGCGCGGAAATCCTGTTCCAGACGAACTCCTGCGCCGACTGCGCAGCCCCGAACTGCACCAACTGCCGGTGTGTCCTGGCCGCGGGTGGAGGAGACCGCTGCAATAACGGCGCGACCGGCTATGACTACATCTGCGTTCGAGCGGTTTGAGGTAGTGGCTAACCGTGAGCACGGGCGTGCCGGACACTGGCGCCACACCGGGGTACGCACGTGGCATCCCGTGAGCGGCACGCCGCCCTGCGTTGCTCACGGCAGTCATGCGTCTCTGGCGGGCAGGTGAGCCAGCGGCGGGCGACGCTCATCGCCGGCCGCAGGATGTCCGCTGGATATGCTGGCGCCGATGTCCTCTGAATGAGTCGCCTAGCGCCGGACAGGACAACGCCCGACGTTCGCTGGCCTGCGGGGGCTGGAACATCGGGCGTTACCCTACCTGATCAAGAGACGTCGCGGGTCATGTTCTTCGTTAGCGGACTAATTCACTGCCATGACCGTGTTAAAGACGTTGGCCGTACAGAGCACGGCGTCAGACAGGTTGCACGAGGCGCAGCATGGAGTAAGCGCCGCCAGGCATTCCTGCGCCCCTCCACCGAACTGCGCGCAGAATATGACGAGGTCTTCCTGGCACGCCTTCTTCTGCTTGTTGCACTTTTTCTTGGCCTTCTTGCCGGCACTCTGCTTCGCCGAGGCCCCGAACGAACCAGCAACGACCGAGGCCAGTCCAGCCGCACCAAGGGCCAGCATGGCCCGCCGGCGATCCGTCCCACTCATGCGCGTAACGTCGTCAAAGGTGTGTGCGGTCACGTGCAATCCTCCGTCGATGGGGTGACAGACAACACACTGGGAGGTCCCAGGCGCGAAGTAGATTATCGTTTCGCCTGGTCGACCGCAATACCCGCGTAGCAGGTTCGTCAAACACGATGCAGCCGGCGGGAGTTCACGCTCCCGCCGGCTGCCAACGACTGCCTCCTGCTGGATCACTGAGGCGCTGGCGCCCTGATTCAGCGACCCGCCCTTCGCTGCCATCTGCTGGCTCAGTTGCTGGGCGATCTGCTCGAAATGTTGCAGCATCTGCTGCGCCTCCTGCAGGTTCTGCTGCAGCAACTGCGCCGTCCCGGTCATTCCCACGGCCCTCGCCTTCTTGACCAGCCCGGTGAAAACAGCAATCTCCAGGTGCTCGGTCTCGCACGCGCTCCCGGTGACCAGGCCTCCAGGACCGGCGCGAACGGCTGCACCCATCATCCCCTCCTGCAACGACTGGTTGAGGACCTGAGTCACGATCACATCTCACTCGCTGCAAGATGCCTGGTGATGCACGCGCCAGACCGCAGTCATGAGCCCCAGGCTAAGAGACCTGTTCTCCGATGCCAGTTCTGCCCTGCCAACGCATCCCCGGGTGTGGCTAACCGAAACCTGGAACCACTGCAGGTTTGAAGCAGTCGCGTCGGACGTGGTCCCCGCACAAAGCCCGACGTTTGACGGCAGTAGGCTGATCACCACCCTTGGCGAACAGGCAAGACCGGCGACACCCGAGGCGGAGCGGCATCCTCCCACCACAATCGAAGGAGCACTGAATGGACGGCGACCATGCACGAATCCGCGAACTCCGCGAGGAATTGGAGAACAGGGAATCAGCCAGGAACGCAACGGGGGCCTCTTCTCAACCTGCGAAGCCAGATGAGGCAGGTCAAGCAAGCTCCCCTGTCCCACCAGAAAGCGACAGTGATCAGGCGCAGGCAAACCTGGAGCACATGCTGGAGTCAGGCGAGGAGAATCCGATCAGCTAGCCTGTTCCGCGCCGAGTTGCCATCCTGACGATGTGCGTCATGCTCGTCCAGTGCGTGGCGTGGACCGCAGATCTGCACCGCGCCGGACGTGACGACCACCTCATTTAATGGGCAGAGAAAAGAGTGCCGGCGAGGTTGTTCAAGGTAGCCATAATGTCCAGCGGGTGTTTCCGGATCCCCGGCCTGGGGTGAGTAGCCCTTGCGAGTCTCACGCCGGTGCATACACTTAGCGTATCTACGCGGAGATTCGAACATCACCGGAACTCTTTGGCCTCGCTGAAGCGGCGAGGCGCCTGAAGCTCCGGCAGAGCGAGGGCCACTATCTGCCGGGCGTCCTGGCCGGTCAATCGTCCGCCAGGAACCGAAAACGGGCTCCATTGTCGCCATCCGGGAGATTCACCAGGCACAACCGGACAGTCGAGGGATTCACCGGACAAGGTAATGACCGCAGCATCCTGCAGAGGTAGACGCCGCAGCAGGGGAGGACTCTGCGATGACGGGTTCCCACTTACCAACCCCACCGCTCCCGTTCCTGAGCCGATCTGAGCGCATTCTGCTCCAGGGCCTGCCCGGTGAGAGTCACTCGGAGATGCTTCCGCTCCTCCGTTCCCGGGATCCCGCCGTGCGCGCGATGGCACTCGTACTGATCCACCTGGATCGTGAGGAAGCCGTGCAAGATGACCCAACTCCTGGCTGGCCGCCGCCCGTCGGCGCCAGGTTGCGGGGACGGGGGCACGACGCCGGTTAGCCACGCAGCAGGGCGCGACCTCACGCGCAGCCGCGCGTGGCGCTCAGCGTCCCCTCCGCCGGCGCCGGAGTGCACCACCCGCCCGTGATCTACCGCCGGCGCAAGGCTGCCACGCGTCCCGGCGTGGATCCCCAGTCAAACCCAGCGCCAATTCGCCTCCCTGCGCAGAACCTCGCTGAGCCCGCCGGGGGATCAGCGGCGATGCCTGCTCAGTCCTGGAACGGCTGTCGATCCTGCGCACACCAGGTGCCTGGCGCAGGCAGCACTTCATCGATCAGGTAGGCGCTGATCAGGTCATTGGCGCACGTGCTGGTGTTCAGCAGCGAGGTGTGGCCGTAGCCATTGACGCGCAGCAGCACTGAGCCCGGCAGCAGTTCGGCCATCTGCTCGGCGTTCTGCATCGGCGTCGAGGGATCGTGCGTCGTGTTCACGATCAGCGGCGAAGCGCTCAGCGGGGTATCCCACGGGCCAACGTAGGGATCGGCAGCCGCCACACTCCAGAACGTACACGGCACGTCGTTGTACAGCGTCGAGAGCCCCCAGTACCCGGCCTCGAGCTGGCTGTCTGCCGCCAGAGACGGAATCCGTTCGAGCGGCGGCCTCGCGGCATCCCCACAGGCAACGGCGAACGCCTGCTCGGGACCGGCGTAAACCTCCCTGCCCCCGGCAGCGACCGGGCTCGCCAGGTCCTGGGCAGGTGCCGGTGTTTCGGCAGCTTCCGGGGCGTTCGCCGCTTCGTGGATGGCCTGCAGGGCGGCGGCCGTGCGTGGCCACCCGGAGGCCCCCGGGATCGGCCAGACGATATCGAGGCCGTCGTCTACCTGCTCGACCAGCGTGCTGAGGTCCATGACGACGGGGCCCTGCCCGGTCTGCAACGTCACTGGCCCCTGGCTGAGCCGGTTGAGCAGGTCAACCCATTTCTGCGTGGTCAACTCGACGCTCGATTCCGCAAAGGGGCACGCATCCTTACCTGCCGCGGTGCACGTTTGCAGGAACAGGCTGAAGACGTCGGCTGCTTGCTGCGAACCAATGCGCAAGCCAATCGATTCCTGTGGACTCGGATTACCATCCGCGGTCCACGCCAGCGGAGACAAGTTGCCGTCCAGCACGAGCGTGCGGATATGGTCCGGGAACATGTTGGCGTACGTCGCACCGAGGAAGGTGCCGTAGGAGACGCCCCAGTAGTTCAGATCGTCGCCACCTGCGGCGATGCGCAATTGCTCGAGATCACGCGCCGTGTCCGCGGTCGACACGTGGGCGAGCAACCCGGGCTGGGCTGCAGCGCAGGCGTCCGCGACCTGACGCCAGGTCGCGTTGAAGGTGGCCTGCTCGGCGTAGGAGAGCGGGAACGCGCCGACAGCTCCCAGCACCTGCCCCTCGGCATCGGGGTTATCGAAGCACTGGACGCTGGTCGACTCCCCGATCCCGCGCGGATCCCAGCTCACGAGGTCAAACTGCTCGCGCACGGGCGCGGGGAACTGCCCGAGCCATTCGACGAACTGGCCGGTGCCCGTACCACCCGGGCCGCCGGGATTGAAAAAGAGCGTCCCAACGCGGTCGGGACCGCTGGCCGGCATACGCCGCAGGGCAAGCTGGATGGTCTCGCCAGCCGGATCCCGGTAGTCGAGCGGTACGTCGTAGACCGCACACTCCAGCCCGGCGACCGGAGCCTCGGGACACGCCTCCCACGCAATCGGCGTGGAGCTAAACGTGATGGCGTCTGGCGCGGCGGCCGTTCGTGCCGAGAGCGGCATCACGCCGCCTGCGGCCAGCACGACCGCGAATCCCATGAACCATCGAGCCAGGTTACGCACGCATTCTTCCCCAGCAGGCCGTTTGCCGCTCTCTCACAGAAGGCCGATCCCCTGATTCTGACGTGCGCGCTACATCCCGTCAAATCTGGCGCCCGGTGCTTCCGCTCATGCTCCTGCTGCCACCCGCGGCGACCTGCCGTAGCCATGGCACCAGGCGACGCACCTGGGCGCGCGCGGCAAACCTGGCCAGGCAACTGCAAAACTCACCAAATCGCGGCACAATGCCGCCTTGCCCCCTGTTCGTGAGGGGCATCGCTCGGGCAATGGGAGCGAGCCATGGCCAGGAAGCGAACCTGGGAGTACTGCGCGATCAACCGGGTGGACAGCCTGCTCAATCCCGACTACTTCCAGATCACCTACTCGTCTCCAGAGCGCACGGCGGGCGCGGACGAGCAATCCGACGACGAGCAGTTCGACACGTTGTGGAGCGCCCTCGATTACCTCGGGCAAGAGGGGTGGGAAGCCTTCCATATCGACGCGGCTGGCGTCTGGTACCTCAAGCGCTGAGCGTGCAAGCGGGAGGTAGCAGGATTCAGCCAATGTCCGGCGGCGCGATTCTGCGCTGAGACGCAGACGCGTCACACCCTGTCACGTCAGCGATCTCCCGCTCTTTTCCGATCTGTTGTCCAAAGTACAGAACACCTCCTCACGCTTCTGCACAATCGTCCGGTCATCAACAGAGCGCCCTCTCGCCCGGGTGTCAACTGCCGCTCATCCGGTGGCATGCCGCTGGTGATTCAGCGTGCCACAAGTTCAATCTCTGGGGGGAATTCGTGGACGTGGATCGTCTTGATCAACTCGCGCGCTGGATCGGCGCCGGCAACCGGCGCCAGTTGATCGGCAGAGCACTCGCCGGGGCTGCGGCCGTCGTCGGGGGAGCAGAGGTTGCCCAGACCCTGGCGAAGCGGAGGGTCGAGGCCGAAGGGCCCTGCGGCAACGGCAGTGTCAGGGACAACCGCTGTCGCCGGAACCGGCACTGCTGTACCGGCTTCTGCGACAGGAAGAAGGGCAGAAAGGGCCACGGCCGCTGCCGCTGCCGCAAGCTGAACCAGAGCTGCGAGGAGGATCGGAATTGTTGCGCCACAGCCGGTCAGCCGATGACCTGTGTCAGTGGTACGTGCCAGGCGACGGCGAGCTGTGTCGCCGCCGGTGGCGCATGTGATGCGGACGCCGCATGCTGCGAAGGTCTCGTGTGCGAGTCCGGAACGTGCCAGGCAGCGGTCCTGTGCGTTCCCCTGGGAGGTGCCTGTACGGCGGGCGGACTGGCGTGTTGCACCACTCCGGGAGCCGACGCCACCTGCGACTCCGGCATCTGCCGGGCGCCAGCCTACTGCGCAACTGCTCTCGCCGACGCGGGGTGCGAGTTCCTGTCCAGCCCGGGTATCTGGAACTGCGGCAGCCAGGACCTGAGCGGCGTCAACCTGAGTGGGTGTGACCTGACAGGCGCCAGCTTCTTCAGCGCCAACCTGACGAACGCCATCCTGGCGAGCACGAACCTCACGAACGCGAACTTCTTCGGGGGCAACGTGACGAACGTGGAGTGGGACAACACGACCTGTCCGACTGGCGTCAACAGCAATGCCAATGGCAACACCTGTTGTGGAGAGTTCATCTCTTCGCCAGAACCGGTAGGGTGTGCTGCGGGCTAACCCGCCGCGACACGCATTACGCGGAGGGTCGGCAGGTGACCCTCCGCGATCAGGAAGCGTGGGGCCCGGGTGTCCGCGGTTTCAGCCCGTAAGCGCGGGGCAGAGATCGCCACCCGCGGCACCACTGACCCACACGATGTGCGTGAGCAATGATGCGTGCCACGGTCGCTGGTCGGGGTGTTGAGCGTGCGAAGGCCGTGGCCTGGAGGTCGCGCTCGATCCAGAGCTCCAGATCGCGGTCGCGCTGTGTGGCGAGGTTCTTCGCCGTCGCAGGATGCGGAAGCATCGGCCTCTCCGTTCATCGTGGTTCCCAGTCCCTGCAGGCACTTCTGCGTCGCAGTTGCCCTGCAATGACCCTAGGGCGGTGAGGCCATCCCGGCCACGAGCAATCCACGCATCCACCCACGCCTTCGGCGTTGCGTTGGTTGAAGCGCACCCCTAGAATCGACACCTCCCTGGTGAATCGCAGCCGGTGCGCGGTGTCGACACGTGGACGGCGATGACTGAGATCAGCTTTGGGGATCTGCTACGACGTCATCGTCTCGCGGCCAACCTGACACAAGAGGCGCTGGCCGAGCGCTCGCTGTTGAGCACTCGTGGTATCAGCGATCTTGAGCGCGGCGCCCGCGAAATCCCCCGCAAGGACACCCTGCGGCAATTACTCGAGGCCCTCGACCTCGCTCCCGCTGATCGCGCGGAGTTGATCGCTGCCGCACGCAGGCCTCCCCTCTCCACGCCCAGAGGTGCGCCGTCCGACCTCATCTCCTCACTCCCTCGCCCGTTGACCCCCCTTGTCGGCCGCGAGGCGGACGTCGAGGCTGTGTCGGAACTCCTGCGCGATCCTCGCATCCGTCTGCTCACCCTCACGGGTCCCGGTGGGACAGGCAAGACGCGTTTGGCGATCGCAGTCGCCGAGCATGTGACTTCCGCCTTCCGGGATGGGGTCAGGTTCGTGCGTCTCGCGGCGTTGGCGGACACAACACTCGTGGCTTCAGCAATAGCCGACGACCTCGGCGTCCGCGCAACGGGCAGCAAGTCGCTGATGGACGCGCTGACCACCTACTTGCGAGAGCAACGGCTGCTGCTGGTCCTGGACAATTTCGAGCACCTGCTCGCTGGGGCGCCCATCGTGAGTGAGCTGCTGGAAAGTTGTCCCTCGCTATCGGTTATGACAACCAGCCGCGTTCGCCTGAACCTCAGTGGCGAGCGCGAAGTGCAGGTAACGCCGCTTGCGCTGCCCGCCCCGGAGCGTTCATACCGGCCCGAGGAACTGGCGGCCGTGCCAGCAGTGCAACTCTTCGTCGCCCGGGCCCGAGACATCAAGGACGACTTCGCGCTCACGGATGACAACGCCCCGGCTGTGGCCGAAATCTGCCGCCGCCTGGACGGTTTACCGTTGGCGCTGGAGCTCGCCGCCGCACGCAGCAAGATCCTGGCGCCGGCGGCGCTCCTGGCACGCCTCAATCCGCTCCTGCCCCTGCTCACGGGGGGACCACGTGACTTGCCAGACCGGCAGAGGACGCTACGCCAGACGATTGCCTGGAGCCATGATCTCCTCAGCGAGGAGGAGCGCATACTCTTTCGCCGGTTGGGAATCTTTGCTGGCGGCTGGACCTGGGAGGCGGCCGAAGCCGTGGTCAATGGTGACGGCGCGGTGGATGTCCTCGAGCACCTGACGTCGCTGGTGAACAAGAACCTGGTCCGCTTGAGCTATGACCACGGCAACGACACGCCGCGCTTCACGTTGCTTGAGACGATCCGGGAGTACGCCCTGGAATGTCTCCACCAGCAACCGGGCGAAGAGAACGCGATTCGCCGGGCACATGCCATCTACTTTGCCGGCCAGGCGCTCGCAAGATGGGATAGCCTCACCGTCGGGCAGCCCCTTGCCGTGCGCTGGGTGCGGGCAGAGGAGGCGAATCTGCGGGCCACCGTCGCCTTTCTGCTGCAAGAGGGTGAGATCGAGACAGCGCTACGCCTTATCGGCGGGAGCCTGAGCGAGTACTGGACGGTTTCGGGCGGGCAATTCACTGAGGCGCGGGACTGGCTGGAGCGTGCGCTCCGGCAAGGTGAGCAGGCGTCCCCGGAGGCCAGAGCATGGGGACTCTACGGCGTGACGATTCTCGCAGCCCACCAGGGAGATTGGTCGGCTGGCAGACAAGCCGGCGTCGCGGGCACCGCCCTGGCCAGAGACTCGGGTGATCCACTCCTGGCGGCGCTCAATCCCTTTGCCCTCAGTCTCGTTGAGGAATACGCCGGGCTGGGCAAGGCGAGTGAGTCACTCGTGATCGAGGCAGTTGCGGCGGCCCGGGGCGCCCACCATGCCGGCACGCTTGGCTGGGCGCTCCAGGCCCTCGGACGCCGACGGCTCGCCGCCGGGGATCTGGCAGCCGCGACTGCTGCCTTCGACGAAGCGCTCAGGCTGCACCAGGAGCGTGACGGGGTCTGGGGCGCGTGCAATGCGTTGATCGGCCTGGCGTGGTTGGCGCAGCTACAGGGAGAGACCGCCAGCGCCGCCCAGTTCTACGCCAATTCCCTGCGCCAGCGCCGTGGCAGCGGCATCCTGGCCGACGTCTACGCGGATCTGCTTGGCGTCATTGAGCTGGCGCACAGCTTGGGCCAGACAGCGGCGGCCGCTCGCCTGCTGGGGGCAGAGTATGAATACTGCACGCGGTTTGGCTACGAGGGTGTCGGCTTTCTTGTCCCGGGCCGGGAGCGCGTGCGACAGCAACTTGTGGCCGGCATGGGCGACGCTGCGTTCCACCAGGCCTGGAATGAGGGACAGCGGCTCACGATAGCGGAAGCGATCTCGCAGGCCCTTGCGCTCGTGGACGACCTTGCAGCACGTGCCAGGTAAGTGAAGCTCAGCAGGCGGGGTCACCGCGCCTGGACCACCCGCATAGCGTTTGTAGTTGCCTGCAACGCATCCTGACACGAATCGGCCTCATTCCCCTGGGCCAGCCGCGCTCGTCACGACGTTCTGCGCCTCCCCCCTGAACACCGCTACCCGGCCACTTGGCCCGCGGCCTCAGTCCAGCAGGCGCCTGTTACCCCGCCGGCAGCAGCGTGCGCGCGACACGCACCAGCAGCCGCGTCGTCGCGGCGATGCTCGGCACATCCACCCACTCATTGGCCTGGTGGAACTTGTCGCCGCGCGGCCCGATCATCACGGTCGGGATACCTGCTTCCTCCGAGAAGAGGTTCATGTCGCCGAACCCGCCGTAGCCCCACTCCGGCTCGCGCCCGGTCTCAGCGACGTAGGCGCCGGAGACGGCCTGTGCGAGCGGATGCTCCGGCGAGGTTTCCCAGGGCGGGTAGTAGGGGGGATCGACACTGATCTCGAACGTCGCCGGGGAGTCCAGGTCGTCGACGAGAGCCTGGACTTCAGCGACGACATCCTCGCTGCGCTCCCCTGCCACGATCATGCGGTTAAGGATCACCCGCGCTTTTTCCGGCACGGTGATCACATACTGGTCGTTGCCACTGCTGAAGTTGAGGACAGCGCGGCTACCGCGCATGCGTGGGTGCTCCTGGATGGGAAGCTCATCGAGGCGAGCGACCAGCCGGGCCGACTCGGTCGCCGCGTTGACGCCGGCCCAGGGCCAGGAAGCGTGAGCGGCCCGCCCGGTAACATCGATACGGAGCAGCGTTTTCCCGACCGAGCCGAGCGCCGGGTGGTCCCAGGCCGATTCCGTGACGATGCAGTAGTCCGCACGCAGCCCGCTGTCAATCAGCGCGTGCGCTCCGACTGAATAGGCCTCCTCATCGACGACCGCCGTGAAAATCACCGTGCCGCGCCAATCCTCCCGGTGCTGCGCCAGCGCCCGTGTGGCGAGCATCGCGGCCGCGACGCCCGACTTCATGTCGGCCGCGCCGAGCCCGTAAAGGCGGTTCCCATCACGGCGCGTCGTCCAGGGATCGGAGGACCAGCCATCGACGGCGAGCACCGTGTCCGTATGGCCATTGAGCAGCAACGTCGGCCCGTCGCCATTCACGACGCGGGCGATCACATTCGGGCGGTCACCTTCCGTGGCCTGCAGCTCTGGCGCCAGGCCCGCGGCCTCCAGCCACGCGGCGACGTGCCGCTGCACCGGGCCCTCCTCGCCTGGGTAGCTGCGGTACGCCACCAACTCACTCGTCAGCGCCGCCGCCTCGTCATCACTGGCGACATCCGCAAGCCAGGTGTCGGTCATGTTGCTCTCCAAAGTAGGCGGGCCACGTGGTGGGCCATGTCACGCGCGAACTCGAAACTCAGGGCAGGATATCGCAGCCCGCATGATTGGCAATCTGGCTTGCTGGCAATTGTGTCTGGCATGGCCCTCGCCTCGAACGCCTGATTCGATGCTCTAGTGTCAAGGGCGGTCGTGGCGAAAAGGTTGAGCTCGCCGCGTTGGCCAGCCAGCCTCACGACGGCGCGACGACGTCCCCCGTCTCGATAGACTCCACGCAACCGAGCACGATCGCCAGGCTCTTGACGTTGTCGCGAGCGCTCGCCTCCGGCTCCTGCCCGCGCTCCGCTGCCTGCGCGAACCGTGCCAGCGAAGCCGCACGATCGGAGACCTCCAGCTCTGGCAGCAGGAGTTCGCGCGGCTCCTCGCCATTGAGGTGCAGCGTGACCGTGCTGGACATCACGTCGGTTGCGGGTCCCGTCCAGGTGAGGCGGCCGCGCTCGCCAATCAGCTCCCAGTCACCGTTCCAGGAGGTCTCCGGCGCACGAGTGGCCCAGTCCCCTTCGTAAACCACGGTGGCACCACCACTCAGCGACAGCGTCGCCGCAACCGCGGGGTCGTGTTGGTAGGGGCTATCCGGCACCCGCCAGCCCTGCGCATAGATGGCGGTTACCTCCTGGCCGGTGATGGCCCGCAGGAGATCCGCGTGGTGGATGCTCATGTCGAGCACGAAGGGGTGGCGCATCGCGTAGCGGAAGTTGTCCGCAGGCCAGGCCGTGCGCGTATCGCGCAGGCACCTCACCCGCAACGCCACCAGGTCGCCGAGCACGCCCTGGTTCACGACCTCGCGCGCCGCGACAGCGCCCGGCCGGTAGCGGTAGTTCTGGCTGACCATGAGGATTCGTTCCGCGGCATCGGCGGTCCGGATGAGGCTGCGCGCTTCGTCGATCGTCGTGGCCAGCGGCTTCTCCAGCAGCACGTGCTTGCCCGCCTGCAGCGCCACCGTCGCCACCGCGTGGTGGGTGGCGGGGGGTGTGATCACCATGACGCCGTCGGCTTCGACCTCGCCCAGCGCACGCCCGACGTCTGCAAAAACTGCCGCCTCTTCCAGGCCAAGCATGTCGATCGCCCACGCCCGAGCGGCCGGTGCTGGATCGACTGCCGCCACCAACTCCACCGCTGGTGACGCCTGCGCGATCTTCGCCCAGCTCTGCCCAAACCCGCCAAGCCCAACCTGAATCACGCGCATCTCGCGCTCCCCTCCCATGTGACTTTGGCCTACACCGGCTACTCCCGGGTGGCGCCAGCGGTGAGGCCACCGACGATGAAGCGCTGCAGACCGGCGAACACGGCGATGATTGGCAACGCAACCGTGGTGGAGATCGCCATCAGGCTGTTCCACTGCGTACCGTACTGGCCAATCAGGCGGTTCAGGGCCACGGTGACCGGCTGGAACTGCTCGTCCGTTGTTAGCGACAGGGCAAAGACGAACTCACCCCAGGCGAAGAGGAACGAGAAGGCAGCGACCGTGACAAGCCCGGCTCGCACCAGCGGCAGCGTAATGCGGAAGAAGGAGCCCCAGCGCGTGGCGCCGTCCACGAGAGCGGCAGCCTCCAGGTCGCGCGGCACGCTGAGGAAGAAGGGCCGCAGGACGATGACGGCAAAGGGCAGTGTGAGGGTGGTGTCGGCCAGGATCAGCCCCAGGTAGGAATTGACCAGTTGCAGCCGGGTAAAGAGCACGAACAAGGGACCCGCAATGACGATGCTGGGCAGTAATTGCGTAATAAGCAGCAGCAGCAGGACCACCGCCCCACCCGGTAACTGCAGCCTTGCCAGGCCATAGGCTGCGGGCGCGGCCAGGATCAGCGTGAGCAACATGGTGCCGGTGCTGATGATCAGGCTGGTGCCGATGGCCCGCACCACGGCTGGATCTCCAATTACCGCATCACGGTAGGCGTCAAACACCAGCGGCGACGGAACGAGGGCAGGAGGGGTGGCGAAGATGCCAGCTGGCGCTTTCAGCGAGGTCGAAACCATCCAGAACACCGGGAAGAGGAAGACGAGGACGATCAGGCTCCCCACCAGGGTGGAGCCATAGCCCGCGTGGCGCCAGCGCGTGAGGACCTGGCTCATGCGATCTCCTCCCGGCGCACGGCCCACAGGTAGAGGAGCGCCACCAGCACCAGGCCGAGCAGGAGGAGCGTGGCCGCCGTCGCCCCGTGGCCGAAGCGGAAGAACTCGAACGTCAACTTGTAGGTGTAAAGCGGCAGGGTGGTCGTGGCGTCGACCGGCCCACCCTTCGTCATCACGTAGATCAGGTCGAAGACCTTGAAGGTGTAGATCAGGCCGAGCAAGAGCACGCTCAGGGCGACCGGGCGCATCAGCGGCAGCGTCAGGGACCGGAACTGCTGCCAGGACGAGGCCCCGTCTACCCGCGCCGCCTCATAGAGCACGGTCGGAATCCCCTGCAGGCCGGCGAGCAGGAGCGCCATGTTGAACGGCACGCCGACCCAGACATTGGCGAGGATCGTCCCGGCCAGCGCCGTGCCCGGGTCGATCAGCCAGTAGCGACCATCGCTGAGCAGGCCGAGCTGGACCAGGGCAAAGTTCAGCACCCCGTAGTCGCCATCGAGCATCCAGCGGAAGAGGCTGCCGCTCACGACGGCCGGCAGCAGCCAGGCGAGAAGCAGGAGGGCGCGTAGCAGCCCGTTACCCGGGAAGGGCCGGTTGAAGAAGAGCGCCAGCGCGAACCCGATGATGAACTGAAAGAAGAGCGACCCGGCCGTGAACAGGAGCGAGAGTACGAAGGCGTGCCGGAACGACGGGTCGCTGACCAGCACCTGGTAATTCGCAAGTCCGACGAACGGCGCGTCGCCCCGCAGGAAGGTCATCACGCTGACGTCATGCAGGCTCATCCGCAGGTTGGAGTAGACCGGATAGAGCATCGTCGTGGTGACAAAGATCAGGGCGGGCAGCAGGAAGAGATAGTCAGCCAGGCGCAGGCGCCGCAGCAGGGGCCTCGCGGCCCCTGTGCGGATCACCGCGGAATCGTGGGTTGGTCTGACCACCGCCCTGGCCATGTCCCTCTCCCCGCCTCACGCGCGACGTTCGTTGCCTGGCCAGCCCCAGCCGTTCCACGCCGGACACTGTGGAAGCGGCCAGGAGCCTCAGGCCAGGAGTGGGGTGATCGTCGCCTGTGCCCGGTTGAGCGCATCCGCCGCCGTGGCCTGGCCGCTGACCGCCCCCTGGATGGCATCCTGGATCGCGCTGGAGATCTCGGGGTAGTGACTTCCGTAGGCCCGGGGCTTCGCGACCTTGAGCTGCTCGATGAAGACGGCCAGCACCGGATCACCGGTCCAGGTCTCGTCCCCGGCCAGGTCCTGGCGGCTCGGCAGCTTACCTGCCTCGACCAGGTACGGCTTCAGGTTCTCCGGTTGCTGCGTCCACACCAGCAGATCCCAGGCAGTGTCGACGTTCGGTCCGCCCTTGATGATGCTGTAGTTCTCCCCGCCCAGGATCGAGGCTCCCTGTTTGTCCTTGGGCAAGGTCGCCACGTTCCAGGCCAACTCCGGGCTCTGCTCGCGCAGGGTTGGGATCTGCCACGGCCCATTGATCATCATGGCCGCCTTGCCGTTCTGGAACTGCGCCAGCACGTCCTGCTGGTTCCAGCCCAGGATCCCCTTGGACATATGGCCCTCGTTGACGAGGTCAACCCAGAGCTGGAGCGCGCGCTGTCCACCCTCGGACGCAATGGTCGGGATATCTTCCCCGGTCTCCCACAGGAACGGCAGCCACTGGAAGGTGCCCTCCTCGCTCTTGACCGCGCTGACGGCCAGGCCCATGCGGTCGCCGTCGGTCAGGGCGGCCGCTGCTGCGCGCAGCTCTTCCCAGTTTGCGGGCGCGGCGATCTCCGCCGGTTCCGTGAAGGCGGTGTTGTACCAGAGGACCAGGCAGTTGCTGTTGTCCGGAATGCCGTAATTGCGCTCCTGCCAGATGGTGGAGTCCCAGGGGCCGGCAAAGTAGGCGTCCGCCTGGCCCCACTCGGCTACGCGGTCGGTGAGATCTTCCAGGATGCCGAGCGCGGCGAATGCCTGGTGATCCGGGTTGTCGATAACGGCGATATCCGGGAGGTCGCCGGCCGCCGCGCCCTGCAGCAGCTTCTGCTTCAGGTCCGCGAA
>JAXLWT010000090.1:0-6451 GCA_046328375.1 Thermomicrobiales bacterium
AACCTGCACTGCGGAGTGTTTGGCACGTCAAGTGCAGGACTGGCCAATCTTGCGTGTGCATTGCCCTAACAGGCGGTCTCAGCCAGGCACGAGGGCCGTGAGGGGAATGCCCAGCCAGGTGGGCCGGTTCCGGGCCTCGTAGGCAATCTCGTAGAGGGCCTTGTCCAACTCCCAGGCGCGCAGTGCCTGCGCAAATCCCTCGTCAGATTCTGGCACAAGATTCAGCTCCGAGGCTGCGATTGCCTGCCGGTAGGCGTCGAGGAAGGCTGCGCGAGCGGCTGTTTCCCATTCGAGCAGCCGGGGTTCGGCAACTCCGCGGTCCTCCTCCGGGAGAGCCAGCGCAGCGGCCCCGCGAGCGTAGGCGAAGGAACGAAGCATGCCCGCGACATCCTTCAGGACTGAAGCGCGTTGGCGGCGCTCAGCGACCGGGCGAGCGGGTTCGCCCTCGAAGTCGAGGATGACCCAGTCGTCGCCGGTGCGCAGCGTTTGGCCGAGGTGGTAGTCGCCGTGCGTGCGGACGCGCGAGAGACCGATCTCGGCCTCGTAGCCTGCCAGGTCGACCTCAGCGCGCTGGAGAGCCTCGTAGACCGCAGGCAACGCAGCCTGGGTCGCCGCTGGTAGCGTGCCGGCGCGTTCTCGAATGATCTCCGCGGCCTGCTGCAGGCCCGCGCGCGTGCGCGCCTGGTTTTGCGCCACATCCCCCGAGCTGGCGGCCTCAGGGGTGAAGGCGCTTTCGCTGGCGCTGGCAAGCGCCTGGTGCATTTCAGCGGTGCGCTGTCCCAGCAAACGCTCCGGACCCAAATCGATGCTCTCGCCGTTGGCGACCCCCGCGAGGCGCGCCTGGAGCCATGTCCACCCGTCAGACTCGTGGGCGACGAAGCTGGTTGCCAGGGCCAGGGGATAGCGCACGCCGTCTGGAGCGAGCCAGGCCAGGGAACCGACGTACGCCGGCGCATGCGCAAAGCCTTGCGTCGACAGGACGCGCAGGGCCTCCTCGTCCGGGTTAACGCCCGGTTGCAGCTTCCGAAAGAGCTTGACGATGACCGCATCGCCAAATCGCACGGATGTGTTGCTTTGCTCACCGCGCAGGACCTGCGCCGGGTAGCCGGCGGCGCGTTTGAGATACGCCGAGCCGTCCGGACCCAGCTCACCCGGCCAGCCGGCATCGTCATCCTGGAACGCTTGCAGCAGCCAGTCACCAAACCATGGCTGCGCAACCGCGTCGAAAACCGGGTCGTTGCCGATGCGCCCCACGGGCGCACCGGCACTGTCAGCATCACCGTACTCAGCCACGTACAGGGGAATGAAATAGCGGCTAGTGTCGCGATCTTCGAAACGGAACTGCGCGACCACGAGCGCCAGTGTTCCCGCTGAGACGGGCTCCGCGCGCAGCGCCAGGACTTCGCTGGAGATGGCGACGCGCCCCTTGTCGGCGTACCAGCGCTGATTCGCCAGCCAGCCGCCGTCCCCACTCGCCCGGAGCAGGAGCGCCTGAAGGGTTGCGCGCACGTCTGCCTGATCCACCATCCCCGCTAGGCCTCCGGCTTGACCAGCCGGAACCAGTAGAAGCTGTGCGGGCCCAGCGTCACGAAGTACGGCAACTCCCCGATCAGCGGGAACGGAGTCTCTCCGATCATCTCAACTGGCTGGTATCCGGCGTAGGCGCTCAGGTCCAGCTCGGCTGGTTGCACGAAGCGGGAGAGATTGACCACGCATAGGAGGACCTCATCCTCGTAGGCGCGGATGTAGGCAAGCACGCGGCGGTTGTCCGCGTTCAGGAATTCCAGTGAGCCGCGCCCGAACGCCTTGAAGCGCTTGCGGACGCGGATCATGCGCCGCATCCACTCCAGCAACGAGGTTGGCAGGCGCTCCTGGGCCTCGACGTTCACCGCCTGGAACCCGTAGACCGGGTCAGTGATCACCGGGTCATAGAGGCGCGCGGGATCAGCCCGGGAGAAGCCGGCGTTGCGGTCGCCCGACCACTGCATCGGGGTGCGCACGCCGTTGCGGTCGCCGAGGTAGACGTTGTCACCCATGCCGATCTCGTCGCCGTAGTAAATGACCGGCGCGCCGGGCAGCGACAGCAGCAATGAGTTCATGAGCTCGATCTTGCGCCGGCTGTTCTCCAGGAGCGGGGCCAGGCGGCGCCGGATGCCGACGTTACGCCGCATCATGGCGTCTTTGGCGTACTCGGCGTACATGTAGTCGCGTTCTTCGTCCGTCACCATCTCGAGCGTGAGCTCGTCGTGGTTGCGGAGGAAGATTGCCCACTGCGCCGTCTCCGGAATGGCGGGCGTGCGCTCCATGATCTCGATGATCGGCAGGCGGTCCTCGCGACGGATCGCCATGAACATGCGGGGCATCAGCGGGAAGTGGAACCCCATGTGGAACTCGGGGTTCTCGTCATCCCCGAAGTACTCCACCACATCTTCGGGCCACTGGTTCGCCTCCGCCAGCAGGATCTTGCCCGGGTACTCCTCATCGAGGGTGCGGCGCAGCAGCGCGAGAAACTCATGGGTCTTGGGCAAGTTCTCGCAGATCGTCCCCTCCTCCTCGAAGAGGTAGGGCACGGCGTCGCAGCGAAAGCCGTCCATGCCCAGGTTCATCCAGAACCGCATCACGTTCAGCATCTCTTCCTGAACGGCCGGGTTCTCGTAGTTGAGGTCAGGCTGGTTGCTGAAGAAGCGATGCCAGAAGTACTGCCCGGCGACGGGGTCAAAGGTCCAGTTGGAGACCTCCGTGTCGATGAAGATGATGCGCGCGTCGCTGTACTTGTTGGGATCGTCACTCCACACGTAGTAGTCGCGGTACGGGCCGTTGGGGTCCTTGCGAGACTCCTGGAACCACATGTGCTGATCGGAGGTGTGGTTCATGACGAGGTCGACGATGACCTTCAGGCCGCGCTCGTGAGCGGCGTCAAGGAGCGCCTTGAAGTCCTCGACCGTGCCGAAATCGGGGTGGATGCTGCCGAAATCGGAGATGTCGTAGCCATCATCCTTGAAGGGCGACGGGTAGAACGGCAGGAGCCAGATGCAGTCCACTCCAAGATTCTTGATGTAATCAAGCTTCTCGGTCATGCCCCGGAAATCGCCGATGCCGTTGTTGTCGGAATCGAAAAACGATTTGACCGGTGCTTCGTAGAAGACCGCGTCCTTGTACCAGAATGGATCCTCGCTCATCCGCTCCCCCGGGCCGCGCTCAGGCTCACCAGCAGGCAACTCGCTGCCCGTGCATTATCAGCGTTTCGGGACCTTCCGGTAGCGTGTTCGTGACGCCGGGGGCTACACCACGATATGATGATAGCGTTATGTATCTGACCCCTCGGCGTGAGGCATTTTGTCTGCATGGGTGAGCTTGTCGCCGGGCAACCGGCTCTGCGTATCGAGAGCATCACGAGTCTTCCGCTGGAAATCGTCTCCTCGATGTCGCTGCTGCACCGCGCCGTGCCCGGCAGCACCCTGGATCCATGGCTCATCCAGGCACGCGAAGGGTTGCCGCCGGACCTCCGAGCCAACCTCGACCTGCTGCATGGCTTTTCGGGCCGCATGCTCCTCTACCCCGAAGAGCCGGCAATGCGCTTCCGGCCACTCGATCCCGAGAACCGGGACGCCAGCATCGATGACCTCATCGCCTTCATGGACTCGCTCCCGGCTGAGGAGTACCTGGATATGGCGGCCAACGCGCTGCGGCGCGTGCACGCCGGCTTCGATCGGCGCTGGGAGGCGCCGTACGACGAGGAGAGCTGGACCAGGGCGCTGAAGCCCGCGTTGACCCGCGCGCCGCTCGACCAGGTCATGGATCTGATCGCGCGTCCCGACGAGCTGAAGCAGCGGACCATCGATCTCTACGGGGAGATCTGGGAGCACGTGGTGCGCGACGCGCGCGAAGAGGAGCTCCCGATGCTGCAGCAGGCAGCGGAACGGGGCGCCGCCCTGGAAGACCGCGGCTTCAACGACGCCTACTCGGCCCTGACCGGCCAGCGCGTGCCGGATGTGCTCAGCCACCCGCCCTCCAGCATCACGCGGGCCGCGTTCTGCCCGTCGGCGCACCTGGGGGCGTTTGTCAGCTACATCGCCTACGAGCCGGACCTCGTCGTGTTTTTCTCGGCGCCGGGACTGCTGGAGCGCACCGAAGCGCGCAGCGCCACCACGAACGGCCGGGGGCTCATTTCTCCGCCGGTGAATGGTCACGTCGGGGCGAGCGACCTCCTGGAAGCAACGCGCGCCCTGGCCGATCCGACACGGCTTAGGATCGTGGACCTGCTGCTGGAGGGTGAGCTCTACGCGCAGGAGATCGTGGCCCGGCTCGGCGTCGCCCAATCGGCGGCCTCCCGGCACCTCTCGCAACTGGAGCGGGCCGGTATCGTGACGGTCGCAGCGCGCCGCGGCTCCAAGTACTACGCGGTCAATGCCGATCGGCTGGAGGCACTCGCCTCGGCGCTCACCGAGCGCGGCAGCCGGGCGAGGTCCCTCCAGGCCTAGGTGGTTGCGGCGGCGCTGCGGGTCCGCAGTGGCTTTGGCCGGTAGACGCTCTGCACCTTGGCCCGCAGGACGGCGGCGTCGCCGGTACGACCGGCCGCGACGTAGGCCGCAATCGCCGCCTCATGAGCAGATCGCTCGAGCGACCAGAAGGCCGGCACGCGCGTCAGGTCGAGCTCAGGATCCAGCGTGGCGGCGTCCTGGAAGGCTGCCTGGGCTGCCTCGAAGCGCCGCGCGCGGCTGAACGCCAGCGCCCGGAGCGCGGCTGCACGTGCCCGTCGCTCGTTCGCCGTCAGGGGCCCAAGCCCGCTCGGAGTCGGCTCCTGGAGGACTGGCACGGCTGGTGGCTCCTCAGCCGGAGCAGCGTGGACCGACAGCACTTCGGGCGCGGCAACGTGGAGTTCGGGTTGCTTTGTCGAGGCCTGCACGGCCGCCTTGAGCCGCTCCTCGCGGATCGCCGCGGCGCGCTCGACCGCGGTCGAGGGTGGCGCGGCTGGCTTCGGCACAGCCTCTGCGTGAACCTCTCGCACGCTGGAGCGGCCGGTGAGGTTGTTCCAGAGGGATGACAGGCAAAGCAGCGCGGGCTGGGAGACGATCATGGCGTGGCCTCATGCACGGCGATGTGTGCCACCATGGCGCAGACACAAAGCTGGGTCAGCACTACCCGTCGCGGTCCGGGCCGAGTGATCTTGCAAACTGGCGGGGGTTCTGGAGCAATCCAGTTCCGGCATCGTACCATCGACGCTGTACGGACACAAGACGGATCGTGACACGCCGGCAACATTGCGCACGTTGCCCGGTGGTGTGCGCGACCCCTGATGGGAGCATTCTTGAGCGACGTTGACGACCTCATCGCACTGGCGCGACCGGCGCGGAACATCGTGGCCTTCACGGGAGCGGGCATCAGCACCGAATCAGGCATTCCCGACTATCGCGGTCCGGGTGGCGTGTGGGAGAAGAACACGCCGCCGACCATCGGGGACTTCCGCGAGAACCCGGAAACTCGAGCTGCCTACTGGCGCGACCGTAAGGAGCGCTACCCGAGCCTGCGGGACACGATGCCGAACCTGGGGCACCTGGCGCTGGCCCGCCTGCAGGATGCCGGGCTCCTGAGCAGCGTGATCACGCAGAACATCGATGGCCTGCACCAGAAGTCGGGCGTTGACCCTGACCGGGTGATCGAGCTGCACGGGACAGCGCACCGGGTGCGCTGCATCGACTGCGGGTCGACCTGGCCAGCGGCGGAGATCCAGCGCCGCCTGGAAGATGAACCCCTACCCGCCTGCGAGGTGTGCGGAGGCCGGCTCCGCGGCGCCACCATCCTCTTCGGGGAAGCGCTGCCCCAGGATGCCCTGCAGGCGGCGGTGATTGCTGCGCGGGACGCGGACCTGATGCTGGTGATTGGCAGTTCGCTGATCGTGCAGCCGGCGGCAAGGCTGCCGGAAATTGCCGTCGCCTCTGGTTCACGGCTGGCGATCATCAACAACGAGGCGACCCCGCTGGACCATCTGGCGGATGTGCTCGTGCGCGGCGGCGCCGGGATGGCGCTGGGGGCACTGGCAGACGCGCTGGTTGGCGTCGAGTAACGTGCAGACAGCGCGTTTTTGAGCGCGCGTAACTGAGAATACGACCCGTCCAACTCCCCGTGTCTCGAGCCTGTGAAGAGACTTCGTCACGCCTGTTGATCGCCGAGGTCCCTCGACAAGCTCGAGACACGGAGGATTCATTCGCGGCGCCAGGTGTTTCTGCACAGCTCGGGGAAATGGAGTCTCTTGCGTTGAGGATCTATTCGGTTGACGTCGGTGCGGGCTGGCAGACCGGGCAGTAGTAGGTGCCGCGTGTGCCGACGACGGTCTTGAGGATCTCGGTGCCGCACGTCGTACACGGCTCGCCCTTGCGGGCATGGATGGCCGGGAACCCGTCGCGCGGGTACGCCTTGCCGTTGCGGATCTCCGCGCCCCCCTGCTCCAGAC
>JAXLWT010000091.1:0-5941 GCA_046328375.1 Thermomicrobiales bacterium
CCGTTCTGGATTCAACTGGAACCTCCCTGTGTCGGCTCGGCGCTTCTCGCCTACCTCCGCGATGGGCACATGATGCCAGAGGGCGGTGGCGATCGCTACACGCTGCATTGCGGTGCGTAACGGCGGGGAGGTGCGTTGCGGGGTCACGGTGCGAGAGACGCCCGCCCCCTGACAACGCATTGCCTGCGCATGTGGTGCGAGCATCTGTGGCAGCGCGAGGATACCGGGAGCACCTGGCCTCCGGTCACGAGGAGCAAGGCGTTTCCCGCATCTTTACCGAGCCGAATGCTCCGGATTCACGGACATGAAACGGGAGGCGCAGACTGGCTTCCTTCCTCAGACTGGACGCATAGCGTTTGAGGGAGGAAACATGCCGGCGAAAGGAACTCCCATGATGGGCCGGGCGGAATGGGCGATGCTGCTCGGCCTGTCCCTGCTCTGGGGCGGATCGTTTCTCTTCAACGGGATTCTGGTGCAGTTGTTGCCACCGTTGACCATCGTGGCCGGGCGCGTCGGGATCGCCGCCGTCACGCTCTGGGTTGTGCTGGGAGTCATGAGCATCCCGGCCCCGCGCGGAAGCCAGCTCTGGGTGGCGCTCTTCGGCATGGGGTTACTGAACAACGTCCTGCCATTCACGCTCATCGTCTGGGGACAGACGCACATCGCAGCTGGCCTGGCGGCCATTTTCAACGCCACCACGCCTCTGTTTACGGTGGTCCTGGCCCATGTGCTGACTGACGACGAAAAGCTCACGCCGTCCAGAGGACTCGGGGTGCTGCTTGGCCTGGGTGGGGTGGTCGTCCTGATCGGCCCCGACGTGCTGCAGGGACTGGGCCAGGACGTGCTCTCCCAACTCGCGGTCGTCTGTGCCGCTGTCTCCTACGCGTGCGCCGGCATATTCGGCCGGCGCTTTCGGGCCTATGGAATCAACCCGATTGCAGCAGCCACCGGTCAGGTGACCGCGTCAACCATTTTGCTGGCGCCCGTTGCGCTCTTGTTAGACCGACCGTGGCACCTGGGCCCTCTCCCTCCGCAGGCCTGGCTGGCGTTGGCTGGGCTGGGGGTGGTCTCGACCGCGCTAGCCTATATCCTCTATTTCCGCATCCTTGCCCGCGCAGGCGCCACGAACGTGCTGTTAGTGACCATGTTGATTCCGGTGAGCGCTGTCGTGCTCGGCGCGCTGGTTTTGCACGAGCACCTTGAGGCGGGCCAGGTGCTGGGTATGGGCCTGATTGCGCTTGGGGTCCTCGCCATCGACGGACGCCTGACGCGAGGGCTGTCCATCCAGGTTGTGGTTCCTTCCCGATGAAGCCGCCGCTGGCCCTCATTTGGCCGTGGGGTTCTGTCAGTTGCCGATTTTGATAAACGTTGGGCGTTGCGTGGATAGCGCCGCACCTACTGAGAATGCGCGAAAGAGCGCCCGGATGGGCCCATTGTTGCCGCGCGCGGCATGCTGGCGACGTGGGATGGTCACCACTGACACCCCGCGCTACTTGACATTCCGCGCCGGGTCAATAGAATTCGCTAGCACTTGAGAAAAAGCGAGTTGCTACCCAGCGACATGGCTGGGAACGTCGTGTCAACCGGGGGATAGAGTGCGCCAGATCCATCATCGTGTCCTCGTGCGGGCTGGATTGTTTATCCTGGCGCTCTTGCTCCTTCCGCTCGGTCAGATCCTGGCAACGAACGCGACACCGGCTCCGTCACTCACGTCCTCGGCGGGCGTGGAGTCAGCGAGTTGGTCAGGCATTGCGGCCGCGGCGAAAAAGCACACAAAGAAGAAGTGCCGGAAGAAATCGCAGGCGCAATCTGCGGCTCAGGTTGGCGGAGAACACAAGAAAAAGCGGAAGAAGTGCCCAAATCCTCCGGGACCAACTTCCGAGGTGATGCTGGCGGTTGGTGACATCGCCTACTGCCAGGGAAAGTCTGAGGACAACGTCAAGGCATCGGCCCAGTACATCAGTGGCACCCCGGGGACCGTGGCCGTACTCGGGGACCTGGCTTACCAGTATGGGACGCCAGATGAGTTCCAGAACTGCTATGGCAAGTACTACGGCTCATTCGTCAATCGGACGTACCCCACGCCCGGCAATCATGAGTACTACTACAACTGCAACAAGACGAGTACCTCCTGTACGGCCTCTCCCTACTTCAATTGGTTCAAGGGCCAGTCAGGCGTCCCGGCGGTCGTGCAGGGGATGCAAATTGGCGAAGGTTGGTACAGCTACAAGCTCGGGAGTTGGAAAATCTATGTGCTCAACTCCAATGGCTCGGAGCCAAGCGGCGCGGCATGCGGCTGGGTGAAGTGTGATCCTGGATCACCGCAGTACGAGTGGCTGAAGACCCAGTTGGCGAAGGATAAGCAAGCGGGCTCTTGCACACTCGCCTACTGGCATCATCCTCTCTTCGATTCTGGCTCCAAGGGGAGCAGCCCGCAGGTCCAGGGCTTCTGGCAACTGCTTTACCAGGCGAATGCTGAGCTCGTCCTGAACGGCCATGAACATATCTATGAGCGATTTGCACCTCAGACACCCAATGGCGCGAGTGATCCGCAGCGAGGAATTCGGGAGTTCATTGTTGGCACCGGCGGCGCCGAAGTGATCAAGACAACACCACCGGCCACCCCGAACAGCCAGGTTCGGCTCGCCGATACGGTTGGCGTCCTGAAACTGACACTACGAGATGGCGGCTACGATTTTGCCTTTGTCAACTCGCTGACCGGTGCGGTCATGGACTCGGGTTCGGGGTCCTGCCACTAGGCAGCGCGACGACGCAAGTCTGGCCAGGGCACTGGGGGCCGGGTTCGGAGAACCTGGCTCCCAAGACTTCCACTGAGGGAAGTTGGATGCCTCCACCCAGGTTGGCTGTATTGCGGGGCTCCTTCCGACGGTGCCGGTGATTGGCGGGAGGAGCCACCCTGACCGTGGCGTGTACTTGGCGCGCGAAGATACGAGATGCGTCACTGCGCTGACTTGGGCCGTCGCTCCCTCTCCGCACATTTCCGGGTGAAATCCTCCTCAAATGCCACATCGCGCCGGGATTTCGCGGTCCGGCAATTTCTCAGAAGCACCCTTAGCGGCCGGCCATTCAGCTGGACCCGTCGTGTATTAGCGCTGCCGCCACTTCAGGCAGTGCGTAGGCCGCATTTACATCATGAGGCTCTGCGGGCCTGGCTCGCTCCCTATGGATTGCTACACCCGTATCCATTCATCGTGCTCGAAGGTGACCGTTTCTGGGCAGCCACTGGAGAGGTCAATCAGCGTGCTCCAGCCGCTGAACTCGCGCCCTACACCTAGCGCGGGACAGTGGAGCCACAGCGATGGGTGCTCGCAGGTGCAGTGGTAATTGTCAACATAGAAATACTGCCGGTCGCCCACGTGGGCGTCAAACAAGACCGGGTTGTGCGTGCCTTCGACGCGATCTTTACCAATGGATCCGAATCCCGTGCCTTCCGTCAGTGGTCGCGTCGTCACCTGCAGATCGTTGGCTCCGGTGATGATCGTCGTTAGTTCCACCCCACCGGAGAGTATCCACTGCGTGCAGAGGAGGTTGGGGAGAGCAAACGAGGTATCGGCAGGGCGCGTGTCCTGCTTGCGCTTCCTGTGCGACTGCCTGCGGCGACGGCGTTCGACCGCTACCTCGCTCTCCTGGGTGCCCCGGTCGATGGGAACACACGTGCCATGGACACACCGGGATTCCGAGTTGCAGCCAGGACGGCACTTCTGCTTGTGCTTCTTCTGGCCGTGTCCGGCCGCACTGGCGGAAGATAGCCCGGACGCCGCGACCGAGGCCGCTATCGCCAAACTGCCGGCTCGCCGAAAGATCGAGCGGCGAGTTGACGCTTTCCTTAAGTCCCGAGCGATACCATCCAGCGTCGTTGCCTGCATTTCCGTGTCCTACCTACAGAGCATTTCCTCGACAACCACTTGCGGTCGGTGATGTCTCCATGCTTCAGGATGGCAATGCGAGAGACGGCCGGCGGCGGCACTTGCACATTGTGTGCTCCGGCACAGCGGGCCGCGCGGTTCCGCTTTTGTCTGGCGCTAACGGTTTTCAGGCCAGGAGCGAACCGAGATCGCTTGCCGAGATCAGTCCTGCCGAATGCTCACCTGGTCCGGTAGGGTTGCTTCAAGCAGTAACACTGCACGCCTTGGTGGCCGCTCCACTGCGCGGGAATTGGCGCTGTCCGGTACGACCGAGACATGGACTTCAGCAGCCATCTGGAATCACCCAAACAGCGCAAGCTTGAGGAGAACTCTCAGGGTTGGGTGATACCGATGACTCGTGGACTTGACATACGTCGTGAACTCTCTAGAATCGCGGCCATTCTGGAAAAATCAAACTTCTGACGAGCAACGTAACTGGGGATTTGGTCTCAACCGGAGGATGTCGTGCGCCGTCATGATGGTCGTTCTTTCGTGCGGGCCGGGCTGTTCATCCTGGCGCTCTTGCTCCTACCGTTGGGTCCGATCCTGGCCACGAAAGCAACGCTGGTGCCGGTAACCAGGGTCTCGGCGAGTGCCGAGCCAGCGTCCAGGTCGGGCATTGAAGCTGCGGCGAAACGGCACAAAAAGAAGAAGTGCCGGAAGAAATCGCAGGCGCAGTCCGATACCCATGTCGACGGAGAGCACAAGAAAAAGCGGAAGAAGTGCCCAAATCCTCCGGGACCAACCTCTGAGGTGATGCTCGCGGTCGGTGATATTGCCTTGTGCACCGGAGAATCGCTGACGAACCTCCAGGCATCGGCCGGCTACATAAATGGCACGCCTGGGACAGTCGCCGTACTGGGGGATTTGGTCTACCCGAACGGGGAGCCGGACAAATTCAAGGACTGCTACGGCAAGTATTACGGCCCCTTTGTCAACCGGACGTACCCCACGCCCGGCAACCACGAGTACTACTACAACTGCAGCAAGACCGGCCCCTGGCCCTCCCCCTGTACAGCTGCTCCCTATTTCGACTGGTTCAAGGCCCAGGCAGGCGTCCCGGCGGTCGTGCAGGGGATGCAAATTGGTGAAGGGTGGTACAGCTACGAGCTCGGGAACTGGAACATTTACGTCCTGAACTCCAGCGGCTCGGAGCCGAACGGCGCCGCGTGCGGCTGGGTGAAATGTAATTCTGGATCAGCACAGTACAAATGGTTGCAGGCCGAGCTTGCGAAGGACCAGAAAGCGGGTTCCTGCGCCCTCGCCTACTGGCATCATCCGCTCTTCAATTCAGGCAACAAGGGAGCTAGTACGGATGTCAAGGACTTCTGGCAACTCCTCTACCAGGCGAATGCCGAACTGGTCCTGAATGGTCACCAGCACATGTACGAGCGGTTCGCACCTCAAACGCCCAATGGCGTGAGCGATCCGCAGCGAGGGATTCGGGAGTTCATCGTCGGGACGGGTGGCGCAGAACTCAATCAGTCGACACCTGCGGGGATCGCAAACAGCCAGGCTCGCATCGCCAAGACTGTTGGCGTGCTGCAGCTAACGCTGCGGCAAAACGGCTACGACTTTGCCTTCGTTGACTCGAAGACCGGCGCGGTTCTGGACTCGGGTTCGGGGTCCTGCCACTGAGCAAGATTACGCCGTGAATCCGGTGAGGGGTCTGGGGGCTTGGACTAGCCGGTGCCGGACCCCTCAACTCGGTCAAACACAAAGCGTTGCGCCGGTCCGGTCACGCTGCCCGGGATCGTGATGACTATCTCAGCATCGTGGTCGCCGCCAAAGGTGACAGTCGCGCCGTACGCCTCAGAGAAGAGTGAGAGCGGCGGATCGACCAGCAGCAATGTCGCCGGGTCGTTCGCCCGGGGGCGTAGTTCGGAGCTCAACTCCCCGGCGTCGAGCAGGAGCCGGCCATTCTGCATGGTGAGCGTGACCTGCCCGAGTTCAGCGTTCGCGTACATCCCCAGGTGGGGCTGCACGGTGACCGGGTCAATCTCGCCCAGCGCGAC
>JAXLWT010000092.1:0-5793 GCA_046328375.1 Thermomicrobiales bacterium
GAGGACGTGGAAGCGGTTCTCTTGCTGATCCAGGAGATCTCACCGCCGGGCGTCGCGGCCCGGTCGCTGCAGGAATCACTGCTCCTGCAAGCGCAGTTCCTGCGCCGTGAAGGACATCCCGTCCCGGCATCCGTGGAAGCGGTCCTGCGCGACCACCTGGAGGCCCTCGGCGCGAAAAGGCTCAGCCGCATCGCCAGGGACCTGAACACGACCGTCGAGGAGATTGAAGCCGCTCACACCTTCATCCGTGAGCAACTCACCCCACATCCGCTGCAGTCGCAGGAGTCAGCAACCTGGACTTCCCCATCAACTGGCGGGCACGTGGTGCCTGATGTCGTGGTCAGCGTCGAAGGGGAAACGCTGTCTATCGAGGTACCGAACGCGATCTACGACCGGCTCCAGACGGAGGCGTTTTACCGATCGATTGCCAAGCCGAGCGGCAGCGCTGCACCTGAAGTCTCCGCGGACCCCGAAGCGGTCTCTCACGCACGCACGCAGGTTAGCCGGGCGCAGCAGTTCATCTGGGCCGTCCGTCAGCGGCGACAGACCCTGATGCGAGTGGCAGAGTACGTCTGCCAATACCAGGAGGCCTACATCCGCGGCGATGCGCGTGGACTCCGCCCGCTCACTCGCAGCGAGGTTGCGAACGCGCTTGGTGTACACGAGTCAACGTGCAGCCGCGCGGTAGCAGGCAAATTCGTCATGCTGCCAAATCGCAAGGTGATACCAATGAGCGATCTGTTTGCCGCTTCGCTCAGCATCAAGCATGTCATTCAGCAGATCATCAGCGAGGAAGCTGCAGCCGGTCGCGCCCTGAGTGACGCGCAAATCAGTGACCGCCTCCTCGATCACGGCATCCGCATCGCTCGCAGAACCGTGGCGAAGTACCGCAGCCAGATGCACATCCTCCCTTCCACGATCCGCTAACGCACGAGGGCGTCTCCGCATGACCAATATCTGACGATTTTGGTCGGATATTTGCTACCATGCACTAGCCGGAGTGCCATGGGTTTCACGCGAGTGAGGATCGGGAACTGGGCCATTCCGTGCACGTGCCACCCGCCGGAGATGCTGTTTCACCGGGAGGAAGCCGCATGCGACTCGACATCCGTTCACTGGACGCCGCTGACCTTGCTGCCGCAATCGCGACGTTGCAGATGGCCGCTCAGGAGGGCGTTCGGATCACCATTACGCTGGAGCGCAATCCCCCGCCACCCGAGTGGAGTGACACGCCGAGCACCTGGGTGCGAGCCCTGAGGCATCATCTCAAGCTAACGCAGACCGAGCTTGCCGCTCGCATTGGCGCTTCAAATCACACGGTTTCACTTTGGGAGTCCGGTGGCCGCACACCTCGCCACCGTCGCACAGTCCAGGCTTTGAATGCACTTGCCTCAGAAGCGAACATGCCGCCACTCCCGCGAGGCAGGGTTGGTTCAGAGCGGCAGGACCAGGCGTATTCAGGGGCCGACTAGCCGATTGGTCACAGGTCGATCGTCACGACGACTGCATCGAGCGTGGTCATTTCGTTCGTGTGGCTGAGCGCCCTGCGTGGTCGTGCTTCTTGTGTGAACGCTTCCGCTCCTCGGGTTTGCCGGTGTTTTCCCCTGACCTTGCGACTTGAGCTGCGGCAGCCGCCGTCTCATGAGTCGGCGCGAACGCCGCGCCCGGCCGGATGATCACCTGCGAGCGCATGCGTGGCGTCGCCGCCGGCGGCCGGAGGACAATGCTGCCAACACCAGGGCAGCCTGCCGCGGCAATGCTTCGTGACGACACCGCTACGACTTCGCACTGAGCCACCTGGGCCATCAAATCCGCCGGAGGGTCAATGCGGGAAGTTGAACTGTCAGGCGCTGTTTCTGAAGGAGGAGGGGCGGAACCGTTGGATGGGGCAGGCGTTGGCTCCGGTGTTGACTGCGCATCACTCTGCGCAAGGTTTGCTGGCACAACTCGCGCAGCTTCTACTTCAGTCAACCCAAAAAAATCCTCGCACGCGATCCAGTCCTTATCGCGATCCAATCCATTGGGATCCTCGGGATAGGTGCCATTCAACGCCAATTGCGCTTCTGTCTGGTTGGCGAAGTCCTTGCAGTTGCGGTCAGCTTGAGCAGCAACGTTCCCCCTGGCGATTGCCAGAATCACCAGGACGAATGCGGCACAAGAAATCACCCAATGTCTTTTCATGGCGCCATGCCTCGTTGATCCACCGTCTGTGCACCATGTGTGGCTGTAAACAGTGGTCTACCCTGAGCGGGACCGTAGGATAGCTGGATCCATGGCCGGCCGGCGTGGATGCAACGTTGTCATGGAACGGGGAGGATTGAAGATGCCGGAAAAGACGCAGCAACTGCTGAGCGCAGTCATGATCGGCGTGGTGGCGGGAATGAGGTCTCAACTCCCGCTGGCGCTTCTCAGCCTGGCAGCTCGCCAGCACGTTAGCGAGGCCAGGAAGTTGCCCGAGATCCTCTCTTCGCCGCGAGTATCCGCACTCCTCCTCGTCAATGCAGCCGGTGAAATCGTCGTGGACAAAATGCCGTTCACGCCGAGCCGACTGATCCCTGGTTCGCTCGTTGTCCGCACCGGCGTGGGCGGACTTGCGGGCGCCCTGCTATCCCGGAGCGCCGGACTGGGGCCGCTCAGTGGCGCGGCTTGTGGTGCCGTAGGTGCGCTTCTGGGGTCGTATGGGGGCTACACGGTGCGCGCGGGCCTGGTCGCGACGACGGGGCTACCAGACCCGCTCTTCGCGGTCCTCGAAGACGTGACGGCTATAGCGATCGGGAGCCACGCTGTGGGACTAACTGGCAACGATGCCGGAAAGCGGATCACTACCTGATCGCCACAACATCCATCTCGAACATGACCTCAGGCCGGAAAAGCGCAACGACCTGGACGGACGTACTTGCCGGTGGCTGGTCCGTGTTGATGTATTCATCCCGGATCCCGCGGACCAGAGGCAAGTTCGCAATATCCGTCAGGAAGAACTGCATTTTGACAACATCGTCGAACGTCATGCCGACCGCTTCCAGCGCCAGCCTCACGTTTTCAAACGCCTGTCGTACCTGGGCCTGAAAATCCCCCTCGCCCACCAATTCGTTCTGGGCATTCAGGGGCACCTGGCCAGCAACGTGGACGACGCGTGAGCCAGTGGAATCCACCACCTGCGAATACCCAAACGGGGCGGGCATGGTGTCTGGCTTCAGAAAGCGGTTCGGCATGATCGTCTCCTCTATCAATACCATCCTGGGTTGGCACAGGTCGGGTCCTCGGGCGGGGTCCGCGTTGCCACCGCGCTCCAGCATTATCGCGCCTGCTATCTGGTTCGCGATTGCACGGCAACTCCACGGGTTGAACGTGCCGACAGCTACGAAGAAGTCTTGCGCACGCTACAGAAGCTGCCTTTGTTGGGCTTTTCAAGTGGGGTACGCTGCCTCAGCGATGCACCCGATGTCATGGTTCATGCGTCTTCATGCGAGTGCAGTCGTTCACGTTCACAAGAGTCTTGCGCTTCACGTGTGGGAAAGCATTCGGCATGAGTGAATCTGTGGTCCTGTTGCGCGGTGTTGCGAGTGGGACCTGATCACCCCGGGCCCTCTGGGATCTTTGTCGATCGTCGGGAAACCCCATCGGCCGAACTTCCGGTTCCCTCTGATCGGTTCCTGGCCACGATCATCGAGTCTTCCGATGACGCCATCATCAGCAAGACGCTTGATGGCATCATCACCAGCTGGAATCCCGCTGCTGAACGCCTCTACGGCTATTCGCCTGCCGAGGCAGTTGGCCGCGAAGTATCTCTGATCATCCCGAAAGATCGGCCCGACGAACTGCCTTCCATCATGGACCGGCTGCGACGAGGCCTGCGCATTGACCATTTCGAAACGGTTCGCGTGCGCAAGGACGGCGCGCGGCTAGATGTGTCAGTCAGCATTTCGCCCATCTATGACGACAACGGTCACATCATCGGGGCAGCAAGTATCGGCCGAGACATTACGGAAACACGACGGGGCGAGCGGGAGCGGCGCACGCTTCAGGAACAGGCGGACCAGGAAATTGCGGCGCGTACCGAGAGCGAGGCTCGCTTCCGTGCCGTGTGGGAGGCAACGTCCGAAGCCTTGGCCCTCTCCGACGCCAACGGCATCGTGCTGGACGTCAACCCAGCGTATTGCGCGCTCTACGGCCGGGACGCCTCGGAGTTCATCGGGCGTAGCTTCGCCATCATTTTCGGCGCCGAGGAGCAGTGCACGGCCTCAACGCTCTACCAGGCCGTCTTCACGGCAACTGATCCGCCGCGTTCGTATGAGGCGAGAATTACCCGGCCGGACGGTAGCGAGCGTATTGTCGAAGCACGAGCCGATTTCCTGATCCGAGATGGGCGACGTGTTGCAATGGTCTCTGCCATTCGCGATATCACGGAGCGGAAACGCCTCGACCAGGCCCAACTCGACTTCGTGGCCATGGCGAGCCACGACCTGGCCTCGCCACTGACCGTGCTGCGGGCGAGAGCCCAACTGTTGCAGCGCCGTCAGCGCTACGAAGAGGAGAGCGTCAAAGCGATCCTGGAACAGACCAATCGCATGGGGCGGCTGATCAGTGACCTCCGGGAGCTTGTCCAGGTCGAGGGCGGAGGCCTGTCGCTGCAGCTGGATGCCATTGACGTTAGAGAACTTGCGCGGGCCGCGGTGGAACGCGCCCGCACCCTGACAGCGTCCCATGCCGTCCGCTTCGAGGGCAGCGACGCACAAATCATGGTGCACGGTGATCGCGATCGCCTGGGGCAGGTTCTGGACAATCTGATTGGGAACGCGATCAAGTACTCGGCCCCTCACAGCGAGATCGTGGTGCGAACAGAACGGGTCGAAAGTGAGGCGCGTGTCAGCGTTTCTGACCGGGGGGACGGCATTCCTGCAGACGCGCTACCGTCACTGTTCGACCGGTTCTATCGGGGGAACAACCGATCCGGTGAGGCGGGCCTCGGGCTTGGTCTCTACATCACCCGCATGCTCGTTGAAGCGCATGGGGGACGAATCTGGGCCAGTTCCCAGGAAGGGGTAGGCAGCACCTTCACAGCAGCACTCCCCAGCTCGGCGTGGACCGAGAGCTTGAGCGCATAGAGGAACGGGGTTGCGAACGAGGAGCCTGCTGACGCGGAGCGGGGGACGGGACTCGAACCCGCGACAGCCTGCTTGGGAAGCAGGTACTCTACCAACTGAGTTACCCCCGCACTGCCAGGTGATTATAGGCCACGGTATCGCGTGCATTCAACGCAACTCCATCGCGGGCCCAGTTGCCAGGCGCTGAGTGTGGCGGTTCCTCCCCTGCGGCCACCATGCTTTGACGCAAACGCAACTCGATCCGTATACTGCCCGTACCTCGTGGGGGCGTAGCTCAGCTGGGAGAGCGCTACAATCGCACTGTAGAGGTCGGGGGTTCGAATCCCCCCGCCTCCACCCGAGACATGCAGAACGGGTCCGCGTTTCCGCGGACCCGTTTTTGTGTCTGGATGAACTGGCGGATATCTACCCTGCAGGCTGTGGCCGCAGGTGACCCATGCCTGGAGGCCGATCCCACTCACTCCTGGGCTGTGGGGTGTCAGCGGGGGTTGGAACCAGCGGAGATTTGGAAGCTTCCTGTCCTGCTGGCGGACCAACCAACCTCGGCCGGGGTCGCGGCTGCTCGAAAAGGGCCTCCAGTTGCTCGCCCTCGATCGTTTCCTCGGCGAGGAGCAACTCGGCAATTGACTTCAACTTGTCGGCGTTCGTCTGTACGACGTCCCGCGCTCGCTGGTGGGCAGCGTCAATG
>JAXLWT010000093.1:0-5409 GCA_046328375.1 Thermomicrobiales bacterium
GTCGTGCCTCTCTTCGATGCCGTGCCAGGCCCCGCGAGCGTCTTCCAGCCCGGCATGCGGCAAGCCACCCAGCGCGGCGTGGCGACGAAAATGCGTATTTCTACCAATGTGCCCCGCGGTGAAGAGCGCCAGAATGCGAGCCAGCGTGGAAGAGAGCAGGATCGAATTTGGGGTGGCGGAGGTTGGCGATGGCTCTGTTTGAGCAGATGGCAGACGTGTTGGCCAGAACCCAGAGGTCAATCGCGCGGAGGCAAGTTGTCTCGGCATGGGGTGCGGGCCTGGTACTGGCCGCCCTGGGTGCCGGCTCTGAGGGCACCGAGGCCAAGAAGAAGCGGCGCAAGAAGAAGAAGCGGAAAAATGGCAAGGGTGGGGGCAGGGGCCAGGTCTGCAGTAACGGCTGCACCAGTTCCTCATGCGGCCAAACTCCAGCAGCCTGCCCAATCCTGCCAGCCGACAACATCTGGAACCGGCGGATCGACGGTGCGCCGGTCGACCCGAAGTCGGGAGCGTACGTTTCAAGTGTTGGGAACGGGGTAGGGTTGCATCCCGACTTTGGGAGTGGCCTCTACGAAGGAAAACCCTTCGGCATTCCGTTCGTACGCGTTCCCGCTGCGCAACCGAAGGTCAGCGTGAGCTTCACTGGCGCACCAGATGAAAGCGATCCCGGACCGTACCCGATACCTGCCGATGCGCCCGTGGAGAACGGTTCCTGCAGCGACGGTGACCGGCATGTTGTCGTGGTGCAGGAGGGAAGCTGCATGCTCTACGAGATGTTCGACGCCAGGCAGCAAAACGATGGAAGCTGGCGCGCGTCCTCCGGAGCAACGTTCGATCTGAGCTCGAACGCCTTGCGGCCGGCCGGCTGGACCTCAGCCGACGCGGCCGGGTTGCCCATCTTGCCGGGGCTGGTGCGTTACGAGGAGATTGCTGCCGGCAGCATCAAGCACGCGCTGCGATTCACCGCCGCGCGGACGCGAACAGACTACGTTTGGCCCGCGACGCATCAGGCGGGGTCAACTGCTGATGGCAACGTTCCTCCCATGGGCCAGCGTTTCCGGTTGAAGGGAAGCGTCGATATCTCAGGGTTTTCCGGAACGAACCAGATCATCCTGCAGGCCCTGAAAACCTACGGGATGATCCTGGCCGACAACGGAAGCAACTGGTTTCTCTCCGGCGCCCCGGACGACCGCTGGGACAATGACGACCTGCGCGAATTGCAGAACGGTATCCATGGCAGCGACTTCGAGGCGATCGACACGTTGTCGCTCAGGGTCAGCCCGGGATCGGGACAGGCCGCAGGGTAGGGCTGACTTCACCTGCCCGAACACAGCAGTGTTCGCTTCTCGCCACCCAGCGCGCCGTTGGTCAGTTACGGGAGCGGAGGGGCACTCGGCTCGCCGTTCCCGTCCTCTCTTTCCTTCGGCACCGGTTGACCGCGAAGCGTTTCAATCGCCCGCTCGATCCCGGCAGTCGCGCGTTCATATCCAACAACGAGAGCCAGGATCGTCTCCGCCTGAGCTGTGAGGGCAGTCAGGGTGTCGAGGTCGCGTGGACGATCCTGGGCGGATTCCGCGGCCGCTCGGAGATCGGAAAGTGCCTCGCCGTCCAGCGCAGCCGGCCTGATCAGCGAGATCTCGAGCTCGTTCGCGAGATCATGGCCGGGAGATGGGCCGTCACCGGTCAGACCATCGATAACCTCACCCAGTTCGATCATGAGCGACCGGGCGCGGTGGCGCAGCTGATCGCTTGCGCTAGTGTCCGGGCGTGCGGCGTCCAGGTCTTCGTCGTCAAGGACTTCGAACGCGTCGCTTTCGGCCTGCTCGTTCGAGACTGGCCGCGCGTATCTCTGTGAGGAAAGAGCCGTGGCTGCAACCTCGGCCCAGGTCACGTCAGTTGAGGCGGCATCGGCATCCGGGTCCGCGGGTGGCGCCGGCCACCCGCCGGTGCCTGCCGGAGCGGGCGCCCAGGGCGAGACCGCGGTCTCGGACGAGGGAGCGGGCCAGCCAGAAATGACCGGGTCCGCGGTCTCGTGCTGATCGTGATTGAAATCCGGGGTAGCTACCGGAAGCGTCGCACTTGCGATCTCATCGCTAGAGAAGCGGTGTCCGCACGTCGTGCAGAATCGCGCACTGTTGCGTCGTTGCTCGCCACAAACGGGACAGACTTCCATCAACTCAATCCTCTCGGCTCCGGCTCTGTCGAGCTTGCGGTCATGCGCGTGCATGGTACATCTCCGCCACGAAAGCCCACCGGGGACGTCAAGGGGTGGTCGGTGGCGGGCCACGCTGCGACAATCCACCGGTGCATTGCGGTTTGACCGCGCGAAGCTGGCGGTGGCCAGGTGACAGCGAAGGAGCACCCGAGGGTGAGCGATCTACTGAACGAAAAGACGCTGAGCAGGGCCCGCCACGTTGAGCCAGGCACGGCTGGGCTGCTCACGGTAAAAGCCGGACAGTTTCTCCAGATCCAGACGATCGAAGGCAAGCAGGTTGCTGATTTTGTCGCGTTCAACGCGAATGACCTGGCTGAGCATGTCTCGACCTCGCATACCCGCGTCGCGAACATGAACATCGTGCCGCAAATGGGCATGAGCCTCTACACGAACCTGCGCCAGCCACTCTTCGAGATCACCGAGGATACGGTCGGCCGGCACGACATGCTGGTGGCTGCCTGCGACCGCGCTCGCTACGAAGCGCTCGGAGCGCCAGGGCATGCGAGTTGCCGCGAGGCGTTGACAGATGCGCTAGTCGAATTCGAGGTGGGGTACGAGCAGATGCCGGATCCCATTAACTGGTTCATGAACGTCTCCATCAAGCAAAAGGGTGAACTCGACGTACGGGTTCCGCTGGCCGAAGCTGGAGACTACGTGCTGCTGAAAGCCCTACGCGATGCGGTTGTCGCCGTTTCGGCTTGTCCCCAGGACCTCAATGACACCAACGGCGGCAAGCCGACGGCGCTCCGCCTGGCTGTGTATCGCGATGAGCCGCTTCCGCAGGATATCGTTGCGCCGGCTGGTGGTGCCGCAGCCGCAGCCGCAGCGCTCACACCGGAGTTGGCCCCGACCGTTAACGGTAGTGAGCCAGTAGCCGAACTCGAGCCCGGGCCGGAGGCTGAGCAACCGCTGGCGATCGAGGCCATTGCCGAGGATGGCATTCCCGAGCCAAATCCGGTACTGGTACAGGAGGCAGTCGTGGCAGTGGCAGAGGCCCCTCAACCCGCGGTCGTGGCGGATGCCATTGCCCCGTCCGAAGCTGAGCCGGTCGAGGAGGCCGAACCGGCGGAGAAGGCCTAACCTCCGGCCGCAGCGCAGCATTCAAGAAGTTCTCGCAGAAAACGTGCGAAGCGCCGACGGCCGATCGAAAACGGTCATCGGCGCTTCACGCGCTGAGAGGTGCGGTGTTCGGCGGGCCTTCGCGCCCGACCGTGACCCAGTTCGCGCTGGTTTCCCTAATGAGCGGGCCAGCGATCTGAACCTCGGCGGCATCGCCTTGGGGCGCGACTGCCGATCCGTTGCCCGCGACGTAGCGAGAAGCCAGCGCGAGCCGACGTTCGTCCAGCCGTCTTGGAAGGTGACCGGACGAGTTCCCGGGTGAACATCCCCCACGGGATCGAGAGGAGAACCGCAGGCAGGGATGCGAGGCGGATTTCCTTTCCCTGCCCCCATGGTCTGGGCCGCTCCACCTCAGTTCGTACACCCTAACGGACAGAACGCCCGGCGTCAACTCCCCTTGCGAATCGGCGCATGCGCAAGCGACCAAAACCTTTCGCCAACACTATTTTCATTTTCTTCACTTGCGAAGGTAGATACTGCTTCGCGGATTCCTTCGCGCGTCGGTTCTACTCCCACGTAGTGGTGGAAGATCGTTTCCAGTTGAGATGGGTAGCTCAAGATACCATCCAGCTTGGCGTTCCACTGCTGATCGGTGGGAACTTTGCCCTGCAGCTGGACTGGATATTCGCCACCGAGTGCCTCCAGCCGGCGTTCGCGCGCGCCGGGGCGAAGGGCATAGGGGACATCTTCATAGAGCCAGACATCCCACCCGGCCGCCGCCAGGCGGGCAGCAGCGTTAAACACCAACTGGTGATCGACATGATTGCCGATGCCCAACGGTGCATAGATTCGAACCTGGTCAGTTGGAGTGTCGGGTAGACCGAGTGACGCGACGATTCTCTCCGGGAGATCTACCTCTGCCGGAGCCGGACTGGCGAACAGGTCATCGTCCGAGAGGTAATTGTGGCCGCGGTAGATGGCGTCGTGGTATGGTAGGAGTCGAACGCTCGCCCCAATGGCACCGGCCGCATTCTCCTCCTCGGCCCGCCGGCGAGCGATCACCTCGCTGCTGGCGAGGCCCCATCCTTCGTGCATGGCGCTCGCGAAAGGAGACAACGCGGCGTCCGGGTCCGGCTCTGAGCCGAAGACGATCAACGTTTCGGGATGCCTTCCCAGATCTGCCAGGCGGCGAACAGTCGCTCCAGCCGAGAGCGCAATGTCGTCGTAATGGGGAGAAAGGAACAGGTGCTTCTCTGGAGCAGCCAGAAGTTCGTCCGAGATAAATCGCGTACCCATGAACGTGAACGCCTCCGCGAAGTAGTCCTGAATCGTCAGGTTGTCGTGCGGGGCGTGGCACGTATCCGGTCATCCCCGCTGCGGCGGGTGAGTTTGAGCCGGTCCATATGCTCCAGGGCAGCCTGGGCATACTTGCGGCTTGCGCCAAAGTGATCGCGGAACTGTGCCATCGTAATGGTACCGTGCGTATCTATGAAGGCGAGCGTCTCCGTCACGAGCGTGCCCCACGCCGCCGAACTGAAGGCCACTGTGTCATTGGCGCGGACGATTTCCCGGTTGTGGGCCAGGGCGGCAAGGGTGTCGTTATCGATCCCGAAGTCGGCGGCCGCAGGCGGGGTATTTGGCGCGGCGTCCAAGGCGGCCAGCCACTGGTCGGCGCGTTGCCGCCGGGCTGGGTCCAGGGAAACCCGGAATGCCGGGGAACGCAACGTCGCTCCGTCGTCCTCGACGAGTGCCTGATCGGCCGCCCTTGCGACCAGCGTGTCGAAAACGCGCGAGGAGTTGACAGATGATTGGCGCCTGGCAACCTCCCTGGGCACTCCCGGCCGTAATGGGTTCTCCCCGTGGAATTTCTGTAGGGCAGCCGCAAGTTGGGCGGACCAGGTTGACCACCAGGAGCGGCTAACGAGAATCGTGTCCTGGAATTGCGCCTCACCCAGCCGCAGCACCTCACCGTTACTCACCAGGGTCTCGACCGCCGATTGCGCCTGGGCAGCGCCAAGACCGGGCAGCGCCCCGGCAACCAGACGGACCTCGAGCGGACCAGCGGCCAACGCCTGGAGAAGCAACTCTTCTGGTGAACCGGACGCGAGGGTCTCAAGTGCCAGCAGGGTATCCGTGTG
>JAXLWT010000094.1:0-5351 GCA_046328375.1 Thermomicrobiales bacterium
GAGGACGGCCATCATCTGCTGGCCGCGCTTGAGTTGGACCCCGCCAAATTCGGTGTCCTCACGTACCCAGCGTGTCAGACCAACTTCGACCGGACCGTAGAAGCGCAGCATCTCCTCGATCGCGCTCTTGAGCAGTGCAGGTTCGTCCCGCAGGCGCTGCCGCTGTTCCGGGTAGTCGAAAAGCAGCAGCGTGCCATTTGCGATGAGATTGACGGTCGTTTCATGCCCCGCCACGATGAGCAGGAACATCATGGAGATCAGCTCTTCCTCGCTGAGCTTGTCGCCGTCCGCTTCTGCCTGCACCAGGCCGCTGAGCAAGTCACTCCCGGGCGACTCTCGCTTTGCCACTGCCAACTGACGCAGGTAATCCGCGAACTCCTGCAGCAGTTCGTTGTGCTCCTGACTCTGGGGTTGACCTGGCACAAACGTCACCGAAGCCTGGGACCAGATCCGGAAGCGGTCGTAGTCGTTTTCCGGAATGCCAAGCATCTCCGCGATCACGGTCAACGGCAACGGATACGAAAACTCGTCGATGAGGTCGAACTGGCGCTGGCCGGAACGAACCTTGGCCTCGATCTCATCCAGCAGTGCGACGGCGATTTCCTGCACCCGATCACGCAGCCCTTCGATGTACTTTGGTGTGAAGGGAATGGCCACCAGGCGGCGCAGCCGGGAGTGATCCGGCGGGTCGATCGAGAGCAGAATCCTCCCGAACAATCGGTCCAAATCCATCATCTGCTGTGCCTGTTCCTCGCTCATCCCCTCGAGGAATTGGGCGCGCAGGGCCTCAAGCTCAGCTTCTGAATAGGCGTTGGCAATGTCATTCCCAAAGCGGGCGTGATCCTTCATCATCGCGGAGGCGTCGCTGTAGCGCATCACCAACTTAAGCGTCTGGTCGTTCGGTAGCGGTACCGACATCACCGGGTCGGTTTCACGCAGTTCGGCGTACGAATCAAAGGCGTGGTCCTTGAAGCTCGCGCTGAATATGTCGATGCCCGTTTGCGTTTCCATAAGAATGTGCTCCTGCGATGACGCAGATCCCCGGTGCGGCCCGTAAACCTGGGGAAATGGTGCATCCAGACGGCCCAGATGTGCCACCAGAAGGTCCTGACTATTGACGGATACTCCCGCCTATCTATATGATGCGACCGGGTGTCTACCAGGCATTGAAGCGGCGCGTTCTGGCGCCGATAATATGTCACTGGATTCGCCTTCAGGTGGGTTCCGCCTGGTTATCACGCGGTGAGCCTGGCACGAGGTCCGTCGGCCCACGGTCAGCTACGCAAGGCGTTGGTAACCATGGCCCTCGGGAATAGGGGCTCGAGGGAAACGTGCACGGCGTAGTGACGCCGCTGGTCGTTCAACTTACGCCGTGTGGCGAAGGGGAGGAGTACAGGGAATGAAGCTCTCGCGGTTCATCATGGGTTCGGCGGTCGCCGTTTCACTCGTTGGCGCTGGCCTGATGGCTTCGCCGGCATCCGCACAGGATGAGTGCGGCGTGTTTATCTCCGGCGGCACCGTCATGAACGACACCTCGATCAGCATTTCCGCTGACGCTGGCACAAGCATTTCTGACGCCAGTGCTGGCAGCAACAACCTGGCCACCACCAGTGGTGGGAACGGTGGCGATGGCGCCATTAATACTGCGTCTGCCGGCAATGGCGGCGTGGCTACCTCGGGTGCGAATGGTGGCGCCGTTTCGGTTGGCAACATCAACTCCGGCGGCAACGTTGGCAACGCGATCGTGGTCGGCAACACCGACTGTGGCGTTGGCGCATGGGAAGCCCCGGCTGAAGAGGCTGTCGCCGAGGCTCCTGCTGCCGAAGCTGCGGCTGAAGTCGTCGCCCTGCCGGACACCGGCGTGGGTGGTGTTGACGTCAGCAGCATCCTGGCTGTGGTTGGCGCCGCTGGCGCGGCGGCCGCGTCCTTCGGACTGCGCCGCCGCTAAAAGGCGAGCCGGCGCGGCGAACACGTCGCGCCGGTAACTCATTCGTCAACGCGATGAGCGGGACCTCGATTTGAGGTCCCGCTCATGCGTTTGCTGCGTCGTCCAGAAAGACCCTGATGCTGGCAAAGCCAGCTCGCCGCTGCCTGCGGTGAGAGGCGGCCCGCTTCGCCAGTTCCCGGGTCACCGTTTGGTGACAGGGCACGCAGAGGGTGCGCATGTTCTCCAACGAGCACTCTCCCCCTCCTTCGCTCACCGGCTTGATGTGATCTGCATCCCAGTAGCTTGACCGCCTGAAATACCAGCGGTACCGCTGTCGAAACGCTTCCCGCTCTCGCCGCTCCGGTGCGGATTTCGCCATCTTGACGCGATCCCACTCGGCAGCCAGCACCTTGCCCAGCACCGTCGTGTCTATCCCACACAGGGCACACACTCCCTTGTCGCGCTGATAGACCCGTTGCCGCATGAGAGCCGGGTTGTTGCGAACCGCCCAGTCGTCAGCGCAGGTCGCGCTGCAGAACGTGCGCCGCCGTGGAGGCACCTCGACTCCGCAATTTCGGCACAGGGCGCGCCCTTCAGGGCCACGTGGCAACGTGTTCGGGTCGACTCGTCCGGCGCGCGGACTTACGCGGTGCGTGCTCATTGCGCGGGGCATCCTTGTCTAGACGGCTTTCTCCGGCGCGGCCCGCTCCCAGAACTTCGTGAAACGCGCCCGCAGCCGGGCGTGATGCGGCGCAGCTAGTTCTGGGTCCTGCGCGAGGACGTTTTCGGCGGCTCGCCGGGCGCGTTCCAGCAGCCGAGTATCGAAGCCACCCTCTAGCCAGGTCATTTCCGGCAGCCCACTCTGGCGCGTGCCGATGAAATCCCCGGGCCCCCGCAATTCGAGATCCCGCTCGGCAAGCAGAAAGCCGTCGTCACTCTCAACCATCGTTTCCAGGCGCGCCTCACCGTCGGCGCTGACATTCTCGGCCAGCAGGAGGCAGTAGGACTGGGCTGATCCGCGTCCAACTCGCCCGCGGAACTGGTGCAGTTGCGCTAAACCGAAACGGTCTGCCCCTTCGATGATCATGACTGTCGCGTTCGGGACGTCAATGCCCACCTCGATGACTGACGTCGAGACCAGGAGGTCCGCATCCCGGTTGCGGAAACCTTCCATGATGGCGTCCTTCTCCCGCGCCTTCATACGCCCGTGCAGCACGGCAACGCGCAACTCAGGGAAGATCTCGGACTGGAGGCGGTGCGCCTCATCAACCGCGGCCTTCGCTTCAATCACATCCGAGGCTTCGACCAGGGGACAGATAACAAAGACCTGGCGACCCAGTCCGACCTGTTCCCGCACGAGGTCATAGGCAATGCTGCGCTCGACGCCGAGATAGCGCGCAGTGATGATCGGGCTCCGTCCTGGCGGGCGCTCCGCGAGGACCGAGACATCGAGGTCTCCGTGCAGCACCATGTTCAACGTGCGCGGAATCGGCGTGGCAGTCATTCCCAGCTGGTGTGGCAACATCCCGTCCACGCTGCCAGAAAGCGATGCGCGCTGACGCACGCCAAAGCGATGTTGCTCATCAACAATGGATAGGACCTGCTTCGGAAGCTCCACGCCATCCTGGATCAGCGCGTGCGTGCCAACAAGGATGTCAATCTCACCCCTGCCTGCCTGGGCAAGGAGCGTTTTGCGCTCGCGACCCTTTGTCGCGCCAGTAAGCAGCGCCACCTTCGGACGCTGCTCCTCCGGCAAACCTTCATAGAGTCGCGTCAACCCAGCCAGGTGCTGCTCAGCCAGCAGTTCGGTTGGAGCCATGAGCGCGGCCTGGTACCCCTGGCCCACGACTGCAAGCATGGCGCCGGCTGCAACCGCGGTCTTCCCGGAACCCACGTCCCCCTGGAGTAACCGGGCCATGGGCGCGTCCCGGCCAAGGTCGGTGAAGATCTCACGCAGGGCAGATTCCTGGGCGCCTGTAAGCGTGAACGGCAGCGAGGATTGCCAGCATTGAATCAGGTTTGCATCCACATCGATCGGCGTGCCCGTAAACGCGCGACGTTCCACCTTGCGCCTGACGAGTCCAAGTTGCAGCAGGAGCAGGTCATCAAACGCGAGGCGTAGTCGTGCCCGCTTGAGCTGTGCCTCGCTTTCCGGGTAGTGGACCTGCGCGATTGCATCGGCCAGGACTGGCAGCGGACCGCCAATCGCGCCGTCGCCCCCGAGAGGCTCCAGCAGCGCTGGTGGCAGATAGTCCTCAACGCCGCCCAGCGCCACGTCGAGCGCCTGACGCGTGAAGTTGCGCATCGACTTCTGCGCCAGGCCGGAGGTCAGCGGATAGACAGGTACGATGCGGCCGGTGGAGACATTGTCCCCGTCGGTACTGGCCCGTTCCCACTCCGGACCGGTGAAGGCCAGCGGGCCCGGGCCTTGCTCCAACGTCCCGCTGACGATGATTTCCTCGCCGACGTGCATGGCGTTGGCCAGGTACTGGTTGAACCAGGTCACCCGCATCCAGCCGGTCTGATCGGCCAGCTTGATGACGACACGTGGAGCGCCCGGTCCTCGGTGTACCTGCAGATCCGTGATCCTGCCGCGGACCGTGACATCCTCACCGGGCCGCAGCGCCAGGGCCTTCCCGATCTGTATCGTCCGGGAATAATCGATGTAGCGGCGCGGTGCGAGCAGAAGCAGGTCTCCCACCGTTTCCACCCCGAGCTTTGCCAGCTTCTTGCTGGTGGCGCCGCCCGCGCCCTTGAGCGCCGTGACGGGAGCTTCCGGCGAGAGCGGCGCGACACGAGCGGTGACCCGGATCGGACGGCTCACCGGCGGATCGGCATGATCCAGCGAAGTGCTCAGTCGCGAAGCAGGAGGGGCTGTCCCCCTGTCACGAGCGGCGGGCTGGCGCAGCGGCGGACGCTCCGGCGCCGCGGGCCGTGGTGTGGGCGCACGCCGGGGCAGGCGTGGTGCGAGTCGCTTGAGACGGTCTGCGATTCCAGCCAGGGTAGCGCGCCGCTGCTCGACGGTGAGTCCGTCGTATCGCTCCAGATCGGTGACGATAGCGTGCAGTTCCGCCGCTTCGGCTGGCGGCAGGGTACTCCCCAGCCGGCGCACGCTCTGCATGGCAACCTGGTACGTGGTGCCAGCATTGCAGCCATCGCGCCATTCGCGACGCAGCAGTTCAACGGCTGCTTCGATGCGCTCCCGCGCGTCGCTGGCATCCGTGGTTCCACGGTCTGGGCTGAGATCGTCCTGGCTCACTCGTCGTCACGCATCCGGGGCGAAAGGCAGACCGGGAAGTTTAGCTACTACCGAAAATCGAACCACATTGGCGCAATATGGCCAGGATGGCCAAGTCGTGGTAATGTTGAGGGTCGCGCGAAGGTTTTTGCCTTGCCACGTGGGAGATGTCCCGGATCGTCGTGG
>JAXLWT010000095.1:0-4978 GCA_046328375.1 Thermomicrobiales bacterium
GCTCGCGCTCCGTCAGCGGGCTCACCACGAGATCAGCCTGCGCGGCGCTCATTCCCGCGGCCCGCTTCTGGACTCCCAGGAGTGCCTCCAGCGCCGTCAGGACCGGGCGTGCGTGCGGGTGGGGCGGGCGCGTTCCCACCGCCCGGCGCAACAGCGGTTGCAGTTCCGCACCCAGGCAGGCAATGCGAAGTGTCATCCCTTCGGGCGCCGCCAGATCGAGCGACGCCTGCAGCAAGTTGTCCGCCTCTACCGGCTTCCCCTGCCGCTCACGCAGGAGCGCCTGCACGGCGAGGGACTCGATCACCGAGAGCGTCATGTGGCGCGAGCGCGCAAAGTCGACAAAGGTGGTCAGGAGCTTGTCGGCCTCGGCCAGGCTCCCCGGAGTGCCCTGGGCGATGAGGATCTTCGCCCGGGTCAGCGCAGGCTGCTCATACGCCTTGAGATCGCTGTAGCTGGGGGCCGCGGAAGAGATCTCCAGCCAGCGCCGGGCAGCGGTGAGATCACCACGCATAAGCGCAATGCGGGCCTGGAATGAATCGACGATGCCAACCTGGTAGTCGGATTCCAGCCCGAGCGCGATCTCCCGCAGTCGAGCCAGCGTGCGGTCAGCCTCTTCGCGGAGTCCCTGCGCTTCATAGGTAAGCACCTGGACGAAATAGGCTTCACGTACCGACATGAAGTGGGTACGCTCGCCCTCGGCGATGACTGCACTGGCGTGCCGGCCGGCGCCAGCCAGGTCGCCGCGCTCGTAGGCGCAGGCAGCCAGGAACAACGCGCCCCAACCAGCAACTACCGGCAGGCCATTCATTGCGGCCAGCTGCAGTTGATCGGCCGCTGCCTGCTCGCAGCGCGCCAGCCGCCCGGCTTGCCAGTGCGCTATGGTCCGCGCGAAGTAGCCCCGAATCGACGCCGCATCGATCCGGGCCGACTCTCGTTCGATAAAGGCGGCGGTCCGCTCCAGAGCTTCCTCAATGCGCCCGGACGAGGTCAACGCCATGCTCAGCGACAGGTGCGCATAGCCAGTGCGGTAGCGCCGGCCTGGCGGGATCTGCCGCAGGGCGTCCTCGGCGATGGCGATCATGGCGAGCGGATCGAGATCCGGGTCGTTCGTGAGCAGCGAGATTTCAGCCCGCTGCGCGGGTGAAGCCGTGTCCCAGATGTGTGGGGCGCGCAAGCCCTGCTGGATTGCACCACCCCGTGTCACGCGTCCCCCCAGGTAGGCAACCCACGCCGCGGCCAGGAGCAGCTCCAGGTTCTGCAGGACCGCTGCATCGGGGATCTGCGCCAGCCACGCGGCGACCGTCGTCCAGTCCTCCCGGGCGAACGCTTCCACCCCGCCCGGGCCTCGATAAGCGCCGCCGCCGCGCGAATGTCACCCAGCGAAACCAGGTGCTGGATAGCTTCCCGGGTCAGACCGGCGCCGGCGAACCACAGCGCAATTTCACGTTGCAGCGACGAGATGGCCGCATCATCGAAGCTGCGGCGCAACTCGCCGCGCAAGACCTCGCGAAAGAGCGCGTGATAGGCAAACCAGGTGTCATCCAGCCCGGGAATCTCGCGGAACAGGTCCAGCGCGCGCAGGTTTTCGATCTCGGCACGACCCATCGCCGCGCCACCGTGCCCCGCGGCCAGCGCCTGCAGGAGTTGGGCGTTGAAGCGATCGGTCAACGAGACGATGACCAGGAGATCACGCTGGGCATCCGGGAGCCGGGCCAGGATTTCATCCCCCACGTAGTCGCGCAGGAACTGAGCGGGGCCTTCCTCGCCTGCAGCCGGCTGGTCCCGTCTGGCAGTCCCGCCGCTCAGCGCGACGAGCCGGACGGCCGCGGGCCAACCGCCAACCGACTCCTGGATGCTTGCCGCATGGACGAGATCGACTGGCATTCCAGACTCCAGGCTGAGGAGCTGGCTGGTTTCCTTCACGGAAAACCGCAAATCGGCGCCGGTCAACTCCTCGACCTCGCCCTGTGTCCGCAACCGTGAGAGTGACAGCGGGATCCTGGTGCGCGAGCACATGATGGTGTGCAACCGGCGGGGCGCGGCGAAGATCAGCCCACCCATGAAGATCGCCACCGCTGCGGTTCCGGCTTCGTGAAAATCGTCCAGCACCAGCAGGACGTCGCTGGTCAAGCTCGTACAGGCGCTCCGCAAAGGCCTCGCCCAACTCGGCGGGAGCGAGACGATCTGGAGCTGTCAGCAAGGCGAAAAGGGCGGGAGCAACGCCAGGAGCGATCCGGTCGAGCGCGAGGGCGACGTGCGTCGCGAAGCGAGTGAGATCGGCGTCACGGCGATCGACAGTCACCCAGGCCGCATCAAGGGCTCGCTGGCTCAGCCAGGAGACCAGGGTACTCGTCTTCCCGTGGCCAGCCGGAGCCACGATCACCACCAGGGAGCGCTCAAAAGCGCGATCGAGCCGGGCATCGACCTGCGGCCGGCGCACCCACGACCCGCTCAGCGACGGTTGTTCGATCTTCGAGCGATTGACAACAACTGGCGGCGCCAGGCTATCGACGACGCTCACGGCGTTTTCCACCCGTCAGGCGTCACACCGGCTCCGTCATGACACTCGGCATAGCAGTCAACCCGGTCGCCCTGGACAGGGGCGAACTCGACCCACCCGGTCTTGGCAGCAATCAATGAGCGATCTGGCAGAGCATGGTAGATGGAGCGGCCGATCAGAGGCCATGACCAGTTCGCGCACGCCCTGACATGAGCGGCACGCAACGTTCACGGGCAGGTTGCATCCGGATCGCCACATCGTGGTGAGGCGTTGCAGTGGCCGTCTCACCATTCTCGTACAGCCTGGGCCAGACTACGTGCTCAGCAACGATGCGGAGGGCCGTGGTGGGACCGGCGCGGTGACTATCCTCTGGCGCCGGTGTCTCTGCCGTCCTTCCAGGACGACGTCCATCTTCACACCAGACCGGTGGTCACGCCTGGAGGTGTATCTGGACCGTTCGCCGCTCCAGGCTCGGGACGGGGCACATTCCCGAGGGGACATTGCACGAACATGCGTACCCCGGTGGAGCGGGTCCCCCGCTAAACGTGGACTCCTTCGCGGGCCAGTTGTCGCCTGACTTCCTCGGGCTCCTCTTCGCCAGCCAGGGCTTGCGCGATCTTGTCGACGATCTCCTGGCTGGGGTCGGGCGGGATGGTGGGGACGTTGGCGTCGACGATGGCGTCGATGACGACCGGGCGGTCGCTGGTGAGCGCACGGTCCCAGGCGGGACCAACGTCTTCCGGCCGGTCCACCACGATCCCGGTCAGGCCGAGCAGTTCGGCGTAGCGGGCGTAGGGCACATCGGGCAGGTCCTGCGAGGCGGCGAAGCGCGGCTGGCCGGCCATGGCCCGCTGTTCCCAGGTGACGTACCCGACATCACGGTTGTTGAGCACCAGGATGATCAGGCGCGGGTCCTGCCACTCCCGCCAGTACTTGGCGACGGTCACCAGTTCGGTCAGGCCGCTCATCTGCATCGCGCCGTCCCCGATCAGGGCCAGCGCGACGCGATCCGGGTAGGCGAACTTGGCCGCGATGGCGGCCGGATGCCGCAGCCCATGGTGGCCAGGGTGCCGGAGACCGACCCAAGCATGCCGTCGCGGATGGCGATGTCCCGGGCGTACCAGACGGTCGAGGTGCCGGAATCAGCGGCGATGACGCAGCCGTCGGGGAGCCGGGGGGACAGCTCGTGGAAGAGGAGCTGCGGGTTGACCGGGTCGGCAGGCTGCTGCGCCCGGCGCGTGGATTCCTCCTGCCAGACGGCGATGTTGGCGGTGATGGTCTCCCGCCAGGCGCGATCCTCCTTCTGTTCGAGGAGTGGCAGCAGCGCGCGCAGGGTCTCGGCGCTGTCACCGGTGAGCCCGACCTCCATCGGGTAACGCAGGTTGAGCATCCCCGGGTTGATGTCGATCTGCACCCCGCGCGCCTGCCCGGGCTGCGGCAGGAACTCGGTGTAGGGGAAGCCGGAGCCGATCATGAGCAAGGTGTCGCACCCGGCCATCATCTGGTTGCTGGCGGAGGTGCCGAGCCACCCGACGGAACCGGTGACGAAGGGGAGATCGTCCGGCAGGGCGGTCTTGCCGAGGAGCGCCTTGGCCACGCCCGCACCAAGGCGTCCGGCGACCTCGGTCACTTCCGCCGCCGCCCCGTGCGCCCCGGCCCCGATGAGGATGGCGACACGCTCCCCGGCGTTGAGCACATCGGCGGCGCGCTGCAGGTCCTCCCGTTGGGGCACCACGCGCGGCGGCGTGTACCCGACGGCGGAGTGCATCGCGCCATGCTTGTGCGGCGGCTCCGCAATCACCTCCTGGGTTTGCACGTTGTGGGGCACGATCACGCAGGTGACGGTACGCTCAGCGAGGGCGATGCGGAAGGCGCGGTCCAGGACGTGCCGGATCTGGGCGGGGTTGTTGACGACTTCGAGGTAGGCGCCCGCGACATCCTTGAAGAGGGTCTGCAGATCGACTTCCTGCTGGTACCGGCTGCCGCCCGACATCTGCGTGACATCGCCGACGATAGCCACCACCGGCTGGTGATCGAGCTTCGCGTCGTAGAGGCCGTTGAGGAGGTGAATGGCGCCGGGACCCTGAGTGGCGAGGCAGACGCCGGGGCCATCGGTGAAGCGGGCGTGGGCACTGGCCATGAGGGCCGCGCTCTCCTCGTGCCGCGCCTGGATGAAGCGCGGCTCGTTGCCAGCGCGGTTGAGCGCGCCGAGGATGCCATTGATGCCATCGCCGGAGTACCCGTACAGGTGCTGGACACCCCAATCCGTGAGCCGCCGGACCAGGAAATCGCTGACTGTCTCGGGCATGGGGTTCCTCAGTTCTACCGTGCGGGATGGCAAGGCCATGACGGCTCTCGCCGTTCCGTGAACGCACGCACGGACTGTTCCGGGACCCAGCCCAACTGTTGCGCAGGCTCCCGCAGACGGGACAGGCGTTCCCAGCAAGCCGTCGTTCCACCAATGTGGGGCGGGTACTC
>JAXLWT010000096.1:0-4973 GCA_046328375.1 Thermomicrobiales bacterium
GCATAACCACCACGGTTATGAGCGCTTTTTCTCGACGATTCTCGCCGGGAGGTATCGGTCCATCAACGGCGTCGGCCGGCTGTGATGCGAGACATCCGCGGCCACGAGCCAGACATCGTCCACTGGCGCCCACCAATTACCAATTGGTGAAGCGCACGGAATTACTTCATCCTCGTGAACCAGTTGCTGCGGTTCACCCAGTGCCTTGTTGAACGCCCAGCGATTGGCGCACCATCCCGTATCGCCCTCCAGAGAAGGGCGGAAGTCGCGGCACGTCCGGCACGTCTTCGGCAGATCAGAGCGGAACCAGGCAGGAACCGGAGCGTCCGCATACTCGGACAGGTTCTCGAGTTTCAGCTCCTCGTGAGCTGGCTCTTCCTCCAGCGCGGGTGGTGGAGACTCATCGAGCCATCGGCCCAGGATCGATTCCTCACCCCCGTGGTAGATCGCCGGGCTGAAATCTGCGGGTTGCGACGTCGCCTCTTCCCAGACTTCTGCCCGGAGATCAATCTGCTGGAACTCGCGCTCTTGCGATTCCTCCCACGCGCCCTGCACCGGGTCCGATACGAACTCGGCAACGGCATCGCCGCCATCTCCGCCAGGACGTCCCGGTTCGATACTTTCCGACTGTCGAGCAGCTGCATCACGGGCGCGGGTCTTCTCGCGATGCGCCTCGCGGGCCCTGAAGAGCGCGGTGCGTGGGTCAAAGCCCGCGCCCGGCCGCGGCAGGGCCGCTTGATGCGACGGGGAGGAGGGGCGCACTGGCTCAGCGATGAGTCGCGCCTCGCTCAGGAGCACATCCTCGCCGGCATCGGCGATGACCGTGTCCTGGGATACAACGGCGCGGATGTCATCGGCGTTTGCCGGTGGCAAAGGTCCCGTGGCCATCAGGTGACGCGGATCTGCCTCGTCGGCGTCGGCGGCCCCGGACACGGGTTCCCAGAGGCTCGCGGACCACGCGTTGCGGCACGCAAGCTCGTTGCGCCGAACCATGACCATCACGCCACTGGATGTCTTGCGCTGAGGGTGGTGACACCAGCCGCTACCAGCCAGGCCAGCTTCCTGAAAGAAGCGGCAGGTCTCACACTTCTGCTTCGCCACGCCTTCCCCCAGGTGCGGCTACCAAGTCGAAGCGGCAAGACCAAGCCAAGGGCAAGCAGATCGAACCCGTTTCAGGCAGTCCCCAATTCCCGCCCGATGTTCGATGCCGCCACCCAGGGAATGCTGTTACCGCAGGTGCGCCCGGATTCTACCAACGCCCCTCGCCTTTGTCTATCAGTCACGACGCCGAGAGTAGAGGCCATTGGCGTCTCTGTAACCACCTCAACGATCTCCGGCCCTGAGCTGTGTTACACTCGCCGGTTGGATTTTCTCTTTCTCGCTGGTCACGCTTGCGGGCGATCAGCTTCGCGCCCACTGGAGACCTGGCGTCCCCATGCCACAACGACCCACGATCCCGCTCCTTCCAGCAACGTCGCCGGTGCGGCTGCCTGCTAATGGGAAGCAGTTCCACGTCTGGACCATCGGCTGCCAGATGAATGAGGCGGACAGCGCCAAGATTTCCGCGACGCTCCAGGAGGCGGGGTATACGCCGACCGTCGATGAGCAAGCCGCCGATATCGTCATCCTGAATTCCTGCGTCGTGCGCCAGGCTGCCGAAGACAAGGTGGCCGGCAAACTGAACTCGCTGATTCGCCTCAAGCGTGAACGACCTGATGTCTCGGTGGTCCTGACCGGCTGCATGGTAACGAATCAGCAGGAGAAGCTCCGCAAGAGCTTCCCGCACGTCGACCTCTTCTTCAATCCGTCCGATTTCGCGGCACTGGAAGCCGTCGCTCCGGAGATCGCCGATCTCCATGACGATCTGGCGCAGCTTCCGCATTACTACCAGGACTTCTCGGCCTCGACGTCCGGCACGTCCGCCTTTGTCCCGATCATCTACGGCTGCAACTTCCTGTGCTCGTACTGTATCGTGCCCTACCGGCGCGGCAAGGAAACGAGCCGGCCGTTGCAGGAGATCGTAACTGAGGTCGAAAGGCTGGTCGCTGCGGGAGTACGCGAGGTGACGCTGCTCGGTCAGACCGTGAACGCCTACGGCCACGATCTGCCGGAAAAGCCGGGCCTTGCTGATCTCCTGAGGGCGGTGGACGCGATTCCTGGTCTGGACCGCCTGCGCTTCCTGACCTCCCATCCAAAGTACATGTCGGATGACATCATTTCGACCATGGCGGAGCTTCCCTCCGTCTGCGAGCACATGAATCTGCCTGTCCAGGCCGGCGACAACGAGGTGCTGCGCCGCATGCGACGCACCTACACGCGGGATTACTGGCTGGACCGCATCGCGTTCACCCGCGAAAAGATGCCCTCGGCAACGGTGGCTACCGACATCATCGTCGGATTCCCGGGGGAAACAGACGAGCAGTTCCAGCAGACGTACGATCTCCTGGAGCAGGCGCGCTGCGAGAAAGTCCACCTGGCCATGTATTCGCCGCGCCCGGGCACGCTCTCCGCTCGCTGGGAGGACGATATCCCCGCCGCCGAAAAGCACCGGCGCCATCAGGCGCTGGAGAAGCTGCAGGAGCGCCTCCAGACCGAAATTCACGCTCCCAAGCTTGGCCAGACATTCGAAGTCCTGGTCGAGGGCAAGCAGAAGGGGCGCTGGACCGGGCGCACCCGCGGCAACACACTCCTCCACTTTGACGATGATCGTGAACTCGCCGGCAAACTCGTCGATGTCGAAGTGACGTCAACGAGCCCGTGGTTCCTCATGGGGAAGGCAGTCTCCGCGCCACGTTAGAGCGCACCATCGAAATCGCTGATGCCACGGGTAAGTGGCGTTCACAGGAAGGACTTTTCGTGGCTCAGAAGCAAGTTACGCGCCGCCAACTCGCGGAAGACGCCCGACGCGCCGCACTTGACGGCAACTGGGAAAATGCGGTCGCGCTCAATGAGCAGATCATCACGCAATCAGAACGCGACACGATTGCCTACAACCGTCTCGGGCGCGCCTACATCGCCCTTGGCCAGTTGAACGAAGCCAAGGATGCCTACACCAAGGCGCTTCACTCGGACCCGGCAAACCTCATCGCGCGCCGCAACTTGCAGCGGCTCGAGCTCATGCGCGGACCGGGTGGCAAACTCACCGCGGAAGTCAGCCGCCCCGGCGCGATGCCGCGCACAAGCGTCTTCCTCGAGGAGGTTGGCCGCACCTGGGTGGATGAGTTGGTCAACCCGGGCGAGATGCTGACCCTGGCTGACATTTCATCGGGTGAGCAGCTGATTCTCAGCGACGAGGGAGACCGCCTCATCGTCCGTCGCCAGAACGGCGACCTGCTCGGCGAGATCGAGCCAAAGACCGGCCGCCGCGTGTTGGACTTGATGCGCCAGGGGAACCGGTACGAGATTTACGCTCTCGGCCTGGCGGGACAGACGCTGCGCATCATCCTGCGCGAGGTGCACCGCGATCCTTCGCTCGCTACCACCGTTTCTTTCCCGCGCCAGATCACATCTCGCGCCTACCTGCGCGACCGGGACCTTCTGCGCCAGCGCGACGAATCCGACTTCTTCTTGCTCGATGAGGATGAAGAAGAGGAAGACACCGACGCGGTTGCTATCGAGGCCGACGATGAGGACACGGGCGAGGTTGACTCCGATTCGGAGCCCTTTGCTGATTCCGTCGTTGAGCTGGAAGAAGACGACACGTCAATCTAGGTCGCGTGACCTGCTACGAGAAAGGACGGTCCCGGCCTGCCGGGACCGTCCTTCTTTGCATGCCGGTCTGCCCGTCTAGCGCTCGATGATGTACAGGATGACGAGCATGAGCACGAGCAGGCTGCCCGCCACGTAGATCAGGCGACGCAGGTCGTCCCGGATGTACAGCATTTCCTGGGCCCTGCTCAGGCTAAATGCCGCGGCCTGCGCTGCTGAACCGCCTCGCCGGGCACGAAAGGCCGCCGCGCGCGGAGAAAGCTTGGGGGCCGGCTGCGCCGAAACGGCCGACCCTGACGCAGCGCGATTGGTGTCCTTTTTTGGTGTACGCGGCTTGTTCTGCTTTCGCTGCTGCGCCGATTGACTCATCATGCTCCCCGGTGTATCACGCCCTCAGGAACGCACAGTGTAGTGAGCATCGACGACGGGGTCGACTCGAGTCGCGCCTGGCTCGTTGGGTCTCGCATCACCGTTGATCGTGCTCGTGTGCTCGCGCAGGACGTCGGCCGGGGCCAACTTCGGGATCACTTTCAGGGCGATCATGAATCCCAGGATTGCGATTCCCAGGTCATCTACCTGCCCAATCCCGACGAGCAGGTCGGGAATGGCATCGATCGGCGACGCAACATAGAGCGCAAGCAACGCTGGAACCAGGTATTTCAGCGACGTCACCCGATCATCACGCAACAACCGCCACGCCAGCTTCATTTCATTCAGGATGCCTGGTTGCAGCAATAGGGCCGCACCGGCAAACGCGCCCGGTTTCTTGTTCATCTGCTTCTCCGTTTCCCACGCAGCGCACGACATGGCCCGCGCTGCACCGTGATAACGGTTGGCAAAAGTCAACTGTTCCGCTCGAACAGGTCACGCGCCGAGGCAAGCGCATCAGGCGTGTTCGTGTTCATGAACGTCAGTTCCTGTGGATCGAGCGCCAGCAGCGCGTTCCGGTCGGGAACCCGCACCTGGACCTGCGGAAAGAAGCCTACGACTTGACGGTTGCCGGCACCGAGCTGGGCAGCAATGGGTGTCGCACAGCGACGGGCGTAGATAGCGTGCAGTGTTTGGTATATCTGCCCGGAGTTCCCTTGCCGGCTGACACCCGGGGTTTGCGGAACAAGCACGTCGAAGTCGCGAGGCTGCTCGGCCATATACCGCAATACCGCAGAACTGAGCAGGGGCATATCACAGGCCACGACCAGGCAGTGCTCGTGCGCTGCGGCCGCGAGTGCGGCGTGAATGCCGGACAAGGTTCCGAAGCCGGGAAT
>JAXLWT010000097.1:0-4799 GCA_046328375.1 Thermomicrobiales bacterium
GTAGGTTGCGTCTGGACTGAAGTCAATAGCGACATCGGAGCAACTGCCATCTGCTGCCTGCCGCACCGCGCCCGTAACACGATTTCCAATCTCACGGGATATGTCGTACGTGAAGCAAAAGCCGGAGACTTGTGGAAACGCCCCTGAGGCTTCGGGCATATGGGATACCCCCGTCTCGAGCATCGCTTTCAATTCGTCCCCAGTGATCTCCACCGTCACGGCCACATTGCCGAACGGCAAGACGGTCAGCACCTGGCCCTGGGTTATCTGGTTCTCGCCCTTATCAACCGGGCAGAAGTCGCCTCCCTCCGGCGGGCAGGTCAACGCCGCGCGAATGCCACCGGAGTTCGTCAACGCAAAATCGGTGTTGTAACTGGAGCGCATGGCATCAGTAAGCACATCACCCAGCAGCGACTCGCAGGTACGTCCGGTTTCCATTCCGCAGGAGTCAGCGCGCGGGATGGCATTAACCGCGGACCCGATCACTTGTCCCAGGGTCGGTGCGAGTTCTGCCTCCAGTGCCTCCAGCCGTGCCTCGATCTGTGGATCGGGCGTCATGCCCGCCACCCAGGGCCGATGAAAGTCAGTCGTGGCGTAAACCAACGCGCCGGAATCAGCGTTCACCACGAGGTTGACCCGCGTAAACATGACCCCCTTGCTGCGGTTTTCAGTCAGCAGGACGCCGCCAGGACGCACTGCGGAAACCTGCACGTCCGTGTGGTCCCCAATTACGACATCGACGCCCTCAACAGCGTCCGCCACATCCACCACCGGCCCCGCTGGTTCCGTGAGCGTGCCGGTGAGAGCACCCATATGCCCCATGGCCACCACTGCCGCAGCGCCCCGCTCCCGCAGGCGCGCTGCCTCACGGGTGATGGGTTCCACGGGGTCGACCACCCGGTAGGGATCGAGCGCCCCCGGCCGGGTCAAGCTCGGGATGTCCGGGTTACTGAAGCCGATCAGGCCGACCTTGACGCCATCCAGATCGAGCAGGAGTGAAGGCTGGAACGACTCCTTTCCGGCAAACGGGGTTGCATCGTCCCGAGCGGGAACGAGATTGACGGACAGGAAGGGGAACGTCGCGATCGGCGCCAGTTCACTGAACAGGTACTCAGCGCCCGCGTCAAAATTGTGGTTGCCCAGCGCATCCGCAGTGAAACCCATGGCGTTCATGATCTCGATCGTTGGCTTGTCGCCGAACGCCGTCGAAATCGGCGGAGTTGCACCAACTGAGTCGCCCGCTGCCACGACCAGCACCGGTCCCCGCGCATTTGCGCGGTACACATCGAACCACTGGTCGAGCGCCGCTACACCGCCGACCGGATACGACGCGCCGTGAGCTCCCTCCGCGTCGATGGTATCTGCGCTCGCGAAAAGGGGCGGCAGTTGCCCATGAAAGTCGCTGATGTCCAGGATGGCGATGTCTCTCAGGGCTGAGCTGTCCGCTATGGCGTTCAGGAGCAGGTTCCCGCTTGCGTTGTAGGGCCCGGGGACATTGAGCAGCATTGCGCTCGTGGGCGCCACGTCTGTCGCGGGCGCGCTGATATCGACGCCACCGGCAAGGGACGGGCCCGCCATGTAGAGCACTCCGTTCGCAGCCACCGGCGGCACGAACTCTGCCTCGGCCCGGGCCACAGCTCGGCCGTCTCGGTTGCTCCCGAAGCGGTATGGGGAGTTGAGGACGACGACAACGTCACCCGTGCGGCTCGGATGCAGAAAATCAACGCCGTCGATACTGCGAGACTGGTCCTGCAGGAACACGTTGGCCACAACACCCGCGCCGGGCGAATCAGGATCCTGGACGGCAGAGAACGCCGTGACGATCTCGTCCTTGATGGCGTCAACCTCGTCTTCACCCACACTACCCGCGGCTTCCCGTCCATCGGCGTTGAGGTAAATGTGTGCTACCTGCCCATCCCAGCAGGCCTTGACGCGCGGGCCGCCTGGTAGAACCTCAGGGTCCGGTGTACCCGCAGCGGTCGGGACCGGAGCTGGAAGGCAATTCCCGGGCTGGGGAGCATCCGCCAATCCCGCTGCCGCGAGGACCTCGCCAGCGTCTACGACGTGGGTACTTGTGACACCGCGCCCAAATCCAGCCAGAACCACATTCGCGTTGCCACCCAGCGCTGACTGAGCGATGCCCAACAGCGAATCAACCGCGAGGTAACCGGCGCTGTCTGCATTCGCAGCATCCGGGGCAACGGGAGTTGCTTCACCGGCCGCCAGTGGCGACATCTGCGCCACTCCCGCGCCAAGCAGCAAGAGGTCAGGTTTAAAACCCAAATCGTCTGTGAGATAGCGTACGGCCTCTTGCATCTGGGCGGCGCTCGCCGAGTACTGCTCTGCAAACGTCCGCTCGTCGATAAGTCCTGCCCGCAATGCGGCGTCATCCATCGCGATCGCCGGCCCGAGGTGCTTACGCACGCTCTCGGCAAAACCGCCTTCCACCACACAGGCGTCTTCGCCCTGGCACCCGGTCCAGGACGCATGCAAGCGGCTTACCGGAGTCAGGTAGATACTGACCGTACTGAGATCCGGCGCAATCTCCACCGCCTTGAACGCGAAGCCGGCAGTTGTCCCGGCCATATCGCCCTCGAGAGCGAGTGTCACCTCGCCCCAGTCCCCCGCCGCGACGGCATCAGCGGCGGAGGCGTCTTTCCCAACGTTAACGACAACCTCGTCGTAATTCGTCGCATCGTCGTCCGTCGAATCCAGTGCCAGGACCGTGACCGGTAAACCGGGGTCGACTGCCTCGTTGGTCGTTTCGATCGTAACGACGGCTTCCTGCACCTCACTGAAGGACGTGGGCAGGTTCGACCACCCCTCCGCTGGCCCAAAGTCGAGCGCGGACAATGCGGCTCCGTTTGCGACTGCCGCGGCGATTTCATCCTCTGTCACATCCGTCCGCGCGACACCCGGCAGTGAGAAAGATTCGGCCGTACCGATCATTGGTCCCTGCAAGGCCGATACCTCACCGCCAAGCCCAGGCCACCCGACTGCGGCAACCTGCTTCCCGGCCCGCTCAGCCGCGAGCGGTAAGGTGTCCGCCTGCACGACACCCGGGTCATTCCAGGTCGCAACATTCGCAAAACTGGGTGAACCCGTGCGAAAGAACGTGTCACTGACGACCCCGTGCTCCGCGGGCCAGGTACCCGTGAGCAACGTTGTGAGGGCCGCACCGGTGCTCCCGGGTGCGAGCAGGGCGCCATAACTCCCCTGATCTTCTATCTCCCCCAGGCTTGGCAAGCGACCCGCCTTGATCAACTGGTCAGCAACGCCTTCGTCCCACCCGGTCACGGCCGCCAGGATGAGAGGGGATTCTCCGGCAGCACCCGGGATCAAATCATCCTGCGACGCCAGCACCGTGGGGGTGAGCATCGCGGAGATGAGAAGGAAGGCAACAAGCAACGAACAAAGTTGCGATCGGCTCATCAGGCGGGCTCCCCTCGGTCTGGTGCTGTTCGTCAGGTCTTGCTGCCAGTATGCAGGGAATCCCTGGAAACAGGTTGTGGGGTCGTGAAGTGCGTGGGCCCGGCGGAGCAGGTCAGGCTACGTCAACTCGTAGAGAGCGATGGCGTCGAACTCCGCGGTAAATGGTTCAGTGCCCTCTGACGACATGAGTGCACCAAAGCGGATCTCCCCTTCTGCCCCGATCTCGGGAAGCGGCGTGGCTGCAGCGGCAGCCAGATCTACGCCATTGACCAGGAGCAACGGGAACCCTTCTCTCACCCGCAACTCAATCGTGGTGATTTCCCCGTTCACGTCTGGCGGGAACGAGAACGCGCCTGCCCAGGGCACGAACTGCGCGTCATCAGCAGAGTATTCCAGGACTTCCCAGGTGCGGTTGCCGGGATCCACCGCGAAAACCCACTGCCCGCCCTCCGGATCTGTGTGCGTCTCGAATGTCACCATCCCGTCACCGCTGACACGGCCCAGCTCCAGCACCGCGGCGTAGTTCTGGCCTTCGAGGGGATCAACCGTCAATGGGAAGCTCGAAATGCGACCAGCCCGGGTGATATCCAGGACGAAGGCACCGTCCTTGTAGGAACTTGCGGTGCCGTCATCCTCAGCTTCGAGAAAGTGCCTTTCCCCGTCAAAGCCGTCAAGGAAGATGGCACGCCGGTAGGGTTCCAGGCGTGCGAGTTCAACCGTTGCGTCCGTGCGGCTCGGATCTGCGCGCTGGGCATCGGTGAAGGCCACCCGAGCGGAGTCCAGCCGTCCCGCGGCCGCCTCCTGGCGCCCGAGCGCGACGTAGGCATCATAGAGGTCTGCCAGTACGTTGCTGTCGTCTGGAGCACTCGCCACCGCATCTCGGTAGAAATTTGTCGCGCACCGCCAGTCCCCGCGCTGCGCGCACCCTCGTGCGGCGTCCAGGCTCGCAGACAGGGGATCACTCTCAGGCGTCAGGGTCGCCGCCACGCTTGTCCCGATTTCTCCGGCGACGGACGCGTCTACGCTCTCCAGGAGCGGGCGCGCGAGGTTGATGGGGCGCAGCTGAGTGAGCGAGCCTCCGGTAGGTAAGCAGCCGACGTCCTCCGGGCCGATGGTGCCGTCGCGGTTTGTATCGCCTACCCGGCAATCCAGAGCAGAGCCCGAAGTCGGTATGCCGATCAGTTCACCCGATGAATTGAGTGCCGCACCCCCGGAGTTTCCGCCAGAGGTGACGGCGTCGCTGTTGATCCACGCCGTTCCGTCGATCTCCTCTTCGAAGAGAAAACCGCTGACAACGCCTTCGGTGTACGTCAGGGATCCGCTGCCGATGGCCGGGAACCCGAACACGTGAACCGGATCTCCGAGAT
>JAXLWT010000098.1:0-4762 GCA_046328375.1 Thermomicrobiales bacterium
GGCGCGAGGCATAAGCCGCCACCACAATTTGTCTCCTCGGGGCAGCAACTGTCCTGGGGATAGCAGTTGCCATCACCGCACTTCTTTTCCGCGGGACAGCATTCGTTCGGGCCAACGCACGTTGTGGTTCCTGAGCAGAGTCGGTCTCCCTGGCAGCATTCGTTGCTGGCCCTGCACCTCCCGCCGGGACAGAACTCCTCGTCGAGGCAACAAACCCCTGGTTTATCGGCCACGCACGATCCGTTGCTGCAAGGGCGAAAACCTGGCCCGCAGGAACTCGGTGGCGCGGGCTTGTTCCTTTCATTTCGCTTGTGCTTGCGCTTGTGCTTCTTACCCGCGGCCTGCGCCTGGCCATCTGGCTTGTGGCCGGCCGGCCTCCTGCCGTGCCGCTTCACCTTCGCCGCAGCCTGCTCGTCCAGCCCGAGGTGTGCGGCCACGCCCCCGAACACGCCGCCCGCGAGGACGCGCAGAGCGCCGCGGCGCGTTCCCAGGTTCGTCATCACCGTCCGGGCCAGGACGTCAAATGATTCGTGGTCCATTCCGTGGGTCTCCTTCATTGCTAACCGCATTCGAGTCAGGTTCGGTGTAAGTCGCATTAGCCCTGGCGGGCAGCCGCGAACAGCATCGCCAGGATTCCGCTCGCCATTTGTGTCCCGGCTGTGATCTGGAAGCGCAGGCGATGATCGGCCTGGTACAGGGCGGGGCAAGAGGGCTGCTTTGGCCCGGCCAGATTGAGGAGCTCGGTGCGTCGTCGCTCCGAGGCAGTCGTGACAACAATGGGGTGCGGATTCAACGACATCGTGAACTCCTCAGTGAATCGTGTGCGTGCGGCGCGAGAACTGGCGCCCCCTCATCCTGAGGCGCAGCGGGTCACCTCACCACGAACAGCGCACGCACAACGGGAGTGCGTCCCCAATTGCGGATGCCTGACCGTCCGGGAGTTACACTGCGCGAGGGCGGCCAGCATCACGTTCGGAGCCGCGGCACCGGGAGCCAGCCGGGCCATGACGACGTCCTTCTCCACCGAGACAAAATTCGGTACGCTCCTTCGCCAGCATCGCCTGGTGGCGGGGTTGACCCAGGAAGCCCTGGCCGAACGGGCGGGTCTGAGCCCGCGCGGAGTCCAACTCCTGGAGCGCGGACTGCGCGCAACTCCCCGCGCGGAGACGTTGCGGCTGCTGGCCGACGCGCTTGATCTCGACGAAGCCGCGCGGGCCGCACTCGTCGCCGCTACACGCCCTGAATTGGCAACGCAACCAGCCTCCATCGCTGCCAGGTTGCGACCAACCCGTCTGCCCATACCTCCGACAGCACTGGTTGGACGGGAACGTGAGGTCGCCTCCGCCTGTACCTTGTTGCGGCTCGCCAATCAGCCGTCGGGCACGCGCTTGCTGACCGTGACCGGCCCTGGTGGCGTGGGCAAGACCCGACTCGCCCTGGCGATCGCCGCCGAACTCGCCGCGGACTTCCGCGCCGGCGTGGCGTGGTGCGAGCTGGCGTCGCTCGTCGATCCAGCAGCAGCTTCAGGCGCCGTTGCTGGCGCGTTTGGGATCCGAGACGGCGGCGAAGGAACCCTGCTGGAGGAACTCAAACTCGTCGACCAGCCATTGCTGCTCGTGCTGGACAACTGCGAACACCTGCTTCCAGCCATGCCGTTGATCGGCCACGCGCTGGCTACCTGTCCGCACCTGGTGGTCCTCGCGACGAGCAGGGCACGGTTGCGCCTACGTGGCGAACGCGAGTTCCCGCTCAGCCCGTTGGCCCTGCCTGCGGCGCGTGCAACCGGTGCCTCTCCCCTGGCCGGGTTAGCCGGCGTGGCGGCGGTGCGCCTGTTTGTCGCGCGCGCGGTCGAGGTGAGTCCGGACTTCACCCTGACGCCGGAAAACGCCGCTGCCGTTGCCGCCATCTGCCGTCGGCTGGACGGCCTGCCGCTCGCCCTGGAATTGGCCGCGGCGCGTGTCAAGCTGCTGCCGCCAGCGGCACTGCTCTCCCGGCTGGAGCAACGGCTCTCGTTTCTGTCCGACGGCGCCCGTGACCTTCCAGCACGCCAGCAGACGCTCCGGGACACCATCGCCTGGAGCCATGGGCTGCTCTCGCCTGCTGAACAAACCCTCTTTCGCCGCCTGGCTGTCTTCACCGGCGGGTTCACGCTGGACGCAGTCGAAGCCGTCTGCGGCGCAGACGAGGCCAGGGACGATGCGCCAGCTTCCCAACCTACCCTCTCGCCCCTCAACCGCTGCTCAACGCTCGACGTCTTCGCCTCTCTTGGTGACCACAGCCTGCTGCGGGCGCTGGAGCCAACGGACGGTGCGGCGCGCTGGTCCATGCTGGAGACCGTGCGTGAGTACGCCCAGGAGTGCCTGACGGCGAGTGCCGAGGAAGCATGCGTTCGGCAGGCGCACGTCGCATATCTCTGTGCCCTGGCGGAACGCGCCGAGCCTGAGCTGACGGGCCCTGCCCGGGCGCTCTGGCTTGATCGCCTCGAAACCGAGCACGACAACCTGCGAGCCGCGCTGGCCTGGGCGGCCACACAGGATGCGACCACGGCGCTCCGGCTCGCCGGAGCGCTCTGGCGATTCTGGTACGTCCGTGGCTACCTGCGTGAAGGACGTGACTGGGCAGAGGCGGCTCTGGCTCAGGCAGGAGGCAGCCCGGCTCAGCGCGCCAGGGCGCTGTATACCGCCGGAGATCTGGCGCAGGAGCAGGGCGATTACGAGCACGCCACCCCCTTGCTCGAGGAAGGGCGGGACGCGGCCATACAGGCTGGGGAACCGGAGATCGCCGCTCGCTGTCTGAGCGGCCTGGCCTTTATCGCGCGGAACCAGGGCTCCTATGAAACGGCAGATGGTCTTCTCCGGGAAGCGCTGGCGCTGCAGCGGAATCTGGGGGACCGCCGGGCGATCGCCTGCACCCTGGGGAACCTGGGCGGCCTCGCCCAGAACCGGCGCGATGAGGCAGAGGCGGAGCAGCTCCTTGCCGAGGCCCTGGTCTCCTTTCGTGCTCTCGGCGACCGGCCGATGGCGGCGGACATCATGGCGAACCTGGCCATCCTTGCCAATCAGCAAGGGGAGCACCCGCGAGCCGCCGGGCTGGCGGAGGAAGCCCTGGAGACGTACCGGGCCCAGGGCGACCGGCAAGGCTCAGCAACGGTGCTGGTGGCGCTGGCAAACGCCGCGCGCGGTGAGGGCAACCGCCTGGAAGCGAGGACGCTCTACGAAGAGGCGCTCGACCTGTTCCGGTCCGTCGACCACCAGCCAGGCATCGTCACTGTCCTCACCCACCTCGCCACCTTGATGCTGGACGATGGAGACCCGCGACGCGCGATGCCCTTCATTGCGGACAGCCTGGCCATCCTCCAGCGAACCGGCGACCGGCGGGCTATCACCACATCGCTGGCAGCGTCCGCGCGAGCGCTGGCTGCGCTGGGGCAGTGGGAGCAGGCTGGCCGATTGACCGGAGCCGTAATTGCCCTGCGCGCCACGAACGGCGACCAACTGCCTCCGCAGGATGCAGAGCAGCACGAGCTTGACCCGGCAGCGGCTGGCGCGATCGGCGAGCCGGCCTGGTCCGCCGCCATGGCCGCAGGAAGCACTCTCTCGCCGGAACAGGCGATGGCGACAGCGTTAGGATTGTCGCTGGGTCTCTGAACTGTACCGCCGTACGCTCATGACGAACGCGAGCACGTCACTGGTGAGGAAACTCGAGTCCTCAGTGTTTGCGCGCGACGTCAGCACCGCTGTGGCAGCGATGCCGGGGCCCTTTGGCGCCCTCGACAGGAGCGCGCGGTCTCCCGGCGCAGTGGCGCCGGGAGGCCGCGCCGTCCGAGCGGTCAGCCGATATCCATCAGGGTTCCAGCAGCGATCCGTGCCTACGCCTCGGGTGTCCCGGTGACGACCGGTTGCACCGTGGGCACGATCCCAAGCTGCTGCAGTAGGCCGAGCGAATCAGGTTCGCTCCACCCCTCGACGATCTGGCCGCAGGCGATCCGGTAGACGTTGGTGCCGGTGAACTCCACGCTCTTGCCTGTCGGGGGCTGCCCCTGGAACTCGCCGTCGTTGGTACCCCGTCCGGTCCAGCGCACGGCAGCCTGGCTTTCCGTGGCGACTACGACATCTGCCGTAAACCGAATGTCCGGGAACGCGGCGATCAGCGCGGCCAGGTCTCCCTTCAGCGCATCACGGCCGATCTCATCGCGGTACAGCCCGGCGTGATGCACGATGTCCACGGCGACAAACTCGTCCAGGACGTCCAGCTCGTGCCTGTCGAGCGCCTCCTCGGTCCAGCGGCGCGCAATCTCGGCGTTCTCCGCAACCGTTCCTGGTGGACAAGATGCGGCCGGTGAAGCAGCCGGGGTGCTCGCGTGCTGGGGCGTGCGCGACGCGGGACCGGCCGGGAGCGCGCCAATCTGTCGCAGCAGGCCCAGGGCATCGCCGTTGTTCCACGTCTCCACGATCCTGCCGCACGCTACCCGGTGGATATGCACGCCACGCACGGTAACCTGCTGTCCATCTGGCGCAACGCCGGCGTACGGCGCCTGTAACGTCCCGGTGAACACGAAGCGTGCGACGACGAGGTCGCCATCGGCGAAGACATCCTGGACATCGTAGTGACCGTCCGGAAACGCGGCGTGGTTGGTCCGCAGCCGCTCCAGATGGACCGCCTTGTCCTGCTGCGAGACGACTGCGCCGTGGTGGGTGTAGTCATCGGCCAGCAGAGCACCAAGCGCCTCGGCATCACCGGCGTTGAAGGCATCGAAATAGGC
>JAXLWT010000099.1:0-4682 GCA_046328375.1 Thermomicrobiales bacterium
TCGAGCCAGGCGCCTATGAGGCTCAGCAGGCGGCCGCGGAAGCGGCGGCAGCCGCAGCTGCGGCGGAAGCCGAAGCGGCAGCGGCCGCGATGCCGGCACCGACGCCAAATCTCGACAAGTTCAATGAGCCGGCAACGCCGCGTCCGGCTGCAGCTCCGAAGCCACGGCGTGAACAGTCGCGGCCGCAGATTGAGCTGCCAGATGACATGGACGGCGAGATGTCCGCCATGGAGATGGCCTTCGCCATGGCGGGTGCATCGCTCGACGCGGTGGACGAAGCTACCGGGGATGACGACGACGATACAGGTAGTGAACAAAAGAACTCCTGATCGCCGTCTGGCCGGCGGCGAACGCCGGCTGCTCCGGGTGACAATTCACGGCACATTTGTGCGCGGCAGACCAAGATTGGTCTGCCGCGCCTCGTCTCTCTGGAACATAACAACCGTTCCGGACGTCTTCAATTGTGCATGGAGCGCGCGACACCCCTTGCAGGGGTGATTATCATTAGCCCAGGTTTGGTGGCCGCCCCGCAAGGCAGACCACCCAGGGCGACGGGAGACCACGGATGTCTGACAAGTTTGACAAGTTCACCGAGCGCGCCCGCAAAGTGTTGACGCTGGCTCAGGAAGAGGCGCAGCGCTTCAATCACAACTACATCGGGACCGAGCACCTGCTGCTCGGGCTGGTGCGGGAAGGCGACGGTGTGGCAGCACGCGTGCTCAGTAACATGGGCGTGCAGTTGCCGAAAGTTCGCTCCGCCGTCGAGTTCATCATTGGCCGTGGTGAGACCATGGTCATGGGCGAGATTGGACTGACGCCACGCGCCAAGAAGGTTATTGAACTTGCAGTCGATGAGGCGCGGCGCCTCAATCACCACTACATTGGTACAGAGCACCTGTTGCTCGGCCTCGTGCGTGAAGGCGAGGGTATTGCGGCCGGTGTCCTGGAGAGCCTTGGCGTGAACCTGGAGAAGGTGCGCGCGCAGGTCATGCAGGTCGTCAGCCAGAGCCCCTCGTACAGCCAGAGCAAGCAGCAGACCAAGACCCCGTACATGGATGCACTGGGTGTTGACCTCACCGAGGCAGCACGCACCGGCAAGCTGGGTCCGCTGGTTGGACGGTCCAATGAGATCGACCGCGTGATGCAGATTCTCTCGCGGCGGACCAAGAACAACCCGGCGTTGATTGGTGAACCCGGAGTTGGCAAGACTGCCATCGTTGAGGGGTTGGCGCAGCGCATCGTGAGTGGCGATGTGCCGGAGCAGCTCCAGAACAAGCGGCTGATTGCGCTTGATATTGGCGCGCTGGTCGCCGGCACGAAGTACCGAGGCGAGTTCGAAGAGCGCCTGAAGAAGATCGTCGGCGAAGTCAAGGAGACCGGCAGCATCCTCTTCATCGACGAGTTGCATACGCTCGTCGGCGCCGGGGCTGCCGAGGGTGCGGTGGACGCCGCGAACATCCTGAAGCCAGCCCTGTCTCGCGGAGAACTGCAGACGATTGGCGCGACGACGCTCGATGAGTACCGCAAGTACATCGAGCGGGATGCTGCCCTGGAGCGTCGCTTCCAGCCGGTCCAGGTTGATGAGCCGAGTGTCGATGAGACCATCCTGATTCTCACCGGTGTGCGTGCGCTCTATGAGGAGCATCACAAGCTGAAGATCACTGATGAGGCGCTGCGGGCTGCGTCGAGCATGGCCGCGCGCTACATCACGGACCGCTTCATGCCGGACAAGGCGATCGACCTGATCGACGAGGCTTCGTCCCGGGTACGCATGTACCGGCAGGCTGCGCCGCCAAGCCTCAAGGAGGCGCTGGCAGGACTGCAGTCCCTCAATCGCGAACTCGATGCGGCTGTCTCGAACCAGGAATTCGAACTGGCCGCCGAACTGCGGGACCGGGAGCGCAAGCTGCGGGACCGGATCGACTCCCAGGAGCAGGACCTGCGGGACAGCAACGCCTCCGACGAGATTTACGTCACGGAAGAGGATATTGCCGAAGTCGTCTCGATGTGGACCGGTATCCCGGTCGTGCGCATCGCTGGTGAAGAGTCCGAGCGACTGCTGAAGATGGAAGACGCGCTGCATGCGCGCATCATTGGCCAGGACGAGGCGATCACCGTCCTCTCCAAGGCCGTGCGGCGCGCGCGGGCGGGCATCAAGAATCCGAAACGGCCGATTGGATCCTTCATCTTCCTGGGTCCGACCGGTGTTGGCAAGACCGAACTGGCCAAGGCGCTCGCCGAGTTCATGTTCGGTTCTGAAGATCACCTGATCAAGATCGACATGTCCGAGTTCATGGAGCGGCATGCGGTCAGCCGGCTGGTTGGCGCACCTCCAGGCTATGTCGGGTACGAAGAGGGTGGTCAGTTGACGGAAGCGGTACGACGGAAGTCGTACAGCGTGATCCTTCTCGACGAGATCGAGAAGGCGCACCCGGAAGCGTTCAACATGCTTCTCCAGATCATGGAGGACGGAAACCTGGCAGACGCCAAGGGGCGCAAGGTCGACTTCCGCAACACCATCATCATCATGACCTCAAACGTGGGCGCGAACCAGATCTCGCGCGACATGCACCTCGGCTTCACGATCAAGGAAGACGAGGACAAGGCGAAGGCGCGCGATTACGATCGCATGCGCGAGAAGGTGACTGGCGAACTCAAGCAGACGTTCCGTCCCGAGTTCCTCAACCGTATCGACGCCGTGATCGTATTCCACTCGCTGGCCAAGGAGCAGATCCGGCAGATTGTGGATCTGGAACTGGCCCGCGTACGGAAGCAGTTGCTGGAGCAGGGCATCGAGCTCGAGGTGACTGAGGCGGCGATGGATCTGCTGGGTGAGCGTGGCTACGACCACACATACGGGGCTCGTCCGCTGCGCCGCATCATCCAGAACCTGATCGAGGACCCGCTCGCCGAGGGTGTGCTCGACACGCGCTTCCAGCCGGGTTCCACGATCCGGGTGGATGTTGAGGAGGATCTGCTCAAGCTGGAGCCGGTCAACTCCGAGGCGGGCGCGCTGGCGGGCGTTTCCTGATCTACTCGCAGTAACTCAACAAACGGGGCGGCAAATGCGCCGCCCCGTTTGTTGTCTCTCCGGGGGCTCCCCGGCTGGAACAGAGGTTCTGATGGCCAAGCCGCGTACGAGCTTCATCTGTCAACAGTGCGGCGCTGCCAGTCCGGCCTACCTGGGCAAGTGCCCCGGCTGTGGCGCGTGGAACTCGATGGTGGAAACGATCGAGGAGCGGCGCGTTGCGCCGGTGGAACGCGCCAGGCGCAATGCCGAGAAGCCGCAGCCGCTATCCGCGCTTGGTGCAAGCGGGGTGATGCGGATCCCGGTCCCCATCTCGGAGCTGGACCGTGTGCTGGGTGGTGGGCTGGTTCCCGGGACGCTCGCCCTGATTGGCGGGGATCCAGGGATCGGAAAGTCGACGCTGGTTCTGCAGGCTGCGGCAGGTCTGGGGACCGCCGCGGCACCGGTCCTGTACGTCTCGGCGGAGGAGAGCGCGCACCAGATTCGGCTGCGTGCCGAGCGCCTCGGCGTCCAGGACGCGCACGTGCACATCCTCTCGGCAACTGACCTGGATGCCATCCTGGCCACCGCTTCTGAAGAGGAACCGGCTCTGCTGATCGTGGATTCCATCCAGACCGTGACGGTGGACGAAATCGCCTCGTCCGCCGGGAGTGTGTCCCAGGTGCGGGAGTGCACCGCGCGGTTGATGCAGTGGGGCAAGAGCCGTAACGTGCCGGTATTCATCATTGGGCATGTCACGAAGGAAGGCACGATCGCGGGACCACGGGTTCTCGAGCACATGGTGGATGCGGTGCTTTACCTGGAGGGGGAGCGTTACGGTCACTTCCGCGTCCTGCGGGCGGTCAAGAACCGATTCGGTTCGACGGACGAGGTGGGCGTCTTCGAGATGGCCGAGGAAGGACTGCGCGAGGTGCGCAACCCCTCAGCGGCCTTTCTCGAGGAGCGCAACAGCCGGACATCAGGTTCAAGCGTGGCAGTGACCGTGGAGGGCTCACGCCCGATCCTGGTTGAGGTGCAGGCGTTGGCCACGACGTCTGCCTATGGCTTGCCCCGGCGCAACGCGAACGGCCTGGACAACGGACGCTTGCAGCTCCTGGTCGCGGTCCTGCAGAAGCGGGTCGGGCTCGGTCTGGGCAACCAGGACATCTACGCCAACGTCGTTGGTGGTATTCGTATTGGCGAGCCGGCAGCGGACCTGGCGGTGGCGATGGCCGTGGCCTCCAGCTTCAGGGACCTGGCGATCGACCCGGAACTGGTCGCAATCGGTGAAGTGGGCCTGGGTGGCGAACTGCGGGCTGTCTCACAGATTGAACGCCGCCTGGCTGAGGCGCAGCGGCTCGGCTTCAGTAAGGCAATCATTCCTGCTTCAGCGGCGCGTAAAGGGACGACCGACGTCGCCGGCATGCGCGTGTTGCGAGCAGATACGGTTGGGGAGGCGATCGAGATTGGGCTGGGGGGCTAGCGGGCAGCTAACTCCAGGACGAGATCTGCCAGTTTCGACGCGGCTTCGGGTTGGGCCACGGAGCGAGCGGCATCGCTCATTTGCTGTCTCCGGCCGGGATCTTCAAGGATCGCCAGGCACGCTTCCAACAAGCGGTCTGGTGTTGCATCGTCCTGCTGGAGCATCACTGCGCCGCCTGCGTTGACGAGGACG